>NZ_JADDIU010000051.1 GCF_016464375.1 Bacillus renqingensis
TGTCAACCATCCATGTGTATTCGTCACTTTTGTGCCGGGGCTTGTAGTACATAGTCCGTAAGGCTGTGACTTCGCCGTATCCATTCGGAGAACCTTAACTCATTGTAGGGAGGGTGCAAGTGGGAAAACGATCGTACGTCGCCAGTACCAACCAAAAACATACTTGGGGTGTCACCCGTATGGTGGCATGAATTCTAGAGCGTCAAACAGTCTAGCAATAGACGAGAAGACCTAGAGTTCTAACTCAAGCCCCCACTGAAAAGATTCACCTCAGTAGGGGTAGTTGACCCTGTTCGGTATTTTGCAAGGAAATGCAAAGACAAACTGGATAATGGTTCCGCTCATCGGGATTCCATGGTTCTTTGTTTACTACTTCTCATTCAAGTTCTTGATTAAGAAATTTAACTTCAAAACACCTGGCCGTGAAGAAGCTGGTGAGGCAGAGGTGAACGTTACCAATAAAAGTGAACGGGCTCATGCAATCGTCGAAGGCCTTGGAGGTAAAGCAAATTTGCAAAATGTAGATTGCTGTGCAACCCGTTTGCGTGTAACGGTAAATGATGTAGAACGTGTTAATGATGATATCTTGAAAAAGACAGGCGCTAGAGGTGTCGTGAAAAAGGGAAATGGGATTCAAGTCATTTACGGACCAGAGGTAACTATCATTAAAAACGAAGTAGAAGAATTGGTGGGTGAATAATATGCTAGAAAAAATTAATCGAAAACTTGTGGTTTCCTGTCAGGCGTTAGACAACGAGCCGCTGCATAGCTCTTTTATCATGGGGAGAATGGCGCTTGCCGCAAAGGAAGGCGGCGCCTCCGGAATTCGCGCAAATTCTAAAGATGATATCATAGCAATTAAAAAAGAGGTGTCGCTTCCAGTAATTGGTATTGTGAAACGTAATTATGATGACAGCGAGGTCTTCATTACAGCAACAAAACGAGAAATAGATGAACTCTTAGAGAGTGGCTGTGAAATGATGGCACTGGATGCTACAATGAGAAATAGACCAGGTGGAGTAATGCTAGAGGAACTGGTTTCCTATGCCCGCAGTAAAAATTCAGCCGTGCAGCTAATGGCCGATATTTCTACAGCAGAGGATGCAATCCAGGCCGAAAAGCTAGGGTTTGATTGCGTTTCTACCACCCTTTATGGCTATACAAATGAAACGAAGGGGCATAAACTTTATGATGAGGATTTTGCTTTTTTAAAAAGTGTTGTGAACGAGGTGTCGCTTCCTGTTATTGCAGAGGGAAATATCATGACGCCAGAAATGCTAAAACGGGTATTTGAACTAGGTGCTTTTTCAGCAGTAGTCGGCGGTGCTATTACGAGGCCGCAGCAAATCACTGCACGGTTCGTCGAACAGCTTCCAAGATAAACAAGGGAGGCGCAATTAAAAAATAAGGGTGTTTTTTCATGACGTCAGTGTTGAATGAGATACAAAGTATATACGCTTCTTTATCCGATAAGGAAAAAAATATTGCCAATTATATTCTGGCCAATCCAGAGGTGACATCACGCAGCCATATTCAGGAGCTGGCAGATGCTACAGGGGTGTCGGTCAGTACTATTACTCGTTTCGCGAAGAAGGTGGACTGCCAGAATTTCGTAGAAATGAAGGTCAAGCTTGCCGGCGGCGGTTCTGAAGTGAAGGAAGGCGACGGGATTGAACAAAAGCTGTTGGCCTCTTATCGAGATATGCTGGCAGATGTACAATCACTAACGGATCTAAAACCGTTTGAACATGTGCTAACTCTTTTGAAAAAGGCAAAAAGAATTTTTATATACGGTTTGGGAAGCTCGGGATTAGCGGCTCAGGAACTAAATTACCGGTTAAGCCGGATGGGGTTTGTTTCGGAAGCTGTTACGGACCCGCATTTAATGATCATTCGGAGCACGCTGCTGGAAGACGGTGACCTGATTTTAGCCTTTTCACGTTCCGGTCAAACGAAAGATTTGCTTCAATCAGTTAGAAAGGGAAAAGAACAAGGAGCGAAACTAATTGCCATTACAGCATTTGGTGAAACGCCTTTAACGGAACTATCAGATGTTGTGCTATGGACCGTTCACCCACTGCGCAGCAACTTTATCCTAACCGGACTAGATATGAGCACCTTATATCTCATTGACCGAATCAGCTTACACTTTCTAGCAAACAAAGAACATGAAAACACGTACCTTAAAACAATCGACGCTATTAAAGAACGATAGTGGTGTCAGGCACCATGTGAAATTTTCACATGGTGCCTGACACCACCCCCTTTCAACATAAAAGAATGACTGTGCCACTGAAACCTTTTTAAACTGGCTTCGTATAAAATTAAAATGGTTTGTTGGAGAGGGGAATAAGTATGTCTGAAAAAGGGTGTATAAAATGCGGGAGCAGAGAGGCTGGTCAAAAGGAAGTAGCCATGACAGGAACAGGGTTATCAAAATTATTTGATGTGCAGCATAATACATTTATTGTTGTTTATTGTAAAAAATGCGGCTATTCCGAGTTCTATAATAAACAATCCTCTACTGCATCAAATATCCTCGATTTATTCTTTGGTTAACTTAAGGTGAAAATGAATGTGTGTTTAGGAGTGAATAGCAGTTGAATTATCGCAAAGCAACGATTAAGGATATTGATAAATTAATTGAATTAAGAAAAAAGCAATTAGTGGATGAGGGGATTGAACCAAATATAGATATCGAAAAGGAGCTATCTGTTTTTTTTGAAAATAAACTGAGCGATGGTACTTTAATTCAATGGCTGGTAGAAGATCATGGGGAAATCATTGCTTGTGGTGCGGTCATTTTTTACGATTTTCCTCCTAGCTATACCAATAGGACTGGAAAGAAGGCTTATATTGCCAATATGTACACGGATGAAAACTACCGCGGGCAAGGAATAGCCACAAATCTGTTAACAAAATTAGTTGAAGAGGCAAGGATTTTAGGTGTTTCAAAAATATGGCTTGGGGCTTCCAAAATGGGCAGGCCGGTATATCAAAAGTTTGGCTTCAAAGAAACGGATGAGTTTTTAGAATTAAACATGATTGAATGATTCTGAACGATAACTTACATTCTCATAAAAGGTTCATGAGGACTCCTTTGAGAGAACTAGTGAGACTAGTCCTCATGAAAGACCCACGCAGTTTGATCTACGGATCGTATTCCCTTATTGAGAATGTCTTAGGATAAAACTAGAATAATTTGCATCTCTCGTAACTTTTTCGAATTAATCTATATATAACTTGTAAGGACCGATTAGAAGTTAATGGGGCTGTCCAAAAAGTCGATTTTTCGACTTTTGGACGCCCCTTTCTTTGTTCAAAAAGGTTGATATAACAGTATTCTTGATTTTTTAATTTTATACGATTTCCCTTTTTAGACAGCCCAAAATTCCTGAAAACCGTTAGCTAATTCAACTTGCAAATAGGCTTAATAACTCATAGGTTACGTACCGGATCGGTGTCATAAGGGGAATCCTCGGTAAACTTTTCTACTCCATCCCTATATATCCGCGGTTTTTAGAGACTTATCCGCGAATTTCACCATCTTATCCGCGATTCCGAACCTTATATCCGCGAATTGCCCCCAATTATCCGCGAATCGAACACAGCATCAGTTTTTTCCAACTCCTGATCTATTCCTGCACCGCTTCCAGCAACAAATCGACAATGTGGACGCCCCGCATTTTAGCGGATAACCCTTCTCGTTCGATGCCGAGCTGCATTTGCAGCAGGCAGCCGGGGTTCGCCGTCACAATTGTAGTTGCGTGCGTTGCCTTGGCTTGGGTCATTTTATAATCCAGCATGACCATCGACGACTCCGACTCGACAATATTGTAAATGCCCGCAGACCCACAGCAGCGGTCGGCATCTTTCATTTCCTGGTACCGAACACCTTCAATCGCCTGCAGCAGCACTCGAGGCGCCGAGGATGTCTTCATCACATTGCGCAAATGGCAGGAATCTTGATAGGTAACAACCTGCGGTGGCAGCGTCAATTTCACCTTTTTATGAAAATCAACGGCCACTAACACTTCGGAAATATCCTTTATTTTTTCCGTAAAGGCCTTGGCTCGATTACACCATTGGGGATCGTCCTTTAATAAATGATCATAATCGATTAAAAAGGCGCCGCAGCCGCCGGCGTTTGTAATAATAAAGTCAACATCCAAGTCCTCAAATGCTTGTATATTCCGCTTCGCCAGCTCCTTGGCAGTCGCCTTTTCACCGCCGTGACCATGAAGGGCCCCGCAACATACCTGTTCGGGCGGAATGACGACCTCACAGCCCGCTTGCTGAAGCAGCTTCATCGTGGCATCATTTGTTTTTAAAAACATGGTGTCCATCAGGCAGCCGCTGAAAAAGGCAACCCGATGAGTCTGGACACCAAGAGCTGGCAGGTGTTTAGGTCGATTCTTCATTTCTTTCACCGATGGCATTTGAGGCAACACTTTTTCCATCGTTGCTAAACTCTTTGGTAAGAGACCAAGAAAGCCGATTTTTCGCGCTATCGTTTGCAGACCGGAGCGCTGGTAAAAACCGAGCAGTCCGACCGTACGGCGCATCCGCTCGGGATGAGGAAATAACCCTTGAAAAACTGCTCCACGAACCGCCCTTGCCGGCAGCGAAAACTTCTTATTCTGATTGATAATATCCCTTGCTTCCTCGAGCAAATGCCCATAATTGACACCGGAAGGACAAACGGGCTCACACGCCCGGCAGCCAAGGCATAGGTCGAGCGACCGTTCAAAATCTTCGTCAGGCTCTATCAATCCGTCGACGACGGCCTTCATTAAGGCAATCCGGCCACGCGGTGAATGTGATTCCTTGAAGCCTGATTCAATATAAGTCGGGCAGGTGGGGAGACAAAAGCCGCAGCGCATGCAGTTTAATAGCTCATCCTCGTCCATCCGCTGTTGAAATTGCTGTTGAATTACTTCTTGTTCCTTCAAGGTTGTCATCTTGTCACCACCACGCGTTTCCGGCTGTCTTTTGCGAACACTTTCCCCGGATTTAGAATGTTGTTCGGGTCGAGCGCTTGCTTGATCGCCGTCATTACGGCAATCCCTTCTTTTTTCAACTTCCATTCAAGATAAGGGGCCTTCATCGCGCCGACACCGTGTTCTCCGGTAATCGTGCCGCCTAATTCAATTGCTTTGGAAAAAATCTCCGCAAACGCCTGCTCGACCCGTTCCATTTCTTCATGATTCCGTGCGTCAGTGGCACAGGTTGGATGAAGATTGCCATCGCCAGCATGGCCGAAGGTACAAATATCAAGCTTATATTTGTCAGCGATTTCATTAATCGCCTGCACCATATTAGCAATTTCCGACCTTGGCACGGTGGCGTCCTCGAGAATCGTCGTCGGCTTTAACCGGGCAATCGCGGAAAGTGCCGCCCGACGTGCTGTTCTTAATGCATCAGCCTCCTCTTCCGATGCGGCCATTTGAATCGATACCGCCTGCTCCTGGCGGCAAATCTCGGCCATTTTTTGAAGATCTCTTTCGACCACTTCTGCCGGGCCATCCTGCTCTATTAGCAGCACTGCCTGAACGTCAGTTGGCAGTCCGATTTGTGCAAAATCTTCAACCACCTTTAATGTCGGCTGATCCAAAAACTCTAAAGTTGTTGGGATGATTTTGTTGGCAATAATTTTTGAAACAGACCGTGCAGCGGCTGACAGATCCTGATATAAAGCAAGCATCGTTTTCTTCGTTTCCGGCATCGGAATCAGCTTTAAGGTTGCTTCGGTAATGATCCCAAGTGTTCCTTCTGAGCCAACCATCAGCCGGGTTAAATCATAGCCGGCGACATCTTTGGCCAGCTTTCCGCCGGTCCTTATGATATCCCCGTTTGGCATCACGACCTCAAGAGCGATCACGTAATCGCGGGTAACCCCGTATTTCAGCCCACGCAAACCGCCGGAATTCTCATTGATATTCCCACCAATGGTCGAAATCTTCATCGAGCTTGGGTCAGGCGGGTAAAATAACCCCCGTGCTTCAACGGCATTGGTCATATCAAGGGTAATCACGCCCGGCTGCACGGTGACAGTCAAATTTTCTTCATCAATCTCAAGGATTTGGTTCATCTGTTTAAAAAGCAGGACGATCCCGCCTTCTGTTGGGCATGTCCCGCCGCATAGGTTGGTGCCCGAACCGCGCGGCACAATTGGCACCTTATATTCGTTGCAAACCTTTAAAATCTCGGCCACCTCTTGCGTATTTCGCGGGCTGATGACAGCATCCGGCAGCGACTGGAAATTGGGTGTTGCATCATAAGAGTAGACAAGCCGTTCTGTTTTTGAATCTTCGAAATTTTCCCTTGAGACAATCGCGATCAGCTTTTCCCTCACTTCATTTGCGAGCATTTGATTTCCCCCATCCATTTGTTATATATCTACTTTAAGTATAAAAAAAACAGGCCGTTGCCTGCTATGGATGAAGGTACAAAAAATAGGAAGTTTATCTTTTCATTTTTGGTTGTATATACAAAGTGGAGCCGGCGGGAAAAATAACAGACGGCAATTCGAAGGGGCAATCCGCCAAATTAGCCTTTAAAAAGTACGAATGACGCCTTTCATAAACATTAAAAGCCCATTTTAAGTTTGTTCAAAATAGGTTTTTAGATTAATGAAGTCACTTTTATTTTAGAATATAAAGTTTGATAAGTTCACCCCAAAATTATGAATTTACATCCATCTCTCCGTACAATAGACTTTCTTCGCTGTGGCATCTACCTTTATTTTTTTTCCAATGGCTAATGGGTGCATTGGATGTGTATGGCAACAATCAAACTCAGCTAAAATCGGAATATCTTTACCATCCAATTGCTCCAATAAAATATCAAGTGGTTTTCTTCCTGTGCCTAAATCATCAAATCGTTCATGTTTGCCTAATAGAATGCCTGCTACCTTGTCAAATACCCCATGTAGCTTTAACATCGCAAAATTTTTCTCAACAATGGATGCATTTTTTGTACAATCCTCCACCAATAAAATATCTCCTTTTTTAATTTCAGGGAAATATTCTGTACCGATCAATCCGTACATCGCATTATTATTCCCACCTATTAATCTACCTTCGGCAACCCCTGATTGTCCTGTGACCCACTCATTTGAAAAAACGGTTTTCTCTGTTGTTTTTTCAAGCCAGTTAACAGGTTCATCCGACCAAAATGGTGGTATTGGCATTTCATATGGCAGAGCTGCTTCTTTGATAAAATAATTTTCAAAATAAGTATATGTATCGTTTACAAGGGGTTCAAATTCACCAAAAGAAGGGATTAGAGCAGGTCCATAATAAGTAGAAATCCCTGTTTTTGCATATAAAGCTAACAGAACAGCTGTTGCATCCGAATAACCAACAACTAGCTTTGGATTTTTCTTCAATGCTGCATAGTCGATATAAGGGAGCATACTATTGGAGTTTGTTCCGCCTATTGTGGACATCACCATTTTAATTTCGCTATCACGCAATAATGCATTTAATTCATCTGCACGTTCCTTCGGTGTACCTGAACGATAGGTATCAGCCTTTCCTGTTAGTTTCCCTTCTACGATAATAAAACCTTTTGATTCTAAAAATTGTTTTGCCCGTACATAACGCTTCCGGGCCGTTACAGTTGCGGGAGATGAAGGAGTATAAATACCAATCTTATCACCTTTTCTAAGCCGTTGAATCATGTTATTGCTCCTTCCTATAGTAATGTAGCGATTAACTGTCTACATATTCAAACCCCATAAAATGGGAATTCTTATTTTTGCCCCTTGTTGGCTGCCAGCCCCCAACTACTCCTCCAAGAACAAAACTGCCATATACAAACAAAGCAAATCGTGAATGTTACCTGAGTCTAACCCGGTCAACTCCTCCACCTTTTTTAACCGATAATGCAGTGTATTAATATGAATATGCAGGGTCTCTGCCGTCCTTTTCAAAGAATGGTTTTGGCGAAACAATTCCTGAACGGTTTCCATCAGCTCTTTTTCCGCCAATATTGGCCCAATCGTCCGCTCGATAAATTCTGACTTCACCGCAGCACTTAGTTCGCCGCTGATCATTTCCAGCGTTAACTCTTCATCGAAAACAATCAACCCTCTACGTTGGGCAATTTTTAACGCCCGTTCCGCCTGCCTATATGAACGGCGAATATCCCAAGACGCACACAATTGCCCGACTCCTGCAACTGCAGTAATCCCAAAGCTTGTTTTTAAAAAATGTAAAAACAGTTCCAGCCGTTTTTTGATTTCCCTTCGTTCGGTACGATTTAATAACAAAATAACCCGTTCATTCCCCGATCGGGCGGCCACATCGTGTTTATTTTTCGAAAGGCTTTGAAAGATAGCGGCCCACACATCCCTCGTCAACGGCTCAATCCGAGCGAACTCAATGATGACCGCTGTCCGCTCCCGTTCTGGATCGACCGCCAGCATTCGCGCCCGCTCCTTTAAAGACGCGCTAAGCTCCTTTGCTTGAACCCATTCCATGACAAACGACTCCATGGCCCGCAAATGCCAGTCGAATTGTTCGGCATAGTAATTTTCGCTGATGAAGAGCTCGGTCATTTTGCGAATGATTTCTGCAAAGGGTGTGACTGTTTCCGGGTCTCCGGTAATCCCAATCACCCCAATGACATCATGCTGAAAAAATATCGGCAGGTTGATGCCCGCTTTGACCCCTTTTAATCGAGCAGTATCTCTTTCACTAATGACAAGTTTTTTCTTCGTTTTTACCGCGATTTGTGCCCCTTCATGGAAAGCTCCGACCCTTTCCTGGTTGGTGCTGGCGATAATCTCACCATCTGTGTTAACGACTATAATCTCTTCCCCTATTAATTTTCGGACCTCCCGTACAATCTTATCCGCAAGCTCAGGCAATAGCATTTTTTGTTACCTCCCTCTTTGAAGATATTATAGCGGAATGAATTCGAACTTTGGAAATTTATTAAATGGTGGCGGGTAAAGGGACGAAAGTGGCGGATAAACCAAAAAAAATGACGGATAAAATAGGAAAACTGGCGGGTAAACTCTTATTTTAGACGGATAAACACTTCAAAGTGACGGATAATAGTGAATCACTGTCTAGGAGGGTAACTAAAAAGGATAGATTTTAAGATTAGCCGGATAAATCGAAAATAAAACGGGTAAACACCAAATGTAGACGGATAAATGTATGAAAATGACTGATAGAATAAAATTTCCTAAAAGGTGCAGGACCCTTTATAAGTATTTGAAAAACTCCGTTTTGATTCAATATAACGCTTTTTGAAATTATATTTCTATTTTAATAGATATTTTCTATTTAGTATTGAAATTCTATTTCATTTGTAATAAAATAAAATTGTAAAAGAAGGTAAATGCTAAAAAGACTACTCAATAGAAAAACCTATAGGTTGTTGAATGACTATTAAAATGTGAGAGAGTGATGATCTATTGCTTGGATTCTCAATTTTTCTGAATGAAGATTGGTCACAGGAAAAAGAAAACTATGTAAACAAGATGGCCGATATCGGATTTAAGGGTGTTTTTTCCTCACTACACATTCCGGAAGAGGATGTTACAAAATACAGTGAACGTCTAAAGTCCTTGTTACAAATAGTAAGGGCAAGAAAGTTAAAACTAATGATAGACATTTCCGGGGATGCATTAAAGCATATTGGACTCACGTTAGATTGTCCTGAGGCTATTTTTGAAAGCGGTATTACTGGTTTGCGAATGGATGATGGAATTGATGTTGAAACCATGGCTAATCTGTCCAATTACCTTACAGTCGGTTTGAACGCTAGTACATTAACGGAAAATGATTATGAGCAGCTTGTTCACTATCATGCCAATTTCAACAATATAGAAGTTTGGCATAATTATTATCCGAGGCCTAATACAGGGTTGGATGAAAAGTGGTTTTCTGAGAAAAATAGCTGGCTAAAAAGTAAGCGTTTTAAGGTAAGTGCCTTTGTACCAGGTGATCGTAGTTTACGTTTGCCGTTATATGAGACACTTCCTACCCTGGAAATCCATCGATATCAAAATCCATTTTCTGCCTCATTGTCGCTCATACGCGATTATATGGTTGATGATGTGTATATTGGTGACCCAGGTCTGTCAAATGAAGCCTGTAATCAATTTATTGAATACCTTCACCAAAAGGCTCTGCTTTTACACGCAACTTCTTTCAATAAGAAATGGGATTCATACATTTATAAATATCATCAAAATCGATTGGATGTAGCAAGGGATGTTGTCCGTAGTGAACAATCGAGGATTGTAAATAAAAATGATGATATTCAGCCGGAAAACACAGTTCCTCGAAGGAAGGGAAGTATCACAATCGATAATCAGCTATATGGGCGATATAAGGGAGAACTACAGATAGTAAAACGGAAACTACCACCAGATGCAAAAGTGAATGTAATAGGACAAATTATCGATAAAGATCTACCATTACTTGATTTTATCCAAGATGGTACAAAGTTAAAACTAGTCGATATCAAGGAGGCCCATGATGAATTTAGATAAGCTCACAACAGAACAACGGAATCAAAACACAATGGATTTGGATACGTTATCGACCATGGATATTTTACGGTTAATGAATGAAGAGGATCTAAGTGTTCCTGCAAGTGTAAGAAAGGAATTGCCACAAATTGAAAAGGTGGTAGAAGCGGTTAAACAATCGTTTCGTCGCGGTGGCCATTTAGTTTATATTGGTGCCGGTACGAGCGGGCGCTTAGGAATACTTGATGCAGCTGAATGTGTCCCAACCTTTAGTGCAGATCCGTCCATGGTACAGGGATTAATCGCTGGCGGTATTTCCGCCATGACGGTTGCAGTTGAAGGGGCAGAGGATTCCCACACTTTAGGAGAAGAGGATTTAAAAAAGATACATTTAACTGATAAAGATACTGTCCTGGGTATTGCTGCAAGTGGTAGAACCCCTTATGTGATTGGCGCTTTAGAATATGCCAAAAAAGTCGGTGCGACTACAGCCAGTCTTGCTTGTAACAAAAATGCCGAAATAAGCAAGCATGCTGAGATAAATATTGAGGTTCAAGTCGGTCCAGAAGTATTAACGGGATCAACGAGATTAAAATCAGGAACAGCCCAAAAATTAGTGTTAAATATGATTTCTACAGCCTCCATGATAGGTATTGGGAAGGTTTATAAAAACTTAATGGTGGATGTTAAGCCGACGAACGATAAATTAGTAGAACGTGCAAAATCGATTATTATGCAGGCAACAGAATGTAGTTATCAAGAGGCTGACAAGGCATTTCATGCAGCTGACAAAAATGTTAAATTAGCGATTGTCATGATTTTAACAAACCTCTCCAAAGAGGAGGCAAAACAAAAATTAGATGATGCGAATGGCTTTATTAGAAATATTTTGGAATAGACTTTCTGATTCTAGTACAATTTCCAAATTTAAGGGGGAATGATGAAGATGACCGAAACAAAAGAACAAAGATTGGCCAGAGAGATTTATGAGAAAGTAGGCGGTATGGGGAATGTAGCCAAGTTAATCCATTGTATGACCAGGGTCCGTATGACCATTAGAGATCATAGCAAGGTAGATATGGAGGGACTTAAAGCGGTCGATGGCGTGATGGGGGTTGTCGAGGATGACACATTACAAGTGATTGTCGGACCAGGGATTGTCAACAAGGTTTCGAATATCATGGTTGCTGAGGCTGGTGTTAAGCTTGGTGAACCTTTCCCAAATCATCCAGAGAAACAAGATAAGTCAGTGTTAACAGATCGTGAAAGAGTAGAAGCAAAAGCTGCTGAAGTTAAGGCAAAGGAAAAAGCAAAACATAATAATAACTCGGCATTTAA
This sequence comes from Bacillus renqingensis, assembly GCF_016464375.1. Classification (GTDB taxonomy): domain Bacteria; phylum Bacillota; class Bacilli; order Bacillales; family Cytobacillaceae; genus Neobacillus; species Neobacillus renqingensis. Next base: position 11,831 of record NZ_JADDIU010000051.1, read on the forward strand.
GCGGGTGTTAAAGTCAATTGCCAATATATTTGTTCCATTAATTCCAGCTTTCGTTGGTGCTGGTATTATCGGTGGTATTGCAGCGATTTTTTCCAACCTTATGACGGCTGGGAGCATTAGCCAGGATTGGGCAACGATTGTTACCACATTAAATATCATTAAAAATGGATTATTTTTCTATTTGGTTATATACGTCGGGGTTAATAGTGCCAATGAATTCGGTGCTACGCCAGGTTTAGGTGGTATTATAGGGGCTACTACGATGTTAACTGGAATGAACCCTGAAGCTCCACTTACTAATATTTTTAACGGTCATCCTTTAGCGCCTGGACAAGGTGGAATAATCGGGGTTATTTTTGCCGTATGGATTCTAGCGCTGGTTGAAAAAAGATTGCACAAGGTCATCCCGAATTCTATTGATATTATCGTCACACCGACGATTGCCTTATTGGTTGTTGGCCTGTTCACTATATTCATTGTCATGCCTGTTGCCGGTGTAGTGTCAAGCGCTCTTGTAGGATCGATTACATGGGTACTAAACGTTGGGGGGGCTTTCTCAGGATTTATCTTAGGTCTTTTCTTCTTACCTATGGTTATGTTTGGACTACACCAAATTTTAACACCAATTCATATTGAAATGATTAATACATCTGGTTATACCCTTCTTTTGCCAATCTTAGCGATGGCCGGTGCCGGCCAAGTTGGGGCAGCCTTCGCTTTGTGGGTTAAGTGTAGGAAAAACAAGAAATTAACGCAGTTAATTAAAGGGGCATTGCCGGTTGGGATTTTAGGAATTGGTGAACCTCTAATTTATGGTGTTACCTTGCCTTTAGGTCGTCCATTCATAACTGCCTGTATCGGTGGGGGGATTGGTGGTGCTGTGATTGGCGGAATCGGTAATATTGGTGCGATTGCCATCGGCCCAAGTGGTATTCCGCTTATTCCTCTAATTGCTAATGGACACTGGATGGGATATATTATCGGCTTACTGGCAGGTTATATTGGAGGGTTCATTGCGACGTACTTCTTCGGAGTACCTAAAGATATTCAGGAAGAATCGAAACTAGATTAGGTTGGGAACAGTTTTGGAAGAAAACATCATACTACAAATTAAATCAAAATTAAAAGAGCTTTCAAAGGCGGAAAAAAAGATAGGTGAATATATTCTCCAGAATTCGGTGGAAACAGTTAACTATAATACAAGTGAACTGGCACAAAAGGCTGGCGTAAGTCCAGCAACGATTGTTCGTTTCTGCCGTTCGATTGGACTATCTGGTTTTTCCCAATTAAAGATTCGCCTATATGCCGATTCCTCGGGTGTGGATGGAGACTTATATACAGACATCACACCCAATGAGGATGTGGCGCTGATTGCTGAAAAATTAGCACTGCGCTTTAATCAATCGATTTCACAGACAGCAAATCATTTAGATACAGCTAGTATTGAGGAAATTTCCAAATTGATCGATTCTTGTACCATAATCTATGTCTACGGTTTAGGTGCTTCACATGTTGTTGCCGAAGACTTTACACAAAAATTTTCTAGAATTGGTAAGCCGGTAGTGAACATGCTTGATCATCATTTATTAAGCTCTTCCTTAATTAATGCTGGTGAGAATTGTCTGTTTGTGGCGATATCGAATTCAGGGGAAACTAACGAAGTGATAAAATTAACCCAAATCGCCAAACAAAAAGGGTTTCATACAATTGGTATTTCTCAAAAGGAAAATAGTACATTAGCAAAACTAGTAGACTATCCTGTTATTCACCATGGCGGCGAGGCCGTTATGTTAAGAAGTGCAGCCACGACATCATTAGTCTCACAATTATTTACAGTTGATGTTTTGTATTTCGCCTACGTAAATAAGAACTCAAAGAAAATCCTGAACATGTTAAAAGACTCAAAGATAAATATTCAAACCCTTTTTCGGAAGGAGTAAGGAGGCAAGGGGCCGGTTGGAAGGTTCCCTTGCTTCCTTTTTTGGTATCAGAAGATAAATTTTGTCCTCTTAAGACGTTGATAAGAAAAACAGTTAACCAAAAAACCGTTTGAATGACCACTTGGTTACCTGTCGATTGACCTGGGCAATGGAGGTGGTGAGCGGGATGCCTTTCGGACAAACTTGGACGCAGTTTTGTGAGTTTCCGCAGGCTGTTATCCCCCCATCTCCCATAATCGCTGTAAGTCGTTCTTCCTTATGCATTGCCCCTGTTGGATGGGCATTGAATAGCCGAACCTGTGAGAGCGGGGCCGGGCCTATGAATGTTGATTTGTTATTTACATTTGGACAGGCCTCAAGACAGCATCCGCATGTCATACATTTTGATAATTCATAAGCCCATTGTCTTGTTTTTTCGGGCATCCGCGGACCTGGGCCTAAATCGTATGTGCCATCAATTGGAACCCATGCTCTGACCCTTTTTAACGCATCGAACATTCTCTGCCGGTCGACCATTAAATCACGTATTACCGGAAAGGTAGACATCGGGGCAAGGGTAATTGGCTCTGTCAGCTGATCGATTAAGGTCGAACATGCTTGGCGTGGTTTTCCGTTAATGACCATTGAGCAGGCCCCGCAGACTTCTTCTAAACAAACGGACTCCCAGATAACAGGTGTAGTTTTTTCTCCTTTGGCATTTACCGCATTTTTCTGTATCTCCATTAGGGCTGAGATAATGTTCATATTCGGCCGGTAAGGGACAAGAAATTCTTCTTTGTACGGTTCTGAGTGGGCATCTTTTTGCCGAGTAATAATTAGGTGTATTTTTCTGTCCATTTCTACCATGTCACCGGGCTCCTTTCTTCGCCTTTGTGTAATCCCGTTTACGCGGTGGGATCAATGAAACATCTACATCCTCGTACGACAACTCCGGTAAACCGGTCGCCGGATTGTATTTTGCCATTGTGGTTTTTAGCCATTCCTCGTCATTGCGGTCAGGGAACTCCGGTTTATAATGAGCACCTCGGCTTTCATTTCGCTGATAGGCACCAAGGGTAATGACATGAGCAAGCCGAATCATTCCTTCTAATTGGCGGATAAAGGAAACACTAGAATTGCTCCATTTGGCAGTGTCTTCAATATTGATATGTTTATAGCGCTCGGTAAACTCTTGAAGTTTTTCATAGGTTCGTTTTAAGTTTTTGTTTTCGCGGACAACGGTTACGTTCGCTGTCATCCATTCACCCATTTCTTTATGAAGTAAATAGGCATTTTCCGTTCCGTTCATTGCAAGGATTGATTGATATTGACTGGTATCTTCCTTCACTTGTTTTTCAAAAATAGAGGATGCCACTCCGTCGCTTGATTTTTCTTGGCCTTTGATATATTGAAGCGCATTTGGCCCGGCCACCATCCCGCCAAAAACAGCTGATAACAAGGAGTTGGCTCCAAGGCGATTAGCCCCATGCTGCGAGTAATCACATTCACCTGCGGCAAATAAACCTTTTATATTGGTTTGCTGTTGATAATCGACCCATAATCCGCCCATTGAATAGTGAACGCCAGGGAAAATTTTCATTGGAATCTTCCTTGGGTCTTCTCCCATAAATTTTTCATAGATTTCCATTATTCCGCCAAGCTTAATATCCAATTGTTTTGGGTCAATATGGGTTAAGTCGAGATAAACTTTATTTTCTCCGTTAATGCCGAGCTTTTGATTAATGCAGACATCAAAAATTTCGCGTGTGGCAATATCTCTTGGGACCAGATTACCATAGGCGGGATATTTTTCTTCTAAAAAGTACCACGGTTTTCCATCCTTGTATGTCCATACTCGTCCACCTTCACCTCGGGCTGATTCACTCATGAGGCGATTTTTATCATCTCCTGGAATAGCTGTTGGATGAATTTGAATAAATTCTCCGTTTGCATAAATGGCTCCTTGACTGTAGAGCTTTGCAGCTGCATAGCCGGTATTAATAGTGGAGTTTGTTGACCTGCCAAAAATCATCCCCAATCCACCTGTAGCGATGATGACCGCATCAGCAGGAAAAGCGCGTATTTCCATGGTCCGCAGATTTTGTGCGGTAATCCCACGGCAGACTTCTTGCTGATCAATGACGGCAGAGACAAATTCCCAGCTTTCATACTTTGTTACTAACCCTTCTACTTCGAAACGGCGAACCTGTTCATCCAGTGCATACAGCAGCTGTTGTCCGGTCGTTGCACCGGCAAATGCCGTTCGGTGGTACTGGGTGCCTCCAAAACGGCGGAAATCAAGCAATCCCTCAGGGGTCCTGTTAAACATGACCCCCATTCTGTCAAACATATGGATAATTTTCGGAGCTGCTTCACACATCGCTTTAACAGGCGGCTGGTTCGCGAGGAAGTCCCCCCCGTATACGGTGTCATCAAAATGTTCCCAAGGAGAATCATTTTCTCCCTTTGTATTGATGGCCCCATTGATTCCTCCTTGAGCGCATACAGAATGGGAGCGTTTTACCGGAACAATAGAGAATAATTCTACAGGAGTGCCTGCCTCGGCGATTTTGATAGTCGCCATCAAGCCTGCTAAACCGCCTCCTACGACAACAATGTTACCTTTGCTCATTTGTTTGTACCTCCCTATTTAGCTCTTAAGCAAATGCCAAGATGGCCCGAATTCCGACGAAGGTTAAGACGAAAAACAATCCAATGGCGATATACTCAGTTACTTTTTGTGATTTTGGTGAAGCGGTAATTCCCCATGTAATGAGGAAGGTCCAGATTCCATTGACAAAATGATAAATACAGGAGAGAATGCCGATGATATATAATGTGAGTGCGATGCCATTGTCGACAATTCCGGCCATTAAGTGATAATTTGCTTCGACTCCGTTAAACTCAACTTGAATCTTTGTTTCCCACACATGCCAAATGATAAAAACAAAGGCAATTAAACCGGTGATCCGCTGAAAAAAGAACTTCCAATTCCGGCCATAATGATAGGTACCGATATTATTTTTTGCCTGTAAAGCGATGGCGACCCCATAAATTCCATGAAATAATAAGGGTAAAAAGATCACAAATAGTTCAAGAAAGTATTTAAACGGCAAATTCACCATAAAATTGGCGGCTTTGTTATAGGAATCGATTCCCCATACGGCTGAATAGTTTACGAGTAAATGAACGGTCATAAAAATGCCGACAGGAATAATTCCTAAAAGTGAGTGCAGTTTACGATAAAAGTGCTGGTTGTTTTTGACCCCCATAGGTGTTAACCTCCTTTGGTACTGCTGTGTGATTTAAAACAAGCGGCGCCTCGCACGCAGCAAGGCGTCTAAAATATAGGAACACGACCCGTTTTAGTAGATTTGGAACACGTTAAGCATGTGTTAATTCCTTTTTCTGGTGTTTTTTCTCAAGCAGCTCTTTACCGGCAATCCCAGGCTTGGTCATTTCAAACGGATGCAAAATGGTATCTAACTCCTCTGCAGTGAGAACCCCTTTTTCAAGAACAATATCACTGACCGGCCGATTAGATTGAATGGCTTCCTTGGCAATCGCTGCCGCCGTCTCATAGCCAACATGCGGGTTAATAGCAGTAATGATGCCGACACTATTATTCACGTAAGTTTCCATTCTTTCCTTATTAGGGGTAATGCCGCTTAAGCAATGCTGACGGAATACCGTAAACACGTTGGTCATAATTTTGATTGATTGTAGCAGGTTAAAGACAATGACCGGTTCCATTACGTTTAATTCAAATTGTCCCGCTTCAGAGGCCATACTAATTGTCAAATCATTCCCAACGACTTGGAAGGCGCTTTGGTTTAGCACTTCCGCCATCACCGGATTAACTTTCCCAGGCATGATAGAAGAACCAGGTTGGCGGGCAGGAAGATTAATTTCTCCTAAACCACAGCGTGGGCCGGATGTCATCAATCGTAAATCATTAGCAATTTTCGACATGTTCAGCATGCAGACCTTAAGGGCGGCAGATACCTCGATATAAGCATCGGTATTTTGGGTGCCATCAACAAGGTCATCTGTTCCAACAATTGGTAAACCAGATATTTTAGCTAGTGCTTGAACACATTTTTCAATATACTCAGGATCGGCATTCAGGCCCGTTCCAACAGCGGTTGCCCCCATATTAACGGCATACAAACTTTCTCGCGTAGCTTTAATCCGTTTGATATCCCTTCTTAATACCCTGGCGTATGCTTCAAATTCTTGACTAAGCTGAATCGGCACTGCATCTTGTAAATGGGTTCGTCCCATTTTAAGGATGCCATCAAACTCATTCGCCTTTTTCATAAACTCGTTATGCAGCTCTTCCATGACAGTGATTAACGTTTCTAATGTCATTAATGTCGATAAATGGATGGCTGTAGGAAAGGCATCGTTGGTAGATTGCGCCATGTTTACATGGGAATTTGGGCTAATCACCTTGTAATTTCCTTTTTGCTCGCCGATTAGTTCCAATGCCCGATTTGCTAAGACTTCATTGGTGTTCATATTAATCGAAGTCCCTGCTCCTCCTTGAATCGGGTCAACAACGAATTGGTCATGATGTCTTCCATCAATCACTTCATCGGCCGCAGCCATGATTGCCTTCGCTATTTTTGGCTCCAATTGGCCGGTTTCGGCATTGGCAAAGGCTGCGGCTTTTTTCACCATCGCCATTGCTTTGATTAAGCTGGACTCGATACGATAACCTGTAATCGGGAAATTTTCAACAGCACGCATCGTTTGGACCCCATAAAGCGCATCCGCCGGAACCTTCTTTTCTCCAAGGAAGTCTTTTTCAATACGGAAATTCTTTGAATAACTCATTCTTGTCATCTCCAAATTTATTTTTTTTAAAGGAGCCGCTTAAAAAAGCGGGCTGGAGGCAGCCGGAGGACCGCCTCGAATATCCTTTAATCCCTGTTTTTGTTAGAGAATAATCATGCTAAGCAAAATACCAATTCCAACAGCACCGAATGTGGCGACTAGACCAGGCACCATAAAGCTGTGATTCAAAACATATTTTCCAATCCTGGTTGTCCCAGTTTGGTCAAAGTTAATTGCGGCGACAACCGTCGGATAGTTTGGAATAAAGAAATAACCGTTTACGGCCGGAAACATCGCAATTAATAATGCCGGATTAATTCCGAGCGTGATCCCTAGTGGCATTAGGGTACGAACCGTTGCGGCCTGGCTGTATAGCAGGATCGAAAGTGCAAATAAGGCAACGGCAAATAGCCAAGGTGCGGCCATAACTAAATCAGAAATAGAACCGGAAATTAATGTTAAGTTTCCTTGAAAGAACGTATCTCCCATCCAAGCAATCCCGAAGATGGCTACGACGGCGGCTGCGCCAGCTTTAAAGACAGTACCGGAGACAATCTCCTCCACATTCGGTTTGCAGAAAATAATAATCAAAGCTGCGATTGTCAGCATGACGATTTCAATGGCTGCCGGCATGGTCAACCTTGTAAATGTGCCATCAATTGTCCAGCCAGGGCGTAAGGATTCAAATGAACCGAGTACAACTACGAGCACAGCAGCCAATAGGAACAGCATGACCGATAGTTTCGCTCCCTTTGTAGCAGTAAATTCCTTTTTATTCTCTTTAATCGGTGCTAACCCGGCTTCCAAGCGTTTAAGATATTCAGGGTCTTCATTAAGTTCTTTTCCCATTTTGCTAGAAATAAATGCAGCAATCATGCAGGCAATAAAGGTAGATGGAAGACAAATTAACAAGATATCGAGCAAGCTTACCTTGAAATCGCTTAATAAAGCCAGTAAAGCAACGGTTGCTGCTGAAATCGGGCTTGCGGTAATCGCCTGCTGTGAAGCTATAACGGCAATAGACATTGGTCTTTCGGGTCTTACACCTGATTCACGTGATACTTCGGCAATAACCGGTAAGACAGAATAGGCCACGTGCCCGGTTCCGGCACATAATGTAAATAAATAAGTAACGATTGGGGCAATAAAGGTAATTCGCTTTGGATTTTTCCGTAAGGCTTTCTCCGCAAGAAAGACGAGATAATCCATCCCGCCGGCTGCTTGCAGGGAACCCGCAGCTGTCACAACAGCCAAGATCATGAGCATCACGTCGATGGGTGCAGATGTAGGCTGGAGGCCGAAACCAAAGACGAGAATAGCTAGTCCAACCCCGCCCATCACGCCAAGACCGACCCCGCCTAATCGAGCCCCAACGAAAATACAAGCTAGAACGATGATAAATTGAATCCAGAACATGGTGATAACCCCCATAAGGTAATGAAATTTTTTCAATCTAATCGGTAGGAAAAACTTGTCATCCTGGTCTATGCCACCTGCTTTCTTCTATTATTTTTGTGAAGATTTTCACAAGTATATCGACCCCCATCCACTTTTAAAGTGATGGTGTGGAACACCATACCGGTTTTGTTCACATCTGTATCATAACGGCCAACCTACGATAAACTACAAAAAACGACAATCCGGCTGCATGTCTTAATAAATTTGTCATTATTTCAGGTGCATGTAAGCGTTAAAATAGTTACTATAAAGAGGATTAAATAAAGCAGTTCAATCATAATGGATGTGAACGTATGCGCGAAAAACTACTTACCTACCTATTTATCATTATTGCTGTGCCTATTGCAGGTGAACTCAAGTTTTATCCGCTTGATGGCGGCGGTATAAGGGTCAGCTTAGGAACACCTGTTTTTTTCTTTATTTTGTTATGGTCAAGGAGAATTCATCCAATATTTGCAGGATTGATCACAGGGCTTTCGGTCGTTTTCTTTCGGGTGTTCTTATACGGTATCCAAATGGACGCCTTTTCGTTCGCAGATTCATTTTGGCACCACTTTCCTGTATTTTTCTATTACCTGACGTTTGCGCTTCTGTTTTATATTGTCAACCTCCATACTTTATATGAAAAACCATTTCTTATTGGGCTGTATGGAGTCATTATTGAAGTGGTTGCCAGTATGGCTGAAATCCTGCTGCGAAGAGTTCTGTCACACATGCCGATCGATTTTTCCAGCTTCTTGGTTATTGCGGGGATTGCTGTCATCCGCAGCTTCTTTGTCCTAGGCTTTTTCAATATCCTTATTCTTAGGGAAACTAGACTTGCTGAAGAACACCAGCGGAAACGAAATGAGCAAATCCTGCTATTAATCTCGAATTTATATGTGGAGAAACTTCAATTGAAAAAATCGCTGAAAAATGCGGAGGAGTTAACAAGTACTTGTTATAGTCTTTATCGTGATTTAAAGGGCATAGGGCTCCAGGAGCAGGCAAAAGCTGCCTTGAAAATCGCTGGGGAAATACATGAAATTAAAAAGGACAATCAGCGCATTTATGCCGGATTATCGAAATTAATGGTCAAAGAAAACTTGAATGACTACATGGAAATAGAAGAGATCATCGCGATAATCATTCGCTCCAATGAAACCTACGCCGAGATGCTTGGTAAGTCCATTGAATTTCAAGTCAATATTTCGGGTACTTATCCGTCCTATCACGCTTTTACACTGCTTTCTTTACTTAATAACTTAATTGCTAATGCAGTTGAAGCAATTCCGAGGGAGGGGCGGATTGAGCTTTCCGTGACAAGAAACGGCCATTTAGTTGAAATAAAAGTTTGTGATAATGGTTGTGGAATACCTGAGAAAAACAAACGATTTATTTTTGAACCCGGGTTTACAACAAAATTCGATACCGCCGGAATGGCCTCGAATGGGATTGGTTTATCGTATATGAAACAGATTATTGAAGAAATTGGCGGTGAGATTAAGCTGCTTGATTCTGCTGTATCCAAAGAAACCACCTTTGTTGTGATATTCCCAAGCGAAGCATTAACAGAAAGAGGCTGATATTGTGAAGTTTTTCATTGTGGATGACAGCGCTACTGTTAGAATCATGTTGTCTAATATTATCGAAGAAGAAGGACTGGGAAGAGTCTGCGGTGAGGCGGAGGATGGTTCGGAGGTATATGCCGATATACTTACCGATAAAAATATCGATATCCTTCTCATTGATTTATTAATGCCTAATCGCGATGGAATTGAAACTGTCCGGGAAATTGCACCCCACTTTCGTGGAAAAATTGTTATGATTTCTCAAGTTGAAACAAAGGATTTGATTGGTGAGGCCTATTCCCTTGGGGTCGAATACTATATTACAAAGCCGATTAACCGGCTCGAGGTCGTGAATATCCTAAAAAAGGTTTGTGACCATCTGTTGCTGGAAAAATCGCTTTATGATATTCAACAATCATTGAGCGTTTTACATACACATGCGCAAAAGCACGAATCCGAAAACTTTAACCGGACATCTAATTATCCCATCATTTCCGCAGGAAAAACTATTCTGCTGGAACTAGGGATCATTGGGGAAAGCGGAATGAAAGATTTGCTCGATATTTTGGTGATTTTAGCACAATTGGAGAAGGAGGGGGTTCGGGAAACTCCGGCTTTAAAAGATTTATATAAGAGGGTAATCGAGAAGCGATTGGGTCCTGATGTATCGGCCCATGAGGTTCAAAAGGAAATTAGAGCAGGCGAACAACGGATACGAAGAGCCATTCACCAATCCTTGGAACATATTGCTTCCCTTGGATTAACGGATTACACCAATCCTACATTTGAAAATTATGCATCCAAGTTCTTTGATTACTCGCAAGTACGAATGAGGATGCTTGAATTAGAAGGGAAAATCCAAAATGATTCACCTCACACGCGGATCAACATCAAAAAGTTTATCCAGGCTCTATACTTAGAGGCTAAGGGATGATAGAAGATGAAAGCATAGTCATGATATCATGTATTTTACAATTATTCATAGATAATGTTTTGTATTTCGCCTATGTAAATAAGAACATGTTAAAAGACTCAAAGATAAATATTCAAACCTTTTTTCGGAAGGAGTAAGGAAGCAAGGGACCGATGGGAAGGTTCCCTTGCTTCTTTTGTTTTCGTTTAGGAAATTATAAAATAGGACACTGTGATAACTTTCTACCGGTTAGGACTTGTCCAGCTCCAGCGCCCTAGCGGCTAGTGTCCTTCGCACTCCGCCCTACGATAAGTCAACATCGGTTCGCTTGCGCTCACCGTGTTTCCTTTATCTCAGTTGGAGCGCTCCAGGCCATACGCCGCTGACCAGGGCGCTTGCGCTTTTCTTATTTATAATCTGTTAATCGATGTTCCATAATTTCAAATGAGGCATGAAGATCCGTCTAAAAGCAGCAGGGGATTGAATGATTTGCCATTTAAATACCGCTGATTAAAAAAGGAGAGTGTTTTTGTAAGTATCGGCTCCACCTTCGCCAAATACCATGATAGCCACGCATGCTATCCCCACTACTGTTACTATAACCTTAGAATGTTAAGAAAATATGACCTAGATATTAAGCATTCATTAATAAATTTTTTAAAAATAGAAACCGGTTTCTATTCAAAAGGTGAAAAAAGTAATTTTACAGTTGATTTTTTAAAAATATAAATATATAATTCTAGTTGAAAGCGGTTTCCATTTTGCTTTTTAGGAAATTACGAGGGAAATTTGGAAACCGGTTTCTGAAACAAGAGCGAATATAGTGCTTTTTTGAGAACAATTTTCTAAAGGGAGGTGGATGTTACATAAACAATAGTCTTTCCGATTTATTTTTCAGCAGCATTCCATTGGCTGGCAAAGGGCTGAGACATCGAAATGTGTGTCAAGTTTAGCATTGATAACGAATTTTAGATATTACATGATTAAAAGCTCGCTTCGCTAAGCACCACCTTTGGAAAGCCTGTCCGGGATGCCAAATAGGTCTTGACGGGAAGAGTGACAAATTAATAATAGGGGGAATCTCAATTGAAAAGTTTGAAAAAACTGGCTGCGATCGGATTATCAACGGCTCTTGCGTTTTCGTTAGCAGCCTGTAATGGAAATGATAAGGCGTCTTCTGATAAGGGGAAAAGCAGTGACGAAAAAGTGACCTTGAATTTCTGGACATTTGGGGCTACGGGGTATGAAGATTTAGCGAAAGAATATGAAAAGGATCATCCCAATGTCAAAATTAAAGTACGTTCGGCTGAAAATGCAGAGCATCATGATGGCCTGTTTACCGCCTTATCCGCTGGAAGCGGGGCACCGGATCTTACAATGCTTGAGATTGATCAACTAGATCGTTTTAAGGCGGCCCAAGACCGCTTCGAAAACTTATATGATCTTGGAGCAAAGGATATTAAGGATCAGTATCTTGATTGGAAATGGAAGACCGGCGAGAACGATAAAGGAGATTTCTTAATTGGCCTGCCAACGGATATTGGCCCGAAAGCTCTATACTATCGGACGGATTTGTTTAAGGAAGCAGGATTACCGACAGAGCCGGAAGAAGTAGCGGCCTTAATCAATTCACCAGCCGCATTTGAAGAAGCAGGTCTCAAGATGAAAGAAAAAACAGGAAAGCCATTTGTCGATAGTATTGAAATGGCATTTAGAGCCTATTTAGATGCGGCACAAGAAACATTCCTTAACCCTAAGGGTGAATTATTGATTGAAAAGGACGGAAACGCTGTTAAAAAGGCGTATGACTTTGCTGTAAAGCTAAACAAACTGGGCATTGTTGATAAATTTGAAATGTGGTCACCGGAGTGGGCCAATGCCGTCAATAAAGGTGAATTTGCAGTAGAATTAGGGGCAGGTTGGTTAAAAGGCTGGATGGAAGGTAATGCACCGGAAGCTGTAGGGAAATGGAGAGTTGCGACACTGCCGCCTGAATTTGCAGCAAACTGGGGCGGATCGTTTATTGCTATTCCAAAAGAAACAAAGCATGCGAAAGAAGCGTATCAATTCGCATCCTGGCTCATTTCCCCGGAGAATCAACAGAAATCTTTTCAAGACAAGGGACTATTCCCTTCAGCACCATCGGTTTATGAGATGGATGCCTTCAAAAACAATCAAGATAAATTCTTTGGCGGTCAGGCAACGGCACCGGTATTTGCAAAAGCCGCGCAAGATATCAAAGGTGCCATTTATAAAGGGGAAAAATATGTTCCGGTTTATAATGAATTCCTGAATGCCTTGAAAAACGTTCAAAACAAAGGGGCCGATCCTGAAAAAGAATGGAAGGCTGCTGTTAAGCGTGCGGGTGATTTATTGAGCCGCTAAATTAATAGTTTATGAGAAAAGATTTAGGAAGTGGCGCTAGGGCACCACTTCTGTCTTTGATAGGAAACGGGGTGTGACGATGGAGCCTGTGAAGGCGAATACCGTAAAGGTAAGGAAGGGGCGGTACAGGTCTGAAGCGAAAAAGGATATGATTTCCGGTTATTTATACATTGCGCCTTTCTTTATTATTTTTGCGATTATTGGCTTATATCCGATATTATTTAGTATTTATTTAGGGTTTCAAAAATGGAACGGCCTAAGCCCGATGACATTCGTGGGGTTGGCTAATTTTAAAGTGGTCCTGACAGATCCCCTTTTCTGGAAATCTGTTTACAATACGATTGTCATGGGAATCTTAGGTACTGCCCCGCAATTAGTGTTCGGAATCGCTTTTGCTTATTTACTAAACATGGCTTTTCTCAAATTTAAAAACTTCTTTCGCGTCACCATTTTTATGCCTTATATTACCTCGATGGTGGCGGTTGCGCTAATTTTTAGTGTGCTGTTCAGTGATCATGAATCATCTTTAGCCAATTATGTCTTAAGTCTCGCAGGCCTTGACCCGGTGAATTGGGGAAGTTCAGAATGGGGAACGAAGATTGCCATCTCCATCATGGTCTTTTGGCGTTGGGTCGGCTATAACACGATTATTTATCTCGCAGGGATTCAAAGTATTCCCAATGATTTGTATGAGGCTGCGACCATTGATGGGGCCAATAAATTTCAGCAGCTCCGTTACATTACCATGCCGATGCTGAAGCCGTTCATCGTGCTAACCGTCTTTACCTCAACGGTCGGGGCGTTACAGCTATTTTCTGAACCAACGGTCTTTTTAGGAAATAGTGCCTTTACAAGGGATGAGGCGATGACGATTGTCATGTATTTGTATCGCGATGCCTTTAAATTACAATCCTTTGGTACCGCATCAGCTACCGCCATTATTTTATTAGTGTTGATATCAGCCTTTGCCGCAGTCAATACATTCTTAACGGCTGGCACGGGCAGGAAGAAGAGGAGGGGACACGAATGAATCAACCAGTAAAAAGAAGAAAGATGTCGGCTGGCAGAATTCTCGTTTATGTCTTTTTGTCCCTTGCTGCCTTATTTTCGGTGTTCCCGTTTTATTGGATGTTTGTGATGGCCACAAGGCCCAGCTCCGCTTATAACTCGATTCCGCCGACCATCACCCCAGGGAGTTTGTTGGTGGATAATTTTAAAAAGGTGTTAAATCAAATCGACTTCTTCCATGCACTATGGAACTCGTTTGTCATTTGTGCGATTGTAACCCTTGTTGTTTTATTTGTTAGTTCATTGGCCGGATTTGCCTTCGCCAAGTTTCAATTTCGCGGAAAGAAGATCTTATTTACGGCGATTCTATTAACGATGATTATTCCGCCGCAGCTGGGGTTGATTCCGCAATATTTCCTAATATCCAAGGCGGGACTGCTTGATACATTACCAGGTGTGATGATCTTGTTTTTTCTAAATCCACTGGGCATCTTTCTCATGCGGCAGTATATCAGTGAATCGGTCCCAGATGAGTTGGTTGAAGCCGCAAAATTGGATGGCTGCTCCAACTTTCGCATCTATCGTAATATTGTGCTGCCGATTATTCTGCCAGCATTTGCGACCTTAGGGATTATTGTGTTTTCGGCGGCATGGGGAGAATTCCTCTGGCAGTTTACGGTATTGAGAGATCCGGAAAACTACACGATTCAGGTGGCGTTAGCCCAATTAAGCAATACCCGAAATGTCGACTTTGGGATGATTATGTCAGGTGTATTCTGGGCCACATTGCCGCTGCTGGTGATTTTCTTATTATTTAATAAGTTATTCATTTCAAGTATTACGGAAGGCTCTGTGAAATAAACGTTTCTGCCAAATATGATTGTTATCTATCAAAACTCTTAGTAAGCTAACAATAAGGCTAGTTATTTTTGAAAAATAGAAGGGATTAAGATGAACTTAACCATTAAAGATATTGCGCAATTGGCAGGTGTTTCTCAGGGTACGGTTTCAAAGGTGATCAATAATTACGGGGGGATTAGTGAGAGTACCAAGAAAAAGGTGATGGATATCATTACCCAAAATGGTTATGAGCCTAATTTCTCGGCAAGAACACTGGCCACAAAAAAGTCTAATCTAATTGGCTTAATTTATGCCGGGAAAATTAATGTAGATATGACCCACCCTTATTTCAATGAAGTGATTTCATCTTTTAAAAAAAATATCGGTCAATTAGGATACGATATTTTAATGTTTTCGAATGAACGGTTTCATTCAGATAATGGCAGCTATTTAGCAAGATGCCGGCATTTCCATGTGGACGGCTGCCTAATCATTGCCGGGGAGGAAGTGGAGCAATCCACCTTTGATTTGGCGTCGGAGGGGTTTCCATGTATCGGTATTGATATTGAGTTAAAAGGCCCGAAATCCAGTTACATCATGACGGATAATGTCGATTTGTCACGAAAAGTGGTGGAGTTCTTTTACCTCCATTCGGTAAGAAAAATTGGCTTTATTGGCGGCAAATTCGATTCTGCCGTTTCAACCTATCGTACACAAGGTTTCTTAGAGGCGATGAATCAATTTGGTCTGGAGGTTCGTGATGAGTGGATAGGGTATGGTGATTTTCACGAGGAAAGCGGCTATATTGCGATGAAGGACATCCTTAAATGCCAAGAGCTCCCAGAGGCTGTTTTTGCGACATCGGATTTAATGGCGCTTGGGGCATTGCAAGCGATGAAAGAAGCGGGATTGAACTGTCCTCGCGATATCCGTATTGTCGGTTGTGATGATATTGCCGCCTGCCGCTACAGTGACCCGAAACTTACGACGGTAAAACAAGATAAAGAGAAATTCGGGAAATTATCCGCCTATATGTTGGATGATTTAATAAATGGTAAGTCGCAATTAAAGCCTGTCTTGATTGACTCTGAATTAATCATCAGGGAATCATGTGGCACAAACAACAATATCCGTTGAATGGGTTGAAGGGAGGTCATATGGTGGATTACTACGCAGTACTTGATGTTGGGGGCTCCTCGATTAAATATGCCCTTATGGATGAGACGGGTGTGTTTCTTGAAAAATTATCTGTTCCTACTCCTAAAGCAAGTCTCGATTTATTTATGGATACGGTCGATTCCATCGTGAAGGATTTACGGGAGGACAAACGGTTAAAGGGATTGGCTGTAAGTATGCCGGGTGCGGTAAATGTAGAAACAGGAATCATTGACGGCGTTACCGCACTTCCCTATATTCATGGGCCGAATATGAAAGAACTGCTTCAGGAGCGGACACAGCTGCCGGCAGAAATCGAAAACGATGCGAATTGTGCAGGGCTGGCGGAAGGCTGGGTCGGTGCAGCGAAGGATGTAAACGATTATCTTTGTATTGTGATTGGCACCGGGATTGGCGGCGCTTTAGTGCTTGATAAAAAAGTCCGCCATGGAACAAACGGTTTTGCTGGAGAATTTGGCTATATGATGTTGGGGGATGACTGGCCTCAGTCAACAGATAGCTCGTGGAGTTCTTTGGCTGCGGTTGGCGGGTTGATTAACCAGGTAGCGAAACGAAAAGGTCTCGATCCCAATCAGCTTACAGGCAAAAAAATATTTGCCATGGCTGAAGAGGGAGATTTAGACACACAGAAGGAAATTGAATGGTTTTTCCAGCGGCTCGCAATAGGTATATATAATTTACAATATATGATTGATCCGGAGAAGATCTTGATTGGCGGTGCTATCAGTCATCGGCAGGGTTTTGTTGAACAGATTAACGAAACGCTGCGGCAAAAGAAATTTTCCCAGAGTGGTTTATTGATTCAAGTGGAAAGATGTCAGTTTGGCAATGATTCAAATCTAATCGGTGCCTTGTACCACTTTTTGCAGCGGCGAAAAGTCGTAACTACATGAAAAAAGAAAGGAGCAAGAAACCATGATACATAAAACACTTAAGCCCTTTCCAAATGACTTTTTATGGGGGGCTGCCTCTAGTGCCTATCAAGTGGAAGGTGCTTGGGATGTAGACGGGAAGGGGGTCACGAACTGGGATCGGTTTGTTCGTATCCCCGGTAAGACCTTTAAAGGAACAACGGGGGATGTCGCCGTCGATCACTATCATCGGTTTAAGGAAGATGTCGCCCTGATGGCAGAAATGGGATTGAAGGCCTACCGATTTTCGGTATCCTGGGCACGAATTTTTCCGAATGGAAGAGGGGAAGTCAACGAGAAGGGGATTGCGTTTTATGATGCGTTAATTAATGAGCTAGTAAGCAATAAGATTGAACCAATTTTGACTTTATATCACTGGGATTTGCCCCAGGCGCTACAGGATGAGTATGGGGGCTGGGAGTCTCGTAGAATCTTAGAAGACTTTACGAATTATAGTATCGAATTATTTAAGCGTTTTGGCGACCGGGTGAAATACTGGGTCAGCTTGAATGAACAAAATATTTTCACCACCCATGGTTATGTTCACGCTACCCATCCACCGGGTGTGAAGGACCAGAAGCTGTTTTATCAGGTCAATCATCATGCCAATCTTGCAAACGCCAGTGTAATAAAGGCATTTCGTCAATATGTTCCAAATGGAAAAATCGGCCCCAGCTTTGCCTATTCACCGGCCTACCCGGCAACATCGAAACCAGCGGATATCTTAGCTGGTGAAAATGCGGAGGAGCTGAACAGCCATTGGTGGATGGATATTTATACATGGGGGAAATACCCGAAAGCAGCTTGGAACTACTTAGAGGAACAAGGGCTTGCGCCTGTGGTGGAAGAGGGAGACTTTGCCTTATTAAAAGAAGGAAAGCCTGACTTTATGGGCGTCAATTATTATCAGACCACGACCTTTGAAGCGAATCCGTTAGCAGGTGGCGTCGGGGCCGGAGAAATGAATACGACCGGTCGTAAAGGAACGTCAAAGGATAGCGGTATTCCTGGGCTGTTTAAAACAACCGCAAATGAAAATTTAGAACGCACCAATTGGGATTGGAATATCGATCCTCAAGGCTTACGGATTGCCTTAAGACGGATTACCAACCGCTATGACCTGCCGATTTTAATTAGTGAAAATGGGCTAGGAGAATATGATAAGCTGGAAGCAAATGATCTGATTCAGGACGACTATCGGATTGAGTATCTCCGTTCCCATATCACAGCCATTCAAGAAGCGATCACGGATGGTGTCGATATGCTGGGCTATTGTGTCTGGTCCTTCACCGATCTGTTAAGCTGGCTTAACGGTTTCCAAAAACGCTACGGCTTCGTCTATGTCAATCAGCACGAAGAAGGAAACCATGATCTGCGCCGCATCAAAAAGAACAGCTTCTACTGGTACAAACAAGTTATCGAGAGCAAGGGAACGGTTCTTTAGCTTCCTTATTTTTTAAAAGAAAAGGGTCATTTCTTGCGGAAATGGCCCTTTGGCTTACTATTAGAATTTTAAAAATGTCGACCACGGTTTTGGTGATCCAAGGCAAGAAAAACGATCAAGCACGGTTGCCAATAAGGTCCATTGGCTACCACGGACAGGAAAAAGTACCGAGTCCGGTAGCCAATAAAGTGTAGGGGTGATTGGCTTTTATTCTTCTTTCGGAAGAACAATCCCTTTATATAATTGAACGGTAATCAGGTAGTACACCATATAAATGATGGCAAAAATTGAAATGGGGATCCATATGCGGTAATACACTTCAGCTAATAAGCCAGCAAACATATTCATACCAACTAGTACGTGAAGGATACCGACGATTGCTGGGAATAAAAATACCAGGAATAATTCTTTATAGATGGATTTGGTCAATACTTCATGTCGAACACCAATTTTACGCAGCATTTGATAACGTTTGATATCATTGGATGCCCCGGATAATACTTTAAACATTAAACAGCTTGCCATCATCGCCAAGAAGGCAATCCCTAAGAAGAGGCCCATAAATATCGTTCCTGATGCCAGGTCGTAAAGCACCTTGTATCCCGAATACTTACTGTTAAAAAATGCTGCATCTTCTATATTTTTATATCTCGTTAACTCAATTGCATCAATTTTTTTCCATTCCTTTTTATGCGTTAAAAAATCATCGGCTATTCCAAGTAAGACAGTGCCTTCCTTCCCTTGTAAATCATTAAACATTTTTTGATTCACAATTTTTATCGTATGATGTGGGTGTACATAATCAGGTTCGATGGTATAAAAAACTTTCTTCCAATTCTGTGGCATTTCTTTGCCGTTAGATGCAGTGTTTTTCTTTTCCCCCGATAGGCTGCCAACTGGAATATCTTCAGAAATACGTGTATATTTTAACCTGCATTCCCGATATGTATAACGAGGAAAAA
>NZ_JADDIU010000052.1 GCF_016464375.1 Bacillus renqingensis
TAACGCCTTTTTTTTATCCGAAAGCGTGGACCCTGTAAAAAAGGGAGAAATATACGGATTTCTTGGGCCAAACGGAGCGGGAAAGACAACGGTTATGAAGATGCTGACCAACCTCATAAAGCCCACAAGCGGTGAAATTGAGATTTTTGGTGAAAAACTGACGAATACCTCTTATGAAGTATTTAAGCGAATGGGAAGCATTATCGAATATCCGGTTTTCTATGACCGATTAACAGCAAGGGAGAACCTGGATTTGCACTGTGAATATATGGGCTATTACGACAAAAAGGCGATTGACGCTGCCTTGGAATTGGTCAAATTAAAAAATATTGAGGATAAAGCAGTCAAAGACTTCTCACTGGGAATGAAGCAGCGCCTCGGTATCGCCCGCGCCATCATGACGAAGCCAGAGCTGTTAATACTCGATGAACCAATTAATGGTCTAGATCCGGTAGGGATTAAAGAACTGCGTGACCTTTTTTCGATGCTTTGCCGTGAATATGGAATCACGATGCTGATTTCCTCTCATATCCTTGGTGAAATGGAGCAAATAGCCGACACGATTGGGGTAATCAGCGATGGGAAGCTAATCAAAGAGGTTTCAATGGACGAAATTCACGAACAAAATACCGAGTATATTGAACTGGTCGTTGACAATGTGAATAAGGCTCTTGTTGTCTTAGCGGATGTTCTGAAGTTAAGCAATTTCAAAATGGTGGATCCATCGTGCATTAGAATTTACGATACGGGAGCATCACAGACAGAAATATCTAAGGCTCTCATTTTAAATGGGGTAATGGTAGAGGAAATCAATAAGAAGAACCATTCACTTGAAGATTATTTCTTAACATTAATTAATGGAGGCGGTATCCGTGCGTAAACTAATTAGTCTTGAAATCAAAAAATTCAAATTGAATTCCTATTGGAAAGGGATTGTGATTGCCAATATAGGCATAATGGCTTTACTGTATTTGATTTATTACGGTGGAAAAAGTGATGGGGAGATGTTATTTACAAATTATGAAGAAGTATTTTTTATTTTAGGGGGTTTGATTAGGTCAACGTTTATCATTTTTGCGTCAGTCCTTATTGCCAGACTTTTTATTGATGAGTATAAAAACAACTCTATCACGCTCATGTTTACGTATCCAATAAAACGGAAACAAATCATGGTTGCAAAGTTAATGATTGTAGCAGGTTTTACATTTTTAACGGTTTTCGCATCAAGTGTGTTGATTGGCAGTATATTTTATTTAGCTGATTCTTATTTACACTTTGTTCCGAAGGCTTTGACGGTTGAGATCTTAAAGGACGGATTCATCAACATGACCCTTGGAGCGGTTGCTACAGCAGGTGTCGCCTTAATTCCGTTATTTTTTGGAATGAGGAAAAAATCTGTCCCAGCCACCATCATATCCGCCATTATCCTCGTATCGCTTACTAATTCATCCAATCAGGGGGTAACCGCCTTTTCTTATATCGCTATACCCATCTCACTTTTCATTATCGGCTGCTTAATCGCCTATTTCACCATTAGAAATATTGAGAAAGTGGATGTGTAAGGGACAACGGGACAGGTAGCCATGCTATCTGTCCTACTGTCCCTAGTATTATTTTTCAATTAACTTTTTTATCCTTCAATAGAGGATAGGCGTATTGCCAAAAACCTATCTCTTTTCTGTGTTCGAGCTGAACCTATCGCATGCACTGCTCCATAAAGTATGCTGTGCATATTGTCATTTTTAGTAGATTCAGTTAAAGTAGTTTCATTACCTTTCGAGGAGTACGCATTATGAAACTTTTATCCTATTTCCATCCAATTGTATGGATTATTTTAACTGGAACTATTTTTACACGTATTGCAAGCTTCATGACCATTCCTTTTATGGCTATCTATTTACAAAATGAGCTGGGTGCTTCGCCTTTAATGATTGGCGTAACGCTAGGGATTGCACAGCTATGTTCAACATTTGGCGGCTTTATCGGCGGATATTTCACCGACAAGTTGGGCAGAAAATTCATCATCCTGATGACAGTGTTTATTTGGAGTGCAGTATTTATTGGATTTGCGACTGTTCGTGTTATCGGCCTGTTTATCGTGTTGAATGCGCTGAATGGTTTATGCCGTTCGTTTTTCGAACCTGCAACACAGGCATTAATGATTGATTTTACAGAAGAGAAGAAGAGGCGCCGTCTGTTTTCCTTTCGTTATACAGCGATTAATATTGCGGCAGTTATTGGGCCGTTATGTGGTGTCTTGATTTCCGGCATGTCCAGCGCCAGGATTCCGTTTTTAATCACGGCATCCATGTACGCCATCTATGGTGTCTTTTTGATCTTCCTTTTTAAAAAATATGAAATGAGTCAACAGAAATTAGCCGAGACACAAACCATTTTGCAAATGTTTAAAGTGGTTGTCACAGATAAGAAGCTCTTATATCTGCTTGCGGGAGGAATCCTTATAAATCTCGGATATTCTCAATTCGATTCAACTTTGCCGCAGTATATTAATTTGAATATTGAAAATGGTGTTAAGCTCTACTCCGTTTTAATTACACTAAATGCGATTGTTGTACTGGTGTTACAATTACCAATTGGCATTTATACCGAAAGAATTTCGATCATTCGCAGTCTAATATTAGGGATTATTTTCTTTTCAGGCGGTTTGTTCAGTTTCGGGCTGGCCCATTCAAGCTGGGGATTTATTGCAGGCATGGTGATCTTTACGATTGGCGAAATTTTCGCATTTCCGATGATGAATGCACTCATAGAAGAAATTGCCCCCGCCACCCAAAAGGCAACTTACCTGGGTGCTTCGCAGTTTAAAAATTTTGGCGGTTTTTTAGGTCCTATATTTGGCGGCTGGCTGCTCGTTCACTTTGAAGCCCAATTGTATTTTGTTATCGCCGTGATCATTCTCATGAGTATTATCTTCTATCACACTGCATTTTTGAAAAAAACAAACGAAGTAAGAATGGAAGGGACAAAGCAGGCAAGACAGCATGATGTTTAACCCTACACCCCAAGTTGGTCGGGTTTCTTCATGCAAAACGGTTCCGTCACATTTACAGCTAATTGGAAAAACTTGAAAGAGGTTGTCCTTTCTGGAGAAGGGGACAAGGGGCTGTCCCCTCGTCCGTCATGAACCTGTTGATTCTCCCGCATCTACGTGCAGGACTTGACCGGTTACTAAGCGGGAGTCGTCAGAGGCTAGGTAAACGAATGTTGGGGCTAATTCGAACGGCTGGCCGATTCGTTTGTATAGATTGGTTCCATGGAGGGCGTTCACATCTGCGGAGAAGCTGGAAGGAATAAGTGGTGTCCATATTCTCCCCGGTGCGATCGCATTGACACGGATTCCTTGATCGGCAAGACTTTTTGCAAGTGATCGTGTCCAACCGACAATCGCGCCTTTTGTTGCCGAGTAGTCAATTAATAATGGTTCCCCTGCATAGGTAACAACGGAGGTGGTCCCAATAATCGAGCTTCCTGGTTGTAGGTGGGGAAGAGCAGCTTTTGTAGTATAAAAATGCGAGTAAATATTCACTTTAAAGGTTTCATCAAATTGTTCATCGGTAATATCGAGTAAACTATTTTGCTGGAACTGAATCCCCACATGGTTACATAGGACATCTAGTTGGCCAAAGGTTTGAACGGTTTGTTCTACGATTCTTACACACTGTTGCTTCTCTCTTAAATCACCGGGCAATAACAGACACTGCTGACCAAGTTCCTCTATTCTATTCTTCGTACGTTCGGCATCTTCGTGTTCATCCAAATAAGCGATGGCCACATGGGCGCCTTCCTTTGCAAAGGCGATAGCTGCAGCTGCTCCCATTCCACTATCTCCACCTGTGATTAATGCTACCTTATTCGTTAATTTCCCGCTTCCCTTATAGTGAGGGTTTTCAATAATCGGTTTTGGAACCATGAGATTCTCATGCCCTGGTTGTTTCAGCTGCCGCTGTTCCGGATTGCTTAATGGAACTTCTTCATAACGGGTGATCTTTCCATAATTAGGGTAGAGAGGATACGGGTCTGTTTGCTTATTTTCCTCAAACCATTTCTGATAACTTCTTATTATTTGTAATTCCTCTTCTGTTAGTTTAGGCTCATTTCCTTTTTTCAAAAATAAAACCCCCTACTTTTTGGCTCCCTACACTTTATGAACGGGTTATCGTATATATGCAAAGTTCTAATTCGGTTAGACGTTCATAGGATGAGAAAAGGGGGGTGAGGCTATTGCGTATTCAATTTGAGCCGGAGGTAAAGTGGCTTCTAATCGATCAATCAGAGGATAAAGTAAGAATGAAGTATCTCCAGGACAGCTGGCTGATGCCTGTTATTGCAAAAAGACCGCCATACTATACGAACCCACGTTACGAACCATATTATCCGCTTCTTTAAGCAGGGACAAGGGGATAGGTACCTTGTCCCTGCTTCCGTTCTTGGCAGGAGGCCTATCCCGTCCCTATCCTTTATGTCTTTATCTAGGCAATGGAGGCTTTTGTGTTTGCTGCAGGGGTATCCGCTGGGTTAAATTCCCCTTCTGTTTTGGAAATTACAACCGTTGCCACACCATTGCCAATTAAATTGGTAATCGCGCGCGCCTCTGACATGAAGCGGTCAACCCCAAGAATAAGGGCCATTCCTTCTACCGGGATCATTGGGAAGGCGGCTAAAGTAGCTGCCAATGTAATAAATCCCGAACCCGTCACGCCAGCAGCCCCTTTAGAGGTGAGCATTAATACACCAAGTAAAGTTAATAGCTGCCAAATGGTTAATTCGACTCCGTAGGCTTGGGCAATAAATACCGCAGCCATTGAAAGATAAATCGAGGTGCCATCGAGATTAAAGGAATAACCTGTTGGCACAACAAGCCCCACTACTGATTTTGAACAGCCATAGCTCTCCAGCTTCTCCATCATTTTTGGCAGAGCCGATTCGGAAGAGGAGGTTCCTAAAACAAGCAGGATTTCATCTTTAATATATTTTAGGAAGCTAAAGATATTGAAATGGTAAAATTTAGCAATTGCCCCGAGAATCAAAACAATAAACAAGAACATCGTGATATAGACGGAACCCATCAATTTGCCTAATGAAACAAGTGAACCAATTCCGAAGTTGCCGATAGTATAGGCCATCGCCCCAAATGCCGCAATCGGGGAAACTTTCATCACAATATTCACTATCGAGAAGAAAATCTGTGATACTTTTTCAAAAAATGAAATCACCGGTGCTGCTTTTTCCCCAAGAGATGCAGCGGCAACTCCGAATAATACGGCAAAGAATAGGATAGGCAGTAGATCCCCTCCGGCTAGTACGGCAACCGCGTTTTCAGGAACAATTCCTAATATAAAGTTCATAATACTGCTTGATTCTTCAGCAGCCTTCGTGTATTGCGATACGTCTGCTCCTTCGGCTCCTTGAGTGTTAAAGCCGTGTCCCGGCTGAATGATCGATATGACGAGAATTCCAATCGCCAAGGCAAATGTGGTGACAATTTCAAAGTAAAGCAGGGCCTTGCCGCCAATACGGCCAACCTTCTTTAAATCGCCCATATTGCCAATTCCGATGACGATGGTAAAGAAAATAATGGGCGCAATCACCATCTTAATTAATTTTATAAAAATATCGGCGAGCACCTTTAATTTTGCGCCAAACTCCGGAAATAGAAACCCAACTGTAACCCCTAGAATAATCCCGATAATCACTTGGACCGTCAGATTGCGAAAATTGACTTTCATTTATCAGTACCTCCTAATTTGATAACGCTTTCTTTTATATTAATTAATAGTTTGCAATTTTTATATTTTTGGTAATAATGTTTTCCTTTTGGTCTTTTTGGTCACAAGAAAAGCGCAAGCGCCTTGGTCAGCCCCGACAAGCATAAGACGCTCCTGAATAGAAGGCGCTCTTTGCCTTCAATTCAGGAGTGGCTGTAGACCATAGAGGGGCTAGGCGCTCCTCGAAAAAGCTATCGCTTTTCCTTCGTGCGATGCTAATGCTGCCGAAGCCTTCCTTGTGGAGCTGGACAATTCTCGAAGCCGAGTGATATAAATTCTGACACTAAAAAAAAAGACACTTTACTGTGTCTCCAACTGTTTCATTCTGTTTTTTACGAATTCTTTCATTGCCTTATCATTTACGTTTTGAAGAAACTTATGATAAACCGGCATTAAGGTTTTATACCATTCTATCTTTTCCTGCTCCGTTAAATGGTGAATTTGGATGGATGATTCTTGTTCAATAAGTTGAAGCTGTTGGTTATTCACTCTTTGCGATTCGGAAATCATCCATAAGGTGGTCTCGGCCATTGCCGCTTCCAGGCTTTGCTGTACCTTCTCTGGCAGGCTGTCCCAAAACTCCTTATTCATTAAGACGGCATAACCTAAAAAGCCGTGATTGCTTACCGTCATATACTTTTGCATGCCATAGATCCGTCTGGAATAGATGTTTGAGATCGTATTCTCCTGCCCATCAAATTTATCTTCTTGGAGCGAGGTATACAATTGATCAAAGGGAACCTCAACCGGTTTTGCCCCGAATGCCTTGAATTGTTCACCAATAATAGGACTGGGCATAATCCGAAACCGCTGCCCGATAAAATCATCTGGCTGCCGCAGGGGCTTCACATTGCTCGACATCTGCTTAAAACCATTGCTCCATAAAGCGAGACCTTTTATTCCTTTATTCTCATTTAATGTTAAAAGCTTGTTCCCAAGTTCACTTGAAAGAACCTTTTGAATGTCTTGATCATTTTGAAATAGAAAGGGTAAATCAAAAAGTCCCCATTCCGGTGCAAGCCCCGTCAATTTTGAAAGGGAGGGGGCAATCATCTGTACCTCGTTATGGATTAAGGCATCAAGCTCATCTTCATCTTTATACAGACTGCCGTTTGGAATTACTTCCACTTTGACCATTCCATCTGTTTTTTCCTCCACAAGCTGTGCGAATTTCTGAGCAGCAAGCCCCTTCGGAGTATTTTCGGCGACTACATGGCTGAAGCGGATGACAATTTGTTTCGACAATCCTTCCTGTTCATCATCATAGGGGATTTCCTTGCCGTTTAACCAGTCAACAGGGATAAAGAAGATACTAATGATGAAAGTGATAACAAGTATGCTGGCTCCAATTAAATATTTCATCCGTTTTTCTTCCCCCTTGTTTTTTAAAAAACAGATTTCGAACCATTGCTAGGAATCCTGCAAAAACCGATAAAAAACTAATTCAAGTATCCTGTGTCCTGCTATAATTGTAACATGATAAGATTAATATAGTAGTTTTTACCTGAAAGGAATTCTCTTATGAATCGTCTATCTATTCAGACCAAGATTACGGCGTTAATTTTTTTTATTGTGGGATTTTCCCTCTTCCTTGCCGGAATTATTGTCATAAGTCATTTCATTGATTCAGAAGAAGAAGAATTAAGGAAACGTGCCTTGCTTTCAGCACAAACCATCGCAGAGGATGCTGTGATCAAGGCAAACATTTCCGGAAGCACGGAGGAGAAGAAACGGATTCGTGACCGTGTGGAAAAATTGAGAATCATTCATCATGCTGACTATGTTGTGGTCATGGATATGAATCATATGCGTTTATCCCATCCTATTCCAAGTTTAATAGGAAAGAAATCAACTGGAAGTGATGAGGGACCGGCTTTTGCTGAACTTAGCTTTACGACGAAGGCAAAAGGAGAGGTCGGGACCGTTATTCGCGCCTTTGTCCCGATTATGGATGACGCGCACCATCAGGTGGGGGTTGTGTTGTCAGGGTATCTGCTTCCGACCTTCTTTGAAATAATTTGGAATTTGCGAAAGGAAATTGCTTTTGCTGGAGCCATTTCATTATTGTTTGGCGGCTGGGGGGCTTGGCTGCTTGCTTCTAAGATGAAAAAGCAGATGTTTAATTTAGAACCGCATGAAATTGCCCAATTGGTGCAGGAACGGACGGAAACCTTTAATGCGATGCATGAGGGAATCATCGCGATCGATAAAGATAAACGAATTACAATTTTTAACGATAAAGCCAAATCGATGATGGGGATATCGGGGGATGTCATTGGAAGGATTATCAGCGAGGTGGTGCCTGACACGAGGCTGCCGGAAATTCTTGAGCTCAGAAGGCCTATCTATAACAAAGAGTTAACAGTGCGAAACTTAAATATTGTCAGCAATCGCATTCCCATTAAAGTAAACGATGAAATAATTGGTGCTGTTGCTATATTCCAAGACCGGACAGAAGTAAAGAAACTCGCAGAGGAGTTAACAGGTGTTAAAGCCTTTGTCAGTGCGTTACGGGTTCAAAATCACGAACATATGAACAAGCTTCATACGATTGCCGGGCTGCTTCAGCTTGGAAATCCAAAGAGAGCGCTTGAATATGTATTTCAAACAACCGAGGAACAAGAAGAACTGACGCAATTTTTATCGAAAAGCATTAAGAGTGAAAGCCTTTCCGGACTTCTATTAAGCAAAGTCAGTCGGGCCAAGGAATTGGGTATTCATTTGCAAATTGACCGAAACAGCCGGCTGCATTCGTTTCCAGCTCCGCTGGATGAACATGACTTTGTTCTGATTATCGGAAATTTAATCGAAAACGCCTTTGATTCCTATAACGATAAGGATATCGACGGGAAAAATATTTATCTCAGTATCGAACAGGATGAGGAGGTTTTAGCGATTCTGATTGAAGACAATGGATGCGGCATTCCAGAAGAAATTCAACCGTTTATTTTTAAAAAGGGGTTTTCAACAAAAGACAGCTTAGACCATGGCATTGGCCTCTATTTAATCAAGGAAATGGTTGAAAAGGCAAATGGCACGATTCAGGTAGAAACCGATCCTGGTAGAGGGACTACCTTTATGGTGACGATTTAATAAGAAATGGAGGGCCGTTATATGGCGGAAGGATTGATCCGAGTTCTATTAATTGAAGATGATCCAATGGTTCAGGAAATAAATCGGCAGTTTGTCGAGAAGGTAGAAGGCTATAAGGTCATCGGCAGCGCCTCAAATGGAAAAGAAGGGATTGAGCTAATCAAAAAAGAACAGCCGGATTTAGCTTTTATCGACATTTATATGCCTAATCAAGACGGAATCATGACGATCAAACAAATACGGTCTGAAGGCTTGAGAACGGATGTCATTGCGGTAACCGCTGCAAGCGATATTGAAACGGTTCGTGATGTACTGCAGCATGGAGCCGTTGATTATATCATGAAGCCGTTCAAATTTGCCCGGATTCAACGAGCCCTTAAGAACTATCGAAATTATCATCATAATCTTTTAAAAAAAGAAGCGATTTCCCAGCAGGAATTGGATCGGCTGCTATTTCAGCGGGGAGAGCGGGAAAAAAGTGACTTGCCAAAGGGGCTTAATCTGCTGACATTAGAAAAGGTCATCGAATTCCTAAAAGGTCAGCACCAGGCCATTTCGGCAGAGGAAGTTGCTGAAGGGATCGGTATTGCCCGGGTAACCGCAAGACGATATCTAGAATACCTGGAACAAAGCGGACGTGTGGAGATTGTCATCGAATATGGTGGAATCGGTAGACCGGTAAATCAATATATCATCGTAAATAGCTAACAAGGCTTACAAGAAGATTCATCCTGTATATACGGACGGTATGCCCCCCTGGTTCAAGGCTTAGTGTAAGCAGAGTGTTATAAAACATTTTTTGAAATTCAAAGAGTAAAGCTAAGGGGACGGCTCGAAACCATCCCCGTACACCTTATTTTAGTTTTTTCATTTGTTTGTTGACCTCGTTTATTGCCTTTGCGACATCTTCTATTTCTTTGGCTTGTGTTTCGGTACTGGTGTCTAGTTCTTCTGTTTGTTTCTGGACATTTCTTACTTCTAAAGTAATTTCTTGGCCGTATTTTGCTTGGTCATTTGTTGCAACCTGCATTTGCG
This sequence comes from Bacillus renqingensis, assembly GCF_016464375.1. Classification (GTDB taxonomy): domain Bacteria; phylum Bacillota; class Bacilli; order Bacillales; family Cytobacillaceae; genus Neobacillus; species Neobacillus renqingensis. The sequence continues at coordinate 9,915 of NZ_JADDIU010000052.1, forward strand.
CAACCATTTCTTTGATGCGGCTGATATTCCGGACAATTTCTTCGGACGTTTGGGCCTGTTCTTTTGCTGCGTTTGTCACAGAGGTTGATTGGCTGCTGACGTTTTCAACGGCCTCGACGATGGCGCTGCTGCCTTGGGCCTGCTCTGAGGTCGCAATCGAAATTTGCTGTACCAGGTCTTTCGTATTAAGGATACCCTTAACGATTTCTTCTGCCGTGATGGATTGTTCCTTCGTTGAATGCGTCATTTCAATGGTTTGCTTTGTCACATTTTCAACGGCTTGGGTGATGAATTCGCTATTCTTTCGTTGTTTTTCCGTTGTTTTTGCGATTTGCTCCATTTCCTCGGAAACATGGGTAACCCCGGCAGAGATTTTCTTAATCGCTTGATTGGTTTTGTCTGCTAATTGATTTCCCACTGCAACCTTTTGAGCCCCTTCTTGGATCGAGGCAACGGCAACCGCTGTTTCAGCTTGAATCCCCTTGATTAGACTGGCAATTTCCTTCGTTGCTTTGGCAGAACGTTCAGCCAGTTTTCGCACTTCTTCGGCAACAACAGAAAATCCTTTTCCATGTTCCCCAGCCCTTGCTGCCTCAATCGCTGCGTTGAGGGCCAGCAGGTTCGTTTGTTCGGCAATCTCGTCAATCACTTCAATAATGCTGCCAATTTCTTCAGAGCTTTTGCCAAGATTTTGCATGATTGTACTTGCCCGATCAATCACTTGTGAAATTTCATCCATTCCATTCAATGTTTCATTTAAACTCATTGTTCCTTCAAGGGCATCATGCTTCACAGAATTGCTTAGCTCATTGACATTTTGAGCAATATCAGCCACCTGTTTGATGGAAACGATCATATCCTCAACGGTTCTTGATGTTTGCTCAGCCGTATCTGTCAAGCTTACGGCATGCTCACTGACACCTTTGATGGAGGTACTCATTTCTTCAATCGCTGAAGAGATTTGCTCCACTTCCACACTCGCATTCCCAACATTCATTGCCACTTGTTCGATCGAAGCCATCATTTCTTGAATAGCAGAAGATGTTTCTTCAGCAGAAGCAGAAAGGGTATTGGCACTGTCGGCCACCACATTAATCGAAGCACTCATTTGTTCGACAGCCGCGGAGATTTCATCCACCCCGGCAGCCGTTAAATTGGTGTTTCCTGCCACTTGTTGAATCGATCCTACCAGTTCGCTCACGGAATGATTGGCTTTGTTCATAGATGTATCTAATTCTTGGGCACTGCTGGCCGTTATATCGATTGACCGTTTAATTTCGGTCACAGAATTCGTTGCAACATCAACACTTTTTACTAGCCGTTTCACTAAGCGGGAAATAAATCTAGTCATGAAAAAGGCGATGATTGTGCTAAAAATCGAAGCAATAACGGAAAGAATTAAGATTTCATAATTGAATCGATTCGAATCCCGATAGGAAGCATCGATGGTTGCATTCGCATCATCCTGAACCGATCGATAAAGTTTTGCAAGCAAATCGGCATTATGTTTATTCATGGTATTTAGCTTTGCCAATTGGGCTTGGCTGGCGTCATAATTGTTTTTTTCAGATTCTGTAAAAAAAGTAGGGAGAAGGACGCTGTAATCTTCAAAACTTTTTCCGAACTCCGTTATTAATTTTTTATCTTGGTCGGAATATTTCAGCTTTCTCATCTCTTTTAAATTTTTCTTGATTGATGTGATCTCTTCGTTCACACGCTTTTCAATCGTTTTTTTGGCTTCAATGTCCCGCTCAAAGGCATGGTTGGCTGTATTTTGGCCAATACGGGCGAACTCCTCTTTAAGATTTCCAGCTAAAACAATTTTGGGTACATCGATTTCCCCAACAGAAATTGTCTGATCCCTAAGATGATTGACATTATTGTAGGAAACATCAGTAATCACGATAAAAAATAAGATGATGATAATATAACTCCCCATTTGTTTCACATTCAATGATACATTTTTAAACATAATTTTCTCTCCTCTGGAAGCATAGGGTTGGACGGTTCTCTAGCTTCCTTTTCATTCACAAGGAAAATTGTAGCATAAGATGTAAGAATTGTGATAGGATATGTCGATTTATGTTGATAATTCTTTAAAAATCTGCTTTTTTTAAAAGATTTTTCGGAAAACAGCACCTAGGCACAGCCGGTTCTAATCTTCCGCCTGCGCCTTTTAGCTTCGACTTTCACTGTTAACAACCATCCCTTTGCTTTACTAGCTTTGCCCTTGCCCCTGCACGCCAGCTTTTTACGGCTGATAGCGAGACGTTTTCTTGCTCGGCAAGTTCCTTGATGGATAACCCGCAGTTAACGGTATAGAAGAGCCACTTCCTTTGGTTCACCGTCAAGGCTTGGCAATAGGTGTTAAGGTCTTCCGCTAATAACGGCCTCTCTAATCCAGGATCCTCTATGAGTTCCCAGAATTCCTCCTTCGGGAAGATGTATTTTTCCGCATCCTTTAACGTTTTTCTCAATTCTGTGAGCAGGGTTCCTTTAATCGATGTGTAGGCATAGTTCGGGAAACTCCCTTTATTTGGATCGAACCGCATGCTTGCCTCCCACAGGGCAATTAAGCCAAGTTGGAAGTATTCCTCCTTGTCTTTGTAAAGGTGGAGTGAATGGACGATCTTATGAATCATCGGTTGATATTGCTCGGCTAATTGTTCAAAGCTTTCCAATGGCGTTTCCTTTCAGGAAAGCGCGCTTTGCCATGTATTCCCGGGTACCTCTACCATATAGTGTTTGGCGCTATGTATCGAATCTCACTAATCTCCAAATGCCGATGATTTTTCTTGTCAAACAGCTGTATTTTGGATTGAAACATCAGTTTGAAGTCTGATTGTGTATTTTTGTTCGATTTGTATCTATTTTGCAGCTGGGTTGAAGCGTTATAAGATCGGATTGAAAGTGCTGACGGGTAAAAGGAGAAAAAGGACGGGTAAACGATTAAAATAGACGGGAATAATAGAAAAAGACGGATAAAATCCGTATTGAGACGGATAAATCGGTCAATTGACGGGTAAGTTTGACAACAAAGCTTTGCCTAGAGAAATCACCCCTTTTCTTTAAGAAGGGGTGAGATAAAAAACTTTATTCAAGTCACCCTTTCATGCGGTCGGGCAGACTTTGGATCGATTGGACCACTAAATCAAGCTTCGCCTCAATGCGGTAAAGCAAATAAAGGGTTACAACGATAGGAAAGCCAACTTCGCTGATGAGCGGAATGAGTTGTTCCACAGCTTTTCACTCCTTTCGTACGGATTCTTTTGTGAAAAGGGGCCGGATTCCCGATGAAATCCAGCCCCTCCTTTGTTAGATCATTTCATATTCAGTCACGTTGCGGTCGATCACTCTTGCGCCCTTTACAACAGCAAAGTTACCGCTGGTAGTATAGAAAACCCCAGCTGCAATAATCTGCTCCATCGCTTGCTTCACCGCAGCCTCATCAATCGGCTCCTTCGGATTATCGACAGAAATTCGCGCCGTCTTCCCAAACTCCGTCCCAAACTGCAATTCCAATGTTTTCGCCATTTCATTCACCTCCTTGGTGTCATTCACCACTCGTGGACATTTGTCCCGCGTAGGGTGGACAGTTTTGTGGTTTTACCGCTATTCGGATACGATTTCTGAGCTGTCGTTGCGCTCAAGGTTGTTTAGCATGTCGTTGGTTAGAGCTGAGATGGCTGTTGCTGCCTGGAATAGTTGGTCTGTTGTCGATTCTTTTTTGACATTACTAAACGTTTTGGATTTTAGGATGGGTTTGCCCTCCTCATCCATGCCAACCTGAAACACTAAGCGAAGCTTCGTCCCGGTTAATAATGCTTGTGCCATTGTCTATCACCTCCTTCCACCTTCTATATAGATAAAAACAGCTAAAAAGGACATGGTGGTGAGAAAAATATTGTTGCTTTTTCCCCTGTTTCCAAAATATTTTGGTTGACTCTTATTTTCATTTCATATAGTATGAATTCGAGACATTTTTCATAGAGTAAAGGGGATAATATATAATGAATATTTTAGTAGTCAAAGCAAATAATCGTCCGGCTTCTGAAGCCGTTTCAAGCAAAATGTATGAAACGTTTATGGAGAATTTGGATGGTTTGAATGTAACAACTTATGATGTGTTTGCAGAGGACATGCCTTACTTTGGTCAAGATTTATTTAACGCTTTTGCTAAAATGCAAAAAGGGGAAGAGTTAACTGATATTGAGCAGCGGATTGTCGCTGCAAAACAAAAAGCAATGGATGCCTTAAAAGCGGCAGATGTTGTAGTATTTGCTTTCCCACTATGGAATTTAACCATTCCAGCTAAATTACAAACGTTTATCGACTATGTATATGCAAGTGGTTTTACATTCAAATATGATGAAAATGGCCAAATGGTCAGCTTGATGACCGATAAAAAGGCCGTTATTCTAAGTGCGCGCGGTGGAGTGTACTCCACACCAGAAACAGCACCGATGGAAATGGCGGCTACCTATATCAAAAACGTCGTTGGCGGTATATTTGGAATGGAAATTGTAGAGGAAGTCATTATCGAAGGCCACAATGCTGCACCAGATCAAGCCCCAAACATTATTGCAGAAGGCTTAGCTAAAGTAGCAGAGGCGGCCAAAAGATTATCTGCTGTAACAGTATAACAAGTAAAGTGACGGTTCTCGTGCTCCCCTTTCTGGAAGTACGAGAACCGTCACTATTTTTATAAGATAAGAGGGAGTATACATTTTTCGACCTTGAGAATTGTCCAGCTCCACAAGGAAGGCTTCGGCAGCATCAGCATCGCACGAAGGAAAAGCGTTAGCTTTTACAAGGAAGGCTTCGGCAGCAACAGCATCGCACGAAGAAAAAGCGATAGCTTTTTCGAGGAGGCCATACGCCGCTGCCCAGGGCGCTTGCGCTATTCTTATTGTACCTGTGTTGGGCTTACTAAGGATTCGGGGGTTCGGTCAAGGGCAAGAAGGCAGAGTTTGGCATATCCGTTTCTTTTGTAAGTGGATAGGATATCTTTTAAGGCTTGAATGTTCGCATTATTTTTTAATTTTTGTATTTCTTTTTTATATAATCGAAGGACAGAGCCGTAGACAAAGTCTGGGACATTTTCGCCGGGTTCCTCGTCCATTAGTAAACACCCCATATATTGGTACTTAAAATGAAGAGCACGTGTAAGGTTAATAGCATCCAAAAGTTGATTAAAAAGATCTGGATCGTTTTTTTTCAGTTCCTCAAGTGCTTCTTTGGCAGTTTTTAGTTCGCTAATACTTGATATAGTAATCATGAAAAAATTCCTCCTAATTAGTTATCCCAAGGTTTAACCAATGAGATATTTGCAGCTAGTTCTTTACTTTTTTTCCTTCTTAATTTCCGGATTTCTGCTCTTTCTTTACCCGTTTCATAAAGGAATTTCTCCTCTTCTGATTCTGGAATCACACGTGGAACTTCGACCGGGCGTTTGTTTTCATCCAGGGCTACAAATGTCATAAAGGCTGTCGCAGCGACCCGTCGTTCACCCGTTATGATGTCCTCAGCAATAACTTTGCAAAAAATTTCCATTGAGGTTCTTCCGGTATAAGTGACAAATGATTCGACACAGACTGAATCTGTTTGATGAATCGGGCATAAGAAATCAATTGAATCCGTAGAGGCGGTCACGCATTCTTTTACTCTTGAATGTCTCCGCGCTGATAGAGTAGCAGCGTCGTCTAGTTTTTTCATTAAAATTCCGCCAAATAGTGTATTATAGTTATTTAGATCACAGGATAATACTTGAGCTGTATTCACAATGCGACTTTCACATGCTTTTTTTGCTTCCATTGTTGACTCCCTTTCCATTTTGGATTGTAGATTGAAAAAACCCTATATCCACGGTGAAAAAAGGATTTTTTGTTCATGTCAAGTGTATTCTTTGTGACAACTAAAGTAAAATGGTTATTTTTTATCGTTAATATAGATAGAATCTATGTAAATGCTATCATTAATGCCAATTGTGAATAGAAGGGCAATTAAAAAAACGCCATCAAGGCGTTGCGGGCAGAGCTAAGCTTCACCAAAAATAAAAGATTTTTTCCTATAATTGGCTTTTTTGAAGTGCTTGAGCCCCATTTCTACAAAACCGTCATCAATCGACAGCAAGCTCTTGTTTTATGAAGGTAATCCATTCCTTGGCTGCATAGGAAAGGTATTGCTCCTTGCTCCAAATCATCGCTAACTTCCAGCTTATAGAAGGGTTCACCACTTTTACCGCCGTTACATTTTCCGGAAGATGGTGGCAAATGCTCTCTGGCAGGAGGGCAATGCCAAGTTTACTGGAAACCATTTCCTTGATAAATGATTTTTGTGAACTTTGTGAAACGATCGTCGGCTGAAACCCGAGGTTGTTACATGAGAGGATAATCCGATCATTTAAGGCAAAATCCTTATTAAATAAAATAAATGATTCTTGGGACAAATCGGCTAATTGGACTTCTTCTTTTTCTGCTAATGGGTGTGAGGTTGGAAGAATAAGTTTCAAGTCTTCCTCCATAATGGAAAAATAATCAAAAAGTTCAGTCCTAGTTGGGAGCACGATAATCCCTACATCGAGCTGGTTGCTTTCCACAGCCTCCTCAATCTTTTTTGAACCGTCTTCTACCAATTGGAAGGTAATGCCGGGATATTTTTCGTGAAATTCCCCGGCAATTTTGAGAAAATGATGGGCATCAAATATTGGAGGCAGCCCAATTCGTATTTGCCCTTTTTTTAGCCCAAACAGATTATCCAGCTCCGTGCCCAAGTTTTTCATCGCATGATCCACGAGCTTGGCGTGCTCTAGGATAACCCGGCCGGCATCTGTCAAGGTTAATTGCTTCCGCGATCGGTCAAAAAGAACAACCCCTAACTCCTGCTCCAGATTTTTAATCATTTTACTAATGGTTGGCTGTGTAATAAACAACTCATCCGCTGCACGCGAAAAACTATTCAGTCTAGCCACCTCTAGAAAATATTGCAAATGTTTAATATCCAATCCTTTCACTCACCTTTATTCGGAAGCACCGTCCCTGTGCTTCCTGGCTTTATCCACGTAGTTGGTGAAAAGGCCATCTACGTTCCAGTTCATTAGTTTTATCATATCGGTTTCGTTATTGACTGTCCAACAATGGACAAGGAGGCCGCGAGTGTGGGCATTTTTTATGAACTCCTGCTTGGTGTTTAGATAATTTGGACCAACGCCATCCGCATATTGAGCGATTTTCGCGAGATTCATGGTTTCAGGATCATCTCCTAATTGGATAAGGACAAGTTCAGGGGCTTTTTGCCGCAGGTATTTGAGGCTGTCTGTATGAAACGATTCAACGATTACCTGCCCGCGGGCTCCATCCCTGCCAATAAGCTGATGCAGGCGTAGAACCTTCAATAATTCATCGGCCATTTCCGGAAATGGCAGGGGTGTTTTTATTTCAATATAGTAGTTAAGCGAATCTCCGTACTTCCCGATCACTTCTGCTAAAGTTGGGATTGTTTGCCGGCGGTAATGTGGCTTCGCTTTTTCAGGGTAACGCCTATTGAACCAAGAACCGGCATCCAACTGCTTTATGTCAGAAAGTGTAAGTTCATTAACTTTCCCGTGCCCGTTTGTTGTCCGATCAACGGTATCGTCATGAATGGCAATAAGCTGCCCGTCTTTTGTCATGTGTAAGTCCATTTCCAAATAATCTGCCCCTTGCTCTACGGCAAGTTGATAGGCGGCCATTGTATGCTCGGGGGCATACCCAGAAGCACCCCGGTGGGCAATAATTTTCACGTTACCCTCACTGCTATTTGCCGCCGTTACCACAGCCGGGTTTAGTATGAAACAAAGAAGAAGAATCCAGCGCACACAATCAACACCGTTCATAATATTGGTATGAGTTTTTATAGTTTCCAATTGGAGGAAATATATGAGAGGGATTTGGTGGGCTTTACTAGAACGCTCTCGTTTTTTTCTTAAGGTTATCCTTCTATCTCCTTTTCATGTGAAATACCTATTGACCAAAGGGACTTAGGGTGTTTTAATAAGGTTATAGTGGTTGGGTCACTGTGCCAATAGAAAGAAAGGAGTTTTTCAATGAGAGCCTTGATTACTGAAATTATCTGGAATGAAGGGATTGAAGAGCTGACAAAGCAGGGGTTTGAAATTGACTATGATGAAACGCTATGGAAACAGCGGGAAAAACTACTTGAAATGGTGAAAGATTATGATGCCATTATTGTCCGGAACCAAACAAAGGTTGATTTTGAACTGTTAGAGGCCGGCACCAGGCTGAAGGTCGTTGGCCGCCTGGGGGTGGGACTCGATAACATTGATACCTCCACCGCCCAAAAAAGGGGGATTCAAGTCGTTTATGCCCGTCATGCTAATGCAACATCTGTTGCTGAATATGTCATGTCCGCAATATTAAATGCCAATCGTCCCCTATATCTTGCTAGTGATGATAGTAAGGCGGGAAATTGGGATCGTAAAAAGTTTACCGGTGCAGAAATTGCCAATAAAACGATCGGTTTGATTGGCTTAGGAGAAATCTCTCACCGAACAGCCAAACGAGCCCTTGCATTTGGGATGAGGGTGATTGGCTTTGATCCATACATTACTGAGAATGATTACATTGTTACCGAAACTGGGGTGCAAGTAAAAGAATCTTTAGAAGAGGTATTAACAGAAGCTGATTTTGTTTCCATCCATGTTCCTCTCACACCTACAACCCATTACTTAATATCTGAAACTGAATTAAAGTTAATGAAATCGACATCCTTTATTATTAACACCTCTAGAGGCGGGATTATTAATGAATCGGCACTTGCTTCAGCCTTAACCCGTCATAGCATTGCCGGGGCGTTTTTAGATGTGCTTGAAGTGGAGCCTATATCCCCATCCAATAAGCTATTATACTGTGAAACTGCTGTGATCACACCGCATATTGCCGGACTGACCAAGGAATCTCAAATAAGAACTTCTGTGTTAGTGGCAAAAGAGGTAGGAAAAATAGTAAAGGGCGAGCATTCGCTATGTACAATTTAGAAAATTACTTTTTAAAAAATTTTTGGAAAATTACAATATTATAGTTGACGAACTAATACTTACATGCTTTAATAAAAATAGATTAATTGGTTGGGTCACTGGTCCAATTTAAAAGGAGGCTTTCAAATGGGAAACAATCAGGCAAGTACGCTAACGGAGAAGAAAGAGGAAGTAGTTTCCAGCACACACAAGTTTTTAATCCACCAGCGTGGTGATCATGTGGGGGTAGCCACAAGCGATATTCGACAGGGGGAAAAGGTGATCGGTATTTATATGGATGATCATTCTGATGTGGTTGTTACCGCAAAGGCTGATATCCCTTTAGGCCACAAGATTTCCTTGGTTAACCTGGAAAAAGACGAACCTGTATTGAAGTATGGTGTGCAAATTGGCATCACAACGGAAAAATGGGAAATGGGCGACTATGTTCATACCCACAATATTAAAACGGCGAGGTGGTAGAAAATGGTACAACAACTTTATGGATATCGCAGAGAAAATGGAAGAGTGGGAATTCGAAATCATGTCATCATTTTACCAGTAGATGACATTTCAAACGCTGCTTGTGAAGCAGTTGCAAAGCAAATTCAGGGTACACTTGCACTGCCTCATGCATACGGCAGACTTCAGTATGGGCCGGATCTAGATTTGCATTTTAGAACCATGATTGGAACTGGTGCAAATCCTAACGTAGCCGCCGTTATCGTTATTGGGATTGAAGAGAATTGGGCGAAGAAAATTGCTGATGGCATTGCTGTAACTGGTAAACCAGTATCCTATTTCTCTATTGAAAGAAATGGTGATTTAGAAACAATTCGTGCCGCTTCTTGGAAGGCAAAGGAATATGTTCAATGGGCCACTGAACTTCAAAGAGTACCAATTGAATTAAAGGATTTAACCGTTAGTATTAAATGTGGTGAATCTGATACAACGACCGGATTAGGGTCTTGTCCGACTGTATCACAGGCCGTTGACTGTTTAGTGGATGCCGGTGCGACGGTATTCTTTGGTGAAACATCGGAATTAACAGGCGGGGAGCATTTAATCAGCGAGCGTATGGCTACACCGGAACTACGCCGGCGGTTCAAGGAAATCTACGACGATTATGTTGGGGAAATTGAATCCAAAGGGGTTGATTTACTAGGGTCCCAGCCAACTCAAGGAAATATCGCCGGTGGTCTGTCAACGATTGAGGAAAAGGCACTTGGCAATATTGCCAAAACAGGATCAAAGGAAATTATTGGTGTACTTGACCCTGCTGAAAAGCCCCAGAATGGAAACGGTCTTTATTTCATGGATACATCCTCTGCGGCTGCAGAATGTATTACCTTAATGGCAGCTGGCGGTGCGGTTCTTCACTTATTCCCTACTGGTCAGGGGAATATTATCGGTCATCCAATCGAACCGGTTATTAAGATCACAGCAAACCCAATCACTGCGGCAACCATGAGTGAGCATATTGATGTGGACGTCCAAGGGCTGCTTTCACGTAAGATTTCATTGGAAGAGGCTGGAGATCAGTTGATGGAAATGATTTCTCGTACCATAAATGGCCGTCTCACAAGCGCTGAATCATTAGGACATCGTGAATTTGTCATGACAAAATTATATCGTAGTGCCTAACTTTTTCCACACTACGGGATGTTGAAAAGGATAGTGTAATGCTTGTTCCCTCTCCCTACACATTTTGATGTGTAGGGAGTTCACCTTTTTGCTGCTAGATTTATAAGGTAATAGCAAGGGCCACAGGACATTTTTAACAGAGAAAATAGAATACGGATAGTGGGGTTAAGCAAAATGAGAACCTTTAGTGCATTGGATTTAAAAAGCTTTTGTGAGCAGGTGCTTGTCAGTGCTGGCATGAATTTGGAGGAAGCCAAAGTTGCCTCTGATTCGATCGTTAAAGCCAATTTAGAGGGGGTTGACAGCCATGGAATCAGCCGGCTTCCCATTTATATGAGACGGTTTCGTGACGGGCGGATGAATGTAAATCCTAATATTCAGCTAATCCAGAAAACTACTTCTGTATTACTGGCGGATGGGGATAACGGACTGGGGCATATTGTCAGCTATCGAGCCATTGTGAAAGGAACCGAAATGGCTAAACAAAGCGGTACGTGCGTTATTGCCGTCAAAAATAGCAATCACTTTGGAACAGCTGCTTATTTTTGCCAGCTTGCTTGCGAACAAAACCTTGCCTGTATCGCCTTTACGAATTCTCCACCGGGAATTGCCCCCTGGGGAGGAAAAAGGGCCTTTTTTGGAACGAACCCGATTGCCTTTGGCTTTCCGACCGGCAGTGACCAACCGGTGATTATTGATTTATCAACCAGTATTGTTGCCAGAGGAAAAATAATATTAGCTGCCAAACAAGGCCAGCTGATTCCAGATGGATGGGCAATTGACGAGAATGGTCAGCCGACGAATGATCCGAAAGCGGCTTTAAAGGGGTCTGTATTGCCATTGGGTGGAGCAAAAGGTTCTGCACTGGCATTAGCAGTGGAAATCCTCACGGGTGTTCTTTCGGGTGCTGCCTTTGGTCCCCATGTGAAAAATATTTATGATGACGGGGAAACGGAACCTGCCAATGTGGGGCATTTTTTCATCCTGATGGATATTGAAAAATTTATCAGTTTGCCGCTATTTTTTGCATCTATGGAAAATTTGCTGAAGGAGATGAAGGAGGTTCCGCTGGCACCGGGAAAAAGTGAAATAAGGTATCCTGGGGAGAGGCGGAAACGCGAGCGGGAGCTGCACCTTTCAGGAGGAATTTCATTATCAGCCAGCATTGAAGAGGAACTAATCAATATAGGGAAGGAGTATAACATCCTGTTCCCTCAGCCCGTATCCCTTGAAACAATAGAATAAGCCATGAAAAAAAGGCTGTTAATTAATGAACAGCCTTTTTTCCGCTAAGTAATGTTTATGATTCTTTTGGACTAGCTTTTGTAATCGAACGCTCTACGCTTTCGATATGCTCCTTCATGTATTGTTGCGCCAATTGAGGATCCCTTTGTTTAATCGCTTGTAAAATCTTTGCATGTTCCTGGATGGATTGGATTGCACGCCCAGGAATTTGTATCGATTTATTGCGGGACTCTGATAATAAATCAATTAAATAATTCATAATATTAACTAAAACCACGTTGTTTGATTTATTGGCTAAGGTCATATGGAACTTATGGTCTAATTCCGCAAGCCTTTGGTAATCAATGGTACCGCTTATGATTTCATTTGCTTCGTTTACCACCTGCTCTAATTCCATAAACGGATCATCATCAGAGTTTTCAATTGCCCATTTTACCGTCCACTCTTCAAGGATTTTTCGAACCGAGAAGAAGTCCTTCATATGACTGTTTGAGACAAAAAATGCTTCGGTCATCTTTCGAATTTGATGTTCCGGAGGAGCGACAAATACGCCTGTTCCGTGTTTAACAGTAAGGTATCCGTATGCTTCAAGAATTTTATAAGCCTCTCTTACTGTATTCCGGCTAACGGAAAGTTCAATGCCCATATCTCTTTCTCCCGGGATCCGCTCGCCTACTCTATATTCACCGGCTTGAATCTTTTCTTTAATTCTGTCTGCTACTTGTTCCGAAATGCCTTTTCGGTTAATTTGCCTACTTTGCATGTAAACCTCCTCCTATTTTAAGCTCCATTAAAGTGGAAACCTGGGAAATGATTGTATGGATTTGCCGTGAGAAAAACTAAAAAGTGAATCAAGGCAGATTTTTACAACTTATAAAGTTTCAATCAAGTGAACGGCCCCTTATAATGTTATTCATTTATTCCTTAGCCGTTCAAATAAGCAAAGGGAAATTGGCACAGTGGCCCAACCAATATAATTCCATTAAATCATGTTTCATTCGATGAATCAATTAAATTTTTAAATAAAAATATATTGATTTTTTTGAAAATTAAAATATAATGAAAGAGTAGTGGTTGGGTGACTGAACCATATTGCTAAATGGTGGCAGGTGTAATTTCTTTGATGGGATGAAAAGGTTTACATATAAGGGAGGATGGAAGATGAAAAAGTGGTTTGGTTTGTTTCTAGCCGTTTGTATAGTTTTCTTTATTAGCACTGGCTGCTCTCATATGGCAGCGGGCAAAAAGTCAAAAGCTGAATATGTGCTAAGGCTTGGGCATTTGCAAACAGAGACCCATCCATATCATAAGGGGGCCATAAAATTCAAAGAACTTGTGGAAAGTAAATCAAAGGGAAGAATCCAAATTGATATTTTTCCAAGCAGCCAGTTAGGGAACGGAAGGGACCAAATTGAAGGGGCTCAGATTGGCTCCATTCATTTTCATATCGGTTCTGTTGCACCCGTTACTAACTTTGCCCCACAATTTAATGTGCTGAATCTACCTTATTTATTTGAAAGCCGTGAGCATGCATTCAAGGTTTTAGATGGCAAAATTGGTGAACAGATTGCCTCTAATTTACCCAATAAAGGCTTAATGAATTTAGGTTATATGGAAAACGGCTGGAGACATATGACCAACAATGTAAGAACGTTTAAAACGGCGAAAGATGCTGCTGGTTTGAAGATTAGGGTTCAAGAATCTCCGCCTTATATTTCCTTTGTCAAGGCACTTGGTTCGACTCCTGTACCAGTACCGTTTGGTGAATTGTATACGGCGCTGGAGCAACATGTTGTTGATGGGCAGGAAAATCCCTTAGCACAAATTTACTTAAATAAATTTCAGGAAGTCCAAAAATATCTAACATTGACTTACCACAATTATGATGCCGCTGTATTTATTATGAGTAAAACTACTTTTGATACACTACCTAAAGACCTTCAAAAAGTGATAAAAGAATCATCAAAAGAAGCCATTCAATATGAAAGAAAAGTAGCTTTAGAGGATGAGAAAACCTTGCTTGATCATTTAAGAAAATCGGATATCGAAATAGAGGAACATCCTGATTTAGCTTCCTTTAGGGAGACGGTGAAACCAGTATATAAAGAATTTGAAGATTCTATTGGTAAGGATTTACTGGAAAAAGTAGAAGATTTAAAGCCATAAAGGCGCTTTCTATAGCAGTTGTTGAAAGCTAAATCGAAAAGGGGTTTTTTAAATGTTTGGAGGTGCTTTATTTCATGAGATTTCTAACAGGGGTAAGTCAAAAGGTCAATAAAGTGAGTCAATTTCTACTGATTGTCCTCTTCGCTGTTGCATTTTTAGCTGCTGTGTATTCGGTGTTTTCCCGTTTTGTGTTACAAAGTACATTTGTGAGAAACCTGATTCCGATGATTGACTTTTCCATTTTTAATTTCAGCTGGATTGAAGAACTCATCCGCTATTTGTTTGTATGGATTGTTTTTCTGGGAGTTGGCATGGTTTACAAAAGCAAGGAACATGCACAGGTAGAAATTTTACATCATTATCTCTCTGGGAAATGGAAGGGCATATTATCACTTATTGTAGAGATCATCAATTCTGCCGTGTTTGTATTTTTAATTGTTTATGGCTGGAGGATATTGAAATTTATCAGCCAGCAAATCTCCCCTTCAATGGGACTAAATATGACCCTAATTTATAGTGCAGTTTTTATTAGCTCCATCGTTTGTCTTATTCATGCAGTTGTTAATATACTCCATTTGCTGTATTACAAAAATCAACAGATGACGTCTACCCAGGCTGAAACGACAGAAGAGGTGTCTATTTAAGCTATAAAGGAGGAATATGAATGACGGTTGCGGTAGTTGTCCTTGTTGTTCTGTTTTTGTTTATGTTTATTGGTGTTCCTATTGCGATTTCCTTAATCTTAGCATCCATTTCGGGCTTCTTAGCTAGTATCTATTATATACCGCTAGAAGTAGTACCTCAAAGACTTATCACCTCGGTAGACTCTTTTCCACTTTTGGCAATCCCATTCTTTATGCTTACCGGTGAGTTTATGATGTCCGGCAGTATGGGGCAAAGAATTGCGGGATTTGCGTTTGCGACAGTTGGCTGGGTTCGCTCAGGACTTGCACAGGTTTCCACTTTAACAAGCATGTTTTTTGCTGGAATTTCCGGTTCAGGTGCGGCAGATACAGCGGCGGTTGGGAAAATGATGATTCCGATGATGGAACAAAAAGGGTATGACAAAGGGTTTGCTGCAGCGACTGTGGCAAGCGCCGGAACCATCGCTGTTGTCATTCCGCCATCCATCCCGATGATTGTTTACGGTGTAACAGCGGGTGTTTCAATCGGGGATTTATTTACGGCCGGGATTGTTCCTGGAATTTTAATTGGTTTATCGATTATGCTTGTAAACTATTGGATCACCAAAAAGAAGCACTACAGTGAAGAAGCCACAAGGTTTGAATTTACAGCGTTCAAAAAGACATTTATTGAAGGGATTTTGGCCTTAATTTTACCGTTAATTATTATTTTCGGTATCAGGGGCGGTATTTTTACACCAACGGAAGCCGGGGCCGTAGCTGCCGCCTATGCGTTTATTATTAATAAATTTATTTATAAAGATATGAAATGGAGCGATATTCCTGAGGCCTTTATAAAAGCTGGTAAAATGACAGCTATGGTTGTGTTCATCATTGCCGGGGCTAACCTGTTTGGCTGGCTTTTAACAGCTGAGCAAATCCCGCATATGCTGGTTGAACTTGTATCAGGTTTTGCAGATAATCGTTACCTGGTCCTTCTGATGTTTACAGTTATCTTCTTTATTGCCGGCTGTTTCTTAAACGCTTCGGCAGCGATTACAATCTTAACACCATTATTATTACCCATTGCCCTTGAAGCCGGAATTGACCCAATCTTCTTCGGATTGATTATGGTCGTTAACCTTTCAATTGGACTTATCACACCACCAGTAGGGTTAGACCTTTTTATCGTAAAAGGCATCGCAGACGTCTCCTATGACAGAATTATCAGATCGCTCCTTCCATTTATCTTTGTCATGGTTATCGATTTATTAATTATTACTTTCTTCCCTGCATTATCTATGTTTTGGATTTAAGGCTGTGACGCAGGGAGAGAGAAGAGGGCAAAAGACCTCTTAGTAAAAAGGCAGTGGGGCTGTCGGCACAACTAGCGAAGCTAGTTGTGCCTTATTACGTCTAAACCTTCTGATTGTGTCTTATCTCCATTTTCCCTATTCAAAATACTGGCGCAAAAGGTAGGCAATCCATTTGCAGTGCGGTTGGTTACGGATGTTTTCGAGCAGACCTCTGACCACCGCCCGACTCAAAGTAGGTTCGAGCAGCTGCCCCTTTAATAGAACCAATGATTCCTTTTCAATGGATTCCTCCATTTCTTCCAATTTATTCTCGATCATTTCGAGGATTTGCTCCTTCATTTCCTCATTCATCGGCTGTTTAAACTGGAATATATCGTTCATCTCTTTGGAAACAAACGGGACGGTCGTATGTTTTGCCAATAAATTTGTTTTTTCGACTAGTGACTCCACCAGCATGTTCAAATCTATCGGAATGTTATAATAGATAAATAACTGAGAATATGCACTCATAAAGCCCTTTATGGAATACAGTAAATCATATTTTGTCTCTTTGACCGCTTCGCCATATAATCGTTCAATCATCATTAGGATCGTATTCCCGATTAATTTATCGTAGTAATTCAATTTTAAAATAAGCTCTTTATTCAGAGTCAACGACGGCTCTTTTAAAATGACTTTGGCAAACTGAGAATGATTATGAAAAGTTTGATAGATGGAGAAATAAAATTGATATAAAAGCTCTTCATCCTTCGTGACTCTGACTATGTAGTCAATGTCACTGGTGACTTGCATCATAAAATAGTCGATCAATGCCAAAATCAACTCGTCCTTAGACTTGAAGGATAAGTAAAAGGCCCCTTTTGAAATCCCGCAGCGATCCGTTATTTGTTGGACGGAAGTAGCCTCAAATCCTTGTTTTGCAAAAAGATCCAACGCAGTTTCCATAATTAATTGTTTTTTTGACATTTTCGTTCACCGCTCCCAGAGTCTTTCGTTGACAAATGACTAATCAGTCATTATTATAAATACTTGAGATTCATAAGTCAATTAAGGGCAGGTGTAATAGTGAAAGGATTTGTCAATTTTGTCATAAAAAATAAACTAGCGGTATGGCTTTTGACCATCATCATCACGGCTTCCGGGATTTATTCAGGAACAAAGATGAATATGGAGACGATTCCGAATATCTCGATTCCATACTTAATGATCACAGATGTCTATCCAGGGGCTACTCCTGAAAAGGTAATGGAAGATGTGTCAAAGCCGATTGAAAAAGCAGTTGAGGGACTTGAACACGTGAAAGCCGTCTACTCTAATTCCTATTCGAATATGTCCAGTATTCAGGTGGAATATGAATATGGTATCGATATGGACGAGGCGAAGCGTGAGCTGAAATCTGCGCTAGATACAGTGAAATTACCGGAAGATGCGAAAGAACCGACAACCTCGGCCATCAGTATGAATATGATGCCGGTCGTTGCCCTCAGTGTCAGCAGTACAAAAGAGGATATTGTGGAGCTAACGTCAACTGTAGAAGAGAGCTTACTTCCAAAAATTGAAAAGATCGATGGAGTTGCCTCAGCAACAATTACAGGTCAGCATATTGAAGAAGTGGACCTGACGTACAATAAGGATAAAATGGCGGGGCTTGATCTAACAGAAGATAAAGTCAAGCAAATGATTCAGGCAAGCAACACAGCAGTTTCTTTAGGACTTTACCAGTTCAAAGAAGGGGAACAGGCTGTAGCCATCGATGGCAAGTTCATGACAGTGGACGAATTAAAGAATATGCTGATCCCCGTCAAACCGACGGCCGAAAATCCATCCCCATTTGTGAAACTCAGCGACATTGCCACGATTAAAAAAGTAGGCAAGGTCGAGTCGATTTCACGGACAAACGGGAAAGATGCGATTGCCATTCAAATTGTCAAAGGCCAGCAGGCAAACACCGTTGATGTTGTCAACAAAGTGAAAAAGTTAGTCAAGGATGAAAAGGCAAAAATCGATGGTCTTGTTATTGATGTTACCCTTGACCAAGGGAAACCAATTGAAGAATCCGTTGCAACGATGGTTGAAAAAGCCGTATTTGGCGGGTTGATTGCGGTCTTAATCATCCTGCTTTTCTTACGCGATGTGAAATCGATGATCATTTCAATCATCTCGATTCCGGTTTCCATTTTCATGGCGTTAATGATTTTGAACTGGCTGGATATTACCCTCAATATCATGACGCTTGGAGCGATTACGGTTGCCATCGGCCGGGTCATTGATGACTCGATTGTCGTCGTTGAAAATATTTATCGCCGTCTGCATTTAAAGGAAGAGCCATTAACCGGTCGGGCGCTTGTGCGTGAAGCAACAATTGAGATGTTCAAACCGATACTGTCATCGACACTCGTTACGGTTGCCGTCTTCGCGCCGCTAATCTTTGTCGGCGGTATGGTTGGTGAGTTGTTCGCACCGTTTGCCTTGACGATGGCATTTGCACTCGGGGCTTCATTACTTGTAGCAATTACCATTGTTCCAGCCTTATCACACTTTTTATTTAAGAAAAAATTATACGGTAAAAAGACGGCGAAGCGTCATAAAGAAATCGGCGAACTGGCAAAATGGTATAAATGGTTTTTGGAAAAAGTCCTTAACCATAAAGTGATTGCTTCCGTCCTCGCGATTCTTTTACTAGCAGGCAGTCTGGCGTTAACGCCATTGATCGGATTTAGCTTCATGGGCAGTGATGAAGAAAAAGTAATGTACTTAACCTATACGCCAAAGGCAGGCGAGCTGCCGGAAGACACCCAGGCCAACATTAAGGTGGTCGAAGACAAGATGCTGAAACGGGATGATATTGACATTGTTCAAGTTTCGGTCACGAAGACGGGCGACCAGATGGCCGCAATGATGGGTGGAGGTAGCGGCGGTGCCTTAATGTACCTCATCTTTGACCCGGACATGAAAGACTTTCCGAAGGTCCGGGATAAAATCGAAGACTATGTAAAGAACATTGGCCAATCAGGTGTATGGAAGAGTCAAGACTTCTCATCGATGTCAGGGGCTGAGAATGAGGTCAACTACACCTTCTATAGTGAAGATATTAATAAACTGAATAAAACTGTCAAACAGGCAGAGGATGTGTTGAAGAAACAGAAGGGCTTAAAAGATGTTACATCAAGCGCTGAGGACGCCTATGTCGAGTACACCTTCCGAGTTGCACAAGATGAATTAATCAAATATGGTTTAACCGCAGGACAGCTTGTGATGATGTTAAATCCTACGAAGACCGAGGATGTTTTAACAACGATTGAAAAAGATGGCGATTCATTAGATGTTATCGTCCAGCAGGAACAGACGAAACAGCCGAAATCCATCGATGAAATGTTGAAAACACCAGTACCGACAGCGCTAGGTAAGCCAATGCCGCTATCACGGCTTGTTACTGTTAAGAAAGGGACGACATTAAACACCCTTTCACGCAGCAAAGGGGAATACTACGCAAGTGTTTCAGGAAAAATCACCGATAAGGATGTTTCAAAGGTAACTTCTAAGGTGAAAAAAGAAATTGACAAACTTGATCTGCCAAAAGGGGTGACAGTTGGTGTTGCCGGGGTCGAGGCAGATATGAATGAGACGTTTACACAGCTTGGGGTTGCAATGCTAGCGGCTATTGCCATCGTCTACTTCATTCTCGTCGTCACATTTGGTGAGGGTCTTGCGCCTTTTGCAATTCTCTTCTCACTGCCATTTACGGTTATTGGTTCATTTGTCGGCTTATATCTTGCCGGTGAGACCATCTCCGTATCGGTTATGATGGGCTTGCTCATGTTAATCGGAATTGTTGTCACGAATGCTATCGTATTGGTCGACCGGATTATTCATATGGAACGTGAGGGACTTGGAATGCGTGAAGCCATTCTCGAAGCAGGGGCTACACGACTAAGACCAATCCTGATGACGGCGATCGCCACCATCGGGGCCCTAATCCCATTAGTATTCGGCGCAGCCGGCGGCGGATTAATTTCAAAAGGTCTTGCAATTACGGTAATCGGCGGTTTAACAAGCTCAACGTTACTAACTCTAATCGTCGTACCAATTGTCTACGAAACCTTATCCAAACTGTTCAGGAAAAATCGGAGAGAAATAGAAGAAAATTAGGAAGTATGGGGAAACGGTTCTCCTGCTTCCCCTTAGGGTCAGCCTACCGTAGCTAAATAGCGGGGCTGACCCTTTTTTGCATTTTTGTCAGACTCCATTATATTTTGAAGATTTTATTAAATTCTATCACCAAGAATTCCAAACAATTACATTTTATGCTTCCTCGCTATTTAGTGTTTAGTTTAAAAT
>NZ_JADDIU010000053.1 GCF_016464375.1 Bacillus renqingensis
ACTACTTTTCTGCGATACTTAATGACGAAAACCAAGTGGTAGTAGAGTGTGAGAACACTGAATGATTATTACTATCTAATTTTGTAATGATATCTATACACTTCCATCTATGTTCCTCTATGTCTAATTGTATCACTTGGCACAAAGAATAAGCAAACATTTGTTCTTTGAATAGTGGAAACATGATGCAAACCAAACAAAAGATTTCAGCCTATCGGCTGACGGCCATTCATCTCCACCTGAATTGTTGGGCTTCGC
>NZ_JADDIU010000054.1 GCF_016464375.1 Bacillus renqingensis
TTGAATAGTGGAAACATGATGCAAACCAAACAAAAGATTTCAGCCTATCGGCTGACGGCCATTCATCTCCACCTGAATTGTTGGGCTTCGCCCGTAATATAAATCAGATGGAGTCTTCTTGCCGAAAAGGATAAAAGTCATTGCACCGGAATATTCTCCACCTGTAGAAAAACCTTGCACCAATCTTGCACAAAGCAATAGAATAGGTACGGCTATTCCAATGGAGGCATAACTTGGAATAAGTCCGATAATAAGTGTAGCAATGGCCATCATAATTCTCTTTTTCAAAAAGTACAGTTACTTTATCCAGCCTTTCGGAATGATAAAGCCGACTCTCCCTTTTAGGAAAATCGGCTTTTTATTTTATGAGGGGACCTGATCAATATTCTGACTTATAGGTACCATCTTGATATACCTTATATAAACCTACAGTTCCAGTTCCTCCCTCTTCCTGTATTGATTTAGAGGTTAATTTTATCTTATAGTATGATCCTATCTTATCTTTCTTTAGATCTCCACCCATATCGCTAAATACAATATCATCATTGTTATCCATTTTTAGTTGATGGCGTAAGTATTTTACAGCAGCAGTTCCACTAGAAATATGGGTCTTATTAGCAGTTAGGTTCACGTGATTCACGGTTTGATCAAAACCTTCTAAAATCGGGTTATCGCCAATTACAAAATGAAGTTCATAATCGCCTGTTTTATAAATGTAATCCAATTCATTTGTCCCTGGAACATTCAGAATTTTATTAGCGTGGCCCAATTCCTTTTCTAGTAGCTCCGGGGTAATCCCCCCAAGATTGGTCTGTCTCTCTACACCTGTTCCAAAGTTCCGGATTTCTGATATGGTATTGTCTTTGTTATAAGCAAATCCATATCCAGGTTGGCCCATTTCCCAACTGTACAAATCAAATTGATTGTTAACTTCTTGAGGACTGCCAAACTTTTGGTGAACGGCTCTTCGCGTGCTTTTATTAATTTTTAGCCCTTGAACATTTCCTGGCATTTCTCCCGAAAAAGCTTGATCGTAAAGGTTATTTAAAGTATCCACTGCCATTTGATTCGTCTCAGAATAAGAAATAGAAGTCCCGGATGCTGCATGAGCTAATCCTGTAAAGGAAGGTGCCCCTATTCCTAAGACTGAACCTGTAAGTAATGAAGCAGCAATCACTTTAAATGTTGGCTTTTTACCTACCATTATTATCCCTCCTAATAACTTAGTACCCTTTATAAGAGAAATAAAACATGGAAGAGAGAACTTCTTAGTCAAACTTAAAGAAAATAATAATAGCATCGTAAAAAAATGCTCCCAACTTATCTTATCAACCTCAATAAATGTATCCCCTTCATCAAGTTTCTACTTTTACAATCCGAGTGAATCGTTTAGAAATGTTGTTAAATATTCGACATTGGTTATTTTTTTATTGCATTCGCTGCTATCGGCGCAAATAAGATTGCCAATTGCCTTGTAATAATCCGGGTTTTTAGCTTTTTTCGCTTTTGTTACCGTGGAAAAATAGACAACCTCGCCAAAACAATTACAAAAGGAACAAAGATTTTTTTTACTTGTCGGTGTAAATTCGCCTTCAATACCGACCATTTTTCCATCCAACTCACAGACAATAAATTTCTTATTGGATCCTATGTCATCCCAGCTTAAGTACGTCAGCTGACTGTGGTCAATATTTGATACATCAGGCAGCTTTAATTTCTTCTTCTTCGGAAACATTTTTTTCAGTTGCTGCGCGGTGATTTGTGGAAAAGGCAGCAAAAATGCCGAGAGGCGCCGGATATATTGCTCATACTCGTCATCTGTTTTCAGTCTTGAAAGATCCAGCAATTCTTGTTGATCCAATCCTGCATTTGGAAAGAGATCCAAGACTTTGGCATTGGCCAACTCAATCACAGCAGCCAGTACGGTTGGGGGTACATTCTTTTTGGTGCTGTCCTTAATCAAAGCAATTTGCCTTTTTATAAGATTTAACTGTTCATTTTTAATAAATTTTTCGGTCATCGTGTAGCTTCTCCTATCATTTTACTGACATCTCAATATACTTATTTTAAAAAATGCAGCAAGCTTCTAAAATGGAGAAAATGACTTAGAAACGTTTTTTACACAAAAAAGCACTGATGAATGATTTTCACCAATGCTTTTTTGCTACTTTTTATTTGTATAAACAATTTTCTTAATAGTTTCGGTTGAGAGATAATATTCCTTAGCTAGTTGCTTGATACTGCTGCCGCTATGAAAAGAAGCTTTTATGGCAGCGTTACGGTGATCAAGCAGCCTTCTCCCGCCACTCGAGGTTCCCCATTTCCGATACGCTGTTTCTGGCTTTGGAATATAAAGGGTTTCCCCCTGGACATACTTTTGGATTTCCACGATAAGCTTTTCGGGTAAAACTTTGTTTGCATTCGTATATTTCAATTTTGCCCGCCCCTTATTTTGATTTTGAAAAAAATAAGGTGCAAAGCCAAACTATTAGAAAAACTTGTTCAGCGATTATGTGTTTCGCCCCATGCAAAGTATCGCCTTTCCAATAATAGGCTTTGCATGAGTGGAAGAAGTACCAGACAATCTTAAGTGATTCTCCATCTGTAAGCACCCCCTTTAATTTGTAATTATAGCAGATTTACCGCTATAAAAAAGAGTACAGTATTGTTTAAAATTTATGAAAACTCCGCAGATAGCTACTGCGCTGCGCTTGCCTTCCTTCCCATAAAAGCGCAGACATTCATTCTGTGCTTTTATATGTTTAAATATAAATGTTGTAACCCATTTTGTAGTGCCCTGATAGGTTTTATTTTTCAAGGGATACATTGCTGATTGTCTATTACATTTTAATCACTGTAATCGCTGAAAATAAACGAATTATTTTTATGGCGTATCTATTTTATCCATTTTTATTCGGTTTGATTTTGGCCCACACCACTACACCTATTCCCATTACAAGTAAACTGGTTAAAGCTGGGTGCTTAGATGCCTTCACATAAATACTTGAAGACCGTTTCCACCCTAAATTGGTTCCTCTCTCATGCATACCATAACCGGCTTTATATAAGTTACTTTCTTCAGGTGGATTAGACGGCCGATCAGCGTATTGGGTGGGAGGCATCATAACTTCCATTAGTTTATCTGTGAACCGCGGAAATATTCTACCGATAAGCCCCAAAACCTTTGCTTGCGAACCAACATACATGTCTCTCTTGGGATGTTCTGCAGCATAAAGTATCGCTTCAGCAACTGCCGTAGGTGGATAAACCATTCCTTTATGTACTGGTTGCCTGTCTAAATAGCTTCTTGCGTGTTCGTTATAAGGCGTATCGATTCGACCAGGATGGATTAGTGTTACTGAAACGGGTACCTGTTCTTTTTCTAATTCCATTCTTAAGCTTTCCGTCCAACCGTGTACAGCAAATTTGGTAGGAGCATACGTAGATTGAATGAGTGTACCTCTATCTCCAAAGTAACTTCCTATATTAATTAGAGCGCCTGGGTTGCCTCTTTCACTAAAGTGTTTGACCGCTGCCTTTGACCCGTACACGACACCCCAAAAATTCGTGTCAAACATCCGCTTCATATCTTCGTTACTAACGTCCATTGCATATCCAAAGATGGTTACACCCGCATTATTCACCCATGTATCAAAACGCCCATATTCCTTTATTGCTGTTTCGGCAATATGATTCACGTCCTCTTCTATTCCAACATCCGCCTTTACATACGTTGCAGAATGACCCTTTCTTTGTAATTCATCAACCAATTCTTTTAAGGCATCTTCATTTCTCGCTGCTAAAACAACCTTTGCACCCTTTTCAGCTGCCATCCTTGCTGTAACAAGGCCAATTCCACTTGATGCCCCTGTAATAACAATGACCTGGTCCTCTAAATTTTTTAAAGGTATTTTTCTTGTTTCCACCAATTCGCTTATCTCCATTTAAAATGGCCTCCTTTAGTATAAAAAGTATTGAAAATATTTTTCCACTTTTTAATTTTCTTTCGTTCTTAACAAAGAATTATAATCGTTGATTTAAATAGAACCTATTCGTTTAGTTTGTCGAAAACAACGATGAAATTATTCCTAAAATTTATTGTAAATTCTCATATCAATCCCGATAAACTTGAAAATACCCCTTCTCGAGCAATCCTAGGCGGCGGCTCCATTGACCATATCGCTCGAAATTACCTCTTCTTGGGCAATCCAGACCTCCCCCATTGGGTTTTCCAAATTTATCCAATGGGGTAAAAATCCTTCATAAACATCACTTGACATTTTAATACTACAAATGTAGTATTTTATTACACACGTAATCATCGGTTGCATAACTCTGCATTTATGGAGTTCGAGATGTCGCCAAGTTTGGTATAAGGTCGGGCTTGTGCCGGCGCCCGCACTGGATGCCAAACACTAGCTCCACTTTGGTCCTTCTTTGTAAACACACTCTTATATACGCAACCGGTATGGAGCAAAAAATAAATTTTTAGAAAGAGGTACATGTAATGAAATTAATAAATTCGATTTTTAGCACATTTAAATTCAAGAAAATGGTATCTATACTGCTTCTCTCAGGGATATTACTTGCTGGTTGTTCAGCAGATAGCGCACATTCTACACAACCTCATCAAAAAAACAATCATTTTGCCAAACTTGAAAACAAATTTGATGCTAGACTCGGGGTCTTTGCACTTGATACTGGCACAAACCAAATCGTAACTTACCGATCAGATGAGCGTTTTGCATATGCATCTACCCATAAGGCTTTAGCTGTAGGTGCACTGTTAAAGCAAAAGTCAATAAAAGATCTCAGCCAAAAGATTACATATACACGTGAGGACCTTGTAAACTATAATCCAATTACAGAGAAGCATGTTGATACAGGAATGACCCTTAAGGAGTTATGCGATGCTTCACTTCGATACAGTGATAATACAGCGGGAAATCTCATACTTAAGCAACTGGGTGGTCCTAGCAAATTTAAGGAAGCACTGAGGGAGATTGGTGATAATATTTCAAATCCTAAGCGATTTGAGCCGGATTTAAACGAGGTTAGACCTGGAGAAACCCATGATACAAGTACTCCCAAGGCGCTTGCTACCAGCCTTCAAGCTTTTACAATCGGAAATGTACTTGCAAAGGAGAAACGTTTGCTATTAATAGATTGGCTTAAGGGGAATGCTACTGGTGATACATTGATTCGCGCGGGGGTACCGAAAGGCTGGG
Organism: Bacillus renqingensis; assembly: GCF_016464375.1. Lineage (GTDB taxonomy): Bacteria > Bacillota > Bacilli > Bacillales > Cytobacillaceae > Neobacillus > Neobacillus renqingensis. The sequence continues at coordinate 5,229 of NZ_JADDIU010000054.1, forward strand.
AAGTTGCGGATAAGTCTGGAGCAGGATCTTATGGAACGCGAAATGACATTGCTATTATTTGGCCACCGAAAGGAGACCCTATTGTTCTAGCCATACTTTCCAGCCGCAATAAAAAGGAAGCCGATTACAATGATAAACTGATTGAACAGGCAACAAAGGAAGTAATCGATACTCTTAAAAACAAAGATAAATAGGTAGGATATAGTATACTGATAAACGGTCCTATCTCGTCATCTATATTCTGGAAAAGACGAGTGTAAATACTTGTCTTTTCCGATAAACCATAAATTAATATAAAAAAGTACAACACACTTGTCGTTAGATATTGATTACCTCTGTCCTCCGGATTCAACAAAAAGAGCGGGGCATGTTTCCAAAAATAGGATCTAAAAAAATGCAAACGAATTATGGATCAAGTGCTTTTCTCACGGAATCGTCACACACTCTTAATCATCTGGTTTATATGAAAATATTTAATTGAACTTCGTGATTAATTGAAAAGATTGGCTCAGTATAAACTTTTACTGTTTTCTGGTAGTTTGAATGGATTTTCCTTGTTAATTCGGTCATAAAACATAATTCCATTTAGATGGTCTATCTCATGTTGAATCACAATGGAAGGATAACCGCTCAGTTTTAATACTGTCTCTTCACCCAACAAATTAAATCCTTTCACCTTAATCCGCTCATATCTTGGAACAAACCCTTTTATATCACGATCAACAGAAAGACAGCCTTCACTTTGTGGCAAATAAATCATGGAAACAGAATGGCTGACTATTTTCGGATTAATAAGAGTGAATTCATGTTCTCTACCCTTTTCATCCGATAAATACGCGACAAACATACGCTTATTCAAACCAATCTGATTCGCTGACAAACCTACTCCTGGACGTAATTTATATTTTTTTGCTAGATTGGAGTCTTGACTATTTTTCAGAAAGTTCATCATACAAATTAATGTTTGCTTATCTTCTTCAGAAGGTGGTACCATCACTTCTTGTGTAGCTTGATGTAGAATTGGGTTCCCTTCCCTTACAATATCTTTCATCGTGATTATATAATTTGAATGAAATTTACTCATAAATAAACAATTCATCTACCTTTACCTTTAATATTTTTGATAATTTGAATGCCAGTTCCAGAGTAGGATCATATTTATCATTCTCTATACAATTTATTGTCTGCCTAACTACCCCACATTCCTTGGCAAGTTTCTCTTGTGTAATCCCAAGTTTTTTTCGTATTGTTTTAATTTTATTTTTCATTATCATCACCTATGTCAAAACTATTGGACATTATTATTTTAGCAATTTAAATAAATATGTCAATAACTTTGGACATTTATAGCAAATATCTAACTACTGTTTTTTTCGAATAAACAAATTGCGAGCGAACATACTGTTTGGGTTAAACAGCAATTAGAGCTTGATGAAAACCCTAATCAAATACAACCCATTCAGCATTCCACAATTGCCGCATGAAGGAACCCAACTTTATAGCAAAATGGTTTATGAATAAAAATAAAAAATAATCAGATGGACATTTGTTCACTGAAGTCTTGCATGTATATAAAAAAGCGCAAGGCTGGCGCCTCCTCGAAAAAGCTATCGCTTTTCCTTCGTGCGATGCTGATGCTGCCGAAGCCTTTCCTTTTGGAGCTGGACATTTCTCAAAGTCAATAATTTTATAAATCATATGATAAGAAAAACTGCTTCCCCAAAGACCTATTGTTGCTTCAACCCACAATAAAACAAGAAAGAGATAAGCACCTTCTCCTTTTCACCATAAAGATACCCCTTTAGATAGCCAGATCCAAAGGGGTAAGACGGTGTAATTTTATTAAAATTATTGTACTTGGAATCTATGCTTCAACGTGATATCGGCCTTTTGGCACAACTAAAGGGCTAGCTGAAATCGGGTCATTAATCACGGTACAATCGAGTTCAAAAATTTCTTTTATTAATGTACTTGTAATAATAGCTGATGGCTCGCCTTGTGCGACAAGTTTCCCTTTTTGAAGTGCAAAAATATAATCTGCATAGCGCGCTGATAGGTTGATATCATGAAGAACCATAACAATGGTCGTGCCGTATTTTCGATTAAGGTCTGTTAACAAATCTAAAATTTCTACTTGATAAGTGATATCTAGAAAAGTTGTCGGCTCATCAAGAAATAAAATATCCGTTTGCTGCGCTAGAGCCATTGCAATCCAAACGCGCTGCCTTTGACCACCTGACAGCTCATCCATATCATGATTTGCAAATTCAGTGATTTTCATAATTTCCATCGCTTCAGCAACGGCTTCATAGTCCTTTTTCGACCATCCGCTTAACAAAGATTGGTGAGGGAATCGTCCCCGGCCAATTAAATCTGCTACCGTTATTCCTTCTGGAACAACAGGAGATTGAGGTAAAATGCCTAGAACTCGAGCTAATTGCTTCGGTGGAATTTTGCTAATTGCTTTTCCATCAAGCGTGATTTCTCCAGACGAAGGTTTAATAAGCTTAGCTAGCGTTTTTAGCAGCGTGGATTTCCCGCAGCCATTTGCTCCAATAATAACGCTTATTTTATTGCTCGGTATTTCAAGTTCAATACCATGTATAATCGTCTTATTATCATAGCCCGATCGTACGTTTTCGGCCCGAAAACTATGTGTTGCTTCCATTATAATTCCCCCCTTCGATTCATTCGGATTAATAACAAGATTAGATAGGGTGCTCCAAGTAATCCCGTTATGATGCCTACAGGGAACCTATATTCGAACGCAAATTGTCCAATTAAATCGGCAACTAAAACTAAATTAGTACCTACAAGACCCGCCGGTACCATATTAGAGAAGCTAACACCGACTAATCTATTAGCAATCGGTCCTGCAAGGAAAGAGACAAAGGCAATCGGACCTGTTGTAGCTGTAGCAATTGCAATCATCAAGACAGAACTTACAATAAGCAAGATTCTTGTCTTATCTGTGGCAACACCGAGAGAAGAAGCCATTTGCTCACCCAGTTCTAACATATTTAAATGCTTCCCTAATAGGATAACAATAGGAGTGAAGATTATAACCGTTATCACAAGCGGAGGCAATTCTTCTATTTGAGAGCCATTGAGGCTGCCATTAAGCCATCTAAGTGCTGCCGGAATATCTTGTTGGGCACTAACTAATAGCAGATAGGATATTACCGCATCAAGCATCGCTTGTATCCCTATCCCAATAAGAATTAATCGGCCAATTGAAAAAGATTTCCCTCGAGATAGTAAGTACATAATTACGACGGTAATAACGCCGCCAATAATCGAAGCAATGGAAATCACTGTGTTGCTTGTATGAAACACAGTGATACATAAAACAGCTGCGGCGCTTGAACCAGATGTAATCCCTAATACGTTGGGATTCGCAAGGGGGTTACGCAACATCGTTTGAAAAATGTAGCCTGCAATACCGAAGGCGAAACCTGCAAAAAGACCTGCTAACATCCTTGGAAGACGTATTGTATTCACCGCAAAAGAAACACCTGGAATTTGTTCTCCAAAAAGTGTTCGGATGACTTCCTGAATGGGATAAATTGTATTTCCAAGTAAAAGCATAGCACAGCAAAGAACACCCGCTAGTATCGTGAGTAAACTCGTAACGAGTATCCAACGCCGACGTCTCTGACGTATGCCTGCCGTAATAAAGTTAACTTCAACAGATTGATTTTTCATAATGACCGCACTTTCGATTTCATAGCTAATAGGATCAATATGGGTGCACCTATAAATGCTGTAACCACACCAACTTCAAGTTCTCCAGGACCCGCAATGAGTCGCCCCGTTACATCAGATAATGTTAAAATAACAGCTCCTGCAATCGCCGACATAGGGATGACAAACCGCAAATCAGAACCAAGAATAAGGCGCATCACATGTGTGGACAGAAGACCAATAAATCCAATAGGACCTGCTAATGCAGTAGCCGCTCCACATAAAATAACGCCGCCAAAAGCTGCTCCAAGACGTAAAAATCCTGGACGGACTCCAAGCCCTGTCGCAACGTCATCGCCTAGTGCGAGAGCATTCAGAGCTGGAGCCGTAATAAGTGCAATTAACATCCCAACAATCAGAAAAGGAAGAAACGTAGTGATTGAATTCCAAGTTGCAGAACCGACGCTGCCTACTTGCCAAAATCTAAATTGATCCATTGCATAGGAATTGGGAATCATAATAGCGGTGACAAGAGATGATAGAGCGGCACTTGTAGCCGCTCCAGCTAAGACTAATTTAATTGGCGTAGCGCCACCACGTCCTATCGAACCAATTCCAAATACGAATACCGCCGTTAATGTGGCTCCGATTAATGCTAACCAAATATATTGATATGCCGTACTAATGTTCAAGAATGCAAGGCCGCAAACGACAAATAAGGCTGCCCCAGTATTAACACCTAGTATGCTAGGATCTGCAAGTGGATTTCGAGTAACAGCCTGCATCAATGCTCCTGCTACTCCTAATGCTGCCCCGCAAAATAAACTGAAAATGGTTCGTAAAAATCGCTTACGTACTATATTTGCACCATAGGAATCTACATTCTGGTTAAATAAACCGTCTATTAGCTCCTGAAAGCTTACTACACGAGCACCTAAAGAAAGCGAGGCGACTACAGATACAACTAATAAAATAATCGAAATAATAATGGTAAGCTTAAAATTTCTCGGCATATGCAATTTTAGCCGCTTGTGTTTTAAAAAGGAGGAACTACTCATCGATCTTATCAATAGCTCCGCCTATTAATTTTAAGTAATCATCAATCGTATAAGCAATTGAAAGCGGAGTTGGCGTTCCCGCTGCAACTAAAGGTGTATCACTCTTGATAAATGCTACTGAACCTCTTTTAATAGCAGGAATTTTTCCTAGTAATGGATCTGCTTTAATCGCTTTATATAAATCATCGTCACCATAGCCCACAATTAAATCGGCATCATAAAGAGCCTCAACATTTTCAGCACTTAATTCTAGAGAATAACTGTTAGGATCTTTAATTTGTTTTGTCACACTTTCTGGGTATTCCATGCCTAATTCCCGTAAGAATGAACCACGTGCATCAATCGGCGTATAAATATGCAGCTTAGATAAATCTTTCGCTGAGAAATTCACCCAAACAACTTTCTTCCCTTTGATTTGAGGATATTTGCTTAATTTTTCTTTTATCATATCTTCGGTATCTTTAATTAGCTGTTCGCCTTCTTTTTTCATACCCATTCCCGTTGCATTCAATTTAACTTGTTCACGCCAAGTGGTTGCCCAAGGTGATTTCGGATAGGCAACAACTGGAGCAATTTTAGAAAGTGTATCATATTCCTCTTGCGTGATACCGGAGTAAGCAGCAAGAATAACATCTGGATTCGCATCTGAAATAGCTTCAAAATCTAGGCCATCTGTATCTTGGAAAACATTCGGTTTTTTTTCACCAAGTTCCTTTAGCTTTTTGGCCGTCCAAGGTAGAAGACCACTATCATCCTGTACACCAAAGTTGGCTGCAGAGAAACCTACAGGAACAACACCGAGAGCTAACGCAATATCCTGGTTTCCCCATTGAATCGTAACAACTCGTTTCGGCTTGCTTTTAATAACCGTTTCGCCTAAAGCGTGTTTAATTTTGATTGGATAGGCTGAGTCTGCCGTTTTAGAATCAGTTTTTGTAGAAGCAGATTTTGTTTTATCAGATTCAGATGATGACTGACTTGAACAACCTACTAGTGATAGGATTGCCACAACTGAAAATAGTAATAGCAACAGGAATGAAATATTTCGTTTCTGTTTCATATGTAAATCCCTTTCTTGTTTAAAAATGTAATTTAAATTCGTTCTGAAAAGCTATGATGACTAATGCTTTTTAAATATAAACAGGATGGAAAGTCATCATTCACCTCACCTTAAAAATGATTATCATTCTCAATTATAATACCTTTTTTCTGTTTTGCCGTCAATATGTATCTGTTATTAAGCTCGTACCCAAAACCGCCGTTTTTTCCCGTTTTTCACCTTTTTTCATTCTTAATTGTGTACGTTTTTGGACAATGTAATTAAGGCTTTCATCGGAAAATGACTCAATTCCGACAAAAGAAATAGAGGCAGCCGGATTCTTTGGCAAGCTGTAGCAGTTCTTTGCCCCGGCACCTCTATTTAGGAAAGGAATGGAATTTAGTCAAAAGGAACGTGAACGGTAATTTACAAGCAAGTCCTTCGTTCGTTCTATTGAGTAGAGCGCAATCTAAATTCAGTAATTTAACAAAAATATACAGTTCTAATGGAATTTTTATTACTGGTTCACTACGTTGCAGTCCACTGAAATCTTTTTAGAAGTGGAACGTGAAGCCAATATTGTTAAAACGATTGCGATGGCTACCCCTAAAGCCCCTATCCAGGTAATGGAAGATAGGGAAACTCTCTCTACAAAGATACCACCAATTCCCGAACCTGCCGCCATGGCCAATTGCATCATTGACTGATTGAGACCTAGCAGTACACCAGAGGACTTTGGCTCTATTGTAGCAAGGTGATATTGTTGAGTCGGGCCAGTAGACCATGCCGCAAATGACCATACTATTAATATGATCAACACTCCTACGTAAGAGTGGGTAACGAGTGATAACAGAACTAGCATGGTGATATGCAACATCATTCCAATGATGAGTGTGAAACTCACTCCCCATCGATCGGTACTAAATCCACCAAACTTTGATCCAACTAGACTGGCAATACCGAATATAAGAAGAACTCCACTAAGCAATTTGCCACTTACACCTGATATATTTAGCAGATAAGGTGACAAGTAGGTATAAGCAATGGAATATCCGCCAAGCCAGAAAAAGGTGATGGCTAATCCCAGTGCCACTTTTGGTTTTTTTAATAGAGCGAGTTGTTGGTTTAAAGGTTCCGATTTATGCCCTTGGATTTTAGGAATTGTAAGGGAAATGATAACCATTGCTACTAATCCAAGAAAGGCAATTCCTCCAAAAACAGCCTTCCAACCAAGTACATCACTAGTCATTCTTCCAAGTGGAACTCCAATTATTAATGATACTGTCAATCCCATTACGACGGTGGCAATGGCGCTGCCTTTCTTACCTTTTGGAGCAATTTTCTCTGCAATCGTTAAGGCTGTAACTACGACCATCCCTGCACCAAGGGCCATGATCATCCTTGAGACAATAAGTAATCGATAACCAGGAAGAACGAATGCAAGGATATTTCCAATAACAAACAGGCCAAGTGAATATATCATTAACTTGCGTCTATCCATTTCTGAGGTTATCGCCATTAGTACTGGTGTGAAAATAGCATATACAAGCGAAAAAACGGTGATTAACTGACCAGCTGCCGCTAAAGGAATTCCTAATGATTCCGAAATAGTATCCAAAATACCAGAAATGATATACTCTGAAGTTCCAACTAAAAAACTTACGATCGCTAAGATGTATACCTTACTAGTGTTTGACAAAATAAATCACTCCTTAATCATATTAACATATTTGGATTTATCGATGTTTAAAAACAAAAATACATATTTTGATATGTCGATTTGTTTTGTTAAATGAAACTGAATTCATTAGTTAGAATTCAGTTTCATTTTTTAAATATTCTTTTCAAAAATAGTCGCAATTTTTTTTATGGCCTCTTCATCTCTTTTGTAATACGTGTATTTACCAATACGTTCTGTCGTAATTAACCCAGCTCGTAATAGTATGGAAAGGTATTGAGATGCTGTTGATTGCGTCATTTTCAATTTATCTGTTATTTGACTAACACATACCCCTGTAGTATTCATATCAATCCCTTCGTGGGGCGTAAAATGACGATCAGGTTCTTTCAGCCATTGTAAAATTTGCAATCTCGATTCATTGGATAAGGCTTTAAAGACTTCAATTAGTTCCATACAAATCATTATATCGAAAAATAACGATATGTCAACACGTTTATTTTAAATAGAATATCTCCTTTTCCATCATATTCTATTTCCGCTTCCACTTGTACCTTTTTCCTTTTAGAAACGATCATTTCGGTACCAGGTGAATTATGCACAACCGCATTTATGATTAAATTGGTAAAATCCCTTTTAAGTAAATGTACATCACCATTAAGATGAAATGGTCCCCTCTCCACATATTTCAAAGGAATTTCCCTTATTAGATGGTATATTGGCTATTTCTGCGATGACCACCCTCTAGGTGAAAATAAGAATCTCTTAACGAATGAACGCTGACTCTCGATTAGATAAAGCATGATTAATTAGAAAATGAAAGATACTTGCACTGTGAAAGATGTTCTTTTTTTATTATAGTATTAGTAAAGATTTGGAGACAGCGATTATACTAGAAGGTGAGGAGTATTCAAATGTGGTATGAAAATAGAGTTACACAAGATTTGAGTATCAAATATCCCATTATACAAGCAGGAATGGCCGGAGGCGTCACAACGCCTGAACTTGTTGCTGCCGTTTCCAATGCCGGTGGTCTGGGAACTCTTGGTGCTGGTTATATGAGCCCCGAACAAACGCGAGTGAGCATTAAAAAAATCAAACAGCTTACGAACAAGCCTTTTGGTGTGAACCTATTTATCCCAGAAACTCCAGATATATCTGAGGAAGAAATTGACAAAGCGAACGAATGGCTGCAACCTTTTCGGGAGGAATTAAACATATCGGAAAGGCCCAAGGTGAAAAAACCAACCGCTTCCCTATTTAAAGAACAAATTGAAATCATTATCGAAGAACAGGTGCCTGTATGCAGTTTTACATTTGGAATCCCACCAAAAGAAACGGTTCAACAGTTAAAAGAGAGAAATAGTATCGTGATTGGAACCGCAACTACCGTTAAAGAAGCGATAGCCAACGAGGAAAACGGTTTGGATATGGTAGTGGTCCAGGGGAGTGAAGCCGGAGGTCATCGTGGAACCTTTATCGGATCCTTTGAGGAAGCGATGATCGGAACAATGGCCCTTATCCCGCAAACTGTGGACCATGTCGATATTCCGGTGATTGCAGCAGGTGGCATAATGGATGGAAGAGGTATATTGGCTGCTATGATGTTAGGAGCCCAAGCGGTGCAAATGGGCACCGCCTTCGTTACCAGCGTGGAAAGTGGTGCAAAAAAACCTCATAAGGAGGCCATTTTGAATAGCAATGAGGATCAAACGGTGGTAACCTCTACGTTTAGTGGCAAACCGGCAAGAGGCATCCGCAACGAGTTCATCACAAAAATGACGAGACACGAAAAATATTTACCTAAATACCCGATTCAAAACACATTAACAACATCGATTCGAAACGAAGCAGCCAAACAAAATCGACCGGAATGGATGTCCCTATGGTGTGGGCAGAATCCACGTTTAAGCAAACCAGTATCAGCAGGTGAAATCATTTCCGATCTCCTTTATCAAATTGATGACATTATCAATACCAGTAGAAAAGGATGGTCGTAATGAGGCCTATTTTCGTTCTTTTGCCCCAAATTGCATCTCTAAAGCCTCCAGTAAAGAGAGCAATGAAAAAACCGAAAATATAACAGTTTTGGGATGGTGTGACATTTTGGAAACACACTGTATAGAGATTGAAAATCCTATAGATTGATACAGTAGTAAATAGGCCAAAGAGTTCTCCCCCACTCCATCCCTCTGCCTCACCCTCCCCAAACCCGGTTTAACAAAGACACCAGGGCCTGCTTTTGAAAAATAATCAATTCAAACTCAAGTTTCTTTCATCGATGCGCAATAAATGTTGCATAGAGCAGTTCCAAAATCTCCTCAAGTGAATATCCCCGTACTTCCCGTTGAAATAAGTAAGCATCACTTTTTAATGCCTCAAGTAACATGTCGGCTTTGAAGATGTTGTTTCGAACAGCTGCTGTTTCTTTATTCATCTCATTAAACAGATCTACCAGCAACCCGTGCAATTCATCATATAAAGGACTGCGTGTTCCTGGTTTTTTTCGATTTGTTGACGCAGAATCCTCGACACCTTTCAGCAATTGTATTTTGCTTTCCCTGAAACGGAGAAATAACCAGAGAATGCCTTTTAATCGCTGTTCCGGCGGCTCTTTGTGATTGTGCTCCAAATATGCTTGAATATCTTCGAAAAATAAAACAACATTGTCTTTTATTAAATCCAGACATAATTCTCCTTTGTTTCTATAGCGGCGATAGAGCGTTCCCGGCCCAATTCCGGCTTCTGTGGCAATTTGATTCATGCTGACCTGTTCAACCCCATGTTGTTCAAACAACCTGATGGCCGTATCCAATATTCGCTGGCGGTTCGCGGCAGCATCGCGGCGTTCCGTATGTGTAAAGCTTATTTTCCCATCCTTCATCTTCATCACTCCCAAAAATTCAAAGTAGGTCCTTGACAAGTGGAGACATCTCCGTTTATTATGAAATGGAGATATCTCCACTTCTTAATATTAACCAAATAAACAGGAGTTGACAATTCATGCAAAATTATTCTGGAAAAGCTGCATTACTGGTCATGGATATGCAAAACGGGATGGTATCACGTTTTGCCAGAAACGAGGAGGTGCTGCGCCCAAATCAAAAAGCGATTGCAAGTGCCCGTGCACACAATATCCCGGTTATTTTTATACGTCTCGGATTCAGCAAAGGTTATCCGGAACTCAATCGACAAAGCCCAATTTATGCCCGGGTTGCCGGATATGGCGGTATGACGATTTTCGATGAAGCGACACAGATTCATCCATCCGTTAAGCCTCTAGAAAACGAACCGGTTGTCACAAAATATCGGGTGAGCGCCTTTTCCGGCAGCAATCTTGAGGTCATCCTGAGCGCTCAGGAAATCGATACACTCATTCTTAGCGGTATTACCACGAGCGGTGTCGTACTATCGACATTGCGGGAGGCTGCAGATAAAGATTATTCACTAACCGTACTAAAGGATGCCTGTCATGATGGTGATCCTGAAGTTCAACACATGCTAATGGAGAAATTATTCCCTGTCCAGGCAAATGTAATGACGGTCGACGCCTGGATCGACACATTGGATTGAACAAACAAGGGTCTGTTTCGCAAACGGTGGAACAGGCCCGACTAAATCGGACTATCGAAGGAAGGAATAAAACTTGTTTTACGCTGGAAATAAGAAAAACGAGGCTGCAAGTAATAATCATTTTAATCAAAAGCTGATATTGCCCATGATTTTAGGTTCAATTCTCAATCCTATTAACTCTTCTATTATGTCAGTGGCGTTAATTCCAATTGGGCAGGCATTTGATGTTCCACCTTCGCAAACAGCATGGCTTGTTTCCGCTTTATATCTTGCCACTGCGATTGGGCAGCCTGTGGTTGGAAAGCTGATTGATCTTTTCGGTCCCCGGTTCCTTTTTTTAATTGCAACATCTTTAGTCGGAATCTCCAGTTTCATCGCCATTTTTGCCCCGAGTTTTTGGTGGCTGGTCGTTACAAGAATTCTACTCGGTTTGGGAACCTGTGCCGGTTATCCCGCATCCATGTATCTTATTCGCAGTGAAGCTGACAGAACAGGTGAAGAAAGCCCGAGTAGCATACTGGCAACGCTCGGGATTGCGAACCAAACGATTGCCGTGATCGGGCCTGCATTAGGAGGCGTGCTCATTGGTACCGGGGGCTGGCAAAGTATCTTTATCGTCAATATCCCTTTATCGCTCGCTTGTATTCTATTGGGCTACTTCCGCTTTCCAAAGGTCTCATCAGAGGCCGCCGGAGAAGAGAAAAAGCTCCTTTCCATTGATTTTACGGGAATCATTTTATTTGGCATCACCTTAACCACTCTTTTGCTGTTTTTGATGAATCCAAGTTTGTCGAAGATTACTTTTCTATTGGTTGCGGTGATTGCAGGGGGGATTTTTGTGATTGCCGAGTTGAAAATGAAAAATCCTTTTATCGATATTCGCGTATTCAGCGGAAATATCCCCTTGGTACTCACTTATGCCAGAGGTTTACTTTCCGGTGTAGTTGCTTATTCCTTCATTTATGGATTCCCTCAATGGCTGGAAGACGGAAGGGGTCTATCCGCCTCCATTGGTGGGCTGTTGATGTTGCCCATGTCTTTAACGGCGATTATTGTGACCCGGGTGACAGGAAAAAGTCCCGCCATCCGTTTAAAATTGATTGTCGGCAGCATGGTTCAATTCATTGCTGTTACATTGCTGCTCTTTACTCATCATACAACGAGTGTTGTTTTTATAGCCATAATTGTTCTTCTGTTAGGGATACCACAAGGTTTGCTGAATCTGGGTAATCAAAATGCCGTCTATTATCAAGCGAATCGAAGACAAATTGGCGCTTCAGCCGGTTTACTCCGAACGTTTATGTACTTGGGCGCTATCCTGGCCTCTGCGGCAAACGGCCTGTTTCTGAAATCCGGGGCGAATACACCAGGGATTCACCATATTGGCTTATTTTGTAGCGGCGTTACCTTGGTCCTCATCTTGATTACCTTGTTAGATCGCTCGTTAAACCTCGTGAGCCATCAAGCCGAAGCAAAAAGTTAAACACAGGGTAAGTTTATGATGAATAATCTCGCATTATTGCGGTACGGCAACGATTCAAAAAATATAGGCCATTTTGGCAAAACTCAGCCGATAACCCGAATTATTGGCTGAGTTTCGTGGTCTTTTTCGCCCTAGACATTTCTTTATCAAGTAGAAACTCCAGTTAATCCCGTGCAGATTCTAAGAATGTTTTTTTACGCAATAATTCTTTTGGCAAAAATCTTCACCCGTTTCTTTTCCAAGCCTCCATATTCAGTTCATTGTTTATGAACGCAGCAGTAAATGCGCCCATAGAAGCAGCAGCAATCGTCTGATGCATTTGTGAGGCCGCATCCCCAGCGCTGTATACGCCGGGAATGTTTGTTTTTCCAAAGTCGTCGGTAACAACCATTCCCGCATCCGTGATGTCACATCCTATGGTTTGCGGCAAGTCCGATCCTGCAATTAGCTTCGGTTTAAAAAAGATCCCCCTACAGGGAATGGTCGTTCCGTCTTCGAGAACAACTTGCCGTACGATCCCGTCGTTTGAATCGATGTACTGAATCGCCGAATCGAACAGAGGTACTTGATGCCGCTGCAGCTCCTCGCGCTGAGCATCCGTAAGCTCATCAGGACCATTTGTGCAGATGGTAAAATGGTTCGTCCATCCAGATATGAGTGGAGCGAAATGCATGAGTTCAGGCCCCTTGATAATAATGACTAGCGGTTTATCCCTTAATTCCCACCCATCACAATATGGGCAGACGAAGGCACTTTTCCCATAAACCTCCGCCAATCCTGGTATCTCCAATGGCCGATCCTTCATGCCGACGGCAAACAAGATCTTTTTACTTGTAAAAGTTTTTCCTTGCTTAGTTGCGATTTGAAACTGACCGTCTGTTCCCTCAATCGACGTAGCCCTATCTGCTACAAAAGACACAGAGGGATAGGCGCTTATCTCTTCCTTCGCAATCTGCCGCAATTCACCAGGGCTTATTCCATCGCGAGTAAGAAACCCGTGAGACTCGCGAGTCACCGCGTTACGCGGACGCCCTTCATCGATCACCACCACATTTTTCCTTGCTCTTCCTAAAACGAGCGCAGCGTTTAAACCTGCTGGGCCTCCGCCAATAATTACTACATCGTGAAGTTGTTTTTTCATGGTTAATTTAAACCTCCATAGATCTATAATATCCATAATTAAAGTGCAAGAAGCGGTTCACTTCTTGTTTGCCAAATGGTTGCTGTTCTTGGTAACCGCATCCAACACGGACTGAATCGTATGCTCCCGCAAGTATTGATGCAAATGCTGTTCGGCGCCGTCCATCACCTTTTTAACTAGGCATTCGCCGTGACCTGCATCGTTTTGAATCCGTTCGATACCTTTCTCTTCGGCTAACAGCTGATGCTGCTGTGAATTCAAATTTGTGCATGCAAACATCTGCTGTCTTCCTTCGATCGCCTGAATAACCTCAAGAAATGTAATCTCTCCCGCCGCTCGTGCCAGCTCATAACCGCCTTTCACTCCGGGTACAGCACGCACGATACCATCTCTTCTCAGCTTAGACATGATTTTGGATAAGTAGCTTTCCGAAACGCTAAGCATGGCAGATAACTCCTTGATACCGATATTGTTGTGAGATTCCGAGTGAGCCAAATGAATTAAGGCGTGCAAGGCATAATCGGTGCTTTTGGAGAACTGCATGTTTCTCTCCTCCTTTTAGAATATTTATATTATGGATCTTTAATATCCATAATAGACGATTTATCTCCAAATTGCAACATAATTATAATACAAATGCCCCAAAATCAAGATCTTATCAAGATAACTACGTAAACGCTGAAAGTATTGATTTTTTATTTGTTGTCATTATTTCTTAGTCACCTTCATCATTCTGGAATAAGCTAAAGAGGCTGTCTGAAAAAGGCAAAGCCTATAAAATTAAAAAATCATGAATGCAGTTATATCACCATTTTTGAACAGAAAAAAGGACATCCAAAAGTCGAAAAATTGACTTTTTGGACAGCCCCTTCTAAAATCTCAAGGAAAAAATTGAGCAATCCGTCATTCGCTCTATTTCGGCAATACAAATTTCACTTTTTTCCCTTTTGAAATGTCTTTTGCTTCTTTATTTCTCATAGGTCCAATTTCCACCTCGAACGATTTATTCTTCCAAATCTTTTCGTACTGTTCCTTGTCTAAGGTGAATACTTGTAATAACTCGCCAGATGTTCCTGATTTAATCATTTCGTTATAGCCGTAATTGAGCAACATACCTTCATTTAGCGTATATTCCGCACCATCATTCAGTTTCAGTGTAGAACTTATTGGAGATAACGCAATATCCTCAGACCCTTTGTTATCGAGTTTAAATTTCATTGTTAATAACACAATGCCATTTTTAAAGTTGTTGAAACGTGGTGCTTCCACGGAGTTAGGGGTGAATTCGGTAAACTGGTACCCATCTAATGTAATATTGACTTTCTCTAATTTCTGGCTTTGATTAATGTTTGATTTCTCTTTTAACATTTTCTTTTCGCCCAAGTTGTCAACAGTAGCTTTATCTTGATAAAAAGTTTTATCTGCTGCAACCTTTTCAGAACCTTGTTTATTTAAACTTAACGAAAATTTCCCTGGACTTCCGATTGGAGCGTCAAATTTTCCTTTATTCGCTTGTGCTTCAGGGACTTCGACTGATACCGTTGATAGCCCCAAAATTTTAGTTAAATCGTCTTGACCGAATGGATAGGCAACATAGCCAGAAACAGTTTCCCCTGCTTTTACTAAATAATCATTGTCCGGAGACAATTTAACAGGTAGCTGGTCTTCTTCTGGAATCAAATCTCTATCATTGCTGTAAGCCTTCTGGGCTCCTGTAAAGGATATATCTAAAGACGGCATATAATAAACATCTTTATTTGAATTATTCTTTACAGTATAGTGTGCCAGTATAACACCACCGTTTGTTTGATCGCCAAACGGAATGCTGAAGTCGGAATGAAAATCATTCAATTGAACTAATGTATAACTATCAAGTGATACAGAAACATCTTTTAATTTATGTACTTGCGGTTCTTTGTTTTCATAAAGGACTTTCGTTTTACCTTCTGTTTCTTTCTCCATATAAGAGATTAGCTTTGAATAATCATTTGAATTAGCTTCCGTAGCTTCAGAGTTTTTAGCTTCTGACTCTTTTTCTTTTGCAGCATCCGTTTTTTCTGCCTTGTTTTCTTTTGTGTTTGCTTTGTCATTTTGACCGCAACCAGCTATCATAAGAGCTGCAACCATCACAACAGACAATAAAGAAATTATTTTTTTAAACATTCCTCTTCCCCCAATTTTCTATATTAAACTTTAAATAAAATAACCTTTTTTGGCTTGTAGCTTTAAAATGAAGTTTGATTAAATGTTACGTTATCACTTGACGAATTATTTGATGAATCCATTGTTTTAGAAGAATCATTCATTCTTTGTTTATGCAGAAAATACGACTAAACAAAACAGTTTATAAAGATGCTACAATAAAAATTTCACTTTTTCCACGATTACAATTTCAATCTCTTTTCCGGTGATACCTGAATATTCTAACATAAGCTAAATAACCTTTAAAGCAAAGTGCTTATTTGGGATTTCATTAATTCCAGCAATGGATAATATTATTACCGGGTTTCTTTCCCTTTTTTGGATGTCAGCGGGCTTGAAATTTCCAATTCCTTAGATTTTAGTACTTGACATATTACCGCAGGACTTTATTTTTGAGATGCCTGTATTCATTAGATTTATGTATTTCAGATTCCTGTTTAATTGGACCAATCTATTTAATTATTTGAAAAAGTCGAGATGCGGTTGTCTTTTGAACTTTTCTTCTCATTCATTTAATTACCCTACTTGGAAAAAATAATCCAATTGGTCTATATATAGACTAATAGATATTTTTTTGTATCAACTCTAAACTATGAATCACATTCCAATTGAAATGTAATCCATAGTTCCTTAAGTTAATAACATTGATTATCAAAGCAGTTTTACTACGGAATCTATTCTTTTACTGTCAATTATATCCATGGCCTATATTCTCTTAATTTTTCCTCCTGTGAAGGAGCACTACCCTAACTTGCGTTTAAATGCTTTACTGGCAAAGAAGTAAGCGATGACCATGATGCCGACGCACCAGGCAAGCGCGATCCAGATACTGTTGCCAACAGACCCTTCATACAAGAGGGCACGAATTGCATTGACGATGGAAGTCACTGGCTGGTTCTCAGCGAACGCACGGACAATTTTAGGCATGGTTTTCGTAGGGACGAAGGCCGAACTGATAAACGGCAGAAAAATCAACGGGTACGAGTAGGCTGTCGCCCCTTCCACAGACCCCGCTGTCAATCCGGGAATGACCGCCAGCCATGTCAGCGCCAGCGTAAACAGCGTGAGTATCCCAGCTACCGCAAGCCAGTGCAATATATCAGCGCTGGAACGAAAGCCCATTAAGAGCGCGACGAGGATAACGACCACGACAGTAAGCGCATTGGACACAAGCGAGGTCAACACGTGAGCCCACAAAACCGACGAGCGCTTGATGGGCATGGTAATGAAACGCGCCATCAGCCCGCTCTTTACATCATTAAACAGTCGCAGGGAAGTGTATGCTACGCCAGATGCTATAGCCATCAGCAAGATTCCCGGCAATAAATAATTGACGTAATTGTCCGTTCCTGTCTCGATGGCACCGCCAAATACATAGACAAACAGCAGCATCATCATAATCGGCGTAATTGCCACCGTAATAATTGTATCCGGGCTGCGCATGATGTTGCGCATTAAACGCCCTAGTAATACCCCTGTTTTGCTTTTCATTTAGATCTCCTCCTTTTTGCTTTTGCCGATGATCGCGAGGAAAATTTCCTCCAATGTCGGCTGCTTCTCGATGTACTCCACTTTCGCGGGAGGGAACATCTCTTTGAGTTCGGCAAGGGTGCCGGTCGTGATGATTTTTCCACCATGCAGGATGGCGATACGATCCGCCAATTGTTCGGCTTCCTCCAAGTACTGGGTCGTAAGCATAATGGTCGTGCCGCCGCCCGCAAGCTCCTTGACGGTATCCCAGACTTCAATTCGCGCTTCGGGGTCAAGCCCTGTCGTTGGTTCGTCGAGAAAAATGACTGCTGGTGTTCCAATCAGGCTCATGGCAATGTCAAGTCGGCGCTTCATCCCGCCGGAATATTTGTCCGCCCTGCGATTGGCCGCGTCATACTGGCTGAATCTTTCGAGCAGATTGTCAGCAACCTGAGCGGGATTGGAAACTCCCCGTAATTTAGCAATCATCATCAAATTTTCCCTTCCTGTGAGCATGCCGTCTAAGCTCGAGAACTGCCCTGTCAGGCTAATGCTCTGGCGGACATGATCCGGTTGACGCTGGACGTCAAAACCGCAAATACCTACTTCGCCGCCATCGGGCTTCATCAGTGTCGAGAGAATGTTGACCGTCGTCGTCTTGCCCGCTCCATTTGAGCCCAGCAGTGCGAAAATTTCTCCACGCTGCACCTCAAAATCCACCCCCTTTAAGACTTCCTTATCTTTAAAGGATTTTTTTAACCCTTTTACAGAAATCGCTGCATTGCTCATACTTTTTTTCCTCCTTATAAAAAGTGTCTGTGGATCTAGATTGCTTAAACTCCACTAATAAGTCTAACTGATAATCTGTATTACTTATTACTAGATAAAAAAATTACTGAATAGAGAAGTGAGTAATCCACATTTATAACCAGCTATTCAGTCGGTATCAACTCGTTTATTTATTTTTTCCCAATCGCTTCATGATACTCTGATTCAAATCTTCACGATACTTGGCGACATAGGTTTTAGCGTTTACGACTAGTTCGTCGGCAAAGGAAGCCACATCGTCCCCGGTGATTTCCAGCACTTGTCTGCCTTCCGCCGCACCGGCTTCGAATAAATCGATTAATTCATACTGCATGTGCAGCATATCCATACCGTTGCCCGCTGTGAATTTCCACATGTAGTTTTGAATTTTCTTAAATACATACTGATAGTCCTCGGGCAAGGCTTCAACCCGTGCCATCATCATCTTATATTCTTTTTTATCACCAATCATTTTTTTAAACAATTCCATCATGTTATTTTTCCTCCTTTTTATAAAGCTGAACAAGACAATCCAAAAATGTCGGATAGAATATCTTATGTTAGCTAGGTTGACCTCAAGACGTTGATTTTTGATGATACAAAATCCCATTTTTTCCAAAACAATTCAAGTTCCTTACGGCCAGCCTCATTAAGTGAGTAAAACTTGCGGGGCGGCCCCATATCTGACGGTTTTTTTTCTATGTTCACCAGTTTTTTCTTTTCTAATCGCACGAGGATGGTATAGACCGTCCCTTCCACGACTTCGGTAAACCCTAGCTCGTTTAGTCGGCGGGTAATCTCGTAACCATAGGTTTCATGGCGGCTAATGATTTCCAGCACGCAGCCTTCCAGCGAACCCTTCAGCATTTCAGTTAAATTTTCCATGTTCAGAGCCTCCTCTATTTTGTCTGACTTATATTCAGTATAACTTAGTACTGTGGGAGGAAATTTTTACTTAATAGCTGTTGGGAAATTACGCTATTAAGTATTGCTTATTACATGTACATAGTATCACCGAGTAGTAGGGGTGTCAACTATTTTTCTTGAAATTTTTGCAACCTCACTATTCAGTGCTGTCGGTATCCGTTGTGAAGACATGCTTAACGAAAAAGCTTCCTTCAGGGCAAAAATAGGAGTTCTTGAGGGAAGCTTTTCATTTAATTCTATTCTTAGTGACAAATATAGCTTCCATTCAGCAAATTTCTTAAATCTCCCACCAAACAAACGTTTAATTGAAAATGCTAAATCATTCACTGTTAAAGGATTTTATTTATTTCGCAGCCAAAATTTTTGTCACTCAAACAAACGTTTATTTAGTTAGAGTGTTATCCTTGGTAGACCAACGTTTCTCCCCTTTCAGCACCAAGAATCATGACGAATCTTGGCGACCCCAACTATTTATCTATATAGCACTTTTAAGTTGATACAGCCTTCCATTTAAACTCTAATATTTTTAGTTATATTTCATGTTTATCGGGTACAAATAACATCCTTTATACACTCAACCGAATGGAAAATATTCTACATCATGAATTACAGGGGGGGATTGTCATGTTTGGATTCGCTGACATTGTTAAATTTCTAATCTCTTTTTTTGTGATCCTTCCGATTGTTACTCTTATCCATTTAAGCGGACATATTTTTTTTGTGACGCTTTTCGGGGGATCCGAGAAAAAAATCACCATCGGATGCGGACCAATGGTATTTTCCTTTTGGAATATAGAAGTTAGAAGATACTATTTCTGGAATGGGGCTTGCGAGTTTAAATCGTTAAAGCATGATAACCGTGTGACGAACACCTTCATTTACCTTGGGGGGGCTTTATTCAACCTGGCAGGTATATTTCTGGTACAAAACCTCATTTCCCAAGGTATCCTAGATAAGTCTGTTTTTTGGGATCAGTTTATCTATTTCTCATTTTATATACTGTTTTTCTCGCTATTTCCTATGTATTTTTCGGATGGGTCGCCAAGTGATGGAAAAGCGGCAGTACTCACATTGAGGAACCAGCATGAAAGGAAAATTAGTGATGATATTCAATTTAGAAAAATGGAAGAGCAAAATAAACCACAAGAATCATTCAAATTCAAGGATCATAATAATTAACCAATCTATATTATTGTTTAAACTAAACTGCTCCTGTTCTACGATTAAACTATCTTTCAAACCCGATGTAAATTTGCTCCTATGCTTAGCTGTCTCTTAGGGATAGCTAATTGGTAATTAATTTGGGTTTCTCAAAAGTTAAAAACCCATAAAAATGTTGATATAACAGCATTCTTGATTTTTTAATTTTATAGGATTTACTCTTTTTGGACAGCCTCATTTTAAATTAGAGCACCCTTTTCTTGAAGAACGTTCTACGGAAAAAATGCAGCGCAGTTATTTTTATTCTTTAAGTGCTGGAAATATTGAACATCATTTCTCTAGTTTATAAAATGCAACAGTGGCCTCAGCTAACATAAGAATCTTCTCGTGTAGTTCTTTAGGTTCAATCACCTTGATTTGATCAGCAAACCCTAATACGTATCCCTTTGCCTCGTCTTCTGTATCAAAAGAAAGCTTAACAGTACTCCATCCTTCCTGATTTTTATTTTCAACCTCTATACTTTGAACAAATCGGTCCGTGAATTGTAACCTTGGTAAAATAGACGGCGCAGCCTCCACCCACACTTCATATTTCGGTAGGTTCTCTAAAAAGGCTTTTGTTGAAGATCTCCAGTATTGAGCAAGATCAAAATCTTTGGGTCTTTCAAACGTTTCACTAATAGGCTCTGCAGATTTAATCCGTGAGGCCCTGTAATTTCGGATTATATCATTATCTTTGGAAGCAATAAAGTACCAGCGACTCCCCTTGGCCACTAGTCCTAGTGGCTTTACAACACGATCACTCGTTGTTCCGTCTGCTCGTTGATACTCGATTTTTAATTTATTTTGTTTCCATATGGCATTTTTGAGGACTTCGAAGGTCTCTATTTTTTCTTTTCCCTTCCGCCATGCACTCGTGTCAACATGAATGCGATTCCATACATCTTTGGCATTTTCGCGATAAATTGAAGGAAGCGACGCTACAAGTTTATTCCTGGCTTCTTCAGAAGTACGGGTCCACCCCAGATCATCAAGCAATTGTGCAGAAGGAGAAACAAATAAGGCACGTATTTCAGATTCTTTTAAACCCGTTAAATTCGTCCGATATCCCTCCATCAATGACCACCCGCCATTTTTTCCACGCTCTGCAAAAACCGGGATACCGGTTCCGCTTAAAGCCTCCATATCCCGATAAATGGTTCGCTCAGAAACTTCCAATCTCTCCGATAATTCTTTGGCTGTCATTTGTCCTTGTGATTGTAATAACAAAAGAATCGATATCAGCCTATCCCCTCTCATCCGATTCACCCTTTTTATAAATTTATTATATCTAGTTAATAAAATATGACATAGGTTGTCAAGAATTCTCCTTTATGATGAAGACATCTTTTACATGAAAGGAATGAGACCCATGAAACCATTAAATGGAAAGGTCGCCCTTGTAACAGGAGGAAGTAGAGGAGCTGGGCGCGGTATTGCCGTCGAATTGGGTAAAGCTGGAGCAACGGTTTATGTCACGGGACGTAGTACTAAAGGGAATTCCACAAATGATTGGCCTGGAACGATTGATGATACAGTTTCACAAATTGAAGCTTCGGGTGGAACAGGAATAGCGGTTCGTTGTGATCATACGAACGATCTAGAAACAGAATCAGTAATAACCCAAATTGGCAAAGAACAAGGAAAATTAGATATTCTCGTCAATAATGTGTGGGGAGCACATGATCTTGGAATCGAAGCTAAACCTTTTTGGGAATTACCATTGAAACATTGGGATACGATGTTCACTGCTGGTGTTCGTGCCCAGTTAGCCACAAATCACTTTGCCATTCCGTTACTTCGTGAAAATAAACAAGCACTCATAGTCCACACCACTTTTTGGGATGAAGATAAATACACTGGACAATTTTATTACGATTTGGCCAAAAATTCATTAATCCGCATGGCTTATGGGCTGTCAATAGAATTAAAACAAGACAATATTGCTGTTCTTGCCGTTTCACCCGGTTTTATGAGAACGGAACTTGTGTTAAAGCACCATAAAGTAAATGAAGAACATTGGCAGGAATCTGAAGAATTAAACAGAACTGAAACACCTTATTATGTTGGACGTGGAATAAAAGCATTGGCTAGTGATCCCAATGTAATGGAGAAGAGCGGGCAGGTGCTCAGAGTCGGCGATTTAGCAAAAGAATATCAGTTCACCGATATTGATGGCCGATCAATTCCTCCATTTACACTATAGAGTTTGATCCTCTAAACTGTTTTCTTTTAAGCTTTTTCCTTGCTTGTTGACCTTTTTTTCAAATTGGGAAGTGTATTCGAGTTACATTTCGAATACACTTATTTTTGTCCCCCTATGTTGGCATTGTATGTTTTAACTATTGATAACAATATCTTTATCCCAAAGTTGTCAACAAAACCATCGTTCCGTTAGTTAAACCGTGAATCATTACTGACGGCCAGATCGAATTGGTTCGTTCATATGCTAAAGCAAAAATAATACCACTAAAGAAATTTACAGGCATTACATTATATGTTGGAATATGAATAATGGTAAAGATTATCGAGCTAAGTAAGATAGCTCCAATAAATCCAATGCGTGTACGGAACCAGCGATATAAAAAACCGCGATAAAAAATTTCTTCGTATATCGGTGAGATTATTGCCGCAGAGATAAACGCAATTAGAACTTTAAAGAAATTTACGTTTTGCTGGATTGCCTCGGTTTTGCTGTTCTCCCACGAATTTCCGAAAAAATTAGTAAGCACCATAATTAGCACAGCACCAACCATTAGGATAATAGAAAATATCACAATGACTTTCCAATCCTCCTTCACAGTGAATGTTTTGATCCCTACTTCACTCCAAGAAAGTTTTTTAGGACGAAGAGCAATAAAATAAACGCTCAAAATGAGAGTAATAGCTATTGTTAACCCCATCAATGTGCCAGCATAAAGATCATTATCAAACCAGCGAGAATAAATGGGGTGAACCACAAATTTAATACACCCAATAACAAATACAAATTCAATTACCATTAATAATATGAATTCTTTTATACCCCAACTGTCTTGTTCTTTCCAGTTTATTTCCATTCGCCATCCCTCTTCCTGTAGTATGATATAATCCAAATATATTAGATGACGTTACGTCACCTGCAAGCATTTTTAGGAAGTAATGAAAATGAAACAACGAAATATATCCGTTTGCACACTTCGTTATGATGATCAGATTAATCCTATTGCGCCAAGTTTCAGCGATGATAATGGAAAAATTGATATTACTCGGAGGATAACTTATTCCAATGAGAAAAAATATGCTTCCTCGCTATTTAGTGTTTAGTTTAAAAT
>NZ_JADDIU010000055.1 GCF_016464375.1 Bacillus renqingensis
TTTTACAATTAGAAATTTATTATGAAATTGACTCAAGAAGAATAATAAAAAATTAGTTGTTTGATTAAATAGAATAGAAGTATCAGGGAAGTGAATAGTTAAGGAGACATTTGAATGAAAAGCAAAGTGTTAGAAATTAGTTATGTAATTGTGTAATATTAGTAATTTATTCGACCTAATTTTGTGATCAATTTTATTTTAACATATTATTTTAAAGGTAGTTTTGACTTTTTGAAAACTTTATCAACGTTTTATGTATATACAATTTCTGTAAACTACATTAACAATGCTCAACAAACAAATACTCTAAATACTCTTCTACATAAAGCTTTTCGGTTACCTTTTTACTGTTAACATTTAACCAGCCGCCATCTCTTTTTAATTCTCCAACACCTTTTAATGGGGATCCTTTTATCCTTTCAGTATAGGTACAATAATGATGTAATATAAATATCTTTGTTTGCTTATCAATAACCTATTAACTATTGAGCTCGCAATTTATCGTTATGCTGATTACAGTGATCTCTAAATACTAATTCATTTGATGCCCAACCGCATCATAAATCTATAAAGTTGTTTTGGTATTTAACACGAGTGTTGATTGTCTGAGTTTGGATGACTTATCTATTGGAAATCTCTCCCCTAATCTATTATTTCAACTTATCTCTTGTTAGTTAATTCTAGTGTCTGCGGTTTTAAACAGAAAAATAGTCTGGAACACTTACATAAAAGCTGTTCCAGACTACATTATTTCATTATTAGTAATCCATTACGCCGTAATATCTACGAATGTTTAAGCTATGGCCAGAATAAAATTCATAGTATGAGGACAGACAATCTCCCAATAACGCTGAACAGATAGGTGCCATTAAATATTCTCGATATTCGGTCTTAACTGTTGAAAATTGATAATCTCGCAAATCAATGACAAAGAAGTTGTCACAGATTTGTGGTAAAAACTTCTCAACTCTTTCATCTAATGATCTGGTTTTATCATCTGTTTTCACCAATACAACTGGGGTATCTTTCTCGACAATTTCTAATGTTCCATGGAAGAATTCAGCTGAAGTAACTGCTTTTGTCTTCAGCCATTGCATTTCTTCCCAAACACACATTGTTAGTGAATAAATTTCTCCCCATATCGATCCACTACCAATCCATAATTGATAGGGTACATTATGGAATGCTTTTGCGATTTCATCTGCTTTTGGTGAAAACTCATCTCTGAATCTAGCTAAATCCCCTGGAATTGTCTTAAGTTGGTTTTTAAACTCCAAATATCCGTCAAATTCGCCTCTTTTTTCTAAGAGTCCAAAAAGCAGAACAAACAATTGCATGTACTCAAATTCTGGTGCATCCTTTGCTTTTCCTAGAACAGTGTAAGTAGCTAATTTGTGAAGCAGAGTTCCTTCCTTTCCTACTAAAGCAACAATAGGAATATTTTTCTCTTTACACCAAGCTGCCATTGCCACTGTTTCTTTGGTCATTCCAGATTTTGAAGCAGTAATAACCAAAGAGTTTTCAGACAATTGGGCATGTCCAGTAGCTACTATCTCAGCTGCTACTTCCAAGTAAATTGGCAATTTGGTTTTTTGCTTTGCTACAAAATAGATAGGGTTCATGATAGCTAAAGAACCACCTGAAGCAATTAGAAATATATTTTCAATATTTCGATTACTGATGTCAGCTACCACTTCTTCGATATCTTTAAATGTTTCAATTGTTAATTCAGCCTCTTTTAAGTATTTGGTTTTGTTAAAGTGTTTCATTTTTATAACCATGCCTTTCGCTTCGCTCAAGGCACAAAACGCCATGAAATGGGTTTTCGCCGAGCGATTTTTTTATTATCCTATCTATATAGGGATACTCAGTAAACTACAAATCACGTGGAGGTGAGTGGGCCATTCCGGTTGCGGAGTGACCGCATTTTTATATGTGTAGATTACCTTTCCAAGCACAAATAAGTGTGACTTCGAGCACGCAGACTTATCTTTGTATAAACATTACTCGTTTATAGCTGGGCAATCAGTCAATGCTGTCTATCCCTATAATTCATGAAAGGAGTTTTCTCTATGGCTTTAAAGATTGTTTATCCAATTTGTTGTGGAATAGATGTCCACAAAACCTTCGTTGTTGCCTGCATAGCTTCTACCAACGGCAAAGGGGTTACTACTTACAAACGCCATCGCTTTTCCACCTATACAAAGTTAAAAGAGCTGTCACAATGGTTTTGTCAAAATAACTGTAAGGATGTTTGTATCGAATCTACCGGGAAATACTGGATTCCTGTGTTTAATGTACTTGAAGATTCCTGTAACATCACCCTTGCACATCCTAAATACGTTAAGGCTATCAGAGGCAAAAAGACTGACAAAAAGGATGCCAAATGGATTGCCGATTTATTTAAGCATGATCTTGTGGCTGGAAGTTTTATGCCACCGTTAGCTATCAGACAACTTCGTGACCTTATGCGTTATCGTTTTAAACTGACTAATTTTATGTCGAGTGAAAAAAATCGTCTTCAGAACTGTTTAACGGTGTCTAATATTCAACTTGGAAATGTTGTTTCAGATACCTTCGGTAAAAGTTCTATGAACATCATCGACAAAATCTTAGAAAATCCTCTAGATACCTCTTTTGATATAGAACCTTTAATCCATAGGTCCATGAAAGACAAACTTCCTGAATTAGAGCTTACCATCGATGGATATATTACACCGGAACAGGCTGAAAAATTAAAGGTAATTAAGCAGCACTATGAGGACCTTCAATCCAGAAAAGCTGACCTTGAAAAAATAATCATTTCCCTTGCCGGTCCCTACGCGGAAGAGGTCAATTTAATCTTAACTGTTCCGTCCTTTAAGAACATTTTTTCCGCCATTGCCGTGGTTTCGGAAATAGGTGTTAATATGGACGTGTTTCCGACAGCTAAGCATTTATGTTCCTGGGCAGGACTTACACCCACGAATAACGAGAGTGCCGGCAAGAAAAAGTCAGTAAGAATTTCGAGAGCAGGCTGCTACATTAAGCCCCTTTTGGTACAGTGTGCAACCGCTGTAGTCAAAAGGGAAAAGCATCCCGAAATTCGAAACCGCTATTTAAGGCTAACAAAACGCCGTGGTCACAAACGAGCTATTATTGCAATTGCCTGAATGCTTTTAACCGCTATTTACAACATTCTTAAAAAGAAAGAACCGTATAATGCGGAATTATATAAAAAAGCTGATGTTCTTCCAGTAAACCGTGAAATCACGGTAGAACAAGCTATTTTATTAGCTAAAAGTCAAGGCTTCAAAGTGATGGTAGTCGCAACAACCTAACGAACCTATAAACCAAATATTTCCAATTCAATCATTGATCAATGGCTTATTTGTCATGCCCATTTTCTTAGTCGGTAACCTTGAGCTATATTTCAGACTTTCCTCCTAAATTTTACTGTTAAATTCTTTATCAAAATCATCGTGAGGTGTGTGCATTGGATCAATGCCAAGATTTTCAGACATCTTATACGCTAAATATTGGAAAGGTATAACCGTTAATAATGGAGATAATAGCTCTTCGATAGGTTTACCTAAAATTTGATTTAAATAAAATTGGGCTGTTGCTAAAGTAAAGCGTTTGATATAGTTAAAAAGTTGGTTTGTTCGTTCTGCTTGATGTCCTTCACCTGTTCTAATTAAAAAGTAGGTTTTACTTTGATTAATGGCATAATTGGGGCCATGCATAAACTCTTCAAGCTCATACCCATTGGCTGGGGTTGTCAAGGTTTCTACAAATTTTGTTTCAGCCTCTTTGCTGACACCAAATCCTGGACCAAAGCCGATAATATTGATATGTTCGATGCTGGAAAATAGATTTCGATTTTCCCTTTCCCATGCTTCAATGTAGTTGATCATAGTATCAATAGATAAGATGGTATCTTTAATTCTTTTTAGCTCAATCTTATATTGAGCTGGACTTATTCTTTTCCATATTCTTGCTGCTTCAAGACCCATTAACCAAAAAGTTAAAACCGTTGCCGAAAATCCTAAAGTAACAATATCAACGGTTTCTTTCTCAATATTAATTGGCAAAACATACTGGACTTCTTCGGTAATTGGGCTATTTAATTCTGCTGTCAACGCAAACCTTTCTACTTTCAGATTCCTTAAGGATTCAATAGTTGAACTGCTCTTTCCTGTTTGTGAAACACCAATATACAATGCCTTAGGATCAACATAATGATCGTAATAGCTATAAAGCGTTGGAACCTCTAAGGTGACTTTAACATCTGCGATTTTTTCAACATAAAATTTGGCGCTAAGAATTGCATTCGAACTGGATCCAGTACTTAGTACAGTCCATTGTTTAGGTTTGTTATGGTTTAGCCATTCCTCAAAACCTAACAAAATACTATGTCTTGATTCTAAAATTTCCAGCAATGATTCCTGCTCTTTTCGTATATATGTCAACATAGTTTCTTCTATCATTCGACTTTTTTCCCTGCCTTTCTATTTAGGGAGTACCAATATTTTAAAGTATGCAAGTACGATACACACGAACATCATAATAATCAAAAGCGGCAGCGGTTTCATTTTCTTTTTAAGTAAGTATATAACTAAGAAAGTTAACCCCAGCGGCAATAATCCTGGAATAATTCCATTAAGAATGTCTTGAAAAGTAGTCGCATCATCACCTTTCCCAATTCTTCCTCCTATATTGACATTAACCATTTCTGCTGTCATAGCACCAGCAACAGAAAGACCAATTACACTGGCAGCATAAGTAATCTTCTCCATAATTCCGCTAGATTCAATTTTTTGTAAAACGCTAGTTCCAAGTCGATAACCAAAAAAAGTAAGCCAATAACGAATACCAAAGTTAGGAATATTAAAAATCAGCAAAAACAAAATAGGGCCTAATATATTCCCTTGAGTTGCCAATGAAGTTCCGATTCCTGTTGCTAAAACTCGAAGTGTTCCCCAATAAAAACTGTCACCGATCCCAGCAATCGGTCCCATTAAGGCTGTCTTTACCATATTTATTGATTCCGTATCAAATTTATCAATATCTTTAGCTCTATTCTCCTCCATGGCAATGGAAATGCACAGAGGAAGCGTCACCACATAAGGCGTAGTATTGTAGAATTCTAGATGACGAGTTAATGATTTAGACAATTCATCTTTGTTGCCACCATAAATCTTTTTTAATGCTGGAATCATGGCAAAGCAGTAGCCAAGGTTCATCATTCGCTCATAATTCCATGAATGTTCCATGGGTATTGATCTAAAAAAGGTCTTTCGCAATGTTGATTTATCAATGGTATTGTTATTAGAATTCATCAAAATCCACTCCTTCTATTGTTGATGTCTTATGGCCCTCACTAGCTCCGATTTGAGTCTCTCCCTTATTATTCTTGCCATAAATTATCTGTGTAAGAACTATAGCTAACATCACCGAGAAGATAGCAACACCGATTGTACTAATTTTGAAATATTGAACAACAAAAAATCCAAAGAAAAAGAAGACTGCTACTTTTTTGTTCATAATCATGTTAATGAGCATAGCAAAACCTATAGCTGGAATAACACCGGCGGCGATATCCATCCCGGTAATAACAAATTTAGGGATTACGTCAATTAATTGAACAATTGTTTTATTTCCAAAGTAAAATGCAGCTGGAATAATCCATGTTGTTGCTAATATTGGAGCAAACCCCGCCAAGAACATTGTTCTACCAATACCCTTTGTATCACCTTCTAAAGCATATTTATCGGCCCTATGCATAATAATTGCCGGAAAAAAGCCCCAAGCTAAGGTGTTGATTCCTAGCATGATAGTTGCGATAGGCAATCCAGCCGCCAATGCCACTTCCGGTCCTGCTCCAGCTTGTATTGCAAATGCTGTACCCAAAATTGTCCCACTTGCCATATCAGGCGGATCAGAAGCACCAATTGATACCGAGCCAATGAAGGCTAACTCCATTGTCGCACCGATAACAATTCCTGTGTGTAAATCTCCCATAATCAAACCTGTTAATGGCCCAACAATAATCGCTCGACCAATCATGGAAGTACCAAAAAACTGATCCAAAGGTGCAAGGGTAGCAACTAAGTAGAGTAAAATAGTCTTTATTATCATTTTTTTCTCCTTACCAGTTAAAGTAATTCTTTAACATTTGTCACTTTATCTCCTGGTACCATCTGCACTTCAAAAACTATCCCTTTCGTAACCATGTCCATAATTAGTTCTTCTTCATCATTTGTTAAGAAAATTGCTTGACTAATTTGTCGCTTTTCTGGCTGGGCTTTTGTCCCTCCTAAATTGATTTTCTGTATCCCCAGAGCTTCTGCTATCTTACAAGCATCCACAATATTTTCGGTAATAACAAACATTTTGTATTTATCTGTAATTCCACTCTTAGCCGAGTCAATAAAGTCATCAATACTTTTTACTACCAATTTTACGCCAACTGGTTTTGCCATCTTGATTGCCATTAGTGCCATTTGATCTTTTAAGATTTTGTCGTTAGCGATTACAATACAATCAACCCCCAAAGCATGTACCCAGGAAAAAGCAACTTGGCCATGAAGTAAGCGATGATCGACTCTAATTTTCTTTATCATCTCTTTTCATCTCCTTTAAAAGTCAAATACATCCATGTAATCAGCTGAATTTGTTTCTTCAAAAATATCAATTGTTTTCTTCGAGTTTGATAGCGCTCTCCTAATATATTCTTTCGTATCTTCCTCTGTTTGATTAAGCAGCAGTTCAATTAAAAGTGGTAAATTCATACCAGAAATAAGATAAAAATCATATTTTTCCTTTACTTTAATGAATTCGTTGTTTACACTTCCACCTAAAATATCCGTTAGGACGATAAAATCAGTGTCCTCTGTAATCGTATGAAAGATATTTTCTATTTCTCTTTCAATGCAGTAACCATCTTCTTCATAGGCACATAAGGTGACTAAATTTTTCTGCTGTCCCAATATCATTTCTACACTTCTTCGTAAACCATCTGCTAGTTTTCCGTGACTAGCTAATATAAATGTTCTCCCCATGTTCTATCCTCCTTTCTCACTCTTTTATTATGCAAAAAGCATGCCAACAATTTGTGACATGCCTTTTTTTCAAAACTCATCATGTTTATTGATATACTCCATTTGACCCGTGATGATATCACAGACATAATGAAGTTCGGAGTTAGGTATATGAACACTATATTCGCTCTCTATCCCACTAAAAGCTTTTCGTAATAGATTGCAATCCTTCCGATTCATAAATTTATCAGAAAACTTCCCAGTATACTCTTTTATTGGCTCATTGCGGATTAATCTCTCTATCAAGCAACTAACATGTACAAATAAAGAGATTTTTTTCGTATTATCCAGTCTCTTCTGAGTTAACATTTCAAAACTTTTGATAAAATCTGAAACGTTCGAAATAACCTTTTTTGAATCTAGTATTGTTAAGGAATCAATGACTCTTTCCAAAGAAAAGTACTCCACAATCCTTTCCCTGATTTCCTCCTTCTGCTGCTCATTAATTGAATCATCCAGCAGCTTTAACAGGGGATAAATATCATTTTGGATAATCAAATCTTCCAAAGAGAAAAACGGAACATCTCGTAGCTGCGGGTCCTCTGTTCCCACGACAGCAACTACCTCAAAATTTTTTTTAAGATAAAGCCCTCCTTCTGTTATTAAAAAATTGAAGTCAATCGGCTTGATCTCTGTTTCAAGTAAACCATCTAAGCTTTTCTCTAGCAGTTTCTTAATTCTTTCTGCAGTTCCAATGCCGGTTCGGCAAGTGGTAATAATAATCCTCTTTCTATATTTTTCTGGAAAAATCGTTTTGGCTTCTAATTCAAACTCTTCTACTGTACTGTCAACTATTTCTTTAACTGATAGACCGTTAAGAATTTTTTCTCCAACAGTCAAAGCTAATTGCGTTGAAACATGATTGATTATGCCAATTGGAACATCTAAACTAGTCCCTAATATTTTATAAATACTCTTTAATGATCCCATGTCAACCAAAACAATTATACCTTTGGCATTCACCTGATTTCGACAGTATTCTAATACTCTTCTACTGACTTCACTGGGAAGAACATCAATTTCCATATCAAATGCTTCAAAGATACTATGATTAAGAAATCTGTTCACTACATTAGCAATACTACTTGCTGTTGAATAGCCATGGGCAACAATAACCCCACACTCATACTTGTCTAAAACTGTTACATCCACACTAAATAGAAACAAAGTTATAAAAACACTGTCGACTTTATCAACTTGGATTCCCAATTGTTGCTGGACTAAGTTTAAAATCTTCTCTGCATATTTCCAATATTCTGGATTATTTCTTTTTACAATACTTACAATTTTTTTCTCATGCAAATTAAAAAATTCCTTTTTGCTCATGGAATTGGTTTTTCTGTGGTAAAAATAGTAACTAATTGCTAAAACACTATTTCCTCCAAATAAGATACGTTGTTCATCCTTGATTAATTCAAAAATTGACTTCATGTTTGTATAGATGAAGTTAAAAAGTGCACTATTTTTAGTTGATTTCGAATTGAAGATTAAATAATCAAAATACTGTTGGATACAACTGATTGCTTCATTGCTTCTTGATTTCAAATTAATTTTTTCCTCAATGATATAATGGTAGAGTTTAGTACAGGTTTGTAGGAGTACTTCGCCTTCTTGATACCTATATAAAACAATTTCAGATAGTTTGCTATAAGGGTAAATGTCTAATGTACCACTTTTTGACTCTTCTAAGAACGCTTCATTCTTTACGAGAAGCTCCTCTGGCAATTCGAAAATAGAAGGCCAAATTATTTCTTCATTTTTTTGTTTCATAAATGTATTGGCAATCATATACTTTATTGTACTTTTCAGTTCTCCAGCATTTCCCTCATACTGATGATTTAGAATGATTGAAATTAATCTATTACTTAACCTTATGGGTTTATTAATTTTTTTACTTTCCATAATGAGAAAATCAATTAACAGTTCCTCTTTCTCCTGAGTCGGTCTGTTTTTTAAATCAGGCAATGAGATTTGTAAGGGGATTCTTCTAATAAATGTGGTTAAAAAGGTTTCATCAATACTTTCTGTTGTTGCAAATATTAATCTAACAATAGGCGTAATTTTAGTTTTTGTATCACCAACTCTATAAATTACTCCCTTATCCAAGTAAGTAAATAATTTTTCCTGTCCCTCCGGACTTAATCTATGCACTTCATCTAAGAATAAATATCCTCCATTAGCTTTTTCAAAAGCACCACTTGTTGTTTCAACCGCACCAGTAAAAGCTCCTCTAACATATCCAAACAGATTACTTGCTAATAATTCAGGATTATTAATATACTGAGCACAATTAAAAACTATAAAAGGTGAATGCTCTTCAATGAAGCCCTCTTGGATAGCATACTTATATGTCATTTCTGCTAAAAAGTTCTTTCCGGTACCGCTATCACCAGTAATAAGCACAGGAAGCCCATTTTCCGGATAAAAAACTGAAGTTTTCAATTCGCTTATGGCCTTGGAGAGGCTGCCATTATGACCTATAACCGTTGAAAACAAATCCATTTGATACAGCGGCTGCCTGGAAAATAAATCATTGATTGAATCAAACTGGTTTTTATCAACTGGGAAAAAATTAGTTTCAAATTCTCTTTTATGTAAGAATAAAACTGGACGAGATAGAATTTTAATTAGGAACCCTTTGGTGCAATAATAATTTAAATACTTACTGACAGTATTTCTTTTTAAATTTAAATTTTCACTAATATAATCAGCCGTAAAATTTTCCGGGTTTTTATTTAGATCGAAAAAGGCTGTTTGTTTTCTAATAAGTTCTAAAACTTCATCCTTTTTATTCATTTCGTATATCTCCTTAAATGCTTATAGTCAAACCAAGGACTTTATTTGGTTGGAGATTGGGTACTCGGAATCCGTATTGAAAGTGTCAACTACTTAGTTGTAGGAGGGTGGGTAGAATTTCAATACTAGTCCTTTACTCTCAGAAATAAACAACTTGTTCGACATAAATCTTCGATAAAGAAGGAACTAGAGCTGACGAGCCCTAATTCCTTTTGGTAAATCTAATTTATAATGCTACTTAAAGGATTACAGTAATAGGGCACCAACTCTAAATGATAAATCCAGCTATAAGGAAGGCAACAGCTGAGAGTATGGCAGCAATAACTGTGTATTGGATGGAAGCGGTAGAGGCTTCATAAGCATCTGTCTTAGTTGCTGCCGCTGCTACTAGTGCTCCATCTGAATATAAGCAACCTTGACTTCCCCAAACTCCTGAACAAATTAGTGCTGCAATGGTAAGATAAGGATCTGCCCCCGTTGATGCAGCTAACGGAACAACTATCGGTAATGCCATCATGTATAACGCCCAGTTAAAGCTTACCAGAAATTCTGTAAACATAAAGACAACAAATACTACAAACGGTAATAAATGCGGTGAAAGTACCTTAGAAGTAATTCCTACAATAAATGGGGCAAAGCCCATAGCATCAAGCTGCCCTACAAGGACAAGAGATACTCCAAACAATACAGTTAACATTGTCATATCTTTAAATCCTTCAAGAAGAATTTCATTGATAAATTGTTTTGGCGTACATATCCCTTGTAATACGTACAAAAAGAAGGATACAACTAAAGCAAAAATAATCCCTACCATAATATCCAATCCTGAAATAGCCGCACCGCCTACTAGTGCAATAACAGGAAGAAAAAAGTTAATCATTCTCGGCTTTAGATTCGGGTTTAAGTCTTCAAAATCAATTTCTGCATCATCACCCATTTTTTCCCACTATCAATTGGAGCAATTGGACCACCATTCTTAACACGTTCTACGGCCCTTCTCATTTTACCGAAGTCAGAAATAATACCAAGTGCGACCAGAAGGGCAATAATTAAGAGTATAATAGGGAAAAACAAGAACGGAACTATTTTCATATATTCTGTGACACCTTGGCCAGATGATGCAAAGCCACTCGACTCTAGTAATGTTGCAATGAATACAGTCCAAGCCCCTAATGGCCAAAGTGTTGCCGGTGCAACAGCAGTAGCACGAATCATAAAAGCTGATTTTTCTCTAGGAATACGATAGCTGTCTGTAAGTGGGGTGATAGCAGTCCCTGTTGTGAATGCGCTTAACTCATCATCAATAGATAAAACGACATTCATAATCCACATGATGACTAAGGACACTTTAGAATTCTTGGCCTTTCTTTTGGCCCAATCAGCAAAGGCCTTCGCACCGCCACCCTTAGAGACAGCTACTAAAACGCTTCCAATACAAAAATACAATAAAATCATCCGAGCATTATCGTAATCTAATAATACCTTTATTTGTTCTTCTGTAAAAGCGGGAATCGTATCTAATCTAAATCTCATGAAAACAGACAAAAATGCACTCCATATAAAGGCTTCTAAGAAACTCTTTGTCAATAACACAAAGCTAAACATTACAACAGGTATGAGAAGAGTCCATGCACCATAGTGTACCATCATATCCTTGGGAATAGTCCCCTTTGAGGAATCTAAAAGATGGGAATATGCACTATATCCAACTTTTTCACTAGGAGCAAACAATGCAACAACAATAAAAATAACAAGCATCATGGCATAAGCTGTAAGACGTTGTTTGTCTTTAAAAAAACTTTCCATATTTATAGCCCCTTAATTTAAGTAATGATTCTGCTTATCTAATTATTTTTCCGTGTCCGAATGCGCCTTTTAATAAACAAATTTCTGCTGAAAACTTCGCAGCCGATTCAAAAGCAGTATGGATCTTTTCCTCACTTAGATACTCTCCTTTTTTCCACCCTTGTTTAAGCATACTAATGACAAATGAGGTAAAGAAACTATCCCCGGCGCCCATTGTATCAACAGGATGAATTCGGTGAACAACTCCCCGATAGAACCTATTTCCGTCATAGAGTATCTGCCCATTAACTCCCATGGTCGCCAATACATACTGTGTTCCCAATTTATGAACTTTTTCTAAAAGCGCTTTAATCTCAGTCTCTGATCTTCCCTCACATGAAAATAATGCGAAATCAATGTAAGGACAAGTTGCCAGTAAATAAGCTTCGCTTCGGTATTCATCTTCTTCGGAAAAATCAAAAGTAACGAGCTTGTTTAACTTAGCAAGTTTCGGAATTTCATTTTCTACTTCCGCATAGCAGCTGCTGTGAATTAGGTCAAAATCTGCTAGATAATTCAATTCTTTTTCAGTCAAGGGCAGATAACCATGAAGATTATTTCTATTATCCTCTTCTTTAAAAATTCGTTCTCCCTCAATCAATTCAACATCACAGCGCTCTGTCACGGTATTTTGTTCAACTTGACACAATGAAATATCTACTGAAAAAGCAGTTAATGCATCTTTAATGACGTCCGCTTCATAATCCTCACCAAAATATCCAAGGTAAGCCACATTGAAACCAGCCATTTTAGCATAAACAGCAAAATTGACACAATTTCCTCCTGGAAACATTACATTTTGGTTTACATACCGATCCACCACATTATCGCCATAACTTATTACCTTCATATAAGCTCCCTCCCTACATATCTTCGTATACAACCCGTCCATCGGAAATAGTCAAGCATACTTTTGTGTTCTTAAGCACTTCTTCCCCTGCATCCCAAATAACATGATTTAACACTGCAATATCTGCCAGTTTTCCCTCTTCTAATGTTCCCAGCCGATGGTCATCAAAATTTGCTTTTTGGCCGTTTATCGTCCAACCTAGTAAAACTTCAGCTGGGGTAATTGCTTCTTGTTGATTGAAACCATTCTCCGGCATATTATCAGGAAACTTCCTTTTTGACGCAAAGGAAATAGACAAAGGAATATCCGGTGTATCTAGTGGGTAATCTGTTCCCCAGCAAAGGTTTACATTTTTGTCTAATAAGGATCTATAGGGCCAGATGGTTCGTTGCCTTTCTTTTGAAAAATACTTTAAGCCATAATATTCTTTATAACTGTCGTAACAATTCATGATTTGAACATAATTAATCGCTGTTATATTGAGTTTCTTTAGCCGTTCGATATCTTTAGGGTCAATCAATTCCATATCGACTATTGCATGTCTAGAGTTGCGAGAATTGTTGATTATACTGCAAGCCTCATAAATATCAATTACTTTTCTCACGGCTGCATCCCCCTCAGCATGTAAGCAGCAGCGAAAGCCTTGTTTATCAATTTCTAAGACTGTTTCTTTCAGTTTTTCATAATCTATTTGCAGCTGGCAATGAAGCCCCGATTTATTAGGATACTCATCTAAGATATCTCCTTCATAAGCTTCTATATCACCGTCTACCATGATGTTATAACCCATAAATTTGATGAAATCGCCGATAAGTTTTTTCCTGCAATCCTTTCCATAAGCAAGGTCAGCCTCTCTACCTACAGGCTGTGTTACAAGATTTACTCTATGAAATAGCTTGTTTTCCTCCTCTAGCTGAAGAAGTACGTCTCTAAATCCATAATAATCATCAAACCCAATTTCTTTAATAGATGTTATTCCTTTGGAAGCAAGCATATCCTGAAAAGCTAAATAGTAATCTCTTACTATCTTTGGATCTTCAAATATTTCTTGAAATAATCTCCAGCAGGCCTCTGCATGGCATTCTTCGCTACTGAACCGGTATTTTTCTTCAGCGGCTTTATTTAACCAACAGAAATCTCGCTGTTCTGTAAAAATCATTACTGGAACATCTGGGAAGGCTCTTGTTAGCAAATCTCTACTTTTCTCAAATGCTGTCCACCCCTCTATATGTAGCCCATGGCCTAGAATCGGTTTTCCTTTATCTAAGCTCGCCTGATAAACCTGCAGTGACTTTATTACTTCCTCAGGAGTCATCATTTTCGATGAATCTAAGCCAATTCTTTCCCATATATACCCTGTAAAAAACACATGGTTATCAACGAAACCGGGCGAAATGACTTTCTCCTTTAAATTGTATACCTTGGTATTCTCCCCCACATATTTTTCTAATTCACTTTCTGAGCCAACTTTTTCAATCATGTTTCTCTTAATAGCGACAAAGCCGGAGATGATACTTCCTGTCCCTGTAAAAATGTGATCTGAAATCAGGACAATATCTGAATTTGATTTTTCCATAAGTGTTCTCCTCATATATTAGAAGTTTCTATCTATTTCTAGGCCAAAAAAGGGTGAAACCGTTCACAATTACCAGGATAATTATAGATTCTTTTGAATTATTTTATAACTCCAATTGTATTGAGACCTTTATAGAGACCATGTTCTCTTGGGGACATGATTTATAAGCAGGAAGCAACTAAAGTTCAGTAGTTTTGCCATTGGTAATCATGTCCGCTGCTACAAATAATTAATATTCTACCTTCTTGTAATATCTTCTGATGTCTAAAGAATGTCCTCTTTTTTCTTCTAGATGAATGCTTAAACGGTCCAGTACAGCAGTAATGATAATTGGGGATAAGAGGCTTCTATATTTTTCATCTATACCCGGGAGCTTATAGTCCGCTGAATCAAATACATTTAAGTCGTCCGTATACTTCCTAGCAAAATTAATGACTCTTTCACACATTGGCCTTGTGTCATCTTCACCCATGATGACCATAAGACTCATATCTTTTTCAACTAACTCCAATGAACCGTGGAAAAACTCAGAAGCTTTTACAGATTTGGTACGAATCCACTGCATTTCTTCCATCACACACATTGCATAGGAATAGGTTTCTCCCCATACACTTCCTGAACCTACTAACATATGGTATGTCTCATTTTTATATTTTTCGGCAAACTTCATGCATCTTTCTTCAGATTGCTTTTTTACATCTACCAATGCATTTGGTAATTTCGCAGGTTTTTACAAAAGTCTTCATAATTTGGAAATTCACCATGATGATGCATAAACGAAAATGTAAGCATATAAAGCACAAGATAGTCCGCATCTGAAGCAGAAAAGTCGTCCATTGTATTCAAAATGGCATAATCAGCATGTTGGACAAAAGGAACATCTGCTTTCCCAGAAATACAAATGGTCGTAGCGCCTTTTGATTTGCAATATTCAGCTGCTGCAACAGTTTCTTCAGTTGTTCCGGAAGTAGATGTAAAAATACATACCGATTCAGAAGATAATTGATTATGCCCCGAAACCATTAGTTCTTTAGCAATCATCACATATGCAGGAATAGTGGATTTGGTTGATAAGAAATACTCAAAAGGAATAAACATCGCATAAGATCCACCTGAACCGATTAGAAAGATATTTTTATAACCTTTGCCGCTGACTTCGCTTACAATTTCATCTATCCTCCCCTTTAGCTTGACCGTGTTATTACCAATTTCTAAATATTTGTTTTCATTGAACTTTAACATCATTCTCCTCCTTAGTTGCCGTATACATTGTATACATAGTATATGTGTTTACATTAAGACCATACCACCTGCCGAAATATCTGTCAATATGCTATTTAGTTGTTTGTTTTTAAGAAATAAATGGTGAAATGTAGGTAAAAATACCCAATTTAAAGATTGTATATCTGCTTATTTTCATTATCATACTATACCACTTCACATGTATTAACGAATGGTTTATAATATTTTCAGAGGGAAAGTATATACCAATTATTTAAATGTTACGACCACAGTTGAAAGATGTATCATCTTTATAGGTTTCAGGTGAATTTTAGAGGTATACATTTTTAAACGGATGATTATACCACATAAACAAATTTTCAAGAGGTTTTTTAAATGATAATTGAATTTTCTATACCACTACTTATTAAAGGGGTTTTAATATGGACGTAAAATCGCCGCTTTACATTCAAATTGCTGATTTATTACGAGATAAAATTGAAAAGGGAATTTTTACTGTTGGAGAAACAATTCCATCAGAGAGAGAATTGACAGAAACCTATGGCGTTAATCGTATGACCGTTAGGAAAGCAGTATCACTATTAGTTGAAGAGGGACTCCTTATTAGAAAACAAGGTAGAGGGACATTTGTTAACCATCCAAAGATTAATACTACACTTGATACCATTCAAGGGATGGGCCGTTTTTTAAATGATATGGGGATTCAATCTTCTACCAAACTGCTTTACTCCGGGAAACGTAAAGCAAGATATAAATTTTCTAAAATGTTTCACTTAAATCCAGAGGATTCTGTGTTTCAGGTAATTCGCCTGCGTCTCGGGGATGGAGAACCGTTTGTTTTGGAATATATTTATACTCCTTATTGTTTGATTGATAATATTGAACGATATGATTTCTCGACATATTCTATATTTGATATTTTTACGGAGCAGCATAAGTGGGTGCAAAGTACTGAGAAGGTGTTATCAATCATTAAAATTCATAATCCTCAGGCTGCTCTTTTAAATATGATGGAAGATGAATTTGCATTTATGATGGAAGAAAGAACCTACGATCAGAGTGAGAATGTTGTTTTATATACCAAATCATATTCTAGTAGTAAGCGATTTAAATTTCTTACTACAATGCTGTAAGGAGGGAACACAATGGGGAAATACATCAACTTATTAAGTGAAGAATTGCGTGAGGATATTGAAGAATATATTGATAGGAACCAGCTAAAACCCGGGGACAAACTTCCTTCCGAAAGAGAACTTGCGAAAATGCTGGGTGCTAACCGTATTACAGTTCGGGATGCATTAAGGCAAATGAGATATGAAAACCTAATTTATACCGTTCATGGCAGAGGCAATTTTATTTCAAAACCCTATTATATAGAGGATGCAAAAAATTTCATCTCCTATACTGCAGGTTGGACCTCTGATGGGTATGAGGTAACCAATCGGCTGATCAGTTTAAATATTATAGAAGCAGATAAAAAAATTGCTGAGCATTTAGAGATTGCGATTGGTACAGAAGTATATCAGATAAAACGCGTCCGATTATTAGATGGCATGGAACTATTTTTAGAAACTGCACATATTCCAACAGCCTATTGTCCAAAGCTGGAAAGTTTTGATTTTGAAAAATGCTCTTTATATTCTACACTCGAGCAATTTTATCAGATTAAGTTAATCAAACAGAAACATGTAATTTCTATAACTAAGTTAACAGCGCCTGAAAACCACTTTTTGCGAGCGTCGGAAGGAACAGCAGCGTTTTTAATCCATGGTGTTACCTTTGATACTGAAAATAGACCGGTCGAATATTGTGTTTCTCTTAATCGTGCTGATCGTTACGCCATGTCTAGTAAGCTAATACTATAGGTGACTGGTCTTGTTTTACTTATCTCTTTATTTTACTCCCCATAAGACATTTATTTTTCTGGTTAAGGACGATGAACAATAATTAATAAAAAATCGAATAATTTTATTTTTATTATAAAAAAAAGGGTATTGATCTGTTATTATTTAGTTGTCTGACACTATTAGTCGTAGATTGATAGAAAAAGTCTATTAAAGGGAAGGAGCAAAAGATTTTGAAAGCATTTACACGGAAATTGACACAATTCCTAGCCGCTTCAGCATCTGCAGCTTTAATTTTAGGCGCAGCGGCCGGCACTACTCCGTTAAAGGCTAAGGCTGAAACGGAAGGACAATCGGATGAAACCAAGATTACAATCCTGGGAACATCGGATATTCACGGTCGATTTATGCCGTGGGACTATGCCCTTGATGGTCCAAATTTAAACGGCAGTCTCACCCAGCTTTATACGATTGTAAAAAAGGTAAGAAGTGAGAATCCGAATACGATTTTAGTCGATGCAGGTGACATGATTCAAGATAATTCTGCCGAGTTGTTTAACGATCAGCCTAAATCTCCAATGATGGTAGCGATGAATGAAATGGGCTATGATGCTTGGGTAATGGGGAACCATGAGTTTAATTTTGGTTTAGATGTTTTACATAAGATCAGCAGTCAATATAACGGTGCTATTCTAGCAGGAAATATTTATAAAGAAAATGGTGAACGCTTTTTACCTGCCTATACCATTGTGGAAAAGGATGGAGTAAAAGTCGGGCTAATTGGAATGGATACACCTATGGTACCTCAGTTTGAACAAGGTACGAATCATATCAACGGTATCGTTTTTAAAAATCCAATTGAAGAGACAAAAAAAGCGGTTGCGGAATTAAAAGATAAAGTCGATGTGATGATTGGCGTTATGCATATGGGCGTGGATAATGAGAATGGGATTCCAGAAACAGGTGTAGCAGATATTGCCAACGCCGTTCCCGAATTAACGGCCATTTTTGCCGGCCATATGCACAAATTGGTGAAAAAGGAAGTGATTAACGGTGTAATAATATCCGAACCGGATAAATATGGAACCCATATTTCAAGAATTGATTTAACGTTTACAAAGCAAAATGGCAGATTTGTTTTAAAAGATAAAGAGGCCACGGCGGTACCGGTAAAAGCAGCTGACGGAACTATCACAGCATCAGATTCTGGGCTGGAGTCAATTCTGCAACCGTTCCATAAGTTTGCTCGTGAGGATGCAAATATTGTCGTTGCGGAATTAAAAGGGATGAACATGGTTCCCGAAAATAAAATAAAAGGAATTCCAAGTGTGCAAATTCAAGAAACACCGCTTTCCGATTTCTTTAATGAAGTGATGTTGCATTACAGTCATGCCAATGTGGTTGCACATCAAATTGATAATGATAAAGCCCTTCTTAATGTTGGACCAATTAAGAAAAAAGATATTGCTTACAATTACCAGTATGCCGGTGGCGAGGTTACAATATATAAGGTAACTGGAAAAGATTTAAAGGATTATATGGAATGGTCTGCAGGCTATTTTAATCGTTCAAGACCAGGCGATGTTACAATCAGCTTTGATAAAACACGCAGAGCTTCAAAATATAGCACGAATGATTTCTTTGGCGGGGTCGAATATGACATTGATTTGAGCGAGCCATATGGCAGCAGGATTAAGAATCTACGCAAAATAGATGGTACACCGATTAAACCAGATGATGCTTTAACACTAGGTATGAATTCTTATCGAATGGACTTTCTCGTTTCGAAGGGACAAGCACTGGATGGGCGTCATTTTGAAAAGGTATGGTCATCTAAAGACGAGAGTGCTTTCGGTGAAACCGGCGGTACAATTAGAAATCTGGCTATCCGCTATTTAAAAGAAGAAAAGAAAGGTGAATATACGCCCGTTGTACAAAATAACTGGAAAATTATTGGTGTTGATCAAACATCTGAGGCCCATAAGGATGTCGCCTACTTGGTTAATCACGATATATTAGAAGTGCCGAAAACAGATGATGGCAAATATACCAACATTGCTTCCATCAATGTAAAAGACCCTGTAACCCAAGAGGAAATCAACGTCTTATCCGCGAAGGCGAAAGTGGATGCGAATGAATTTACAAATCTCCGTACAAAGGGTGAATTCTATCACCTTCTTGTTCAAAAATTGAGCAATACGACTACAGGCGAGAAAGGCGGGGGGACAACAGATCCTGGTAAAACTCCGGATGGCTCTAAAGATGATACACCCGATCCTGATACAACCGGTTCTGATACAAACAAACCGAATCCATCCAAAGAACAGAACCATGGAAATAGCAGCCAAACAGGAAGCCAAACGACCGATAAACAATCACCGACAACCAATACTAACGGTGGCAGCCTGCCAAATACTGCAACCAATACGTATAATCTTATTGGCATAGGGCTGTTATTATTAATGGTTGGTGCAATGATTATCATTCTACAAAGAAGAAAAAAAAGCTAAATTATAAAAATAACCATTTGACTATAGGTGCCTGACACCCGTTTAACGGGGTCAGGCACCTGCTGTTTATGCCAAAATTCCCCTCCACTATTTGTTGGCTGCTGCACCATTTCCCCAATTATAATGTTTGTTATAATAATGTATAACGAACTTTAGGATTTGGGGGGTTTAAAATGGGAAAACTTACTTCTTTATTTCATAAACGAATCGGTCTGCCGGAAAACGAAACCGTCACTTTTGAAAAATTGGCGGCCATTCTTGAAAGAACGGCACAAACCATTCCATTTGAAAATCTAACGATTATTGAAAACAGAACTCGAAAGATTACAAAGGAAAACTTAATAAACAAGATAGGTGAAAAAATGGAAGGCGGCCTTTGCTATGAATTAAATCCGTTCTTCTATTTTTATCTATTGGAAAATAATTTTAATGCAGTCTTAACAGACGGGGTTGTTTACAACCATAAGACTCAAAATTATCATCAGCTTGGGAGAACACATGTAGCGATTCTCTTAGTCCACAGGGAACAAAGCTATTTAATCGACACAGGCTTTGGAGCAAATTTACCTTTACAACCTGTGCCGCTTTCTGGTGAAATCGTGTCGTCCGGCAATGGGGAATTTAGAATAAAAAAAGTTGATAGTGAGCATGGAGATTATGTACTGGAAATGAAGCTAAAGCATAAAGATTCAGATTGGAAAACCGGCTATGTGTTTGATTCCAGAAAACCGATTACAGCAGCAACATTAAATGAGGTTCAAACGATAATTGCCGAAAACCCGGAATCCTCATTTAACAAGTCTCCTTTAATCACCCGGCTTACAGAGAATGGGAGCATTACCTTAACTAATCACACCTTTACGAGATGGGTCGATGGGAATCTATCAAAAGAGGCCATTAGTGATACAAAATTTAAAGAACTGGCCAAGCAGCATTTTGGGATGACAATCGACTAGCTTTACTTTTATACGTTTTTTTAAGTCTTAAAAGTCTGGATTTCAACTCTAAACGATTTGTAAAAATGACTACGCTATCAAAAGGAAATCTATTTTTTAAAACAACCATTAAGCAAAAAACTATAGATTTAAAGATTCAGTATGCATGTAATCTTCTAATGAATGGTGAATCCATAGAATCAGTTGTTACTGAAACTGGATATAGTGATTATTTTTATTTCCTTCAATGCTTTAAGAAAAGAATCGGCTTAACTCCAAAGCAATTCCAAAAAAATCATGTTAACTAAACTGGTTACAAAATTTTTGAATTTTCGTGAACTGGGTTACTTTATTCATTTCCATAATCAAGAAT
The DNA here is from genome assembly GCF_016464375.1 of Bacillus renqingensis. Lineage (GTDB taxonomy): Bacteria > Bacillota > Bacilli > Bacillales > Cytobacillaceae > Neobacillus > Neobacillus renqingensis. The sequence goes on from NZ_JADDIU010000055.1 coordinate 21,054, forward strand.
TTTTCGATAGATTTTTGCATAGGTAACTAGAAAGCACAACTAGCTGGTCCGCTAGTTGTGCCTTTTCTAAGGTTAATTCAATCCAACTATTCGTTTAACCATGAAGTTTTAGTACAATTAGATTCCTTTACTTCATTTTTTGACAAATCTCAATAATTTCGCGGTTTGGTCCATAAAAGTTGAAATAGCGAATACCTTTTTCCCAGAAAGGCAGTTCCCTAATTTCATTATCTATCAAGTCTACATGAATCGTTTTGATAAAATTAAAAGCTTCTTCAATTTTGTCTGTATCTATCGCAAAGTGATGAATTGCACCTTTCTGATATGAAGGGGACTCCTCCCAAATCTCCAAAACAAAATGACCCAACTTTAAGCAAGCGACCCTGCTCTCTCCATTTTGTTCTGTTTGAACCAATTCAAATCCCAATGTTTTATAGAATTCTACGGAGGAATTAAATTTTTCAGTAGGAATTCCAATATGTTGTAACCCATTCAATAACGTTGTCAAAACAAGCCCTCCCCCTTCTTTCTTATTTTTATTAAGACTTAACGGCACCAGCTGCCATGCCCGAGATGATATGCTTACTAAGGAAAAAGTACAAAATATAAGTCGGTGCAACGGTTAAGGTAATCGCAGTGAATGTCTGACCCCAATCTGTTAGTCCATAGTTTCCTACGAAATCCCGCAAACCTAAAGTAACGGTGTACATATCTGGATTACTTATAAAGGTAAATCCAAAAATAAAATCATTCCACGTAAACACTCCAAAAAGAGTGGCAACGGTAACAATCACATTTTTTGACATGGGAATAATAATGCTAAAAAATAATCTAATAATTGAACAGCCATCCATGACGGCAGCTTCCAACATTTCATTTGGAATATTTTTATAAAATGCTGTAAACAAATAGATAGCCATTGGTAATCCAAACCCTACTTGGGGAAGAATGATGCTTATATAGGTATTGAGAAGCCCAATTTTACTATATATTTGAAAAAGTGGTATAAGAGATATTTGGATTGGAACCATAATTCCAAATAGAAAAAATGCCATTACTTTCTTATTGTATTTAAACCTTAATTTTTCGATTGCAAAAGCGGCCATTGAACTTAGTACTAGGAGAAAAAACAAAACACCGATTAAAACAATGAAACTATTGAATAAATAAATAGTGATATGACTATTTTTTAATACATTTATATAGTTTTGAAAATTCAATGCCTCCGGCAGCGAAAATGGATTTTTTGTCTGAAACTCTTCAATTGTTTTAAAGCTTGAGAGAATGACCCATAAAATTGGATAAACTTGTATGATCAAAACAACCAGTAACACAATGGTCAAAAGAACTCCCTTTGGAGTAATTTTAGGGGCAGACTTTAGCCCTTTCCGGGTAAATGGTATTTTACTCGTACTTACCTTTGTTTCAGCATTTAACATTCTTTAGTTCACCCCGCTTTTCTTTAATTTAGTCAACTTGTTAAATAAAACAATAAATAATATACTCTCAATCGCAACAAACACTGCGATTGCACTCCCATAACCGTATGACAAATCACTAAATGCTGCTTTATACATATAGGTGATGGTTAACTCACTTGAGGTTCCCGGCCCTCCTTGGGTTAACAGATAAGGAATATCAAAAGCCTTAAGTGAACCATTTAAAACTAAAACCATACACGTTATCATGACATCCCTTATTAAAGGAAGCTTGATATAGCGAAAAAGCTGCCAGCCGGAAGCTCCATCTATTTTTGCAGCCTCAATAATTTCTTCTGGAATAGCAATTAAAGCAGCATAGAAAATGATCATATATACACCGGCATTTTTAAATCCTTCCGCAACCGTAACTGATAATAACGATAGATTTGGGTTAGATAACCACTCAAGATTACGAAAATCGTCGTTTATTATGCCTAATAAAGAATTGGCTAAGCCCACTGGGCTAACGGAGTAAATATGTGTAAATATTTGTGCAAGGGCTACTGTGGACAGGATTACGGGTGTAAAATATAAGGTTTGAAATAGCCCTCGTCCCCTTGTGATTTTTGTTAATAAAATTGCTGTAAATAAACCAAAGGTTACTTGGATAACTACATTTAGCACCGTAAACTTTCCAGTATTCCACACTGTTTTCCAAAATACCTCGTCTTTGAAAAAAAGCTTCGTATAATTTTCTATCCCGTTAAACTCCATCGGGGAAATGCCTGTCCAGGAAAAGAATCCATAACCCAACGACCATAATAATGGAATCAAAACCGTACAAATATAAATTAACAAGGATGGGAGCAAAAAGACTGAAACAATTGATTTTTTACTTAAATATTTATTCATTGGCTTCATTCCTTAACTTTTTTCAAAATACAGGGATCATGAATAGAAACAAATTCCAACTGCTAGATAGATAGATTCAACAGTTGGAATTTATTCAGTTTACAGTTATACTTTAAGTCCCTTTTCAATAAATGCTTCAGTAATTTCTAAATCTCCATCTACTACATACATAGAAAGGGCAGTGCCTGATTTTGAGTACATACGGGCATTCAAAGCAACTCCATCAATATAAACGGTTGCAATGGTATCATCTACAATCAGTTGAATATTGTAGTCTTTATTTGCCTCAAATCGAATCGGTCTTTCCAAGCCTTTATTAGCATATCGATACCATGGAAGGTTCGGTGTCCGGTCAAAGCTGATACGGTTCTCCCCTACGTTGAAAATATACTCATACGCATCCCCAGTAGCCTCATCTTCAAATAAACGGATACCAAATGACCTTGTTCCTTCTGAAAACTTTATATTCGTTTCGAATTTAAACAAATCCCCTATATCCTTCGTCATGAGTGTTTCCACACAGGAGTCAGTAGAACTCAATTTCGTTTGTTGCTCTATTAACATCTCCTTTTTTCCAAATACATTGTAAACGCCATCTGGAATTTTGACTCCTAATGATCCGTCCCTACGTTGATAGACTTCATGAACGACCAGTGTTCCGCCCCATTGTTCCTTTCCCAGGTCCTCCTCATTTTCTTTAGTGGGAACCCAGCCAAAGAGATATCTTTTATTCCCATCCGAGAAAGACCGTGCTGCATAGTAAGCCCGCCCGTCAAATGCATCATCTATTGGTGCAGTCCACGGACCGGATAATGATTTACTCATACGATAAACCGTCTTGCTTTTGTCACTGTATTCGGTAGTCAACAAATACCAGTAGTCGCCCATCTTAAAGATATCCGGCATTTCATGCATTGAGTAAAGATTCGGAGCCCAAAAGTCTCCTTTAAAGTCCCATTTCTTTAAATCAGTTGAGGTAAAGTATACGGTGCAGCCGGTTCGAATTTTTTTCCCATCTAATTTTCTTGCACCTAAGATCATGATATATTCTTTAGAATTATCATTCCAAAACACATATGGATCTCTCCAGTCATTTTGGTCATACCCTTCCTGTGGTATAACCAGTTTCTCATCTGATTTTTTCCAGTTTATTAAATCCGCACTTGTTGCGAGCATGAGTACCTGAGATGCCTTTCCGACCTTCGGATAATCGCGGTTGTAGCCGGTATACATGGCATAGAAAACGCCATCCGCTTCAAAAATACTCCCCGCAAATATAAACTGATCCTGATCTTCATCACTGCCGCGGTGTAGGACTTCACCATAATCTTCAAAGGTCACAAAATCAGTAGTACAGGCTAATGCCCAGCCAAACGGTTCCCCGAAGGGACCAGGCTTACGTGTATCTCTCTGGTGAAATAGATAGAATTTCCCATTATGATAAAATGGCATACAATCTCCAAACCAATAACCTTCAGGTTGGTAATATAGTTTTTGCATTCGATCCTTCCTTTCATTTCCCAACTCTATTTATTTTCCAAAAAACTTCGGTGCATTTTCCTTAATGGCTTCATCCATTCTTTTTGCAAACGCTTTTGGTGTAATCATTCCTAAGGCTAGTTCATTTGCTGCCGTTCCCATCGCCTCAGTAGTAGCAGGGTCTAATTTATCATCCCAGGATACCCCGCCTTGGGTAACTTTAGCTAAATCACTTGAAAAGTCCTTCATAAGTTTTGGAGCCTCTTCCGGGATATCGCCTTTCATCGGTGACATTTCCCCTCCTTTTTCGTAGATATATTGGCCCCAATGATCAACTACATATTTGAAGAAATCTTTTGTCGTTTTGTCGAATTTTTGCTTATTCAAGGCATAGGCCAGTCCAGAAGTAATAGATGTATGAGGCCCGATATTTTTACCCCCAGCAACATCTGGGTCAAAAAAGTATCCGATATTTCCTTTCTCATATTCTGTTTTTAATTTATCGAGTTCCCAAGAACCGTTGTAATGAATAACAGCCTTTCCACCTAAAAAGTAATTTAATCCTTGCGTATAGTCCATATTGCTGAACCCTTTTTGAAAAAATCCCTTTTTACCAAGGGTGTACAAGAAGTTAACAGCCTGCATCCCAAGATCACCTGATAACTTTTCATCACCAGTTTTCAATTGATTAATAAAATCAGTATGGGTTAATCGCAGTGGAATAAAAGATAAATAACGAATTAATTGCCATCTCTCTTTACCTGCTACTGCAATTGGCGTATATCCTGCTTGTTTAAGCTTTTCACATGCAGCGATAAATTCATCATAGGTTTTAGGAATGGCGATATGATTCTCTTCAAACGGTTTTTTCCAATACCAGAAAGCCTCACCGAAGGTTCCTTCAGGATATAAATATAAGCTGCCGTCTTCAAAAGAGAGAAAATCAATGACGGATTTGTTAAATTGGTCAAGTTTCCCAAAATCCGTAAGTGTTTTCTTCATGTCAACTAATTTACCTTGTTTAACCAATGTTTCAGCCAGAGGTCCGTTTGGTAATTTAAACAAATCCGGCATTTGATTGCTTGCAATATAGGTTTGCAATTTTTGGAAATACTGACTTTGATTAGGGATTGATTCGATTTCCATTTTGAAATTTGGATTCACTTCTTTTCGGTATTGCTCATAGATTGCTTTTAAAGCTCTAAAGTCCCCATTATTGTTATTTCCATTGGTTAATAACTTGATCGTCTTTGCAGGTTGTTTGCTACCAGCGCCAGTTTGTTTGCTTTTGGTTTCACTACTGCACCCGGTAAAAATCAACATGAGGATGAATAAAATAGGAACCATTTTTAAAGGTTTCTTCATAACAACCCCTCCTTGTACAATTAATTATCATGCTTTAGTAATAGCTTTTTTTTCCCCCTTCTTCGTTTGCAACCGCTTTATTAATCGCTTACATTTATTATTTTATCGGATGCCGTTTAAAGTAAAAATTCCAAATACTTTGAAAAACATCAGACATTTTTAGATATTAAAAAAAAGACCCACCTGTTTCAGATTCAAAACCGTCTTTCATTGGTAAAAGAAGGTCCATCGATTGAAACAAATGGATCTTTTAAATTAATCCTGTTTACTTTTTCAACAAGTGATTGGCCCGGTATGCTCTCGGTGAGGTTCCAACATATTTTTTAAATACTTGGTTAAAATACCGTTGATTTTCATAACCTACTATTTCAGATATCTTGATAATCTTATAGTTAGAATTTCTAAGCAGCTCCTTTGCCTTCTCGATTCTGATGGACAATAAAAATTCGGAAATCGGTTTTCCCACAGTCTTTGAGAATAAATGACTGAGATAGGATGGGTGCATATGGAACAAAGCGGCCAAATCACTAAGTTGAATAGGTTTTCCATAATTCTCTTCAAGATAGCTTTTTACTTCTGAAACCATTTTATCCTTATAAGAGACACGATAGGTTTCGATATACTCAAAAACCAAACGAGTTTGCTTGATTAAATATTGTTCAATTTCATCGATACTGGTTAAATCGTTTAATTCCTGAATAATCGTGTACTTTTCCCCGATTAAACGATCCACCCTTACTTCATATTCCTTTTGGATCAATTGCATCATTTCCGTTATAAATTCATAGCATTTCTTTTTAAATACTCCTGAAGGAACCCTATATTTCTTTGAAAAATAGACAATTTCCTTGATTAAATCTATAACAGTGGAAAGATTAATATTTTCACTTGTAAATTCAGTCTTTATTTTTTGTATAACGTTGGTAGGATACTGTTCATCCAAATGTTTAATTTCAGAACAATGAATGATGGATTGATGGAAGTATAATGCCGCTTGGCAAGCTTTCTGAGCTTCCTTCAAAGAAATAGAAAGCTCATTTTGACTGCATACTGTAGTTCCGATTCCAATAAATGAATCCTCTGAAACTTCTTGTTGTACTACTTCCTTTAGATCAGTGAGGAATAGATTTTTTTGAAACGGCCCCGTAAGGATAATGGTTATTTTCTCATCAATAAAATAAGTAAAGACCGAATAACCTTTGTCATTCATAAACCCTCTCACTCTACTCAGAAGGATTGGTATCTCTAAATCTTGTAACCATTCTTTTCGATGGTAGCCCATACAAAAAACCGTAAACTGATTAAAATCATGATCAATTGCCTTATCGGCCATTTTTAATCCCAGCAGCAAATCCAAAAAGTATTTCTCAATCAGTTCCCGCTGATATCGCTTAATTTGTTCTTGTTTCCTCTGATCTTGTTGAAGCGTTTCATTTTTCTTAATCGATTTTTTAATGACGCCAATAATTTCCTCAATGTCTACCGGTTTAATAAGATAATCAATAACATCCAGTTCGATTGCACTTTTGGCATACTCGAATTCGGCATATCCACTAATAATAATAAACACCGTATTTGGCTGTTCTTCTTTTACTTTTTTAATTAATTGTAATCCATCCATACCGGGCATACAGATATCCGTTAAAATAATATCAGGTTTCTGCTCTTGAATGATTTTTAACGCTTTTTGACCATTTGTTGCTGTTCCCACAATTTCAATTTGATGCTCTTTCCAGTTGATAACGGTTGTTAATCCATTAATGACAATGTCCTCATCATCCACAATGATCATCTTGTACATAAAACCACCACCTCCATTTAACTAACCTTATGCTTGTCCACCCTTGTACTAACCGTAAACCTTGCAACGGTTCCTTTATTAGGTTCACTCTCTATCGATAAACCATATTCGCTGCCATAATAAAGTTTAATTCGTTCATCAATATTTTTTATGGCATACCCTTTCCTTTGGCCCACCATTTCTGAATAGTTAAAACCAATACCGTTATCAATAACTTCAAAAATCATAACGTCATCTATTTTTTTGCCTGTAATGGTGATTTCTCTTTTACCTTCCTTTGGTGCAAGGCCATGGTTTACGGCATTTTCGACTAATGGTTGAAAAAGAAGTTTGATAATTTTTTCTTGATTCAACATTTGGTCAATTTCGAATACAATATCAATGGTTCCCCCATACCGTATATTCAGTATTTCAAGATAGCTTTTAATTTGTTCCATTTCATTTTGGACCGTGGTAACATAGTCACCGTTATTTAGTACAATCCGGAAAAATTTGGACATATTCAGGACAATTTTTGCAATTGGCTTGGCCTTCATTTGTTCAGCCATCCAATAAATTGAATTTAAGGTATTGTATAAAAAGTGAGGATTAATATGATTTTGCAAAGTTAATAATTGAGCTTCCTTTGCCTTTAATTTTGATTCATACAGCTGCATCATCAGATCATTATTTCGATTATACAGGGAAATAAAGCGCTTGTAACCGTCAAGTAGTTTTGAACACTTTTTGCTA
>NZ_JADDIU010000056.1 GCF_016464375.1 Bacillus renqingensis
GTGATAGTGAGGAGGGAAATGTCCTATAGAAAGGTGCTATGGGACAAACCGGGTGATGGCGACGGGAGAAATGTCCCATAGAAAGGTTCTATGGGACAAACGAGGTGATAGTGAGGAGGGAAATGTCCTATAGAAAGGTGCTATGGAACAAATCAGGTGGAAACGAGGAGAGAAATGTCCCATAGAAAGGTGCTATGGGACAAACCCGGTGGAAGAGAGGAGAGAAATGTCCCATAGAAAGGTTCGATGGAACAAATCAGGTGGAAACGAGGAGAGAAATGTCCCATAGAAAGGTGCTATGGGACAAACCAGGTGGAAGCGAGGAGAGAAATGTCCCATAGAAAGGTTCTATGGAACAAATCAGGTGGAAACGAGGAGAGAAATGTCCCATAGACATGCCCCATGAAATAAAAACAGCCTAT
>NZ_JADDIU010000057.1 GCF_016464375.1 Bacillus renqingensis
AACAAATCAGGTGGAAACGAGGAGAGAAATGTCCCATAGACATGCCCCATGAAATAAAAACAGCCTATGATGCCACAAAAATTCGAACCAAAAGTTAGGAGGAAATAATCATGACAACTCAAGTTGAGGTTCAAACATTTTACCATTTTATCAACGGTAATTGGCAGCCTTCCAGCAGTCAGGAAACGTTTAATGTCGTAAATCCGGCGACGGGCGAGCTTGTTGCAAAAGTAGCAAAGGGAACTTCAGAAGATGCGGACCACGCGGTAAAAGCAGCCCGCGAGGCGTTTGACCAAGGTAACTGGAAAAACATGAAACCAAAGGAGCGTGCCAATGTCCTCTATGCCATTTCCTACAAAATTGCCGACCACGCCGAGGAATTAGCCTACTTAGAAGCAATCAGCTCAGGTGGTACCGTCCGCCGGATTGGCAGCAACGATATTTTACAAATGGTGGACTTGTTCCAAACCTTAGCAAAATTTATACTAGAGTATCCATTTTCGGAAACCCTTCCAGTTCCGCCGTTCCCAGGGCCAGCGCACAACTTCATTTGGCGCGAGCCAATCGGTGTCTGTGCAGCGATTACACCGTGGAATCTTCCAATGGTAATCGCCACTTGGAAAATTGCCCCGGCGCTGGCGATGGGGAACACCGTTGTTATTAAGCCGGCCAGCTATACGCCGCTCTCTACGCTAAAGCTGGCCGAAATTATTTCCTCTGTCGTTCCACCGGGAGTGATGAATGTAATTTCTGGACCGGGTAAAGAAGTGGGCGAGGCACTGGTAACCCATCCAAAGGTCGACAAGGTAGCCTTTACTGGATCAACAGAAGTTGGAAGAAGAATTATGGGACTTGCAGCCGGTACAATTAAGAATACAACATTAGAATTAGGCGGCAAATCCCCCAATATTATTTTAGAGGATGCGGATCTGAATATTGCCCTGCCCGGAACACTATTTGGTGTCTTCCTCCATTCTGGTCAGCTTTGTGAATCGGGTACTCGCTTATTTGTTCCAGATAAGCTATATGATCGGGTCGTTCAGGGTCTCGTGTCATTAACGAGTAAATTAAAGCTAGGTAATCCGCTGGACCCAGCAACAGATATAGGGCCAATTATTTCAAAAAAACAAAAGGAAACCATCCTTGGCTATATTGAAGCTGGGAAACAAGAAGGAGCAACACTTGTTTGTGGCGGTAAGGAAGCGAAGGTGCCTGGCTGCGAGGCAGGCCACTTTATTGAACCGACGATTTTCACTAATGTCACAAATGAGATGAAGATCGCCCAAGAAGAAATCTTCGGACCTGTCCTGTCGGTGATTCGTTATTCGGATGTGGACGATGCCATCAGGATGGCAAATGATACCATCTATGGCCTGGCTGCCGGCGTATGGACCCGTGATGTCAATAAGGCTTATGAAGTAGCGAGAAAGCTGCAGGCAGGCGTAGTTTGGATCAATGACTGGCATATGCTGCGGAGTGATGCCCCGTTTGGTGGTTATAAGCAAAGTGGGATTGGCCGTGAGATGGGTAAGCACTCTCTCGACGCCTATACCCAAGTAAAGCATGTCCATACATCAATGGCGCAAGAGCTTGAAAGTCGTAACTGGTACGGTATTTTATTCGGTCAAAACCAAGGAAGAGGTGAAGTCTAGGATGAAAACATCGTTATCTCAATTTATGCTGCGTACAGGAATTTATAGCGGTTCGAACTCACGGGCGATGGTGCCAAGCCTGTTTGCCGGACTTGGTGCCAAACGGGTTCTGCTACTTAGTGACAGGGGATTGGAAAAAGCAGGTATAGTTGAAAAAGTAGCTTCCATGTTTGAATTGACCGGCCATGGCAGCGGTCCTGAATTAGTTGGCATATACCTTGATATTGCTCAGGATGCCGAAAGCCGCTGTATCAATGATGCCGTTCGCTATGCGAAAGAGGTCGGTGCCGATGGCTTACTCGCTGTCGGCGGCGGTAGTGTACTCGATACTGTAAAGGGGGTTAAATATGCCCTTCATAAAGGACTTGCCAATATCAACGACGCCATTCCTGGCGGCTTGTTACATGAATCGTTTCCTAAGGCCAATCCTATTCCAATCCCGCATATTTCCATCCCGACAACAGCAGGTACTGGTTCGGAAGTTTCTCCGATTTGTGTTGTTTTTAATGAAGAGATTCAAATGAAGACCAATATAATCAATCCTTTTCTTAGTTCAGATTTGGCCATCCTAGATCCCGATCTAACCGTCGGCTTGCCACCGCTGATTACCGCCTATACGGGCTTTGATGCTCTAACCCATGCGATTGAAGCACTTGCTTCGCCAACGGCAACGGCACTAACGGATGCTAATGCCCTCCATACCATCCGTTTGATTGAAAAAAATCTCCCGCTGGCTGTTGCAGATGGTCGTAATATCGCGGCCCGAATGGATTTATTGCATGCCAGTCTGATGGGAATCACTAGCTTTAGTTTCGCTCTCAATGCTATTCCGGTTCATAATATGGCCCATGCATATGGGGCCTTATTCCGCATTCCGCACGGACTGGCCAATGCCGTATTCTTACCGGTTGTCATGGAACTCATTCCTCGGTTGTATTTACCAAAAGTGGCAGAGTTGGCACAAGCACTTGATGTGGATGTAAAAGGGGATGAACCAGAGGCAGCACTGGCAAAAGTAATTGAAAAAATCCGTGTGCTGCAGCATAAGGTCGGCTTACCAACTGATTTCCAAGATTATAAAATCAGCGAAGAAGCATTACAGTTGACCATTCCAGCCGTGATGAAGGATCCGGCAGCCTTAAACTTTCCAATGTCACCAGAATTAATTGCAGCAATTGGTCAAAAGGTTGTGCCGGTAACCGTTAAATAAATGTATAGATAACAAACTATTGAAAAAAGGGGCTATCCAAAAAGTCGATTTTTCGACCTTTGGACGCCCCTTTTTCTGTTCAAAAATGTTGATATAACAGCATTTTTGATTTTTTAATTTTATAGGATTTGCCCTTTTTGGACAGCCCGTTTTAGCTGCTTCTTAAAATGACAATATTCACACGTCGATTGGCTTGTCTATGTTCCGCTGTATCATTTTTAAAGATGGGCTTTTGTTCGCCGTAGCCAACAAACTGCAGCCGGTTTTTGGCGATATCCTTTGTCTCAAAATAATGAAGAACACTGACAGCTCTAGCAGAAGAGAGCTCCCAGTTAGAAGGATACTGCGGATTTTTTATTGGAACATTATCCGTATGTCCTTCAATACTAATCGGATTTTGTAACTGTTTGATTAATTTTGAAATGGAGTCCAATGTTTTGAAAGAACTCGTTTTTAAATCCGCTTTCCCGACATCAAACAAGATGACTTCTTTAAAGGTAATCTCGACACCGCGTTTTGTATCTTGGATCGTCACATCTGCCTGCAAGTGATTTTGATTAATGTAGTTTTCCAATTGACTCTTTAGATGAAGTAACTCTTGATCTTCTTTGGAAAGGGTATGGTTATTGCTCGGATGCGGTTTCTGTTGTTTAACTTTTTTTTCAGGTAACGGCTTATTCGGCAGTTGAGCAGAAAGTCCTGCATTGTGATTATCAATTTTAGTCCCGGTAAACTCCGATTTAAAAGATTCCATAATCGACTTAAACTTTTGGTTATCGATTGCACTGGAGGCAAACAATACAATAAATAAGGCTAATAATAATGTAAGGATATCAGCATAAGGAATCAACCAGGAATCATCAATATGTTCTTCAGGTTCTTCATCAAATTTTCTACGCCGATCTTTCATATGAACTATCCTCGATTGTTTTATCAAACTTTTTCCGTTCTTTTGGTGAAAGATGAACGGTTAATTTCTTTTCAATGGCGCTTGGGGAAAGCCCTTCAGAAATTGCCAGTAACCCTTCAACCATTAACAGCTTCATTTCTTGCTCTTGCTTTGAAATTCGTTTCAATTTATTAGCGATAGGGTGCCAAAGGACATATCCGGAAAAGATCCCTAACAAGGTGGCAATGAAGGCGGCTGAAATCGAATGTCCCAATTTATCGACATTATTTAAATTTCCAAGCGATGCAACTAGTCCTATAACGGCGCCAAGTACACCCAGTGTAGGAGCATAGGTTCCTGCCTGTGTAAAAATTAATGCCCCGCTTTTATGTCGTTTATCAATGGCGGCAACCTCATCTAATAAAACTTCTTCGATAAATTCATAGTCATAACCATCGATGATGAGTTCATATCCTTTTTTTAAAAAGGGATCCTTTAACGTCGCAGTCATTTCTTCAAGTGCAAGGATTCCTTCTCTTTTAGCGATTCCAGCGAACGCGATGAAGGATGAAATTTGCTCCGCTTTTGATGGCTGCTTCGGTTCAAATAAAGCAATCTTAAGTAAAATGGGAAACTTTTTAATTTCACTAAATGGGAAAGCAATCATAATGGCAGCAGCAGTGCCACCAAAAATAATTAAGTAAGCAGCCGGGTTGACTAATGCTGTAAGGGAGGCTCCTTTTAAAAACATCCCATAACCAATTGCCAGTAATGCTAATAAAATCCCAAAAATACTAGACATTTGTTTCTCCTTCTATCATAAATTGTATATTGCCATTGTACGCCAAATCGTCACCGTTCGACAACAATCTTTTTATTGTTGTTCAATTTTTTGATACCTTTTTACAAAAAGAAAGAAAATATTTCAAAATAGCCATGAAATCAAACGATGGATACGGTATAATTAGGTAAATAGAAAAATGTTCAAACTCGAAGGGGTAGCAAATGGTGATGACATGCAAGATTATGGATTAGTGAAATTAAGTCAAATGATTTATGACTACTGTGGATTACATTATAAGGATCGACTTCCCTCCCTTAAAGAGAAAGTTTCCAAACGGCTCTCAGAGCTAGGGCTTTCCAGTGGAGATTATTACGAATACATACAAAGTCACCCAATGGAATGGGAAGTCTTAGTGGAATTATTAACCATTAACGAAACTTACTTTTATCGTGAAGAAAATCAATTAAATGAGTGTTGCTCCACGATCCTTCCGATGATGAAAACGACTATCAGGAGCCGTCCGCTGCGGATTTGGAGCGCGGCCTGTTCAACTGGAGAGGAACCTTATACACTTGCCATGTTGATTCAGGAAACCGGCAAGTTTCCGCCGGGAACAGTGGAGATTGTAGGGACTGATATTAATAAAAAAGTGATACAAAAGGCAGAAAAAGGTTGGTACCATCAAAGTTCATTTGCATTTCGAAGAATACCGGAAAATCTTTTAAGAAAATATTTTACTGTGGAGGATGGTGGTTATCAAATTATACCTGCGATTCAAAAAATGGTCCGTTTTCAACCATTAAATCTGCTTAATGAAAACAATCTGGATCAAATAGGCGAGGTCGATGTCATATTTTGCAGAAATGTTTTGATTTATTTTGATCAAGACACCATCAAACGAGTGATTTGCAGGTTACGTCGCCATTTAATACCCGGTGGTTATCTATTTCTCGGCCATGCTGAATCGATTACAGATATGGCATTGGGGTTTCAAAAAATAGATGCAGCGAAGACTTTTTATTATCGAAAGGACCCAGAACAAGATGGAACAGTTTCAAGTATTAGTGGTTGATGACTCTGCCTTTATGAGAAGAGGCATTAGTCAATTGCTGGAGGAGGACCCATGTTTCCATGTGGTAGGAATTGCTAGGAATGGGATGGAGGCAGTTGAAAAGGTTCAAAGGTTAAAGCCGGACCTTGTCACAATGGATGTAGAAATGCCAGAAATGAACGGTTTAGAGGCATTAAAGCACATCATGAATCACTTTCCAGTCCCAGTGGTCATGTTAAGTTCCTATACCAGGGAGGGAGCGCGGGAAACATTAGCTGCGCTTGAACTTGGAGCTGTTGATTTCTTTTTGAAGGATCAGCTGCTGAAAAAACCGGCTGAAAAGGGGCAGGTTCATGATTTTTTGCACCGACTAAAGGGGATTGTAAAAGGAAAACTGCCAAGTACCTCGCCAAGAATTCAACTGCAAAAAAATGCAAAAATAAAGTCTACGCCTCATACCATTGAACTCGTTTTTATTGGCTGCTCCACAGGAGGGCCGTCTGCATTACAGAAGATACTGCCATGTTTCCCAAAGGATTTTCCAATCCCTGTCGTTGTTGCCCAACATATGCCGCCTAGTTTCACCAAACCACTCGCTGACCGTTTCGACACATTATGTAATTTGCGAGTTAGAGAAATACAAAATGGGGAGGAAGTAACGGCAGGAACGATTTATATCGCACCTTCAGGCTATCAAACTCGGTTTAAAAAACGGGAGGACGGTTCAATCCTTTTTGTCGTTGACGATCAAGACGAACAAGCCTTATATAAACCTTCGATTGATATCTCGCTCTGTTCTGCAGCCCCTATCTATCATCAACGCTTGTTAGCTGTCATCTTAACCGGAATGGGGACGGATGGGATGCATGGTTGTGGATTGGTGAAAAAATATAATGGCACCGTGTTAGTCGAGGCGAAGGAATCATGTGTTGTCTATGGAATGCCTAAAGCAGTGTATGAAGCTGGATATGCAGATGGACAATTTGAACTTAGTGAAATATTTCATCAAATTATTGCAAGTATTAACGGAAGGTAGTGTTTAATGAACATTACCTTTTTTTATGTCAGCAATTGTCGAATTTATAAAAATGTAACGGATTTTGTCGGTTTTTGAAAAAAATCATGACGAATAATGGAGCATCGTTTATAATGGAGAGTAACGACGGTTAGCTTTAAAGGAGGTGAATGGTTTTTGGAGACAGCTCAAATCCTAATCAAAATAAATCAAACAAAGCAATCTGGTGGCAGGAGTTTTACAACAAACATACAAACGGTGGCCCCGACGGTACCTTTTGACCAGATTTTGGCCATATATAAGGATTTAACGCAATCATCTGAAACAGGTGAACAGGCGAAGGAATTATCTGATAAAGGGCCGGCTGGAGAAATATCTGGCCATCAACTTGACGAAACCGAGAATCATTTGGAAGATGACCAGCAATTAAACTCAGTCTTAACAGTAGGGGCCTATGATTATCCGCAAGCTCAACCTTTAGTAATTCCGGAACAGATTTCCAAGTCCGATGGTATAATGCCACCGCCAATTCCTGATGAGATGGCTACAGGAAAATTAAGTGGTTTTTCGGACAATTATCATCAATCATTAACATTGGATCCATTAAGCAGTCAAGAAATGGAACAAAGCGGCCAATTGCTATTATCTAAAGATAGTAAGAGCGGAGCACCGCATGGAACCGTGAATTCTAAAATGGAAGCATTGGAGCTTAACTTTCAGTTGCCTTTAGAAGATAATCAAAACACTTCCCCAACCAAATTTGATAAAGATCTTGCGCCATTTTCTGAAGAGTCTATAATAGAACCTTCAATCAAAATAAATCAAATCCTAGATAGATCAGAGGCAGCGAGTAAGAATCCTGTTCCTATCGAGATTGATTCCATACATGAATTAACGAAATACATAAGTGAATGGCTAGGCAGTAATGGTGAGTCGTCTAATCGGTCTGTCAAAGGCACTAGGGCAGAGCTTTTAGTTAATGGACAACCTTTTGGTCAGATGGAGTTGGAAATAACTTCTTTCCAAGGACGGGTATCACTGAGAGTTGCCGCGGATACGACCTTTGCCAATGAAGAATTTGTGAACCAGCTGCTCCGTCTAGAGGAGTCTTTACAACAGAGTGGCATCAAGCTGCAAAATATCGAGATGGCGAGTCAAGTTTCTTCGTCCCAGTATCCAAGGCAAACATCTCAAACCGTTAATCAACATCGAAACCATTTAGTTGATGTACAAATGACGCTATCTGATTTTGCACAAAACAGTTCTAAAGGAGACGCTGCTGTCCAAACAGCATGTGCGGAAACAAAGGGTGACGTTACCGAGCTTAATGAAATGGCCAATCTCGTAACCCAGCATTCTAAAATTGTGGGTGGTGCAACCGAATCGAAAAGCGAGTCGCCGCGGCCGTTACTATCAATTCCCGAATTTGTCCAAGAAGTAAGCGATTGGATTAGTCGGAACGTCGGAATGATACATAGGCAGGATGGAACGAAGCAGATAAAATTCTTTCTTACGCCCGAGCATCTAGGTCAAATTGAGGTCAATATTTCTACTCAGGATGGTCAAGTATCGGCCCAAATTTTGACGGATACTTCCCAGGCAAAAGAGATACTGGACAACCAGCTCTCTCAGCTGAGACAAACATTGCAGCATCAAGGATTAAACCTACAAAAGCTAGAGGTTGTTCAGCAGATGCCAGGGGTAATAGATTCCGCACAAACAAATCAGACCACTTCACAAGGTGGATTTCATTCCCCGCAAGAACAACGGTCCGCATCCTCAGCCAGAAGTGGATCGAAACGGCATAAGGAGTCCGAACCATCGGAAATAGAAATGGAATCAACACTTATAACCTACAGTGGGGCTGGACTTAGAACCGCCTCGAATATTGATTTTACGGCCTAGAAGGAGTTGAACATGATGGGCAATTGGGTGGATGTTGCAAGTCTTGCCAAAAATAACACCATTTTTAACAAAGTGGAACCCTATGAACAAAAAAGTTCATTGGGAAAGGACGATTTTCTGAAAATTCTCGTCACACAATTATCAAACCAAGATCCGTCCAGTCCGCTGCAAGACAAAGACTTTATTGCGCAAATGGCAACCTTTAGTTCTCTCGAACAAATGACGAATTTAAATACAGCTTTTGAAAAATTTTCTTCTCGGCAGATTAGTCAATATGCGTCTGTGATCGGAAAGGAAATCAGCTGGACAAAGCAAGGTTCCGATACCATTTTAAGTGGAATTGTCAATGGTGTCACTGTGGAAAATGGCAGCTATTTTTATATGGTTGGAAATGAAAAAGTCCCAATGGAAAGTGTAAAAGAAATCAAGCAGTTGGCAACTGATAAAAAATGATAAGGAGGAACATAAAATGTTAAAATCATTATACTCTGGGGTATCTGGTATGAAAGGGTTTCAAACGAAGATGGATGTTATTGGTAACAATGTTGCCAATGTTGGTACAGTAGGATTCAAAAAAAGCCGGGTTATGTTTCAAGATCTGTTAAATCAAAACATCGCTGATGCTGTTACTCCAACTGCCCAACGCGGTGGTATCAATCCGCAACAAATTGGACTTGGGACAAAGATTGCCTCAATCGATACCATTCATACCCAGGGAAGTCCGATGACAACGAATGTTGGTTCGGACCTAACGATTGATGGAAATGGATATTTTGTTGTTTCAGCTAATAAGGATGGAAGTAATCCGCTTTTAACCAAGGCCGGGAATTTCACCTTGGACGGTAACGGTTTCCTAGTGGATTCCAGAGGAAACTTTGTCCTAGGCGTAACAGCCGAAAAGGATGGAAAAGGAAATGCAGCACCAAAAGTAATAAAGATTACTGAGGATGAGATTGCCACTAACGATAAAAAAATTACTGCCTATTCAATTGATGCTGATGGTTATATTAATGTGGTCAGCGAAGGTGAAAAAATTGGGAAATTGGCCTTAAATGGTGGGAAATATTATATAAACGATAATCCAAATGCGACAGATGATAACCTTTCCATTGCTACAAGTGTTATTCAAAACCCAGCCGGTTTAAAAAAGGTGGGAAATTCATTGTTTGAGGTAACGGGAAACGCTGGAACCAATGAATTTGGTCGTATCAAAGATAATAATGGCGGCGTAATTAATTCGGGTGTACTGGAGATGTCGAACGTAGATTTAACCGAAGAATTTACCGAAATGATTGTCGCCCAGCGCGGCTTCCAAGCCAATGCGAGAACGATTACTACTTCGGATTCTATTTTAGAAGAAATCGTCAATTTAAAACGATAATATAGAACGTAAGCTGAGTTTAAAAGATAGGTGGGCAAACGGATGATATCGCGTATGGATTCTCCATTCTATTTTTCGAATTATTTCTTGTGACTCAGGGAAGAGTTAGGGGGATGCCCTTTGGCAGATGTATTATCGCAACAAGAAATCGATGCCCTTTTATCTGCCTTAAACAGCGGTGAACTTGCGGCATCTGAAGTAACAGAAAAAAAGCAAAAAATAAAAGTATATGATTTCAAACATGCCATGAGGTACTCTAAGGAACAATTGCGCAGCATTACAAGAATCCATGAGAACTTTACTAGGTCTTTGACATCCAATCTTTCCGCGCAATTAAGGACCTTTGTGGAAATTGAAATCGAGCTGGTTGAACAAGTAAACTATCAGGAATTTATCGCTTCCATCCCATCAAGAACGATTTTGAATATCTTTGATGTGCAACCGATGAATGGGAAAATGGTAATGGAAATAAACCCCCAAGTAGCCTATGCCGTATTGGAACGGATGCTGGGGGGGCAAGGATATCCTGCCGAACGGGATGGTGCCTTAACAGAAATCGAAACGGTGCTGATTCAAAAGGTTTTTTCCGGAGCATTTGATCGCTATGAAAATGTCTGGGAAAGTATTGAAAATATTAAAGTAAGATGGGAAGCAATGGAGTCGAATCCGCAATTCATGCAAATTGCTTCGCCGAATGAGACTGTTATTGTGATCGCCCTCCGTACGACTATAGGAGAGATTACTGGCCGGATGACGTTATGTATTCCGCACTTAATTGTGGAACCGATGCTGCCTAAATTAACTGCTCATCAATGGTTTGCTTCGATGACAAAAACGGAGGTTCCGAAACAACATGATCTATTAAAGAAGAACCTTGACGATGTGCAGATCCCGATTATTGCAGAGCTGGGGAGAGCCAAGCTTGCGGTTAAAGATTTACTTAACCTGCAAATCGGTGATGTGATTGGCATCGAGACTGGAAAGCTGCAAGTAAAAGCGGATCATTTGACGAGATTTCTGGGGGATCCCGGCCTCCTAAACGGTCATTATGCTGTTCGTATTGATCAAGTAATCTACTCTGAAGGAGATGATGTATAGATGAACGAGGGTTCACTTTCTCAAGAAGAAATCAATGCGTTATTTAAGCAAGTAGAATCAAATCATACTAGTCTATCAATCGATGACTTTTTGAGCTCCATAGAGCAAGATGCCTTAGGAGAGATTGGCAATATATCATTAGGAAGTTCAACCACAGCCCTTTCTACTTTGTTAAATCAACGAGTGGAAATCACCGCACCGCTCCTGTCCGTCATTGAACAAGATCGAATGGAAGAGATGATCAAGGAAAAACATGTTGCTGTCCACGTTGATTATACGAAAGGGATCCGTGGAAAAAATTTATTAATGATTAAAGAAAAAGATGCAAAAATCATTGCCAGTTTAATGATGGGTGGAGACGGAACCGTATTCGATGAGGAACTGTCCGACATGCATCTTAGTGCCGTTCAAGAGGCAATGAATCAAATGATGGGGTCTGCTGCAACGTCCATGTCCACCATGTTTAATCAAAAGGTGGATATATCTCCTCCAGCTATTGATATATTAGGTTTTCCTCCAAAAAAATTGGAGGATCTTGAAGATGATATTATTATTCAGGTCTCTTTTCATTTAAAAGTTGGAAGTCTTATTGACTCCAATATGATACAATTTATTCCTTTATCATTTGGAAAAGAAATGATTCATAAAATTCTCTATCCTGTTGAAACCGCGGCAGCTTCTGCCGTTTTGGAGGAGCCAGCTACAGCCGCTCAAGAGACACCTGCGGCGGCAAAGCAAACAGTCTCTCCATCAGAACCCGAACGAAGGGCGCCTGAAAAAACGGTTGAGGAGCCTCCGGTTCATACGAATGTCCAAAAAGTGGAATATAGCACGTTCTCAAATCATTCACAGGTTAATACCGCTGCTGCCAATATTGATTTATTATATGATATCCCACTAACGATAACGGTTGAATTAGGTCGAACGGAAATGCCAATTCGTAAGATTCTAGAGTTAGGACCAGGTGCTGTCATTGAATTAGACAAATTGGCTGGCGAACCTGTAGATATTTTAGCGAATCATAAGTTAATTGCCAAAGGTGAAGTCGTCGTTATAGAAGAAAACTTTGGTGTTCGGATTACTGATATTATCAGTCCGGCTGACCGGTTAACCAAAATGTCTGTATAGATAGGAATAATTGGAGGGGAATACAATGACAAGGGTATTAATTGTTGATGATGCCGCATTTATGCGGATGATGTTAAAAGATATTTTAACCAAAAATGGTTTTGAAGTGGTAGGAGAAGCCGTTAATGGGGAAGATGCTGTAGAAAAATACAAGGAACTACAGCCGGACATTGTGACAATGGATATTACAATGCCAGAAATGGATGGTATTACAGCTGTTAAACAAATAAGAGCGATCAGTCCACAGGCGAAAATCATCATGTGTTCCGCTATGGGACAGCAGCCTATGGTATTAGAGGCAATTCAATCAGGAGCAAAGGACTTTATTGTAAAGCCCTTCCAGGCTGATCGGGTCATTGAATCGATCTCCAAAGTAGTGGGGATGTAATTTAAAGTAAATAAAGGAAAATGAAGCGACGAGGCGAGAGGTATTGGGGACGATTCCAATTAGCTCTCGCTTTTTCCTAAAATATGGGTGTTGAGGACGTTCGTTCCGCTAATTTTTTTGAACAAGCGAAATGAACTGTTAGTTTTATATATTGTAAATTGACTAAGAAGGAGAAAGTTTCCATGTCCAAGAAATCTCCGAAGAATATAAACAATAAACCGGTTAAATACATAAAGATGATTGTTGGCATTTTTTCAAGTCTTCCAATGTATGTAAAGCTACTTGGTAGTTTTGCTATCATCCTATTCTTCCTTGGAACCATTACCTATGTGGCCAATAAGAATATCGATATTTTAAGCAAGGACGTAGACCAGTTAGGGAAAACGCAAATGTCGAAGATCGAATTAATTGGAAAATTGAAAGAAGAAATTACAAATATTCGTCAGTACACCACGATGCATGCCTATATGAAAGATTCAGAAACAAAGTCTAGCTACGAGAATTATATTCAAGTAGAAAAGAAGAAAGCAGATACGTCGATAAAAGAATTGCAACAGCTAAAGATGACGAATATAGAAAGAAAGTATTTTGCAACAATTAAAGAAAAATACGAGCAATTTTTCCAACATATTTCACCATTTTACGAAACATCCCGAACGAACCAATATGAGGATATTAATAACCAAATGAGGCTTGTGTCGGCCCTCGGTGGTGTTACCCTGCAATCAATTGACAAACTGAGCGATAGTATTCAAAAAAACAGCAATCATTTACTAGTAGAGGCAAAAAATGATTCATCCCGATCTACAAAGCAAATTAATATTGTTTCAGTCTTTACCATCTTATTTGGAATGGTTATTGCTACCCTTATCACCTTGCGCATCCGCCACTCCGTAAGCAGAGTCGTGCAAAATGTGGATATCACCACGGACTCCATTACGACCATTAGAAATTCAATCGATAAAACAGCGGCAAGTGCAGAAATATTAGATAAATCCATGAGTAAAGCAAATGATTCAGTTAGTGCGCTAGTCGCTACGATTCAACAAACAGCGGCAAATACGAATGTAACCGCAGGCAGTGTGGAGGAAATTTCAGCAGCGATAGAACAAATGTATGCTTCTATTCATTTAGTTTCCGAAAGTGCGAATATACTCACTACATCAGCAAATGAAACTTCTGCTGCTATCCAGGAGATGATGGCTGCTATCGAGCAAGTAGCTCTAAACGTGTTTAACGTTGATACAGGTGTGGAGGAGATTTCAGCAGCGATTGGGGAAATGAATTATTCCATTAAGGATGTGAGCAGTAATGCCAATTTAATAGCTGAAAGGTCAGAGGAAACATCCAAATCAGTTGAAGCAATGGTACATGCCACAAAACAGATAGCCGGAAGTGTTAAAACCGTCAATCAACTTAGTAATCTTGTGAAAGATGATGTCAAGGAAGGAACTATCTCGTTGGATGAAACATTAAAAGGTATGAATGAAATTTCCCGAGTTATTAACAAAGCCGGGAGGATGATGGAAAACTTAGAAAACGGCTCCAAGGAAATTGACAGTATCATAGAAGTAATTGATCATATAGCGGACCAAACAAATTTATTGGCATTGAATGCAGCTATTGAGGCAGCACGTGCCGGTGAACATGGTAAAGGATTCGCTGTAGTGGCGGATGAGGTCCGTAAATTAGCAGAGCAATCAGCGAACTCCACGAAAGAAATATCGCAGCTAATTAAAGGAATTCAATCTGAGATTGCGGCTGCAATGGTATCTATTAAAGAAGGTGAAACGAGCGTTAATACGGGTAACCAACTGGCTAATCAAACACACCAAGCAATCAAAAAAATCTCTGCTGGTATTGAAAAAGTAGCTGATGAAATGAATCAAATAACAAAGGCCACGGAACAGCAAATCATAAATAGTGAACAATTCTCTGAGTCCGTAAATACAGCGATGAAGCAGACCGCCTTAATGGCGCAATCAACCGAAGAGCAAACACGTATGACAGAAGAAATTGTGAAAAAAATCTTGAATATAAAAGAGCAGGTTTTACAAATTTCAATTGCTACAGGAGAACAGGCTAGAGAAAGTGCGGCAGTTGTAACAGCGATTGATAGTGTAACAACTCAATCCCACTCTGTCACGAATGCTATGAAAGAACAAACACTTACCTCAGAAGAAATGGTGCGCAATATTGATAAAATCAAAGAGATGGTGCTGCAAATAACAGAAGTAGCCAATACTCAAGCAAAGTATGGTCAAGAAATTTCAATCGAGGTAAAAAATGTTCGTAACCAAACGAAAGAGTTAAGAGAAGGAACCGAAACACAAACAAAAGAAGTGAAAGAAGTGGTTGCGGCGATGGATAGCGTCCACAGACAAATAAGAAGACTCAAATAATAGGTGAAAATCGAGACTTTTTGTATATCAAATAGAGGATATCAATGAATCAAAAACAATCAAAAAAAGTAAAATGATACCTTCAAAATTATGCTAAGATAAATATGATAAGCGGCTTTCTGGCATATGACCGGGAAAATGAACGTGATGATTCATGGAGCCTTTTCGTGGGGGAATTTGAATTGGATTATAATGATTTTTTAGAATTATTTATTGAAGAATCTAAGGAACATTTGCAGTCAATTAATGAAGAATTATTAAAACTGGAATCAGAACCGGAGAATCCGGCGATTGTTAATGAAATCTTTCGTTCCGCTCATACGCTTAAAGGCATGGCCGGTTCGATGGGATTTGAAGATCTGGCTTCTCTGACACATGAAATGGAAAACGTACTTGACCTCGTCCGAAATTCCAAGTTAGGCATTACTTCGGAGATGATGGACGTTATCTTTTCATGTGTCGACCTAATTGAAAAAATGATTGACAGTATTGAGCAGGGTGGTGATGGAAAAGAGGATGTAACCGATGTCGTCCGGCGATTATCGATGATCCAAAATCCTGCCGATCCCTTCCAGGTAAGGCAAAACAGTGCCATGCAGGAGAGCGCTGCTGCAGCTGTTGTAGACTTTGAGATTGATCAGTATCAATTATCGGTTATAAATGAAGCGGAAAAGACGGGAAATAAACTCTATCAGATTACGATTCAATTAGATAAACAGTGCGTCATGAAATCAGTGCGCGCTTATATGGTTTTCCAAGCTGTCGAAGAACTTGGGGAAATTATTCAAAGCTTTCCACCTGTTGAACAAATCGAAGAGGAAAACTTTGATAATTCTTTTTCCATTTTGCTTTTATCTCATCGGACTACAAAAGAAATACAGGCACAGCTTCAACCTATTTCTGAATTGTCCCAGGTTATTGTAAAGGAACGGATTGTGAAGGATTCAACCGTCTCAAACCAAGAATCAACCTCAGAAGGAAAAATAACTAAACCATTAACGCAAAAGCAGCGTAAAGAGGACACCAGCAATAAGAAACATCGCTCTAAATCTATTCGCGTTGATATTGAAAAACTGGACCACTTGATGAATTTATTCAGTGAGCTGATTATTGATAGAGGACGGCTGGAACAAATCTCAAGAAAGTCTGATTTGACAGAACTGACGGAAACCGTTGAACACATGACGAGAATATCGACAGACCTGCAAGGACTGATTCTTAATATGCGAATGGTTCAGGTTGAACAAGTATTTAATCGCTTTCCTCGGATGGTCCGGGATTTAGCAAAGGAATTGAATAAGAAAGTCCAGTTGATTATTGAAGGAAAAGAGACTGAGCTGGATCGGACAGTTATTGATGAAATTGGCGACCCGTTAGTTCATTTGCTTCGAAATGCGTTAGATCATGGGCAGGAGTCTACAGAAGAAAGGGTGGCTTTAGGAAAACAGGAGGAAGGGAAAGTTTTACTTAAAGCCTACCATAGCGGCAATCAAGTATTTATCGAGGTTGCCGATGACGGGAAGGGTATCGATCGTGAGAAGGTGTTACATAAAGCAATTGAACGCAAAGTGGTGACACAAAACGAAGCGGAAACTTTAACCGATAACCAAGTATATTCTTTGATTTTTTCGTCTGGATTTAGTACAGCGGACAAAATTTCAGATATTTCAGGACGTGGAGTAGGTCTCGATGTGGTGAAAACTAAAATTGAATCATTGGGAGGATCCATCAGCATCGAATCTGAACCGAATAAAGGGTCCATGTTCCGAATTCAATTGCCATTAACCTTATCGATTATCTATGCGATGTTGATTAAGGTTGAGGATGAAACATATGCGATTCCCTTTAGTTCAATTGTTGAAATTACGAAAATCACGAAGGAGGAAATTTCTACCCTATATGGACAAAAGGTGATTCAATTCCGCGGACAAGTTGTCTCTTTAGTGTCATTAAAAGAGGTATTTAACGTTCCAGGCGTTGAAACAAGTGAGCAGCAAGAACTGTTCATCGTCATTGTCCGCAAGGGAGATAAAATCATCGGCCTAGTAGTGGATTCCGTTTTAGGACAACAGGAAGTGGTCTTAAAGACTCTGGGGAGTTTCTTAACAAACCTTTATGCCATTTCCGGAGCAACAATTCTCGGAAATGGAGAAGTCGCATTAATTATCGATTCTAATCAATTTTTTAAGTAGAATGGGGGCTCTTCAATGGGTAAAATCAAAATTGTTGCCTTTAAGCTAGGGGAAGAAGAGTATGGACTGGACATTCACTTTGTCCAATCTATTGAAAAAATTCAACACATGACGAGAGTACCGAATGCCCCGGAATACGTGGAAGGAGTCATCAATCTGCGTGGGAATGTTACACCGGTGATCGATCTTAGCCGAAGGCTGGATCTTAAACAAACGGCTCATAGTGAAAATACCCGGGTGATTATTACGAAATATGAGGAGCTGGAGTTAGGTTTCATGGTTGATCAAGTCAACGATGTAATGGATGTAAGCACGGATTCGATTGAACCTGCTTCTTCGAATGACATGTCGGCCGCATTTTTTGAAGGAATTGCTAAATCGGAGGGGCGGTTGATCATTCTGTTAAACCCCGCAGAGTTGATGCTGGCACCAAGCAGTTAAAGCACAAAGGATTTTAGGAGGGGAATCCATGTTTGAAGATGATAAAGTACTTGTTTTTAAAGTTGGCCAAGAAGAATATGGAATACACATCAATCAAGTAGTCTCGATTGAAAGAATGCAGGAGATAAACAGCTATCCAAATCGTCCGCCCCATGTGTTGGGTGTGATGACCGTTAGGGATGTCGTCATACCGGTTATAGACATGCGTACAGCACTTACAGAGGAAGCGTTCTCTCCGACTGAAACAGCTAGAACCATTGTCATCCAAGTAACGGACCATGAGATCGGGCTCGTTGTCGATGCCGCGACTGATGTCATCACAATTCCGGCAAACACCATTCAGCACCCAAACCTTTTAGCAGAAAAAGATATTTCCTATCTAAAAGGGATTGCGAAATTAGACGAACGATTAATCATCCTGTTGGACATTGAAAAATTACTCGAAACTACAACAAATTTAGATGAATTAAAAGAAATAAAGAATAAGCTATAAAATTATAAAGAGGGGATTACGTTGTTCCGGACACTTTCAACTAAGTTTTCTATGAGCAGGAAACAGTGGGCCAGTCATATTATCATTATTATCTTTTTCATTTCATTAACGATTGTTGCTTATACGAATTTGCAAAATTTAAACAAGGAAGTACGTGATTTTTCAATTACGCAGCAGCCAAAGATTGAATTAACGGGGGAGTTAAAACAAGAATTTATTCATCTTCGTCTCTATGCAACAAAGCATGCCTATGAACAAAAATTAGAAGACAAAGAAAAAATGGAACAGGTCATAAATAAAGACATTGCTAAAATAAGAAAAGATAGTAAAGAAATAAAAAAGTTAATCCTTTATAAGGAAAATAGTCAGAAGTTGGCTACATTCAACCGAGACTTTGAAGAGTATGTATCCTCTCTTCCTTCATATTTTCAGGAATCGAAAACGAATAGCTATAACTATGTACATATTAAGATGGACAGCTTGGCGGAACTTGGAGAAAGAGCCATATCATCACTAGATGATTTAGCCAAAAGTCTGCAAAAAGATAATCAAGAAATTCTTCACCATGTAGAACAAAAAACGGTGAAGGCAAGTGAACAAATTATCATTGTCTCTATTATCGCTGCCCTGTTCAGTATCATCGTTTCCTTCTTTATCACTAGACTTTCTGCTCGAACTGTTGCCGGAGTCGGAACAAATGTCGACATCACGAACCAGTCTGTTTCTGAAATAAAAAAATCGATCGATCAAACCGCCAGCAGCGCCCAGGAATTAGATTCATCCATGAAAAAAGCAAATGAGGCAGTAAGGGAACTGGTGACTTCCATCCAGCAAGTTGCCGGAAATACGAGTAGCACTTCCTCAAGTGTCGATGAAATCTCAGCTGCCATCGAAGAAATGAGCACGTCTATCAATTTAGTAGCCGGGAACGCCAATCAATTAGCTGCCTCTGCTGATGAAACATCGTCTGCGATTCAAGAAATGATGGCCTCGATTGAACAGGTTGCCGGAAATGCCGGAAATGCCGGGGCGAGCGTCGAACAAATCTCAGCTGCAATTGAAGAAATGAGCAAGTCAATTAAAGGCGTAAATGAAAATGCAGAGAGCATTACCAGTAGTACGAAACAAACTTCTGAAGCGGTAGCGGTGATGATCAGGGCGACGAAAAAAGTAGCTGAAAGTGTGCAAACCGTTAACCAGCTTAGCAATACGGTCAAAAATGATGCTTTCGAAGGGACCGCTTCATTGAATGAAACCCTGAATGGCATGAAAGAGATTGCGAGAGTGATTGTACAAGCTAGTGATGTTATGGAAGGACTAGGAAAGAGCTCGGAGGAAATTGGCAGTATTATCGAAGTGATCGATGATATTGCAGAACAAACGAATCTTCTTGCCCTTAATGCTGCGATTGAGGCGGCTCGTGCAGGGGAACATGGGAAAGGCTTTGCCGTTGTGGCGGAGGAAGTTCGAAAGCTGGCAGAACGCTCAGCTAAGGCTACGAAAGAGATCACAATCCTTATTAAGGGGATTCAACAGGAAACCTCTGATGCCGTCTCGTCGATTCAAAATGGTGCTGATAAAGTTAGAGTTGGAAATGAATTGGCAGAAAAAACAAATCTGGCCATACAAAAAATCACTCAAGGTATTGGACAAGTGACAGTAGAAATGAACGAAATTGCCAAGGCTGCGGATGAGCAAACAAAGAATAGCGAATTCTTTGCGGCTGCAGTGGACCAAACGGTTAAGCGAGTTTCGGAAATGAGCCAATCGACAAAAGAACAAACCATTACTGCTGAAGAAATTGTTAAAGGTATTTTAGACATAAAGGAGCAGGTTCAACAAATTATCATCGCCACGAAAGAAGAAGCAGAAGGGGCGAAAGCGATTGTAAAGGCCGTCGAAAATGTGTCAGCCCAATCTAATTCGGTTACAAATGCTACGAAGGAACAAGCTTTAACATCTGAAGAAATCGTTCATAATATCAGCAGTATTAAAGAAATGGTTGATCAAATGACGATTGCTACTGGAGACCAAGCAAAATATGGAGAAGAAATTGCCGCCAGTGTCGAAACGGTCTTACAGCAGGCAGCAGGATTATTTTCCGGCATTGACACACAAACGACGGAAGTCGAAGAGGTCGTACAGGCTATCACGAATGTGAAAAAACAGATGATAAAATTAGCTTAAATGGCCGTTTCCTTTTTCATCTTATCGAATCGCTGAAAAGCAGCCGATTCGATAAAGGCTTTTAAATCGTTTAAGTAAAAATTCCCCAATTTAGAGATTTGGTGGTGAAATACAATGAGGGGGCATATTTCTAAGGCAGTGCTAATCGAAACCGATCTTAGAAAAGCGATCGAAAGAAATGAATTTCGCCTGTACTACCAGCCGAAGGTCAATTTACAGTCAGGTAAAATGATTGGAGTCGAGGCGTTAATTCGTTGGTTTCATCCTGAGAAAGGATTCATTCCTCCGTTAGATTTTATTCCTGTCGCTGAAGAGACAGGACAAATTATCCCGATTGGTGAATGGGTGTTACGGACGGCTTGCATCCAAAACAAGGCATGGCAAAATGCAGGATTCTTGCCCTTGGTGATGTCTGTTAACCTTTCGAACCGACAGCTTTATCAATCCCAGTTTGTAGACGTTGTTCGAGATATTTTAACAGAAACTGGACTTGCACCGGAATATCTAGAGCTGGAGATTACGGAAAGCATGATGGTGGATACTCATCATGCTCTGCCGAAGATAAATGAGCTTAGAGACCTTGGTGTCCACATCAGTCTTGATGACTTTGGGACAGGATTTAGTGCGCTTTATTATCTAAAAGAATTTCCAATCAGTAAAATTAAAATTGACCAATCATTTATCCGGAATTGTACATCTGACAGCAATGATACAACGATTGTGAAAACCATTATTGCCATGGCTCACCAATTGAAAATGGGTGTCATTGCGGAAGGAATTGAAACAAAAGAGCAGTTAAATTTTTTACAGAAAAGTCTTTGTAACCATGGCCAAGGGTACTTGTTCAGTAAACCATTACCGCCGGAAGAATTAGTTCCTTTTTTCGACGAGATTGAGGACATTATCCATCGTGAGGGGATACCTCAAGAGTTAAATACTAAAAATCTAATGGATGAAATGTTAGAGAACGAAAAATATCACTTTATTGCAGAGAAGATACTAAATTATATGAAAGAAATGAACGATTCTCTCTCAACGGTAAGAGAATTTGCAGAAAAAATAAACAAAGAGTCCGTTCATCCAGCTGACAATCTATTAGCCGAGATTGATATATTAGAAGCTACTATACAAGCAGTGGTTAAAATAGTTAAACCTTAAATGACATTGATTGGTAATGTGCAGGTGATTATATTTGAAGATACAAGACCAAGTGCGAGTCAATATGGGTGATGCCCGCCCTGCCCTGGCTGAACGGACCTCTACACCTTCAGCCTCTTTTCAGAATATCATAAACTCATATTCAAAAGATTTAACGAAGGAATACCTTCATCAACTGCTGGAAGACATTGATCAGCAAGGGCAGCAGTTATGCGAGCATCCCACCTTTCAGGAACTTCGTAAATACAAGGATTTGGTTAAACAATTTATGGGTGAAGTCGGAAAAAATGGCCTCAGCTTGTCTCAGACCGAAAGCTGGGATATGTATGGTGGCAGCAAGACACTAAAAACGGTTAAGATGATTGACCGTAAACTAGTTGAACTAACCGACCACGTCCTGAACCAGCAAACGGCGGGCCTGTCAATTTTGGAACGGATTGGGGAAATAAAAGGACTGCTGATAAATTTATATACCTAATTTTACGGAGGAGAGTTACCTATGTTAAGAGGTTTATATTCCGCTGCATCGGGAATGTACTCGTTGGAGCGGAGACAAGAGGCATTGGCCGATAATTTGGCCAATGTGCAGACACCCGGCTATAAAAAGGACGATACAGTATTAAGGGCCTTTCCTAAGCTGTTAATCAATCGAATTCACGATCTAAATGAAAATGCAAAGGTCCCTGTCAGCGGGGCACCTCCCATTCCTGGCCAGTCGATTCCAATTGGCGAACTTGCCAATGGAGTCTATGCTCAGGAACGGATTCCAAGCTTTCAGCAAGGCTCACTGGTGCAAACCGAGCAGCCGCTTAATGTTGCCATTCATGATCAAAATCTTCCGCTGCAAACCATCAATGGACGGCAAATAAAACCAGCTGCCTTATTTGCAGTGCAGC
This sequence comes from Bacillus renqingensis, assembly GCF_016464375.1. Lineage (GTDB taxonomy): Bacteria > Bacillota > Bacilli > Bacillales > Cytobacillaceae > Neobacillus > Neobacillus renqingensis. Next base: position 22,271 of record NZ_JADDIU010000057.1, read on the forward strand.
TGTCTGATGGAACCGTGGGTTATACACGAAATGGAAAGTGGGATTTAGACGCCAACGGCAGTATTGTAACCTCTGACGGTTATCGGGTGTTAGGGGCTGATGGGAAGCCAATCCAAATAACGGATAGTATTCGTAAAGAGGATCTCGAGATTACCTCTGATGGGCAAATTATAGTGCAGACAGGGAATCAAAGCAGAGCTGCTGGACGGATTGGAGTTGCAATTGTGCAAAATCCTTTTGAGCTTCGTCGCTTAGGCGGAAATGTCTACCAATCAGCAGGGCCTCTGCCACTGCTTCAGAATCTTGACGGTATTTCACTACAGCAAGGGTTCATTGAACAATCGAATGTGGATGCCGGTCAAACAATGGCGGATATGATGATGACGGTACGGGGATACGAAGCCAATCAAAAAGTCATTGGCGCCTATGACCAATCATTACAGCAGTTATATTCTGTTGGTAAATTAAACGGATAATTACTTGAGGAAGAGGCGACAGAAATTGAATACTTCACTTTACATATCCTCCGGTGCCCTGCAGGCATTTCAGCAAAAACTTGATACTGCCGCGAATAATGTGGCGAATGTTGATACAACCGGATATAAACGCAGAGATCATAGCTTTTCAGAAATTTTGGCCAATCAAATCAATAATCAGGGACGAGGGGACCAGGAAAACGGCAGGCTGACGCCCAATGGACTGCGAGTAGGCTATGGCACGCGTACAGGACTGACACAGTTAGATGATTCGCAAGGACAGGCACGTGAAACGGGTAATCCGTTTGATCTAATGATTCAGGGAAAGGGCTTCTTTCAAATTGGTTATCCATCGTCTGGTGAAACAAGATATACCCGCGACGGGAACTTTCATTTGAGTCCAAATCCGAATCAACCGGGCAGCTATTATCTAACAAATGCCAATGGCGGCTATTTGTTAGATCAAAACAGCCAACCGATTGTACTGGATTCTGAATATGATGTGACGATCAACTCCAGCGGGCAAATTTTACTGAAAAATGGCGAAGAGCCTCAGTTTACGAACGGGCAGCGGGTCGGTCTTGTGGATATTCAGAATCCACATCTTTTACAAAATAGCGGTAATAATGAATTTTCGCTTGCGGCAGCTGCCTTGCCTAATGGGCAGAATGCCGCCAATTATGTACGGATGATGACTCCTGGGGAAGCGCAAGTTTCTTCCGGCTATCTTGAAGGTGCCAACGTTGACTTAACAAAAGAAATGACCGATTTAATGACTGCACAGCGGAGCTTTCAAATGAATTCTCGGGCCGTGTCTTACGCAGATCAAATGACGGGGATTGCAACTAATATTTTGAGATAATTTCATGAATCTGGGCCGCTTCGCTTTGTCCATGTTGAAAAGCGATTGCGGCCTTAAACTATTGTATGGATTATCCGATAAACCGTAATAAGAACTTTTTGCATGTTGAAATGGAGGGACATTGAATGGCGAGTGTTAATTTATCGACACATGTATCCGGACTGGTATCAGGGATGGATACGGAGAAAATTGTCAATGACATGATGAAGGTGAACAGAATCCCGCTCGATAAGCTGTTTCAGGCAAAAACCATAAACAGCTGGAAAACCGATGCTTATAGGGAAATCAATACAAAAATAGCGAGTTTCAGAGATGCGATGCAAGATTTACGACTTGAGGGGACGTTTACCTCGGCACAAAAGGTGACTGCAACGGATGCCCGTGTAGAGGTTTCAATGGCGGGGAAAGCAACTCTAACAGGTTTTACGATTACAGCCGCAACATTGGCCAAACCGGCAACAGGGGCCTCCGTTAGCTTTAATACAGGAATAAAGAATGGTTCGGATTCCATTTTTCCTGCAGACGTTAATGAAGAACAACGCTCAGATATTAAGTTTAAGGTTAATGACAAAGAAATCACAATACATAAGGAAAATAATACATTTGATAAGGCAATCGCTGAAATGAATGCCCAGTTAGCTGAAAAAAATATTAAAGTCGCAAATGTGGGCGGCTCGTTAGTGTTTGCTACGACTGACACAGGGGCTGATAAATCAATCACAATATCAGACTTTGATGATACCAGTTCCTTGCTGGGATTAGTGAATGGAACCAGCCAAAAAGGTACCGATGGGGTGAATGGATCAGTTACCATTAACGGCACAAAGATTGACATCTCCAGCAATACGTTTACATTTGACAATGTAAAAGTAAATCTTAAACAAGAGATTAAAGAAGGAGATGGACAAGCAATTATCAGTGTTATACCTGACACCGATAAGATTTTCGATAAAATCAAGACATTTGTCGATAAGTACAATGAGCTGATTAAAGATTTAAATGATAAGCTTTCAGAAAAGAAATATCGCGACTACCCGCCACTGACGGATGAACAAAAGAAAGACATGAAAGAGGATGATATTAAGCGCTGGGAGGAAAAAGCAAAAAGCGGGCTGTTAGCAAATGATCCAACAATCCGTAAATTCTTAACACAGATTCGTACCAGTTTCAGTGATGCCGTAAAAGGAGTTAATAGCGACGTTGATACCTTGAAAGAAATCGGCATTACCCAAAGCACAGACTACAAAGAACAAGGTAAATTAACCTTAGATGAAACAAAGCTCAAATCGATGCTGTCAAGTCATTTGACCGATGTACAAAAATTGTTTGCTGTTAAGTTTGATACGGGGAAATCAAGTGATACTACGATCACCAGCCAGGACAAATATGCAAACAGCGGATTGGCTGTCAGAGTCTATGATAGAATTGGCGATGTGCTGGCCAATTTGAAAGTAATTGCCGGGGCGTCGACTGATAGTAGTTTAGTAAAACAAGCAGCCGAATATGATAAAAGAATCACCAAGCTGCAAGCAAGCTTAACCATAACAGAGCAGAATCTATGGAAGAAATTCAATGCCATGGAAGAGGCACTGCAAAGATTAAATTCACAAAGTTCCTGGCTTTACCAACAGCTAGGACAGTAGATAGATTTGTTTCATTAAAACCGCGATTTAGGCAAAGCCAGATTGTGGTTTTTTTCATATCTTTTTTGAAAAAATATTTTTTGGGTACTAAACTAACGATTACCGCTGCCGATAAAAATAATATCAAGAAATTACTTCAAAATTTTTGATAAACGACTAAATTAATAGTTTGATAAGCCGATAATAAAAAAGAAAGGAATTTCTTGATAGTTAGTTTTTGGAGTGTGGCAGGAATGTTGATTGTCGGCAGGGAAGTAGGTCAATCTGTCATTATTGATAATGACATCAAAGTGACTGTTCTTCAAAGTGATTCAAGGCTCAAGCTAGTCATTGATGCTCCAGATCATATTCTGGTTTCAACCATCAAACAAGATCCAGACAAATTGCAAAAGCTTAAGAAAACAGATCGAAAAATCGGCGACACTCTATTAATTGGCGAACATGTAAAAATAGCGATGATCCAAACAACTTCAGGCTTACTAAGAATCGCCATCGACGCTCCAAAAGAAATCAGTATCTTTCGCGAAGAAATATACAAAAGACAAGCGAAAGGACTAATCAATTCATCAAATTTTTGATTAGTTCATCAAATGTTCCATCATTATTCTTTGGTAATAAGCCCCATTGGGGAATTATTATAAATCAACCACTGCAGATGAAAAATCTGCACCAAATACTATATTTACATAGGAGGATTTAATTATGCAAATCAATCACAACATTGCAGCACTCAACACGTACCGTCAGTTGAACACTGCATCAACAGCACAATCAAAATCAATGGAGAAATTATCTTCTGGTCTTCGTATTAACCGTGCTGGAGACGATGCAGCTGGTCTTGCTATCTCTGAAAAAATGCGTGGACAAATTCGTGGATTAGACATGGCTGCTAAGAACTCACAAGATGGTATTTCTTTAATTCAAACTGCTGAAGGTGCTTTAAATGAAACTCATGACATCCTTCAACGTATGCGTGAACTAGCAGTTCAAGCTGGTAACGATACAAATACTGAGTCTGACCGTAAAGAAATACAAAAAGAAATTAACCAAATGACATCTGAGATTAACCGTATCGGTAATACAACTGAGTTTAACACTCAAAAATTATTGAATGGTGATAAAGATGGTGCAGCGGTTGAAGGTGTAACAGCGGTTGCTGGTGAATATAAGGTAACTGTGGGAACAAGTAATATCGTAATTGACGGTGAAACTTTTACTTATGATGCAGCAGGTGATGGTACTGGTGGTAAATTTAAAGATGCTGCTTCACTTGCAACTGCAATTGGTAATAATGCAAATTTAAAAGATAAATACACTGCTAGTGATGACTCTGGCGCTTTGAAGTTAGTTCAAAAAACAGGTGAAGAAACTGCAACTGCACCTACTGTTACAGGTGGAACACTTTCTACAACTAAAGCTGGCGTAGATAAAGTAGATGCTGTAGCAGCAGACCCAACAAAGAGCCTTAAATTCCAAATTGGTGCTAATGAAAATCAAAGTTTAACTTTAGATATTTCTGATATGAGAGCAGAAGCACTTGGATTAACATCAACTGGAACTGGGGCGGACCGAGGGGTTACAGATGGTACAAGCAGTACTATTACAGAACAAGCTCTTAGCGTTTTAACACATGATGATGCGGCTGCAACTGTTACAACTATTCAAGCAGCAATCGATAAAGTATCAGCTGAACGTTCTAAACTTGGTGCTAACCAAAATCGTTTAGAGCACACAATCAACAACTTGAACACATCTTCTGAAAACTTAACTGCTGCGGAATCTCGTATCCGTGACGTAGACATGGCGAAAGAAATGATGAACCAAACGAAGAATTCTATTCTTTCTCAAGCAGCACAAGCAATGTTGGCTCAATCCAATCAAATGTCTCAAGGAGTGTTACAACTCTTGAGATAATTGATTGAAGGGCGTCTAGCTTGGTAACGAGCTAGAGGATAACTGGGTGAATTGCTGGAACTTCCTAAAGCTTCATCAACCACAACGTAACTAGAAACGGTCAGCGTGAAGGTTTGAAAATGATGAGGATGGTACAATGGATAATCAGCAGCCAAGCTCCTGTGAGGAAACTCTGGAGAAGGTTCAACGACTAGAGAAGTACGGTCTAAGGCAAAAGCTATGACTATGAATCTCGTAGGGCAGCAAAAGCTGTTCGAAGTGCCCAGCTCCATGAAAAACATGGATGAAGATATAGTCTATTCTGTGACCGAAAGGCATAGCGGCAAAGCAAGCCAACCAACAACCACAAGG
>NZ_JADDIU010000058.1 GCF_016464375.1 Bacillus renqingensis
CTTTGGATCCAAATTATTTAGTTCCATATATATAGCACAAAAAACATAAAAAATATAAATATAGAGCTCAAAAACCGCACCAGCTTAACGATGTGGTTTTTAAGCTCTTTTTATTAATCTTCCATCGTTGAAAGGTCACCTGTTGGTAAATCCAGCTCCCAAGCCTTCAAGACGCGTCTCATGATCTTGCCGCTGCGTGTCTTTGGCAGCTTATCACGGAAATCAATCTCCCTTGGGGCCGCATGGGCGGCAAGGCCTTTTTTCACAAATTGCCGAATTTCCTCTTTTAGCTCCTCTGTTGCTTCATATCCATCCCTTAGGGCAACGAAGGCTTTAATAATTTCACCGCGGACAGGATCCGGTTTGCCGATGACACCAGCCTCAGCAATGGCAGGGTGCTCAACAAGCTTGCTCTCTACCTCAAACGGCCCGACACGCTCACCGGATGTCATGATTACATCATCAACCCGGCCTTGGAACCAGAAATAGCCATCCTCATCGATATAGGCTGAGTCTCCTGATACGTACCAGTCACCATTTGGCATAAAATAAGATTCATATTTCTCCTGATTATTCCAAATCGCATGCATCATCGAAGGCCAGCCTTTTTTGATAGCCAAATTCCCCATCCGATATGGCGGCAGCTTATTTCCTTGGTCATCGACAATGGCAGCAACCACACCCGGTATTGGTTTACCCATGGAGCCCGGCTTAATCGTCATACAGGGATAATTGCAAATGAGCTGGGCACCAGTTTCCGTCATCCACCAGGTATCATGAATCCGCTTATTAAAAACCTTTGCTCCCCATTTAACAACCTCCGGATTTAACGGCTCCCCTACACTTAATATATGGCGGAGGCTGCTAAGGTCAAATTTGTTTACCAGTTCATCCCCGGCACCCATCAGCATCCGAAAAGATGTCGGGGCACTGTACCAAACGGTCACCTGAAAATCTTCAATCATTTTATACCAGGCCTCAGGGCTGAAACGGCCGCCGATAATCACATTTGTTGTCCCGGCTAACCATGGGGCGAAAATGCCATAGGATGTCCCTGTAACCCATCCTGGGTCGGCAGTACACCAGTATACATCATCCTCTTTTAAATCAAGCACCCATTTTGCTGTTTGATAATGTTGAATCATCGCATTATGTACATGCAAGACCCCTTTTGGCTTACCCGTTGAACCGGAAGTATAATGAAGGATTAGACCATCTGTCCGCTCTACCCATTCAATTGGAAGTTCTTTGCTGGCTGTTTCGAATTTTTCCAAAAAGTCAATATAAAGCCCGTTCTCTTGAACATCTTTCCCAATTACAAAAATATGCTTCAATGCAGGTAGATCAGCTACAGGGACACGGTCCAGTAGTTCCGGTGTCGTAACTAAGACTTTTGCCTCACTATCTTGCAGGCGATCCCTAACAGCCCCTTCCATAAATGCCTCAAATAATGGACCAACAATGGCTCCAAGCTTGATCGCGCCCAAAAGGGTAAAGTAAAGCTCAGGAGAACGAGGCATAAAAATAAATACACGGTCGCCTTTTTCTACATCACCATAATTCTTTAATACATTTCCAGCCTTGTTTGAAAGCTCCTTCATTTCTTTGAAGGTGTATTTCTCATTTCGAGAGGCATTGCGGTAATAGAGAGCCACTTTGTTTTTTCGAAAGGTATTTACATGCCGGTCGATCGCTTCATAGGCCATATTGACCAGACCTGTTTCACTCCAAGAAAACTCCTTTTCGGTTTGCTTCCAATCAAAATTCGCATACGTTTCTTCATAATTACGCAAGTTATGCTCCCCTTGCACAACTGGTAGCGCTTCCACTTTCACTATAATCTCCCCCTTTGAAGTTGATGAGATAATTATATTACAAACAACAACTATTCACAATTTTAAAAAATATTTTTCCATAAATAATAGTAAAGAATTTGTCACAATTCATTAAATCTTCCAGAAAATTTTGTGAAGTGGCTTTTCTATTTTAAATTTTATGTATAATAGAGTTGTACATGATAGATTTTTTTAGGGGTGACCTAATGGAACATAAGAAAACCTATAATGCTAAGGAGTTAAAAACCCCTCATGGTACTTTAATCATCGAGGGCCCGATTTCTTCAGATAAGCTGAAGGGCTATGAGTTTCATGAAGATTTAATTGCCTTTCGCCCCGCAAAGCAGCAGCACAAAGCCTTAATTGGGATTGCTGAACTACCAGAAGGAAGAATCATTATTGCAAGATATCATAACACCATTGTCGGCTATGTTACCTTTCTCTACCCAGATCCACTTGAGCGATGGTCGGAAGGAAAAATGGAGAATTTACTTGAATTGGGCGCCATCGAGGTTATTCCGAAATTTAGAGGCTGTGCAGTCGGAAAAAACCTCTTAATCGTATCCATGATGGATGATGCAATGGAAGATTATCTTATCATTACAACCGAATATTATTGGCATTGGGATTTAAAAGGGACGCAGTTAAATGTGTGGGAATACCGGAAAATCATGGAGAAGATGATGAATGCCGGCGGGTTAGAGTGGTATGCCACAGATGACCCGGAAATTTGCTCCCATCCTGCCAATTGTCTGATGGCAAGAATCGGCAAGCGAATTGATATGGAAACCATTCAAAAGTTTGACCAGCTGCGTTTTATGAACAGGTTTATGTACTAATTGGTTATTAGAATGGAGAAGATATTCAAATGATTGTAGAACAAATCATGAAAACAGATGTCGTAACATTATATCCAACAGATACGATTGCAGATGCTGTTCGCGTTATGGAAAAAAACAACATTCGCCATGTACCGATTATTAATAAAGAAAAAAATTTAGTTGGCCTTGTAACCATTTCCAGATTAAAAGAGGCAACCTCATCGACCTTCCGGACAAATGAAAATCCAGACGATTTAAAGAAGCCGCTTGAAACAATTATGGAACGAAATGTCATTACCGGCCACCCTCTAGACTTTGTAGAAGAGGCTGCAGCCGTATTCTACGAACATAAGATAAGCGCCATTCCCATTATACAGGATCGGAAACTTGTTGGAATCGTAACCGAAACGGATTTATTGCGGACGATGATTGAACTCACTGGTGCCCATCAGCCAGGGTCACAAATTGAAATACGGGTTCCCAATATCACAGGAGTCCTCTCTGATATTGCCGGAATCATCCGCAATCGAAATGCCAATATTCTGAGCGTTCTAATTTACCCAGATAAACAGGATGATCAATATAAAATACTTGTCATTAGGGTGCAATTAATGAATCCTACTGGGCTGATTCAAGACCTAAGGAAAGCGGGGCACGAAGTCTTATGGCCAAATCTCCCGGGGATTTCCCTATGAAAGACCGAACTGCCTTTATTTTTTCCGAGGAATTGTTAAAGTACAAATTTAACAGCCATCATCCTTTCAATCAATTCCGCCTTAAATTGACAGTAGATTTATTAAATAAACTCAATGCTTTAGACCCTAATCAAATTGTCGCCCCGAGGATGGCATCTGAAGAAGAATTAACACTTATCCATCACCCGGACTTTATTGAAGCTGTGAAAAAGGCTGGTTCCGGACAGCTTTCGAAAGAGATCGCCGAAAACTACGGACTGGGGACGGAGGATACTCCTATGTTTCCTAACATGCATGAAGCTAGTTCCTTGTTAGTTGGCGGAACACTTACGGCGGTCGATTATGTTATGACTGGGAAAGCGCTTCATGCTCTCCATCTTGGGGGTGGGCTACACCATGGATTTCGGGGGAAGGCTTCCGGATTTTGCATCTATAACGATAGTTCCGTTGCCATTAAATATTTACTTGAAAAATATAATGCTCGAGTACTTTATGTCGATACAGATGCCCACCACGGTGATGGAGTTCAGTGGTCTTTTTATGATGAACCGAATGTATGCACACTTTCCATTCATGAGACAGGACGCTATTTATTCCCTGGTACCGGCAACATTAATGAAAGAGGACAGGGGGCCGGCTATGGTTATTCATTCAATATTCCTGTTGATGCCTTCACTGAGGATGAGTCATGGCTCTACGCCTACACTCACGCGTTTAGGGAGGTTGCAGAGTTCTTCAAACCCGATGTCATTTTAACCCAAAACGGGGCGGATGCACACTATTATGACCCATTAACCCATTTGTCAGCGACGATGAATATTTATCGGGAGATTCCAAAGCTCGCTCATGAAATGGCTCATCAATATTGCAGCGGCAGATGGATTGCCGTTGGAGGCGGCGGGTATGACATCTGGCGGGTTGTCCCGCGAGCTTGGGCACTCATCTGGCTGGAGATGACCGAAAACCCCAACTGTTACGGCGCATTACCGCACGAATGGGTGGATTACTGGCAGAAAAAAGCTGGCGTAGAATTGCCAAAGGAGTGGAATGATCCAAAGAATCTCTATCCGCCTATTCCTAGAAAGGAAGAAATAACAGAAAAAAATAACCTTACCCTTGAAAAAGCACTCTATCCGATACGAAGTCAGAAAAAGAGTGAATCGATATAATCGAAGCAAGGTCGGCCGCAATGGCCGACCTTTATTATTGCTCCCTCGTTGATTGCCGGTGCTCAATCCGGTGCGGCAAAACAACGGTATGCTGTTCAACTTTTTCTTTATTCATTAATTTTGTCAACAAGCGCATTGCGACCGCCCCAATATCATATAACGGCTGAACAATCGTGGTCAGCTGCGGCCGAACCATCAATGATAATCTTGTGTTATCTGAGGTAATGACCTCAAAATCCTCAGGAATGTGATAGCCTTTATCCTCTGCACCATGAACGACGCCAAGTGCCATTTCATCTGATCCAACTAGAATAGCAGTCGGTCTTTCAGGAAGTTCGGCTATTTTTTCAAAAGCTTCAAGTCCCGAATCGTACGTATAGTCTCCTTCAATAACAAGTTCCTCGTTAAAAGGAATATTTGCTTCTGTTAACGCCTTTTTATATCCGTTTAGTTTCTTTACGGTAATATCAGGCTCATACAGCGGCCCATTAACAAAAACGATCTGTTTGTGGCCTCTGTCAATGAACTCCTTAATCGAATCATATGCAGCTTGTTCATAATCAATATTAACGGACGGTATCTTTCCTGTCTCTTCAATTGACCCGGCTAGAACAATCGGAACTTGAGATTTTTCAAACTCTGTAACATGCTCCTCGGTAATATTGCCGCTCATAAAGACAATTCCATCTACCTGTTTTCCAAGCATGGTATGCAGCAAATGTAATTCCTTGTCTTTATTTTGATCAGAGTTACTGAGGATGATATTGTATTTATACATGGTAGCAATATCCTCAATACCACGGGCTAATTCAGCGAAAAAGATATTAGAGATATCTGGAATGATAACACCAACGGTTGTTGTTTTCTTGCTGGCAAGGCCCCTCGCAACGGCATTAGGCACGTAGCCCAGTCTCTCGATTACCTCTAATACCTTTTTCCGCGTAACCGGTTTTACATTTGGATTTCCATTGACTACACGTGAAACGGTTGCCATGGATACATTTGCCTCACGGGCAACATCATAAATAGTAATATTATTCACTAATAACACTCTCCTAAAAACGAACATTGTTTATCTTTATTTTACATCAACCAGTCAAAATCTAATCATTGTGATAAAGTAAACAATCTTTATTATGTATTTAATAATACGACAAGAATAGAAAAGCCGCAATTATGTAACCAATATTTTTTTATTTTTATCACACAACTCAAAAGCCTTCTGCACAAAAAGCAGAAGGCTTTTGGACATATTTTAAAAATTTCTTTGTAATCGTTTCTGAATTCAGCTCTTTAGTACCTAGCTATTAGTGGACTTCGTTTTATTAAACACGGACAAAACGTGATGCAAGCAGTTCATCGTAGAATTGATCGAACTGTTCCAAGTTCATTTGCTGCTGCGCATCGGAAAGTGCTACTGCCGGATCTGGGTGTACTTCAGCCATTACCCCGTCTGCCCCAATGGCAATCGCAGCTTTTGCACATGGAAGCAACAAATCTCTTCTGCCGGTAGAGTGTGTAACATCTACCATAACAGGTAGATGGGTTTCCTGTTTTAAAATCGGTACAGCGGAAATATCCAGCGTATTTCTTGTTGCCCGTTCATACGTTCTAATTCCGCGCTCACACAAAATAATTTGTCCATTTCCTTGGGACATTATATACTCCGCCGCATTGATAAATTCTTCAATGGTTGCAGCAAGTCCCCTTTTTAGTAAAACTGGTTTATTTATCGCCCCTGCGGCTTTTAATAATTCAAAGTTTTGCATATTACGGGCGCCAATTTGAATCACATCGAGATATTCAGCAGCCATTTCAATATCAGCAGGATTGACAATTTCACTAATTACTGCCATATCATATTCAGTTGCAACCCGTTTTAATATCTTTAAGCCTTCTACCCCTAATCCTTGGAAATCGTATGGAGAGGTTCTTGGTTTGTAAGCACCGCCACGTAAAAGCTTTAACCCCTTTTCCTTCATCGCCTTTGCAACAGTCGCCACTTGCTCATAGGATTCTACTGCACAAGGACCGAAAACAAAATGCTGCTTGCCATCGCCGATATTTTCTCCTTTTAGGTTGATAATCGTATCTTCCGGCTTTTTCTTTCTTGAAACAAGTAGCGCCTTCTGGTGATCATCCTTTTGTAAATCCAGACCCGCTTTAAAAATTTCCTTAAAGATATGGTCAATCGTTGCATTATCAAATGGACCATCATTCTTTTCCTTAATCTTGTCAAGCATCATTCTTTCGCGGACCGGATCGAAGCGGAAAACCCCCTGGCTCCCCTTCACATGCCCAATCTCTTGGACGAGATGGGCTCTTTCGTTTATTAACCTCAACAACTCCAAGTTTACTTCGTCCACACGCTCTCTTAACCGATCTAATTCATTTTTGCCCACTATTCGTCCCATCCTTTCCTTTGTCAATCAGTTTGACGATACCTAATGATTTAGATATTGGCTTACTGGTTCACAAGCTATAATTGAATTTTATAACAATTTTTCATTAGGGTTTATTATAACGGAAATAACCTTCTTTGTCATCACTTTTTTCTTTATTTCTTAAACGCTTTTAAGCGCTAAAGTAACTTTAAGTTATATTAGATTATTATATCACTTATGATGAGAGTTTGTGCTTCTTATTTTTTCAATTTAGAAGGATAGGGCTCTTACTTTACTTATTTTCAAGCAATGCATTGGTTAAAGAACGATAGGTAATGTTCCAGTGAGAGGCATTCCATATTGCTCTTCCCTTTGAAAATAAAATCGCCTGCGGGGACTCATGCTTGATTTGGAAAGTATCTGCTATATACTCCGATAAAGGGCGTGAATTCTGAACAGCTAAATAATAAGCAGGAATGTCTTGATGTTCTGCTGTAAATTTCTCATATTCCTGATAGGCTGCCTGGCTAATTGGACATGTAAGGCTGTGCTTTAAAAAGAAAAATTCACTTTCCTTTTCTAATAACTCGTTAAATTGTTCAGTCGTATCAACTTTTTTAATCACTATATAGTCCTCCAATAAGAAATAACGGTGAAGTAATTTTAACACTTCACCGTTTCCAAAACAATCAACAGGCTTACTTTAGCTTAATTATTGTTTCATCCGGCTCTCTTCTTCATCAAAGGCCTTTTCCGTTTCCATTATTTTCTTCCTTATTTCATCATCTTTTTTTGCAGCATCTTTATCTTTCTGTTTTGAGGTGGACTTACCGGGAGAACCAATTGAAATATACTGACTCTCAGATTCTTTCCCGGTTTCATCTGGTGTTCGTGTTTTTTCTTTCACCTTATTTAATAACTCGTTAGAATAGTGGACAATTCCTTGAGATAGTGAAGAGGTTTTAGCAGTAAGTTCATTCCCTTTATTTTTCACTGTTTCACTTAACTGTCCTGTTTTATTTACAATAGAGCCCGCGTTATGGCTAATGGTATTGCGCAGATCTTTACCGGCTTTAGGTGCAAATAAGAGAGCTGCCGCTGCCCCAACAACTCCCCCGAGTAGCGCACCCAGTAAAAAACTGCCCCTAGTTTCTCCATTTCGATTTTGATTGGTTTCCCGTGATTCATATTCACGATTAGGCATTACTCTCAGCTCCTTGTTCTTTTAATGTGAGCGAATCTTTTGCTTCCCATGTAAGCCTGCTTCCTTTTTTGCTTTTCTTTCCTGCCACTTATCTTTCAACTCCCATAACACATTGCCCCATTGAATGATTTGTGAAACCTTCTCTTTACTTTCCTCCACCTGTCTGTCAACAGTTGTTGTGATGTTTTGTAATGTTCCGTTAAATTCCGATACGGTTACACCAACGCCCTTTACCGCGTCTACCACACTATTTAAGCTTGCTGACTTTTGCTTAATATCATCAGCCAGGTCATTCGTCTTCTGCAAAAGCAGTGTGGTTTCTCTTGTAACACCATCAAGCTGTTTCTCGACACCTTTTAACGTATCAGAGACACTGGCCAGCGTTCCTTGAAGCGACTTGAGAGTTTTTGCTAAGAAAATGACAAGTACTAAGAACGCTACAGCAACCAAGGCAACGCTTAAAGCTATAATAGTTTGCATTCACACGACCTCCGCCTTAATCTATCATTATGTATTACCCAACTATGATGGATCTAAACCTTGCTATTATCTTATACTACTTCCATCTTTTTGTCTTGTTTTCCTGCTGGTTGTTTAGAAATTTTCCCAACGCCCATCTTCATTTTTTCCGTTTAAAAAAGAAAAGATAAGGGATGCCACCGGCCGGGGGCATCCCTTATCTCACACAAGTTGTTTCTCGTAAGCCTCCTGAAACTTCTGAACATCCCCAGCACCCATAAACAGAATGACACAATGATCATACTGTTTTAATACTGATGTATTTTCTTCTAAGATTATTTCTGCACCCACTATTCTCTCTTGTAAATCCTTGATGGACAATTTACCGTGATTTTCACGAGCAGAGCCAAAAATCTCACACAAATACGTTTTATCCGCTAAACTCAGAGACTCGGCAAAATCTTCAAGAAACGCTTGTGTACGTGTAAAGGTATGCGGCTGAAAAACTGCAATAATCTTCCTGTCAGGATATTTTTGTCTGGCTGCATCAATGGTTGCTTTAATCTCAGTTGGATGATGGGCGTAATCATCAATTAATATTTGTGAACCGATACTTTTCTCCGAAAATCTCCTCTTAACACCTTGGAAGGTAGTTAATCTTTCTTTGACTACATCTACACCCATTTCATCGTAATGGCATAAACCAATAACAGCCAGTGCGTTTAGCACATTATGATCACCGAATGTCGGGATGGTAAAGGTATCATAGAACGTATTGCGGATAAACACATCAAAGCTTGTTCCATCCGTGGTTTTAACAATATTCTTCGCCTGATAGTCATTTCCCTCATCAAATCCGTAAAACAAAACCGGAACTTTTGCCTGAATTTTTTGAAGCTGCTCGTCATCACCAAAAGCAAATATTGCCTTTTTCACCTGGACAGCCATTTCCTGAAATGCAGAAAATACATCATCAATATTGGCAAAATAATCAGGGTGGTCAAAGTCAATATTCGTCATGATCGCATAGTCAGGGAAATAGGATAAGAAGTGCCTTCTGTATTCACACGCTTCAAAGACAAAGTACTCTGCACCTTCTTCGCCTTTGCCGGTGCCATCACCAATTAAGAATGATGTCGGCTTCATTCCAGAGATTACATGTGCAAGCAGCCCGGTAGTCGATGTTTTGCCGTGGGCACCGGTAACCGCTATGCTGGTAAAATTCTGTATAAAATCCCCTAAAAAACGATGGTAACGGACGATAGGCAGTCCGAGCTTCATAGCCTCCTGAATCTCCTCATGGGTATCAGGAAAGGCATTCCCTGCAATAATTGTCATTCCCGGTCTTATATTTTCCTTTTGAAAGGGGAGAATTTTTATCCCTGATTTTTCAAGGGCTACTTGTGTAAAAAAGTGCTTGTCAAAATCGGAGCCTTGCACTTCAAATTTCATATCATGTAGGACCTGTGCGAGTGCACTCATTCCTGACCCCTTTATACCTACAAAATGGTAAATAGTCATAGAAGAACCTCCAACCAACTTAATACTGTAAAACAGTATATGACATAGTCATGTATTTGCTAATAATGGACTTCGAGAATTGACTAGCGCAAGCGTGCTTGCGCTTCCTTTAAATCACATTTTAATATTATAGCATTGTTTATTTATAAAAACTATCTTGTTACATAAAGTTCAAATCTGCTGCATCTAGGTATTTTTATTATTTGTTCATGTCTTTAAACAATTCGAACCGCTCATACATGATGACCTGCTTCTTGGATTGCTTCCAAATCAGTTTCTGAAATCAATACTTCACGAGGTTTACTGCCATTTGCACTTGTGATGTATCCATTTTGCTCAAAGCACTCCATTAGTCTGGCCGCACGGTTGTATCCGATCTTAAAGCGGCGTTGTAAGCTTGAGGTTGAAGCAACCCCTTGATCAATAATAAACTCACAAGCCTCAAAAAACAGCTCATCTTCGTCCTCTGAGACCTGTGCCTTTTTTAATAGCTCTTCCTGTTCAAATAAATAGTCCGGCTCCTGCTGCGCTCTCGCATGGCCAACAACAAGGTCAATTTCTTCATCAGACACAAATGTTCCCTGCAAGCGGACAGGCTTTGACGAGCCATTTTCTAAAAACAGCATATCACCGCGCCCTAATAATTTCTCAGCCCCGCTAATATCAATAATGGTGCGGGAATCCACCTGCGAGGACACCGAAAAGGCAATCCGGGTTGGAATATTGGCTTTAATTAAGCCGGTAATGACATCTACCGAAGGCCTTTGCGTCGCAATAATTAAATGAATTCCGCATGCCCTTGCCTTTTGGGCAATCCGGCAAATCGCTTCTTCTACATCCGCCGGCGACATCATCATCAAATCAGCCAGCTCATCAATAATTATGACGATATACGGAAGTTTATCAGAATATTGCTTGTGTTCCATGGCTAATTCATTAAAACGGCTAATGTCACGCACACCGGTATGGGCAAACAATTCATAGCGCCGTTCCATTTCTTCCACAGCCCATTTTAAGGCAGCGGTCGCCGCCTTCACATCCGTAATTACCGGACTGACAAGGTGGGGAATCCCATTATACGGTGCCAGTTCGACCATTTTGGGGTCAATCAGCAGAAGTCGTAAATCCTCAGGTGTTGCCTTATACAACAAACTGATTAAAATGGAATTCACACATACGCTTTTCCCTGAACCTGTCGCTCCTGCTATCAGTCCATGTGGCATCTTTTTTAAATCCGTCACAATAGGCTTTCCGGAGATATCAAGGCCAAGCACCGTGGTTAATGGTGAGGCAGATTCCTCGAAAGTACGGGTCTGGATGATTTCACTAATCTGGACCGGCCTTGATGTTTGATTTGGGACCTCAATCCCAATCGTGTGTTTTCCGGGAATGGGGGCTTCAATCCGAATATCTCTCGCAGCGAGGCATAGCTTAATATCATCGCTTAAATTGGTTATTTTGTTTACCTTTACACCCGGCTCCGGCTGTACCTCAAACCGGGTAACCGAAGGCCCCTGAGTAACATTGACGACACCCGCACTTACATTAAAGTTTTGTAAGGTTTGATTAAGAAGCTCTTCCTGCTGTTTCATCCACTCTGTGTCATTTCCTTTAAAAATGGGAGGATTCAGCAAATGAAATCCAGGAAATATGTAATGGTCACTCACTGTCCGTTCGACTGAATCCAGTGCCGTCCTATGCTGTTCGTAGGTTCCCTGAAGCATAACCGGCTCTTGTACCTTCTGCAGCTCTTGCTCCTCTTTTACCGGTTCCTGCTCACGTTCTTCCGTCCTTGCCCTTTTGCTTGTTTGTTGGCGTAATTCCCATTTTTCCTTATCTTGTTTCAGCATCATGACATTAAATGGCAAGTGAGACCTTTTCGATCTAGCTGACCGTCTTTGCTCGATGTTTTCTTCTTTGAGAAACGGTTCCGCCTCACCTTCTTCTTTTGCGGTATCGCTTAATGCATGCTGAGAAGCGGGCTGCTCATATGTATTTTCTTTATCCTGTTCCCTGTCCGCCTGCTCATCTATTTTGGATATGATGACTGGAACTTCTTGATTGCGCTGACCAATTGAAGCATTCAACTTTTGTTCAGTTTTCTCATGACTGCCGTTTTCCTCAATATCTTGCTGCGGTGCAGCCTCTGTTTGTAAAAAATGGCTTAGTTCATGTTCAACAACCGCTGCTGTATTCTGCGGTCGATTGAACCCAAATACCGGAGAGGGAATCTCCGTTGGATGAAATGGACCGCGCGTTTTTGGCAGCTGCTCTGTTATCATGTTGGGCCGTTCCTTTTTTTCTGGTTGAACGTCCGTTGTTTCAGGTTTGTTGTTTTGGGCCATTCTATTTTTTCTAGTATTCGGTCTAGCTTCTCCATGTGTTTTACGTAACATCACGGAAGGGGAAGGGATTCCTTTTGGATATTGATAGGAAACCTTTGCATCCACATCTTTTATGTTTTCATATTTGTTTAACGGCCAAAGATCTTCCGTTTTATCATTATGAAAAAAGAACTCGTCAGATTCATCTTCGTCGTCTTTTTTTAATTTTTGAAGCAAGTTTTGGATCCAGCTCAAAACTATCACTCTTTCTACTTTCATCTATCTTTCTATTTTATCAGCATTTAGGATTTTTTCGACATAATTCTGTTGAATTAGTCAAAATGGATTCCAGATTGTCGGATATCGGAAATAATCGGTGTAAAAAGGACCACGATAAACAGGTCCCTTTTTTCATATTATTATTTATTTTTCCCTAAAATAAAAATAGGTTCTAATTCCCCCTTTTCATAATAAAACGATAATGCCGTAATTGGAACACGACCGCTTGCAAAAAAGCTCATTGTCATCTGGGCTAATACATCATACCCTCTTTCATTGCGGATATCCGCAATAATCAATACGTCCTGATGGGGAACAGCTACAACCATTGTTCCCGTCATTTGCTTCTCCATATCATGAAGGAATCCTTTATTTAAAATCCGGCTTGCGTCATACCCATCATTCGTGTTTAGAAAATAAAAGCTATTTCCGGCAACTTGATCCTCCTTTAAAGATGTCGACAATGATCTAACATTAAATAGGGCCATTTCCTTAATCCTATTAGGATCCCAGCCCTGCTTGTCGATAACCCGTGAATCTAGCAAGCGATAGGTTTTTCCCATATCATAGGCGTAATAAATTTTTGTTTCTGCTGTATGTTCATCCGTTAAGAAAGGAATCCCCTCTTCCGATTCTGCCGGGAACGAAGCAGAGCGGATGACAGGAAAGATTTTTTTTTCATGATCGGTTAATTGGACAGGACTTTCCATTGCCTTTAGCCCCTCTTCCACATAATAAACAACTTCGTCAATCGCCTTTTCCTTTTCGTTATGCCACTTTGCCACGATTCCTGCCAGCGATAGAGTAATCCCTTTCCCGGCTTTTTTACTTTCAATTCGCAGCTCGTCTTGTTCACGGTCATACGTTATGATTCTGTCCTGACTTGACAAGCGCGACTCTAATTCGCGTTTCATTTTCAAACTATCCATGTTCATCCCTCCATTATCAGGAGCATTATCTTTATTGTACATGAAAAAACCCCCTTCTCCAAAGGGAAGGAGGGAGGGTCTTATTTCAAACCCTTGATAAAGTTTTCAACCTCTTCTTTTGTTTTGCGATCCTTGCTGACAAACCTTCCAAGCTCTTTACCATCCTCAAAAGCGATGAAGCTGGGAATACCAAATACGTCAAGCTGCTGACATAGATCGATAAAGTCATCACGGTCTACGTGAATAAACGTATACTCAGGGAAGTCCGCTTCTATTTCCGGTAAGACGGGTTCTATGAAGCGGCAATCCGGACACCATCCGGCGGAAAACATAAAAATAGTTTTGCCATGATCACGCAGCTGCTCAAATTGCTCCATTGATTCTAAATTTTTCAAACTAAACGCCTCCGTTAGCGATAATCCTTTAAGGAACTTTCCTTCACATCATAGCAGTATGACCGCTTATTCGTCCAACAAAATGCAACCTTTCTGCCTTTTTTATAGAATACCCAATATGTTTTTTTCGAAACAACTAGTCATTCTTTATCCTTTTGTTGATAGGTAAATTGTCCGACTAAAAGGTTCATCACATGGGTAAACATATCTGCGCGAGTTACCATTCCATTGGTTAAAACCCCGATAGCCCCTTCTTGTTTACTTACATTTTTCTTTTTCGCATACACTTCCATAACCGGTCCAAGTTCTTCCCCGGCCCGGAGTCTTGCTACGATTTCCTTAGGAAGCAAGATGCGTGCGCCCCCGGCAATAATCGGCTCCATTCCTTGGGCTGCTAATGCTCCCCAGTTGCAAATAAGTAAACCATGGCTTGTTTCCTGCACTCCGCCTTCAAGCCCGATTCCGATATCGCCCTTTCCTTCCTGAAGGGCGCCCAGGGCTCGATTGATTGCCCCCTTAATCGTTTCCTCATCAGAAAAGGGCTGTTCATTCACACCCGAAGGGATATCAAGCGATCTGAATTCTGCTTCTTGATGAGAAAAACCTTTTTTAACAGCGGCAATTTTTGCGGGGTTTCTCGACCCGATGATAATTTTCATTGCTGCCAAAGAACTGCCCCCTTAGCTTAACTATTTGCCTTAATCGTGTCGACTGTTGTTTGATCACAGGATTTTACTAATTTCACTAATAACTCTTTCGCAGCGGCGTAATCATCCACATGGATAATGGAGGCATGTGTATGAATATAACGTGCACAAATCCCGATGACCGCACTTGGAATCCCTTCATTCAATTGGTGAACACGGCCGGCATCTGTTCCCCCTTGTGAAACGAAATATTGATAGGGAATATGATGGGTCTCCGCCATGTCTAGAACAAATTCCCGCATCCCTCGATGTGTCACCATTGACCTGTCAAGGATACGGAGTAACGTTCCTTTTCCAAGCTGGCCGAATTGTGATTTATCTCCGCTTGCATCGTTAGCCGGACTGGCATCAAGAGCAAAAAAGAGATCAGGTTTAATCATATTGGCAGCAGTTTGTGCACCACGCAGACCTACTTCCTCTTGAACGGTTGCCCCGGAATAAAGGATATTTGGTAATGTTTCATGCTTTAATTCCTGCAGCAGCTCAATCGCCAAGCCACAGCCATAACGGTTATCCCATGCCTTTGCTAAAATTTTCTTCTCATTTGCCATTGGTGTAAATGGGCAGATTGGCAGAATCGCCTGCCCTGGTTTGATGCCCATTTTTTCGGCGTCATCTCGATCATCCGCACCTACATCAATTAGCATATTTTTCTGGTCCATCGGTTTATTTTTCTTAGATTCATCTAAAAGATGCGGTGGAATTGAGCCAATGACGCCAATGATAGGACCATTCTTCGTCATGATTTGGACTCTTTGGGCGAGAAGCACCTGGCTCCACCAGCCGCCAAGCGGTTGAAAGCGAAGCATACCGTTATCGGTAATCGCTGTAACCATAAAGCCAACCTCATCCATATGACCAGCAACCATTATGGTTGGACCATTCCCATTGCCTCTTTTGACACCAAAAATACTTCCAAGCTTATCCTGGACGATTTCATCGGCATTGGCGGATAGTTGTTTCTTCATAAATGCACGGACTGCATGTTCATTTCCCGGTGCTCCGGGAAGCTCTGTTAACGTTTGAAAAAGCTTTAAGGTTTGTTCATTCATGGACATTTATTTAACTCCTTTTAGATGGTTTAAAAAATATGTATTCATTATATTTTACAGAATATATCGTATGCTTTCCAACATTTCATTCGGCAAGCTGGGGTGGGTTTTCTTTTGCCCGGTGCTGTCCTCCATTTCCACGAGTAATCTTGTTCTTTTGTCCTATAGAACTTTTCTATGCGGCATGAACGTCTCATGTGATGAATAACTGTAATATTACCTTCTTTATCTTAAATACGATATACTAAGAGAAGAAAAGTCATATGTAATCTTTCCCATATTTGTATTTCGGAGGTGCTGTTAAAATGAACTGGAAGTCTTTTGTCGTTGGTGCTGCAGTTGGAATCCTCGGCGGTTTCGCCGCACATGAAATCTTTTCAAAAAAGTCGAAGGTATCACCAGAAAAAGTGTTAGAAAATGTGAAAAAGCAATTTAATCAAAGTCAAAGTGGGCCTATAAGCGGTTCATGGATTCATATGACAGCGGAGCCGTATGAAAAACACAATATTCGCTATCAAGTATACAATGGCGGTATTTCCAGAACAATTGATGGTGTTAATGAGCAATACGAATTTACCGCGGATGCCACAACCGGTACAGTCATCGATATTCGTCGCTCGCCGGATGATTTGGCCTCTTAAAAGGGGCTGTCCAAAAAGTCGATTTTTTGACTTTTGGACGCCCCTTTTTCTGTTCAAAAATGTTGATATAACAGCATTCTTGATTTTTTAATTTGATAGGATTTGCCCTTTCTGGACAGCCCCTTCAAGAATCTTCCAGATCCACAAGGAAGGCTTCGGCAGCATCAGCATCGCACGAAGGAAAAGCGGTAGCTTTTACGAGGAGCACCTTACGTTTTTTGTGAAAAATAACCAACTCTCCCCCCAAAAATGAGTATTTTCATCTAAGGGAGTGAGTCAGCCAATCTTGTGAGTTTCTTATGATTTCGACCTTTTCACACTCTCCAGAATTTGGCCATCTTGACTCCATTTAACGGCACGATACATAGCATCATGATAAAAGGTAAACCAAGCATTTTTCTCGACAGCATATGGCTGCCATTTCCCCTTCGCCGCGATCGAGTCCATTGGATAATCGTCGTATGCCATTACCCATAATACATTTTGATGAGCATGTGTGGCCAAGATATCCGCCATGTGAATCGCCATTTCGCCGCCATCTTCAATGAGAATGATAGAATGACCATTGCTATGACCACCGGTATGAATCATTTGAATCGATCCTAAACTCCATGATTCTTCAAACGGCTCAACCTGTGTTTCTATTGCCTCCCAGTTTTCCTTCCAGTATGTACTTTTCGAACGAATATTAGGGTTTCGCATTTCATCCCACTCTATTTGGGAGGTAATAATTTTAGCATTTGGGAACACGGATACATACTGGCCGTTCACAAGCTTCGTTAACCCACAGGCATGATCAAAATGTAAATGAGTCATCAAGACATAGTCAATTTTGTCAACACTGAGACCAATGCTTTCTAATGATGTATCCAGTTCCGATTCCTTTGTCACCCCAAAATTTCGAATCTGTTTTTCGGTTAATTTTCCGTTGCCGAGGCCGGATTCGATTAAGATGTTTTTTCCCTCCATTTGAATTAAGATTGGATCTGTCGGTAATTCAATTTGATTTTTTTCATTTGCCGGATATTTTTTTGACCATAGCGCTTTTGGAACGACTCCAAACATGGCACCGCCGTCTAAATTGGTTACCCCGCCGGATAACCATGTAAGGGAAACGCTCCCAATCTTTAAAGTGTCCATTGTCCTCAACTCCTTTCCTTTTAGTTTACCATTGTCGATACTATTGAAAAAGAAAAAAGACAACTCATAAAACGAGTTGCCCAGCGGATTACCGTTGATATTTTACTTCACAACGATAAATTCGATTGCCTTTTTCAGAAAATTTCTGTTCATATTCTGTCATGATGTTGCCTTCAAAATTGCTGTTATGGAGATCAAGACTGATGTCCTTTAACAGCAAACCATATGCCGAAAAACTCATTAACGAATATTCAAACAGGCCTTGATTATCCGTCTTAAAATGAATTTCGCCGCCATCCACCATAATATCCTCATAAAGCCTTAAGTAGCTTTTGTAGGTTAATCTTCTTTTTTCATGGCGGGTTTTCGGCCATGGGTCAGAAAAATTTAAGTAAACGCGAGCAACATCATTTTTGGAAAAATAATTTGCTAAATCATTGGCATTTACATTCAACAGCTTAAGATTAGGTAAATCGGCCTCTATTAACCGATCTAATGCTGCGACGATGACGCTGTCAAACAATTCAATTCCAATGTAATTAATCTCAGGATTGGCTTTGGCCATCTCGGTAATAAATTGGCCTTTCCCTGTCCCCACCTCAATATGAAGCGGCTGCTGCTTGGCAAACACTTCATGCCATCTTCCTTTATAATCTTCCGGGTTTGGAACGATATATTGCGGATACTGCGCTATTTTATCCTTTGCCCAAGGTTTATTTCTAAGTCTCATATTGGCACTCCTAATCATAAATTTCGTTTTAAACGATATCACGATGCAAATTCACTTGCAAGGGGTATAAATGAAAAAAGAATCCACAACCTAAATGTGAATTCCAATCTAATCATTACTTGAAAGGGTGCACGATATGCCATTAAGTCATCATGACCAAGTAACACTATTGAAAGACATATTAAATAATCATCAAACTGATTGTTGTGGGTCAACAGCAGAATGTGAACAACTGGAACGATTAATCAAATCCCTTATGGTAAACGCACAGGTTAATCAAAATGTAAAAGACATTTTGCAGGATGTCTACTATTATAGCCAGGAGGGTGCACAAACGGCTGATTTAGACCAGCATATAATATCCAACCAGGAAAATTTATCACAGTGGGTAAATACTATTGATCAATTTTCATAACTAAAGAATATCGTTAATAAAATGTACCCATTTTTTCATTTCTTCAAAGCGATGTTTATCTTTATTCCACTGAATGGATGAAATCGTTTCAAGAATCACATACCATTTCATTCTAAGTCTTAAATCATCGGTAAGTTTTTCTCCGTACATTGAAAGCCAATCCTGCCAATTTTCCTCAGGAATGTACCAATACAAAAGCATTCCAAGGTCAATTGCAGGGTCGGCAATGGAAGCTCCATCCCAATCAATTAAGTACAACTGGTTGTCTTCAGTTAACAGCCAGTTGTTATGATTTACATCACCGTGACAAACGACTTTTTCTTCGCTCTGGACCTTTTTTACTTTTTGTTTTAAAAAGTTTAATGCTTTTTTTACTTCTGGCAAGGAAAGAGTTTCTCTATCCAGCCTGCTTATGACGGATTGAAAAATCATTTCAGGATTTAAGGGAGAATTTTCTAAACGGCTAAGCATCCCAAGCATCGGCTCTGAACGGTGAATTTTCTTTAACAGCCTGGCAACATGCTCTTGATTCATCTCCGTTGGCTTAAGCTCTCGTCCTTCAAGCCACTGCTGCGCAGTAATGACATCCCCATTTTCCAATCGTTTCGTCCAAACAAGCTTTGGGACGATTCCCTCAGCTGACAACACCGCCAGAAAGGGGGAGGAATTCCGTTTCAGAAACAGACTTTGATCCTCATACCTAGCATAAAATGCTTCACCAGTGGCTCCACCAGCAGGGGTTATTTCCCACTCTTGTCCTAATATATGTTCCAACATTGTTCACCTTCAATTTGTGCCGTTCTAATGGTGGTGATCCCTGCTCCTTAACCCTTGAAGGAGGGGACCATCTATTTCAGAGATAAAACCCGGACGTCCAGAGGTTCTACCTACTTTCTGGTTAAATAAAAAAAAGCTATTGATTTATTTTTCTACAATAGCCATCCTAATAAATTTTATCTCCAATGACCTTTTTTCGTCAAGTCATCTTTTTAAGAAAGCGTTAATCGCCTTGGTCAGCGACGTACGACTTCCGCGAAAAAGCTAAACGCTTCTCCTTCGCACGTTGTTAAGGCTGCCGAAGCCTTCCTTGTGGAGCTGGATTCAAGAAAACATATAATGAGATAGGCGCAATCACTGCCTCACCACTTTTAGCAGCAATCGGGGAGGCTCCTGCACGAGTTGGATTCGCCAATATCCACCATTCCCCATTTGGGAGTGAAATCGAGCACCTTCTTGTTGAGGGATTAATCGCTAGAAGGATCTCATGCTCTTTTGTTTGAAGTAAAAAAGCTAAAACAGGCACCGGTAATGACAAACGTCGTATATGGGTACGGATTTCTGCAGCTGTCCGCATGCGAAAGGATGGGTATGCCTTTCGAATTTGCACAAGACCTGTTATATATTCCACATTCTCCTTATATTTGCTTTTTCGGTTCCAATCGAGCTGATTGATCGTATCGGGAGAGCAGTAACTATTTCCATCCCCTTGCTTTGTTCGAAAAAACTCTTGACCGCTGTGAAGAAAAGGAATGCCCTGTGACAGTAATACAATCCCCGTTGCCAGCCGATGATATTTTCTCCTTAACGAATCATCAGCATCTTCTAAGCAGACCTGTAGCTTATCCCATAATGTATGATTATCATGGCATTCAATATAATTAATAGTTTGTGTTGGTTCATTGAATAGGCCCTTCTCTTCCTCCATGAAGCCGATACTACCGGTTATCACTTCAATTGCCGCCTCAAGGTAATGGGCATTCCCCATGGCGTACCCTTTATCGTAAATATTAAAGGTGCTGCCCTTAATGCTATCGCGAAAATGGTCGTTAAATTGAGCAATTTGCGGCAATTTCTTTTGATTGGCAATGATTGCCTTCTGATGAAAAGGGAGCGGAGTATTGAGATTCCAGCCCTCCCCAATGATAAGGGTCCCTTTTGCGATTGTATCACAGACGGTTTTCACCTGATTCATTGTCTCAATATCCAAAATCCCCATTAAATCGAAACGGAAACCATCAACATGATACTCCTCCATCCAAAATCGAACGGAATCAAGAATAAACTTTCTGACCATTAGACGTTCTGATGCTAAATCATTTCCGACTCCAGTACCGTTAGAAGGCATCCCCATCTCATCATGACGGAAAAAATAACCTGGAACGACCTTCTCAAAAGATGATTCTTCCCGGATATACACATGGTTATAAACTACATCCATCATGACTCTCATTCCCGTCCTATGAACCTGATCTATTAATTGCTTTAATTCAGTAATTCTGGAATAGGGATTAGCAGGGTTAGTGGAATAGCTGCCTTCAGGAACATTGAAATGAAGAGGGTTATAGCCCCAATTATATTCTTCACTCGCCCTTAATTCGTCGACGCCGGCAAAATCATGAAACGGCAGGAATTCAATATGGGTGATGCCTAACGATTTTACATAGGATAATCCAGTGGGTTCATCGTCAATTCCTTTTGTAGTTAACTCGCCTGCCCCAAGATACAATCCTTTATTCTTTATTCCACTGTCGGGATGAATGGTAAAATCCCGGATATGGGTTTCATAAATGATTGCATCAACCGGACTTTCAAGCGGCGGGAGGTCTATTTTGGGCCGTTCTGTTTTTTTCAGATTAACAACGACACCTTGTTCACCATTTACTGTAACGGCCTTGGCATAAGGGTCAATGGCTTCACGCCATTCTTGATTTACTTGAATGAGAAAACTGTAGTGATAATATTCTACATCTCTCTGTACCGTCGTCGACCAAATGCCTTTGTGCTCACGCTTTAGCTTCACGATTTCTGAAAAATGGCTATCAGGGGAGCGTAATTTTAATTTAACTTGGACTGCAGTTGGTGCCCATAGCTTAAAAAGGCTCTGTCCGGATTGGTAGGTCACCCCTAAATCAGTACCATTGTAATAGAATTTTTGATCAAAGGCCTCCGTTCTAATAACGGCACCAATTTGAAGGTCGGTTTTCCCTCCATGTTCGTCAATAATCCAATATTGGGATCCAAAACAATATTCTTCGGAGAATTGGCATTCATATTTAAGATGGTTTTCTATTACGTATTTCTTCTTCATTTGCAATGGACTCTTCCATGACCCATCTGTGATAAAAAAAGCGGAAGCCACACCTTGGTGATAGGAAAGGGGAAGAAGAATGGTAATCAAGTTCATTTCATCCAAATAGGCGAGAAAGTCCCTTTTAATGGAAGTCATTCGAATCCCTCTCTTCTTCTATCATTATGTTGGAAACCAAATCACCTAATTATTTCCTCTAGCCGCTTGGAATCAAGTGAAACTTTAATCTGTAGGGTTTTACTGCCAGTTCATGCGAGATAAGCCTAAGTGTTATATTTTATGCTCCATGAATCCATTCATTACTCATCACCCTCCCCCTCTAATGTCGATGATTGTAGTGGAAAAACAGCGTTTGCTTCATATTTTGGCAGTTGAGTGAGATGCGTTTCATATAACACAATCTCTTTTCCTTGAAAGATAAGTGGATCAGGCTGGAGCTCCTCCAACATTTTTTTCTGAAAACGAGTCTTAGAATTCCATTTTCTTGCTAGTGTAATATGTGGACGAAAGGCCCTCGTTTCCAGTTGAAATCCTGCTTGTTCACAGGCTGAAAATACCTTATCTCTGATTAATTGCAGCTGCTTACTTTTAGCAGTATCAGCCCATAACACCCTTGGAGAATCTTCCCTTCCAAATATTCCGAGCCCTTGAATCTGTAATGGAAAGGATCCTTCATCCTTTAAAGCATCGCTTACCTGTTTTTTTGCCGCTGCTAGTTGTTCACGTTCAGCAGCCCCAAGGAAAGCCAATGTGATATGCAAATCCTGATAATGAACCCAGCGTTTAAATGGGAAACTTTGCTGTAATTTTTCAATTTGGGCCTTCATAACCGACTTTGTTTCTTCCGGAATGTTAACCGCAAAAAAATAATGGGTTCGCTGCATCATGTTTTCCTTCCTTTTCTCAATATATTCTATTTTTTTAAAAAGACGCGGAGTCGGCTTCCACGTCTTTTCTCATTCGTTTTATAGTACACCACATTGTGCTTCAATTTCTTGCTTGAACAGCGCCTGTAATTTTCTTGTGACCGGACCTGGCTGCCCGTCCCCGACGGTTTTTCCGTCTATTGCGACAATCGGTGTCACTTCACTTGTCGTACTGGAAAGAAATACTTCATCAGCTTGCGACAATTCATTAAGTGTAAATGTTCGTTCCTCGACACGTATATGATGGCCAGCGCAAGCTCGTAAAATAACATCCTTCGTGATTCCCTTTAATATCAGATTATTCGATTCATGTGTGATTACCACACCGTCCTTTACGATAAAAATGTTCGATGAACTTCCTTCTGTAACTTCTTGGCCGCGGTGCTGTATCGCTTCATAGCAGCCTTCTTCTGCCGCTTTTTGTTTGGCTAAAATGTTTCCCAGTAAATTCAAGCTTTTAATATCGCAGCGCAGCCAGCGGATATCCTCCGTAAGAATGGTTTTCACACCTGTTTGCAAAAGATTAACCGGAATCGGTAATTCCTTCGTATAAGCAGTAAGACATGGAGCAACAGCACTTGGGAACGCATGGTTTCTCGGAGCGACCCCTCTCGTTATTTGCATATAAACGATCCCAAGCTTAAGGCTATTTTTTTCAATCAGGTCTTCAAGCATTTTCGTTAATTGCTCACGGTTATATGGGAGCTTGATGCCGATGCTGTCGGAACTTTTAGCAAACCGCTCCATATGCTCCTTTGCGGTAAACATTTTCCCATTATATACGCGGATCACTTCATATACCCCATCACCAAATTGATAGCCACGATCCTCAATATCTACTTTTGCCTCTGTTCGATTTACAATCTTGCCGTTTAGAATGGCATACTTCATTTCTCCATCTCCTATACCTTTAATTCTTTTGCTATAGAAATATCTTATCAATAGTGAATAAAAAAACGAAATGATTTCTTATTCGCAGAATATTCAAATATTTTATCATAATCATGACACTATTCACCATAATCTATAGTAAGCACTGAAAAAAGAAGGTTTATTTCGTACCATTTTCAACTAGATAGAAAATAATTTTGCCATAACGGTGGAAATTTTCAGAAATTGTGGGTACAATAAGGTTAGATGTATGACATCTAATTCACTGTAACCTTCCACAAAAAGGAGATGTCTGCGGAAAAGAAAATTACATATGATGAAGAGGTAATCTTCAAACAGCTGTCGGTAGAGGGATTACGCCATAGGTTTGAAAAAAGGATAGGGAGTGGTTCTTTGAAACCTTCAACTAACCGGATGTTAAACCGCATCAAATGTATCTACATGTTTATTCGAAAGAACGGCATCGTGACAACGCAGGAACTTGTGGAGGAATTTGGTATCACTCCTCGCACCATACAACGAGATTTAAATGTCCTAGCTTATAATGACTTGGTTATCAGTCCAAGCCGCGGTAAATGGACAACAACCCAAAAAAAAGTGAAGATGTCATCGTAAATAGTTGAAATAATCATACGGATAGCACGCGACAAAGTACGCGTGCTATATTTTTGTTACAAAACCCTTTCCTATCAAAGTATCATTGACAATTTTTCAAGAAATGATATATTAGTATAAAATTACTTTATCACTTAAAAGCGTCTAAGCAAAATAGAAAAAGGTGCATTATGAAAAAAAATCATCCAGATTTAAAAAAGGGATTATTACCGCGGCATGTTCAATTTATCGCCTTAGCAGGCATGATTGGTACGGGGATTTTCAAAGGGAGCTCCGATACGCTCCATATTGCCGGACCGAGTGTGATTGTTGCCTATTTAATTGGTGGACTATTGCTATTTATTATTATGGCTGCGTTAGGGGAATTGGCCTTGGCTTATCCTAATCACAATGTGCAGCATTTAGTAAACAAAGCATTTGGTTTCCAAATATCGTTCCTCGTAGGATGGCTTTATTGGATTAACTGGATTATTGTGACAGTTGTCGAATTATTAGCAGCAGGAAGCTTCCTGCAATTCTGGCTTCCACAGACACCATTATGGCTGTTAAGCTTTGTCTCCGCCGTCGTTATTATTGGCATTAATTTGTTTCAAGTACAATATTACGGTGAAATGGAATTTTGGTTTGCCGGTATAAAAATTATTGCTTTAGTTGCTTTTATTGTTTTAGGCTTTTTCCTACTTTTAGGTATTATGCCAAGCACGATTCAGAACCCGTTGGCAAACTATACTGCCCATGGTGGATTTTTCCCGCACGGTATCAGCGGTACTTTCAGCGCCTTTTTAGTTGTCATGTTCTCTTATGGCGGTGCTGAGTTAATTGGTGTAGCTGTTACTGAAACAAAGGATGCAGAAAAAGTACTGCCAAACATTATTAAAGGTGCTGTTTGGCGGGTGATTATTTTTTACATTCTGCCAATCGTCATTATTTGTGGCATCATGCCATGGGACAAGGTTACCGGCGAGGACAGTCCTTTCGTTCAAGTATTCAGTGTTACCGGGCTGCCGGGAGCGGCACATATTATGAATTTTGTACTATTAACAGCGGTGCTTTCTGCCGCTAACTCAGGGATATACGCGACATCCAGAACATTATTCTCGATGGCACAAAGCGGTGTTGCCCCTGCCGGATTAACAAAAGTTACCCGCAAAGGGATCCCTATTGTTGGTATTATGATCACGAGTTTGTGTATCTTGGTCGGTGTTTACTTGGCATACCTAACACCGAGTGAGGTCATCAGCTACCTTATGACGATTCCAGGTTTTACTGTTATGACCATTTGGATGAGTATTTGTGCCGCCCAGTTAAAACTAAGACCGCATTATGTGAATCAGCCGTCTTTTAAGGTTAGTTGGTTCCCCTATACGACTGCCTTTGCTTTATTGGCTTTGGGTGTTATCTTTATTGGCTTTTTATTCAATTCAAATAATCTGACAGGAACAATTGTCAGTCTTGTCACCATTGGGCTGTTAATTATATTTTCGTTTATTAGTAGAAAAAAGAATACTGTGACAGTTTAAAAGCTGGCAGCTATCTGCTGGCTTTTATCTTTTTAATGAGGAGTCAACCAATTATCCGTCTGTTTGTTGCATTTACCCGTCTAAATTTGGAGTATACCCGTCTGTTTTTCTATTTACCCCGTCTATTTTTTTATTTTATCGTCAAATCTTCTATTTTACTCATCAATTCGAATAACTAAAAAGTGATATTCTATAAATGAATATCACTTTTTTGGCTTATTGTTGGCCGCTAGATAGCAATGCCTGGGCGATTCCGATGAAGTACTCGGATTCGCGGATAATATGATCCAGTACCACTTTAGCTGTTTGATTCGTACTTACTACTGCACTTTGTGTTTTGATTTGTTCACACAACTGGATAAACGATTCACTTTGCTGCAGGCTAAACGAAACAAGCTGCATCACCTGCTGGTACAATTGGTTGGACACCTGGGAACCAGAACGAATGACCGATTCAATAAAGCGGACAACCTGCTGATGTGTTTCCGTAAGTGCCTGCTCCCATTTTTTCAAGGCGTCGACAAATTCAGGTTCAAGCCCGGTAACTAACTCCCTAATCACAACTGTGTGCTCTTCCTCCTGGTGTTTCCAAAATTCTGCTTCATCTAATATCCTTAATGGCATTTGATGCCCATAGTAAAATTGCATTAAAATCCCTCCCACTTCACTATATGGGATAGGCTAAAAAGATATGCTTTTTTCCTCTGCCGCCATTTATTAGAAACAGCACACTTTTTCTGCTGTTACTTTTCCTAATTGATAAACATTTCAATCTGTTGGTACAATGAATTTAAAAAGTAGACTTGAGGTAATGTATCGTGTTGAACAGCCAATTCCTAAGAAGCATCCAATTAAAGAGAACTGAAATTCCATCATTTAAGCAATACCCTTTTCATCTCCCAAGTGTCAAAACCTTAGATGAACTATTTTTACATCCAAAGGTAACTTTTCTTGTCGGCGAGAACGGAATGGGTAAATCAACTCTATTAGAGGCGATTGCGGTTGCCTTAGGTTTTAACCCTGAGGGTGGATCGTTGAACTTCAATTTTTCCACTTATGATTCTCATTCACCGCTTGGCGAATACCTTAAGTTAATCAGAGGCGCTGAAAAGCCGAAAGATGGTTTTTTCCTGAGAGCTGAGAGCTTTTATAATGTTGCCTCCAGCATTGAGGAAATGGATCGGGAAGGCTTCGGCCGCAAAGTTATTGATTCCTTTGGAGGGGTATCACTTCACGAGCAATCCCACGGAGAGGCTTTCTTTGCCACCTTTACTCATCGGTTCCGTGGCAATGGTATTTATATTTTGGATGAACCGGAGGCGGCACTGTCACCTCTCAGGCAAATGTCTATGCTAACGCGGATTCATGACTTGGTTCAGGAAGATTCTCAATTTATTATTGCTACCCATTCCCCTATCATCATGGCCTACCCCGATGCAAAGATTTTTGAATTTACTGAGGCTGGGGTTATAGAGAGTAAGCTTGAAAATACAAACCATTATCAGATCATGAAGCAATTTTTCGATGATAAAAACAGAATGCTTCATCATTTACTCGATTGCTAACGTAAAAAGAGCTTGGGGCCCAAGCTCTTTTAAAATTACTATTTTTTAACTACCAATCCTATTAGTAAAATATTATTTATAATTATTATAATTTAATATTGACTATAAGATAGTATATGTTATAATTAATTCAGATAAGAAATTAGGAGGAATAGATAATGACACTCGAACAAATACTTAATCAACAAATCGCTAACTGGAACGTTTTATACACCAAATTACATCATTTTCACTGGTATGTAAAAGGGGCACACTTTTTTACCTTGCATGCTAAATTCGAGGAATTATATGAAGAAGCTGCAGCAACAATGGACGAATTTGCCGAACGATTACTAGCTATTGGCGGCAACCCTGTTTCAACTTTAAAAGGGGCTCTTGAACTTGCAACGATTAATGAAACGAATGAAAAATTAACGGCAGAAGAAATGGTACAAACAGTAGTGAATGACTTTTCCTTAATGATAGATGAATTAAAAACTGGAATGGAAATTGCAGAACAAAACAACGACGAAGTGACCCACGATATGTTCCTTGGACGAATGGGAGAGCTTGAAAAACATAATTGGATGTTAAAATCCTTTCTAAAGTAGAGTAGAAAACAGGAATTAGATATTGCCT
>NZ_JADDIU010000059.1 GCF_016464375.1 Bacillus renqingensis
AAACCAAGTGCTCTACCAAGCTGAGCTATTTCCCGCTAAAGCAATGGCGCGCCCGAAAGGAGTCGAACCCATAGCCTTCTGATCCGTAGTCAGACGCTCTATCCAATTGAGCTACGGGCGCATTTGTTATAAGCAACTTTTTAATAATATCATAGCTAAGTATGTTTGTCAAATCTTTTTTGGTGCGGCCGAGAGGACTTGAACCTCCACGGGTTATTCACCCACTAGGCCCTCAACCTAGCGCGTCTGCCATTCCGCCACGACCGCATTTTATAGCGACAAAGAATATCTTAACAGATAAATCGATATGTTTCAAGAGGAAATTATTGGTGCGGGTGAAGGGAGTCGAACCCCCACGCCTTGCGGCGCCAGATCCTAAGTCTGGTGCGTCTGCCAATTCCGCCACACCCGCACTTTTTAAAATGGCTGGGCTAGCAGGATTCGAACCTACGAATGACGGAGTCAAAGTCCGTTGCCTTACCGCTTGGCTATAGCCCAACGAGCCCACTCTTGTATATTGTATATCCATCATATAAAAGAAATCTTTAAGATAATAAGAAACAGGAAATGGATCTAGTGCACATCTCCCATTTCTGATGACCCCTACGGGATTCGAACCCGTGTTACCGCCGTGAAAGGGCGGTGTCTTAACCGCTTGACCAAGGGGCCTATATATTATGAAATCCTGGCGGAGAAGGAGGGATTTGAACCCTCGCGCCGCTCGCGCGACCTACACCCTTAGCAGGGGCGCCTCTTCAGCCACTTGAGTACTTCCCCAATATGGCTCCGCAGGCAGGATTCGAACCTGCGACCGATCGGTTAACAGCCGATAGCTCTACCACTGAGCTACTGCGGAATAGTTCAATTAATAAGGCTTCCGCCTTAT
>NZ_JADDIU010000006.1 GCF_016464375.1 Bacillus renqingensis
AGAGGATTATAGAAGAATTAATGTGCGAGATTACACTATTCGGATAATGTCATTTCTAAAATGCTATAATAATAGTGTGCAAAATTTGGAACTTAAGCAGGAGGAAGTTAAATGATAAAAGGACTTTATGAAGCACATTTACCAGTTAGTAATTTACAGCAGTCAATTGAGTTTTATGAAAAGTTAGGTCTTAAACTTTATAAAAAATATGATAAAGTAGCTTTTTTTTGGATTGAAGAAGGAAAAAGTTGGATTGGTTTATGGGAAGGTTTAGAATCAAAAATTCCTTATCACGTTTCATTAAAGCATATAGCATTTTATGTTGATTTAGAGGATATTAGGAAGGCCAAGACTTGGTTAAAAGAACGAGGAATTGAAGTAAGGGATGCATTTGGTATTGGAACAAAAGAACCTGTGGTTGTTCCTAACCAAGCTCACGCAATGATTTACTTTGATGACCCAGATGGGAATCATTTGGAGTTTATTACAAGATTACCAAAAGAAATTGACCAATCGGATAAAATGTATTTGAGTGAATGGGAGGGGTTATACTCATAAGTTAACATATGCGTTTCTATAATAAACAGGAACGCTTTTTTGTGTTAGTATTGACGAAAACCGGTAAAATACGCTCAGAATGGTTTGTGGTAGCTTCTTAAGAGCCTCTTCAATCTTACAGATTGAACCAACTTAACAAGAAGGTCCGCAAAAAGCGTGGTCGTACAAAAATCCTTGCGAGCGTTGTTGTTGGTCTTGGTCATAATGATGAAAATGACAATAAAATTCAGGCACGGATTGTATTTGTTCGTGATCGCAACCGTTCAAAAAAGTGGTTTGCCCTTCTAACTACCTATGGCAAGCGCTGGGAAATCGAGTGCTTTTTCAAGGTAGTCAAATCCCATTTGCGATTAGCTAAGGAATTTCAATGTCATAGCTATGATTCATGACCGCGCATATTTCCATTGTCTTCCTTCGTTATATGTCCCCATCGTTATTAATGTATTCCAGGTAGACATTTCTGGTTGGTCGTTTGGTTCTTTAAATCCTCGTATTCGATTAAAACGATACGATTCTGGAATATGGGGAGGAATCAGGACAGGGAAAGCAATTTTCTCTAGGGCTTGTTCCAATATAAGCCCTTCTAGAACGCTTCGATTTGCTCCGGACGTTATTGAATTATCGGTCGGAGGCAGGGTTTTTCCATTCTTTTCTTCCTTCTGTTCATCGGAATTTTGAAAAAATATTTGGATAACATTGTCCTTAAATTCTTTAAATACTGAAGAAAAATGGGCATAGGTTACCGGTGCGTTTGGACAAACCAATACAGTAATAGTTAAAGAAGCAGCAACAAATGCTTAAGATATTTTTGTACTTCGAATCCTTTTTTCTTTCTACGCTGTTTTTGCATTTGGGCATGGGTCTTTTCCCACCCGGACGGTTCAGGAACTTCAATACCGTCATAAAACTCTTTGAGGGCTTTTTGTAACTGATCACCTATTTTTTCAAAATTATCATTCATCACGATCATTCCATTGTCCTAAGAATTTTTGGTAAAGTTTCTTACGTGCCCTTGCCAAACGTTGAGCGATAACCTGTTCAGATAGTTGCAGTTCTTGGCTGATTTCCTTATAGTTCTTTTCCTCAATGTAATAAAGGGTAAGTATAGTACGATATTCAGGTTTTAATTCATTCAATGTTTGAAGCAAAAGCTCATTTCTTAATTTAACTTCAACTTTATTGGCCACATCGTTTTCAGACGATACTCTGATTGGTTAAATGGTGAAGAAAGAGGTAACCATCAGCTACGCGAAAAAAATAGGTCTGGAAGTCACGCTTCAAGAAGCGGATACAATCATCCAGCAGGAGCGATCTTACCTAAACGATCCATCCATTACCTGGGAAAATAATGAACTCGTTCGTGAAACAGAGTTGGGTGGGCCAAAACGTATTTAGGTAAGGCAGGGCTAATAAGTGTTGTTAGAAGAGCCGTTTTTGTCATTACAGATGAAGGCCTGAATGTTTTAAATGATCCCAAGGTGACACATATTGATAGGAAGTTTTTAACCCGCTATCCAAGTTTTAATCAGTTTATTAATAAATCTGGGGAAGAAACCAGTGAAAATGAGAAAACCAAAGATGAAAATCAAACGCCATTAGAGTTAGTCGAAGCAAACTACAATATCTTGAAAAATAAGCTTGAGGATGCTATTAGAAAAAATTTTAAAATGTTCTCCCACTTTTTTGAACGATTGATTGTACAACTATTAGTTGCAAGGGGGTATGGTGGTTCTGTAAAAGATGCAGTCGAGGCAATTGGTAAATTGAGGGACAAGGGGGTAGATGGCATTGCCCAAAAAGATTAGATATTGATTTTTTTGGGGAATAACAAGGATTTTATTCTTTGTATCTGCTTATTTACTGGTTAATTACATAGCATCTAAGCATCCTGGAAAATAGTTAATGTATTGCTATTGCGCATACAATAGCATACAATATCACATGAAGGGAGTGTTTTTAGTGGCAAAAACATCTAATCTTACGATAAGGATTGAACCGGGACTCAAAGAACAGGCGGAAGAAATCTTAGGACAATTGGGTATTCCAGTCTCAAATGCGGTGAACATATTTTTGAAACAGGTTGTTATGCAAGGAGGAATCCCTTTTGATGTTAAACTTCCAGCCAAAAAGCCTGTAGGAGCCTATGATTTAGCGGAAAATGAATTGAATTATGAGTTAGAAAAAGGATATGCTGATTTTGTAAAGGGAAACACAAAGTCCATTGAGAATGCTTTTTCGGGTATCCGTAGAGATTACAATATATGAAGTATAAATTATTACTGACGGAACAAGCTTCACCGTTGGTTAATCTTAAAGTAAGAATTTAAAATAACAAATTTGCTTTACTCTACAATGAGTGAAGTTTTTTTATGTAAAGAGAGGAAATAAATACTTAAATATTGAAATAAATAGTAAATGAAAAGGGGAGGCGTGGAAAAAATGATTATAAGGGAAGCGAAAATGTCAGATGCTAAAGGGATAGCTAAAGTTCACGTAGATTGTTGGAAAACAACTTATAGAAATATTATTCCTACCGAGTATTTAGAAAAGTTGTCTTATGAGCAAAGAACGGAATTATGGATAAGGAACATATCTACAGTTGGTAATTATGTCTATGTTGCAGAAAATGATGATGGAGAAATTATTGGATTTACTGATGGTGGAAAGAGAGAAAAAAATGATGTTGAAAAGTCTGGAGATTTAACTTCAATATACATTTTTGAACATTTCCAAGGTCAGGTATAGGCAAGAAACTAGTCAACAAATTATTTACTAAGTTTAAAGAGTTAGGCTATGAAAAAATATTTGTTGAGGTATTAGGGGATAATGATTCGAGGTTTTTTTATGAGAAATTGGGTGCTCGATTAGAAAGGTCGGAAAAGGTCAAAATAGGTGGTAAAGATTTAAACTTATTAATTTATGTGTGGAGTAATATAAATTCAGTTCTTTATCAATCTGAAAAAAGTTGTATAAAGTAAATGGGGTAAAAATCCAAATTAATTATATAGGTTGGGAAGCTAACGCTTCAGTCTCAATGACTTGTGTGAATACGTGATCATTCGTTAATTGATCAGCAGCATCATCTTTGGCAATTTACGAGAAAGTCTATTAGATAGGAGAAAGTAGCCTATTTCAGAAAATCGGTGAATAATTCAGGTGAAATTTTCTAAAAGAATGGTACAATTTTTCTTCCCTTCATGATATTCTTGTTTCTAGTCAAGGGGGAAAAGAGATGAAACAATACATTGGGGATGGAATGCTGCTCATCACTGCACTAGTGTGGGGGAGTGGTTTTGTTGTTACTGCTATTGCACTGGAATACATATCCGCTTATCAAGTGATGGCCGGAAGATTTGTTTTAGCGACTTTGATTCTCATCGTCCTATTTGGCTATAAGTTTAAGAAAATGACGAGAGCCGTTTTGTGGAAAGGAGCAGTTATCGGCACTTTTTTATTCATCGGCTTTGCGTTACAGACGGTTGGTTTGGAGTATACCACACCATCTAAAAATGCTTTTTTAACTGCCCTAAATGTGGTGATTGTGCCGGTTATCGCTTTCCTCATCTATAAGCGAAAAATTGCTCGCTTTGAAATGATTGGCTCCGTTTTGGCCATCGTGGGAATTGGCTTTTTATCCTTGCAGGGTTCGCTGACGATGAATTTTGGGGATACGTTATCACTGGCGTGTGCGGTAGCTTTTGCTTTTGATATTTTTTATACGAATCGCTTTGTCCAAAAGGAAGATGCCATTTCACTGACAATCGTTCAATTCATCATAGCTTCGCTTTTAAGTGTCGTAACTGTACTCTTTCAAGGGGACATTCCCACAACGTTTGAAAAAGAAGCGGTCTATTCAGTTGTATATTTAGCGATATTTTCAACGACGATAGCTTATCTGTTTCAAAATATCGCTTTTCGATATACAACCGCCACAAAGGGAGCGATTATTTTATCGATGGAATCCTTTTTCGGGATGGTGCTATCAGTCATATTTTTACACGAAGTAGTAACAGGACGTATGGTTACAGGTGCTGTGTTAATCATGGCGGCTATCTTAATTGCTGAAGTAAAGCCGGACTTATATAAAAAACATGCTATAAAGAATGTAGTGAAATAGAAACAGGTCTGCTTTTAGTTTAAAAAAGCAGACCTGTTGTGCGTGTGGCAGCACGCTCCACTATAGGGTGAAAGTCCCGAATACAACCGCCGTTCAGTCGGGAAGTATTTAAACGAAACCTGACTCGTAAACCTTGATATAAATAGATTTACGAGCTTTTTTTGTTTTTAAGAGTGCAATATAAAAATTGTAGGAATATTTTTAAAATTCCGATTGTATTATTTATAAAGTTTAAACTCCACCTTCAGAAAATCTTGCCAACTTTATTAAAATTAGGGTATACAACCAGAAATGGAAATAGTATAATTTAGTAAAACTTAGTTAATTAAATTAATAAAGATATATCAGTTAGCAGGATTTGTATCTATATTTCTAAAAGGAGAGAGAAATGCAGCGAGGGACTTTTAAATGGATGAAATCAGTCAATAAAACAATGATTTTAAATAAAATTCGCTTATCTGGTTCTATTTCACGTGCAGATATCGCAAAAGAAACAGGTATTACTCCTCCTACCGTGAGTAGTATTGTGAAAGAATTGATGGATGAAAATTTGGTGAAAGAAAGCCACTTAGGTCAATCAACAGGAGGCAGGAAACCCACTCTGCTTCAATTAAAAGAGGATGGGTATTATGTGATCGGTGTGGATGCCGGCTCGAAAACCATTAAAGGGGTAGTTAGTGATTTGGTGGGTAACATCTATAGCCGTACTGAAGTCGAAGTTTATTCAAACATCACAAAAGAGGAATTTTTAAAAAGTTTGTCCATGGTGGTTGAACAATTATTGACGGGCTATAAACAGCATATGGACAAAATCTTAGGTATTGGAGTAGCCATGCATGGAGTCATTGATGTTGAAACTGGTACTTCTCTTCATTCTGTTAATTCGGGTTTAATTAATGTTCCGATTAAACAAACGATAGAAAAGATATTCGACTTACCGGTCATGGTGGAAAATAATTCACGGGCGATGACGCTTGGGGAATATTGGTTTACAAATGACAACGCTTACAATTGTTTTACTGTTATTAATATTGGGCGTGGTGTAGGTTCTGGATTGATTGTAGATAATAAGTTGGTCCACGGTGCTCAGGGTGTTACTGGTGAAATTGGCCATGTGTCTATTTCGTTGGATGGTGAGCGATGCAGTTGTGGAAACATTGGATGTTTTGAAACGTTTGTAACAGGTGATGCAATTGTCCGTAGAGCAAAAAGATGTATCGCAAATGCATCGGAAAATTTGACTGCAGAAGAAGTCTATCGCTTAGCGAAACGAGGAAAAAGAGAATATATTCAGATATTAGAAGAAACTGGGAAATTAATTGGAATAGGTATTGTCAACTTCATTCATACAGTCAATCCCGATAAGATTGTATTAAGTGGAGGGGTTATGAAGAGTAAAGAATTTTTACTACCAAGTATTCAGAAAACAATCCATGAGCGGGTGCTGACAGACAAGCTCAGATTGGAAACGATTATTGAGGTGAGCAAGCTTGGTGATGATATCACAGTCCTTGGTGCAGCGGCATTGTTACTTAATGAATTGTTCTATTAATCTATCGTATCAAAAAAGCTAATAGATTAACATTTTGTCACCCGTTATTAAGAACGGGATATATTTTTACGAATCATTGAATGCGGTTTCATGATTTTAATATATTTAATTCGTCCTTTGAAAGGGGGGATGCGATTGAAGTAGCCCAAGGGATATTTAAAATAACTCCGCTTAGTTTTATTTGGATTTATAACATGTTTTTAAATTTATTTGTTGGGGGGTATTTTAATTGAATGCTTTAACATTATGGTTGGAAAAGTACTTCCTTCCTCTTGCATCTAAAATTGGGGGCCAAAAGCATCTAGTTGCTTTAAGGGATGCATTTATTGGGACTCTGCCAGCAACGATGGCTGGTTCTGTGGCTGTTATGCTTAACGCTATTTTGCGAGATCTTCCGCCGCAATTTTTTGATGGATATGATGGGAGTACCGTACCAGTTATTAAGCAAATTATCACGATTAATGGTTATGTATGGAACGGCACCCTTGCCATTGCTGGATTAATATTTGTTTTTTCATGGGGATATAATATTGCTAGGGCCTACGGAGTAAACGAGTTATCGGGAGGTATTGTTTCAACTGCTGCTTCGATTGCTGGGATTACATTCTCTTACTCTGGTGGAATCTCAGGATTGAAATTGGATCAGGCTACCGTAGACGCTATTAATGCTGCTGGTAATGCTGCTGGGTGGTCCGCTACCAAAACAGATATCACAGCAGCTGTATGGGGCTGGCTTCCGCTGAATAATTTGGATGCTAATTTCTTTTTTACTGCAATGATTATAGGTTTTATCGCTACCATGATATATGTTAAATTAATGTTGAAAGATATTACGATCAAGTTACCGGATTCCGTCCCGCCTGCTGTTTCTAAAGCGTTTGCATCGATTATTCCGGCAACTGTGGCTTTGTATGTTGTTGCCATTTTCTATTGGCTCTTCTCCCTCATTGTACCGGATATGACGTTCTTACAATGGCTGCAAAAAACGATCGCTTTGCCGCTCCTCGGGCTTTCTCAAGGATTTGGTGCCGTTATCTTAGTCACCCTGTTTGTTCAATTGTTTTGGTTCTTTGGAATCCATGGACCGAACGTTCTTGCTCCCATCCTGGAAGGGGTCTTCGGTGTAGCCCAGTTGGAAAACGTTAACCTTTTTCAAAAAGGCGGGGCAGATTTGGTGCTTGCAGAAGGATACAAAT
Source organism: Bacillus renqingensis (assembly GCF_016464375.1). GTDB lineage: Bacteria > Bacillota > Bacilli > Bacillales > Cytobacillaceae > Neobacillus > Neobacillus renqingensis. Next base: position 7,424 of record NZ_JADDIU010000006.1, read on the forward strand.
GGGTCCGAGGATCCTTTGATGCTTATGCTTGGTTTGGTGGTTCCGGCGGGACAATTATTTTGATTTTGGCCATTCTGCTGTTTTCTAAACGGAAAGATTATCTAGCGGTTGGTAAATTATCTGTCGGTCCGGGAATATTCAATATCAATGAGCCAATCATGTTCGGTTTGCCGATTGTATTGAACCCAATTATGTTCATTCCATTCCTGCTTGCCCCAGTTGTGTCTGTTTCAATCGGTTATTTTGCAACTATACTGGGATTGGTTAACCCTGTGTCACAACAAGTAGCTTGGGTAACTCCGCCGTTCCTGATGTCCTTCTTAGCTACTGGGGCAGACTGGCGTGCACCGATTGTGACTTTGGTTGCGATGATTGTTTCGTTCCTCATTTGGGTGCCATTTGTGATTTCTGCAAATAAAATGGATCCAAGTTTAGGAGAAAAAGCTGAATAAAGAGAAAACATAAATGGGGGGCCACTTCCATCGTAAAGCGGCTCACCCTTTTATATCATAGGCAAAGGGGTCAGAAAAATGATTGAGATTAGCTCTGCTGTACAACAAGAAAAAATTATTGAGTTATTAAATAATTTTAATCAAGAGGGGATTCAATTTTCCTTTAAAGAAAAAAAAGGCATCAATCTCTATTTTGAAACAAACGCTAATGATTTGGAAAATGCATCGAAAATAGCAAAATCAGCAATTAAAAGTCAGCCATGGGGTTCGGTTCTTTATTTCCGTACAGCCCCTGCTAAATAAAAAGGATATACGCTATGGCTAAAAGTGGATTGTTTCTCATTAGTATCGGCTGTCTCCTGTTACTGTTTAGTGCAAATGCAAAAACAGGGCAGTACAATATCCTTAATTTAACTACTGCACTCTTTCTTATTATAGTTGGTACTTTTCTAGTTTATAAGGAAAAGAAGAAGAATAAAAAGAACAAAGATTAGGTGAATCTAATGGAAATAGTAAGAAAAATGAATGTGCCAGTTGAATTTCTTTTTGAGACAATTATTAAATCAGTTTTGTCAGATATCTATTCGCAAACGGGGAAAAAGATTTCAGAAAATCAACTGGCAGGATTCGAATATATCAAGACGTTCGCAAAAAATAATAAAGCTACAATAAAAATTGAAGAAATCACTAAAAATAAATCCTATCAGTATCGAACAACTAGCAATATAAATGATTTTTTAGTGACTTATAAGGTTCACCCCCTTACGGAAGAAAGTTGTGAATTACACTATAGTGAGAAAATGGAGTCCTTTGGCTATCTGCAAAAAATAAATGATGCGTTTGTCGGCATTATTTGGTCTCGATTGAAAAAAAGAAGGTTTAATGCCATGCTTAACCAAATAGAAGCTAATTTTTCAAGTAAGGTCGTTAAAAATGATTGAAGCTTATTGTAAGAACTAAAATATTTTTCGTCTTACTATATAAGTATAAATCCTAATAATTTCTATTCCATTGGAGGATGAAAAATGGGGAATATTGGTGTATCGATCTACCCGGCAAAAAGCTCTTTTGAACACGACAAAGAATATCTTGATCTTGCTAGGAAATATGGTTTTACTAGAATTTTTACAAGTTTATTAGAAATTGAAGGAGACACAGTCGAGGTCATTACGAAGTTTAAAAGAATTATTGAATATGGCAACTCTATAGGGATGGAAACGATTTTGGATATCAACCCAGGATTATTTAACCAGCTTCATATTAGTTATGATGATCTTGGCTTCTTTAAAGAATTGGGAGCGGCTGGAATTCGTTTGGACCTTGGCTTTACTGGGTTAGAGGAAGCCCAAATGACAAGGAATCCATATGATATGAAAATTGAAGTAAATATGAGTAGTGGTACAAAATATATTGAGAATATTTTAAGCTACCATCCGAAAAAGGAGAATTTATACGCTTCCCATAACTTTTATCCACAAAGATACACAGGTATTTCACAGTCCCATTTTGAAGAGACGACAGCATTATTTAATCAATATAATCTTCACACGGCAGCTTTTGTTACCTCACAGCAAGGAAAACTCGGACCATGGCCGGTTCAAACAGGCTTGTGTACATTAGAACAGCATCGAAACCTGAATCTTCATACTCAGGTCACTCATTACCGCTTAATGGAGACGATTGATGATGTATTAATTGGCAATGCCTATGCAGCTGAAGACGAATTGAAAGCAATGTCAGAAGCTTATTTAAGCTTGTATCCATCCTTTGACATTGAATTAATTGATCGTATTTCAGATATTGAAAAGAAAATAATTGTCGATGAGATTCATCTATATAGAGGGGATCGCTCAGAATACATGATTCGTTCTACCTCTCCACGAATTAAATATAAAAGTGAGAGTATTCCGGCACATCATACGGAGCCGATAAAAAAAGGAGATATTTTAATTTGTAATAATGATTTTGGCCAATACAAAGGAGAGGCCCAAATCGCTTTAAAAGATATGGAAAACGAAGGAAATCGGAATGTTGTGGGACATCTTAAACAGGACTCAATCTTTTTATTAGATTATCTTAAGCCTTGGTCATCGTTTACGTTATCAATATGATAAAAAAATGACTTTGTAGATAGGATTTTTCCGCAAGTTACAATTTAAGCTAGAAATAATGAAACAATAACTACGCCAAGGAGGGCATAGATATGAGAACGATTATGTTAGTATGTTCAGCAGGAATGAGTACAAGTCTATTAGTTACAAAAATGCAAAAGGCGGCCGAAGCTAAAGGGATTGAAGCCGATATTTTTGCGATTTCCGCTTCAGAAGTTGATAATACTTTGAAGAAAAAGGATATTGATGTATTATTGCTTGGTCCACAGGTTCGTTTTATGAAAGCCCAATTTGAAAAAAAACTACAAGGCACAAACATACCAGTTGATTCGATTAACATGCAAGATTATGGCTTGATGAATGGTGAAAAAGTTTTAGAGGCAGCGATTAAATTAATTGAAAATAAATAATCAAAACAAAGAAATTAGCGGCCGAAGTCTATTTGGAAATGAGAAAAAGGGTGTTAAGCATAATGAATAATGAAAATTTAGATATGATCGGATTTCAAATTATTAGTAATGTTGGTACAGCAAGAAGTTTAGTTATGGAAGCTTTAGCTGCAGCTAAAGACGGTGATTTTGTATCGGCCGAAGAAAAATTAGAGGAATCAAATCAATATTTTGTTGAAGGTCATAAAGTTCATGCTCAATTAATTCAAAAAGAAGCAGCTGGAGAGAAGGTGGAGTTTTCCTTGCTATTCATGCACGCAGAAGACCAACTGATGAGTGCTGAAACCATTACCCTATTGGTTAAAGAAATGATTGAAATGTACAAGAGATCGGGTATTTAATATGATAAAGTTCAACCTCTAAATTTAGAATTTGAAATGTCTACTTATTAACGTTTCTTACACTTTGTAAGATGCGTTTTTTATTTGTCGCAATATCATTCGTAATCAACATCAAAATAATAAGAGTGCCAATTATCAAATCTTGAATTACCTATATTAGGAATACCAGGTTCATATGTAGGATACCTTAACAATAATGTAGAAGTTAGCCTATGGAAAAGGATGTTAAGGTTGATACTATGTCAATAAAAAGTAAAAAAAATCCCTGGTATTAAAATTACTTCATTCCCACAAAAAATAAGATTTAGCAAGGAAAAAATTTATTGGAGGAAAGAAAGATGACAGAAAAACAGCAATTATTAACCTCGGCAGAAATGGCAAGTATTTGGACTGGTTATTTGAATGATAGTATGTCCAAATGCATCTTAGGATATTTCTTAGCACATGTGGAGAATGAAGAAATTCGTTCTATTGTTCAGTTTTCTTATGACGTATCATCCAGCCATATTGAAAAATTAACGAAAATATTTCAGGAAGAGAATCTGCCATTACCAACAGGATTTACAAATGATGACGTAAATATGAATGCTCCGCGTTTATATACGGATATATTCATGCTTACTTATATTGAAAACATGGCTAAGGCTGGAATGCTTGCCTATAGTGGATTTATAGCCATGAGTGCTAGGAAAGATATCAAAAACTATTTTATAGAAGGACTTCAAGAGGTAACCAGATTATACGATAAAACCACAGATGTAGCCCTTTCAAAAGGCTTGTTTGTCAGGGCTCCTTATATTGCCTATCCAACAGAGACCGATTATGTTGATACTCATAAATATTTAAGTGGTATTAATTTTTTCAGTAAACAACGTCCATTAAATGCCGTTGAAATCTCCCATCTCTACACTAACATTCAAACTAATCTTATGGGTGCAAAATTGGCCCTTAGTTTTGCCCAAATATCACCTAGAAAAGAAATTCAAAAATGGATGTTAAGGGGGAGGGATACTTCAGAAAAACATATTCAGATATTTACTAAATCACTAATAAAAAATGATATTCAACCGCCTGTTTCATCTGATATCAGTATTACAGATTCAACAATACCGCCATTTTCTGATAAATTAACCCTATTTCATATGGGAATATTAAGTGCAACAGGAACGGGCAATTATGCAACGGCTGCCGCAGCCAGTCAAAGGACCGATCTTATTTTAAATTATGAAAGGCTATCCCTTGAAATCGCCCAATATGCAAAGGATGGAGCCGATTTAATGATTAAATATGCATGGCTGGAGCAGCCGCCGGGAACTAAAGACAAAGATCAGCTAGCTCAAAAGAAAGATTCAGCTAAATAATTTCATATATTTCTTTTCCCGCAAAAATAAAAAGCCTTTTAACCATGATTTATTAATGGTAAAGGGCCATTTTTGATTGCCGGCACTTAAGCGAAAAGAGAAATCAAAGAAGAACCTTATAAAAAGCAAAAGCGCAGTTGAGAGGTGAGAATTTAGCTATCTCCCTTAGTTCTTACCTGGGCAGGCTCTCTCCAAGCAACTGTGATTGCGATGCCCGCTACTAATAAAACTGTTGCAAAATAAAATGGGTAGTTGAGATTGATATCGAATAAAATCCCGCCAATAATCGGGCCAATAATATTGCCAATACTGGTAAACATTGAGTTCATGCCGCCAACAAATCCTTGTTCCTTACCGGCGATTCTTGATAAATAAGTTGTAACCGCCGGCCGCATCAAATCAAAACCAATAAATACTGTTACGGTTACAATCAAAATCGTCAAATAAGTATTAACGATTGTTGTTAAAAAGACAAGGACTGTTGAAAAAATAAAACAATATCGGATTAAACGGATTTCACCGAGCCACGTTGTCAGACGGCCAAAAAAGACAACTTGAAAAATGGCGCCAAAAATTCCCCCGCCTGATATGATGATGGCAATGTCTTTTGGTGTAAAGCCAAATTTATGATCCACAAACAGTGAAAATAATGACTCAAAGGAAGATAAACCAAACTGGGAGATAAAAATGACCATAAACGAGATAAAGTACATCGGTGCAAAAATTCGGCGAAGACCTGTATCTTGTTCCGGCATTTCTTCATTTTCAGGATTTCGCTCCGGCTCACGAAGCAGGGTAATCGATAAAATGGCTGCAATTAATCCCAGACCCGCGGCAAAGAAAAATGGCAAGCGGGTACCAATTTCTCCTAAAAATCCGCCAATCCCAGGTCCAATAATGAAACCCGTTGAGATTGCTGCTGACATATAGCCAAGTGCTTTTGCCCGTGTATTTAACGTGGTAATGTCTGCTATAAAGGCCGTTACAGCAGGCATAATGAATGCTGCACTGATGCCGCCGAGCATTCGTGAAATAAACAGACTCGCAACCGTTTTGCCGATTCCGAATAAGAATTCCGATACAGCAAAGATAATTAATCCGATGACGATTAACCTTTTACGGCCATAGCGGTCGACCCAACGGCCTGCAATTGGCGACACAATCAACTGTGTAAGTGCAAAAGCCGCAACCATGTAGCCAACCACAGATCCAGATATATGTAGCTCGTTCATAATTGTCGGGGTAACAGGAATTACAAGGCTAATTCCTAAAAAAGCGATTAACAGATTCATCAATACAATGACTAATGCCGTTGACTTATTCATATTATTTTACACCTCTAAACGAACATTATATCATACAAAATATCTACCGAAAATAGAATCCGACGCTATAAAAGGAATAAAAATCGTGTTAATTGAAAAAAACAGCACATTAAAACCAGACTCTGATTTAATGTGCCCGCTTACAATATTCTTTTTATAACTTTAGTCTATTGAATCAGCCGCTTAATTAAAAATAACCACCAATTTTTTAGGAAGCACTCCAATAAAAAGAGCTATCCTTTTACAAATAAAGAACGTAATTCATCTGGGAGTTCACGGCTTTTTCGCGTGACGGCATCCATTGTTACACTTGTTATCAATGCATCGGCGCACTTTTCACCATGTTGATTATAAATTTCCTGCAGCAATACATAACTGCTTCGACCAACCTTTTCAGGCTTCGTATGAATCGAAAGCCGATCATTCTGTCGACACTCTTTCCGATAATTAATATTAATGTTAACCGTCACGGTTTGGATACCCATTTTCAGAAATCGATCATACGGCAGCCCGGCATGCTCATACCAGCTTTCACGTCCCCATTCAAGATATTCTAAATACTTTGCGTTGTTCACGTGACCATTGACATCAATTTCTGTAGATCGGACAATGATTTCTAGTATATCCTCCATCGACATTCCACCTATTCTTAACTTTTATTACTATTATAACGGAATGTGGTGAATCTGGAATATTTTTTATTATCACGTAGGTAAGTTGCTGTTTTCCTACTCAGTCGGGGCCCTATTATTATGGATATTAACTGACAACTTATTAGTAATTAAAACGTTTAGGTAGAAAAAACAGAAAGACTTATCCATGGGATTTTAAGTGCTGTGGTATAATAGAAAGAAAAGGACGGAGAATAAAATGGAAGATATCTTGAAACAAATTCTGAATGAAATAAAGGATTTAAAATCAGGACAAGAAGAATTAAAACTGCCTTTTAAGGCACAGCTAGAAGCGATTGAGAAAACAAATGCAGAACTTTCAGGATTTAGAGAGGATACATCTGAACGTTTTGATCATATCGAAAGGCAAAACCGTTTTTTCGACAGCGACTTAGAGCATTTGAACAAAGAAGTTAACAAGATTAAAAGAGATTTGCGTAATTAGATATATTTTTCAAGTAATTTCTTTTTAAAAAATAAACAAAACGTAGTGGGTTTCTATATAATTCCCCTACGTTTTAATATCATCTTCTTAACCCATCATCTAATTTCCACAACCTATTTTCCAAACAAAAAAGCAGGAAGTTTCGTCCCCGCTGTTTTTATTGCCGTGTACAACGACTTTCAAGTTCAAATATTCGTTGTTCTAGTTCTATACTTTTATGTTCGATAAAGTTTATTTTTCTACTTACGTGTTCACGATTGTTGTCCAATTTTTCACCGTTTTGGATGACTAGCTTTTCAAGGGATTCGAAACGTTCATTAGCTTCCTGACGAAATTCGTTTATTTCCTTTTTTACTTCGTTAAATTTTCCATTCATTTCTTTTTTTGCTTCGTCGAATTTTCCGTTCATTTCCTTTTTTACTTCGTCAAACTTTTCGTCCATTTTATTTGTTAAAGCTTCGATTGCTTTTAAGATGTCTTTGTTTTCCATTTATGAGATCTCCCCCTTTTCAGCCTGTATTTATTTCATTATAACAGGTAATTCCCTTATTATCACATACGAGAAGGGCTAAAGCCCTTTTAGTCTACCAATATTAATACATTCATGATAATATAGTGATACAAATAGAATACTAATTGGGATTTGAGGTGTCTCCATGAAGCGTATTGATAGAATCTATGCTTATTTAACCGAGCATTCGCAAGGGAAGTCGCTGGAGGATTTTGTCCGCATGGAGGGTTTTACAGCCTCTGATATTGCAGACGATCTCGGTATATTGCGGAATAATGTCAGCGCCGAACTGAATAAATTGCTGCGAATGAAGCTGATTATTAAGATCAAAGGGCGCCCGGTGCACTACCTGGTAAAGAACTGTATTGAAGAATTAATACAGTTTAAACTGCCGGAGGATCTTTATGAATATGAAAATATAAATGAGATTTTACAATATCAATCTGCTGTGACCAAGCCTTCCTTGCAGGCAGGAGACGTGGATGCTGCGGAAGAGCCAAGCCCGTTTGACGACTTAATCGGGGCGAAATCGAGCTTAAAGGTCCAGGTGGAACAGGCGAAGGCAGCTGTATTATATCCACCGCACGGTTTGCATACATTGATTGTTGGACAAACCGGAGTCGGGAAAACGCTGTTTGCTAATATGATGTTTAATTATGCAAAATCATCGGCGCCGTTTATGGGTGAGGACGCAAAATTTATTGTGTTTAACTGTGCTGATTATTCCAATAACCCGCAGCTTTTGCTTTCCCATATTTTCGGACACGTCAAAGGTGCATTCACTGGGGCAGATACGGAAAAAGACGGGCTGGTGGCAAAAGCGGACGGCGGGATGCTTTTCCTTGATGAAATTCACCGGTTACCGCCTGAAGGCCAGGAAATGATTTTCTATTTTATGGATACAGGCACATACAGCAAATTGGGCGAAACGGAACGGCGCCATAAGGCAACTGTACTGATTATTGGAGCGACAACAGAAGATCCCGAGTCTTCCCTGCTAAAAACTTTTGTCCGTCGAATCCCCATTCTGATCAGGATCCCGTCTTTTGAAGAACGCTCGTACAAGGATAAAATTAAAATCTTGAAATTTTTGCTGGCCATTGAAGCCAATCGGGTCCAAAAACCGATTAAAATTGATGCCGAATCGATGAAGGCTTTAATCGGCAATACTTCGTTCGGGAATGTCGGGCAGTTGAAGTCGAATATCCAGCTGGTATGTGCGAACGGTTTCCTTCACTGCCTGCATGATGATGTCATCACCATCCAATTTAAAGATCTGCCTTCTGAAATCAAAAACGGCTTTTTTTATTTAAGCAGAAGGCGGCAGGAAATTCAGGAATTATCAGATGTTTTGGACTCATATCTAACCATTTATCCTGAAGGGGAAAATAAAGCCCTCTTTGAGGAGGATCCATATGAGCCGGATTTTAATTTATATAATATCATTGGTGACAAGGTCAGCTTTATGATGGAGCAGGATGTATCGGATGAGGACATTAATCGTTTTTTAAAATTAGATATCGATATCCACTTGAATAAGTTTTACAACAAATTTTCGGGCAATGCATTAAACCGCGAGAAAATATTAAAAATCGTCAGCACCGATATTCTCAATTTCTGTGAAGAAGTGCAGAGTGTCGTGGAAAAACGGTTGAAAAAGAAAGTCAGTGAACGTTTTCTGCTTGCCTTCAGCCTGCATTTGACTTCCTTCTTGAAGCGCGTAAAAAACAAGCAGGTCGCCAATTATACAAATATCGAAAATGTTATCAATGACCGCCCACAGGAGTATCAGTTGTCTTTGGACATCTGCAAAATGATCGAGGACACATACTTTGTACATGTGCCGGTAAAAGAAGCGATGTATTTGACGATTCTGCTCACTTCGCTTTTGGATAACCAAAAGACAGAGCAGGTTGCCATTCTTGTTGCTGCGCACGGAAGTAATACGGCAAGCAGCATGGTCAGTGTCGCCAAGAGCCTGCTGGGTGAAACAAATGTCGACTGCATCGATATGCCGCTTGAATTAAGCCCGAAATATATACTGGAAGAAATGAAGAAAAGAGTAAAAGAAATTGACATGGGCAAAGGTGTCCTGTTGCTTGTCGATATGGGTTCACTAACCGGCTTTGGCGAGGTGATTACAAGCGAGACGGGCATAAAAACCCGCACAATCGATATGGTCACGACTGCACTGGTCATCGAAGCAATCCGCAAAGCGACCATTATGGAAATGAATCTGGATGCTATCTATGAGTCATTAAAAGATTTCCGTGGCTACGGGTCTTATCATCTTGAGCAGCACCATGGAAATGAAATAAAACCACGGAAAACACCGGCCATCCTCTCCGTTTGTTCCACCGGGGAAGGGACTGCGGAAAAGTTAAAACAGCTGGTTGAACGATTGCTGAATAATATTGGCAGAACCGATATCAAAGTGCTCTCACTTCCGATTAATGAAGTAGAGAAGGGAAAAGCAGTATATATGCAAGCTTATGACATTATTTTAACGGTAGGGATCGCGGATCCGAAAGTCGGTGCCCCGTTTATCCCGATTGAGTCGCTTTTCATGGGCGACGGGGAAAATCAAGTGGTAAATTTGATACAGAATCAGCAGCTGCTGCCGACTAATTCACGTTCGCCTGCGATGGTGCGGGAAATGAGCGAAGAAAGTTTAAATGAATTTTTGACGTTTTTGAATCCAAAGAAAGTCATCGGCTCCATTACAAAATTCGTATCAAGCTTGGAACAGATCACCGGCCAAACATTCAATAATGCTTTCAAAATCAATCTGAATCTCCATATCGGATGTGCCCTTGAACGTGCGGTAACCGGCGACTGCCTTGTTTATCAGAATGAAGTAACAAAGGAAAAAGAAGAACAAATAGCAGCTTTTAAAAAGGCGGCCCAGCTATTTAAAGATCGTTTGAAAATCAAATTAAATGATGATGAATTGTATTATATTGCCGATATGATTGAGAGCTTTTTCGAAAAGGAACCCGTGAGCATGTCTTAACTGGGAAAACAGGAAATGGATTGGAAAGTCTTCATTTCCTGTTTTTTATTTTAGTATCACCAGAATTTATATGTTTTCGACTTTGAGAATTGTCCAGCTTCAGCGCCTAGCCCCTCGAGGTTATAAGCCACTCCTGAATTGAAGGCAAAGAGCGCCTTCTATTCAGGAGCGTCTTATACTTGTCGGGGCTGACCAAGGCGCTTGCGCTTTTCTTATCTAATTACAGTCCAAATTAATGATGAATGAGCTAACTTGAATAGTTAATACAGTGACAGGATCCTAAAATGAAAAACATAGTAAAAGTGTATTAATAGTGGGCTGATCCGTATTATAACCCTTAATGGCTTTCTAGCAAACGTTTAAGCAACAAGGTTCGACAGGAATACTCAAAAGTTGGCACGCATCTTGCCTTAAGCGTTAATATAAGGTAAGAAAGAACAAGGGAGGTAAAAGAGGTGAAGACCGCTCTTATTATCGGAACGCATGGTGGAACCGCGGAACAATTGCTCAAATCCACAGAAATGATAATCGGGCAGCAAGAAAATGTTGCATGTATCGATTTCATTCCTGGTGAAAATACCGACACACTAATTCAAAAGTTTAAGGAAAAACTGCAAACTCTTCAAACTGATGACGGTGTCTTATTTATGGTTGATCTGTACGGTGGCAGCCCATTTAATGCTGCAAGCCAGATCAGTATAACAAAAGACCATTATGATGTAGTTACTGGTGTCAATATCCCAATGCTATTGGAAACCTTATCCACGCGCTCATCTTTGAGTTTTGAAGAACTTGTTAACGCTGCCTTAAATGCCGGAAGCCAAGGTATCAGATCATTAAAAGGAAACTTCCAATCAACGGAAGAAGAATCGGAGGAGGAATTATAAAATGATTATTGCATTAGCACGTATTGATGACCGATTAATCCATGGACAGGTAGCAACTGTTTGGACGAAAGAAACCCGAGTAAGCCGCATTATTATTGTAAGTGATGAAGTAGCAAAAGATACGGTTCGAAAAACTTTACTGACACAAGTGGCGCCCCCAGGGGTAAAAGCCAGTGTAGTGGATGTGGAAAAAGCCATCCGTGTATATAACAACCCAAAATATACAAATGACCGCGTGATGCTCTTGTTTACAAATCCAACTGATGTGCTTCGGCTTGTGGAAGCTGGCGTAGATATCCAATCGGTTAACATCGGCGGTATGTCCTTTAAAGAAGGTAAATCAATGATTACCAATGCAGTGGCAGTGGATGATAAAGATTTAAATGCTTTCCGGGAATTAGACAATCGGGGCATTGAGTTGGAAATCCGCAAAGTTGCTGCAGACAACAAGGTCAAAATCATCCCTTTGTTAGATAAACTTGAGGCTGAAAAGTAATTTTTCAGCCTTGCTATCAAATGAAAGCGAATACTTTTAAGGGGGTGCTGCTCACTGGGAATGGAAAACAGTATCATGGAGTAAAGGATTGGTAATCTGTCATTTTATTCATTTTTCATCTTAGTAGCCTGCACTTTATACAAATATTTTGATTTTAGGAGGGGAAACCATGGACGTCAATATTGTTCAAACTATCCTTGTCTTCATCGTGGCGTGTATCTCAGGGATGGGGTCGATTTTGGATGAATTCCAAACACACCGACCGTTGATCGCATGTACACTAATCGGACTCGTATTAGGGGACATTAAAACAGGTATCATTATTGGTGGTACACTTGAAATGATCGCACTCGGCTGGATGAACATCGGGGCTGCTGTTGCACCCGATTCGGCACTTGCCTCCATCATTTCAACTATTCTCGTCATTGCCGGCGGTCAGGATATCGGCGCAGGGATTGCGCTGGCCGTTCCGTTAGCTGCAGCCGGACAAGTTTTAACGATTTTGGTGCGTTCGATTACAGTAGCATTCCAACACGGTGCTGATAAATCTGCACTGGATGGCAATCTCAAAAGGCTTGATATTTTGCATATAACTGCTTTGCTTCTGCAAGCAATGCGTATCGCCATTCCAGCATTGATCGTTATCGTGACAGTGGGTACTTCTGCTGTTCAAGATATGTTGAATGGAATTCCGGATGTTGTCACAGGCGGTTTGAATGTTGCCGGAGGTATTATCGTTGTTGTCGGTTATGCAATGGTTATCAACATGATGCAAGCCCCTTATTTAATGCCATTCTTCTTCTTGGGATTCGTAGTGGCTGCCTTTACAGACTTCAACCTGGTTGCACTTGGTGTCATCGGTTTGGTTATCGCCATCGTCTATATCCAATTGAACCCTAAATATAACAAAGTTGTAGTTGCCACGAATAGCGGGTCATCTGGAACTGATGATGACCTTGATGACGAATTGGATTAAGAGGGGAGGAAAAAATATGGGAACAATAAGTAATGAAAAGAAATTAACAAAACGAGACTTATTTGGGGTCTTTGTCCGTTCTAACCTTTTCCAAGGTTCATGGAACTTTGAGCGGATGCAGGCTTTAGGATATCAATTCTCTATGATTCCGGCTATCAAACGTCTTTATCCTGAAGGCAGTGAAGAACGCAAACAAGCAATTAAAAGGCATAATGAATTCTTTAACACACACCCATTTGTTGCTGCCCCTATTTTAGGAGTTAACCTGGCAATGGAAGAACAACGTGCAAATGGCGCTCCCATTGATGATGCTGCCATCAACGGGATTAAAGTGGGGTTGATGGGACCGTTAGCCGGTGTTGGTGACCCGATCTTCTGGGGGACTGCCCGCCCAATCTTTGCCGCTCTCGGTGCTTCCATTGCAATGTCAGGAAACATTCTTGGCCCACTATTATTCTTTGTGTTATTCAATGCGGTTCGTTTAGGTTTTAGATGGTGGGGCATCTCCTACGGTTACAGCAAAGGTTCCGATGTTGTATCTGATATGGGAGGCAACCTGCTGCAAAAATTAACAGAAGGTTCTTCCATCCTTGGTTTGTTCATCATGGGTGCGCTGGTAAATAAATGGACATCGATTAATGTCCCATTGGTTGTTTCCAGGATTAAAAGCACAGACACAGGAAAGATAACAACGACAACAGTTCAAGACATTTTAGATCAATTAATGCCTGGACTTTTGCCATTAGCCTTTACTTTCGGATGTATGTGGCTCTTGAAGAAAAAGGTCAGTCCGCTATGGATCATTCTTGCTATCTTCGTAATAGGTATTATTGGCTATTGGGGCGGTTTCCTTTCTAAATAAATTTGCATCCTTCACCTGCAAAAAGAAGAACGAAAATTGATGTTCCTTCGCACCGATTTTCGTTCTAATGAATGGTATTGATGTTGGAAAGAAAGGAGTTAGGAATGATGTCAATTACCGGAGTAGTTTTGGTTACCTGCATTGTCGTATGCTTGGTATATATTCTCTATGATTCAGTCATTACACCGTTTTATAAAGGAAAAACCATCCTTTCCGTTCCCTTGAGAAAACGTTATTTTTGGGACCAGCTTATTTTGGCTGGTTTGCTGCTTATTTTGCTTGCTTCCAATGCTTTAAAGGGTGGTGAGCAGCAAGTGACTTTTCTGCTTGGGGTTTTTGCAGCCATTATGCTTTATTATACGTTTATCCGTATTCCAAAAGTGCATTTCAAAGAAAAGGGTTTTTACAACGGCATTATCTATATACCTTATGAATCGATTAATCACATGAATCTATCAGAAGACGGGATATTGGTGATTGAGTCTGATAACAAGCGCCGACAGCTGCTGCAGGTCGCAACAATGGAAGATTTGGAGCGTATCTATAAAGTATTTACAACCTATTAGCTGCAATCTATTTGGATAATTCCACTTTACCCACTTGTCAAATACAGTGGGTTTTTTACTGACCCTTTAGGCAGTCAGCCTCGTTTTTCCCTCCTAATTGGCATCCAAGTATTCTATAAGCAGCCTCACCGCCACTTATTTGTGTAAACATGTTCATGATGGACTCGGTTTGTTTTTTTGCCTCGTCCAAATTAGTAGAAGGTCGTAAATAAAGGAGCTGCAGGGCATTTTTTGTTTTGCAGGTAACGGCGGTTCTTTCCGAATCAACAAAAGGGCTTCCAAATGGTCCTTGCTGATCCGAGGAAATGATCAGCCGATGTAAGGAATTTGTCCGTCCGTTTAAACCGACGTATTCTTCATTTTCTCCACCCACTCGTATATCCACTGGTCCATCAATCAAATTCGCATCATAGACTCCCATTGGCACCTGATATTGCAGTGAGAAAAAATTATTTAAATCGGTTGCACTATTTACCGAAGTAAGATAATTTTGCTTTTTCACCCGTCTGTACAATGCCTCTGCAGAATGACGATAGCGGTTTGGATCCTTGCCCATCCTTTTAAAAACAGTCCGCCACTCTTGAATGCCGGGAAGTTCAGTTATATTTTTATCCTCCAGTTCAAAATAAATCGACTCTTGAAAAAGCTGAAGACGGCCTTTTAGCATTTGCGGCGAATCTCCAACAGTAATATGTTGATATTCAATGACACCTATTTTAATATCAGGAATTAGCTTTGTTAATTCACATGAAAGCTGAATTTCCAACAACTCCACCTCCAAAATTAATTAAAAATAGTTTATCATAATATAGATAGGAAACGAATATATCTGCGATTTTGCTGATTACGTATATTAGATCAACAGGGATTGAAGTGGGGTAACAGAAAATAATGGACTTTAGCAAGCTAAAAGAGGAAATTATCGCCTATAGTAAAACCATCGGCATTGATAAAATTGGATTCACCACTGCAGATCCGTTCACAGAGTTGAAAAACCGATTAATTCGCCAGCAGGAGCTGGGCTATCAATCGGGATTTGAAGAACCGGATATCGAAAAACGCACCAATCCTGCCCTGCTGCTGGAGGAACCAAGGTCAATTATCTCAATAGCCCTTGCATACCCGGCAAAAATGAAAATCCGGGTGGAAAGTAAGAAAGGGGAAAGAAGGGGAATCTTTTGCCGTGCTTCGTGGGGGTTAGACTACCACCGTATTATCAAGGACAGACTCCAAAGGCTTGAGGAGTTTATTTTAGCAAAAATACCGGGCGCACGATTGAAATCGATGGTTGATACCGGCGAACTTTCTGACCGTGCGGTTGCTGTTAGAGCGGGAATTGGCTGGAGCGGCAAAAATTGCGCGGTGATTACGCCTGAATTTGGTTCTTATATATATATCGGAGAAATGATTACCAGTCTTCCTTTTGAACCGGATACCCTTGTTGAGGATCAGTGCGGCTCATGTACAAAATGTCTTGATGCTTGTCCAACAGGGGCACTAATCCAAGGAGGGCAGATCAATGCCCAGCGCTGTATTTCGTTTTTAACGCAAACAAAAGGAATGATCCCTGATGAATTTAGGGACAAGATCGGTAACCGTGTTTATGGCTGTGATTCCTGTCAAACGGCCTGTCCGTATAACAAAGGGAAGAATTTTCATTTTCATCGTGAAATGGAACCAGATCCTGAAGTGGCAAAACCATTGCTCAGGCCTATTTTAAGTTTAAGTAATCGTGAATTTAAAATAAAGTTCGGACATGTTTCCGGGGCCTGGCGCGGAAAAAAGCCAATCCAGAGAAACGCTATGATTGCCCTTGCCCATTTTAAAGATAAAACTGCCGTCCCGGATTTAATCAAAGTATTAGAGAAGGAAGCAAGCCAAGTTGCGAAAGGCACCGCTGCTTGGGCGCTTGGGAAAATTGGCGGAGAACTGGCGTTAGCCGCTTTGAAAAAGGCTAAAGATCGGGAAACAGATCCGGAAGTATTAAAGGAAATTAAAAAAGGGCTGGCGATGATTGCTCAAGAATAAGTTACCTGTTATTGGCGACCAAATGTCTGGAAATTCCACCTTTTCGGTAGCCAATAGCCTGTATAGGCGACCGAGAGCCTCTACTCTGTCCCATATCGGTCGCCAATACATCTGCACTAGCCTCTTCGCCATTTTTATCCCTGCGGTGTCCACCCTCCATTTTTAATGTTAAATTTCTCTTTCCTTCATATGTATGAAGAGAAAGGAGTTGATTCCCCGATATGCAGAAGGCGCTTCAAGAGCTGTTTGAGTTAAGAGTTCCACAATTTGTCTCCAATGTTAATCAAAGAAATCAAAAGGATTATTTTTCAAAGGCGGAAAGGAAGCTGGAGTCGTTATCCAAAAGGTCTGCGGAGATTGTAAAAGTGAAAGCGGCAGGAAAAATAATGGAAACGGAAAATGAAGATCAATTTGAAAAGGTTCACTACCTGACCCATTATCAATATTTAATCAAACAAAAAGGAAAGCTTTATTTGGAAGAAGAAGCAGAGGAAAGGGTTGCAAAGTTCTATAAAGGGGTTCTCATCGCAGATGAGGAAGTAAGACCGCCGGCTGTGCCATGTGAACAAGATCAATCCCCTGTTCTGACCGAGGATGATAATGTGGAGCGTATAAGCTATCAATACAACCGCCTCAAGGCAGTGCAATACGCTGAGCGCTGGTGGAATACGTACAATCCTGCTTATAAAAAATTTGAAAATAATTGTACCAACTATATCTCGCAATGTCTAAGGGCAGGCGAGGCCCCGATGAGAGGCTATCCGAACCGTGGCGCGGGCTGGTGGTACCAACACACGAATTGGAGCTATAGCTGGGCGGTGGCCCATTCACTCAAAAACTATTTAGGCAGTTCAAAAAGCGGCCTCAGGGCTAAGGAGGTCACTAGTGCCGACCAGTTGATTTTGGGAGACGTGATTTGTTATGACTTTGAAGGGGATGGCAGGTACAATCATAATACAATTGTCACCGGCAAGGATGCTTACGGGATGCCATTAGTGAATGCTAATACCTATAACAGCCGCATGAGGTACTGGGCCTATGAAGACTCCTCTGCTTACACACCGAATATTAAATATAAGTTCTACACCATCGTGGACGGGTAAGTTTGACCTTGAATAGAAGAATGATAGTGGTATAATGGCAGGGAAAGTTTTTTATAGAGGTGAGAAACGTGTCAGTGCATGTTGTATTATATCAGCCAGAAATTCCTTCTAATACCGGAAACATTGCCCGCACTTGTGCAGCTACAGATACCACTTTACATTTAATTCGGCCATTGGGATTCTCGACCGATGACAAAATGTTAAAAAGGGCAGGTTTGGATTATTGGGAGTTCGTCAATATTGTTTATTATGATTCCTTAGATGAATTTTTTGAAAAAAATACCGGCGGCGAGTTTTTTTATTTAACAAAATTTGGTGAAAAGCCGCATAGTTCGTTTGACTATAGCGATTTGAACAAAGACTATTATTTTATTTTCGGTCGTGAAACAACAGGTCTTCCGAAAGAAGTAATCGAGCAAAACTATGAACGCGCATTACGAATTCCGATGAATGAAAATGTCCGCTCATTAAATTTATCTAATACCGCAGCGATTCTTGTTTACGAGGCCCTAAGACAGCAAAACTATCCAAACTTAATTAGAAAAGGGCCTAAACGCTAGGCCTTTTTCTTATAGGAAAGGAGAAATATATAGTGAACGAAGTAATTGACACCATCCTCAATCATCGTTCGATCCGCCATTTTGAGGACAAGCCGTTAACCACTGAGCAGATCAAGACGATTGTCACCTGTGCTCAGGCAGCGGCCACGTCAAGTTTTATTCAGGCCTATTCCATTATTGGAGTTAAGGATAAGGAGAAGAAGAAAAGATTAGCAGAACTTGCCGGAAATCAGGAATATGTTGCTATTAACGGTCATTTTTTTGTTTTTTGTGCTGATTTATACCGACATACCATTATTGGCGAGCAGGAACAAAAGGATGTCACCCTTTCGCTGGAAAGTACAGAGAAATTTATGGTCGCGCTGATCGATACCGCATTAGCAGCGCAGAATGCTGCGATTGCAGCCGAATCCATGGGCTTAGGTATTTGTTACATAGGTGGCTTGCGCAACCATTTGGATGAGGTAAAAACCATGTTGAAAACACCGGAGAGGGTCATTCCTTTGTTTGGTTTAGCGGTTGGTTATCCAACAAAAATAACGGAAAAGAAACCGAGATTACCATTTGAACATATTTATCACGAAGATGAATACGAACAAAACCAGGATGTTTACCGCGAGCAGCTTCATGAATATGATAGGCTCATTTCCAGCTACTATTATAAGCGGACAAATGGAAAAAGACAGGATCGCTGGACCGAGCAGATAGCCAATATGCTCACAAAGCAGAACAGGATGTATATGAAGGAGTTTGTGCAAAAAAATAAGCTGAATTTAAAATAAACAGGACCGCAACCTTCGGCGGTCCTGTTTTTTTATTTAGAAGGTAAGAAAGTATAAAATTTTCGACTTTGAGAATTGTCTAGCTCCAGGCGCCAGCGGCTCGAGGTCACAAGCCAATCCGTCAAGAAGGCTAAAGAACAGCCTTCTCGCCGGCTCGTCTTGTGCTTGTCGCCGCTAGGCGGGCGCCTTGCGCTTTTCTTAATTCTGTCCTGGTTTATCATTAAATCCTGCTGTGAAAATTGCGGCTAAGAATGCGACCATTACGCAAAGGATAAGGAATAAGCTCATTGGTATGTAAATCCCCCTTCGTCAATTTAAACATATAGTATTATTATAGCCTATCTTTAAAAAATGAAAAGAGCAAGATGGTGAAAAACAAAAAGTAAATGATGAATCCGTCTTGGTTATGCATGTTCAATTGATAATGCGCATAGAGTATATTAATCGTCTCTGATTAAGCTACAGGGGGAGGGCCATATGGATATTTTAAAAAAAATCGAGAGGTTTCGGGAAGAGGAAGAAAAACTTCGCTGGGAAGGAACCTTTGCGGAATATTTACAATTGTTAAAAGAGAAGCCATGGATTGCACAATCAGCACATTCTCGAGTTTATAATATGATTAAGGATGAAGGAATTGAAGAGGAAAAAGGGACGAAAAGGTATCATTTTTTTAGTCATCAATTATTTGGCTTAGAGGAAGCCCTTGAACGGCTGGTAGAGGAATACTTTCATCCGTCGGCAAAACGACTGGATGTTAGAAAACGGATTTTGCTTCTAATGGGACCTGTAAGTGGAGGAAAATCAACGCTTGTCACGTTGTTAAAAAGAGGGTTAGAAAAATACTCCCGTACAGATCGCGGCTCTATATTTGCGATAAAGGGATGCCCAATGCATGAAGATCCGCTCCATTTAATTCCCCATCATTTGAGACAGGATTTCTTTGATGAATACGGTATTCGAATTGAAGGAAACCTTTCACCGCTCAACATGATGCGGCTTGAGCAGGAATACGGGGGTCGAATGGAAGATGTGTTGGTCGAAAGAATCTTCTTCTCTGAAGATAAACGAGTTGGGATTGGAACCTTTAGCCCGTCTGACCCCAAATCCCAGGATATTGCTGATTTAACAGGGAGTATTGATTTTTCAACTATTGCTGAATATGGTTCTGAATCCGACCCGCGTGCCTACCGGTTCGACGGCGAGCTTAATAAGGCGAACCGTGGGATGATGGAGTTCCAAGAAATGTTAAAGTGTGATGAGAAATTTCTTTGGCATCTGCTGTCACTGACACAGGAAGGAAATTTCAAGGCAGGCAGATTTGCCCTCATAAGCGCTGATGAACTTATCGTCGCCCATACAAATGAAACGGAATACCGCTCCTTTATCTCAAACAAGAAAAATGAGGCACTCCACTCCAGGATTATTGTGATGCCGATTCCATACAATTTAAAGGTATCACAGGAGGAAAAAATTTATGAAAAAATGATTAGTGAAAGTGATGTAGCGGATGTCCATATTGCCCCGCATACGTTAAAGGTTGCTGCGATGTTCACGATTTTGACTCGTTTAAAGGAACCGAAGAAAGGCGATATTGACTTGGTCAAGAAATTGCGTCTTTACGATGGTGAAAGTGTCGAGGGCTACAACAGTGCGGATGTGGATGAACTGAAAAAGGAATATCCTGATGAAGGAATGAGCGGGATTGATCCGCGTTATGTCATTAACCGGATTTCCTCCACAATTATACGTAAAGAGGTTCCGTCAATTAATGCCTTGGATGTCTTAAGGTCGCTAAAGGATGGGCTGGATCAGCACCCATCGATTACGACTGAACTGCGTGAGCGCTATATGAATTATATTTCATTGGCGCGAAAAGAGTATGATAATATTGCCAAAAAAGAAGTTCAAAAGGCTTTTGTTTATTCCTATGAAGAGTCGGCGAAAACATTGATGGACAATTATTTAGATAATGTGGAAGCCTATTGTAATAAGGCAAAACTGCGTGATCCGTTGACAGGTGAAGAAATTAATCCGGATGAGAAGCTTATGCGTTCCATTGAGGAACAAATTGGGATCTCCGAAAATGCGAAAAAGGCCTTCAGAGAAGAAATATTAATCAGAATCTCTGCCTTTGCCCGGAAAGGCAAGCGTTTTGACTATAATTCTCATGACCGCCTGCGTGAAGCCATTCAGAAAAAGCTGTTTGCTGACTTGAAGGATGTTGTCAAGATTACGACTTCTACAAAAACGCCGGATGAGCAGCAGTTGAAGAAAATTAATGAGGTTGTCGCCCGTCTTATTGATGAACATGGTTACAACTCTACATCAGCAAATGAATTATTGCGTTATGTGGGAAGCTTATTGAACCGATAATACTTGTGATAAAAATGAAAGACTGGCGGAATAATCTGCCAGTCTGTTTTTATCATTAAGCCTTGTCCATTTTTATAGGCGAAGAACTAATTGTCTTATTTAATTGTAAATAATTCTCGATTTCTGCATAGGATAAAGTAATCTATTCTTTAGCAGAAATTTTACACTCGCGTTATTGTATGTCTTAGCAGAAAATGTGTGCATGTTTAATAAAAAATTTTTTATAAGGAGGGCTTTAAATGACAGCGGATAACCATCAGTTTGTAATCTCAAAAGAAGATTGGTCCCTCCATCGTAAAGGCCACGATGACCAACAGCGCCATCAGGAAAAGGTACAGGAGGCCATTCGCAATAATCTTCCAGACTTAATTACCGAAGAAAGCATTATTATGTCTAATGGTCGAGATGTGGTGAAAATTCCAATTCGTTCATTAGATGAGTATAAAATTCGCTATAATTATGATAAAAATAAGCACGTTGGCCAGGGGGACGGTGAAAGCCAAGTTGGTGATGTAGTGGCACGCGATGGATCGAGCGGACAAAAGGGTCCCGGTAAAGGCCAGGGAGCCGGGGATCAGGCAGGGGAAGATTATTTTGAAGCAGAGGTTTCTTTAATGGAACTGGAGGAAGCCTTATTTAAACAATTGGAACTTCCGAATTTAAAGAAAAAGGAAGATCAGGAACATCTAGTCGAAAATATTGAGTTCAATGATATAAGAAAGATCGGGCTAATGGGGAATATTGATAAAAAACGAACGATGATGTCTGCTTTTAAACGGAATGCAATGAGTGGAAAGCCTGGATTCCACCCCATTTACAAGGACGATTTAAAATTTAAAACCTGGAACGAAGTAGTGAAGCCGGATTCTAAAGCTGTTGTAATCGCGATGATGGATACGAGTGGTTCGATGGGAATTTGGGAAAAATATATGGCACGCAGCTTTTTCTTCTGGATGACCCGCTTTTTAAGAACAAAGTATGAAACGGTAGAAATTGAGTTTATTGCTCACCATACAGAAGCAAAGGTTGTTTCCGAAGAGGACTTCTTCTCAAAAGGGGAAAGTGGCGGCACTATTTGTTCATCTGCCTACCGTAAAGCCTTGGAAATCATAGACACAAAATATAATCCACGAAAATTCAACATTTATCCATTTCACTTTTCAGACGGTGATAATCTCACATCGGATAATGCCCGCTGTGTGAAGCTGGTAGAGGAGCTAATGAAGCTATCAAATATGTTTGGCTATGGCGAGGTCAACCAGTACAATCGTCATTCCACCTTAATGACCGCTTACAAAAACATCAAGGATGAGCGCTTTCGTTACTACATCTTAAAACAAAAAGCAGATGTGTTTCACGCCATGAAAAGCTTTTTTCAAAAAGAAGAAGAAAAAATGTATGCATAAATAAACCTAGTTAAAGAAAAACAGGTGCCTGACACCTGTTTTTTTTATTAAAAATTGGTATAGACAACTATACATAGGGAATGGTACTATAAAGGCATAAGAAGAAAGGAAGTTTTGAAAATGGACGTTAAATCTACCTCTATTTTACTTAAGGGGATGCGAGTTTATACAGACAACCATGTGATTGAAAACGGCTTTATTAAAATGAAGGATCAAAAAATAACAGAATTTGGAACGGCGGATCAGCTAGGGGATGTAGAAGGCTTCGAGGTAATTGAAGTACCTTCCCATTTCAATGTCGTACCCGGCTTTATCGATGTCCATATACATGGGGTGAATGGTGCCGATACGATGGATGCGACAAAAGAGGCGTTAGACACAATGGTAACGGCTTTGCCGAAAGAAGGAACGACAGGTTTTCTAGCGACTACGATAACCCAAGAAGCAAAACAAATTGAACTAGCAATCAAAAATGCAGGGGAATATATCGAAAACCAATCACTTCAAGGAAAAGCAGAAATTCTTGGAATCCATCTTGAAGGTCCCTTTGTAAATAGCAAAAAAGCAGGAGCACAACCGATCCAATATATCATCGACCCAGACCTTGAATTATTTAAAAGGTGGCAAGCCTTAGCGAAAGGCACGATAAAACTGGTGACTTTGGCACCGGAACAACCGGGCGGGTTAGAAATGGTTCGTTATTTAAGGGAGAATGGGGTCATTCCATCGATAGGTCATACAGATGCAACCTTTGAACAGGTTAACGAAGCCATTGAAGCAGGAGCAAACCATGTAACCCATCTTTATAATCAAATGAGAGGACTGCACCATCGCGAACCAGGTGTTGTGGGCGCTGCCTTTTTACGTGATGAATTAAAGGCAGAAATGATCGTGGATGGTGTCCATATTCATCCTGAAATGGTAAATCTGGCCTATAAACAGAAAAAGAGTGAAGGAATTATTTTAATTACGGATTCTATGCGGGCGAAATGCTTGAAAAATGGCAAGTATGACCTAGGAGGTCAGGAGGTTACTGTAAGAAACGGGAAAGCCGTCCTGGAAGATGGCACCCTTGCAGGAAGCATCTTAAAATTAGGAAATGCCGTTAAAAATATTTTATCCTTTACAAGCTGTACCCTCAAAGAAGCCATTGAAATGGCATCCGTTAATCCTGCAAAACAATTGAAGCTATATGATCGAAAAGGGAGCATTTCTATTGGAAAGGATGCCGACATCGTCATTCTCGATGATCAAATGGATGTTTTTATGACATTTTGTCGAGGGGAACTGGCCTTTCATCAAGAGGAGGGACTATAAGATGAATTTGATTGAAGTAAGAGATTATACGGAAATGAGTCAAAAAGCAGCGGAATATATCATTGAAAAAGTTCGTCGGATTCCAAATATAAAGCTTGGACTGGCTACAGGCGGGACACCCATCGGGACTTATCAAAATCTGATTGAGGACCATCAAAAGAATAAAACATCCTATCAAAATGTACTTACTTTTAATTTGGACGAGTATGTCGGACTATCAGGAGATAATCAGAACAGTTACCGTTATTTTATGAACGACAAGTTGTTCAATCATATTGATATTGATAAAAATAATACCTTTATTCCCTGCGGCAATGTGGAGGACATTGAAGCAGAATGCCAGAGATACGAAGAATTAATCCATCATCATGGCGGTGTTGACTTACAAGTTCTCGGGATTGGCAGCAATGGCCATATAGGATTCAATGAACCCGGGACTTCCTTCACATCGAAAACCCATGTTGTTAATTTAACAGCTTCTACTATTGAGGCGAATGCCAGATTTTTTAATAGTAAAGAAGAGGTGCCTACAAAGGCCATTACAATGGGGATTTCTTCGATTATGAAAAGTAAAGAGATTCTGCTGTTAATATCGGGAGAGAAGAAAAGAGAGGCAATGCAGAAGCTTTTGCATGCAGAAGTAACAGAAAGTTTTCCGGCTTCCATTTTGAGAAATCATCCATCGGTTACCATTATTGCGGACCAAGCGGCATTAGCGAAGTCATGAGGAGCGAGGAAGTGAAATAAGGAGAATGATTAATAAGAATTCCCCTGTCCCACTTTATTATCAGCTTGAGGAGTATATTAAAGGGTTAATTGAAAAGGGGGAGCTGCAGCCCGGTGAGACACTGCCTCCCGAAAGAGAATATGCGCAAAAATATAAAATTAGCCGCATGACTGTCAGACAAGCGATAAATCAGTTAGTCAATGAGGGTTATTTATATCGGCAAAAAGGAAAAGGAACGTTTGTTTCTGAAAGAAAGATTGAACAACCGCTGCAGGGATTGACGAGTTTTACAGAGGAGATGAAAGCTAGAGGGCTTGTCCCTGGCAGTCAATTAGTTCATTTTGAAATCATCCCTGCACCAAGTCCGATTGCCGAACAATTGACGATTGCCGAAAATACTCCAATTTACGATATTAAACGGATACGCCTAGCAGATGGTGTACCGATGGCATTGGAAACAAATTATATTTCAGCACATCTTGCCAAAAATCTTACGGAACAAATCGCAAACGAGTCGCTGTATGACTATATTGAAGGGCAGCTTAAGGTAAGAATTGACAGTGCCACACAGGTGATAGAGTCGTCAATCGCTAGCAAGGATGAGGCGGCATTATTGAATATAGCTGAAGGGGCACCGGTCATGTTGATTCAAAGAAAGACGTTTCAGAAGGAAGGCACCCCAATTGAATTGGTCAAATCGATCTACCGTGCCGATCGCTATAAATTTATGATTGAATTAAAGCGATGAGAAAAGCGCAAGCGCCCTGGTCAGCGGCGTATGGCCTCCTCGAAAAAGCTATCGCTTTTCCTTCGTGCGATGCTGATGCTGACGAAGCCTTCCTTGTGGAGCGCTCCAACTGAGATAAAGGAAACACGGTGAGCGCAAGCGAACCGATGTTGACTTATCGTAGGGCGGAGAGCGAAGGCGTCTCGCCGCTAGGGCGCTGAAGCTGGACAATTCTCGAAGCCAAGTGATATAAATTCTGATACTAAAATAAAAAACTCGCCTGCTGGCGAGTTTTTTATTTACTATTTTACGTTGTATAATTGTAAAATGATTTCATAATACATAAGGGAGATGAAGAAGTGATTGGGTTAGTAATCATATTAGTCCTGGTTTTATTTCTGCCCTTTTCAGTGAAAAAGGTTGAGCACAATTTGGAACTTTTCTTATTTATTATGGGGGTAGCTGCTGCACTTGTTAGCGGTATGATGGACAAGCATTTAATCACCAAAGCTCTTGTCGATCCTATAAATATTACGATTGCGGTATTAGTGGCTGGTCTGATCACAAAATGGGCGCAAAGCCCGTTGGAAAAGTCCATCTTGGCGTTGAGCAGAATACTGACACCAAGGATTTTTCTGGCATTAACAATCATTATTTTAGGATTAGCATCAAGTATTATCACAGCGATTATTGCTGCCATTATCCTAGTTATTGTGATTAATGTCCTGCCGCTTGATAGGAAGTCTGAAATTCGCTTTACGGTTTTAGCCTGTTTTGCCATTGGTTTAGGGGCAGCGCTTACACCAATTGGTGAGCCATTATCCACGATAACAGTCAGTAAAATGAATAAAGATTTCTTCTATTTAATCGATTTAATCGGCGTTGAAACAATTCCAGCAGTCCTCATCTTCGGGATTTTATCCATGTTTCTCGTTAAACCGCAAAAAAGTTCAGATGGATTGAAGTCTGAAGAAAATTCGGAGAACTATAAAGAAATTTTCATACGTTCTGCAAAGATTTATTTGTTCGTAATGGGTTTGACCTTCCTTGGACATGGTTTTGAACCATTAATCAACGAGTACATTCTTGGGCTTCATCCGATGCTGTTATATTGGATTAACATGATTTCCGCAGTCTTAGACAATGCCACCTTAGCAGCAGCTGAAATTAGTCCGGCAATGGACGGGGAAACCGTTCGTGCGATTTTGCTGGGGCTGCTCATTAGCGGCGGAATGCTTATTCCCGGGAACATTCCAAACATTATTGCGGCAGGTAAGCTTAATATCACCAGTAAAGAATGGGCCCGATTTGGTGTACCGGTAGGACTCCTCACAATGGTTATTTATTTTATTGTTCTGTTTGTCTTTTATTAAAAATTATTGTTGTCCGGCTTTATCATAGCCGCTCATTCCCTCTTTGAAAGAGCAGCCAGAGCTGTGAGGCCGGACAATAAGACCAACAAATATTTTGTAAATCAACCAAGAAAATTTTCCGTACAACTACTTCATATAAAATTTTGCCTTTTAATGAATCAGCCTGTTCTCCTTTGCTTCTTGCTTCTTTAAACCGCCACCGTATTTTTCAATTAATCCTTTCAGTATCAATCCAAATAATAATGTGATAACAGCAATAAAAAGCAAGACCGCCACATCCCTTTTTACAACATCCCAAAGAATGCCCCCAACCGCTTCCCTCATTAAGCTTACCGCATAGGTAAATGGTAAAAATGGATTAAGCTTTTGGAAGAAGACCGGCATGACCTGAATCGGAAAGGTTCCGCCTGCTCCGGAAATTTGCAAAACAAGAAAAACAATCGCAAGTCCCTTACCGACGTTTCCAAAAATCGATACTAATGTATACGTAATTAACATAAATACCGCACTTATAAGTAAGCCAAAAAGAATAAACCACAGTTTTGCCGTTACATATGTCTTTAACAGATAAATATCACCCAATGTAACAATGATGGCTTGGCATAAGGCAATCGTTAAAAATGTTAAAAATCTTCCTAAGTAAAGATGATTACGGTGATAGTTATTTGGCAATCCATTTAATTTTACCGTAATCAAGGAAATTAGCAGCATTGCTCCAACCCATAATGATAAGGTAGTAAAAAAAGGGGACATGGCTGAGCCATAATTAGGAATCGGGAAGAGTCTCCTCTCCTTCATCAATACCGGTTCAGCAAAATAATTACTCTCTTTATTTACATCATTTCGCAATAAATCAATGATTTCATGAATATCCTCTGACTTTTCAAATTGGTGTATTTGTTTGGCTAGAGTAGAAATTTTGTCCTTCACAGTTGGGAAGTCACGTTTGATCAAAGCGAGATCTCTTTTGCCAATCAAAATTCCCTTTGCTGCATCATTTAGTATTTTTCTTATTTGCGGCAGTGTTTTGTCCGCATTAGTAAAAAATTCATTCGCCTTTAAGGGAATCCTTTTTGCTGTATCTCCTATTTGATTAATTTTAGGTGCGATTTTTGAATCATATCCGGCTAATATTTGTCCCAAGCCTAAAGTAACATTCTTGGCAATCTGGTTCGTTTGTTCTAGTAACGCTTGTGATGGAGTACCTACTGCTTGAATGGTCTTTAAATTCTGTAAAAGTTTCTCTGTTCGATTCCTTTGTTCACTTAACCGTGCTTGCTCATTGGCAAAGATAGTGGTTCCTGCCATATGGTTTAACCTATCAAACAGATTGATCAAGAGTGTTTCGATTTTAATCAAGGCATTTAAATGGGTGATTCCATCATTTATTGCCTTTCCTTTTTCCTCCTCACTCAGATTATTTGTGAGAAGCAGCCCGGTTATTTGTTCAACCGTTCCGGATGCCTGTTCCATATAGGTCAGGTTTTGTTTAACAGTAGGAGCAAGATTGGCAAAGGCATCCTTGTTTTGGTCAAGAAAATTTGTGATCTGACCGGACACTCCTCGCGCATGATGGATAATCCCTTCTACTTTATTAATGTTATTTTGTAATTCTGCAATAATAATTTGGGCTTGATTTGAATCTTCAGTTGCGGTTTTGATAATTTTTTCTGCTTCACCTAAATGATCATTGAGCCAGTAAATCATCGTTTTTAATTTTTCAATATCAGGAAGATTTTTTTGCAGTTCAATTCCCAGTTGGTTAAAAATGTCAAAAATAACCCCGTTAGCCGTTTTTACAAAGTTTTTACTAATTTCATCCTTTATCCCTGTTGCTCCTTTAACGGTAATTTTAGGTGCAACTGCGTTTATTTTTTCATTTACTGAATAAAGCAGCGCTGGCTTTTCAGGTTGCTCATTTAAAACCGTGGCGATTTTCGCTGAGAAGTCTTTTGGAATGATAATACTGGCAAAATATTTCCCTTTTTTTACCCCCTCATTCGCCTCGTGTGTATCCACAAATTTCCATCCTAAGGCTTTATCTCTGCTTAATGACTGGATTATTTCTTCACCGATATTAAGGCTTTTTCCCTTTAAGACCGCCCCATCATCTTTATTGGCGACCGCTATGGGTATTCCTTTCGTATTGCTGTAGGGATCCCATGAGGCTTTAATATTAAACCAGGCATAAAGGGATGGGAGAATCATTAAGGCTACGATAATGAAGGCGGTAGCCCAATTATTTATAATACTTAATAAATCGTCTCGATAAATCGTAAAAACTTTTTTCACCTGCACTGACCACCTACTCTTCATGTTTCCTTTTATTATTTGTCTTAATGCTAAGTTGATTCGCTTTTGCGGAAGAAGAGAAGCAAAACAAACAGAAATCTGTCAAAAGTAGCTGGAATAAAACCATTTGAAGTAAAATAATATTGGAATTGCCTGTCATTCTTTGTTATAGTTACTGTGATTCATGTTTATCTCGAGGAGGTCGTATAGATGACGCAAAATATTGCCAGAATGATTGACCATACATTATTAAAAGCAGATGCGACTAAAGCGCAAATCGTTAAATTGGTAAATGAAGCAAAGGAATATTCCTTTGCATCGGTCTGTATTAACCCAACATGGGTCAGCACGGCTGCCGAGATGCTTAAAGATACTCCGGATGTAAAGGTTTGTACGGTAATCGGTTTTCCGCTTGGGGCAACAACAACGGAGACAAAGGCGTTTGAAACAAAGAACGCCATTGAAAATGGAGCAAGTGAAATTGATATGGTGATCAATATCGGTGCTCTGAAAGCGAAGCAAGATGAATTAGTGGAAAGTGATATCAAGAGTGTTGTCGAAGCAGCGAAGGGAAGGGCATTAGTTAAGGTAATTATTGAAACATGTCTCTTAACGGACGAAGAAAAGGAACGGGCGTGTAAGCTTTCCGTTAAAGCGGGGGCGGATTTTGTAAAAACCTCAACTGGATTTTCAACCGGAGGGGCAACGATTGAGGATATTCGTTTAATGCGTAAGACTGTTGGAGCTGATATCGGGGTAAAGGCCTCCGGCGGCGTTCGCAGACGTGAAGATGCATTGGCAATGATAGAGGCCGGGGCCAGCCGAATTGGCGCTAGCTCAGGCGTGGCTATTTGTAAGGGAGAAGTTTCTAATAGCCATTATTAGAAAAGCGCAAGCGCCCTGGTCAGCGGCGTATGGCCTGGAGCACTCCAACTGAGATAAAGGAAACACGAAGAGCCGGAGGCGATTCGATGTTGACTTATCGTAGGGCGGAGAGCGAAGGACACTAGCCGCTAGGGCGCTGGAGCTAGACATTTCTCAAAGTCGAGTGATATAAATTCTGATATTATTATAAACCAGGGGGCTGCTTGCCCCCTGGTTTTTTAAGTAAAAATTAGCTGTAAAATAAAATAGATGATGGCTGAAAGTAATGCCGTTATCGGCAGTGTAATAACCCATGTGATCAGCATGCGCTGTGCCGTATCCCATTTAACACCTTTAAGACGATGAGAAGCTCCAACGCCCAAAATTCCCGAAGAAATAACATGTGTTGTACTGACAGGTAAATGGATATAAGTAGCTCCAAAAATAATGGCTGCACCGGTTAAATCGGCTGCAACACCATTGATCGGGCGGAGTTTCATAATTTTCCCGCCAACGGTTTTAATAATCTTCCAGCCTCCTATAGAAGTCCCTAGTCCCATTGCCAATGCACAAGCTAGTTGTACCCAAAAAGGGACATCCGAATTATGTGGCAGAAACTGATTAGCGATTAGGGCCATTGTAATAATCCCCATCGATTTCTGGGCATCGTTTGTCCCGTGGGAATACGATTGTATGGCCGCAGTAGCGATTTGAATGTAGCGAAAGTTTCGATTAGTTTTGGTTAGATTAAAATTCTTAAATACCACTTTAAAAATACTATATATGATATAACCTACTGTAAAAGCTAAAATTGGTGAAAGAATAAGTGCTTCGATTATTTTAACAAAGCCGCTATAGTTGAGGACCGTATATCCTTCCGCAGTAATTGCTGCACCTGCAATCGAACCGATTAATGCGTGAGAAGAACTGCTTGGAATCCCGAAATACCAGGTGATTAAATTCCAGGCAATGGCTGAGATTAACGCCGCTAATATAACAATGGAACCATGTTCAAGCTTAAATGGGTCCACAATATCTTTTGAGATCGTTTTAGCGACCCCGGTAAATGTCAAGGCACCAAGAAAATTCATCACCGCCGCTAAAATAATCGCATGGCGCGGTTTCAACGCCTTTGTTGAAACTGCTGTTGCTATCGCATTTGCTGTGTCATGGAATCCATTAATAAAATCAAATGCAAGAGCACCAATAACTATTAAGATGGTTAAAATCAATACAATGCTCATGGTTGTGCTCCTTATGCATTTTTCATAATAATGGTTTCAAGTGTATTGGCAACGGTTTGACAGTTATCGGCAATATCCTCAAAGTATTCATAAATTTCTTTGTACTGAATAATACGAATCGGGTCCTTTTCAACGTTAAACAAATGTTTAATCGATTGTCTTAAAATGTTATCACATTGCGACTCGTAATCCTTAATTTTAATGGCATGCTCTCGTATTTGTTGAAGTTTTTTATTCGACAATAGTTCTACTGCTTTATCAATTTCAAGGACGCTTTCATGGATGGCGTCAACGAATTTTTTCATAAAGTCATCAGCTTGGGTTATGGAATACATTTCGAATAGTGCGGCAGTTGCTTCTAGACCATCTAACACATCATCCATGCACATGGCAAGGCTTAGGATATCTTCCCGTTCAATGGGCGTAATAAAGGCATCGTTTAATTCTTTAATGACTTCGTGAACACGGGTATCTCCTGTTGATTCGTACTCCTTCATTTTTTCTGCAAAGATTTTTAAATCACTAATATTTTTCAATTTATAATCTGTAAAAAACTGGGAGCTTTCTTTTAAGTTTACTGAAATATGATTAAGCAAAATAGAAAATTTATCATGCTTTTTTGCCATAACAGGTTCCTCCATTTTTCGAGTATATATGCCGCATCAACTTACTTATTTTATCGAATAATTGTCGAAAAATGATACATTTTAAATGAAATTTACAAAAACTTAACATTAGAATTTTCAGAATATTATACTTGTATTATTAAGTTACTTTTACCTTTGATTGTTTGATTTATGTATCAAGATTTTTAGAAAATTTAAGAGTATAAAACGGAAAAAAGGGAAATGTAAAAAGTATAGACAGTGAGAATTCATCTTCATTGTCTTGGTTTGCTTAAAATGCTTTCTATGGATACTTAAAAAGGAGTGTTCTTCATGAGCTTTATTTGGTCTTTAATTGTAGGAGGAGTGATTGGCTGGTTAGCTGGTCTAATTGCGGGTAGAAATATTCCTGGGGGCATTATTGGTAATATTATTGCAGGATTTGTCGGTGCATGGCTTGGAACAGCTATTTTAGGAAATTGGGGACCGCATGTAGCTGATTTTGCGATTATCCCGGCAATAATTGGTGCGGTCGTGTTAGTCCTCCTGCTAAGCTTCATTATGAGGGCCTTCAGGAAAGCTGGATAACAAAAAAGGACATAAGAAAAAGCCTCCCTTTATTTCGGAGGCTTTTTCTTTGTATGCCACTAATTACCACCCTTACGACATTCTTAGTTATGTTATCCTTATCCTATAGATATCACTTGGGAAAAAAGCGATAACAAAGGGTGGGTTATACATGAAAATTGTTTTTGCCTCAATACCAAGTCAAGAGCAAGAAATCTGTAAGCTTGTCAGGTATATTTATGCCAATATATTTCCACTTTATTTTACCGATGATGAGATTGCACAGTTTGAACGACTACAAGTATTGGATTCCTCGAAAAAAAAGTTTGAAGAAATTGGTACATTAAAGGATGCTTTTCAGGTGATGACAAGTATCCAAACGATCATTTCAATTCTCGAATCTTCTCAACTGAATGAACAGTATGCTGATTTATTTAATAGAAATGTGGCATATCTTAATGATTTTGGCTTGTTTTTTCCATTTGAGTTTGAGCAGTTTGCCGATCCAAAAAATATAAATAATATGATGCTTAGTATTTATTCGAAAGCGGATAATGAACTGCTTATTTAGAAAAGGCCTAAATAATGGCTTTTTCTTTTTTATGGAAATGGGAGCGATGTATAACTATCTCTGTTTAAAATTAAAGTGACAATTTTTAATTTGTGAGGGATAGCTCTCGCATATCGCCTTTTTTTTGGTAAAATGGTAAAGGAAATAGGCTCATGTCTATTTTGCAAAATTTGCTGGTTCAAGCAAATTTTTAAGGAGTTTCCGACTAATACAGTACATAAAAACTGGAGGGTATGTCGTCATGGATTGGAAAGCGGCAGCTAAAAGCTGGATGGAATTTGAAGGATTAGATGAAGAATTAAGGCAACAATTAGAAACAATTAAAGACGATGAAAAACATTTGGAAGAAGCCTTTTATAAAAATTTAGAATTTGGTACCGGAGGCATGCGCGGTGAAATAGGTGCAGGTACAAATCGAATGAATATCTATACAGTACGCAAAGCTTCGGCAGGACTGGCTGCATACATAGAACAATTTGGGGAAGAAGCAAAAAGACGAGGCGTTGTAATTGCCTTCGATTCGCGTCACAAATCACCGGAATTTGCGATGGAGGCTGCGAAAACGTTGGCTACCAGAGGAATCCAGACCTATGTATTTGACGAACTTAGACCGACACCGGAACTGTCTTTTGCCTTAAGGACATTGCAAGCCTTTTCTGGGATTGTCGTCACAGCAAGCCATAACCCGCCTGAATATAACGGATATAAGGTATATGGTTCGGATGGGGGTCAATTGCCACC
The DNA here is from genome assembly GCF_016464375.1 of Bacillus renqingensis. Classification (GTDB taxonomy): domain Bacteria; phylum Bacillota; class Bacilli; order Bacillales; family Cytobacillaceae; genus Neobacillus; species Neobacillus renqingensis. Next base: position 41,170 of record NZ_JADDIU010000006.1, read on the forward strand.
TAAAGCAGCAGATGAACTGATCGTAAAGGTAAATGAAATAGAAAACGAATTGTTAATCGAGGTTGAAAGTGAAGAAAAATTGCGGGCTCTAGGGCTGATCAAAACGATTGGTTCAGAAATTGACCATGCCTATATTGAAAAATTAAAAACGATTTCTGAAAATCCAAACCTAGCCGAAGAAACCGAAATCAAGATTGTTTTTACCCCTTTACATGGTACGGCCAATAAGCCTGTACGTGCTGCACTTTCTGCTCTAGGCTATAAAAATGTAACAGTTGTTAAAGAACAAGAACTTCCGGATGCCAATTTTTCAACGGTAAAAAGTCCTAATCCAGAGGAGCACGCAGCCTTTGAACTAGCGATTCGCGACGGGAAACGGGTGGGGGCAGATATCTTAGTTGCAACCGACCCTGATGCTGACCGCTTAGGTATCGCAGTACAAAACACCGAGGGAGAATACGTCGTGCTAACCGGAAATCAGACCGGCGCCTTATTACTTGATTATCTGCTTAAACAGAAAAAGGAAAAAGGAACCTTACCTCGAAACGGGGTAGTTTTAAAAACCATTGTAACGTCTGAACTGGGAAAAAAGATTGCTTCTGCTTACCAATTAGAGACAATCGACGTATTAACAGGGTTTAAGTTTATTGCGGAAAAAATAAAGGAATATGATGCAAGCGGTGACTACCAATTTTTATTTGGTTATGAAGAATCATATGGCTATTTAATTGGGGATTTTGCCCGTGATAAGGATGCCGTTCAAGCTGCTTTGTTGGCAACAGAAGTATGTGCGTATTATAAAAAGCAAGGGATGTCTCTTTATGACGGTTTAATGCAAGTATTTGAAAGATATGGTTATTATCAAGAAGGTCTTCGCTCCCTAACGCTTAAAGGGAAAGAAGGAGCAGAAAAGATTGAGCGGTTATTGGCTTCCTTCCGAAGCGAACCGTTACATCGTTTAGGTTCTTTAAAGACAACGGCGGTAGAGGATTACTTAACGGGGGTCCGGACAACAAATGACGGAGAAGAAACCATCGCTTTACCGAAATCCAATGTCTTGAAATACATCTTTGAGGATGGGTCATGGGTTTGTTTACGACCATCTGGAACCGAACCAAAAGTTAAGTTTTACTTTGGGGTCAATAGTGAAAATTTAGGCAAGAGTAAAAGGAAGTTGCATGAAATTGAACGAGACTTTATGGATATAGTTAACCAAAAAATGGACACTGTCTAAAAAATGGGAAGCACGGCTGTTTATAGCCGTGCTTTTCTGGTGGAATTCTTTAGTCCGGTTAAGTAATCATGTTTTTTTAGAAAAAATGTATCCACTTGTTTGTTCAGGAAAGACTATACATCGGTGTCTCAGTTAATTCTTCATCAAGCGTCTCATTCGCATGGTCGATGTAGCGAAGCAGACTATAGAGTTTTCTTTCTATAACAGTGTAATCACGTTCAAAATTGTAGGCATGCAGGAAATGTTCAATCTTTTTTGACAGGAATTGGTCAGTTGTTCGTACCATCAAAATGAGTAAATTGTCCCATTCAGAACGGTGTGTATAAAACAAGGCACGGTCATAATCCATTTTATTCATTTCATTCTCTCCCCCTTAATAGGAGTTGAGTTTAGTGTATGCGATTTTAAAAAGGAGACACACAGAAAATGTTGGACTTCTAATGGTACAGCGGTTTTCAACATTTCCCTGTATATTTTTTTAAAACAGTTTTTTCGATCTTGTTTCATCATTCCCGCCTTTTCTTCATACATTGAGGTAAGAAGAAAAGGGGGGATTGGCAGATGAATGAAGGAGATCGTAACGCACTTGAATATGCCATCAATGAAATTACAGAAATTGCTAGCAGCTGTGGCTTAGATTTCTATCCGATGCGTTATGAAGTTTGTCCTGCTGAAATCATTTATACTTTTGGTGCTTATGGTATGCCTACCCGGTTTTCCCATTGGAGCTTTGGGAAGCAATTCCATAAAATGAAACTACATTATGATCTGGGATTAAGTAAAATATACGAGCTTGTGATTAACTCAAATCCCTGCTATGCCTTCTTGCTGGATTCCAATTCGTTAATCCAAAACAAACTTATCGTCGCTCACGTACTGGCCCATTGTGACTTTTTTAAAAACAATGTCCGCTTTCAAAATACGAAGCGAGATATGGTGGAGAGCATGGCGGCAACAGCCGACCGGATTCATCAATATGAAATTCAATACGGAAAAAGGGAGGTAGAGTCCTTCCTTGATGCGGTACTGGCAATTGATGAACATATCGATCCGTCCCTTATGAGACCAAAACTTACCTGGTCGATGGAGGATGATCAGGAGGAAGAAGAGGAACAGCGGACGCCTTCGCCGTATGATGACCTTTGGAACTTGGATGAAAAGAGTAAAAAGGAAACCAAAAAAACACGGAAAAAGAAATTTCCGCCAAGGCCTGAAAAGGATTTATTGTTATTTATCGAAACATACAGCAGAGAACTAGAAGACTGGCAGCGTGATATCCTTACGATGATGCGGGAAGAAATGCTTTATTTTTGGCCGCAGCTGGAAACAAAAATCATGAATGAAGGCTGGGCATCGTACTGGCATCAACGAATTTTACGGGAATTGAACTTGACCAGCGGTGAAGCGGTTGAATTTGCCAAATTAAATGCCGGTGTAGTGCAGCCATCGAAGACAGGGATTAACCCGTATTACCTTGGATTGAAGATTTTTGAAGACATTGAAGAACGCTATAACAACCCTTCTGAAGAGATGAAGAAACGCGGTGTCGAGCCAAACTCCGGCCGGGAAAAAATATTTGAGGTTCGTGAAATTGAATCCGATATTTCTTTTCTCAGAAATTATTTAACCAAAGATCTTGTCTTTCGGGAGGATATGTATTTATTCCAAAAGCAAGGCAGGGATTATAAGATTGTCGATAAAGAGTGGGAGAACGTCCGTGATCAATTAGTCAACATGCGTGTAAACGGCGGCTTTCCGTACATCACAGTCAATGATGGCGACTACTTGAAAAACGGTGAGCTCTATTTAAAGCACTGGTATGAAGGAGTAGAACTGGATATAAAGTACCTTGAAAAGGTACTGCCATATATCCATCAGCTTTGGGGCAGACCCGTCCACATGGAAACAATGATTGAGGAAAGAGTGATGTTGTTTTCCTATGATGGAAAAGGAGTCCATCGGAAATATTTATAAAAAATAGGCAGCTGGGTAAGCTGCCTATTTTTTTAAAAATACATTTTCTAGTGCATCTTCAACGGTTACATAGTTATGTCCAAGGTCCCTTGCCACTGCCTCATATGTGATTTCTCCACCTGCAACATTGACGCCAAGCTTCAAGGCGGGATTTTCGGCAATCGCTTTGTAAACCCCTTTATTGGCGATTTGCAATGCAAATGGGACGGTAACATTTGTTAAGGCAATCGTTGACGTTCTTGGAACAGCACCAGGCATATTTGCAACGGAGTAGTGAATCACGCCGTGCTTTTCAAAAGTTGGGTTATCATGTGTCGTGACATGATCGCTTGTTTCCACAATGCCACCTTGGTCAATGGCAACATCGACAATAACCGATCCCGGTTTCATTGTTTTCACCATTTCTTCTGTCACAAGCTTAGGAGCTTTAGCACCAGGAATTAAGACCGCTCCGATTAAAAGGTCCGCTTCCTTGACAGCTTCAGCAATATTATAGTGGTTCGACATTAATGTTGTTACTTGATTTCCGAAAATATCATCAAGCTGACGGAGACGGTCTGCACTTAAATCGATAATGGTTACATCTGCGCCTAACCCGATAGCCATTTTCGCGGCATTTGTTCCAACGATCCCGCCGCCAATAATCGTCACTTTTCCGCGGTTAACGCCTGGTACACCGGCAAGTAGGATCCCTTGACCGCCGTTATTCTTTTGCAAAAATTGAGCGCCGATTTGTGCTGCCATCCGTCCGGCAACTTCACTCATTGGTGTTAATAATGGAAGCGTTCTGTTTACTGCTACCGTTTCATAAGCGATCGCAATCACACCTTTTTCTTTGAGGGCATTAGCCAATTCCGACTCAGCCGCAAGGTGTAAATAGGTGAATAAAATTAAGCCCGAACGGAAGTATTGATATTCACTTCGGAGAGGTTCTTTTACCTTCATAATCATATCCGCTTTTGCCCAGACATTTTCCGCGCTGTCAATCAACTCAGCCCCAGCCCTGAGATAATCTTCATCAGTAAAACCGCTTCCAATCCCGGCCCCTTTTTCAATTAATACAGCATGTCCGGCAGTTTTAAACGAGAGTACACCGGCTGGAGTTAAAGCAACACGATTTTCATTGTTTTTGATCTCTTTTGGCACACCGATTATCATCACATTCTCCCCTTTGTATAAGAATTATTCCTATGGATAAAGTATAAAATGTTTACACGTGAATTACTTTGTTCAGAATAGAGAAAGATATTCACGACTTTTGGAGATTCTCACAAATACTCACATTCTTAGGTGTTTTTCCAATTTTAAATCAATATAAAGCGTGATTTTTTGATTGGGGTCCTTAAAATCTATCTCCCCAATTTCTGCAATTCTTTTCAAGCGATAATTTAACGTATTAGCATGTACATTTAATACTTTTGCGGCGTCATTGATGTTCGTATCTTTATTTAAATATACATCGAGAGTTTCAATCAGATTGCTGTTATGTTTTTGGTCGTATTCACCAAGTTTTTTTAACGCGTAATTTTCATAATCTTCCGATTTTCGTTTTTGTAAAAGAATATTAAAAAATCGATAAATCCCTAACCGTTGGTACGTATAAATATTTTTCGTTTCATTAGGAAACTGATTTTTAATCGATAGAATCTCCCTTGTTTCGGTATAGGCCTTCTTTAAATGTGAATAATCATAGTAAATACTGCTAAATACTGGTGTGATATTGGTAATATTATACCGCTCACTCATTTTAAATACAAAAAAATGGGCAAACTTGGTCAGCTCTTTAAATGTATTTTGCATGTTGTCGGTCGAAACCAGTAAAATCAGTTGATTGCAATCAATCGTATACAGCATAATTTTCAAGTGTTGATTGGTTTTCAGTAGATAAGATATGTTTTGCTCCTCCTTACTTGTCACATTTTGTTGAAACTGAAAAACAAGTAAAACATAGGAAGAGGCAGGGATGATATTTAATGTGTGGAAATGCTCCATTATTTCTTCCTGAATGTATAAATGCCCAGTTAGCAGTTTCCAAAAAAATTCTTGGAACCGCTCTTCATTTTTATTTTTTCGCGTTTGGAGTTGCAAAAGTTTATTTTTCGCAGACTCTGCAGCCTTTCTTAACAGGGAAAAGTCTTCCTCCGTTAATGATTTATTAATTTCCAATGCCCAAATAAACCCTAATACCTCTTCTTGCTTCCAGATGGAGATAGCCACCCGGTGGCCAAGTCCGATTTCGTTCATTTCTTTGACACGAATCGGCTCTTTCGTTGTAAGCAGGGCAGGGATCGTTCCTTGTTTCCATAATTGATTGATGACCTTTTCCGGTACCCGGCGGCCGATAATCGTTGAAATCCGCGCCGAATCTGTTCGTTCATCATGGGTACTATAGGCCAGCAGGCGATGATTGGCATCTTCGATAGTGACAGGGCATTCCAATACTTGGCTGATCCTGTCAGCCAACTCATCTAAGCTTTCGAAATCGCTTCTAAAAGGATCATATACATGGTTAACCAAATGAGTAACCCCCATTATTTCATAATGCAAAGTATAATTATTGAACCTTCTTTGTTTAATTTTACAAAAAAAATAGTCCTATTTCATGTTTTTTACAAAAAATAATCAAATAAACGAAAAACAATGGTAAAATAATTTCAGTTCTTTTTACAAAAAATATCGTCTATACGGGTTTAATTAGGAGATGTAAATGATGGCACATCAACAAGGGGAAGAACTTCAACGTGGTTTGGAAGCAAGGCATATTACATTAATGTCCTTAGGCGCCGCGATTGGGGTTGGACTATTTCTTGGATCAGCAACAGCGATTAAAACGGCAGGACCGGGGATATTGCTAGGCTATGCCTTTAGCGGAATGATTATGTTTTTTATTATGCGGGCGCTTGGGGAAGTAGCCATCCAAAAGCCGGTTGCCGGCTCCTTTAGTGCCTATGCACGAGATTATTTAGGCCAGCTTGCAGGTTTCATTACTGGTTGGAATTATTGGTTTTTATGGGTGGTAACCTGTATGGCGGAAATCACCGCAGTCGGTATTTACATGGAATATTGGTTCCCTGCTATACCGCGCTGGATCTGGGCATTAGCGGCTTTAGTGATGATGACAGCGGTAAATGTCATAACGGTGAAGGCATATGGTGAATTAGAATTTTGGTTTGCTCTTATTAAAATTGTAACGATTGTAGCGATGATTCTCGTTGGTGCCGGGATGATTATCTTTGGTCTCGGGAATGGGGGGATTGCCACTGGAATCAGCAACTTATGGAATCATGGAGGTTTTTTCCCGAATGGAATAAAAGGTGTTTTATTATCGTTACAAATGGTGATGTTCGCCTATCTTGGGATTGAAATGATTGGAGTCACAGCTGGAGAGGTGAAAAATCCGCAAAAATCGTTAGCAAGGGCAATTGATACGGTATTTTGGCGTATTCTGATCTTTTATGTCGGTGCCTTATTTGTGATTATGGCAATTTATCCATGGGAAGAAATTGGCACAAAAGGCAGTCCGTTTGTGCTTACCTTTAAACAAATAGGGATTCAGAGTGCGGCGGGAATCATTAACTTTGTCGTATTAACTGCCGCACTATCATCCTGTAACAGCGGAATTTTCAGCACAGCCCGGATGTTATTTAACTTGGCAGAGTATGGGGAGGCTCCAAAGAGATTTGGGAAGGTCACGAAAACTGGTGTTCCCGGCTTTGCGGTTTTGGCATCTGCTGCCGCATTATTGATTGGGGTTCTGTTAAATTATATTGTCCCTGCAAAGGTTTTTACATGGGTGACAAGTATTGCGACATTTGGCGCGATTTGGACATGGGGTATTATTTTACTGACACAGCTTCGCTACCGAAAAACCTTAAAGCCGAGGGATGTGATGGCCTTAAAATATAAAATGCCGCTATTCCCTTATTCATCCTATATCGCATTAGCTTTTCTTGTGTTTGTCGTTGCTTTAATGGCATTTAGTCCGGATACAAGAATTGCCTTAATCATTGGTCCGTTATGGCTGATCCTTTTAGTGGCGGTTTATTACGGTAAAGGATTTCATAGGCGGGACTATAAACAATCCTCTGCCAAGCAGGAAGTTAGTTAAGTTATAGAATGGGACCCAGGGGGGTCTCATTTTTTTCCTCTATATTGGCATACTATATATGTCAATATAGGAGGAGGTTCATTTGATGAAACAATTAGGGGTAACGGTGGCTGTAGTATTATTATTAAACATAAGTATGATAACTCATGCTGATGAGCCTGCGAAAAATCCGCGATCCAATCTTTATGAACAGAAGACGATGTCGATTCTTTGGTTTCAAAATGCCGGGGAAGCGAAAGCATTGTATTATCAAGGCTATAATTTAGGGAAACTAAGATTGGACGAAATTCTTCAAAAAAAACAGTATAACCCGGCTTTAAAGCCAGCAATCGTTCTCGATATTGATGAAACGGTCCTTGATAACAGTCCCTACCTAGCCTCTTTTGTTGTCAATGGGAAAGGGGAGCCATTTAACTGGAGTAAATGGTTTAATCGGGCTGAAGCAAAATTACTGCCTGGGGCATTAGATTTCTTACGTTATGCAGATTCAAAGGGAATAGAAATTTTCTATATTTCCAATCGCAAGGAAGCCCAGAAGGCGGCAACGATTCAAAATTTACAAGACGTTGGAGTGCCGCAGGCTAATGCGGATCATATTCTGTTGCAGCAGGAAAATGAAAAAGGGAAGGAAACCCGCCGCCGTCATGTGGCTAAAACCCATGATATTCTGTTGTTGTTTGGCGATAATTTAGGAGATTTTAGCGGATTCGATGGTTTAACTGCCACTGAGAGAGTGAAAGCCGTTGAAAAAAGGAAGGAGGAATTTGGGAAGAAGCTGATTGTGTTCCCGAATCCGATGTATGGGGATTGGGAGGAGGCCCTTTATGATTATGACCATAAGAAATCATGGAAAGAAATAGAGCGGCTTCGGAAGTCCCACCTTCAAACATATGAACCATAAAAAATCCGGCAGCAAGGTTTTGCTGCCGGATTTTTTTAAAACAAAGCCTTGATACCTACGAGAACAAGACCAATTAAAAACCCGCAAACGGCGCCATTGACACGGATCCATTGTAAGTCTTTTCCCACATTTGTTTCAATCATAATTGTCAGTGTCTTTGTATCTAATTTGTCTAAGTTCTCTTTTACTAGCGTTCCGATTTTTGAATGATTTTTATCGACAAACCCGGCAATTTGTTTCTTAATCCATGCCTCTAACTGATTCTTCTTCTCTTGGTCTGCTTTTATCTTATCAAGATTATCGGTGATAAGCGGAAGGATATAGTCATCATAAAAGGCAGGGTCGGCTGTGAAACCTAATACCTTTTGTTGAATTTCTGTTAATAACTCAATAATTTTTTCTTCCGGCTGCCACTTATCGATAATTTGTGTTTTAAAGCGTTCAAGTTCTTCGTAAACTTTTTCATCGTTTTTTAAGCTTTCTAATTTTTGCTGGATATGCATCATTAGTGTTTGCCGATTTTGATTATAGGGGTCACGAAAGCTGTCAACCCCTTTTACAATGAGATTCTGAATTATGTTCCCTAGTTTTTCCTCATTCACAAGGTTGCTAAATGATCGTAAAGCAAACTGCATGAAACCATCGGCCTTAATATTTTCAATCATCTCAACGGCCATCCCGCCCAGCCGGTGCTTTGTACTATCCTTTTTTGCCCATTCATCTACTTCATTAAGGACAAAATCAAGTGCCTTTTCATCATATTTCCGCAACGAAATTTGCTCCATTAACAGTGGCAGATAATCTTTGCTGTCCACTTGGTTTAGTCGAACCTTGATCTCTTTTTCGATGATTGGTGCGATTTTTTTGACCTCGATATTTGTAATAAAGTATTGAATCAGGGTCATAACATTCTTTTTTACAGTTTCAGATTGAATTTCCTTGGCGATTAAAGTAAATATTTTGTCAGTAAACAGGAACGTATTAATCTTGTCGCGAATACTTTCCTTTGTCAGCCAATCATTTTCCAGCATCGAAATGATTTTGGCGGTTATTTTGTCACGGTTTTTAGGCAGCAGTGCTGTATGTGGTATGGGAACACCTAGCGGGTGGCGGAATAAGGCTGTTACGGCAAACCAGTCGGCAAGCCCGCCAACAAGTCCTGCTTCAAATCCCCCCTGTAAAATAGTTTTCCAGAGTGAAGGCTCTAAGGGAATGGTTGCCAGAAAACCAGCTGCCATCACTACAAGGGAAATTGTCGCTAAATGTCTTGAGTTTTTTTTCGGTTTTTCCATCATATAACCCCTCGATCAATAGTTTAACGCTGATATTTAGATAGTTAGGTCAAGAACTAATATAACGAAAAACCGCAAATTACACAAACTTGAAATGGCTGATGATATAAAAAAAGCGCAAGCGCCCTGGTCAGCGGCGTATGGCCTGGAGCGCTCCAACTGAGATAAAGGAAACACGGTGAGCGCAAGCGAACCGATGTTGACTTATCGTAGGGCGGAGAGCGAAGGACACTAGCCGTTAGGGCGCTGGAGCTGGACTAGTCTAACCTGGCAAAAAGTTATTCATATTGATTTATTTTATAATTTTTAAGATATAAAAAAGCACCTCTCATGATGGAGAAGTGCGCTTCCTTTCAGGTTTGATATGTGTGATAAGTCCGTCAAGGTCGGTAATATAAAACTGGATATCTGGGGTTGTTTTGAGGTAGTTCTCTTGCACGAGTTGATAATAATTTACCCTGCGCTCGGGATCGAAACTTAACATCGGATATTCTTTGTGTTCTTTTACATATAAATCAACAGCTCTTTGTACCATATCCATTGCTTGAGGAATATGCTTTTCATTTTCTTCAAATAAATCATAGGTTTCCTTTGACATGTAGAATTTTTTTGCAGGAATGCCGCCAAGGATGGGAATTAACTGGTGGAAGTCAATGCTATTATCTTCATTCACAAGAATGGTTCGATAAACGCCTTTTGGGAGCTGATTGGAAAATTGCCTTACCGCCTTACGGACATCGTCAATATCGATGTCGATAATGGGAACATCTTCTTCTTTACTAACTGCAATTTGTTCATTCTCAATCCCTTTTTGAGCAGGGGATTTAACGAGATTAGAAGCAATAGAATAGGCTGCTGCTCCTCCCATTCCTATCCCTAGGAACGTGCCAATTAAAGTAAATACGGAGTCCAGATCAAACTTATCATCAAAGATACTACCAAGTTTATTGCCTAGGAAAATACAGATTACCATTGAAATACAGATAATTATGCCAAAAGAAAGGGCTCTCATAATTAACCACCTCCTTTGCCTCGCCTTCGTATTTAGAAATAATTAGGGGATTATTTCACCTTTATTATAGCAAAGAATAGCCACAATGTGACAAATTCGATAGTAGATTTCTAATTTTTTGACATTACAGCAGAAATTTTTATCAACTTCATTTTTAAATGGACAATAGCCCATGAATATTTTTCCATTATGAATTGTTCCTCTTTTTGTAACATTAAAATAGTGAAAACGATGGTATGATGAAGGAAATAAAAAAGGAGTTTTTGACCCATGGAGCATGAATTTAAACGGCTTTCTGAAAATGTAAAGGATATAAAAAGTCTCATTAACATGTTTAATGAGACTCTGGAGAATATTGAGAAAAGGCTGTCAAGATTAGAAAAAGTAGATAGTATCGAACATCGAGTAACGGTTAATCAAATTGATCTGTCGGATATTAAAGAATTGTTAGAGCGAATGGAGGCAACGCAGAAGAACGAAATTCACCATATTAACCGCCGCCTTGATTCTCATTTGGTCAAAATCGCAAAAGCAGAAGAGGATATTTTAATGTTAAAGAATAATAATTGAAAAAGGACCAGGTGAAGAGCCTGGTCAATGTTTAACTAAGCTGGGTAAAAAGTGCTTTGACGCCGAGGTATAATAATGCAATAGAAAAGACTAGTATCGCAAGTGCTCCTACAACAGTAAAAAATGATGACAGACTGGCTAGAAAAGAAATGGCAGGCATGTTGACTAAGGCAAACCCGGCCAAAATACAAGCTAAAAATAATACGGCTACTTGGTTCATTTTCAATCCCCCCTTTTATAGCAGAATATGCAATAGAGAGGTGAGATGAATAAGAATTTCGCCCTTTTTAGCAGCCCAAAAAAACAACCACACTTCGAATTACTAAGTGTGGTTGTAAGAATTAGTAGAGAGCTTCAGATTTTGCGATTGCCATTTGTTGGACGGTTACGTCGCCAACATTCTCTCTCTTAGTAACTTCAATATATTTTAAATGGTGTTCTTCCATTTCAATGATTTTAAAGGCATAAGAATCATGAAGAATGATGTCGCCTTCTTTAGCCTCATAATTTTCCGTTAAAATCCAACCGCCAATCGTATCGACATCTTCATCATTAATTTCGACTCCTAATAAATCGTTAACTTCACTAACTAAGACCTTTGAATCGATAATATAGTGATGATCCTTTATTTTTCGGACCTCGGGGATTTCATCCATATCAAATTCATCACGAATTTCGCCGACGATCTCCTCAAGGATGTCTTCAACTGTGACAATACCAGAAGTACCGCCATATTCGTCCATTAAAACAGCCATATGCATCCGCTCTTTTTGCATTTTAACAAGCAAATCATGAATCGGAATCGTTTCAATCACCCTAATAATCGGACGGGTATAGCTTTCGAGTGTTGAAGCCATTACTTTTCCATTTCCAATTAGGTCGGTCATGACTTCCTTTATATTAATAAGCCCGATAATATGGTCCTTATCCCCATCAATGATTGGATAGCGGGTAAACTTCTCCTCGCGAATGACCCGGAGTAAAGCCTCAAGCGTGTCATCTTTCGATAATGAAACAATTTCTGTTCGAGGGACCATTATTTCTTTAGCAATTCGATCGTCAAAATCAAAGATTTTATTCACATACTTAAACTCTGATTGGTTTATTTCGCCACTTTTAAAGCTTTCTGACAGGATGATTCGAAGTTCTTCTTCCGTATGGGCGATTTCATTTTCTGATACCGGTTTTAATCCAAATAGGCGAGAAACAACCCGTGCTGACCCATTCAATACCCAAATCGCAGGATACATAATCTTGTAAAAGAGAATCAGCGGCCTTGATAAATGTAGGGTAATCCATTCTGCCTTTTGAATTGCCAGCGTTTTCGGTGCAAGTTCCCCGACCACGACATGTAAAAAGGTAATCGTTGCAAAGGCAATCGCAACAGATAAAACGGTTACAGCACTGTCGGGAATTTTCAACCCGCGAAAAACGGGACCGAGCAGATGCTCGATGGTGGATTCCCCAATCCAACCTAATCCTAAAGCGGTAATAGTAATTCCAAGCTGACAAGCCGACAAGTATTCATCTAAGTTTGAAATGACCTTTTTAACGGAAGCAGCCTTCGAATTTCCTTCCTCGATTAACTGGTCAATTCTTGAACTTCTAATTTTGACAATTGCAAATTCAGAAGCTACAAAAAAGGCCGTTAATGCGATTAAAATGGCTATTAAAACCAAGTTAAATATGTCCAAATAAGTTCCCTTAACCCGCCCTTTTACAACGAGTAAGGTGTCACCTCCCGGTTTATAAAAAAATTAATTTGAAACCTTTACTAGTGATTTCTTTAACGCAACCCTGAGTGAACCTAAATGACTGATTAATTGTTCCTTCTGCTGATTATCTAAATTATCTAAAATAGGTAATAAATCATATAAATCACTGTGCAGCTGTTTCATTTGTTGTGTAAGAGCACAAACATGTTTATCTACCTCTGAAGAGCGGATATCCCTAGCTTTTCTCATTTCTAGTTTTCTCTTAATCTCGTCTAATGAAAAATGTAGATTCTTGCATTCTTCGATAAACTTTAAGTCACGTAATGATTCGTCAGAGTAGATGCGGTAATTGGACTTTGAACGCTCTGCCTTGAGCAAACCAATTGATGTATAATAGTCAATGGTTCGTTTCGAAACCATTGCCCGTTCTGCTAATTCTCCAATTCGATAGACAGCCCCATTTTACCACCTCAAATACAAAATAAATTAATACTATTATAAAGAAAATAAACCGTACAGTCAAACGTTCTGGTTAGGGTAAGTTTGATTATCTACATTTTACGTGCGATTTTTTCTTATTATGAATGGAAAATAAAAAACGTCTCCTTATTCGGGAGACGTAGTACATTTTTTTACATCGATATACAGGATATGGTGACCTTCTATTTCATTGATTTTAAAAATAAATCCTTCTCTTTCAATTGAATCCCCTTGGTGTACATCAAACTTTTGCGTTAAAAACCAACCCCCAATTGTATCTACGTCCTCTTCTGCAAGGGTTGTCCCTAACAGGTCATTTACTTCACTAATCAAGACTTTACCATCTAGAATAAAGTGATCTTCCCCAAGCTTTTGAATAAGAGGAAGTTCATCGAGGTCAAATTCATCACGAATTTCTCCAACAATTTCTTCAAGGATATCCTCAACTGTAACGATTCCGGCGGTACCCCCATACTCATCAGATAATATCGCCAAATGAGAGCGATTCTTTTGCAGCTTGATTAATAATTCCTTAATGGGAATGGTTTCGATGACGTGAATGGCAGGCTTAATATAATCTTTAAGCGGCTCCGCTCCTAGGCTTTTTTGCTGAATACTATCTGTTAATACTTCCTTAATATTGACGATTCCTAAAATATTGTCTTTATCACCGTCAATAACCGGGTATCGAGTGTATTTCTCTTCTTTGACGGTGGAAATAATCTCTTCCAAGGATGAATCCTTAGAAAGGGTAATAACCTCAGTCCTTGGTACCATGATTTCTTTCGCAACGCGATCATCAAATTCAAAGATATTATTCATGTAGCTGTATTCGGATTGGTTAATTTCCCCGCTTTGATAGCTTTGCGAAAGAATCATTCGCAGCTCTTCCTCAGACAAGACAATGTCATTTTCTGAAGCCGGCTTAATTCCAAACAACCCTGTAATGAAGCGGGCTGAGTGATTGAGAATCCAAATGAACGGATACATGATGACATAAAACCAAATAAGGGGTTTGGCAATTTGCAAAATGATTTCTTCTGCCTTTTGAATGGCGAATGTTTTTGGCGCCAATTCCCCAATCACAACGTTCAAAAAGGTAATGATAGCGAATGCTAAAAAAAATGAAAGAATATGTTTTAGCGATAAGGGCATCTGAATCCAATCAAAAATGGGATTCAAAAGCTCACGGACTGTGGATTCTCCCCGCCAGCCCAAGATTAGCGAGGTAACAGTAATTCCAACCTGCGTGGCCGAAAGGTAACCATCCATATTGGAAATAACCTTTCGCGCCGCCTCGGCTTTTTTGTTTCCTTCAGATACTAATTGATCAATTCTTGTTATACGCACCCTTACAATCGCAAATTCAGAAGCAACAAAAAATGCGGTAAAAGCAATTAGCAGTGCAATAATTATGACGTTTATCCAAACCATCGGTCGCCTTACTATCGGTAAGGCATGCCACCTCACTTACAAAGATACTGTTTGTACGTTGCTATATATTTAAGTAACGTTTCTATTATTTCAAAAATAATTTTGATTAGCAAATCGATTGCCCTTTTCGATAGACAAAAGGCTGCCAACTTGACAGCTCTCACGGTGTTTGTATTTATTTAATTGACTGATGTCTGCTCTTCCATTCACGGGCAAGCATACTATAAAGGATGATATCATGGTAATATCCGTTTAAAAGCTCACCATCTCTAATCGTTCCTTCCATTACAAAGGCGAATCGTTCTGGAATCGCTCGGCTCCTTTTATTTTTTACCCCGCAGCGTATTTCAATTCTGTTTAATCCTATTGTAAAAAAGGCATAATTTAGTACCGCTATAACAGAACGTGAAATCAATCCGTGCCCTTCAGCATTTTTGGCCAGATAGTAGCCAATACTTGCGATTTTATTGTACCAGTCGATTTGATGAATCCCAATTACCCCAACAAGTTCCCCTTTATAAAAAATCCCAAGATTATAGGCGATATTCTCGGCGAATTGATTAAGCCATATAGGGATTATAGCTTCAAAATCGATAGGCGACAGCATAGTATCCACCCACGGCAGCCACCTGCGTAAATGGGCGCGATTATTCTCCACAAGCTGATAAAGTTTCAGGGCATGATGACTTTGCAAAACTTGCAGTTCAACTTCATGATCAACCTTTAGTGTGAACATGGGCTAACTCCTAAAATTTTTCTATATCTTATGCAAAGGAAGGCAGGGGTGCTCTTTTAATAGAAATTTTTTCTAGTATTTAAGCTTTTCCTTTTTTTTCGTTTAATTGTCAAAAATTTAATAACCCGTTTAATAAAAAAAGTGTTAAAATGACTAATATAGAAAGAGAATCATTCTCAATTAACATAGATAGGGTGATTGGTTATGGTCAGTTCTTTAAAAGCAGGAGAAAAAGGGAAAATCGTAGATATTTCTCATGTTAGTCACCTTGTGCAAAGACGGCTGCTCGATTTAGGGATTACAGAAGGTTCAGAAGTGTGTGTGAAATGTGTGATGCCGTTCGGCGGTCCAATCATGATTGAGTCATGCGGGCAATGTATTGGCATCCGCCGTAAGGAAGCTGTTCAGATGGAAGTGGTGAAAGTATAATGGAAATCGCTCTTATTGGTAACCCCAATACTGGAAAAACATCATTGTTTAATAATCTAACAGGTTCCTATGAGTATGTTGGCAACTGGAGCGGTGTTACGGTTGAAAAGAAGGTCGGCGTGTTTAAAAGAACAAATGGTTATTTAATTGATTTGCCAGGGGTTTACACGCTTAATCCGCTTTCAAAGGATGAAGGTGTCGTGACGTCCTTCTTTTTACATGAACCAGTTGACCGTTTATTAAATATTTTAGATGCGTCTCAATTAGAACGGAATTTGCATTTGACACTCCAGTTACTTGAATTCGAAAAACCGGTTCTTATCGGCCTGAATATGATGGATGTCGCAAATAAACGGGGCATTCAGCTAAATGTTTCGCAGCTTGCGGAAATTCTCGGGGTTCCGGTTGTTCCAGTTGTGGCAAGGAATGGCAAGGGCTGCGACAAGCTTGAAGAAGTTATTGCCACACAACCAATTCAGCCAAAGAAAAAGAACCTCGTTCATTATGGGAAAGAAGTGGAAGCTGCGATCACGGCGCTGTCTAAAGAAATTGAAGGTAAAACGGAACATTCACACCGCTTTCTGGCGATTCAATATTTTGAAGGCAATGAATATGTCAGGAACTATTTGCACCAAATTGCGGATTCCGTGACGCTACGTGCGATTGTTACAAACCTGGAATCCGAACTACAACGACGCTATGATTGTAAATCATTGACTAATTTTATCCATTTAAAAAGAAAAGAAACAATTGAAAAAATAGCGGCAGAGGTTGCAGTTAAAACCAATGCTGTGACTCCGTTAAGCGAAAA
The DNA here is from genome assembly GCF_016464375.1 of Bacillus renqingensis. Taxonomy (GTDB): domain Bacteria; phylum Bacillota; class Bacilli; order Bacillales; family Cytobacillaceae; genus Neobacillus; species Neobacillus renqingensis. The sequence goes on from NZ_JADDIU010000006.1 coordinate 57,866, forward strand.
AATTGACCGGATTGTTACCAATAAATTTTTAGGAATCCCGATTTTTCTGTTGTTAATGTATTTGATGTTCATGCTGACGTTTGATTGGGTGGGCACGCCCTTATCAGATGCGCTGGATGCCTTTTTTACCGGTCCGCTGTCCGATTGGGTTGAAAAGTTATTAACTGCCATACATGCTTCAGGTTTTATTCATGCGTTAATAACGGAAGGTTTAATCGCCGGGGTTGGCGGTGTTCTAGTATTTGTCCCGCAAATCTTTATTTTATTCTTCTTTATTTCATTGTTGGAGGATTCCGGCTATATGGCCCGTGTGGCATTAGTCATGGATCGAATCATGGAATCGGTAGGGTTAAACGGGAAAGCTTTTATCCCCATGATTATCGGTTTTGGCTGTAATGTTCCGGGAATCATGGCCGCTAGAACGATTGAAACACCTAAGGAGCGGCTGTTAACGATATTATTAACACCGTTAATGTCATGTTCAGCCCGTCTGCCAATCTATGCCTTATTTGTTGGAGCCTTTTTTGCCGGTCATCGTGCACTCATCGTTTTAAGTTTATATGTACTAGGGATTGTCGTGGCATTGATTCTGGCAAAAATTTTCTCTTCTACGATCTTAAAATCAGAAACATCCTTGTTTGTGATTGAATTGCCGCCATACCGGCTTCCACAGTTTCAGTCGCTTTGGCGAAGCACCTGGGATAAAGGAAAAGGGTTTATTAGAAAGGCAGGTACATTTATTTTTGCCGGTTCCGTATTTATTTGGCTGTTATCCTATGTTGGTCCTGGCGGTCTCAATGTGGACATGGACCACAGCTTCCTTGCAGCAATCGGGGGGGTGCTTGCACCGATTCTAGCGCCAATTGGCTTTGGGACATGGCAAGCTGCTGCATCACTGATTACCGGCTTCCTGGCAAAAGAGGCCATCATTTCGACGATGAATATTATCTATTTTGTTCCGAATGATGCCAACCTGCAAGGCTTGCTGGCTGATTATTACACACCGCTTGCAGCTTATAGCTTCATGGTTTTTATTTTGTTGTACATTCCTTGTCTGGCAACTACAGCAACCATTTATAAAGAAACCGGCTCGAAAAAATGGACTGTTTTTTCAATAGGGTATGCTCTTGTCATTGCTTACGTTTTATCCCTCCTTATCTACCAAGGTGGAAAACTATTTGGGCTGGTTTAATTAATTAGGGAGATGATCATATGATAGCCAGCATTATCATAGGGGCCGCCATTTTTGGTTATGCTGCTTGGGCGTTGGTGAAATTCATCAATAAATCGAAAAAAGGTAAATGTGCTGCGTGTGATTTGAAGGATTCATGCTCAAGCGGATGCGGCCTTCCCTCAAAAGTTAAGTAATTTCGGAAAAGGACTGCTTTTATTTAACAAAAGCAGTCTTTTGTATTTTCAGAAGAAATTGTGTAATATTACACTAGACGCTATTAAAAGGAAGGGTTTCACATGAACAGGGAGGATATCATCCTGCAGGTCTCTGAAAAACTTCGCCTCATTCGGACCGAAGCAGGCTATACACAAGATAAAATGGCTGAAATTATTGGTGTGTCAAAGAAAACGCTTGTGCAAATTGAAAAAGGAAGAGTCCTCGCCAACTGGTCTACCGTTGTCGCCATTTGTGCTCTTTTCCGCGAGACGGAGACGGTTCAATTTCTCTTTGGAAGTGAACCACTTGAGGTAGTGGAAACGGTTGCCAGGGAAGGTATCGAATTTCGAAAATCAAAAACACTGGGCGGCCGTGTTTGGTGGAAGGTGATTTCCAAGTCAAAAGGGTATATCCTGCAACAAAATATCCTTAGCAAACATTTTCGGATATTGGATAGAAGAAACTATCGGATTTTTAGCAGTATGGACGAACGTCAATCGAAACAGCGTTTTAAAGAATTAATACAGAGTCAAGAATAAGTGTGATGAAGAGAGATAGGGACCTCCTGTCTTTTTTCTTTTACGCAAACAACATTCATAAAAGCTAGCAATTTAACGGAAATTATAGGTGCTATCGTTCATGATGATGATGTAATTAGGAGGTACAATGAAAAGTCAAGGAATAAGCGGTATCGTAAAAAGCTTGAGAAAACGGCATTTACTCCAAGTCATGCTGCTGTTGATATTAATCGTCATTTTAGTCTTTTTTTGGTTTTTGTATTATTATTCTAAAAATGTAGATATTTCCGGCCTGAAAAATGAACTTCCCCGTCCGATCGTCTTTTTTGATGGGAATGGGGATCTTGCTAGTAAGCTGTCAGCCAGTAAGAACGAAGGAATTTCCATTTTAGAGGTTCCTAACTCTATGAAACAGGCTGTTATTGCGATTGAGGACCAACGTTTTTATCACCATAACGGTGTTGACTTTATTGGAACAACAAGAGCCCTCATCCATGACCTAAAAGCAGGAGAAATGGCGGAGGGCGGCAGTACGATTACCCAGCAATTGATAAAAAACACACTGCTTACATCCCAAAAAACGTTAAAGCGAAAATTCGAAGAGGTGTTCTTGGCGTTGGCGGTGGAACGGGAGTATTCAAAACAGGAAATCCTGCAGATGTATTTAAACCATATTTATTTTGGAAATGGTGCATGGGGAATTAAACAGGCTGCTGGCAAATATTTTGCCAAAGATGTGAAGGATCTTTCGCTTCCTGAATCGGCGATGCTTGCCGGAGTCATTAAAGCTCCCTCTGCGTTAAACCCGTATGATCATATGGAAAAAGCCGTGTCGAGGAGAAATCTGGTCCTACTGCAAATGAAGGATCAAGGCTATATCTCGAAAGAACAATACGAACAAGCAAGACGTGAAAAAGTCGTGTTAAACGATAAGGGCAATGACCCATTTCGCGGTAAATACCCTTACTATATCGACCAAGTATTATCGGAAGCCATTCATCAATATGGTTTTTCCCAAGATGAATTGCTGACAGGCGGCTATCAAATTTATACAGAGCTTGACCCTGCCATGCAAACGGCTTTAGAAAAAACATATCGGCGCAATGAATTATTTCCAGCAGGGAATGACCAGCTTGTTCAAAGCGGCGGAGTTTTACTTGATCCAAAAACTGGCGGTGTAAGAGCTCTAGTTGGCGGACGAGGCGAACATACTTTCAGGGGCTATAATCGTGCCACGCAATTAACGGCACAACCGGGTTCTTCTTTTAAGCCATTAGCTGTATATACCCCAGCATTGGAAGAAGGATGGAAAATTACAGACGTGCTAAAGGATGAGCAGATGAGCTTTGGTCATTATCAGCCAAGCAATTATGATCATCAATACGCGGGGGAAGTGCCCATGTACGAGGCCGTTAAAGAGTCAAAGAATGTCTCTGCCGTCTGGCTTTTAAATGAAATCGGGCTTGAAAAAGGTTTAGATGCCGTGAAGCGTTTTGGAATTTCACTAGATAAGGAAGATCGTCATTTAGCAATTGCCTTAGGCGGCCTGTACAAAGGGGTGGCTCCCATCGAGATGGCAGAGGCCTTTTCCGTTTTTCCTAATAAGGGTTCCCGCTTTGAGGCACATCTCATTAGAAAAATTGTTGATGCTGATGGTAAGGTTGTTGCAAAATGGAAAGGCAAGGCTTCTCGGGTGACAACGAAGGCGGTTGCTGATGATATGACTACAATGCTCCTCGGTGTGGTAGAGCAAGGAACGGGTAAAGGGGCACAAATCCCAGGCCGCGAGACGGCCGGTAAGACTGGATCCACTCAAGTACCAATAAAAGGAATTCATGGCTTGAAGGATCAATGGTTTATCGGTTACACACCACAGCTGGTCGGAGCTATCTGGATTGGTTATGACAAAACCGATGCCAATCATTACGTAACCCCAACTAGTACTACGGGAGCAGCAGTTGTTTTTCGCGAAGCCATGACCGCAGCGTTAAAAAATTCTCCAGTCGAAAGCTTTAACGTTCCTCATATTGCTCCTTTGATTGAAAAAAGGGAAAAAGAAAAAATATTTGAGAACTTCCAGGAGAACTTTCATAACGAACTCCATAAATGGGAAGAAAAGTGGAATAAACAAAAAGAAAAATGGAAAAAAAGGTGGAGCAATAGGGGGGAGGGCCATGGTAAGTGGCATAAGCCAGAAGGGGGACCACACAGTTAGCGCTTAGTGCTGTTCGGGAAGGTTAAGTTAAGATTCCACCAGGGCGGTTTGGGAATGGAAAAAACCGCCGTGGCATGCACTAGAGCGGTATGGAAAGGGAAAATCTGTTGCCGCGCGCACTTAGAGCGGTTCAAAATACGCGCGAGCGCGAAAATTCCGCGGCGGCGCGCACTTAGAGCGGTCCAAAGTACGCGCGAGCAAGAAAAATTTGCGGCAACGCGCACTTAGAGCAGTCCAAAGTACGTGCGAGCGAGAAAAATTTGCGGCAACGCGTACTTAGAGCGGTTCAAAGTACGCGCGAGCGAGAGAAATAGGCGGCGCCGCGCACTTAGAGCGGTCCAAAGTACGCGCGAGCGAGAGAAATAGGCGGCGCCGCGCACTTAGAGCGGTCCAAAGTACGCGCGAGCGAGAGAAATAGGCGGCGGCGCGCACTTAGAGCGGTCCAAAGTACGCGCGAGCGAGAAAAATAGGCGGCGGCGCGCACTTAGAGCGGTCCAAAGTACGCGCGAGCGAGAGAAATAGGCGGCGGCGCGCACTTAGAGCGGTCCAAAGTACGCGCGAGCGAGAAAAATAGGCGGCGGCGCGCACTTAGAGCGATCCAAAGTACGCGCGAGCAAGAAAATTCCGCGGTGGCGCGCACATAGAGCGGTCCAAAGTACGCGCGAGCGAGAAAAATTGACGGCGGCGCGTACTTAGAGCGGTCCAAAGTACGCGCGAGCGAGAAAATTCCGCGGCGGCACGCACTTAGAGTGGTCCAAAGTACGCGCGAGCGAGAAAATTCCGCGGCGGCACGCACTTAGAGCAGTCCAAAGTACGCGCGAGCGAGAGAAATTGACGGCGGCGCGCACTTAGAGCGGTCCAAAGTACGCGCGAGCGAGAAAATTCCGCGGCGCCGCGTACTTAGAGCGGTCCAAAGTACGCGCGAGCGAGAGAAATTGACGGCGGCGCGCACTTAGAGCGGTCCAAAGTACGCGCGAGCGAGAAAAATCCGCGGCGCCGCGTACTTAGAGCGGTCCAAAGTACGCGCGAGCGAGAGAAATTGACGGCGGCGCGCACTTAGGGCGGTCCAAAGTACGCGCGAGCGAGAAAAATTGACGGCGGCGCGCACTTAGAGCGGTCCAAAGTACGCGCGAGCGAGAGAAATAGGCGGCGCCGCGCACTTAGAGCGGTCCAAAGTACGCGCGAGCGAGAAAAATTGACGGCGGCGCGCACTTAGAGCGGTCCAAAGGACGTGCGAGCAAGAAAAATTTGCGGCAACGCGTACTTAGGCACTTTACTTTTCAATAATCAAAAAAAAATCACTCATTGCGCATAATACAATGAGCGATCCAAAGGATCCAAATTAAAAATTTACCTTAATTTTAAAAAAAGAAAGCCCTCTACAATCATCATTCATAATAGCAATATCTACCCTTCCCACATGGATGATAATATTTCTGCAGGATTCTCCGAATAGTCCTTTTAGACTTCACCACTTTACACCACTCATGAATTGCAGGGGTCGTGATTTTCCTATCCGGAAACAAAATTTTAAATTCCTCCACACTCCGCAAAACCGCCGACTCCACACTTTCCTCGTAACCACATGTATGACACCTCAATCTCATGTAATTGACAGTCTCCATAAATCCATAACAACAAGGATGAATAACCCCCTTTTTCAGCTGGTTATATTCATATTTAGGCTGCTCTGTGTAAGGGTAATCCCCTAGATCCAAAGAAATTAAGAGATCAGCAAGCTTTTCGTGACCACCATTTAATGTGGAAGGGACTTTATTTAACTGTTGCATCAATCGATCGACTTGTGATGGAAAAATAACCGACGGGTTTAATGGGGCTTGATACATGGTAAACATGGGGTTTATGTACACGAGAAATGCTTCAACATTGAAGTTATATCCAAGTTCCTGAAGCAGCTGACGGAACATGGTTTCACACCGTTGTAACTGGATAAACGGATCTTTAATAATTTTTCCAGTTTTTATGTGACGAAGTTGTTTAGCTTCAAATTGATAATCGCCTTCGTAATTTTTGACATCAAAGAGGTAAATCGTTTTTTGAAAAATAATGACGGTATCAATCTGAAAGAAATGATTGTCTAACTTTAACAGCAAGCCGTTTATGACGATACCTTCGCTCTGGAGCTGCTCCGTAAGCTGGTCGAACTTTACTTCACCTTCCAACCCCTTTTCGGCATTATAAAGGTTCTTCCTATCTTGGTCCAACAACATCATTCGGATGTTTAAGTACCGTAAAATCAGTAATTCCTTTGGTATATGGCGTAACTTTCTAGGTTTAGGCATAATCCACCATCCTTATAAATAGTAAACTCCTACCTCCATTTTATAAAAAATAAATGAATGCGTTTCCATAAGGAATGAACATTTTGTTAATTTTTCACTAACGTTTTTCGGAAAATTAGAATGAACAATCTTAGAGTTCACAAAAAGTTCATTGTTTTATCGCAAAAATGTAACTTTAATCACTCGAAAAGGGTCTGCCCTGTGATAATTTAAAAATGATTACATTAAATAACAAACGGGGTGGAGGGTAATGTCAGATTACTCAGTTGTGCTGGCAATTGGTAGTGTGTTAGTTCTTTCGTATTATATTGGATATACGCTGCTTCATCGTTAAAGCTGTAGGCACAGAGTCTACAGCTTTTCTACTGAAAATATCGTGTCCACCCCACAAGGAGGCTTTAAAAAATCTTTAATAAAACACTTCGCAATGGGTATACATAATGAAGGGAAACTACAAAAACGAGGTGGAATATTTATGGTAAACTACCGGATTGAAAAAGATACCCTTGGTGAAGTTCGAGTACCCGCAGATAAGTTTTGGGGTGCTCAGACGCAAAGAAGTAAGGAGAATTTTAAAATTGGCATGGAGAAAATGCCGCTCGAATTAATATATGGATTGACCTATATAAAAAAGGCTGCAGCAAGCGTGAATTTCGAATTAGGCAAGCTTAGCGAAATAAAAATGAAAGCCATCCAAACCGTTTGTGATGATATCTTAAACGGGAATTATGATAAGCACTTTCCATTAGCGGTTTGGCAAACCGGCAGCGGGACGCAGTCGAATATGAACGTAAATGAGGTCATCGCCAATCGAGCAAATGAATGGTTATCCAGCCAAAACAAAACCGAGCGAGTCCATCCAAACGACGATGTCAATATGTCACAAAGCTCAAATGATACATTCCCGACGGCTATGCATATTGCCGCATATATGAAAATTGTCGAAAACCTGATTCCGGCCATTCAGCTATTAAAAAACACCTTGTTTGAAAAAGAACAGGCTTTTGCCAAGATTGTAAAAATAGGCAGGACCCATTTGCAGGATGCAACGCCTTTAACCCTTGGGCAGGAAATCAGCGGCTGGCGCTTTATGTTGGAAAAGAATGAGAAAATGATTCAAGAAGCGGCAGATCATTTGCTGGACTTAGCAATTGGAGGGACCGCTGTTGGAACAGGCATTAATGCCGGTCCACAGTTTGCTGAAAAAGCCGCCTCCATGCTTTCCAAGCTAACAGGACATCCCTTTCGCACTTCTGAAAACAAGTTTCACGCTTTAACAAGCCATGACGAAATCGTTTATCTCCATGGTGCCTTAAAAGCGTTGGCCGCTGATTTAATGAAAATTGCAAATGATGTTCGCTGGCTTGCAAGCGGACCAAGAAGCGGGATTGGCGAGCTTACGATTCCGGCAAACGAACCGGGAAGTTCGATTATGCCCGGAAAAGTGAATCCAACGCAAAGTGAAGCGCTGACAATGGTGGTATGTCAGGTATTCGGGAATAATGCTGCGATTGGTTTCGCTGCAAGCCAAGGCAATTTCGAATTGAATGTGTTTAAACCAGTCATTATTTATAATCTCATCCAATCTGTTCAATTACTAACGGACGGCATTCGTTCGTTTCATGATAACTGCGTAATAGGAATTGAAGCAAACAAAGAGGTAATTGACAAGTATGTGAACCAGTCTTTAATGCTTGTCACAGCGTTAAATCCTCATATTGGCTATGAAAAAGCGGCTGAAATTGCCAAGCTCGCCTTTAAAGACAATAGTACTTTAAAGGAGGCAGCCATTAAAACTGGTTATCTCTCGGAAGCACAATTTGATGAATGGGTACAGCCTGGAAAAATGGTTTAAAGTTGAAAATTTCATCAGCTGTAGGTCTATACTGCCCGTTTAGAATATATGAAAGCCCCCTCGAGAAGGAGGGGGCAAAGCCATATTATTTATTTGTTCAAAGAAGGTTGGATATTAACGTTGGAAACCGCTTAGTTGTGATTGAGCCATTGAAACAAGACGCTTGGTGATTTCTCCTCCCACAGAACCGTTAGCACGAGAAGTAGTGTCTGCGCCAAGGTTTACACCGAACTCTTGGGCAATCTCGAACTTCATTTGGTTAAGTGCTTCTTGTACACCTGGTACTAAAAGTTGATTAGAGTTGTTGTTACTAGCCATAGTTGTATAACACTCCTCTTTAAAATTTTTTGGGTTAGTATGGAATTGAACCACATAGGCATTGAACCATAGCCACTCTGGCCTAACCCATAATGATAAAAAATTCTTTGGCTGGATGAACCGGAATTGAACCGGTAATAACCCTTAAAGGTTTCATCCATTGTTGTAAGGGCTGCTTGTAAATTTTATTATGGTTAAATCATGACGGCTTATTCGATAAAATCCTTAGTAATTTATTCCATTACATAGGTAGTACAAAGTGAGATAAACTATGAAAAATAATAATTAAAAGGGTGGAAAAGAATGGCGATATGCCCGGTGTGTAATGGTTTGCGGGAAGTATTGTTAATTTGCAGCAACTGCGGACAAACAATGGTGGAGAGCGGCAAATTGATGGATTATTATGATGATTACAGTCCATATATGGAAATTGATTTAATGAAGCTGGAAGATGGATATCCGGATAACCATTCCGATCATAAGTGCGCCCATCTTTATCGTTGTCCAAGTTGTCAAAAAGATGATGTAATTTTTATAAAAGAATAAGCCCCGCCAGTTTTGACGGGACTCAGGTCCGAGATGAATGGTTTTTTAACGTTATTAGAGTGTAAATCATCGGCTTTCTGGAATTGTCCAGCTTCAGCGCCCTTATGTTTTCTAATTACCCGTGAATTCTTAATTCCGTATCGGCATCAAAGAAGTGTGCTTTATTTAAATCAAACGCCAGCTCTAATGTATCGTTTGGTTTAACGTCAACGCGCGAATCGAGGCGGGCAACAAAATCTTGATCATCTAGGGTGGAATAAATCATTAATTCGGCCCCGGTTAACTCGGCGACATCCACTTTTGCCGAAATCTTAGTACCGCTCGACGCTTCAATGAAAACAGGTTCATCATGAATATCTTCTGGCCGAACACCGAGTATCACAGTTTTTCCGACATAGCCTTGCTCACGAAGGATTTTCATTTTTCCTTCAGGTACAGCAATCGTCGTTTTTCCGATAATAAACTTTCCATTTTCAAGTTTACCATTAAAGAAGTTCATCGCTGGTGACCCGATAAAACCGCCTACGAAGATATTATCTGGATTTTCGTAAACTTCCTTAGGGGAACCAACTTGTTGAATAATCCCATCTTTCATAATAACTAACCGTGTAGCCATGGTCATCGCTTCCGTCTGGTCGTGTGTTACATAGATGGTGGTCGTATTTAAACGACGGTGAAGCTTAGCAATTTCGGCGCGCATTTGCACCCTGAGCTTCGCATCAAGGTTCGATAAAGGCTCGTCCATTAAGAAGACCTTTGCATCGCGGACAATGGCGCGGCCTAAAGCCACACGCTGGCGCTGACCACCGGAAAGCGCCTTTGGTTTACGATTTAAATAGGCTTCCAATCCAAGGATTCTTGCTGCTTCCTTAACGCGACGGTCTATTTCGTCCTTTGGAAATTTGCGCAGCTTCAGCCCGAAGGCCATGTTATCGTAGACAGTCATATGTGGATAGAGGGCATAGTTTTGGAATACCATCGCGATATCACGGTCTTTTGGTGCGACATCATTAACGCGTTTCCCATCGATATAAAAGTCACCTTTTGAAATCTCTTCAAGTCCGGCAATCATCCGCAAAGTAGTTGATTTTCCGCATCCGGACGGACCGACAAAAACGATAAATTCCTTGTCCTCAATATGAAGGTTGAAATCCGAAACTGCGGTTACTTTATTATCATACGTTTTATAAATGTGGTCTAATTTTAATTCAGCCATTTGAATGCCTCCCGTTTCGTTGATAGTCCCAGTTTAACTTAAAATGGAGGCAAAGCTATATAGACAGGTTGCACAAAGTTTGAAAGCGCTATTTTGGGCACGTTGTCACTTTCTTTGCTGTTCAAAAACGAGGCAGGCTAAGAAAACCGTAAATGCACCATAAAAATCCTTTAGACCGATCCCTGTTTTATCAGTGAATTTATCAAGCCGGTATTGCAGGGTATTGCGGTGAATATATAATTTTTTAGCCGTCAGGCTGGCATTTAAATTATTCTCCAGAAAAATTTTTATCGTTGAAAATAATTCGGGGTCATGCTGAAAGCTTTCCAAAATTTCAGGATTCACCTGTTGTTTTAATTCATCAGGCAAATGATAGGCGAGAAATGCCGGAAAAATTCGTTCATACGTAAAAATATTTTTATGGCGTATATGGGCAAGCGCAAATGAAAAGAAATCGATTTCTTTTCTCAAGAGGGAAGGAAGCCGGTCCGATAACGGATAATGCTTGCCAATAAAAAAGGCGATGTTCACAAAGAAATCACTTTCTAATGTTTCGGACATGGAGATTAACTCTTCTTCCGTTAGCGAGGTTTGCTTTCTCTCTTCAATGACAATCCCTTTATTACTGCTTTTCCAAATAATGATGACTTCTTTGGTAAAAAAACCTGTCAAGGCTGTTTCGATTTCTGCTGGATTGATATCATTATTTTGAATCTGAAATTGAATGAAACGGAATTCAGTATCGTTTTTTTTTACTGGTACAGGACCGTCTGCTAATAAAAATTGATACCATTTCTGTGCTTGTGATGTGCTCCCTATAGGTTCGTATTCCACCAATGTGAAAAGAGATTTTAACAGGCTTAATTCTTGTACACTTACGCTCGATTTCAATAAACCAATCCATTCGTCTTCGGCTTCATTGTGGAAGATGAAATATTGGTCTAAAGGTTTCTCAGGACGATTTGGAAATAAAATAGAATTTTCGTAGTGCTTCAACAGTTTTTTTAGCATTGTGAAATTCCCCATTAGATTACTTTTGTCTTTTATTATAGCAGAATTTATATCATTCGACTTTGAGAATTGTCTAGCTCCAGGCGCCAGCGGCTCGAGGTCACAAGCCAATCCGTCAAGAAGGCTAAAGAACAGCCTTCTCGCCGGCTCGTCTTGTGCTTGTCGCCGCTAGGCGGGCGCCTTGCGCTTTTCTTATAGCAGACAAAAAATAGCTGAACCTTTATTTGGCCCAAAAATGCGAAAATTTCCTCATTAAGGCCCCTGTTTAAGGTTCAGCGTAAAGGGGGGAAGAAAATACCCCCCTTATTAAAGTTTCCCTTTATTCGGCTTTATATGGAGGCTCTTCATCCATTAGCTCACGAGCCTCTTCGATATTTGTTGTATCGTGGCGCATGTGGACTGAGCCGCCGGACATGCCTTCATTGATCATTCTGTCTAGATCCATAAAGGCTTTGTCCCTGCCTTCATATGCAGAGTCTTGGTTGGTCATATTCTCCTTTTTCCCATCCATGGCTATCATCCTTTCCAACAGTTTAATCATAGTGTACGAAAAGGATTAAATTCCATTCGCGAAACGTTTGCTTTTTTAGTCAAAAACATGATAGAGCATTAACTCCTGGATTTGGCTTTGCCAGTTCGAGAAAAAGACGACAAAGATGGTCAATTTTCCTTGCCTCAATCTCCGGCTCGTCAAAGCTCATCGGCTTGGAGTTGACTTCGTAAATATAGTAGTTCCCCGTTTGGCTTACACCGGCATCAATCGAGAATTCGCCAAAATAGCCAAACCGTTCTGATAACCCTTTTCCAATTGGGGAGATGATGGATTGAATGAATTGATCATGTGCCTCAGATTGCAAGAGCTCATACGGCAGGAGCTTTCCTCCCGATGGTATATGGGTGGTAACTTCTTGCTCCTGTGATTGGCGGATGCCTATTCCCGTTAATGTATAATCGCCCCCAGCAGCATGAGCAAGGATGCGAAAATCAAAACGAGATCCCTTATACTTTGCTGGGTGGATATCCTCCTGCGCCAAATATGTTTCTCCAAGCAGCAGCTGATGCCATTCCTTCCAAAAATGATCGAATGTTTCATACCTTTCCTGTTCTTTCCTTCCTTCTACGTGAACGGCGAAAGAAGGGTCCTGTTTTAGGCGGAAAATTCCCTTTCCACGGGCCGAGTTGGCTGGTTTTAGGTAGATAGAGGAACGGTTTTTCAACAGCTTCAATAAGTCTTTCTTTTCCTTAATGAGAATCGTTTCAGGCAAAAATTGTTTGATAGTTGGGTGGGTTTTGAACGCTTTAAATAGCTCGTATTTATCAATAAAACAGGGATTAAAATAAGGTATCCCTTTTTTTGTCAGATTGGAGAAAAAGCTCTGGATGTTTTCCTGCTGCTCAGCAGGTCGAAATGGGATTCGGTTGTAGACAACCTTGGGATAAGGGAAAGACTTGTTCATCCAGCCATTTTTTTCAGGCGAAAAAAGAAAGCCATCAATAAAATCCTCGTGAATACCTTCAGGAGTAAAGACAAAGCTTATACCGCCCAATGAAATAAGCTTTTTTTGCAAGTTTCTAAATAGCTGGCCGTTACCGGCAATGGTTCCATTATTTTTCCTTATGGTTAAAATTCCAATTAGCGGTTTTGGCTGCTTTTCCTTCATTTGTATAATTCCTCTGGGTGTAATAAGGATTTTTCCGTCAGAAAAACCGCAAAGGCCATCGATAATTTACGGGTTAATAAATCAAATGATTGTAATTCAGGGTGACTGAAGATAGACCTTCCCGGTTTAGAGTTTGCTTCAAAGAGCCAAACATGCCCCGTCTTGTCAATGCCTAAGTCAAAGCCAATCTCGCCGATGATCCCCTCCATATTCCGGTCTAATGCTTTGCTTAAAAGAAGGGCTGCCGCTGCTAGCTTATCTTTATATTCAGCGCATTTTTCCTGCGGGAAAATTTCTTCCATTGTTTTGATGTCACCGCCGAGACGTTTATGGGTCGTCACACTGCCGAGTCCGGCAATTTTAGCGGCGATGGCGCTTACCTGCCAATTGCCGGCTTCATCCTTGTTTGTATGAACACGGAAATCAACGACACGCTGATCAACGCGGAGTAAGTGGATCCCCTGCTGAACAATCATATGATCAAGTGAACGCTCGGCAAATACAAATTCAAACAATCGTTTCAAGCTGTGAAATTTCCTTAAACGGTTGACATCGCCAATTTCTTGATAGCGACAATAATATTCATTCGTTTGCTTATCAACGATAATTTGGTGAATCCCTAACCCGAGGCTGCCGTTTTTCGGCTTAATATAGACGTGACCAAACTTAGCTAGCATCGTTTCAATAAGCGAAACAGAGGTAAATGGAAGCGTCTTGGGCAAATATCTTTCAACTGAAGGATCCTGTTTGAGCCTTTCAAAAACATCAAGCTTGTTAAAGAACCCAGGATTATACCAAGGAATCAGATAATCCTTTTGCAGCCGTTCCTTTACCTTTCTTAGTTTCGGGCTGCTTTCAGATCGGCGGTTTGGCAGCCGGTCATAAATCACATGTGGAAATGGCACCTCAAAAAGCTGCCATTTATTCTGATGATAGAAATACCCATTTATACTGCCTTGGTCCCAATCGATATGCTGCTCCCCAAATACAAAGATGTGCGCACCTACTGGTTTATTCACTGACAGAAGCTTAGAAAAAAAGGGTGTTCTTTCCCCGATCGGTTGTTCTCCGCTCTGAGTAAAGCCGGAAGTAAAAATGCCGACAAGTGGTCCGATTGTGAGAATTTCATTTTCTAGAAAGATATGCAGTGGAATATGGAGGTTGGGATACTGCAGCGCCTTTTGAATTTCCCTGCTGATGACAATCCGATCATTTCGGTCAGGATGAGGATAGAAATCAACTGCCAATGATTTCGATCCAAAGGAAATTCGTTTGATTTTTTTACCCTTTATGATCGACTTTGGGCAAAAAACGATCAGCTGGTCATTTTGAGCAACCTCAATGAGATAACGTTTTCTCATACAAGCTCTTCCTTTCATGTTGCTTTGCCCCTAAAAGCTGTTTGGCATAAAGAAGGGGAGCACGAATCAGTGTTTCCTTTATTTCCGGTGTTGTTTGCAGCAGGACCTTCCTGCCCGGTTTTGAATTAAGATCGAGAATCCAGATGGAGCCGTTTTTATGGATTCCGATGTCAACCCCGAGTTCAAATAATGGAAGAAATTTATTTTCGAGTAATGCAGGCAATTTGCTAACAATAAAGTCTATTTCTGAGCGGATATGTTCGGCTGCTGCCGGTGAAAGAGAGGCCGCCCATTTATGAAAGGCTGTCGCTGTACCGCCCGCACTTAAGTTGGAAAGAATTCCACCGGTATTGCCAAAGCGGATTCCGCGGCCGCGTTCGACCCAATTTCCTTGTTCATCTTTTTGCAGCAATAGGCGAATGTCAAAGGGCCGCAGGTCGTGATTGTACAATTCAAGGTACGGCTGCAGGAGGTATTTTCTTGTAGTGATTAATGGTTTTAGCCAGCTAAGAAGCTTCACCTTATTGGGGAAAATTCGTGAAATAATCTGCTTTTGTTTTTCTGTTTTTACGTGAAAGGTGTGATTGTTCTTTTTCAGATAATAAATTCCATTCCCCCGCGCGCCATTAATCGGCTTTAGGATTATTTTTTTCGTTTCTTCCAATTCTTTTAAGATGATGTCAGTGTCGGAAGCAGGAAGAGTAGGCGGCAAATAAGGAGAGAGGATGCTTTCTCTTAGTGCATAGTATAGTTCCAGTTTATTCGGCAATCCATAGCCTAGAAAGGTAATGTCGTTCCTGCTCTTAAGCCACGATACAATCGGCAGACACTGTTTTGAATGTTCATCATCCCCATAAAAACAGCGATCATAGAGGATAGCGGGGATGGGAAATTCATCTTCTACCCATTGATTTGTCAAAGCATTGAATTTCTTTCCATGTACCTGCTGTGAATAAGGGTTTATTTGTGTCGGGATAAACCGGAAGCAATCGATTTCAAAGGCTTTTGCCGACTGGGCAATATCCGTAAGGTAAGCATCCTCGCTATCCGGGGTTAATGTCATCATTCCAAATGTCATCAATTTCTACAACCTCCGTTTTAATATTATCTAGCTCCACAAGGAAGGCTTCGGCGGCATTAGCATCCTCATGAAAAGGGTTAGCTTTTTCGAGGAGGCCATACGCCGCTGATCAGGGCGCTTGGGCATTTCTTACTGAATCAAAGACAAGCGTTGTGCAAAATTGGGCGATGGCTTTGGCCGATGGTCTTATTTTTCCATTTTCTAACTTAAAGGATTTGGAAGGTTTAGAGTTTACTTCGATTAACCATGGCTTTCCTTCTATATCCACCCCGATGTCGATGCCAAGTTCACCGATCATTCCTTTTGTTTGGGAACTAGTCACCGCGGCAATTTCTAACGCTAATTCTTTTATCTGTGCTAATACCTTGTGTGCCTTCTTAGGATCCATGCACGTTCTCAATGCTTCTAATGGTCGCATTACTGTGCCCCCTCTTGCCAGATTGGAGACAAACTCCTGTTTGGCCCCGATTCTAGCAACAATGGACGTTATATTCCATTGAGCGGGATGCTTTTTATGACATAGTACTCGAAAATCCATGGTCCGGGAGTCGAATGTCATGAACGGAATCCCTTGCTGGATAATATAGATGCCATTTTGCACGATGGGTCTTAGATGCTCATAAGCTTCTTCAAGTGAAAAATATTCTTGTAATGGTTCATGCTCGGCTGTGAATGAGGCATGGTAGCTGTTTGCTTCTGCCTTGCTTAATTTAATGATATTCCTGCCTTGACTGCCGTGAATCGGTTTGATAAAAACCATGTCGTATTTTTGGGCAAGCTCATATAATTTTTCTTTTGAATAAATTTGTGTCACAGGGATAGCTGACTGGAGGCTGTCTTCGTTATGAATTTGTTGATAAACTTCCCATTTTGAAAGAAAACGGTCATTAAATAACGGAATCATTAACAGTTCCAAGGTGCGCCTAAATTCCTTGAATGGTTTCTGTTGCTCAAGCCTTCGTGAATGGATACGATTGTAAATAACATCAGGTAAAGGAAGTTCCTCAGCAACCCATTTTTCCTTGTGAAAATAATAGCCTTTAGTTGCCAGGTTGTCATAAGAAAATACATAAAAAAAACCGCCATTTTCTGTAACTATTTGATGAAGCTCTTCACAAAACTGATGGATGGAACGAAAATCTGGTTCCTCACCCTCATCGAATTTGAAATTGGTTAGTAACCCAATCACTGGTCCAAGTTTCAATGTGTGTGTGTTAGACTGATAATTTGCCTGAAATGTGTATCTTTGAATGGGGAGCCGGAAACACTTTAAGATATTTTCCGGTAAAATGAGCTCGTTTTCTGCTAGATCAATGGATTGTATCGTCACGCTGGCAATTATTTTTCCAATTGAAATATATAAATGTTGTTTATCGCCAATGTTTAATTGGTTCAGTAATGGTTCGGATATTTGGATCAGTCGGTCATGTTGATTTGCCGATTTTCTGGTGGAAACAGTAATTGGGATTAAAGTAGTGGACATAAACATTCCTCATTTTCTAGCCTGTGGCCTATGGGCATTCGTATAGTAATGTATGTAACAGGACGATAGATGGTGATTTGAACATTCTCGCTATTTCCTGAATAATTTGTTATAGTTGTGAAGATTTCTTAAATAAAAGGAGTGAACAATAGTGGCAGTTAATTTATATGATTCTGCTTATGCATTAGAAAAAGCAGTTCGAGAGAGCGATGAGTATTTACATTTAAAGAGAATGTATGATGAAGTAAATGCTGACCCGGCAGCGAAAAATATGTTTGATGAATTCCGGCAGATTCAACTGAACCTCCAGCAAAAACAAATGATGGGACAAAATATCTCAGAGCAGGAGGTACAGAACGCGCAGGCATCTGTCGTTAAGGTCCAGCAAAATGAAAAAATCTCCCACCTCATGGAGGCAGAGCAGCGGATGAGTACGATTATTAATGAAATCAATCAAGTTGTGATGAAACCATTGTCAGAGTTGTACGGAGGAATGTAGCTTTTTGCCGCTTTCGCGACTTAAAAAAGTGGGGACCACTGCCCCATTTATAAGGGATAAATTTATCACAGTCTCCTTGTACTGTTCTATTAATGAGTGAAAAGTCATAAAAGTGATAGTAGAGGAATTTCACCAAGAACAGGGGGCAACATGATGATTTATCGCTTGCTTGCACTAAATATTGATGGGACGCTTTTACAAACGAATGGGAAGCTCCATCGATCAACAAAGGAAGCTGTGGAATACGTTCAACAAAAAGGAATTTATGTAACACTGGTTACTTCAAGAAGTTTTCCATCGGCAAGAAAAGTCGCTAAGGCATTAAAAATAAAAGCGCCGCTCGTTACACATCAAGGGGCCTATATTGCCGGTTCAGAGGATAAACCCGTCTATGTTAAACGAATGAATGAGGGCATAACCTATGATATTGTCCGTTTCTTCGAGGCATTGCCATGTCAAATCCGCCTCGTTCATGAAGAATTCTCTTTGGCCAACAAATTCAAGATCCATAATGAGCTATTATCCAAAACGGTATTTACAACGGGAGACCCGATGTTCTATTCACAGCAATTTGTCAATTCCTTGAGTGAGTATTTACATGACCAGCTGGTGACTCCCTCGAAAATCGAAATTTATTTTGAAGAAAAAAGTGACTTGCAGGATGCAAAACAAGCACTTGAAAAGATGTATACAGAAATTGAAGCAATTGAGCTTGACCCCTTGAGATTAGACATCGTTTCCACAGGTGTTTCCAAGCTCAACGGATTAACGTACCTTGGGAATCAACTAGGAATTAAATTAAAGGAAATGGTTTATATCGGCGATGGGCTTGATGATATTCCTTTAATTGAGGCTGCAGGGCTCGGTGTGTCAATGGGGAATGCCCCCTATCCCGTTAAGCGGGCATCGGATTGGGTCACAAGATCAGAAAATGAACAAGGTGTTGCTTATATGGTAAGGGAACATTTCAGAAAACAGCAGCCGATCGAGTTTTTACGGAAGATGAAAATTATAAGGCACTGAAGCTACCGCAGGCTAATCTGGCCTGTGGTATTTTTTGTTCTATTGCACTTATTGTTATGATTCAGTACACTTAAGGAAGTTTAATTTGAAAAGGTGATTTTTTTGCGTATTTCCATCGGAGGTTTAGCGGATGAAAGATTCCATCGTCCGCTGCAGCTTATTGCTAATTTATTTTTTGAAGACTGTCAGATTGTTTTGTCTGTTGATGATGAAGCGGCTGATTTACGGATAAAGTTTGATCTGCAGGTAGCGGAGGAGGTTTCTGTAGCCGCGGAATTAATTGACCAAAAGGGTGCTGTCCATTTTTCGGATTATGGTAAGGAATTGCTTCCGTTCGAGTCAGAAAAAGAACGCTTCAAACAATTGAAGAATGCAGTTGCCCATGTTTATTTAACGGTTTTGCAGGATTATACCGATATCACGCAAAAATGGGGGATCCTGACCGGGGTTAGACCGACAAAACTGCTTCATAAGAAACTGCAGGAAGGAATTCCTGCCGAGGTTGCCCACCAACAATTAAAGGATGATTACCTGATTACGGATGAAAAAATTCAGCTGATGCAGCAGATTGTGGACCGTCAGTTAACGGTTGTCCCGGATCTCTATTCACTTGAGCGGGAAGTAAGCATTTATATCGGCATTCCTTTTTGCCCGACAAAATGCGCTTACTGCACATTCCCGGCTTATGCTATTAACGGCCGGCAAGGATCTGTCGATTCTTTCTTAGGCGGCCTCCATTATGAAATGCGGAAAATCGGTGAGTGGCTGAAGGAGAAGGGTGTTAGGATTACAACGGTCTATTATGGTGGAGGTACGCCGACAAGCATTACGGCGGAAGAGATGGACATGCTTTATGAGGAAATGTATGCCTCGTTTCCGGATGTCGATAGTATCCGCGAAATCACGGTAGAGGCGGGCCGGCCAGACACGATCACCCGAGAGAAATTAGCGGTTATGAAAAAGTGGAATATCGACCGGATTAGCATCAATCCGCAATCGTATACACAGGAAACGTTAAGAGCAATCGGCAGACATCATACTGTTGAGGAAACAATTGATAAGTTTCATTTGGCCCGTTCCGCGGGAATGAACAATATAAATATGGATCTTATTATTGGACTGCCGGGGGAAGGTTTAGCCGAGTTTACACATTCATTAGGGGAGACTGAAAAGCTGATGCCGGAATCCTTGACTGTTCACACCTTGTCGTTTAAGCGTGCTTCCGAGATGACGAAGAACAAGGATAGATACCGGGTGGCCGGCCGGACAGAAGTGGAAAAAATGATGAAGCTTGCCCAAGATTGGACAACTTCTAATGGATATGCCCCCTATTATTTATATCGCCAGAAAAATATTCTTGGCAATCTGGAGAATGTGGGTTATTCACTTCCCAATCAAGAGAGTATTTATAACATTATGATTATGGAGGAGCAGCAAACGATTATCGGACTTGGCTGCGGGGCTTCAAGCAAATTTATTGATCCATTGAGCGGAAAGATTACCCATTTTTCTAATCCAAAGGATCCAAAGTCATACAACGAAAGTTTTGAAGCCTATACCGAAGAAAAAATTAACATTTTGAATGAGCTCTTTTCGGAAAACGGATCTCCTGCTTAGATTTAGGCAGGAGTTTTTTTGTTATGGGTGGATAGGGTACGGTATGGAATAAACGTTTAAATAAATTTATGTTCTTAATAAAGGAATACTCTGGTACAATGTCGAATATTTTAGAGGACTGGGCTCATAGAATACTATGAATCTAAAGCGCTTTCATTAAAGGAGTGATTAATAAACAATGATGCAAACACCGTTAACGATGACACAAATGCTGAAAAGAGCAGAAATGTTTTTCCCAAAAAAACAAGTAATCTCAAGGACAACGAGCGGAATCCAGCGATTCAGCTACAAAGAATTCGCTGACAGAACAAGAAGACTTGCAGACAGCCTTACAAAATTAGGAGTGGAAAAAGGGGAAAAAGTTGGAACGCTGGCATGGAATCATCACCGCCATTTAGAGGCATACTTTGCAATTCCCTGTATGGGGGCTGTCTTACACACCATTAACATCCGACTAACACCCCAGCATATTTCCTATATCATTAACCACGCAGAAGACAAAGTTCTTCTAGTTGACCCGGACATCCTGCCGTTACTTGAAAAATGCGGTTCAGAATTAAATACTGTGAAGGCATTTATTGTTATGACGGATGAGCCAGAGCTTCCGGAAACAACACTCTCACCAGTTTATCACTATGAAAATCTTTTAAAAGAAGCAAATCGTACCTTCAGCTTTCCTGATGACATTGATGAAAATGCCCCTGCGGGAATGTGCTATACATCCGCCACGACTGGAAATCCGAAAGGTGTCATCTATACCCACCGCGGCATTGTGCTGCACAGCTTGGCGCTGGGACTTGCTGATTCTGGCGGTTTAAGTGAAAAGGATGTGGCCATGCCTGTTGTACCGATGTTCCATGTCAATGCCTGGGGAATGCCCTTTGCCGGCGTATGGTTTGGAACAACCTTAGTTATGCCGGGGCCGTACTTTACACCCAAATTACTGGCGGAGTTGATTCAAACCGAAAAGGTCACAATCACGGCGGGTGTACCGACTATCTGGCTTGGATTGTTAAAAGAACTTGAGGAAGGCTCATATGACACGGGCAGTCTAAGATCTATTTTATGCGGAGGTTCGGCAGCGCCAAAAGGTATGATTAAGACTTTTGAACAAAAGTATAAGATTCCGTTTAAACATGCGTACGGAATGACAGAGACAAGTCCGCTTGCCCTCATATCTACGTTAAAAAGCTACCAGGAGGAGCTGTCCCCTGAGGAAAAACTGGAACTGCGGTCAAAGCAGGGGACGCTTGTTCCTGGTTTGGAAATGAAAATTGTCGGCAAAGACGGCGAAGTTGCTTGGGATGGCAAGGAGATGGGCGAACTGTGCCTCAGAGGTCCATGGATTGCTTCCGAGTATTATAAAGATGAACGAACAAAGGATGCCTTCCGCAATGGCTGGCTGCATACCGGCGATGTGGTTACCATTGATGAAGAAGGCTTTGTCAAAATCGTCGACCGTACAAAAGATTTAATTAAGAGCGGTGGTGAATGGATTTCATCTGTTGATTTGGAAAATGCATTAATGGCTCATGAGGCGGTATTTGAGGCAGCGGTTGTTGCCATCCCGCATGAAAGATGGCAGGAGCGCCCAATCGCCTGTGTGGTGTTAAAGGATGCCTATAAAGGAAAAACAAGAAAGGAAGAATTATTTGATTTCCTAAAACCACAGTTTGCAAAATGGTGGATTCCGGATGATATTCTCTTTCTCGATGAAATTCCGAAGACATCTGTTGGGAAGTTTCTGAAACGGACACTTCGCGATCAAGTACAAAGAGAAGTTTTAAAATAGAGTAGTATAACAGGGCAAGGAGACCATCACCTTGTCCTATTACACTATTTACAAAATAATGGTGAAATTCTGTCTTTATCTTTTTGATTTATATATAATAGAATTGAATATTTGTGGGAGGGATCCAAAGTGTCAACCAATTTTGTAACGGATAAGGTAAATGTAAAGCTGGATGGACGGGTGGCCACAGTTGAAATGAATCGACCGGAAGCGTTAAATGCGATGGACGTAGAGATGATTAAGGGACTGGTCGTAAAGCTAAAGGAAATTGGTGACTCTGATAAAATCGATATTGTGGTTTTAACAGGAAAGGGAAGAGTTTTTTCCGCCGGCGGTGATATTAAATCAATGCTTTCTAATACGGACCCAACGGAATTTTACCCGGTTATGGACAGCATTAGTGAACTCGTTATTACCCTTTACAGCCTTCCTAAGTTAACTATCAGCGCCATCTCAGGGGCAGCTGCAGGTTTAGGATTTAGTCTAGCATTAGCAACGGATTATATTATTGCCGATCAATCTAGCAATCTGGCGATGAATTTCATCGGGATTGGTTTGATTCCTGACGGGGGAGCCCATTTCTTTTTAGAAAAAAGATTAGGTGAAACGAAAGCAAAGCAGGTTATCTGGGACGGAAAAATGATGAGTGCAAAGGAAGCGCTTTCTCTCGGGCTCATTCAGGAAATCGCCAGTGGCGACCTGCAGGAGGCCGTACATAATCGACTGACAGATTGGCTGAGCCGTCCTGTTCAAGCGATGATTAAGTCGAAGAAGATTCTAGCCGAAAAGAACCGACCACAATTATTAAAAATTTTAGAGCTGGAAAAATACGGCCAGCAAAAAATGCGCAAAACTATAGACCACCAAGAAGGGATCAAGGCATTTATTGAAAAAAGAAAACCAAAATTTATCGGGAAGTAATGAAAATCAAGCGGGCGTATGCGTAATGCGCCCGCTTGATTATGGATGAAACAGTAGAAGTTTTCCGCTTGGTGAAATACAGCGGTGTGTCTTTTCTATTAAATTTTTCTCAGCTAACAATTTTTCTCCCTGCTCCTTCGCAGCGTCATCATGTTCAGCTTGAAAGGATTCGTCGATAATCTTTTCTCCATTCGCTTCAAAGGCTGTTAATTTGTACGTCTTCATTTGTCAAATCTCCTTTTTTAAAAAAGATGATTACTATTATTTTTGCATAATTTCCTAAATTGTGCAAAGGAAAGTGAAACTGTTATGATAGTATAATCGTAGGAAGAGAGGAAAGGAGTGAGAGGTTTTGGTTCTAAAACTGGAGCATGTCACTAAACGGTTTGGGAAATTTACCGCTGTTGACGATTTATCATTAGTAATACCGGAAAAAGAAATATTCGGTTTTTTGGGAGCTAACGGGGCTGGAAAAACAACCACCTTTCGGATGATCTTGGGCTTACTTGATCCGAGCGCAGGGAAAATCAGCTGGGACGACAAGGCGCTTAATTATTCCACCAGCCATTTAGTGGGCTACCTTCCGGAGGAGAGGGGTTTATACCCAAAACTAAAAGTACGTGACCAAATTGTTTATTTGGCTAGATTGCGTGGAATGCAAAAGGCCGAAGCATTACGGGAACTAAAATTCTGGCTGGAAAAATTCAAGGTACCCGAATACGAGAATAAAAAGGTAGAAGAGCTATCAAAAGGGAATCAGCAAAAAATCCAATTTATTGCCGCGGTGATACATAAGCCAAAATTATTAATTCTTGATGAGCCATTTAGCGGACTCGACCCGGTCAATGTCGAACAATTAAAAGATGGGGTTTTAGCTTTAAAAGAAAAGGGCACGACGATTGTGTTTTCAAGTCATCAAATGCATCATGTCGAGGAGCTGTGTGAACATTTATGCATCATGCATAGAGGAAGCCCAGTAGTCCATGGGTCGTTAAGAGAGATTAAGCGGGCATTTGGGAAAAAGAATCTGTTAATTCATGCCGATTTTCCACTGGAATCATTAAAGGACTTTCCTGGTGTGGTAAAAGCAAAACCAACGATGGAAGGCGTTCTTTTACAAATTGAAGGAGAAAATGTGGCAGAAAATATATTGAAGGGTATCGTTGGAAAAGGATTCATCCGGAAATTTGCCTTGGAAGAGCCTTCATTAAACGATATTTTTATCGAGAAGGTAGGTGATTCGTATGAATAATTTTTGGATTATTCTCTTCCATACGTATCTCGACAAATTGAAAAGTAAATCGTTTATCATTACAACCATCTTAACGGTTGTCATTGTGCTGGCACTGACAAATATCCAAAACATTATTGATGTCTTTAACAAGGACGGCGGGAAAGAAACGGTTGCCGTTCTCGATGAAACCGGCCAGCTGTATCAGCCTTTCAAACAGCAGATTGCCGCCATTAATAAAGATATCAAACTCACTACCTATAATGGCAGTGAAAAAGAAGCAGAACAAAAGGTGAAAAAAGGAGATATTGACGGGCTCATCCAGTTGCGGTTTAACCAGGAGAAACTGCCTGAGGCTACTTATAAGGCAATGAGTATTGCCGACTCTTCGCTTTATACTGACCTGCAAACAGGGTTGCAGCAATTAAAGATGACGCTAGCTGCATCTAAACTTAATTTAAATCAGGAACAGCTGCAAAAACTGAATGAACCCGTTGCTTTTGATAAAGTGGCACTGGAGAAAAACGCGAAAACGGAAGAGGAACTGAATCAAGCCAGGGGTCTTGTCTATGTCCTGTTGTTTATCATTTATTTTGCGGTGATTATGTATGCCAATATGATTGCGATGGAGGTGGCAACAGAAAAGTCATCAAGGGTAATGGAAATCCTTATTTCAAGTGTCTCCCCGATTAAACAAATGTTTGCCAAAATATTAGGAATTGGTTTACTAAGTTTGACGCAATTGGCCGCATTTTTGCTTGTTGGCTACTATTCATTCACCCGCAACATGGAATCGTTGGCAGCTGGCTTTGGAGGTGTTTTTGGGTTTGGAAACGTGCCGGTGGCAACGATGATTTATGCAGTCGTGTTTTTTATTTTAGGCTATTTCCTTTATGCAACACTTGCTGCATTTTTAGGTTCACTCGTGAGTCGAATCGAGGACGTTCAGCAGATGATTACACCGATGACGTTATTGGTAGTAGCAGGTTTTATGATTGCTATGTTTGGACTTGGAAAGCCGGATGCACCATTTATTACGATTACGTCTTATATCCCGTTCTTTACGCCGATGATTATGTTCTTAAGGGTCGGAATGCTGACCATTCCTACTTGGGAGGCGGTACTTGGGATTGCGATTCTTGTCGGCACCATTGTTGTGTTAGCAATCTTTGGCGCCCGCGTCTATCGCGGCGGCGTGCTAATGTATGGGAAGTCTAACTCCTTTAAAGATATTAAAAAAGCATTACAATTAACAAAAAATGAATAGATACAAGAAAAGCACAAGCGCCCTGGTCAGCGGCGTATGGCCTGGAGCGCTCCAACTGAGATAAAGGAAACACGGTGAGCTCTAGCGAACCGATGTTGACTTATCGTAGGGCGGAGCGCGAAGGACACTAGCCGCTAGGGCGCTGGAGCTGGACAATTCTCAAAGTCAAATGATATAAATTCTGGTACTACAAGAAAAGCGCAAGCGCCCTGGTCAGCCCTGATCAAGGCGCTTGCGCTTTTCTAAGAACGTGCATTCGTATTTGTTAAGTGCTACAATGGAGAAAAGAACGGACAAGGGGAAATCGCTATGAAGGAAATTTCGTTTATTCATGCCGCTGATCTTCATTTGGACAGCCCGATGATCGGATTGAAATCTTTGCCGGAATCTATTTTTACTAGAGTAAAAGAAAGCACCTTCACGGCCTTGAAAAGGATTACAGCGGCAGCAATCGAACAGGAGGTTGATTTTGTTGTTCTTGCCGGCGATTTGTTTGATGGTGAGGACCGCAGCTTACGAGCCCAAGCCCGCTTTCGGACAGAAATGCTCAAGCTTGAAGAAAAGGGAATTCCTGTTTACATCGTACATGGTAATCACGATCATCTAAACGGAACATGGGTTAACCTTGAGATGACGGCAAACGTCCATGTGTTTGACATTGAAGTCGAGACAAAGACATTACAGACGAAAACTGGTGCAGTAGTGTATCTTTATGGGTTCAGCTATCCGAAACGAAATGTACTTGATCGGAAAATAGATGATTATCGTAAAGTGGAAGGAGCCGATTTTCACGTTGGTATTCTTCATGGCAATGAAAGTTCAGGAACCGAGCACGATAACTATGCTCCTTTTTCAGTGAAAGAACTGCGGAATAAAGGTTTTGATTATTGGGCATTAGGTCATATCCATAAACGTACCGTTCTTTCAGAAGATCCGCCCATTGTCTATCCGGGCAATATTCAAGGAAGAAACAGAAAGGAAACCGGAAGCAAGGGGTTTTATCATATCTGCTTAAGTGAATTAGGGACAAAAATGAACTTTATCGAATCATCAGACATTGTTTGGGAGGAAACGGAAATTGATGCGGCATCCGCACAAACCTTTCATGAAGTTTTACAAATTTGTCAGGGGATAATGAACCAAATTCGCAGGGGAAGAAAGGCAACTCTTTTAACGATTCATTTAAAAAATATAGAATTGGAAGATTATCAGGGAGCAAATAACCTAAAAAATGACCTTTTAGAGCTTCTCTTGGAAGATGAACAAGCGGAAGAATCATTTGTTTGGGTGGTTGATTTACATATTTCAGAAAGAAACACGATTGATAAAGAACAATTAAAAACTCTAGCGGGATTCTATACTGAGCTTTTTCAAACGATTGACCATTATGATGAGATAGACCATGCCCTGGCACCGATATATGAACATCCATTAGGGAGAAAATATGCTTCCCCGTTTACCAAAGAAGAACAGCAAGAGCTGATGAAAGAAGCGGAGAGACTATTACTTAACTTACTGAATAACTAGAAAGGAGCGAATGCTACTTGAAAATTATTACACTGCATATTTACGGCTATGGCCAATTGGCAGATGTTACGTTGGATAACCTGGCTGATTTTCAAATTTTCTTTGGTGAAAATGAGGCTGGCAAATCGACAATTATGGCCTTTATCCATGGCGTTTTATTTGGCTTTCCAACAAAACAACAAGCAGAGCTCCGCTATGAACCGAAACACCATACAAAATACGGTGGAAAGATAAGAATTTATCATGAAAAGCTGGGCTATGGCGTAATTGAGCGAGTTAAAGGAAAGGCGGCCGGCGATGTTAGCGTGATAATGGATAATGGGACAATCGGTGGTGAGGAACTACTTAAAGAACTACTTGCGAATTTTGACAAGAATCTGTTTCAAGCCGTTTTTTCATTTAATTTGCATGGACTGCAAAATATCCATCAAATGAAGGGGGAGGAAATTGGAAAATTCTTATTTTCTGCCGGAACCATAGGAACCGAACGATTAGCAAAAACGGAAAGCTATCTACAAAAGGAGTTGGAGTCCCGGTTTAAACCCAGCGGGAAAAAGCCCGTTTTAAATGGGAAATTACAAGCACTTCACGAATTAGATTTGGAATTAAAAAAATCAGCTACCAAAAATAAGGAGTATACGAGCTTAGTTGGAAAAAGCGAAAGCCTCCAGCAGGAAATTGAACAAATTAGCGGAACGCTTCAGGATATTCAGGAAAGGAAAGAAAAGCTGAATGAATGGAGTCGAATCGAAGCAATCGTAAAGGAAGAAAAAAGGGCTAAAAAAGAATTAGAGGTCCTAGGAGAAGTGGATGCCTTTCCAGTAAGAGGAATAGAGCGGCTGGAAAAGCTAAC
This sequence comes from Bacillus renqingensis, assembly GCF_016464375.1. Taxonomy (GTDB): domain Bacteria; phylum Bacillota; class Bacilli; order Bacillales; family Cytobacillaceae; genus Neobacillus; species Neobacillus renqingensis. The sequence goes on from NZ_JADDIU010000006.1 coordinate 85,554, forward strand.
CGAGCTTATCCATCCTTGTAATGCCAAGCTTAAAAGTATTAGCGAAAGAATTGCACATATGAAACAGGAGTTGGAAACGATTAACCCGGATGATTCTTTCCTTGAAGCGGAACCAGAGCTGTTAACACTGCTGGAGCAGGTTCCGATTTATGAGCAATTAAAGCTGGATAAACAGCAATATGAAACAAAGCTGCTAGAGTATGAAGAAGAACTTTCGGTGATAAAAGAGAAACTGCATTTACCACTACATGAAGAAGATATTTTCACGATTAACACAAATATCTACATGAAAAACGAAGTAGAAATGGCATCACAGAAACGTAAGAAGCTGGAAGAGGTAAAGCAAGAATTAGAGAATCAGTATCAGGAAGAAAAAAAATCGTTAGAGGAAATTGAAAAGGAAATCCTTCAAACAGAAAGTCGTTGTTTACCAAAACAGAAAAAGACACTTCTCGAGCAGCAATTAGCTGCAGGAAATGACAAACAGCACATTAAGGCGGAATTAGAGAACACAAAGGACAAAATAGAATTCTACCAATTTTCGATTGAGCGTGACAAGGCTGTAAAAGGCAGGCAAAAACGGCAATATTTAATTTTTGAATCAATCCTCGCGGGGATTTTCCTTTATGGGGTATTCACGGAGCAATGGATATTACTATGGATCGGGTTGGCCGGAATCGTCATTATAACCTTTCTCCTATATCAAAGCTTAAAGCAGTTCAGGAAAGAGAAAGTTACTGCTCAGCAAACCCTTGATGTCTTAAAGGAAAAAGAAAACCAGTTAAGGCAAAAGCTGCAATCAGGGGGAAATTTAGATTTGACGAAGGTCGAGGAACAATTGCAGCGTGATCAAGAGCGGCAGGAACAGCTAAAATTGTTAGCTTTTAAATTAAAACAGCAGCAGGCACAATTTGATAAGGTAATAACAAAATTCGAAGACTGGGAATATGAATCTGCAGAAAATAAGAAAAAGCTGGCTGCTTTAAGCAAGGGGTTAAAGATACCTGAAAATATGGCGGCTGTTTTTCTATCAGAAGCTTTTCAGTTCATTGAACAATATAAGTCGATTGTCAGGGAGAAGCGCCATCTGCTTCATCGGCTCGAAGACATTAATGACCGACTGGTAAAAATTGAGAACGGAATCAAGGCTTTCGAGAATCGTTATTTACCCGAAATTGGGTCAAGTATACAGCAATCGGCTACCTTATTACGCAACAAGCTTAAAGCGGAGCATGAGAAACAGGTAAAAAGCAGGGAGAGGCAGGCAAAGCTAGTCGAGCTTGAAGACGAATGGAGGCAAAACAAACAAGAGCTTGAACACCTGCAAGCAGAGTATAATAAGCTGATGAAGTCTGCAAATGTCAAAACGGAACAACAATTCTATGAACTTGGCGAAAAAGCAGAGAAACGGGCCCAGCTTCGCGAGCGTTTGGATACGTTACAGGCTCAACTACAATTCTCCATTCTGTCTGAACAAGAGCGGGAAGTTTTCTTGCAAAATCATCAGCATGATCGGGCAATGGTGGATTTAAACAGTGAATCCCAGCTTTTAAGAAGCAAATTAAAAGTGCTTCAGGAGGAACAGGCTACAAATAAGTATCAGATTCAGGTGCTTGAGGAAGGCGGCGTTTATTCCGATCTACTGCATCAATTTAAACAGAAAAAATATGAATTTAAAGAGGATGTAAAGGAGTGGGCCGTCTATTCCCTTGCACAGGATATTCTCAAGAGGACCATTGACACCTATAAAAATATACATTTACCAAGGATGCTGATAAAAGCACAAGAATACTTAGTGTTTCTTACGAATGGCCGGTATCAGAGGATCCATCTACATCCTTCAGGCAGCGGCTTTCTCGTTGAAAGCTGCGACCATACCATGTTTGAGGCTAATGAACTGAGTCAAGCAACGACTGAACAGCTCTATGTATCGATCAGGCTGGCACTTGCAACCACACTTTATGAAAACTATCAGTTTCCGATTATTATTGATGATAGTTTTGTTAATTTTGATGCAGGGAGAACGAGAAAGGTTATTGAACTGCTTAAAAAACTGGCCGGAAATCAAATCTTGTTTTTCACCTGCCATGAGCACTTACTGTCATTATTTAAGAATGAAAGTGTTTTAACACTAGAAAAAGGCGGAGTACAGATAATTTCATAGGCTTATAGTTGGATATGGTATACTTTTACTATGGGAAAGGGCGTGAAAAGGTTGGTTAAAGGAATAGCCTATCATAATGTCGGAGAACAAATCGAATTGTTCTTTTTCATTAAAAGTTCAACAAAGGGAATAGCCAGTAATGGCAAGCCATTTTTAACATTAATCCTGCAAGATAAAAGCGGAGAAATCGAGGCGAAGCTTTGGGATGTGGGTGAAGAAGAAGAAAAAATGTATGCGGCCCAGAATATTGTGAAAATAATCGGTGATGTGCAGAATTATCGAGGAAAGAGCCAGTTGAAAATCCGGCAAATTCGCCGTTCAGGGCCAATGGATGGTGTCAGGATGGAGGATTTTCTTGAGACCGCACCGCTTAGTCAAGAAGAGATGGTCGGCAAGCTGACACAGTATATTTTTGAAATGAAGAATCCTAATATCCAGCGAATTACCCGTCATTTAATCAAGAAACATCAACAGGCATTTTTAGAGTATCCTGCAGCAACAAAAAATCATCATGAGTTTGTTTCTGGACTAGCCTACCATGTTGTCAGCATGCTTGACCTTGCAAAGGCGATTGCTGCACTTTATCCTAGCCTTGATAAGGACCTCTTGTATGCCGGGATCATCTTACATGATATGGGCAAGGTGATAGAGTTGTCGGGACCGGTTTCGACAGTGTATACACTCGAAGGGAATTTACTGGGACATATTACGATTATGATTAATGAAATCGGCAAAGCCGCGGAGGAATTAGGGATTTCCGGAGAAGAGGTATTAATTCTTCAGCATCTTGTGCTCAGCCATCATGGAAAAGCAGAATGGGGCAGCCCCAAGCCGCCGTTAGTAAAGGAAGCGGAAATCCTTCATTATATCGATAATTTAGACGCAAAAATGAATATGCTTGACCGGGCATTACAAAGAGTGAAGCCTGGTGAGTTTTCTGAGCGAATCTATGCCTTGGACAATCGTTCATTTTATAAGCCAATATTTCATAAATAAAGATGACCTTTCGGTTGTCTTTTTTTGTGCTAGAATTTAAATCATTCGCATATGATGATAACAAAATGTGGACAACCATTAAAAGAGGGGGAAAAAGAAGTTGACGATTCCGATTTGGATATATGCAGTTGTGGTTGGGATAGTAGTAAGTGCACTGATGGCCATAAAAACAGGGAGAGAAGAGCGGCAGCTAGAAATGGAAAATATCGAGCGCGAAGGCGAGATCTATATGAAACGGTTAGAAAAAGAAAAAGAATTACGCCAAGAAGTAAAAGCAACGGAATAAGAAAAGCGGAAGCGCCTGTTCAGCCCCGACAAGCACAAGACGAGCCGGCCGAAAGGTTGTTTTCTAACCTTTTGGACGGATTGGCTTGTGACCTCGAGGGGCTAGGCGCTGAGCTAGACAATAAGAAAAGCGGAAGCGCCCTGGTCTGGAGGAAGCTTCCGCTTTTTCTTCGTTTAGGAAATTATAAAATAGGACGCTGTGGATAACTTTCTACCGGGTTAGACTAGTCCAGCTCCAGCGCCCTAGCGGCTAGTGTCCTTCGCTCTCCGCCCTACGATAAGTCAAGCACGAATGCGCCTCCGGCTCTTCGTGTTTCCTTTATCTCAGTTGGAGCGCTCCACAAGGAAGACTTCGTCAGCATTAGCATCGCACGAAGGAAAAGCGATAGCTTTTTCGAGGAGGCCATACGCCGCTGACCAGGGCACTTGCGCTTTTGATCTTACCCTTGTCCTGGTACAGCTGGTTGTGGTTTTAGGGCATCTTTTAAGTCCTTATCGGTAACCTTCACTTTTGCATCCTTCAGTTCCCGCTGCATCGCATTACTAACTGCTTCATTCGTTAATTTAGAAGATTTCACCTGATATTCAATCTCTTTTTTCATATCATTATAAGGTTTTTTCTCTTCTTTCTTGGTAACTTGGATAATATGGTATCCGTTTTGTGTTTTCACCGGAGCGCTAACCTCGTTCACTTTAAGGGCGTAGGCAGCTTTAACAAAGTCTTTATCATATTGTGCAGCATTTTGATTGTTAATTGCCCCAAGGTCACCGCCGTTTTGGGCAGAGGCCGTATCTATTGATTCCTTTTTCGCCACATCTTCAAATTTTTTACCGGATTCAAGCTGTTTCTTCACATCATTTGCTTTTTTTTCATCCTTCACAAGAATATGGCGAACCTTGATTTCTGGTTTATAGTTATCATAATAATCCTTTAATTCTTTATCTGTTACTTTAATGTCCTTCATGGCTGCCTTTTCTTGCAGCATCCCAAGCTTTAACGTGCTCTTTAACTCGGCTTCACTCTTATAGCCATTTTGTGCAAGGGCTGTTTCAAAGTTGGCGCCAAGATCCTTCTTTAATTGCTTAATTTTGTTTTCTACATCTTTATCCGTTACTTTGTATTTCTTAGAAAGCACCTTTTCATAAACGAGCTGTTGTAATGCTTGGTCGCCAACCTTTTCCTTCATTGTCTTGTAGAGTTCGTCCTGTGTCACATTTCCGGCCTTACTTTCCGCTATCGTCTCAGATCCGGATTGGTTGCATGCACTTAATGCAAGTACCCCTCCAGCCAGTGATAAGGCTAATATCCATTTCTTCATACTGATATCTCTCCTAAATAGTAAATTCTTATGGGTAGCAAGTCCATATCCAATACTATAACATAAATGGGGAGCGCTGCAAAAAATAAACTTACACTCTGGCAACACTCCTTCCCTTTTCTATAAAAATAAGCAAAGTGCCTAGTCGAAATAGACCAAGGATGAATAGTATAGGATAGAAAAAGAAAAAGGAGGTAATAAAATGACTGCAGCTGGTGGATACGGTGCAGGCTTTGCGTTAATCGTAGTCCTTTTCATTCTATTGGTTATCGTTGGTGCTGCTTGGATTTGGTAAAGTAAAAAAGCGATGAGGGGTTTCTCATCGCTTGGTTTTTTCTTAATGTACCATCCATGAAATCAGATGATTATGTATACAAAATTTCCAGATACGAAGAAATCAACAGAATCGTTATCAGAACATTAATGGTACGAAAAACCTTATGCTGACGTTCCTCGGGAATTTCTTTCTGGATACATAGCGAACTGGTCATTTTATTTACATAAAATAAAATAAAAATGGCAAAGACAATAAAAATGGCGATCATCATGGATTCGCTCCTCTTGACATGGTATCCTTTTTAAGATATCAAATATTAAGAAAAAAAGATAGTCAAAAAATAGAAGAATAGTAGACTTATTGCAATATTTTTTTTTAAAAGGTTTACCCCTGTTCAAATTTAGTAAATAATGAAACAAAGGGGAGTTTAAAATGTTTGGAAAAGAGGGATTTGGGATGAGTGAATGTAAAATCTTAATGGAAAAGATTCAGTTGCTTGAATTTCATCAAAGGTTGCTATTAGAACTGATTCAGCATCCAAACATGGATTTTTACCGGCTCATCGTTGAAAACGGAATATCCAAACAGGAAATGGAAAAGTTTCTTTCTCGATGTAACGAATTTAACCAAAAATTAGCGGAACAAAAAGCGGAAGGGTTTGTTTATTTCCATCCGCTTTTTGTCGAGTTTGTACAAGCCTTACCCTTAGGACTGGATATAAATGACGTTGTGAAGGCTTGTTTAGCCCAGAAACTTTACGAGCCTCTTTTTCAGGAATTTGCGAAATACCTGTAACTGTATTCTTATGCAAGTTCCTGTTCGGATTTTTCCGGTTTTTTAAGCATCCCGTTTTCTTCAACAAATCCATTCTCAATATTAGCGAAGCAGCGTTCGAAAATTTCCATAAAATCCTCTCCATATATATTGCGAACAATTGCCATCATTTCGATGATTTCAGGAAATTTACCATACAAATCTCGGAGTGGCAATGCACCGGAGAAGACAGCATTTTCATCTGGTTTATATGTCTCCATAAGTTGAAGTAATATCTCCTCACCTTTAGATGTAAGCTGAATGTATGTGTTGCGTTTGTCATTTTCTTTTTTTGAAAATTTCAACAGACCTCTTTCTTCTAATTTTTTTGAAAAATTAAAAGCTGTTGAGACATGCATAACTCCGAACTTTGCTACATCCGAAATGGAAGCACCATTCAAATGGTAGGAAATCCAAAGTATGTGATGTTCGTTAATATTTAAATTAAAAGGTTTGATCCATTGCTGCCAATCCTTTTCTATCGATTTCCATAAAGCTTTGCTCAATTGGGCAATCCTTTGACTAAAAAGCATCGCTTCTTTAATCGAATATTGTTTCTCTGTCATCCCCATTTTCACCTTCTTTTTAATTATCTATTTTCATTATGCCAATAAAGTAAAAATTAATAAAGATATTAATTCACAAAATTTTTAGAAATTGAGTATCTTTTTATTTGTTTTTATGTAAATTTTTTACATAAAGCCTTTCGTTTAGACCTTGTTCATAGGAATGGACGGTAAAACATATAAATGGTTACAGCATAGTTGGAAATCTGAATTCTAGCAGGAGGACAGCAAATGAAAATGCTAACCGTATTGTTTTTTTCCTTTAGTGCGCTTCTTTTTTTAGGAACAGGTCATTTTTTATTAGCTGTAAAAAGGCCAGGTGTTTATCCACCTAAACAAGTGTTAAAGAACAAGGCTGGTATGATGGCCGGAGGCGGGGGAATTTGTCTGCTTATCGCACTAATGTTTTCCTATTTTTCGTAATAGTCTAACTTAATAATTTAAGAAAAAGAACCCCTTAGGGTTCTTTTCTTAAATTATCAGAATTTATATCTTTCGTCTTTGAGAATTGTCCAGCTCCAGCGCCCTAGCGGCTAGTGTCCTTCGCGCTCCGCCCTACGATAAGTCAACATCGGTTCGCTTCGCTCGCCGTGTTTCCTGTATCTCAGTTGGAGCGCTCCAGGCCATACGCCGCTGACCAGGGCGCTTGCGCTTTTCTTATTATTTCTGGATTACGGAAGCCGATGATATGCTCGTTCTTTTGAAAATCGTTTGGGCAATTGGATAGACAATCACCATTACGATGGTATTAAGAGCGATAGCTGGTAAAACCCCTGCAGCAAATAATGCTGTAAATGGTCCAGGTAAACCGACAATGAAATAGGCGGCTGTTAAAAAGACTGTACCTGAAACCACCGTGCCTATTGCTGTTAGTACAGCAACGCTAATCACCGAGCCGCGGTATTTTTTTAACGCTAAAAATAAAGCGAAAATGACCAAGGCAGTGATCGGTTTATCAATGATATTCGGAATGGTGCCTCCAGGAAATCCAGTCGTTAAACCAGATAAGATTCCTGTTACAATCGCTAGGAGCATAACACTTTTGATTTCTGGAATGATAAAGATTCCTAAGAACATCATCGCCAGCATCATGTCCGGTTTAATTGTAAGGAATGAAGGCATCACCGTATGCAAAACAACCCCAATCCCTGCTAAAAGTGCTAAAATGACCAGGTTTTTCGTATTCACTTCTCATCTCTCCTCTGCTTAGCTAAGCTAAATGTTTCTCCTCCAGTGCCCTAAATGCCTGGAGCGAAAAACTTAGTTTCATTATAACATATTACAATAATATTGATAAAGATATAATTTTCAGAAAAGAATTTAAAGATGTTTTGCAATCCCGGCTGCTATCTCCGTTAATTGTTGCGGCGTATAATCGCTTTGATTGTTCTTCCAAACGGCACCAAAGCCATCACCCGCACCGTAGCGCGGAATCAAATGGATGTGAAAGTGAAATACTGATTGTCCGGCTTTTTCCCCGTTATTATTGACCGTGTTTAAGCCGATTGGTTCGAATTCTGTCTTTAATGCATTCGCAATCGTAGGAACGACTTCAAAAATATTTCTTGCCATCTCCGGAGTTAACTCATACACGTTTTCCTTATGTACCTTTGGAATGACAAGCGTATGTCCTTTCGTCACTTGGCTAATATCTAGAAAAGCCAAAACATGTTCATTTTCAAATACTTTGGCGGAAGGAATTTCCCCGTTAACAATTTTACAAAAAATACAATCACTCATTTTTACACAGCCTTTCATTTCGTCTTTGTATGATTTTACCATACAAATAAAATATAAAAAAGACAGGATTCAGAACGAATCCTGCCCTCGCGAAGGGGAATTGCTTCAAATGGACGTTCAATTAGGAATGTTCTTTGGTAAACACCTCATTTGACAATTTAGTGTTTGGCTAAAGAAACATTATTGTTCAAGCTGACCATCCCCTAGTTGTTTTTATCGGTTACCAAACCTTTAAAAACGGATGATGTCTGCGATAAACACCTCATTTATTAAGTTTATTTACAATAAACCAACGGTGTTATATGAACGATTAATGGTTAGCTGCACATTGTACAATACAACCATCCCCTTATTTATGAAACGTTTTTACGAAGCTGCTAAGTTGATTCGGAAATTGTCTTTTGCAGACACCTCATTTCAAATTTGAAATGATTCTTTTCTTCATCAAGTGAATTTCCCCTTCAAAAAATAGCTTGCCCGCAAATAAGAAAAATATCCAAAAAAGTGAATTTCTATTTTTCTCAAGGACAATTTGATAAAATAACATTAATCATGCTACGGAAGGACGTTATCCATGTCTTTATTATCGATTGAAAATCTGGTTGGCGGTTATACAAGAAACCCTGTTTTAAAGGAGATCTCATTTGAAGTAAATGAAAATGAAATGGTGGGCTTAATCGGCTTAAACGGAGCAGGAAAAAGTACAACAATCAAACATATTATTGGATTGATGGAACCACATCAAGGAGCGGTAAAGATCAATGGGAAAATCTTTACCGAGGATAAAGAGGCCTATCGCAGGATGTTTACGTTTGTACCGGAAACCCCGGTATTGTATGAGGAGCTGACACTAGAGGAGCATTTACGTTTAACCGCGATGGCTTATGGCTTAAAGGAGGAAACGTATAAAGAACGGGTTTCTCCATTGCTGTCGGAATTTCGGATGGAAAAGCGGCTAAATTGGTTCCCTGCACATTTTTCCAAAGGGATGAAGCAGAAGGTGATGATTATGTGTGCCTTCCTTGTACAACCGTCCCTTTATATTGTCGATGAGCCGTTTGTAGGGCTTGACCCGCTTGGTATCCAATCCCTTCTTGATTTGATGAAGAAAATGAAAGAAAATGGTGCGGGAATCCTCATGTCAACCCATATATTGGCGACGGCGGAAAAATATTGTGACCGATTTGTCATTCTTCATGAAGGGAAAATAAGGGCGAAAGGGACGCTTGCCGAATTAAGGAAAGAGTTTAGAATGCCACAAGCATCACTTGATGATTTATATATCCAATTGACGAAGGAAGAAAAATATGTTTGATGACAAAAAATTATGGAGAGACCGGTCAAGCAACCGGGTAAAAGAGTTAGGAAGGTATTTACGGTATATCTTCAATGGCCATCTTGTTATTGTGTTACTATTTCTAATCGGTACAGCCGCCTTTTATTATCAGAAATGGCTTGTGACACTTCCTGCGAATTTTCCGGCCGAAGCGATATTGGCTGTGATACTCGGTTTATTTCTAACATATAGTCCTGTTTATAACTTTTTGCTTGAAGCAGACAAAGTATTTTTAATCACGGTAGAAGAGCAGCTGAAAAGCTATTTTTTCCGCTGCGGAACGGTAAGCTTGGTGCTTCAAGGATATGTAATTCTTATAGTCCTTGCTGCACTTATGCCAATGTATGCCCATGTAAACGACCATGGCTTTGGTCTGTTTTTGCCGATTTTCCTTATTCTTTTGGTTGGAAAACTGTGGAACATAGCCGTAAAATGGCGGATGCTTTATTTTGTTCAGATGTCTGTCCAGCGATGGGACATGGTTGTTCGTTTTTTCATAAATATCATTTTTACGTATTTGTTGTTAAAACAAGCTCATTTTTTTATTCTTCTTGCTATTGGATTGGTCATGTTGTTCTATTTTCGTTTCTTTTCCATCCGGACAAGAAACATGGGGTTAAAATGGGATATACTCATTGATCAAGAAGAAAAACGGATGGCTTCATTTTACCGTCTGGCCAACATGTTTACGGATGTGCCAAAAGTAAAAGATACAGTGAAACGCAGGAAATACCTCGATTTCTTAATCAGCCGCATGAAATTTTCGCAGGAGGAAACGTACATGTATTTATTTTCACGGGCATTTTTACGTTCTTCTGATTATCTCGGCCTGTTTGTTCGATTGACGGTCATTGGTTCACTGGCAATCTATTTTATTACATTTGGAATAGGGCAAATATTACTTAGCCTGTTATTTTTGTATTTAACCGGGTTTCAATTGCTGCCGCTCCTGAGACATTATCAAAACAAACTTTGGATTGACTTATATCCTGTCTCTGAAAAATATAAACAAGCAGCCTTTCATTCTTTATTAATGGTTATATTATCAATACAAGCCATTGTATTTGCTCTGCTGATTCTTCTAAAAGGTGAGGTGGGAGCCGGGCTGCTTGGCTTACTTGCAGGGCTTTTGTTTAACTGGTTGTTCGTTTATGTTTACAGTAAAAATCGGGTAAAAGCTTAAATTTGGTCTCCTTTGAAAGGGGGCCATTTTTGAAAAAATTGGGTTGATTTTGGGGTGTCTTGGCATAAAATGATAGCTAAAGGGGTGGGGCGATGAATGAATATGAAGTAAAGGTATATCGCGAGGTTGAGGATTGGAAGCGGAATTTAGTAAGGCGTTCAGGAATGATGAAACGAATTTCGAAAAAAGCGCAAGGGAAAATGAATCAATTCATTCCCGAAAAGGTTCATCAGCTCATGACAGACAGCATTAAAGCGATGGTGAAAACAACTTTATTTGGTTCTCAGCTGGCAACGAACCAAAATCAGGCACGCGGGCTTAGCCTGGAGGAAAAGGATGAGTTAGTGCGAAAAAAAATCACTACCTATCAGAAAACGGCGATTGTGGAAGGAGCGGGAACGGGTGCCGGCGGGATTTTAATCGGACTAGCTGATTTTCCATTGCTGTTGACGATTAAGATGAAATTTTTATTTGACGTAGCAGCGATTTATGGCTTTAACACCAAAGAGTATGAAGAACGGTTGTTTCTTCTTCATGTTTTTCAACTTGCTTTTTCAAGCGATGAGATTCGCAGGCAAACGCTGGATGATATTGAAAATTGGGAAAGCCGCAAAGAGGGTCTTGCGGAAATGGATTGGCGAAAGTTCCAGCAGGAGTACCGCGATTATATTGACCTTGCGAAAATGTTCCAGCTAGTTCCGGGCATCGGAGCATTTGTTGGTGCATATGCCAATAATAACTTATTAAGGACGTTAGGTGAAACCGCGATGAACGCCTATCGTCTAAGAATATTACAAAAAATAAACAGTAGGGGAGATAAATAAATGCTAGTCTACATGACCTCGGGTACCTTTGAATATTTAAAAAAACTGGAAGAAAAGTACCGTGAGGAAATAATGGTAACGATGGTGAATCAGAATGGAGCTTTATTATTCCATGAAACAACAGGTGAAACGTTATTTAAAGAACCACGAAGATATGAAGTGATTGAAACGATCGGTGCAATACCAAAAGAGGGCTTTGTCGCCATGAATAACATTCCTGTTACGGAGGAAGGCCGTCCCCTATTTGAGCATCAAATGATGAATCGGGGAAAACAGGTTGAAACCGAGAAAGGTTTTCTTGCCCTAAGAGTGCTCCGACCATTATCATCCAATACATATGTCATCATGACTGTCTGGAAAGATGAAACGGACTTTGATCAATGGCGGAAATCTGAATCCTTTTTTTCAGCCCATAAAAATAAAGGATTCAGCCATGACGGACAACCAAAGATTTTTGAAAGTTCGCCATATCTCAGTAAATATACAATCACTGAATAGGCTTTAAAACAGCTGGAATGGGGTGCAGGCTCCATTCCTTATTTACTAAATGAGAAAGTATAATTTTTGACTTTGAGAATTGTCTAGCTCCAGCGCCCTAGCGGCGAGACGCCTTCGCTCTCCGCCCTACGATAAGTCAACATCGGTTCGCTTGCGCTCACCGTGTTTCCTTTATCTCAGTTGGAGCGCTCCATAAGGAAGGCTTCGTCAGCATTAGCATCGCACGAAGGAAAAGCGATAGCTTTTTCGAGGAGGCCATACGCCGCTGACCAGGGCGCTTGCGCTCTTCTTATAAATTCGACACTTTTATGACAGTTTATTATGTTTCCTATACACAAATAGGAATAACCGCTATAGTGAAAACAGTCTATGCTTATGAGGATTTTTAAAATCATGTTAAATAGATTAAAATGAAGAACAGATGCATCGGTGAAAGGTGGACTGTATGGAATGACAAAACAAATCAATGAAACATTCTTAAAGGCAGCAAGGGGAGAGAAAACAGAGCATGTGCCTGTCTGGTATATGCGGCAGGCAGGGCGCTCACAGCCGGAGTACCGAGAGATTAAAGAAAAGTATTCTTTATTCGAAATTACACACCAACCGGAATTATGCGCTTATGTAACCCGCCTCCCTGTAGAACAATATAATGTGGATGCGGCAATTTTATATAAGGATATCATGACCCCGCTGCCTGCTATGGGAATGCATGTTGAAATTAAAGGTGGGATTGGACCGGTTATTGACAATCCGATTCAATCACTTACCGATGTTGAGAAATTGAGTGAAATAAATCCGGAGGAAGATATTCCTTACGTATTAGACACCATTCAATTATTAACACAAGAACAATTATCCGTCCCATTGATCGGCTTTTCCGGAGCACCGTTTACTCTTGCAAGCTATATGATCGAGGGCGGCCCGTCAAAGAACTATAATAAGACAAAAGCATTTATGCACTCGGAGCCAAGGGCTTGGTTCGCTTTAATGGAAAAATTAGGCGACATGGTGATTACATATGTAAAGGCGCAAATTAACGCTGGTGTAAGGGCGATTCAAATCTTTGATTCATGGGTCGGGGCATTAAATGGAGAGGATTATCGCTACTTTATTAAGCCGGTTATGAACAGAATCTTTACTACATTAAGAGAAGAAAATGTACCGTTAATCATGTTTGGTGTTGGGGCAAGCCATCTGGCGCTGGAGTGGAATGACCTGCCGCTTGATGTGGTGGGGTTAGATTGGCGCCTGCCTATTGCCAAGGCAAGGGAAATGGGCATTCATAAAACGGTACAAGGTAATCTTGATCCAGCCGTTTTGCTGGCCCCGTGGGAAGTCATTGAAGAAAAGGCCAAAGCCATTTTAGAGCAAGGAATGGCTGAAGGCAGTTATATCTTTAATTTAGGTCATGGCGTTTTCCCATCCGTCAAACCGGAGACATTAAAACGATTAACAGACTTTGTTCATGAGTATTCCGCAGCTAAACTGGACCGATGACATAAGTACGATCATTGGAAAAAGATACTGTTTTTTGGCTCAATAGAATGAGTCGTTTTAAATAAGGATACGAAGGTCCCTGTGGTGACCCTCACCAGAAAATTTTTTAGGGACAGGTAAGTAGAATTTGTAATGAGGTGTAATGGATGACAAAAAAGAAAATGGGCCTGCTGGTAATGGCTTACGGCACCCCATATTCATCAGATGATTTAGAACATTATTATACTCATATCCGCCATGGCCGTAAACCATCTCCGGAAATGATTGAAGATCTCCGCAGCCGTTATGAAGCAATTGGCGGGATTTCTCCACTGGCGAAAATCACCCTTGAACAAGCGGAAAAGCTTGAGGGCTATTTAAATACCATTCAAGATGACATGGAGTTTAAAATGTATCTCGGTTTAAAACATATTGCTCCGTTTATTGAGGATGCCGTCAAACAAATGGTTGAAGACGGAATTGAAGAAGCTGTAAGTATTGTACTTGCCCCGCATTTTTCAACTTTCAGCATAAAATCGTATAATGGCAGGGCTGTGGAGGAAGCAGAAAAATTAGGCGGCAGGCTGAAAATAAAAACGATTGACAGCTGGTACCAAGAGCCGAAATTTATTTCCTATTGGGCTGATGAAATCGGAAAAATCTTTACCCAGATGCCAGTTAAAGAAAAGGAAAAGGCTGTTCTCATTGTTTCTGCACACAGCCTGCCGGAAAAGATTCTCCAATATGAAGACCCGTATCCTAGGCAGCTTCAGGAAACGGCTGAGATGATTGCCAAGCAGGCAGGTATTACAAATTACGCGATTGGCTGGCAGAGTGCCGGAAACACTCCTGAGCCATGGTTAGGACCGGATGTTCAGGATTTAACGCGAGAGTTATATCAGGCCCATCATTATCAGGCATTTGTTTATGCCCCTGTAGGGTTTGTCTGTGACCACCTTGAAGTGCTGTATGACAACGATATTGAGTGCAAGGCTGTGACTGATGATTTAGGTGTCAGCTATTATCGCCCGGAAATGCCAAACGCAAAGAAGGAATTTATTGATATATTAGCAACCGTTATTTTGAAAAACATAAAGGATTCATTTTTCTAAGGGAATAAGTGGAAGAAGGGGATGTCCGTGGCGGAAGAGAAACAGAAAGTAGTCATAATTGGAGGAGGAGCTGCCGGATTGACAGCAGCATTTTACCTCCAAAAAGAAGTGGAAGAAAACAATCTCCCGATCGAGATTCAACTGATCGAAGCCTCCCACCGTCTCGGAGGTAAAATGCAAACCGTGGTAAGGGACGGATTCACGATTGAGCGAGGACCGGATTCATTTTTAGCTAGAAAAACAAGTATGATTAGGCTGGCAAAGGAAGTAGGAATGGATGACAAGCTAGTTCATAATTCTACGGGAAAATCGTATGTCTTAGTGAACGAAAAGCTATATTCTATGCCCGGTGGTTCCATCATGGGGATTCCAACAGAAATTGGCCCTTTTATCACCACCAATTTATTTTCGATTCCAGGTAAACTAAGGGCAGCTGCCGATTTTATTTTGCCGCGGTCAGAAAGTGGTAAAGACCAATCCTTGGGAAACTTTTTTCGCCGTAGATTAGGTGACGAAGTGGTGGAGAATTTAATTGAACCGTTGTTATCAGGTATTTATGCCGGTGATATTGATCAGATGAGTTTGATGACCACGTTTCCACAATTTTATGAAGTAGAGCAGAAATACCGCAGCCTGATCATCGGTATGAAAAAAACAGCCCCAGCTAAACAGAAGCAGCCTGTTAGTCAAGATAAGTCAAAAGGGGCGTTTCTCACCTTCAAAACCGGGCTCCAGTCATTTGCTGAAGCGATTGAAGCAAAATTAGATCCAACAATCATCCTAAAAGGCCATCGGGTAGAGAAAATTACTAGGTTCAAGCAAAAGTATGAAATCTATTTGAATAATGGGGAAACCATTGATGCAGATAGCATTATTGCAGCTGTTCCACATAAGGCAGCACAAGCAATGTTTTCAGATTATCGCTTCTTTGACCCGTTTAAATCTGTTCCCTCGACATCGGTTGCAACGGTCGCCTTAGCTTTTCCGGAGGAAGCGATCAAAAATGATATCGATGGGACAGGCTTTGTTGTCTCTAGAAGGGGTGATTATTCTATCACTGCCTGTACATGGACACATAAGAAATGGGTTCACTCGGCTCCGAAGGGAAAGGTATTGCTCCGTTGTTACGTTGGGAGAGCAGGGGCTGAAACGATTGTTGATCTTTCCGATGATCAAATTATTAAGATTGTCCTTGATGATTTAAAGAAGACGATGGACATTACGCTGAATCCTGATTTCGCCATTGTCTCGCGTTGGAAGAATTCCATGCCACAATACACGGTTGGCCATAAACAACGGATGGCCACTATATTAGACCATATGAAAGAGGAATTGCCTGGCGTATTCCTGGCCGGTGCTTCTTATGGCGGTGTTGGTGTCCCTGATTGTGTGGACCAAGGGGAAGCGGCTGTTCAAGATGTTTTAGCGTATTTAAAATCAAATTAATGAGAAGCTGTTTACGGATAACAGCTTCTTTTTATTTACCTCAGCGGCTAGCTTGTGAATAGTTCAAAGTTTTTACTTGCCAACTGTTAAAAATGGATGTATACTCTTAAAGTATTAAATGACTAGAATGTTCATCCGGTCATTTTTGAAAAGGATTGTCTTATCAAGATAATCTTTATTTTTTTCAGGTAATATGACCAAATGAACAAATTAGTCAATTGCGAATAAAGGAGGTATGAATGTTGAAAAATGGCTTGTTAAAGCAAGAAATTCTAACGATTATTAAAAATAAAAAAATCTTAATCCCGATCATCGCAGTTTTGTTTGTGCCCGTTTTATATGCAGGAATGTTTCTTTGGGCATTCTGGGATCCTTATGGCAAAATGGATCAGCTGCCGGTTGCGATTGTTAACAATGACAATGGGGCAACAATGGACGGGGAGCACCTGAAGCTAGGAGATGACCTTGTCAAGAAGCTCAATAAAAGCAAGCAATTTGACTTTAAAACAGTGGACAAACAAGAAGGCTATAAACAACTGAAAGATCAAAAATTTTACATGTTAATTGAAATCCCCAACGATTTTTCAGAAAATGCCACAACCCTAATGGATGACCATCCGAAAAAGCTGGAATTAATTTATGTTCCAAATGAGGGGTATAACTTTCTTTCCGCACAAATCGGCGGAACTGCAGCAGAGAAAATTAAAACCGCTGTTTCCGAAAAGGTGACCGAGACCTATGCGGAAACCATGTTTGATAAAGTCTCAAAGCTTGCTGATGGAGTGAAGCAGGCGAGCGACGGGGCAGGGAAGTTAAGTGATGGATCTAAAGACCTGAAAAAAGGCTCAAACGAGTTAAACAAAGGCCTGGCAACACTGGCTAAGAAATCGATTGAATTTAATAATGGCGTGAAATCAGCTGATGCAGGTGCAAAAAAACTTGCTGCCGGTTCAAAGGATTTGTATACAGGCCTGGCAACATTGGCCGAAAAATCGATTGAATTTAATAACGGCATGCAATCCGCCAATTCCGGAACAAATAAGTTAGCATCCGGTTCAAAAGATTTGGATGAGGGCCTGACCACATTAGCTAAAAAATCAGGTGAATTCAATGCTGGTATGAAATCAGCACATTCCGGGGCAAATAAGTTAGCATCCGGATCTACTGAGTTAAAAAATGGCTTAGCAGAAGTAAACGGCAAAATGCCTCAGTTAGTTGATGGTACAAAGACTGCTATTAACGAAATCAAAAACAAACTTCCTGCAGGGATTGCTGCTGAAATGGAAAAACAGTTAACCGGCAGTGTGGAGCAGCTTAACGGTGGTATCGATCAGTTTAAAACAGCTTTAGGCAGTCAGATAACGACACAAATGTCTGAGCAACTGTCACAACAAATTGCTGAAAAAATGTCCAAACAAATCGCTGGACAAACAATTGAACAATATAATCAACAGAAAGAAAAAATGACTCAGCTAGCAGAGACATTAGTTAAGACTGCTGAATCCCCGGAACAGGCCAAGAAAATGCAAGCTATTTTACAAAATGCCTTGCAGCAGCCTGTCCCTAATCAGGAGGAATTGCAGAAACAATTACAATCACAAATGCAAACGCAGCTTAAGCAACAATTAGAGAATGACCTTCCTGCAAAACTTGGTCCTGGTTTAGATAATGGCTTTGATGTGTTTAAAAAGAAAATTAATTCTCAGTTGCTTAGTGCTACAGATGGATTGGAATCAAAAATCAAAGGGAAGACAAATGGTGTCTTTGATCAATTAGCAAATGGCTTGAATCAAAATCAACAAGCTTTACAGGCTGGCGTTCATAAATTATATTTGGGCTCAACAGACCTAAATATTGGTGCAAATAATCTATCTTCCGGAATGAAAACATTATCAGCTGGTGCTGGTCAACTCAATGAGGGCGCAGGCCAATTAGCTGCAGGATCCGGAGCTTTAAAAACCGGGGCATATGACTTATTAAGTGGGATGAACAAGCTTGCTGCAGGGTCAAATGCTATGTTATCGGGTGCAGGTCAGTTGGTAAACGGTTCTGGTCAGTTACAAACCGGTGCGTCTGATTTATCAAACGGGATGAACAAATTAACCGCTGGTTCAGCTGCCATTACCTCGGGTACCGGCAAGTTGGCAGACGGTTCTGACCAGTTGAAAGACGGCACGACGAAACTTTCTGATGGTTCGTCCGAATTAGCGGATAAGCTTGCAGACGGGGCAAAAGACGCCTCAAAGGTTCATGCAAGTGATAAAACATATGATATGATGGCCAAACCGGTGAAACTTGATACAGAAAAAGTAAACCGTGTACCAAACTATGGAACAGGATTTACACCATATTTCATTTCGTTGGGATTGTTTGTCGGGGCACTACTATTATCGATTGTATTTTCAATACGTGAACCAGTTGTTGTACCGGCAAATGGGTTCAGCTGGTTTATCAGTAAATTTTCCATTATGGCTTGTTTGGGAATTATTCAGGCGTTAATCGCAGATATCATCATTCTAGGGGCACTCGATTTACATGTGCAAAGCACGCCTAGATTTATCTTATTCTCAATCATTACAAGTTTAACCTTTATTACATTAATACAGTTTTTGGTTACTGTTTTTGCAGATGCCGGGCGCTTTGTGGCGATCTTGATTTTGATTTTACAATTAACCACGAGCGCAGGAACATTCCCGCTTGAATTAATCCCTGATTTCTTACAGCACTTTAATGCGTTCCTACCAATGACGTATACGGTTCAAGGCTTTAAGGCTGTTGTTTCCAGCGGGGACTTTGATTTCATGTGGCATAACTTTATGATTCTCTTCCTCTATGTGCTTTGCTTTGCATTAGGAACTATCGCCTACCTGACGATGAGACATAAAGTAAAATATAACGTTACAGAAAATTGATTTTCAAAAAACCAACCGTCATAATGAAGACGGTTGGTTTTTCTTATAACAGGAATTATCGGCATCTCGTGAATTTACTGGTATAATAAAGCTTGCAAATGCATTTTATAGGGGGTATTAAACATGTTATTTATCGATAACAAGGGCATTACAGACCCAAGAATTAATTTGGCCATTGAGGAATATGCCTTAAAAAATTTAGATATAAATGAAACCTATTTTTTATTTTACATAAATCAACCATCCATCATTATTGGAAAAAATCAAAACACGGTGGAGGAAATTAATACGGAATATGTGGAGAAAAATGGGATTCATGTAGTCAGACGATTATCAGGCGGCGGGGCTGTCTATCATGATCTTGGTAATTTAAATTATAGTTTTATTACGAAAGATGATGGCGAGTCTTTTCATAACTTCCGTAAGTTTACCGAGCCGGTGATCGCCGCACTGCATAAATTGGGGGTAAATGCTGTTCTTAGCGGCCGCAACGATATTGAAGTAGAAGGAAGAAAAATTTCAGGAAACGCACAATTTTCTACGAAGGGCAGAATGTTTAGCCATGGGACACTCATGCTGGATTCAGAAATAGAAAATGTTGCTTCAGCGCTTAGGGTCAAAAAGGAAAAGATTGAATCAAAAGGAATTAAGTCCGTCCGCAGCCGGGTCGCCAATATTTCGGAATTTTTATCAGAAAAAATTAGTATCGAAGAATTTCGTTCCTTTCTGCTGAAAAATATTTTTGAGGGGGAAAAGGAAATACCGGAATATGTGCTAACAGATAAAGATTGGCAGAAAATTCATGAACTTTCAAAAGAAAGATATCAAAACTGGGACTGGAATTATGGCAAATCACCGAAATTCAATTTGCAGCATTCTCACCGCTTTCCTGTCGGCACAATTGATGTCCGGCTGGAAGTGAATAAAGGAATCATCAATCATTGTAAAATTTATGGCGACTTTTTTGGCGTTGGCGATGTAAGTGAGCTTGAAACCAAGCTGAATGGGATTCGCTATGAAAAGAGTGTAATTGAACAGGCATTGGCTGATGTAAATATCGCTTATTATTTTGGAAATATAGCGAAAGAAGAATTTATACACTTACTATATTAAGGAACGGTTCTGATGAAAGCACCTGGAAAGAGATGAGGTGCTTTTTATTCATTTTCGGAATTTTTACTTGAAGAGATAAGTTTCTTTCAATATAATATATTTAGAAAATTATTACTAAATAATGAATGAGTATTCATTCATCAAAGGGGAGCGAGTTTATGAATCTTTCATCACAGCTTCACGAGACAGCAAAGGCTTCGGCTGAAAAGATTGCTTATTACTTTTTGGACAAGTCTTGTAGCTATGCTGAATTGGATGCGACTATCACAAAGTTTGCATCAGGACTTGAGAAACTGGGAGTTAAACAAGGGGATCATATTGCACTATTGTTAGGCAACTCACCGCATTTTGTGATTAGCTTATACGGGGCATTGCGGTTAGGGGCAACCGTTATTCCTGTCAATCCCATTTACACACAGGATGAAATTGGCTATATCCTGAATAACGGTGACGTGAAAGTAGTGGTTGGGCTTGATCGGATGATTCCACTAGTGGAAAAAGTTGATACACTTTTGCCAAAAGTGGAGCATTATATTATTTGTGAAACAGAACAAAAGGGCTGGGAGCAGTCGGGAGCAGAGACGCTTTCAGTATATTCAAAAATGAAATCGTTTACAGAAATAATTACTTCCGGGGATTTAAACTTCCAAGGACCAGAACTTCAGGATGATGACACCGCCTTAATTCTTTATACATCAGGTACAACAGGAAAACCGAAAGGTGCCATGCTGACGCATAAAAACTTGTATAGCAATGCTAAAGATATTGGTGATTACTTGAAAATGAATCATAATGACCGAGTCATTACCACATTGCCAATGTTTCATGTGTTCTGTTTAACAGTCGCCTTAAATGCACCGCTGCTAAGCGGGGCAACCATATTAATTGTTCCTAAATTTAGTCCAAAGGAAATTTTTCGCCTTGCGAAACAGTATAAAGCTACTGTTTTTGCCGGGGTCCCAACGATGTATAATTTCCTTTACCAATATCCGGAGGGGAATGCAGATGATTTAAAAACATTGCGTTTATGTATTTCCGGAGGAGCGTCACTGCCGGTCGCATTATTAAAGAATTTCGAAGCCAAGTTTAATGTACTGGTTTCCGAAGGCTATGGCTTATCTGAGGCCTCACCGGTTACCTGTTTTAATCCGCTGGACCGGCCGAGGAAACCAGGTTCCATTGGAACAACAATACTTCATGTAGAAAATAAAGTTGTCAATGAGCTAGGTGAAGAGGTTCCACCTGGTGTGGTGGGCGAACTAGTTGTTCGTGGTCCGAATGTGATGAAAGGTTATTATAAAATGCCGGAAGAAACGGCCGCGACCATTAAAGATGGCTGGCTGTTTACCGGTGACATGGCGAGAATGGATGAAGATGGCTATTTTTATATTGTCGATCGCAAAAAGGATTTAATTCTGGTTGGCGGGTATAATGTATATCCGCGTGAAGTCGAAGAGGTCATTTATAATCATAAAGATGTTGTTGAAACAGCCGTTATTGGTGTTCCGGATCCAAACCAAGGTGAGGCAGTCAGTGCCTATGTAGTTAGTAAAAATCCAGAATTGACCGTGGAACAGCTGTTAGAGTACTGTCATGAACATTTAGCGAAATACAAGGTTCCTTCCTACATCGAATTTTTGGAAGAGCTTCCAAAGAATACGACTGGAAAAATTTTAAGACGTGCGTTAAAGAAACAAGTGATACATGCAGCTGGACACTAAATTTCTTTCCTAAAGATGGCAGGCATTTCGCCTGCCTTTTTTAAATGTATAAATGAAGTTTGGATGGAGAAGTAAATAGGTAATCGTTATTAAGATCTGGTGCTATGTTTAAAGTGCGCCTGCGGGAGAAAAACCGAGAGCGGAACGCACTTAGGGAGGTCCCAAGTGCGCCTGCGGAAGAAAAACTGAGAGCGAGGCGCACTTAGGGAGGTCCCAAGTGCGCGTGCGGAAGAAAAACCAAGAGCGGGACGCACTTAGGGAGGTCCCAAGTGCGCCTGCGGAAGAAAAACCGAGAGTGGAACGCACTTAGGGAGGTCCCAAGTGCGCCTGCGGAAGAAAAAACGAGAGCGGAACGCACTTAGGGAGGTCCCAAGTGCGCCTGCGGAAGAAAAAACGAGAGCGGAACGCACTTAGGGAGGTCCCAAGTGCGCGTGCGGAAGAAAAACCGAGAGCGGAACGCACTTAGGGAGGTCCCAAGTGCGCCTGCGGAAGAAAAACCGAGAGCCGCGCGCACTTAAAGAGGATCAAGTGTGCATAAGTGAAAAAATTCCTCCAAACATGCATATGCCTATGTATATTTTTATTCCCCCATTTCTGAAAATTTGATAAAATTAGGTTGCAAAAAAAAGGGGGCAATAAAGTTGGCGGATTTAGTGTTGGAAAATCACTCTTCTCAATTTAGAAAAGGACTTCAGGCAGGGGTTAGCATCGGGATTGGTTATTTTCCGATTGCCCTGACTTTTGGCCTTCTTGCGAAAACTTCGGGACTATCCATCACGGAAACCGTCTTAATGAGCATGATTGTATTTGCCGGCGCATCCCAATATATATCACTAAGCCTGATTGCCTACGGAACAGGTGTCTTTGAAATTATTCTAACGACCTTCATTGTTAATATTAGGCATTTTTTAATGGGGGCCACATTAAATGAAAAGTCAGATCATGACCAGCTGATTCACAAGATTATCTACTCCTTTGGGATAACAGACGAGACATTTTCGGTTGCAGCGACGAAGGAGGGCCAAGTTACTTCAGGCTATATGTTCGGCTTAATTTCGATCGCCTACTCCAGCTGGGTTGTTTTTTCAGGGATAGGTCATTTAATTGGGGCCAGCCTGCCGCAAACGTTGCAGGAAAGCATGGGTGTGGCTTTATATGCGATGTTCATCGGCCTTTTAGTTCCATCGATGAAAACGAGTGTGAAAGTAGTCTTTCTTGCCGTACTCGGTGCTGTATTTAACACCATTTTGACTATTAACGATATTATGGCTCAGGGCTGGGCTATTGTAACGGCCACACTTCTATCTAGTATTATCATTGAAATCGTTGAAGTATTCAAAACACGTTATAGGGGTGTAGGGCATGAAGAGTGAAATTATTTGGATGATTATTGGTATGGGCTTGGTGACATATATCCCGCGGATGCTGCCATTTCTCCTGTTTCAAGGAAAAGAGCTGCCGCCATTTCTTCAGGGAGTATTAAAAAACGTTCCGTATGCCACACTGGGGGCGCTTATATTTCCGGCAATCTTCTTCATCCAAAAGGATGATATCTGGTATGGAGTTTTAGGCGCATGCGCTGCATTTCTTGTTTCATTTTTAGGCGCAAATGTTATAGTTGTCGTTCTTAGTTCGATTGTCGTATTAACGGTATATTCCTACCTCATGTAAGCCAGTTATCTTCACTGGCTATTTTTTATGTTCTAATTCTCTATTTTTTAACTAAACTAAGAATAAAGGGTTGTACAAGAGGGGGGATAAAATCATGGCGCGAAAAATGGGAGTCTATGCAGTATTGGCATATGTCCTATACGGACTGTTTTTTTATTGGTATTTGTTTTACTTTGCAAACCCGAAACTACCATTTGAATATCAAGGAACAAAAGCCGATCCAACCACTTTTTTAAATGGCCGGGAGCTCATGTTGAGTGAAGAGTATTCAAAAATTAAAAACCTGCTGTTTTTCCTAAGCACGCCTTTCGAATGGCTTTTCTATTTTTTAATTTTATTATTCGGTTTCTCAAAGGTTTTTAAACGGTGGGCAGAAAATTCGGTGAAATACAAATTTCTTCATACTGCCATTTACCTTTTCTGGTTATCCATTTTTGCCTTTATTGCCACATTTCCATTGAGCTATATCAGTTATTCTTTGTCAAGAACGTATCACATTTCAACACAAAGTTTTCCTGCATGGATGAAGGATGAGCTGATTGATTTTTGGATCAATTTCGGGACATGGCTTATTATTGTACCGGTATTATACTGGCTGATGAAGAAGAGCCAAAAGCGCTGGTGGCTGTATGGATGGCTTCTATCTGTCCCATTTACGTTATTTATGATGTTTCTTCAGCCTGTTGTCATTGATCCGTTATACAATGATTTTTACCCACTTAAGGACAAAGAATTAGAAACAAAAATATTGGCGCTCGCAGACAAGGCGGAGATTCCCGCCAAACATGTATTTGAAGTCGATATGGCGGAAAAAACGAACGCAATGAATGCCTATGTAACGGGAATTGGTTCCAATGCCAGAATTGTTCTTTGGGATACCACCTTAAACAGACTGACAGATGAGCAAATTTTATTTATCATGGCTCATGAAATGGGCCATTATGTGGAAAAACATATTTATTGGGGGATTGGTGGCTATCTCTTGCTTTCACTGCTTGGCTTGTATGTAACGTATAGGTTGATGAATTGGGCAGTGGGTTGTTATGGAAAGGAATTAAAAATTAATGATGTAAGAGATATACGATCGCTTCCATTATTTTTAATGATTCTATCCATGCTGATGTTTGCGGCAAGCCCATTCACGAATCTCGCATCCCGTTATCAGGAATCAAGGGCGGATCATTATGCGATTGAGATGACAAAAAATCCCGAGGCTGCGATTACCTCATTTCAAGAATTAACTCGTTCGGGATTAAGTGAAGTGAACCCGCCGTTTTTGGTGAAAATTTTCCGTTATACACATCCATCTATGCTTGACCGTATATCTAAACTTGAGGAATATGAAATAAAACAGCGGAATGAGGAGTAACATGAGAAAAAGGCTGAAGACAAATTGTCCTCAGCCTTTCATCCTGCGTTTTACCTATAATATCAGAGTTTATCTATTTTCGACTTTGAGAATTGTCCAGCTCCTATCGCCTAGCAGCCTTCAGGGTCTTCTCCTTACGATAAGTCAACATCGATTCACTTGTTCATCGTGTTTCCTTTATCTCAGTCGAAGCCCCCCTTAGTTTGTACGGAGATGACCAGGGCGCTTGCATTTTTCTTATAGATCAGAATTTATATCACTTGGCTTTGAGAATTGTCCAGCTCCAGCGCCCTAGCGGCTAGTGTCCTTCGCTCTCCGCCCTACGATAAGTCAACATCGGAACGCTAGAGCTCACCATGTTTCCTTTATCTCAGTTGGAGCGCTCCACAAGGAAGGCTTCGACAGCATCAGCATCGCACGAAGGAAAAGCGATAGCTTTTTCGAGGAGGCCATACGCCGCTGACTAGGGCGCTTGCGCTTTTCTTAGTTTCAGTTTCCAAATCGTTTGTTTATTTCTTGAAGCTGTCCGGTCAATCGCAGAAATGTTTTTTTGTCTCGGTGGTCAATGGCTTTGTCAATCTTCTGTAATAATTTTCCCTTTTCAACTGTCAGCTGAATTTCTGATAGAAGCATATCGATGTAAAGGTCTTGAACGAAGTTCCCTTTTTTCTGGTTGCGTTTTATAGCAGCAATTTTCATTAATTCGCCATAGGACTTTTCTTTCATGAAAATCACCCCTAATGCTTTTTTTTATTATATGGAGTTTTTGAAATATTATCATTAATATTTAAAATTTTCTAAAAACAGATGATTTAAGGAAGATTTTGTGAATAATTTCGTAACAATTTAGAAATTAGAGAAAGGAAACAGATAAAAGTGGTAAGATGTGGTGGATAAAATTATTTTAAAAAGGAGTTGAGTAGTTTGAAACAGATGGAGGATTATGAAATCAATTCATGTACGATGTTTTTATTACCGGTTGAGTATGGCAGTAAAATATATTCTAAGGTTGTAGAACCCGAGGATGAGTACCTAACACCGTTTAAACCGCTTGATCTTGTAAAAAAAAGCTGTAACTATTTTGGAGTCAGCTATGAAAGCAGGAAAAAAGGGACGAGTCTATTAATTGGTTATAAACGAAAAATTCCAATTGTGATTGAGCCCGCCAATCATCTTTTCTTTTTTCCAACTACATCACCGAACCGCCCTGAATGTATTTGGATTGCCCATGAGCATGTTGAGAATTATCGCCGGGGCGAATTACAACAAACTCTCATTACCTTTCAGAATAAACAATCGTATCTTTTCCCTGTTTCATTTGGAACAATTGAAACACAAATGTTGCGGACCGCTTTATTAAAAACAAAGCTGCTACAAAGAATTGAAAGTAATCAGAGAAAGTCATTTTATTTACTGCATGGTCCAAAATCATCAAAGGCCTCTGAGAGTGTTCGTGTCTATGGTGACGATATCTTTTTAAAGGATCGGAAATAGAAGTTTATTACTTACTGGGACAGATGTTTTTTCAGAAAATAGGTTTCCATTAGCTCTTGGACCTTATTGCGAATCCTTGGATTAAAGTAATTATGGTTTTCTTCATAACCTTTATACATAAACATATACATCGTAAAGGCATCGTCCCGTTTAGTTTCCATCACTTGCAGCTTGTTCTTTCTCATGTACTGTTTTGCCTCAGTTAATTCCCTCTGAACACCTTTCATCGTTTCTTCAATTAATTCTAAATAAGGCTTCTTCAACTTAAAGGGACTATTCTGGATGATGGATAAATCCCGATTTAAAATCGTTAATACCATTGGCAGATAAATCGCCTTCTCCATTATATCGCGGTCATGTTCTGGAATTCGCGTCATGATATTTCGCACCTCACAATACGAACTAATGTTCCTCTTTATTATACAAAATAGAAACGCGAAAAGCAATAATCTTTTCCTGGTTAAGCGTTGTTCTTGCCAAATCCATTTATTTCATGAGAAAGTTTCTATAAATATAACGCTATTGAATAGGGGAAAATAAATAAAAAAAGAAACCTTGTTAATCAAAATATAGTCAAATATATAGTAAAATAAAATACATAGGACGAAAAAGGTGATACAGATGCGGTCAGATAGACATCAGAGAAAGAAAAAAAGGCGATGGACGTCCATTTTGCTTGTGTTTTTACTGTTAATTGGTGCTGGAATCGGATATTCTTATTTTCAATATAAGCTGGGTGTAAATCAATCATTAAAGAAAATGGATAGAGACCAGTCAAAGGAGATTTATTCCTTTAAGGGTCAAAAGGATCAATATGGAGATACAAATATCCTCCTGCTCGGCAGTGATGCCCGGGGGAAAGAAAAGTCCCGGTCGGATACCATAATGATTGCCCATTTTAACGAAGACAAAGGAACATTGAAACTGACTTCCATCATGAGAGATTGTTATGTGGAAATTCCCGGATATGGTAAACACAAAATTAATTCCGCTTTCGCCAGGGGGGGCCCGGAACTGGTAAGACAAACGATTAAACAGAACTTTGATATTGATCTTCAGTACTATGCAATTGTCGATTTCCAAGGGTTTGAACAATTAGTTGATGAAGCCTTTCCAGATGGTGTGAAAATTAACGTAGAGAAAAAGATGAAAAAAAATATTGGGGTTACATTAGAGCCTGGTTTACAAAAATTAAATGGGAAACAGCTGCTTGGCTATGTCCGTTACCGCCATGATGCAGTCGGTGATTTTGGAAGGGTAGAACGCCAGCAAAAGACGGTGAAGGCCATGAAAGATCAATTAAGCGGCTTCCAAACGATCGCCAAGTTGCCAAAGTTGGTTGGCGTGGTTACCCCTTATGTCAATACAAATATGAAAACTTCGGACATCTTGTTTATGGCGAAAGACTTCCTTTCTGAAAAAAAGGGAACGGTGGATACACTAAGGATTCCGATTAAAAATAGTTTTACTGAACCGCGAGTAGCAGGCGAGGGTCTCGTCTTAGATATTAATGTCGAAAAAAATAAACAGGCCCTTCAACAATTTATTACAAAATAATCACAGAGCTAGTCTGTAAAATAGAATGAAAAAGAAATAAGGAGAAAACGGATGGATTTTGAATCAATTAGAGCCTGGGTTACACTTGAAAATATAATGAGTCTTATACAGGAATATCGAACACTCGGTCCAATACCAGGAATATTGCTGATTGTACTTGAAGCCTTTTTGCCGTTTCTCCCTTTGTTTGTTTTTGTAATGGCTAATGCCAGTGCGTTTGGACTTTGGTTAGGGTTTTTATATTCGTGGATGGGTGCTTGTATTGGCGCATTCTTGGTTTTTTCGTTGATTAGGCACTTTGCACAAAGGAGAATATTAGCCTTTTTGCCGCGGCACCCAAAGGTCCGAAAGCTTATGGATTGGGTGGAACGTCATGGTTTTGGTCCGCTTTTTCTGCTGTTATGTTTTCCATTTACACCATCGGCGGTGGTGAATATTGTTGCCGCTCTCTCCAAAATTAGTCGAGCCCAATATCTGCTTGCCGTCTGTATTGGGAAAATGGTGATGATTTTTACGATTAGCTTTATTGGCTATGATCTTCGTGCATTGATCACACAGCCATTTCGGACAGCCATTGTGTTAGTTGTCATTTTTATACTCTGGTATGTTGGAAAAAGAATTGAAGCAAGATTAAATAGAGCTTGTCTAAATGACCATAATGACCATAATGGAGAAACAGAAAAGAACTATAAGCTGGGGAAACGGAGGCGCTTTGATGAACAGAAAATGGAAAAGAGAAGGGATGGAATGGATTAAAGCGTTTGCCATCGGTGTTATTATATTTGCTTTTATTCGTACATTTTTCTTTTCCAATTATGTAGTGGAAGGTGAATCGATGATGCCTACGCTGCAAGATGGCAACAAGCTGGTGGTGAATAAGGTTGGGTATCAGGTCAGTGACCTGGAACGCTTCGATGTGATTGTATTCCATGCGAATGCAAAAGAAGATTTCGTGAAGCGGATTATCGGACTGCCAGGTGATAAAATAGAGTATCGGGATGACCAATTATATATAAATGGACATAAGCGTAAGGAGCCATTTTTAAGTGCTTATAAGAAGGAATCTCCCGGCATTAAAATAACAGGTGATTTCAGCTTGAAAGAAATTACCGGTGAAGATAAGGTTCCTGAGGGGAAATTATTTGTTCTTGGTGATAACCGTTTAGGAAGTTGGGACAGCCGTCATTTCGGTTTTATTTCTATTAACCAAGTAGTCGGCAAGGTCGATCTTCGTTACTGGCCGTTAAACGAAATGGATGTCCACTTTTAACAGGGGAATTGGCACGATAGCAATATCGTGTTTTTTTCTGTTCTTTAGAAGATAAGAAAGTGCCAAATTTTTGGCTTTGAAAATTGTCCGGCTCCACAAGGAAGGCTTCGGCAGCAACAGCATCGCACGAAGGAAAAGCGATAGCTTTTTCTAGGAGGCCATACGCCGCTGACCAGGGCGC
The DNA here is from genome assembly GCF_016464375.1 of Bacillus renqingensis. Lineage (GTDB taxonomy): Bacteria > Bacillota > Bacilli > Bacillales > Cytobacillaceae > Neobacillus > Neobacillus renqingensis. Next base: position 114,877 of record NZ_JADDIU010000006.1, read on the forward strand.
TTGCGCTTTTCTTGTTCCAAACATTTGTGCTTATATGTGTTAAAATGATAGAGATAGATTTTATAGAAAGCGAGGTTTGTTCATGTCCTTAAGAATGGTAATGGGGCGTTCGGGAAGTGGCAAAACGACGATGCTTCTAGATGAGATTCGGACTACACTTATCGAGAATCCGGCAGGTCCGCCACTTATTTATATCGTCCCTGAACAGATGACGTTTCAATCAGAATACCTTCTGGCAACGGATGAGGCAATTGGCGGCATGATACGGGCTCAAGTATATAGCTTTTCAAGACTGGCATGGCGAATCCTTCAGGAAACCGGTGGAATTAGTCGCTTGCATTTAAACAGTGTCGGGATCAGTATGTTAATCCGTAAAATAATCGACGAGCAGAAGGAGCAATTGAGGCTCTTTCAGCGGGCTAGCGATAAGATTGGCTTTATCAAGCAATTAGAGCAAATGATCACAGAATTTAAGCGCTATTGCATTGAACCAGAGGAACTGGTGAATGGCGCAGAACAATTGGCGGACAATCATTCGGCTTCAAAAGCCTTACAAGATAAATTGCATGATTTGGAAATCATTTATCAAAAAGTTACAGACGAACTATTCGGTAAATATGTTGATTCGGAAGATTATTTTCACTTGCTTGCTGAAAAAATATCGGCCTCGGGCTACTTACAGCAGGCAGAAATTTATATCGATGGATTTTATAGTTTTTCACCACAGGAATATCAAATTATCCAGGAATTAGCAAAGCATTGCAAAAGGGTCACAATCGCGCTGACAACCGACCGGCCATCGTTTGCCACCGTACCGGATGAACTTGATTTGTTTCGAGCTTCAAATGAAATTTGCTCCACCCTATATGACTTGACAAAGGCGTTAGCGATTGAAATGGAGCAGCCGGTGGTTTTACAGCAGCAAAAAAAATGGCGAAGTCCATCCCTCAGGCATTTGGAGGCGAGCTTCGATGAGCGCCCGGTTAAAAGTTATCATGGAGACACCGACATTCATTTATGTCAGGCGGGGAATCGACGTGCCGAAATGGAAGGGATCGCCAGGGAGATTCGGCAATTGGTCCGTACGAAAGGATACCGTTATCGTGATATGGCCGTATTAATCCGAAACGGCGGAGATTATCATGAGATTGTTGAGCCTGTTTTTAGTGATTATCAAATTCCTTATTTTATTGATCAAAAAAGGACGATGCTGAACCATCCACTAATCGAACTGATTCGTTCCAGTCTTGAAGTAATTCAATCCTATTGGCGCTACGAACCAATATTCAGGGTGATTAAAACCGAATTGATCTATCCACTTGGGGAAAATACCAAAAAAATGCGTGAAAAAGTGGACAAGCTGGAAAACTATGTGTTAGCCCACGGGATAAATGGAAGTAAATGGACAAAAAAGGACCGCTGGGTTTATCGAAACATTAGCGGTTTGGAATTAGCAGCAAATGTCCAGACAGATGCCGAAAAAGAATGGGAGCAGGAGTTAAATGAATTAAAATTGATGATAACCGCTCCACTGCTGCGGTTATCAAGACGCCTGAAAAGAGCAGAAACCGGCAGAAGGATTTGTGAGGCAATCTATTTATTTTTAGAAGAATTAGATATTCCGGCAAAGCTGGAGAATTGGAAGATGGAGGCAGAGGAGAACGGAAACCTTGTCAAGATGCGAGAACACGAACAAGTTTGGAATGCAGTGATCGATCTTCTCGACCAGTATGTGGAGGTTGCAGGAGATGACGCCGTCACATTAAAGTCATTTGCCTCGATACTAGAGGCGGGGTTTGAATCACTGTGTTTTTCCCTTATTCCTCCTGCACTTGACCAAGTATTAATCGGTGATTTGGAGAAATCAAGGCTGAATGAAATCAAAGTCGTGTTTGTGGCCGGCATCAACGAAGGAGTCTTGCCAGCGAAAATTTCCGATGAAGGGCTACTCTCTGATGAAGATCGCGAAATGCTGATCACGAAAGGAATCAAATTAGCTCCAAGCAGCCGGGTCCGGTTATTGGATGAAAACTTTGTAGCCTATAAAGCCTTTACGGCACCTTTAGAATTGCTTTATGTCAGTTACCCGCTAGCCGATGAGGAAGGCAAGTCATTAATCCCTTCGTCTTATATTAAAAGACTAAGAGAAATGTTTCCCGATGCCTCTGAACATTTTTATATGACGGATCCGGCTGAACTACCAGAGGAAGAACAGCTAAGCTTTGTATCCAATGTAAGGGCGACTCTAGCGTTTTTAAATGCCCAGCTGCAATTGAAAAAACGGAATTACCCCATGTCTGATTTATGGTGGGATGTTTATAACTATTATGTGAAAAGTCCGGAAAAAAGACAGGCCCAAAAAGTATTCTCAAGCCTGTTTTATACCAATCAGACGGTGAAACTAACGAAGGATACCGCAAATGAATTATATGGAGAAACGATTACAGCAAGTGTTTCGAGAATGGAACTCTATAATTCCTGTGCGTTCTCTCACTTCGCGAAGCATGGACTGAGGCTGAGGGAGAGACAAGTATTTCGTCTCGAGGCCCCTGATATCGGCGAGTTATTCCACGCGGCATTAAAGCAAATTGCTGATATGGTCAATGAGCAAAAGCTGTCTTGGGCCCAGCTGTCAAGGCAGCAATGTGAAGACTTGGCGAAAGAGGCAGTGAAGACATTAGCGCCAAGATTACAGAATGAAATCCTTTTAAGCTCCGAGCGACACCATTATATTAGACGGAAGCTGGAACAAATTATAACGAGGGCTTCACTCGTCCTAAGTGAACATGCAAAAGTGAGCGGCTTCTCACCAATTGGCTTAGAATTAGGCTTTGGTCCCAAGGGCGAGCTGCCACCGCTCTCATTCTCATTGAAAAACGGAAAGCGAATGGAATTAGCCGGCAGAATTGACAGGGTGGACCAAGCGAAAGCTGAAGGCAGCGGCGTCTATTTACGGGTAATTGATTATAAATCTAGTGAAAAGGATGTTAATTTAACCGAGGTATATTATGGTCTGGCACTGCAAATGCTTACTTATCTTGATATTGTAATGACCCATTCCAAGAAATTAGTAGAAATGAAGGCAAGTCCTGCTGGTGTTCTTTATTTCCATGTTCATAATCCGTTTGTCAATGCAACCAAAGTGTTGACAAACGAAGAAATTGAAAATGAAATTTTGAAGAAGTTTAAAATGAACGGTTTAATGGTAAGTGATCCTGAGGTCATTCGCTTGATGGACCAACAGCTTGAATCCGGTGATTCACAGATTATTGCCGCCGGTATTAAAAAAGATGGACAATTGTCAAAAAAATCAAAGGTTGCAAGTCTGGCTGAATTTGATCACCTTAGGACATATGTACGCAGAATATACCAGAAAACCGGGGATGCCATTATTGATGGCGTGACTCATATTTCACCATACAAACTAAAGGATAAAACACCATGTACATTTTGTCCGTTTCAATCCGTATGCCAATTTGATGAATCGATTGAACCAAACCATTTCCGGATCCTTACTCCTCATTCAAAGGAAGAGGTTTTACAAAAAATAACAGAAGGAGCCAAAGAAAATGAGTAAAATGGTCATGCCGCAAAAGCCGGAAGGAGTAACTTGGACTGATGACCAATGGAAAGCGATTATGGCAAAAGACAAAGACATCCTTGTTGCCGCCGCAGCCGGTTCAGGTAAAACAGCTGTCCTGGTCGAGAGAATCATCCAAAAGATTCTTTCCGAAGAGGAGCCAATGGATGTCGACGAATTATTAGTGGTGACGTTTACCAATGCATCGGCAGCAGAAATGCGGCACCGGATTGGGGAAGCATTAGAAAAAGCGATTGATCAGAATCCTCATTCCCGTCATTTAAGGAAACAGCTGAGCTTATTAAATAAGGCCTCTATTTCAACCCTTCATTCCTTTTGTATGGAGGTCATTCGTAAATTTTATTATGTCATTGATGTTGATCCAGGATTCAGGATTGCAGATGTGACGGAGGCCCAATTAATTAGAGATGAGGTAATCGACGAGCTGTTTGAGGAGGAGTACGGAAAGAAGGATAATGAGGTATTTTTTAACCTCGTCGACGCGTTCACAAGCGATCGCAGTGATGCTGCCTTGCAGGATATTGTTCAGTCCATTTATGATTTCGCCCGGGCGAATCCCAAGCCAAAAGACTATTTACATTCCATTGTGTCGATGTATGATATATCTGCCATCGAACAGATTGAGGAGCTCCCATTTATCAAGAAACTCCTTTTTGATATTGAACTGCAGTTGGAAGCGGCTAAGGAAATGATCATGAGGGGATTAGAAATAACTAAGCTTCCAGGAGGACCGGCACCTAGGGCGGAAAATTTGCTAACTGATTTACAAACGATTGAGACGTTAATAAAAGCAAAGCAGGATTCATGGAATATGCTTTATCAGGCAATGCAAAGCTGGTCATTTTCAACTGCCAAAAGGCTGAAAAAAGGCGAGTATGATGAAGAACTGACAGCAAAGGTACAGAAAATGAGGGATGGGGCAAAGAAAAAAATCCAGGCGATTCAGACTGAAATTTTTTCCCGTAAACCGGAAAGCTTTTTGCGTGACATGGAAGAGATGTCCCCGCTTATTGAAACACTTGTACATCTAGTAATGGAATTTTCAAGACGATTTGAAAAGGTAAAAATCGACAAAGGTCTTGTGGACTATGCTGATTTAGAACATTATTGCCTGGCCATTTTGACGGCAGAAATTACTTCAGAGGGAGAATTTATTCCGTCGGAAGCTGCCCTTTCGTACCGGCGCAAATTTAAAGAGGTTTTAGTTGATGAGTACCAGGATGTAAATTTGGTTCAGGAAACCATTTTAAAACTGGTCGCAAAAGAGGAAGAGGAAACGGGAAACTTATTCATGGTCGGTGATGTAAAGCAGTCGATCTACCGCTTTCGTTTAGCCGAACCAAATTTATTTTTAGCAAAATATAATCGTTTCAGGACGGATGGTGATTCATCAGGGTTAAGAATTGATTTAGCCCGAAATTTCCGCAGTCGTAAAGAAGTTTTGGATGGGGTTAACTATTTATTTAAACAAATCATGGGCGTGAAGGTCGGTGAAATCGAATATGATGAGGCGGCGGAACTGCGAAACGGAGCACCTTACCCGGAGGATGGCCAATACCCTGTGGAACTCCTTTTGATTGATCAAAAAGAAGAAGGCTTGAAGGAATCGACGACGACGGAATTGGAAACGGAAGCTGCCCCGGATCTGTTTGATAAAGCTGATCTTGAGCAGTCACAGCTTGAAGCAAGGGTGATTGCCGCCAAAATAAAAGAATTGGTAACGGAAAGGACGCATGTTTATAACCCGAAGCAAAAGTCTTATCGGCCGCTGATGTACCGGGATATCGTTATTCTGCTGCGCTCGTTTACTTGGGCGCCGCAAATTATCGAGGAATGCAAGCAGCAGGGAATCCCGATTTACGCCGATGTATCAACCGGTTATTTTAGGGCTACGGAAGTTGCGGTGATGCTGTCACTCTTGAGGGTAATTGATAATCCATTACAGGATATCCCCTTGGCATCTGTCTTACGTTCACCCATTGTCGGTTTGAACGAAGAAGAGCTGGCAAAGATTCGAATTTATCAAAAACGCGGTTCGTTTTGGGAGGCAGTTTCTGCCTTTTGCCGTGATAACACAAATGAATCTGAGGAAGTTTTTTATGACAAGATCCGGCAATTTTATGAGTTGCTCCAAGAGTGGCGGTCCATGGCACGGCAAGGATCATTATCAGAGCTGATTTGGCAGCTGTACCGTGACACTAAATTTTATGACTTTGTTGGTGGTCTCCCGGGCGGAAAGCAGCGCCAAGCAAACTTAAGAGCTCTATATGACAGGGCGAGAGCTTATGAACAAACATCCTTCCGTGGATTGTTCCGCTTTTTACGATTTGTTGACCGCATAATTGACCGGGGGGATGATCTTGGGGTAGCACGGGCCCTCGGAGAGCAGGAGGATGTTGTCCGTATTATGACGATTCACAGCAGTAAAGGATTGGAATTTCCGGTTGTATTTATGGCAGGGATGGCGCGAAATTTCAACACATCTGATTTGAAGCGGCCGTATATGCTTGATAAGGATTACGGATTTGCTGCGAAGTATGTGAATCCCGAAAGGCGGATTTCTTACCCATCATTGCCGCAAATTGCCTTCAAACGAAAAAAGAAAATGGAAATGCTCGCTGAGGAAATGCGTGTTTTATATGTGGCGATGACAAGGGCGAAAGAAAAACTTTATTTAACGGCCACACTTAAGGATGCTGCGAAAACAATTGAGCAGTGGAATGAGGCCGGCGATTATCCGGAGTGGCTATTGAAGGATTATAACCTTGCTGCGGCAACTAATTATCTAGACTGGATCGGCCCTGCGCTCGTAAGACATCAGGACTGTAAAGAAATAAGAATTTCTGAAAAAATAAATCCTCTTATTCCGGATGATTTACGTCAGCATCCGTCAGTCTGGAAGGTTGCCATGAAGGCTGCAGCTGATATAAAGCAGCAGAAAATAGCCCCCGACTTAACAGCGGACGACTTGATTCGATTAGTTGAAGAGAATCAAGAAGTTCCAGTAACCTCCCCATATGTGGAGGAAATTACTGCAAGACTGTCATGGGACTATTCCCATCCAAGCGCTACGACACATCGTTCTAAGCAATCTGTTTCTGAAATGAAACGACAGCGGGAAATGGCAGACGAACAAAGTGGAACAGACTTTATCCGGAGATTTCATAAGCCGATTCTGAAACGTCCAAAGTTTATGCAGGAGGTGGCCATGAATCCTGCTGAACGGGGAACCGCCATGCATATGGTGATGCAGCATATAGATTTGACGAAGGCTGTGAATGAAGAATCTATTTCTGAACAAGTCAGTTGGATGGTTCATCATGAATTATTAACGAGGGAGCAGGCGGAAGTGATTGATACCAAATTAATCGTTCAATTTTTCCAGACTGAATTGGGACAAAGATATTTTCATGCTTCAGCAGTCCATCGCGAAATACCTTTTACACTATCCTTAAAGGCCCATGAGGTTTACCATGATTGGCAGGACGAGGAAGAATCTATTTTTGTCCAAGGGATTATCGACTGCATTCTTGAAGACGAAACCGGCCTTGTTCTTATCGACTATAAATCAGACGGGATTACCGACCGCTTTAAAGGCGGCTTTGAGCAGGCAAAGCCGATTCTAGAGGAGCGATACAAGGTACAGATTGACTTATATGCTAAAGCAATCGAGAAGATTTGGAAAAGGGAGGTAGCAGAAAAATATTTATTTTTCTTTTATGGCGCTCATATCTTGAAGGTGAATGAATAATAATTGACATAGACCTATATAGGTCTATGTCAATTATTTCCTGCTATTGGCTGGTCAAATACATTTGTATCAAGTACATTTGTACCACTTAAGCCATTATTCGCAATAATTACTCCGCCGGTATTAAAACCTCCAGACCCCGCAGCGGTTTTGGAACTAGCTTTTGGTGAAATATATAAGGCATCACCAAATTGCACAGCTCCTCCAGAAACACTTACGATTTGTACCGGTCCAATAATCGCTGGCATTCTATAACATCCTTTACCATTTAAACTGAGGAATCTCATTCCACTATTATATGCATCTACCTAGTATACTGTTCATGCCCCTTCGGTAGAAGCTGCCGGATATGCTTAACCCTTACTTCCATCGAGATATTTTTACTATTTCCGACATGTAGAACGGATGAAGAAGAAACGGCCGTAACGTTTATGTTAGTTACTTTTATAATAGGAGTAAGATTGTGACGTAAAATAGACAGTGGTTCGTAGATGGGTGGCAAGGGAAGAGGTCTTCTAAATACTGGATAGGAAGGAAAGTTTCCTTCATCCCCTAAGAAAATTTCGGATTCTCGTTGAACCGCAAGTGCCCTGGAAAATGCATGAATGATGGAAGAATCCCCAAGCTGAACCGTAGAACCGTAAGCTACTTGCTTTATTTTAAGGCGGTCTACGCTAGAGGTTCGGGTTAGCATAACCAGGGGTCACATCCCGTTCTAATGGCACAAATGGACCGATAATTAATGATTCCGGGGGAGTGTCGAATGCTGATGTCAATTGGATGGTTTCCGTATCCCCCACCATGAGTAATGAGGAGCTCGCTACCCCGATAACATCAATATTTCCGACATGGAGGACACGGTTGTAAACCTCAAAGTTCATCGGTATTCATTCCTTTCAAATTTTCAGGTAGGTTATTTAAAAAGACCTGGACCCCATTGTGAATTTCTTGCTTTATGGCATCAATAACTTGCTGTACAATCTGTTCATCATCTTCAGCTGACTGAATGCTTTTGGCATTTGCTTTTAAATGATACTCGATCCGGCTGGGCAGCTGTTGGATAATATCTTTTTTAATAAAGGAAAGATAGGATTCATTTGGCGGAATTGATAAATTTCTTTGCGTTTCCTCGATTATAAGAGGTAAGTCTGACTGTAAGTATTCTTGGATTGACTCCTCAATTTTCATTGATAATCTCATTTGTTGTTTTGGGGGAAAAGGGGTGTTAAGTGATTGATTTTGTACCGCAAAGTCCTCAATTCCGGACAAATCATTAGGATTTAAGCCAATATTTAACGTTCCTTCAAGGGCCTCGACCTTTAATTGATCAAATTTATATTCAATCGTATCCACATGAATTGTTGCTTTTTCTTGAATTTGCTTTAATTGATTCTGTAATTCTAGGAGGGTAGCCTCTAATGATGCTATTCTTTTTTCTTGTGCTTGAATACACATTTGCAGCCATTGAAGGTATTGGTATAGATCCTGATACATGTAAATCACCTCACCTGTGCCTTACCATTACCTTGTCTTCTAACTATATGCATTAACGTATTAGGATTTGCTTCTTTTCCTAAATTATAAGGCTGGTAAGACTTTACCTGACTGGAGCTTGCAAGGGTACTGAAGGTGCTAGTAAATGCTCCGAAGGTTTTATGGCTCCTGGTGCAGGTTTCGTGAATCCCCCTGTATTATAAAGATGTGTTGCCGGCTTTATGATTCCGGCACTGCCAATTTGCAGGACAGAGGAGTTGGTAACCCCGCCAATTTTGATAAAATTGATATGAATGGACTGCTGGATATAAAAATTCATATTGACCACCCGTTCATTACATATTAAGCGAAATATTTTGATCAACGGTATCCGGGTCAAACGTATTTGTTGAACTCATTCTATTGAGAACGTCAACCTGATCACCGGTATTAAAGGAGCCGGCACCAGAGAAGGTTTTGGCCGTTGCAAATGGCATAATTTTATAGACATCACCGATATGGAACACAGAACTATTCCCCAGAGTTATCACTTGGGCAACCCCAACAATTGCTGGCATCGACAACACCCTTTCTTAATTTATATCTTATGTATGGGCGGATGTAATGTGATTCATCTGCCTAATATTAATACGATATTATTACCATATTTACCTACCTTTTCTTCGTAATTTTAAATAGCCTGTGTTATGATAGTTTCGAATTATCAATTTAAGGAGGCAGTTATATGATCCATGGACATGTTACGGCATGGGCGTTAGCTCTTATTTTATTTATTGTTGCCCTATTCTTACAATCGGGAGGAAAGGAAAAGGCGGCAAAAATAATCCAAATGATTTTACGGGTTCTTTATCTTGTTATTATTGCAACAGGTGTTGGACTTCTTTTTATGGTATCAAATCTTAGTGTGATGTATATTTTAAAGGCAGTTGTCGGTCTATGGATTATTGGGCTCTTCGAAATGATTCTTAGCCGTGCAGCGAATAAACGGAGAACCTCCGTTTTTTGGATTCAATTTGTGATTGCCTGGGCACTTGTATTGTATTTAGGTTTTGTTAAGCTGCCGATGTCGATTTTTTATTAAAGCGAAACAGGAAAAGCTGTCAGATGAAAGGATCTGACAGCTTTTTAATAAGTGAGAAAGGAGTGGTTCGAGTGATTGTTAAGGTGTTTGCTAACTTAAGAGAAATTTGCGGCGGGGTAACGGTTGAGGTTCATCCTGAGGGGGATCAAGTGATAGATGTCCTTGATAAAATGATTGAAATGTTTCCAGAATTACAAGCGGAAATTTTGACAGAAGATAAAAAGCTGCTTCCCTTTGTTCATGTTTATGTAAACGGTCAGAATATTTTCCACCTTGATGATTTACGAACGAAGGTCAAGGAATCAGATCAAATTGCTCTTTTTCCTCCCGTTGCAGGCGGGTGAGTGGGGAAAGATAAGAAGAGGCGTCTGCAGCAAAGCACACAAGCCTCTTCTATTCGCTTAGACTAACTGTCCTTCAGGGTCGATGATTCCGAGTTCACGGAGCTTTTCCTCCGGTACAACGCCATCCTTCCAGCCGCGAACTTGATAATATTCCTCAAGCATAATATCCATCCGGCTTACATGTCCAGTGCTGTTACCGGAAGCTGCTTCTTCCGTAAAGCGTTTTGGAAGAAAATCATCTTCGCGCTTGTTGAAGCCGGCTAGATTGTTATAATAGCGCTCCAGATTATAAATTCTCTCCCCGGCCTTCATCACATCATCAGCCGTCAGTGCAACACCGGTCATCGTACTATACTGCTCGGCATAATGCTCGGCATTTTCCGAGAAAGAGGAGAATTTACATATATTCATGGAATCAGAGAAAGCTAACAGGTCTTGAAAAGTCTTTAATAGTTCTCCTTTGCCCTCTGCTTTTAGTCGGTCGGTTGGCTCTGGAATTCCAGCAATCTCACTAGCAACGGTATAACCTCTTAGATGGCATGCCCCGCGGTTGCTGGTAGCATATCCGAGACCAATCCCTTGGATTCCACGTGGATCATAGGCTGGGATGGATTGACCTTTAACGGACATGGACAATTCCGGTGCCCCCCATAGCGCCGCCGCCCTGGCTGGTCCTTCAGCAAGAACTCCTCCCAAGCCTTCACGGTGGGCAATTTTCCTTGTTAGTTCGACCATTGCTTCGGTATCTCCCCAACTCAGCTTATCTGAAATAATTCCTTTTTCCGTTGCTTCCATGGTAATCGAAAAGGCGTGGCCAAGTTCAATTGTATCGAGACCGTACTCATTACAACGGTCGATTAGATAGGCAATCGCCTCGGAATCACTTACTAAACAGTTGGCACCAAGTGACCAAGCAGACTCAAATTCAAAGCTCTCAACACGTGTCTTGAATTTCCCGTCTTTCACCTCTACTTCTATTTTACAGGCAACAGGACAGGCGTGGCAGGCATTGTTTTTCACGTGAATGTGTTGGTTTACATATTCACCGCTATGCTTTTCGGCCTCGTCCCAATGGGTATATTGTGAGTTTTTCGTTGGCAGGGCACCTACTTCATTTATGAGGTTCGTCAGCACGTTTGTACCATACACAGATAATCCGCCTTTATTTGGCGCGGTTAATCCACCATCAAGGACGGCCTTTAGCGCTTTTTTATTGGCATCCTTATATTCACTGTCTAATTTTGGTGCCGGCATATTGCCTTTTTGCGCTGCTTTAATAACAATTCCTTTTAATTTTTTATAGCCGGAAACAGCAGCTGTACCGCCACGACCTGCTGCGCGGTCATGCTCATTAATGAAGCAAGAGAAACGAACCTGATTTTCACCAGCTTGACCGATGGCCATGACACTTAAGTCTTTCTCGCCATATAGCGCCTTCATTGCCTTAATAAATGTTCTTGTACTCGTACCCCAATGGCCGGAAGCATCACGAAGCTCTGCCTTCCCGTCTTCAATGTAAAGGTATACCGGTTTATCACTTTTTCCCTTCACAATAATATTATCGATGCCAGCCCATTTTAAGCGCGCCGCAGTCCATCCCCCCATATGGGAATCAGAAACAGTGCCGGTTAATGGAGACTTTGTTACAACGCAGAGACGCCCGCTCATTGTAGAACGTGAACCCGTAACAGGACCGGTCATAATACATAGGATATTCTCGGGTGAGAGCGGTTCCACATCTGGGCCATTATCAAGAACGTATTTCACCCCGAGCCCGCGTCCGCCAATATATTTCTTTGCTGCGTTTTCATTGATGGGGCGGTATTCAATCGTCCCATCAGTCAAATCGACCAATACTTCTTTGTTTTTAAAACCACCTAGATTCAAAGAAAATCCCCTCTTTCCTGTTTTTATTCACTCTCTGTGTAATCTTGGAGTTCTTACTGCTCTTTGCTGAACATTCTACCTTTTATTATATACTGTTTTGAATCTTTTAAAAATTATAATTTTAATTTCTATTTAATTTGCTAAAATAAAAGAAATGGAACTGGAGAAAAGAGGAGTTCGATGGATGGTTTAGAACGTTATTCAAGACAAATCCTTTTTCAAAAAATAGGCGAAGCGGGACAGCGGAGGCTGCTGAATAGCCGGGTAGCTATTGTCGGGGCCGGAGCACTTGGCACCGTTATTGCCAACCACCTTGTAAGAGCCGGGGTTGGTTATATCAGATTGATTGACCGTGATGTGGTTGAACGATCAAACTTACAGCGGCAAATGCTGTTTGATGAAGTAGATGCCCAATTACAGCTTCCAAAAGCCATTGCTGCACAAAATAGGCTGAAAAAAATTAATTCCTCGGTAACAGTTGATGCGGTTGTTGCGGATGTAAATCTCGATAATGCCGAAATTTACTTAACAGATGTTGATTCAATCGTCGATGGTACGGATAATTTCATGATACGTTATTTAATCAATGATGTGGCGATTAAGTTTGATATCCCATGGGTTCACGGTGCTGCCGTCAGTTCACGGGGAATGTTTGCTGTCTTTAAGCCGGGACACACCCCATGCTATCGCTGCCTCTTCCCGCAGGTCCCGCAAGGCACGGGTGAAACTTGTGACACGGTCGGAGTCTTGTCGCCGTTAACCGATATCATCGGCTCCTTTCAAGCATTGGAAACGATGAAGCTATTAGTAGGTTTACCAGCTGAAACGACACAAAACTTGGAACAAATTGAGATTTGGGACCTTTCCTTTTTGCAAATGGATATGTCACAAGGGAAAAATCCCCATTGTCCTGCATGCGTACACCGCCAATTTGATTTCCTTGAAAGGTCCTCAGAACAGCAAATCGTTTTTACAACCCTTTGCGGTCGAAACACTGTGCAAGTTAACCCAAGAAGGAAGCATGAGTTGGATTTAAAAAAGGCAGCAGAGAAGCTAAGGAGAAGCGGGAGAGTCAGTGGAAACGAATTTTTATTGCGTTTTTCACCGGAACAAGATATTTCTATTGTCGTGTTTAGGGATGCAAGGGTATTAATTCACGGCATCAATGATGTTGTAAAGGCAAAATCGCTTTATGCAAAATATATCGGCGGTTAAATAAGAAAAGCGCAAGGCGCCCTGGTTAGCCTAAAGGCGCTTGCGCTTTTCTTGTTATGAAATTAATTTTTCGATAATCAACCGTTTGCCGGTATTGATTGTGAATTCGAACCGGTCACTTATTTTTTCATAATAGCTAAAATGATGCTGGACATTGCAGATTTCGTCCTGATTATCGAAAACCATAAAATTTACGCCATTTCTTCGATATTGATCCGATAGAAAGGATAAGTGGTTATAACAATAAATACAATCAAAGATTGAAAAGTTTAATGAGTTTAAGGTCGTAATGAATTGGTAAAAGGCATCATCATTAATCCCGTCTAACAGCTTTTCAAGCGAGTAGACTAAATGCTTTCTAATTCTGACTAAATCATGGTCACGGAGCATGACGATTTCGTTGCCAATTCGTATTTTCCCTGCTTCACATAATTCTCCTTTTTTCCAACGGTTCATCCGGAAAATTTCAATTTCCTGCTGAAGAAAATCCTCCAGCATGATAGCCTCTTCCGTTTCCTCATCAAAAAAAATCCATTGATCGTTAATCTGTTCAACAGTTCCTTCTGTATAGGCCCTGTTTTGAATTTCATAAAGGTGCATTCGTTGTTGTCGATTCATTGTCAACCTCCATGCCAGCTGCTTCATTTTTCTTTTTAGACATCTTCCGGGAATTTTATAACCTTTTTAGTTAGAATTTTGAAGGGCAAGATGGGTAGGAAGGTAGTAAATATCTAATCGGCGGTTCTAGTTTTTCTTCGTGCTAAACAGCATTGATCTAAAATTTCCCCTATTTTAAGATATTCCGATTTTGTTCATCATGATACTTTGTCATGTGACCAGCCTATATAAAATGGGCCGCGATTTGGTCAATAAAATTTGGAATAACAGTTTACATCAATTAAAATGAGTAAGGGAAGAGGAGGAGGCAGCTTTATAATGAAACGAATGTTACCAATTTTGATTTTGATTTTATTTTTTTCGTCAGTCCCTGCAAATGCTAAAGTCACGAAACAAGACCGTTTATGGCAGGATGAATCTATCTATTCCATCATGATTGACCGCTTTAATGATGGTGATACACAAAATGATATTGACGTGAATGTAAAGGACCCGTTAGCCTATAATGGCGGCGATTTACAGGGAATCATTGACAAGTTAGATTACATACATGATATGGGGTTTACTGCTATTCGACTGACACCGATTTTTGCGAATGTAAAGAATGGCTATCATGGGTATTGGGTAACCGACTTTTATAAAGTGGACGAGCACTTTGGTTCGCTGAAGACCTTTCAAAGGCTTGTAAAAGAAGCTCATAAGCGGAAAATGAAGGTGCTGCTGGATTTTGTTACGAATAATGTAGCAGAAAGTCACCCATGGGTAACTGATCCAAGCAAAAAGAATTGGTTCCATCCGAAACAAGAAATTGTCGATTGGAATCGTCCGCAAGAGGTTGAGAACGGCTGGGTTGATGGTTTGCCTGATTTAAATCAGGAGAACCCGCAAGTAAGCAGTTATTTAATCGATGCCGCAAAATGGTGGATAAAGAAAACCAATATTGACGGTTATAGCTTACCGGATGTTAACTTTGTCAGTTTAAGTTTTTGGAGTGATTTTTCCACTGCTGTAAAAAAGGAGAAAAAGGATCTCTTTCTCATGGGAATTCCGTCGAATCGCACTACAGTTGATGTGAAGAAATATCAAGCTGCTGGACTTGACAGCATATTGGATTTTAGCCGCAGTCAAGATTTGCGGAAAGTCTTTGCTTCGACAGATCAAACGCTGCCATCTGAACGGGTAAAACTTGAACATGGGCAAAAATCCTATTTGCTGGCCAATTTCTTGGATACTGAAAATACTGTAAGATTTACCCGTGACATTGTTGGAAAACGGCAATTTCCAGGCTCCCGTTGGAAAACGGCGTTAACTTATTTGTATACCACACCGGGAATTCCTCTTGTCTATTATGGAACGGAAATTGCTTTAAATGGCGGTGATATTCCCGATAACCGGAGACAGATGAATTTCCGTGCTGAAAAAGAACTGATTGATTACATTACCAAAATAGGCGAGCTAAAGAATCAACTGCCTTCACTAACAAGAGGTACGTTCGATATGCTTTACAACAAAAATGGTATGATGGTGTACAAACGCAACTTTAAAGGGGAAACAGCTGTTGTGGCCATCAATAATACGAGCAAGTCACAAAAGGTTACCTTGACAGCAGATCAGCTTGAAGGGGATAAAGAGCTGCGCGGCCTGCTAGCGGGAGACCTTGTGCGCAGCCATGATGATCAATATATCCTCATTCTTGATCGCGATAATTCTGAAATCTATGCCCTAACTGAAAAGTCAGGGATTAATATCCCATTAGTGGGCTCATTAATAGCCGTTATCATCTTGGCTTTTGTCTTTCTATTTTTTATCCTTAAAAGAGGAAAAACGAATAAAGTAGACTAAGAAGGCGCAGAGGAGTTCCCCTGCGCTTTTCTTATCGATAATTTATAAACTGAACGTCAATCGATAAATCTGCCTCGCGGACTAACGAAATAATTTTTTGTAAGTCGTCACGACTTTTGCCGCTGATACGAATTTGATCATCCTGTACCTGACTTTTCACCTTTACTCCGCTATTTTTAATCAGCGTATTAATCTTTTTGGCATTTTCTTTATCGATGCCTTGGACCAGCTTTGCCCGCTGCCTTACTGTACCACCGGAGGCCTTTTCAATTTTTCCGTAATCAAGATTCTTAACCGGAACGCCTCTTTTGATTAATTTGCCAAGCAGAACATCTTTTAGCTGCTCCATTTTGTATTCATCGTCACTTACGAGAACAAGTTCTTCTTTATCCAGCGAAACTTCACTTTTACTGCCTTTAAAATCATAGCGTGTCGTAATTTCCTTCATCGTTTGTGTAATCGCATTGGTAACTTCGGAAAAATCTACTTTGGATACAATATCAAATGAACTATCTTTAGGCATATGCAACCCTCCAACTTTTGACTAAAAGAAGAAATTGACTGTTAAAGTTTCCCTTCATGTCTACATTATAGTAAAATAAGCCCTAGTTTTACAACCTAAAGAAACAGCTCCAAATGGAAAGGGGAGTCATACATGTCATTAAAAGAACTTGTTGGCCAGACGACCATCCTAACTGTCGCGCGCAAGGCTGCCTTTGGCTATTTTTTAACGGATGGACATGAAGATGTTTTACTACATAAAAATGAAACGAATCGAGAGTTCGAAGAAGGGGAGCAAGTTGAGGTTTTCCTTTATGTTGATTCTGAGGGGCGTCCTACAGCATCAACCAGGATTCCCGACGTTGCTGTAGGTCGCTATGCGTGGGTGAAGGTAACGGATGTGAATCCGGACATTGGTGTTTTTTTAAATATCGGATTGCAAAAGGATCTGTTGTTAGGAAAGGATGATCTTCCCGTCCATCAGTCTGTCTGGCCGAAAGAGGGGGACATGCTTTACATCACATTACGAGTGAACCGAAAATCTCTCTTATACGCAAAGCTTGCCAGCGATCAAGTTATCCAGTCGCTTTCGACGAAGGCAACACGTGAGAATTTTAATAAAAATGTCCAAGGCCATATTTACCGTACCGCCAAAGTTGGCAGCTGGATTTATACGCTTGAGGGGTTTAAAGGGTTCATTCATGAATCGCAGAGAAGCCGAGAACCAAGGCTCGGTGAGAAAGTCGAAGGGCGGATTATCGATATTAAGGAGGACGGCACGATTAATGTCTCCCTCCTCGCCCGTAAACAGGAATCAATTGATTTAGACGCTGCCCATATTTATGAGTATTTGATGAGTCGAAATGGAGCAATGCCATACACCGATAAAAGTATGCCGGAAGATATCCAGGAGCGCTTCGGCCTTAGCAAGGCTGCCTTTAAGCGGGGATTAGGGAAACTGATGAAAGAAGGCCGGGTATATCAAGAAGGCGGTTGGACATATGAAAAGAAAGATTGACGAGGTTGATTGCATATCCTTTTTCAAATTGACAGACACTAACATCTGAAGAAGGATAGGAAAGGGGTAAAGAGGATGCCGCATACTTCAGATAATGATAAAAAGGCACAAGACAATAATGCATTGCGTCATGAAAAGAATATGATCCGTGAAAAAAATCGGCAGGCAGGGAAAAATCAATATTCTAAAAAGACAGACCATAAATAAGAAAAGCGCAAGCGCCTTGGTCAGCCCCGATAAGCATAAGACGCTCCTGAATAGAAGGCGCTCTTTATCTTCAATTCAGGAGTGGCTTATGACTCGAGGGGCTAGGCGCTCCTCGAAAAAGCTATCGCCTTTCCTTCGTGCGATGCTGATGCTGCCGAAGCCTCTCCCTTGTGGAGCTGGACATTTCTCAAAGTCGAATGATATAAATTCTGACACTCTAAATAAGACGAGCGAGGTACCCCGCTCGTCTTATTTAGGCAGTTCGTTTAAGAAAAAAATAGATATCGTACCTGCCCCGGTATGGGATCCAATAACAGACCCTATTGATGAGATATAAACCTCTTTTGGCTGAAATTCCTCTTCAATCATTGCCTTTACTTCCAGTGCAGTCATCTCACTATCGGCATGGCTGATTCCGACGATCTGGTGTTCGAAATCGCTGCCTCGCTCCTTCATCAGTTCGATTAAACGGCGAAACAATTTTTTCTTCCCGCGGATTTTCTCAATTGGGACAAGTTTCCCATCTTCGACATTTAGAATCGGCTTAATATTTAATAATCCGCCAAGAAAGGCCGATGCCTTCGACAGCCGGCCGCCTTTAGCCAAATAATCAAGATCTTCAACAGTAAAAAGATGTTCCATATGCCCGCATCTAAACTTCACATCTTTAACAATTTCTTCTTTTGGGACATTCGCAGCTGCGAGCCTTGCCGCTTCCATGACAATCAAACCCTGACCTAATGAGGCGCATTTAGTATCGATAATTGTTAAATGAAAATCTGGATATTTTTCCTTCACTTGGTCAAGAATCATAACAGCGGTGGAATACGTTCCCGATAATTGTGAGGAAAAGGCAATATAAATTCCATCTTCCTTCTTTTCCGCCATGCTTGTAAAGATTTTTTCAAACAAGAGTGGAGAGACTTGTGATGTTTTCGGTACAATGCCGCTGCGAATGGCATCATAAACGGTTTTGGAGTCAATACTTTTAACATCTTCAAATTCCTCGCCATTGATGTAGACGTTTAATGGAATAAGGGTAACATTATGCTCTTCATAAAAACTTTTTGGTAAATCACATGCACTGTCAGCCAATATTTTCACCTGCATGAAGCTCACCTGCTTTCACAACGAATAAATCTTTAGTATTAAGTTTATCGGTTTCATTTCAAAAAAACAATTATCCTAGTTGAATTCAGGGAAAAATAAAGTGGAGGAAAATCAGATGTGGCTCGAAGTGAAGAAAATCATCATTGTTATTGCCGGAGCTTTTTTAACTGCCTTGGGAATGAATCTATTTTTAATTCCTGCCAATGTTTATTCAAGTGGATTCACCGGAATTGCTCAATTGATCTCTAGTGTGTTAAGAGATTATACGCCCATTCATTTATCAATGGGATTATTATTGTTATTGCTGAACATTCCCGTTGCGATTCTAGGTTGGAAAAGGGTTGGAAAAACATTTACAGTGTATAGTTTTATCAGTGTCCTCCTCTCATCATTATTTTTAGAACTCATACCGGTTAAGCAATTGTCGCATAATATCTTGTTAAATGCCGTTTTTGGCGGAGTGATTATGGCAATTGGGATCGGCATTACCTTAAAATGGGGTGCTTCAACAGGCGGGCTCGATGTCATTGCTATGGTTTTGTCGAGGATGAAGGACAAACCAATTGGACCTTACATGTTCGCTTTAAATAGCATTATTATTATAACGGCGGGATTCCTCTATGGCTGGGAGAAAGCCCTTTATACCCTTGTGTTCTTATATACTTCAACAAGGGTCATCGATACGATCCATACGAGGCACTCGAAGCTGACGGCATTTATTATTACTAAAAAAGCGGATGAAATGAAAAAGGCAATATATGCAAAACTTGTTAGGGGAATTACACTGATTCCGGGAAAAGGAGCTTTTTCAAACGAAACAAGAGACATCATGATGATTGTCATCACTCGTTATGAACTATTTGATTTGGAAAGGGTTATAAAGGAGGTTGACCCCAAAGCATTTACGAATATCATTCAAACCACTGGAGTGTATGGATTCTTTCGAAAGGATTAGGAGGCCTTTTTATGCGGACGATATTATCTTTATCCATGTTGTTTGTGTTATTACAGTTTCAAGATGTCAAGGTGTCAGGCACCAATGGAGATTATCTAGTGACAGGTACAGCGAAGGGGAAATATGGCCCTGTATATTATACGGTTGAAGACGGTCATGTGGAATTTATTAAAGAAAAACAGGTACAGCTTCAGGAGGACGGGACTTTTCAACTTAACATTCACATTCCTCGGGAAAAGCTGCCACATAACGCTACTTTAATATTGTATCTTTATGAAAAAAATAAAAAAGGCGAGAAAAATCAACCTTATCCAGTTGTTTTGGAAAGATTAAATTAGAAAAGCGCAAGCGCCCTGGTCAGCGGTTCGAGGTCACAAGCGGGTCCTCAAGAAGGCTAAAGAACATCCTTCCGCCCGGATAAGTCTTGTGCTTGTCGCCGCTAGGCGGGCGCCTTGCGCTTCTAAATTTGTTCAAGCTCTTGTTGCATTTCTTGGAGCTGTCTTTGTTCCGCGATTGTGGAGTTAGCATAA
>NZ_JADDIU010000060.1 GCF_016464375.1 Bacillus renqingensis
CCCAATATGGCTCCGCAGGCAGGATTCGAACCTGCGACCGATCGGTTAACAGCCGATAGCTCTACCACTGAGCTACTGCGGAATAGTTCAATTAATAAGGCTTCCGCCTTATCGACTCTTTACATTATAATGACGTAACAGGTTAAAGTCAATAAGATTTTGTGAAGAAATAAATGGAACAGCACTTTCTTATATTATCAGAATTTATATGTTTTCGATTTTGAGAATTGTCCAGCTCCAGCGCCCTAGCGGCTAGTGTCCTTCGCGCTCCGCCCTACGATAAGTCAACATCGGTTCGCTTGCGCTCACCGTGTTTCCTTTATCTCAGTTGGAGCGCTCCAGGCCATACGCCGCTGACCAGGGCGCTTGCGCTTTTCTTATTATAATACGACTTCCTTCATCTTTTTCAGTTTTCCTCCGCACTTCCCACAGACATATTTACCCGTATCTATACTTCTTCTTCTTTGATAAGAGAGCTGGCAATTTGTACACTGGTAGATGAGGATTTTTTTCGCGGAACGCTTTGCTCTTGCCTCTGGAAGCTGATTGCAAAAACGGGGTGCACCTACTTTTTTTAACAGCCGTTTAAAATCCTTGTCACGGTGCTGATGTCCCTTTCCTTCAAGGTGCAAGTGATAATGACATAATTCATGCTTAATAATCCCGATTAATTCCTTTTCACCTAACAGCTCTAAGTACTTCTTATTGATTTCAATATTGTGTGTACCAAGGAGATACCTGCCGCCGGTGGTTCTTAATCTGTGATTAAAAGATGCCTTATGGCTAAATGGCTTGCCGAAGATTTGGGTTGATATCTTTTCTACCAATAATTGAAGTTCTGAATCGTTCAATTTAGTGCTCCCCTCACTTCTTTAGAACGTGACAACCTATTATAGCATATATTATTTATACACTTAATGAAAATCCACTTTACGGGAGGTTTCATTATGCCAATCTGGTTCCAAAACCAAATGAAAAGAGCTTTCTATGAGAAGAATCGCTATCAAATCAAGCTATTAAACCAATGCTGGTTTTTTTACAGAAAAAAACACTGCTCATGAGAAAAGCGGAAAGTGTCCGCTTATCGGCGACAAGAAAAAGATACACCGGCAGGAAGGTTGATTTTTAACCTTCTTGACGGATTGGCGATAGCGAAGAACCCCTATGTGTTCCTCGAAAAGACGATCCTGTTTCTCTATGCGATGCTAATGCGGATGAAACTTTCCTTGTAAAGCCGGACCATTCTCGTTTAAGCAGTGTCTTCAATCGATCAGGATGGCTTTAGCATGGTTAACGCCACACGGCCTTTTTTCATATCGACAGAATCAACCCAAACAGTGACAACATCACCTACCGATACGATGTCCAACGGGTGTTTCACAAAGCGATTGCTTAGTTTGGAAATATGAACAAGCCCATCCTGTTTCACTCCGACATCGACAAACGCGCCGAAATCAACCACATTCCGAACCGTTCCTTGCAGCTCCATACCAGATTTTAAGTCTTCCAGTTTTAAAACGTCCTTTTTCAGCAGTGGGCGGGGTAAGTCATCACGCGGGTCCCTTTCCGGTCTTACTAAGGCGTCGACGATATCTTTTAACGTTAATTCACCAATGGATAACTCTTCAGAAGCAGCCTTTAAGTCAAGCCCGCTTAATGCATTTTTCAACTCTTCCGTTCCTAAATCTGCTGTCGTAAACCCTAAGTTTGCCAATAGCTTTTTCACCTCATCGTAGTTTTCCGGGTGAATTCCTGTGCGGTCAAGCGGCTGTTTCCCATCTAATACACGCAGGAAGCCAATGGCCTGTTCGTACGTTTTCGCACCAAGACGAGGGACCTTCTTCAATTGAGTCCTGCTGGTAAATTTCCCTTCTTCTTCACGCAGCTTGACTATATTATTTGCTGCCGTCTTCGTCAACCCGGCCACATATTGTAAAAGTGAAGCAGAGGCGGTATTCACATTGACCCCAACCTGGTTAACGGCAGTTTCCACCACAAAATGCAACGATTCGGAAAGCCGTTTTTGAGAAACATCATGCTGGTACTGACCTACCCCTACCGATTTTGGGTCGATTTTCACTAATTCAGCCAATGGATCTTGCAGGCGGCGGGCAATCGATACGGCACTTCTTTCTTCAACATGGAGATTTGGGAATTCCTCTCGCGCAAGGTCTGAGGCAGAGTACACACTGGCACCGGCTTCATTTACGATTAAATAGTAAATCTCCTCATCCATTTCTTTTAAAATATCTGCCACAAATTGCTCGGTTTCCCTTGAGGCCGTTCCGTTACCGATTGCACACATTTCCACCTTATAGTCACGAAGGATTTTGATAAATTTTTCACGTGCTTCCGTCGTTTTGGAAACAGGCGGGTGCGGATAGATGACATCTATTTTCAGAACTTTCCCCGTTTCATCCACAACCGCTAGTTTACAGCCTGTCCGATAGGCAGGGTCGACCCCTAGAACCATCTTTCCCTTTAACGGCGGCTGTAATAGTAAATTCCTCAGGTTTTCAGAGAAGATATGGATTGCTTGTTCTTCTGCCTTTTCAGTTAATTCATTGCGAATCTCTCTTTCAATGGATGGCTGGATCAATCTTTTGTAGCTGTCCTCAATTGCTTCTACAACCATTGCTGCTGCAGGAACATGCTCGTTTTTAACCCATTTCCGTTGTAAGTAAGACAGGATAATGTCAACATTTACTTTAATAGATACCCTCAAAATATCTTCCTTTTCACCGCGATTTAACGCAAGAATTCGGTGGGGCACAATTTTGTTTACCGGTTCTTCATATTCATAGTACATTTCGTACACATTTTTTTCGTCTTTTTCCGCTTCTTTTACAACAGACACAACGGCACCTGATTTGAATGTTTCACGGCGAATCCATTTGCGGCCTTCGGCATCATCGGAGACCATTTCAGCAATAATGTCCTTTGCACCCGCAATGGCATCGTGGATGGTAAGAATTCCTTTTTCTTCTGATAAAAACTCCTTTGCCTTATCGTCAGGGTTTCCGGTTGAAAAGGTTAGCAGCCACTCTGCCAAAGGCTCCAAACCCTTTTCTTTTGCTACTGTTGCCTTTGTCCGTCTTTTTTGTTTATATGGGCGGTATAAATCTTCGACCTCTTGCAATTTCTCTGCTTTGACGATTGACTGCTGGAGCTCTTCAGTTAATTTCCCTTGTTCGCCAACGATGCGCAATACTTCTTCCTTTCTCTGTTCAAGGTTTTGGATATATTGCCACCGTTCTAAGATGTTGCGGATTTGGACTTCATCAAGGGCGCCGGTCATTTCTTTACGGTATCGTGCAATGAATGGGACCGTATTCCCTTCGTTCGTTAAGGAAATGACACTTTTAACTTGTTTAATGGATATTGCCTGTTCTGCGGCAATTTTATTTAAATGTTGATCTTCTTTAACTATGTTTTGAGTCACTCGTTTTATCCTCCATTCCTTTTCCATATTGTATCAAAAAAGCGGAAGGTGTTGCATTACAGAGGTATTACCGCGAGGGGTTATTGGCGGATAAACCTCGTTACTGCCGATACTTTTTTTCCCAAAAAGAAAAAGCAAGCTATTTAAGCTTGCCGAAACAGCTAAAGGCAGAAATAGATACGAAAAAACGCTCTTTCAGTTAAAAGAGCGTGTTCTTTCATTAGAATTCGATGAGTCCTAGGCTTACCTGTAAGGCTTCATCCACTTTCTCCATCATTTCGTCATCGAGATGGGTAATTTTATCGGTTAACCGCTGCTTATCAATTGTACGAATTTGCTCTAACAGGATGACTGAATCTCGTTCAAATCCGTAGCGCTTTGCATCAATTTCAACATGGGTTGGTAGTTTTGCTTTTTGAATTTGAGCAGTAATCGCTGCAATAATAACTGTGGGACTAAACCGATTCCCGATGTCGTTTTGGATGACAAGTACAGGGCGGACACCGCCTTGTTCAGAGCCAACAACTGGGGATAGGTCCGCAAAATATACGTCACCACGCTTGACAATCAAAGGTTTAACCTCCACTTACAAGACGTTCGACTGTATGCTCTGCCTCATATTCTGCTTGAAATGCTTCTGATGCGATTCTAAGATTGATTTTAGCCATTTCCATATATCCACGTCTCATGGACTCGCGAATTTGTCTCTGTTTTCGTTCGCGTAAATACATTTTTGTTGCCTGGTAGATAAATTCACTACGGTTTACATTTTCTTGTTGGACAAAACCATCCAGTTCCGTTAAAAGATGTTGTGGTAACTTGACTAAAATCTCCGTAGTTGCGCTGGATTCAGACACAAACATACACCTCCACCATCACTACATACCATTTTTTAGAAATTCAGAATTATATCTATAGACACCTAAAACTCCACGCCACTTGCATCCCCCTTAAAAGGGTTCCCTAAAGGCATGTTATCATTTATCTGTACCATAGTTTATAATAACATTATTCTTCTCCCATGCATAGACTAAATATAATTCCTACTGTATTATAGGCCAATCAGACATGCTTTTATGCACGGATTTAAACACGATAACATAAATATGTTGAATATTTTTAATGAAAACGCCTTAATTGTCAAGTAAATTATTGTGTATATCGACTATTTTTTCATGCCTTTTGTAAATACGCGGAACGCGGCTGGCTATTATACACGGCACTTCATAATTGATGGTTTCAAGCTTGGCAGCAATTTCATTAATAGAAATAAATTGATTCTCCTGCACACCAATTAACGTTACCTCGGTTCCAATAGGATAATATTCAGGAAGTCGGATCATACATTGATCCATACAGATTCTGCCGACAATTGGGACCCGGACGCCGCCTACTAAGACCTCTTGCCCTGACAGCTTACGTATCCATCCATCGGCATAGCCGATCGGCACTGTACCAATCCATTCTTCCCCTTTACTTTCATATGTTGCCCCGTAGCTCACCTTTTCACCCTTGTGCAGCTTTTTTATATGAACAAGCCGGGACTTTAGCGAGAAGGCTTCTTGTAAAGAAAATGGAATCTCCTTTTCCATTTCCTGCGACGGGGCTAACCCATACATCGCAATACCGAGCCTCACTGTATTAAAATAGGCTTCCTTAAAGCGGATTGCTGCCGCACTATTACTCGAATGAATATATTTCGGACGCTTTGATAAGCTAGTCATTATTTTTTCAAAAAAGGCTAATTGCTGACGGAAATAGGTGGTATCCAATTCATCCGCCGTTGCGAAATGGGTGAAAATTCCTTCCAATACGAATCTTTTGTCTTCAGAAATTATCTGCTCGATTGCCGTAAGTTCCTCACAGCTCCGTACCCCGATTCGGCCCATTCCAGAATCAACCTTAATATGAAGTAAAAGGTGGTCATCTTCAGCCAAGTGCTTTTGTGCCTCTACAAGCCATTCTTTTTGAAAAACGGTTAGGGTAATCTGCAGCCCAGCCGCTATTTGAACATCTTCAGGACGCGAAGCACCTAACACAAGAATGGGGGCGGTGATTCCCTTTTTTCTTAAGACAATGGCTTCGTCCAGAAACGCAACAGCCAAGTAAACCGCTCCGGCTGCAAGCGCTGCGTTTGCCACCTGAACATCACCGTGACCATATGCATTTGCTTTCACCACTGCTATTATACCCACTTCTTTCGGAAGATAGTTTTTCACGGCGGCGACATTTTCAGAGATACAATCTAAATCCACCTCAACCCATGTGTCTCGATAGAAATTCCTTTGTGCTTCCATGGTTTCACATCCACATCTATATATTAAAACATTTCTCATTTTACCACACAACCTGAGAAATCTTAAATGTGGTGTGACTAAAGCCAGATTTTCCGACATTCGAATACGCAAAATGTATAGTTCTTCATACATTTGTTTATCAAGTTCACATTTGCAACTTAAGACTTTTCTACACAAAAACAGACCCCTGCTCGGAGTCTGCCTAATTACCACCGTATTATTTCACCTCTTCAGCTTGGACTGATTTAGCTACTTCAATCAATTCATCCTTTGATAAGTTTTTGGAAGCAATCATATAATCAACTCCATTATGCGTCCATGTCATCGAGTGGTCTGTAACGGCACCTATTGTGAAACCTAAGTCAACAAGGCTCCCTTCAACAAAAGTCGTAGCAGCTTCCTTTGCCTTTACTTTTTCTTGGACGAGTGTATAGGACTTTTTCTTGCCCTCATAGCTGAGGACAACCCGTTTGCCATTTTCTAGATCGATTTTTTTCTCATCCGTTAGCTTCGTCCCTTTCAGTTCGAAGGTTGGATACTTAACCGTAAGGGCATCATTCTCACCACCGCCCGCCATCGCAGGTAAACCGAGCTGGGCACGAGTCATATTCTTCTTCATTTCGAAATCGTCCTTATCAAAGTCGGCCTTAAATTTCACCTTTTCAAACTCGACCGTCACAAGTGGATTGCGGTCAGGATCCATTACTTTCACGCTAACCGGAGATAAATCTTTTTTCTTCAGCTTTATTTCTTGAAATGGAAGCACACTATTATTTTGATAACGAGTTTTCGTTTCGAATACATAATGGTCTTTTGTCTGTGAGAACTTGGCCTCTTTATCTGCCACAATATCTTTAATCAATGACTCATACAGGTAGGCCTGACTGCTATTTTGCGGCCAATCACTTTGGAACTTAAAACTTTTGTTTAAAGCCGGTGTTAAGACAAATACACCTTGGTTATTCCGTAAAATCATTTGGCTTTGGTCTTTTTCAGCATTTTTCAAATTTACCCGGTAAAAGGTTGGATCCTTATGCCAGATTTCCACGTTATATACTTGTGAATCTGTACCCATCTTCAGTGTCATTTTCGCATCCACTTTATAGCTCGTTAAATCGTCCTGTTTACCTTTCAATTCCTTTACTACATCATCTTGTGACTTAGAACCACAGGCGGCGAGTAGTAAGATAGCCATTAGCCCGGTCGTGAGCAGCATTAATTTTTTCCTCATTCCTTCAGCCCCTTCTTGTCTCATTTCGTATAGTTCCTGAGAAGAGAAAGTCAGGGATCAGGCTTGAATGAACCATAGCTGACCTTGTCTCTCCTATTCCATACGAATATATGAGACAACCACCAGGAATATGAATAGAGTTGGTAAAAAGAAATGCGTAAGCTGCGTGCGCCTCCTCGAAAAAGCTACTTATACAGTCAAAGCCTTCCTTATGGACTGGACTATTTTAAATAAATACTTCCATCACTCCTCGATAATTACCTGTGCGACGCAGTAGTCTCTGCTATGTGAGATCGATACATGGGCATGAACAATCGGTTTGGAAAAAAACGGCTTCCCCAAATGATCCGTATCGATTTCAATATCCAAAAATGACAGCTCTTTCCCGATGCCCGTTCCAGCAGCTTTAGCATAGGCTTCCTTGGCAGCAAATCTGCCTGCTAGAAACTCAGTCCTCCTCACCACAGATAACGCGGCAGCAAACTTTTGCTTTTCTTTCTCCGTCAGCACCCGGTCGACAAACTTCTGCTGTCTAGTCATAAGCTCCTGGACCCTTGATAGTTCAATGATATCAATGCCAATCCCTTTAATCATCGGTCATCTTCCTTCTATTTGTAATTCTGAGTGCATAATAGTGTACAAGACTAAAATTATGTTTATGATGGTGTGTAAAGGAGGTTTTTCCATGTTTGCCAGAACTGAAAGCTTTCGTGAATTTATTCGCCTTTACCCGGTTGTTTCGGTGATCGTAGCGATTCATATTTGTTTATACCTGTTAACCATTTTACCTATATTTCCTAACTATTGGTTCTTTGAACATTTTTCCGGCGTAAACCTCTATATTATAGAAGGAGAATTTTGGCGTCTGCTTACGCCAACCTTCATGCATAGCGACTTTCCACATATGCTGTTTAATAGCTTCTCACTGGTTCTATTTGGCCCGGCACTAGAACGAATGCTTGGCGGCGGCAGATTCTTATTTGTTTATCTTGCTTCCGGGATTATTGCCAACCTTGCCACCCTCGCCCTTGAACCGCTCACCTACACACATGTCGGCTCAAGCGGGGCAATATTTGGGCTGTTTGGCTATTATATTGCAATGATTGTGTTTCAAAACAAAAGACTCTCCAAGGAAAACGCCCAAATTATCATCACCCTTTGCGTCGTCAGTCTCATTATGACCTTTATCCAGCCCAATATAAATATAACGGCTCATCTGTTTGGGCTTTTGGGCGGATTTCTAATGGGGATCATCGTAAAGAAATAAGGGAGAATCTAAAACAGCTAGCCGGAATTCTCCCTCTGCCTTTCCCTGGAATACCATCTATAAATATAAAGAATATCTCCCATTTCCATATCGACAACCTTGCCGCCAGCACCGCCAACCCCCGATTTCACTGAAGCAGCAAGTGTGCCAAGCTCCCGCCTTTTTTGAAAAAAACTTTCCTGTAGGCTTAAGCTTTGAATCCGGTTCTTCTTCATGTAAATAGTCGACCTTGTCAGTGACCGATGTCTTAGACAAAGCTGCTGCTGTCCGAGGTTCCATCCGGCATCCCGATACTTCAGAAGGGCATTACCCGTCACAAGGCCCCATAGAATCAAGGAAAGCAGCCCCCATAGTTTTAAAAAGATAATCGCTGCCGCTACAATCGGGACAGTTATATACCAGCTTCGCATTAGATATCTCCATTTAGCTCGTTTTGGCAGCGGTGTAAAAGTCGTCGTGAGCACATAATCCGGGAGGTGCGGCTCAAGTAATGCTTTAATCTGCTTTACCCTTATTATCGGTAAAATCATTACATTGGCCCCTTCCTCATTTTCACTGGAACCGCCGGCACTTTCCACATAAACAGTGCCATAACCAAGCATTTGTCGCACCACATTCTCGCTGATTCGAATCGCCTGAATCCGCCTTATCGGAATCGTGATTTGTTTTTTTTCGAGCAGACCGTGTGAAATGATGAAATCTCTTTCTGTTTTTGTCACAGTAAAATTTGCATATTTTAGCATAGCGATAATGAGAGAAATGATCCATGCTAAAAAAAGGCCGATGAAAACAATAACGGCTATCATAAGGATGTTATGTATCGCCCATTCCTCCAACCCGCCGAAGATCCTTTTATACGGTATAAAATCATCTAGCTGTGAAAATAACGCAAATACAGCAGAAATGACGACCCCAACTCCTCCCGATGTTAAAGAAAGAACCAGTAATTCTTGGGGAGAAATGGTAAAAACCTTTTGACCCTCCTGCGCTCCCTGAATTCCATGATCCCCACCATTTTTAGAAGCGGATACACATTCCTGAATCAGCTTTGCTTCATCTTTGGTAATCGCCGAGAGGACCGCTTCCGCCTCTTCACCAGAGCCAGCGGTTTCAATTTCCACCTTTACGAGACCAAATAGCTGCTGTATCAGCCCCTCGGTCATGTTGATGGTTTGAATCCGTTCCAACGGAATATACCTTTTTTGGCGAACGAAAATACCATATTCAATTCGGATCTCATCCTGCTCGAACCGGTAGGTATACCGGAGCCATGATAAAATACCTGTTAATAATGTAATCATAATCGCAACTAAAGAAATAGCCAATGTAACAAGCAACGCAATTTTGCCGTCTCGTCCTCCGGAAACATTAATGGCAATCATCGGAATGATGAGGTTTCTAATTCTTTTTCCGGTAGTTATAACACTTACTATCGGGTGCAGCCGCTTTGGTTTAGACATCTTCTTCCGCCACCCTTGCCAATTTGGAAATAAAGAAACGCAGTTCCTCCGCCTCTGTCTCCTCTAAGGCAGGGATTTCATGTGAAGTTGCGGCCGTATGGACAACAACAGAGGCAAGCTTATACCTTCTTAGGATAGGACCCTGCCTTGTATCGACATGCTGAACACGAACCATTGGGACCAATGTTCTCGTTTTAATAAAAATCCCTTCCTCGAGCTCGATTTCCTCCTCACGGACTTCGTACCTCCAGCTTCTCCATCTAAGCACCGGGAAGACCAAAATATGGAGGCAGGGAAATATAACCGCAAGTACGATCAGAATCACAGAAATCCAAGATGGTGCATCAAAAATATGTAATAAAAATAAAGCAACAGCGGTAACCGACCAGCCGATGAATGCCTTGATCACACCGGAAATACGCCATACTGTTAATGCTTTGTTAGAAATTCGTTTATGTGGACTTGCTAGCATAAGATTCCTCCAAATTCCTACTTAAAGGAGTTAAAATATGGTCTATCGCTAATTTGATAAAACTGAACTTTGACCTGTTGCAAATATTTTACCACCTGGTGAGCTACTTAGACCATCAAAACCCCGATTAAGTTTTAATCTATTTAGAGTATCCTGCATTTTTATCCTCATAGGTAGATTCAAGCTTAATTCAAATCCAATAATTTTTATGATTTTTTGAACCATAAAAAAGCATGGAAGGATCATCCTCCATGCTTTACTTATTTAACGATTATAGCTTTTCGATCTTGGTTTTCCGCTTGTTCTTCGATCCCCTTGATGTTTGACTGGGGCTTTTTTCCGACGGTCGCCATTATAGCCGCGCGAATCGTCTCTTCTCCGGCGATCACGATCAAATGATTTTTTCTCTCTTCGCTGTGGAAGTGGTGATTCTTCTGTTAATTTAACCGGTGTAGTATCAGGCTCTTTAGTTAACATCTTCAAGACGGCAGCAATAACTGTTGAGGCATCGTTTGTTTCCAACAACTCCTCTGCAGCAGCTTTGTAATATTGAAGATTGTTGTTATCAATTGTTTGTAAAATCTTATCAACAACCGCCCGCTGCTGACCTTCTAACGCTTCATCAAGGGTTGGCGGCTTCATTCTTTCCATTTTCCGTTTCGTCGTTTTTTCCACGATTGCGAGATAAGACTTTTCTCGTGGTGTAACGAAGGTCATGGCCACGCCTGCTTTTCCCGCACGGCCTGTACGGCCAATACGGTGAACATAGCTTTCCGGATCCTGCGGGATATCGAAATTATATACGTGCGTTACGCCGGAGATATCCAGCCCTCTTGCCGCGACATCGGTCGCAACAAGCACATCAATGGAGCCCTCTTTAAATTTACGCAAAACAGAAATTCTTTTTGCCTGGCTGAGATCCCCGTGAATTCCTTCTGCTGTATAGCCCCTTAAATTAAGTGCTTCAGCTAATTCATCAACACGGCGCTTTGTCCGCCCAAAAACGATTGCTAGTTCCGGTGATTGAATATCGAGAAGCCGGGTTAACACATCAAATTTATTCTTCTCCTGTACTTCCAGATAATACTGATCAATAGAAGGAACTGTCATTTCCTTTGCCTTCATGCGGACAATTTTCGGCTCCTTCATGAATTTCTCTGCAATCCGCTGAATCGGAGCAGGCATCGTCGCTGAGAATAACAATGTTTGACGTTCTTCAGGGATTTCAGCAAGGATTGCTTCGATATCTTCAATAAATCCCATGTTTAGCATTTCGTCCGCTTCATCAAGGATCACCGTTTGAACATGGTCAAGACGAATCGTCTTTCTGTTAATATGATCGAGCAGACGCCCTGGGGTCCCAACAATGATGTGCGGGAATTTTTTTAACGACCGGATTTGACGGCCAATATCTTGCCCGCCATAGATTGGCAGTACACGGACTCTTTTCCCTGAGCCAATTTTATAAAGTTCTTCCGAGACTTGAATCGCCAGTTCTCTTGTTGGCGCAATAATAATCCCTTGAATGGCTTCAACCTCTTTTTTTACCTTTTCTACTAAAGGAATTCCAAAGGCAGCCGTTTTACCTGTTCCAGTCTGTGCTTGGCCGATTACATCTTTATTCTCCAGGCTAAGTGGGATGGTTTCTGCCTGAATTGGGGTAGCTTCTTCAAAACCCATGCGCAGGACTGCTTTTAACGTTGCATGGCTTATACCTAAATCTTCAAACTTCGTCAATGTTTTCATTCTCCTTCATCTATTTGAAAATATTTTATATATCTAGTGCTGAATCTATACCTAGAATACGTATCCATTCTTATTACGTAACATCTTTATTTTACCAAAAAAAGACATTCCTCCAAAGGAGTATGCCCTTTTTTCAACAATCTCTAGACACATTGAAGATTATAATAACATTTTTACACATAAATTGCAATATTGCTCGCTACTGCCTCACTTGTCTGATGATATAACAGAAAAATGCAGAACAGCCGTAAGTTTCCTTTTTAGCTGTGACGATAATCGAATTATCCAGTTTTAGCCGTTATCTTTGCCACTTTTGTTATCCTTTTGTAATGCTTTGACCACTTCCTCTAATTTCATTCCGCGGGAAGCCTTGACTAAAACGAGTGTATCTTTTCGAACATAGCGCTGCAATTGTCGAAGCAGTTCTTCCTTATCTGAAAAAGCAAACACTCGTTCATCGCCCAAGGCGTTTCTAGCGCCATTAGCGATATGGGTGCCTAATTCCCCATAAGTGAACAGCAAATCAATTTGTTCGGGGTTCAAACCTTCTCCGATTTGGAGATGATATTGCTCCTCCTCCGGACCGAGCTCCAGCATGTCGCCAAGAACAAGTATCTTCCGGTCATATCCTTGAAGGTTTGATACCAATTCAATTGCCGCCATCATCGAGGTTGGGCTGGCATTATAGGCATCATTAATAATCTTTTCACCGTGTCTTCCTTCCACAAGCTCCATCCGCATATTTGTTAGCTTAATCCCTTCCAGTCCTTCGCTCATTTTTTCAAAAGGAATGGAAAAATAGCGGGCAATCAGCATAGCCGCAAGGGCATTTAAGATATTATGGGTGCCTAAAACAGGCAGTTCAAATGTTTCTCCTGATGTATTGATCTTAAAGCGATTCCCTTGTGCGAGCTGTGTGATCTCGATAGGATACAAATCATTGGTATCCTTTCTACCAAATGTTTGCAATTTGATATTGCCCTGGTAGCGGTTTATTCGTTCCATCAAAAGGGGTTCATCCCCATGCAGGACTGCAAGACCTCCAGGTTTAAGTCCTTGTAAAATCTCTAGTTTGGCCTCGGCAATCGCTTCTCTTGAGCCAAGGTCAAGTAAATGAGCTTCACCTATATTCGTAATTACGACCGCATCCGGGCAGGCTAGCTTCGTTAAGAGTGCAATTTCCCCTCGTCCGCTCATCCCCATTTCAAGTACGGAAATTTCCGTGTCCTCATTTAGGCTTAACACCGTCAGCGGCAGTCCAATATGATTGTTAAAATTCCCTTCCGTTTTTTGCACTTTATAGGCCAGGGATAGCAAGCTTGCCGTCATGTCCTTTGTCGTTGTTTTCCCGTTACTTCCAGTGATCCCTACGACTTTGACATTCAATTCATTGCGATATTTACGTGCCAATTCCTGCAAAGCGATGAGACAATCCGCCACGATAATTAGCGGAAGGTGGCGCGGCGGGTTTGGGACATCCTGCTGCCAAAGTGCTGCTGCAGCTCCGTTAGCAATTGCTTCCTCCACATATTTATGGCCGTCCACATGCTCACCTTTAAATGGGACAAATAAATTACCCGGTTTGATTTTTCGAGAATCAATCGTCACGCCGGAAATCAGCGTATCTGAAAATGGGGTAGTATCATTTGTTGCTGAAACCATCTCAGTTATTTGCTTAATCGACCGTTTGATCACGTTGTGGACCTCCTTCTAAGAAAAGCGCAAGGCGCCCGCCTAGCGGCGACAAGCACAAGACGAGCCGGCGAGAAGGCTGTTCTTTAGCCTTCTTGAGGACCCGCTTGTGACCTCGAGCCGCTGGCGCCTCCTCGAAAAAGCTATCGCTTTTCCTTCGTGCGATGTTGATGCTGCCGAAGCCTTCCTTGTGGGGCTGGACAATTCTCAAAGTAGAAAATTTATATTTTCTTCTTCTAAAATGGACCCGGCGGCACGAACACCATGTCACTAAAATGTATGTTTAATTTGTTGTTTCTCATCATATCTTTCTATGGCAAGTTTAACAAGGCGTTCAATTAGTTGCGGATACTCCACCCCAGTATGTTTCCATAAAAGCGGGAACATGCTAAACGGTGTAAAGCCCGGCATGGTGTTCACTTCATTAATTAATACCTGGCCTTCTTTGGTTATAAAGAAATCAGCACGGACTAATCCAGAACAATCCAGTGCTTTAAAGGCACGAATCGCCATTTCTTTTAATTGCTGATATTCATCCTCCGTAATGTCAGCAGGGATGATCAGGTCCGTATTTCCATCTTCATATTTCGCGGTGTAATCATAGAAGTCCTTTTTCGGGACAATTTCACCCGCTACCGAGCATTCCGGTTCATCATTTCCAAGCACCCCTAGCTCAATTTCACGAGCCGTAACGCCCTCTTCAATAATCACTTTGCGGTCAAATTGAAAAGCATCCTCAAAAGCCGCTTTTAATTCGGTACGGTTGCGGCATTTGCTGATTCCGACACTCGAACCGAGATTGGCAGGTTTAACAAAGCAAGGATACCCAAGTTTAGCCTCAACTTTGTCATAAGCAGCTTCCCTCGCCTTCTCCCATTCCCTTTTTATAAAAGCAACATAATTTACCTGGGCAAGTCCTGCTTGGGCAAAGATATTTTTCATTACAACTTTATCCATTCCTGCAGATGAGGCTAAAACCCCGTTTCCAACATAAGGAAGATTTAATAGTTCTAATAACCCCTGCACCGTTCCATCTTCTCCATTCGGTCCATGCAAGAGCGGGAATATCACATCAAGAGACGCCTTCTCCTGTTCAGCCACCTGGAACACGGCAGGTGCTAATGAAGTGGGTGATAAGGAATCGCTTGAGGAAAACTCCAGTGCCTTTACATTTTCAACAGGTCCTGTTAACTCAGGACCCTTCATCCAGCGTCCTTCAACATTTATGTAAATCGGATGAATCTCAAATTTCTCCGGATCTAACGCTTTTATAACAGCCATCGCCGTCTGCAATGATACCTTATGCTCAGCTGATTTTCCTCCGTATAACAAACCTAGTTTCGTCTTCATGGGATAACCTCCATTTTTTCACTCCGCATTTTATTTTATCACATTATTTATCAATTGGTTGGGTGCCAGGCACCATGTGAAAAATTCACATGGTGCCTGGCACCCATCTACATTACATTTAATTTCCATTCTTTTGTTTTTTTGTCGAAGATGATTTTTGCGTGGTATTGTTGGTGGGAGGCATGTAAGTATTCTTCATACATATCGTCCATATTAGCGAAGTCACCTATTACCCAGATTGGGATCTCTATTCGGGTGCGCTGATGGTCAGAATCCCTTAAAGAAATACAAATTCCTTCTTTAATGTACGGCTCTAAAGAAAGAAGGATTTCTTTATTTACCGGTGGATAAACCCGTTTTTTTCTAATTCCTAGAATCGATTTTTCCGATTTCAGCCCTCCAAGCTTACGGGAAATAACTTCGCTAAGTAATTGGAAAAAGTCTTTTAGACTGCGATAATAGGTTTTATTAAACCAGCCATCGTCATGGGCCAAATAGACAAAGCGGTTGCCTAGTTTATTATAAAAAGGAAGCTTTAAATGATGCTTATGATGGCCTAAGTATAATAGTTCAGCCATCTCCTGTCCTGTCAGCTCATTGAGCATCTCTTCTTCCGTAAAATCAATCCAGCAAAAATTCCCGTAGCCGTATACATCTTCTGCCGCCAACTTGTTAATCCTCTCTTCCGGACAATATTCAAGCAGGGTATGCATGTTAAAATCAGCATCATCAAATCGGTGTGCTAAGAGCAGCAGATGATGATGAAAGGAAGTTGAAAAGGTTGAAACAAACTCTTCGAATTCGATACCATGGGATATGACATACCGATCTATTTGGTTTAAATGTATATATATGAGATCCCGTATATCTTGATGATGCTTTTTCAAGGCAAAACTCCTCCGTTCATATGAAATGCGTAACAGCCTTGGTCAGGCGACAAGCATAAGACAAACCAGCAAAAGGTGACTTTTTAACCTTTTTGACGGAT
Source organism: Bacillus renqingensis (assembly GCF_016464375.1). GTDB lineage: Bacteria > Bacillota > Bacilli > Bacillales > Cytobacillaceae > Neobacillus > Neobacillus renqingensis. Next base: position 15,946 of record NZ_JADDIU010000060.1, read on the forward strand.
TGGCTTAGGACTCGAGGGCTAGGCGCTCCTCGAAAAAGCTATCGCTTTCCCTTCGTGCGATGCTGATGTATGCCGAAGCTTTCCTTATGGAGCTAGACATTTCTCATAGAAAAAATAATATTTTGAAGGAAGTCCCAAAAAACTTCCATGTGCTTAGTTCATACTTACTCATTTTAACAAAAAATAGGTCAAATAACTCATTTCATTTTTTTTACAAATAATCGCCCTTGATAACATAACTGTAAATTATCCTATTTGGAATTTATTTAGGATTTACACATACTATTTTTAATTATTCTTTGGTTTTCATATCATGATTTTTTTGAGATGATCAGGAAGAGGTGAGCTGTAATGATTAAAGATATGGCCCAAGACGAAATTAGTTTATATCTCATTAAAACAATAAAGGAAAATAAAAAAACCGACTTTGAAGCGGCTATTGATGAACTCCAACCCTATGATGTTGCGAAAATTTACCAAGAGCTGCCTAAAAAGCATAAGGCCCGGTTTCTTCAATTCCTAAAGTCCGATGTTCTAGCCGACCTGATGGAAGAGCTCGACAAGGAGGAACAGTTGGAATTACTCAATATACTGGGAATTGAAAAGGCCAGTAAAGTTCTTGATTTAATGGATAATGATGACTTAGCCTCTCTGCTACATGAAATGTCCCCGGAGAAAAAGGACTCCTTTCTTTCTGAAATGAATAAAGAGGAGTCAAATGCCGTGCAGGATATTATGAAATATCCGCCGGAAACGGCAGGAAGACTGATGACAAACCGTTTTGTCTGGATTCGCAACTACTACACCGTTAGGGAAGCAGTCGATAAGCTAAAGACGTTTGCAGAGTTCGCGGAATCACTTAACTATTTGTACGTGATTGACGAAAGCAGTAAGCTTGTTGGTGTGGTATCATACAGAGACTTACTTTTAGCCGAACCCGAAGAGAGGATCGGACAAATTATGTATGAACGGGTTATTTCTGTTACCGTGTCCACCGACCAGGAAGTCGTTGCAAAAACGGTTGAACGCTATGATTTCATCGCGGTTCCGGTCGTGGATGAAGATCATGTCCTCGTTGGGATTGTTACTGTTGATGACATCATTGATGTCGTAATTAAAGAGGCAAATGAAGATATTGAAAAGCTATCGGCATCAGGGAAGTCGATTGACTTTGATACCAAAATGCTTGTGGCCGCCGGTAGACGACTCCCATGGCTGATCCTTTTGTTGTTTATCGGATTGATTTCTGGAAGAATTATCAGCGGTTTTGAAGAAACGTTACAAAAGGTGGTCGCTCTTGCTTTTTTCATGCCGATGATTGCCGGGATGACCGGAAACACTGGAACACAATCACTCGCGGTTGTCGTCCGCGGGCTGATTTCTCATGATATTAATAAAAAAGTAGTGTTTCGTTTGATTATGCGTGAACTTGGGGTGGGGATTACGATTGGAATCACCTGTGCGATTTTAATTTCCATCATCGCTTATGTATGGCGGGGGGATCTTGTATTAGGTATTGTGGTTGGCTGTTCCTTATTTTTCACATTGATTATCGGCACGCTTGCCGGAACGGTGATCCCGCTTATTCTCTACCGGTTAAAGATCGATCCAGCGGTAGCATCCGGACCGTTGATTACGACACTAAATGATATTTTTTCCTTACTTACCTATTTCGGCATAGCGACCATGTTCTTACAATATCTTAAGTAGGAGTAAAAAGACTTCTGTTTCCTAGCTTCCTTTTATTTTCACAAAAAATGAAACCTTTTCAGCTGAAAGTTCGTTAATATAGTGGGGAACTATATATTGCCTTCATTTTTATTAAAAATAGGTGAATCCTATGGAAAAATACATCAAAAAAACGGAGCGGTTTGATTGGACCTTAACACTACTCTTACTTCTCTTTTTCCTAATTAGCTGCATTGCCATTTATAGTGCGCAATCAACAGGACAATACGGCGGCAAAAACTTTATGACCATGCAAATCATTTGGTACGTAGTCGGTGCGGTGATTATCTCCGTATCCATTTTTTTTGATAGTTATCAATATAGACGACTTGCGTGGATTTTGTATGGATTTGGCCTGTTACTGCTGATTGCCGTTTACGTTGCCCCGGTCAGCATCGCCCCGGTCAGAAACGGAGCAAAAAGCTGGTTTGTTATCAAGGGAATTGGGCAGATTCAGCCATCAGAATTTGTAAAAGTCTTTTTGATTTTAGCCCTTAGCCGTGTGATTACTTCACATCATGAAAAATATGCGGTGAAATCACTGAAAACGGATTTCGGGTTGCTGTTAAAGCTAGGTCTCACAACCGCGGTGCCGTTTGGATTAATCATGCTTCAGCCAGATCTGGGAACCGGTCTTGTCTTTTTATCGATCTTAACAGGTATTATCCTTGTTTCCGGGATATCATGGAAGATCATTTTTCCGATATACGGTGCTGGAGCCTCGCTGGCTTCATTTATTATCTATCTTGTACTAAAGAAGCCGGAATTACTGGAAAAATATTTAAAGGTGCAAACATATCAGTTTAACAGGATTTATTCATGGATTGACCCCTATACGTATGAAAGTGATTCGAGTTACCACTTAAGGAAATCGTTAAGTTCTATTGGGTCAGGTCTCATTTCCGGCAAGGGTTTTCGGCATGGAGAGGTATATGTTCCCGAAGCCCATACCGATTTTATTTTTAGTGTGATTGGTGAAGAATACGGCTTTATCGGCGGCAGCATCGTCATCGGCCTCTTCTTTTTACTAATTTATCATTTAATTAAAACGGCCCTTGACACAAATGATTCCTTTAATGCGTATGTCTGTACCGGCATCATCAGCATGATTACCTTTCATGTCTTTCAAAATATCGGGATGACGATTCAAGTCCTGCCCATTACAGGAATTCCGCTGCCATTTATCAGTTACGGGGGCAGCTCACTTATGGGAAACATGTTTGCAATGGGGTTGGTGTACAGCATACACTTCCACCACCGAAACTATATGTTTACTTCAGAGAATTCATTGAGCGCATAAAGCGAAACACAATCAGGGGGGGTTCCATCCCCCGCTGATCGTCAGTTTCGTGCAATTTGCGAATTCATTTCAGAATGTTTCCTGCAGCTGACCATATATATTTTAATATGAGACAAACTAGTTTAAACTAGATTAGGTTAATGATTGAATACATAAATGAAGGGTGCGCTATGAAGGAATTTATTTTTTCGATATTAGATTTCTTGTCACAATTAGGCTACTTTGGTATTGCCTTAGGATTAATGATTGAGATCATCCCTAGTGAAATTGTCCTAGGATACGGGGGATACATGATTTCTCAAGGTCATCTTAACTATTTTGGAGCTGTCATTGCCGGGACAATTGGCGGAGCCCTGGCACAGGTTTTTTTGTATTGGGCCGGTTATTATGGTGGAAGACCTTTTCTCGAAAAATACGGAAAGTATGTCCTTATTAAAAAGAAACACATTGACGTTGCCGAAGAATGGTTTCGAAAATATGGAGCAGGTGTTATTTTTACCGCAAGATTTATCCCGGTAGTAAGACATGCCATCTCCATCCCAGCTGGTATTGCCAAAATGCCGCTTTCTAAGTTTATTCTTTATACAACAGCTGCGATTATCCCGTGGACCATCCTTTTCCTTTATTTAGGGGAAGTATTAGGCAGCAATTGGTCACACATTAAAGAATATGCACAGCCATATGTCATGCCAATCATTATCGCTGCTGTGATCATTGGCGCCATCTACTTTTTAATTCAAAAAACAAGAAAAACCACCGATTGATCTATCAGCCGGTGGTTTATTCTTATGATTTCTGTTTGGAAAACTTTGCTTGAGCCCAGGTATCCAACTTTTTCACATGACTTTTTCCAATCGTAAAACCATACAGAATAAGCAGGACAATAATCAAGGTAAACATGTCTATTTTTCTCGTCGAAATAAAATTAACGATTCCCATGATTACTTGTGGAATAACCCCAGTTAAAGCAAATAAAACAGTCGCTGCCTTAAACCAGAAGCTTGATTTCAAGCCGTAACGTGCATATAGAAGAAAAAAGGTGGAGCACCAGGCCAAGACTTCAAAGATTACTAAAATCACCCACTTATTTTCAACTAAAAAGTTCATATAAACCTCCCAAATAATAAAAAGCCCAAGAGATTACTGTTTTCATCAGTATCTCCCAGGCTTTTATCCCTCCGTGTACACAAATTAGAAAAGCGCAAGCGCCTTGGTCAGCCCCGACAAGCATAAGCCACTCCTGAATAGAAGGCGCTCTTTGCCTTCAATTCAGGAGTGGCTTATGACTCGAGGGGCTAGGCGCTGGAGCTGGATCATCAAAATCTGTGCGCTTTCTCTTGGACCAGACTGACTTTATTAAGCCACGGAACCCTAGAAAGCCAATTATTAAAATTTTAATGTCATTTTAGCATAAATAGACGGTAACAGCACGATCTTTTTACTTTCGAAAATGATAAGGCAGTGTTGTGACAATTACATTCTTTTTATAAAGAAGGTAGGAGCGAATCAACAAGCTTGATTGATTGTGCAAAATATTATGCCAGCCCTTTTTCGTAATGAATTGCGGAATCAACACCGTCACCTGATAATTGTTTTCAGTTGCTTTGTGTTGGATCGTATCAATAAATTTCGCTAGTGGCTGCATACCTGCGATAACGGGACTGTAGGGTTATAAGCCTGATTTCCGGATGCCATTGTCGCCATCTTTCCTCAAACTTCTTTTCATCTTCGCGATCAAAGGAAACATACACCGCATAGACTTTATCCGTAATTGTTTTGGCATAGTTGATGGAATTTCCTACGACTTTCGTGATTCCAGCAACCGGAACGATGATGACATTCCCTTCCACCGGTATTGCAGGCTCCTCCGAATCAACCCTTAACTGCTCGCTAACATCTTGATAATGATTGTGAATTCGTAGGAATAAGAGAACAATTAATGGTAAAAAAATCACCACAAACCAAACATGTCCAAATTTCGTTAAAAAGAAAATGACCAGCACAGTAAACGTAATAAGCGCTCCAATTAAATTGGCACTCAGCCTCGTCACCCATCCGGTAGGTTTTTCACGAATCCACTTCATGATCATTCCGGTTTGGGACAAAGTAAATGGAATAAAGACTCCGACCGCATAAAGCGGAATCAACTGATCTGTCTGTCCCTGGAAAATGATAATAAGCAAAATGGAAGCAATACCTAATGAGACGATACCATTCGAATAGCCAAGACGATCGCCTCTTATGGTAAACATCCTCGGCATATATTTATCCTTCGCCATGCTATACGCCAATAATGGAAAGGCCGAGAATCCGGTATTCGCAGCTAAAACTAAAATGAGGGCTGTCGTTCCCTGAATAAAATAATAAAGATAATTTCGACCAAATGTTTCTTTCGCAATTTGTGAAACAACGGTTTCATCATGTTTTGGGGCAATACCATAGTAATACGCTAAAAAGGTAATCCCAGTAAACATGACCGCCAATAAAGAGCCCATTAGAATTAAAGTTTTCGCCGCATTTTTGGGGGCAGGGTCTTTAAAGTTTGGAATCGCATTCGAGATGGCTTCCACACCGGTTAAGGCTGAACACCCTGAAGCAAATGCCCTTAGCAGCAAGAATAGCGTAACCCCCTGCACAGGCGTTCCAATCGGGACATGCAGGCCATGGGACACATGTCCTGTAGCCATTTTAACTATGCCTGTCCCAATTAGAATAAATAAGGCAAAGACAAACAAGTAGACAGGATAGGCTAAGATCGTGGCGGATTCAGTCAATCCCCGTAAATTCAAGATGGTGATCACGACGACCAAAATGCAAGCAATGGACACCGTATGCGCATGCAGGGAAGGAATGGCCGATGTAATCGCATCCGTTCCGGCAGATACACTAACAGCAACCGTTAAAATGTAGTCTACTAATAACGAGCCGCCGGCAATTAATCCAGCCTTCTCCCCGAGGTTCTCCTTAGAAACGAGATAGGCCCCACCACCTTGAGGGTAAGAAAAAATAATTTGCCGATAAGATAGAATGAGTGCTGCTAATAGAAACAGTACCCCTACGGCAATCGGAACAGAGTACCATGCTGCAATCACACTAATCGATACTAATACAATCAGAATCTGCTCCGTCCCATACGCAACTGAAGATAGGGCATCTGATGAAAGGATCGCAAGTGCCTTTAAGATATTCAGTTTTTGTTCGCCTAAATCAGTTGATTTTAACGGACGGCCAATTAACAATCTTTTCAATGAGGAAAGCAAAGCAACCCACCTACCTAATTTTATAAAAAATTACCGATTGATTTTATCACAAGATAACCGTTATGATAAGTCCCTATTTGAAACTATCATGTCCTTAACCCGAAAAAAGCATGTAGAAGTATCTTCTACATGCTTTTTTCGGGTTAGTTATTTAGTTATTGCACCTGAAACCTTTTCCCGATATAAGAAAAAAAGATACAGCAGGATTGATAGGAATACCGAAACTGCAGCCGTTTTATAAATTGTACTATAACCGTACAAGTGGCTGATTTGCCCGAATACCATGGCCCCGATACCAATACCTAAATCAAAGAAGGAAAAGAAGGTGGCATTCGCCATTCCTCTGCGATTGGGCGGTGTTTTCTCAACGGACCAAGCTTGCAATGCCGGCTGTACGGATCCAAATCCTAAGCCGTATAATACAGCTGCAGTGAGCAGGATAGCATTATTTGGCAGCCATGCTAAGAAAACCATCGCAATGAATACTAATAGGGTACCGGGGATAAACACGGCCCGGTGGCCTTTTCGGTCATATATCTGCCCCGCAAAAGTCCTTGATAGCATTAAAGAAATAGCATATAGAAGAAAATACCACTGGAGACCGGCGATATCCTTTTGTGCAGTATATAATGGCAGAAAAGAGGCAATCCCGCCAAATGTAACCGTTAAAAAGAACACCAGCATCGAAGGTTTTAAGGCACTTTTCTCGTAAAGGTCAAGTTTTACCTTCTTCTGTTTAGGCTTCGGTTCCACTTTCCGGTAAGTAATTCTTGAACCTAATAATAAGGCTACCAATCCTAATCCGGCACAGATAAGAAAAAATGTTTTAAACGATAATGTCCCCGTTAAAACCAGGCCTAGTGATGGGCCGAACGCCATGGCGATATTCCCCGATAAGCCGTAATAGCCCATTCCCTCGCCCCTTCTAGATGGCGGAATTAAATCAGTGGCAATGGTTCCTGACGCCGTGGTTGAAAATCCCCAGCCAGCCCCTTGAATGACCCGTATGAAAAATAACATGGTAATACTGGTGAAGAAACCATAGGAACCGACCGACAGCACAAAAATGATAAGCCCCGTTAAATAGACAAATCCTCGTCCCTTTGTTTCAAGCCAATTCCCGGAAAACGGGCGGAGAAGTAATGCCGATATGGTAAAGATTCCGACTACAAACCCGATTAATTGGTCGTTTCCTCCTAATTTCTCCACAAAAAGTGGAATCGTCGGCAACGTCATTTGAAACCCGAGAAAGATAAAAAAGTTTGCACATACAATGAGAATAAAATCTTTTGTCCAGATTTTCTCTTTATTAAGGGATTTTTCCATAAACCTATAAACTTCCTCCTCTGTTCATAAAATAAAAAACGTTTCTACCAATCGTAGAAACGAAATTTTACAAAGCTGTTTACACCAACCGGTTGTTTCGATGGCACGTTTCATTTCTTGCATTTTTGCTAAATATTAACCAAAACTTTTCAAAAGTAATTTACTCAACTTTTTAGCATCCCTTATCTTTCGCTTAGCTATATTTTATACTATTATCCACTAAGTATTAAACAAATCGGCTTACATTTCTTCAGGTGCTTTAATTCCGAGCAGTCTTAACCCCTCTTTAAGAACTTCGGTGACGCTGAAAACTAAGCTTAGGCGGGCCGACCGCTCTTCGCTTTCCTCGAGCACCTTTACCTCGGCATAATATTTATTGAATACTTGAGCAAGGTCAACCACATATTTTGCCACTTGTGAGGGGTCGAAATTCTCACATGCACGCTTAATCGCATTTGGAAATTCCATTAAGAAGCTGACAACCTTCCATTCCTTTTCCCATGATGTATGATAAGTTTGTGGGGGGGTATCAGCCTGCCAATGGCCCTTTCGTAAAATCGAACAAGCTCTTGCGAACGTATATTGAACGTACGGGCCTGTCTCCCCTTCGAAACGAAGCATCTCTTCTAAGGAGAAGTCGATATCGTTCATCCGGTTATTCTTCAAGTCATGGAAAATAACGGCACCGACACCAACCTGTTTGGCCACTTCATCCTTATCTGCAAGAGTCGGATTTTTCTCCTCAATATTATGGAGCGCCATTGCAATAGATTCATTTAAAACTTCCTCAAGCAAGACAACCTTCCCTTTACGCGTTGACATTTTCTTGCCGTCCTTCAGCATCATCCCAAATGGAATATGTTCCATATCCTGAGCCCAGTCGAAGCCCATCTTTTTTAATACGGCAATTAACTGCTTAAAGTGAAGGCTTTGCTCATGGCCAACAACATATAATGACTTGACAAAATCATAGGTTTCTTTGCGGTAAAGAGCAGCAGCTAAATCCCGTGTCGCATAAAGTGTAGCCCCGTCTGACTTTTTAATGAGGCATGGCGGCAGATCTTCTTCCGTTAACTCCACTACCTTCGCATTGTCAGATTCCACTAACAGGCCTTTTTCTTCCAACAGCTTAACTACCCGATCCATCTTGTCGTTATAGAAAGCCTCACCGGCATAGGAATCAAATTCGACATCCATTAAGTCATAAATTCTTGAAAATTCTTTTAATGATTCATCACGGAACCATTGCCAAATTGATAATGCTTCCTCGTCGCCATCTTCTAGCTTTTTAAACCAGGCACGTCCTTCATCTTCAAGGGAAGGATTCGATTCGGCCTCTTCATGGAACCTTACATAAAGGGCTAATAACTCCTTGATTGGATTTGCTTTCACCTTGTCCGCATCTCCCCAAAGTTTATAGGCGGTAATCAATTTGCCAAACTGTGTACCCCAGTCGCCAAGGTGATTGATCTTAATTGGTTTATATCCGCATTTCTCGATAATCAGCGCGATGGCGTTGCCGATAACAGTAGAACGCAAATGCCCCATCGAAAACGGCTTGGCAATATTTGGGGAAGACATATCAATTGTCACATTGCCGCCCTGACCAAACTCTTGGGTGCCAAATTCTCCTTTTTGCGAGATAATTTGGCTGATCACTTTTTCCGATACAAGTTGCTTGTTTAAAAAGATATTTAAATATGCCCCGACTACTTCTACCTTTTCAAACGTTGGCGATTGGATCTTTTCGCTAAGTTCCTGTGCAATTAAATTGGGGGCTTTTCGTTTGATTTTGGCCAATGTAAAACATGGAAATGCTAAATCCCCGTGTGATGCGTTTTTTGGTTTTTCGATGAGCAATTCAAGTTCGTTGACAGTTTTTTCGCCCTCAAGTAATTCAAATAGTATTTCGGCAAGTTCTTTTTTAAAATTCATTCTTTTGACCTCCTTTTTTATTTGGCGTTTTCCCGCCATAAGCCGTAGTATGGAAAATAATTCAAGGAACAGCATTGTACCATAAGACGGTGAAGTGAACCAAGCTTCCCTATATTCGAGTCGTTATCCTTCTAGCTATACTGAAAGGCGGCCCCTTTGACCCCTTTTCCATAGTAGAGTAGAAAACAGGAATTAGATATTGCCT
>NZ_JADDIU010000061.1 GCF_016464375.1 Bacillus renqingensis
AATTAGCAATTAACGGCTTGCTGGGCACGCTAAAATTTGAAAAAGCCGCACCGGTTACAAACTCACCGTGCGGCTTTAGTTATATCATTATTGGCAATGTAAGATAAAGTGAAGTAAGTAGAAAAAGAGCGGCTACCCAGAGGATCTCCGCTATAAAACTTTATACCTTTGGCAGTGGCTTCTTTATCCAATCGTTATAAAACGTATCTATATCTGGTTCAAAATCAAGAATAATTGGATACCATGGAGGAACTGCTTCAACCTCTAGCTGTGTTGCGCAACCGGGACAATAGTATTCGCGAATCACCTGCCACTCCGGATCAGGAGACATTAATTTAGGATATATTTCATTCATCTTCTCCTCTGTATCCCGAACAAAAATCTGTGCATGTAGCTTCCAATTTTCTTTAAAATCACAGAATTCGTAACCGCAGTCACATTTTACTATGCGATCTCCGTTTGTTTTTTGCACAATATATAGATGTAGTCCATATGGGAGTAAGATTGGATCGTCCCAACTTACACGATCCTGCAAAACTTCTCTATAAATTTCAAAACGTTCAGGGTCTTTATGGCTTGACATCATTTCCTTCAGCTGATAAAACTCCAATGTTCCGTCAATCAACTCACCAATTCTTTTCTTATCGTACTTTGCCACATCCATCACCTCTTTATATCAATATTATTTCTTTGTTTGAATCGATTAATATGTGATCCAAGTGTAGGCACACCTAAATCTTCTTCATAGATCATCCATTCTTCAGGTATGTTCCAAAATTCTTTGAATTCATCTGTAAACCTTTCACTTAATGCAAAGCTTTGTGCATACATATGTTTAACCTGTATCGCTGCATCTTCGTTCAAAATCTTAGCTCTTTCGCCTTCCATCCATTCTTTTGTCGGCACACTTCGAACTAAACGTTCTTTACGAATTTCTTTACGTTTTTGTTCAGTTTCCTTTAAATCAACCGTATATACCCCATTTTCTTCAGTAAAAACACATCCATATACTTTTTCTGCATAACGAAGCAGGATATACTTTTCATTCAAATCATTTTCTACTTGCTTTGGATTCCTTTCTAGTGGGTCACCAAATCCTGGACCTCCACGAAGGTAGTTCATAATCACATCATAATCGCCAAACGTTTCTTGTGTAGATACCGCCTGTCTATCACGATAAACAATCTCAGCATCCATATTTTCTTCATAGGTAGGATTATCTGGATCAACATCCCCACCTAATGGAATAGGTAGCCCTTTAGCAACGCGTTCTTTAATATCTGTTTTGTTTGCCTGGAATCGATACCCCGCAGATGCCGGATATCCCCCCATTAAGCCACAATCTGTTGCCATTACTCCTGCACCAGCAACAAACATCGTCCACTCTTGCGCCCCCCAGCCTAAACGTAGCGATTGCCAGCCATTTCCTCCACGATATTTTCCAGAACCGCCTGATCCCGGTAAAATTTGTCTCCCTAAGAAGATTAGCGGTTCCAGCAGTTCCCAAATTTCCATGTCCCCCATGTCACCCTCTGGATTCCAAAGAGCGGCAGAATGACTGATTCCATCTTGAACAGCACTTGCCCCAACACCGCAAGATGAGGTTTCAAAACTATTCATCGCCGATAATTGACCATATTGATCATATCCTCCACCCATCAGCCAGTTAGATGTATGCGCATTTCCAGCATTTACTTCCTCTAAATAGCCCCGGCCAAAATAAGAGCGGCTCAAACCGCGCCAAAGCGGAGACCATGCGGCAACTAGAGCATGCCATGTATTTGAATGTGCGGAACGAATGTCATCCGGGTTAAACCAAGAACCATATGGAATTCCAAACTTACTTGCATAATAGGCTCCATCATTTATCCTGTCATTTGGAACAAGAGTTTGAGAAAGCATAACCCATATCCCGCTCGTAATCGATACGGGTGTGGCATTGAACGGGTGCCAGCCCCAGCGGTTTGCTCCCTCAAAATCAATTTCAAGTTTTGCATCTTTATGAACAGTTATTTTAGATGGCGTATGAATAATGGTATTAAGTTTAGCAAATGAAGGAAGATCCAAATCCTTAAAAGGTACATCAACAAATGAGGCTTGGCGGTACTTTCCAGGAATCAACATCGTTTTTACCTGATTTACGAAACCGCGGCGTCCATCTTCAATAATTTCGCGCATAAATTGTTTGTAAGCTTCGACGCCCTCTTCCTTGATCACATCAAGGACAAGCTCACGAATCATGTGGCAGCCAGCTATGCGGGTCTTTTCATCAAGTGTCCAGTATTTGACTGCACGTACTGACCTTGTGCTTTCAAGGAGCCAGTCTTTAGATAACGTATCATTTTGTCCGATTTTTCGGCATGTTACTTGATATCCATCATCATACCGTTGTACTGGACCCATTGGCATACTTCCTGGTGCAGATGCTCCTGTATCAATAACGTGTGTTACACCGCCAGCCCAGCCGACAACTTCACCCTCCCAGAAAATTGGTACAAGTGTGTGTACATCACATGTATGCACGTTACCTACATGATTATCGTTATTACAAAAAATATCTTTATCGGCAATCCCTGGGTTATCTTCATAATCGTTTTCAATCATAAATTTAATCGCAGCACCCATTGTACCAACGTGGATTATAATTCCGGTTGATGTAACAATCGAATCGGCTTCAGGGGTATATAAACTAAAGCACAGTTCACCTTCCTGCTCCACAATTGGCGAGGCAGCTACCTTTTTTGCTGTTTCCCTTGCATGAACAACACCGCCTCGGAGTTTAGAATAGATTTTTTCAAAACGAATCGGATCGGTTTCCTTAAATGATAGTGTGGTTAAACCAGCATAATGGCCAGTTTCCCGACTAATTTCATCCATTTCTTTTCGCATTTGCTTTAACGTCTTCCCGTCCCAGCCAATCGCCTTTTTCCTTTGTTGAACATCTTCAAGTGTTTTAGCCAAATTCGGTACCCCCTTAAAATAATTTAAAAGATTTGTTTTTTATTTGACTTCCCTTAGATGGAAAATGCGGTTCTCATCGAGATATGCCTCAAAACCATTAGGTACGACTAATGTGGTTGCCGTTGATTCCAGAATCGAAAATGCCTTAATACGGTTACCAGACAATAATTTTTCCATTGCATAAATATTTGCTTGAAGGAATTCTCCATTCCAATAAATAGTGCGATAACCCAAATGTGCATCTTGGGGTGGTCTTTCACTTGATAATGGCTCCTTTGGGACTTGTGGCTTAGCCACTTCTACCACTCCTCTAACAATCGCACCTGTTATGGAATAGCCGAGTTCAGGCGATAGTGCTGCTTTTGCATAGACTCTGGCATATGTTTCTTCAAATGTCTTAATAAGGCTTTCCCAATCACTTATTGATTTAAATGATTCAATTGGTGCCTCAATTTCCAGGTCATTCAATTGCCCCTGATATTGCATACGGTAAAGAAGACGGAAATCAACATCTTCAGGGGAATATTCATTTTTCTTAAATTCCTCTGTCACCTTTTTCTTTAGCTCATCCCAAGCCGTCTGCAACTCTCTTCCGGCCAGTAAAATGTCTGTATCCTCTGCTTTTTCGGCGACATTAAGATCTAATGTTTTATCATAACGATATTCAAAATCAGCTGCCCCGCAGCCAAATGCAGAAAACCCGGCAGCCCAAGCTGGAATGAGAACGTTTTCAAATCCAAGCCCCTTAGTATAGCCAGCCGTGTGAAGTGGACCTCCCCCGCCATATGAGAAGCAAACATATTGAGAAGGTGAATACCCTTTTCCTAGAATCATGGATTCAAGATAGTTTCGAAGCTGTGATTCTAATAGTTCAATAACCCCGAACGCTGCATCTTCAACGGATAATCCAAGCGGATCTGCAATTTGTGTTTTGACTGCTTCATATGCTTTCTCTTTTGAAAGCTTAATCACTCCACCAATGAAGTTATCGGGGTTGATTAAACCAAGCACGACATGACAGTCTGAAACAGTAACGGTATCTATTCCTCCGCCTGGGTTACAAACACCTACTCGAGACCCTGCACTGTCTGGTCCTAGAGTAATATTTCCGTAGTTTGGATCAATTCTTACGAAGCTTCCCGTTCCTGCACCTGTTGTATCCATAGAGACAAGCGGTAATGACAGCACAAGACGAGCCATATCAGGACTTGTATTAATGGACAATTCTCCTTGAGTTATCAGACCGATATCAAAGCTTGTTCCACCAATATCCGAACATGCTACATTTTTTAGTCCAAGCTGTTCTGCTAGGTATTTGGCCCCAACCATTCCTCCAATTGGTCCAGAAACACAGGTCCTTGCAAGTTCATTTGCTTTTATACTAATCGTTCCGCCATGACTGGCCATGATTCGAAGGTCAAAATTGGTTCCCTGCTCTCTCAGTGCTGTATCAATATTTTCTAAAGTCTTGCGTGATGGTTCAGCAGCATATGCCTCAACAATGGTTGTATTTGTGCGGTGTGATTCTTTCCTTACCGGGTAGTAATCAACTGTAGCAAAAACTTTAACATCCTTATTTGCTTTTTTTATAATCTGCTCCGCTATATCACGAACTCTTCTTTCATGAACAGGATATTTATATGAATGCAGTAAGCTAATTACAATGGCTTCCACATCTTCTTCAATAAGCTTTTGGATTGCTGGTTCAATTTCATGTTCATATAGCGGGATAACTACGTTGCCAAATAGGTCAACCCTCTCGGTTACACCCACCGTCCATTTTCTAGGAACAAGAGGCGGATCAAAATGATGGGTATTAACATGAATACGATCTGAATAGGAATAGCCTAGGAATGACTGAAGCCCGCGGCCCATTCGATGGTTATCCTCCATCCCTTTATTAACAACTATCCCGACACGACGCCCTACTCTTGAAACGAGTCGGTTGAGCATCGCAGTCCCAGAATAAACTCCTGCAAGCAGATTTGGGAATTCTTCCTCAATTTTTGCATCCCATTGATTCAAGGCATCTTTAGCGGAGTTAATTAGTCCAATGTGTTCATCCTTTGGTGTTGTTTGTGCCTTACCTACAACAAAATCCCCTGTTTCATCAATAATGAATGTGTCTGTCATTGTACCACCGGCATCAATGGCAAGAATTTGAGATTTGGCCAAATGAAACTCTCTCCCTTCAAGTGATAAATATAACAGCAGCTGATGTTCAAAATAATAAACACTATTTTTGCTGTTAACCTTAATATTGCAAATTACGTGCCAACAACATAAAATCCTCTAATTTTTTAATATATAAGACCTTGGAGAATCCATTGTTCTCATGTTTATAAAAAAACTGTAGTATTTCGCTACATGTGTAGCGATACAGATTGTTTTTCTTAAAACAGTAACTCAAATATTGATTTAAAACATAAATTGAGATAACATTATGAATATACTGAAAACTAAAGTAGTCGCTTTGCGGCTTTTTTTAGAAATGCTTTATACAAACTCTCATTTTAATTTTCTTTGGTTGATTTTTTGCAGATAAAATGTTCCCAATGCGTTTTGAGGAGGTTTAAAAATTGATAAACCCTTTTCTCTCCATTTTTTCTACTCAGGATTTATACAATAAAGTAAATGAATTAAAAAAGACATGGGAAAGCTTTATAACAAATCCTTCAATACATGAAAATCTTCAAACCGTCCTTCGCAGCGATATACTTAATTCATGGAGCCGTTGTCAATCTATTGGTTTAAATCCAGAACAAAAACAAGCTAGAACTGCACTTACCGTATCTGAACTGGAAAAACTCCTTTCAGAGTCCGACCTTTACCGTCTAGCCAAACCTATTATTGATAATATTTATGATAAATTAATTGGGACCGGCTATTTAATTACACTAAATGATGCAAATGGGAAAATGATATATTTGAAAGGTGAACCAGAAATAATTAGAAAAACTGAAAAGATGAACTTCTCACCAGGTATGGATTGGAGTGAAGATGCAGCAGGAACTAATGCAATTGGTACGAGCATTGTATCTAAAAAGCCAATTCAAGTTTTTTCTGCTGAACATTTCTGCGAAGGCTTCCATCCAATGACTTGCTCATCCTCACCTATTTTTCATCCATATACAAAAAAGGTCATTGGTGCAATTGACTTTACTGGACTTTGGCCAAGCACACAACCACATACACTTGGATTAGCGGTTTCCCTAGCACAGATTATTGAACAACAGCTACTTTCGATTTTTAAAAAAAAATATAATAAGCTGGAAGAATATTATAGTCAATGTAAAATTAAATGGAGGGATAATTCCGTTCTTGTCTTTAGTAACGAATACGTCCTTGTTAATGGCGATCAAACATTAATAAATGCTTTAAACCTGAAAAAAATGATGACACTTGATAACCATCCAAAAATAAAGAAACTCCTTCTAAATCCAAATAACAAAAGCATCGACTTGACAAATTTTATAAAAGAAGAGAAAAAGTATCAATTCATCAATGTAAAACCTATCATTATTGATAAAGAAGATATTGGTTACGTGGCCATTTTCAAAAACAAAAGTGTTCATTCATCACTGTACCATGCAAAGAATCACAACATTATTGGTAAGTCCGCAATAATAAAAAATATTCTATATAAATGTCGACAAATTGCACCGATTAACACTCCTATCTTGTTAACCGGAGAAACAGGTACGGGTAAAGAACTTATTGCGAGGTATATTCATGAAGTAAGTTCAAAAAATGATAAACCTTTTATCGCAATTAATTGCGGTGCCCTACAGAAGGAACTAATTGGCAGTGAACTATTTGGTTATGAAAGCGGTACATTTACTGGTGGGAAAAAAGAAGGAAAAAGAGGGAAATTTGAAGAAGCAAACGGTGGTACGATATTTTTAGATGAAATCGGTGAAATGCCAATCGATTTACAGGTGCATTTACTAAGAGTGCTACAGGAAAAGGAATTTACAAGATTAGGTTCATCAAAGACAATCAGAATCGACGTAAAAGTAATCGCTGCGACAAATATGAACTTAAAAGCCATGATTGAGGAAGGCCTATTTAGAAAAGATTTGTTTTTCAGGCTGAATGTTATATCGTTCGCTGTTCCTTCGCTACGAGAAAGAAAAGAAGACATCATCCCAATCTGCAATTACTATTTAACTAAATTTGCGAAAAAATATAATAAACTTCTGCCTTTTAATTTAACAGAAAAAACAAAGGATTTCTTTTTGAGCTATACATGGCCAGGAAATATAAGAGAATTAAGAAATGTCTTGGAACATGCCGTTATCTTTAGCAGCACAGCTGAAATTGAAAAAAACCATTTACCAGATTACTTAGCAGACCTAAAAACCAAACATTTTTTTCAGGATCAAGAGCATTCAAGCTTTTCCATTACGGAAAAAGCAGAAATGGAGCAAATAAGAACACTTTTGGTTCAAACAGGCTGGAATATTTCAGCTGTTTCAAAAAAATTGAAAATAGCGAGATCCACCTTATACCGAAAGCTAAAAAAATATAATTTAAAGGAGCCTATATATTAAAGGCGCAAAGGAAATAAACCGACTGCACAAGTTTTATTAAAAGAATTAAAGGACATTAAGGTGATCTACATCCGACAAAACGAGAGTTCCATGCATTTTATCCGGGACAACGTGGATGAAACCAGCAAGCGATTCTACAACCTGCAGGATATGATCTCACCATGTACGTGTTGAAAAAGAGTAAATGAGTGGGGGCTTGCCGATACTCTTGACTGGTTAGCCCCTAAGGGCAAAGAAAATAAGAAGTTAGAAATGGAAGATGAAAATAATAAACAAGTAGCCTAGTGGGATGTCAAAGGATTCATCAGCGATGGTCAACAGTCCATTCGCCTTGCTATCGAAAAGTTAAATGTAAATATCCCATATCAATATTGTCAGTTTGACTATTTGAAAGATATAGCTAAACCATTAGTTGAGAAAGATCGGAAATTAAAAACAAATATTAAAAAGAAACTTAGAGGTGTTAGAGAAATTGAAAGAAAAATTGATGATTCACCATCTGATTCTTTTGAGGCAGAAGTAGCGTCCGATTATGTCTCAGCCATTCGTTCAGTTTTATTGGAGGATGGAAAACCTCCATTTGAATTACCAGGCATCCGTGTCTTTGAACGCACAAAAGCAATCAAAGATTCGATTGAAAAATGTCTGGATAAAAAAGGGGACTCGCTACTTGAAAGCTGTTCAGAATAGTCAGTGTTGATAACTTCAAGAAAGATTACCAACAAGTTCAGCGCTGGTTTAACCCTTTTTTAACAATTGGAACAATCCTCGAACCATCCGATAAGAAATCTAGTAACTGGGTGGAAAAGCGTTTAAAACAGCATTTGAATCAAGTCGAGAAACGGTTAAATCATGATGAGGATCTCCCGTTCATCAAGAATTTAATGAGCTATAGTAATGGATTTTGGAAGGGTTTGTTTACAATTTATGATCGCCCTTCTCTTCCTCGAACAAACAATGATTTGGAGCTATTCTTTAGGAAAACCAAGCAAAAGCATCGAAGGATAACAGGAAACCGTACATGGAATCGTTACATTCTCCAGTATGGAGAAAATGTGGTTTTTGTTGAAAATATAAAGAATGAAGAGGATGGGCTAAAAATTATTCGAAGGGTCGGATATGAGGATTATAGAGTTGAGGAAAAGGCATGGACAACAAGGGTTTTTGAGCATACCAAGCAAAGAAGATTTAAACGAAACCCAAATGAATATTTAAACAACATTGAGGTCAAGTGGAGACAGCATAACTAGATTGTTTGTGCTAGTTATGCCGTCTAAGAAAAAAACAAAACTCCCAGCCGCCATTCGTTATGTTAATGCTTCTAAATAGTGCTTCTACTTTATCTTCTCCAGAATGATCGGTAAACCGTCTGAACGATTCAACTTAAAAAAGGCAATGAATCTGTCCACTGAAGGATCACCGCTATTTATTTTCTTCATTAATTTCCTACTTCTTTTAATTAAATATGGTTTATGATCCGCAGGAAGGATAAACCCCAATCCTGATGTCATACTGAAATCATCAAGGTGAAGTAGGCGTGTAAAAACAAGGAGATTCTCATCCAGACTTCCGCTCAATCCGATATCAATGACCTTAACAGCACCTATATCGTTTAATATGTCTTTCAACATGACGATTCCGTTCTCTTTTTCAACCGTGACAATCTCATAAAGCGAAGCACCGGAAGCTTTCATGGTTACTAATAACTCCTCTTCCAGTTCATTAGTTGCTGTGGCCTGCTCAATATACTCAGATAATGAATTTTTCCCCATTTTAATTTTTTCATAAATATTGAAATCATAAATTGCATCTTTTTCTTCTGGAGATTCCAAGATCATTTTTTTATTCTGTACAATCCCAACCATTTCTCCAGATTTTTCAAAATCCATTTTGCTAACACACATATTCAAAATTTTACCATGTAGTGTAACCAGTGCTTTCCTATATTTCTTATATTTCTCTACTAGATCCACCTTACTAGTCACTCCTCAAATTGAAACTAGAAAACGTTCATTTTCCGTATTTAATACTATCTAAATCTTGATTGGACATCAATTGAAATTGTGCACTTATATTAGCTTTTATCATTTTAGAGAATAAAACCTTCACCTTCTTATTCAAAAATTGAGCGATACGACTCCAAGCAAGAATTGCGTGGGGACAACAGATCCTGGTAAAACTCCGGATGGCTCTAAAGATGGTACACCTGATTCTGGTACAACCGGTTCTGATACAAACAAACTGAATCCATCCAAAAAACAGAACCATGGAAATAGCAGCCAAACAGGAGGCCAAACGAACGATAAACAATCACCGACAACCAATACTAATAGTGGCAGCCTGCCAAATACTACAACCAATATGTATAATCTTATTGGCATAGGGCTGTTATTATTAATGGTTGGTGCAACGATTATCATTCTGCAAAGAAGAAAAAAAGCTAAATCATAAAACTTGACTATAGGTGCCTGACACCCGTTTAACGAGGTTAGGCACCATCTGTTTATGCCAAAATTCCCTCCACTATTTGTTGGTTGCTGCATCATTTCCCCAATTACAATGTTTATTCCATATCCACGATGGTAATATCCGCATCAGTCCCCACTGATAACGACCCTTTTTGGGAAGATACTAAACTGCTTGACCGGATTTACCGACAGCAGGTTGCAAGCTTGTTTAAGCGTGATTTTCCCTTCCCTCACTGCATTTAAAAGAAGCGATGCAAGCGTCTCAACCCCGCAAATGCCAGCTGGAATGAACCATAAGTCTCCATCCTTTTCTTCTGTATGTGGAGCATGGTCAGAACAGACAATGCTGATAGTTGCATCCTGAATGCCCCGCCATAACTTTTCCTGATCCTTCTTATACTTAACAGGCGGGTACCTAGTTTTTTAACCATCGCAATTCCAGCATTTCTTGTGCAAGATTCGGTCTACCTTCAAGCAATGCCTCGTAATCCCTTCTACCCGTACTCCTCTCCGGGTAAAGACATAAAGCCTGCATAAACATTATTTGTAAGGGATAAACTCTATCAAAATCCCATAAATGAAAATTAAAATGGAGAACCATTAGGTGTCACTAAAAAGGCAATGACAATTTGTTCTCGATCGGGCCGATGGTGACGAGAATATCCAAACCGAGCAATATATTGTACGCTTTTTTTAAAAATTACTAAAGAGATTCATCCCACAATCAAACTTGAAATCTTTGACAAAAGTTTGAGACATGATAAGTTCCTAATGTTCTCGATTACAAGAAAACATTTTTAGAAACGACTTAAAAAAATGTTGACGTATCATTACCATAGTGCTAATATGTGCACGTATTAATCATATATGAGATTTTAAATCACATATGTGATAATAAGAGGCATAAGGAGGGAGCGTATGTCGGTAAAATCGGCTGAGCGTGTTCTTCAAATTTTTGAATTATTAGCCCACCATCCTGATGGGTTAACGATTAAAGAAATCAGCGAAAATCTAGCATTTCCTCAAAGCAGTACTTCTAATTTAGTAGCGACTCTTTCTACCGCAGGGTATTTAAATTTAGTTGAGATGAAAAAGTTTAAACTCGGAGCCAAATTGATCCATATTGGGACAATGGCAATGGAGAACTTAGATATTTCACTTGTTGCAAAGCCATACCTTGAAAAGCTAATGAATGATGTTCAAGAGACGGTATTTATGGCAACGCTGTCAGAGGAAGAATTGGTATATGTATTAAAGATCGATAGTAAACGCTCGATTCGGACGACTGCCCAAACAGGTTTCCGCAAGCCACTATATTGTACCGGACTGGGCAAAACCTTCTTGGCTAATATGTCTGAAAAAGAACGTACAAGAATTTTAGATCGAATTGATCTGGTTCCAATTACTGCTAAAACAATTACCAACAGAGAAAAGTTAGAAGAGGAACTCTATAAGTATTCGTTAATTGGGTACACGATTGATGATGAGGAAAACGAAGATGGACTATTTTGTGTAGCAGCTCCTGTATTTGGTGCTGATCGAAAAATCCACGCCGCGATTAGTGTTGCGGGTCCAAAGGAAAGAATGATCGCACAGCAGGCTGAGATTGTCAAAAAAGTTCTACTGACGTCAAGAAAAATCTCAGAAGGCATTGGATGTATTCTATAAGAGGAAAAGGTGAAATCATGGATGTTATTAGTATTGGGGAGACAATGGTTTTATTCACCCCAATTACGATGGGGAAAATGCGTTATGCAAACCAGTTCACTTCCAGAATAGCGGGGGCAGAAACCAATACGCTGATTGGATTATCTAGACTGGGACATCGAACAGGATGGATTAGCCAGTTGGGAAAGGATGAGTTTGGTACGCAAATTTTAACAACGACAAAAGGAGAAGGAATAGATGTTAGTCAGGTGACTATTGATGAAAAAGCACCAACAGGTGTATTTTTCAAAGAAATTATCAACCAAGACAATGTAAATATTTACTACTACCGTAAACACTCTGCAGCAAGCCAACTGACTCCTAAGCAAGTCAACAAGGATTATATAGCGAAGGCAAAGTACTTATATATATCGGGTATTACCCCAGCTCTTAGTCCTTCATGCAAAGAAACAATTTACCATGCGATTAATATTGCTAAAGAAAACGAAGTGAAAGTCGTTTTTGACCCAAATCTTCGCAGGAAGCTGTGGAGCGAGAGTGAAGCACGGGAAACATTGTTATCCATATCCGGGAAGTCGGATATTGTGTTACCTGGCATTGGAGAATGTGAATTTCTATTTGGAACCCAAGATTATAAACAAGCATCAGACTCCTTTCATGCTCTAGGGACTGAAACCGTTGTCATCAAGCTTGGTGATAAAGGTGCCTATTATTCTTCTAACGCCGGGAAGGAAAAAGGCTATGTAGAGGGTTTTTCAGTAAAAATGGTCGTCGATCCAGTCGGTGCAGGGGATGGATTTGCCGCGGGTGTTCTTTCAGGACTTCTCGATCACCTTACAATTGGCGAGGCGGTCAAACGAGGCTGTGCCATTGGGGCAATGGTTTGTTCGGTAAATGGAGATATCGAAGGTCTTCCCGACCGCGAAGAATTGAATCAGTTTATGAATTCTAGTGCCGGCGATGAAGTGAAACGTTAAATTAGCAAGGAGGAATGATACGAATGAATACGTTGCAAACGATACTAGATAACAAATTAATTGCAATCGTTCGTGGAGCAAAACCAGAGGATACGTTAAAAATTGTTCAATCTTTATATGATGGCGGAATTAGACTCGTTGAAATTACAATGAATTCGCCTAAAGCTCTGTCAGCTATTGAAATGGCAGCGGATGAATTTGGAAAAGAAATGGCGGTTGGTGCTGGTACGGTATTAGATCCAGAATCAGCCCGGAGCGCGCTACTTGCGGGTGCACAGTTTATCTTATCACCTACATTAGATGCTGAAACTATTAAACTAACAAAACGATATGGAGCAGTCAGCATCCCTGCTGCTTTCACTCCGACTGAAATTTTAACAGCTTACGAATTAGGCGGAGATATTATTAAGGTGTTTCCAGCGACGACATTAGGTCCAAAATTTGTCAAGGATATTCATGGACCGCTTCCGCATATTCCGTTACTGCCAACAGGCGGAGTCGGACTGCATAATATTAACGATTATATCGATGCAGGTGCCGCAGGATTAGGAATTGGCAGTTCATTGGTGAATACAAAAAAAGAAGTAACACGAGAGTATTTAGTAGAATTAACGGAAAAAGCAAAGCAATTTGTTCTTGCTGTTCAAAAATAATTCAAATGGAGTGTATTCAAAATGAAAATCACAGGTTATAAATTGTACCAAGTTCCACCACGTTGGTTATTTTTAAAAGTAGAAACAGATGAAGGGATTGTTGGCTGGGGAGAGCCTGTTATTGAAGGGAAAGCTGCCACCGTAAAAGCTGCTGTCGAAGAATTAATGACTTATTTAATTGGCAAGGACCCATTACGAATTGAGGATCATTGGAATGTAATGTACCGCGGCGGATTCTATCGAGGCGGACCAATTCTTATGAGTGCGATTGCTGGAATTGATCAGGCGCTTTGGGATATTAAAGGGAAGCTCTTTAATGCACCTGTATATCAATTGCTAGGTGGGGCTTGCCGTGATTCGATTAAGGTTTATTCTTGGATTGGCGGGGATCGTCCAAGTGATACAGCCCAAATGGCTTTAGATTGTGTTGAACGAGGATTCCAAGCCGTAAAAATGAATGGTACTGAGGAATTACAATATATAGATTCTTACGATAAGGTTGATAAAGTACTAGAGAACGTTGCCGCTATACGTGAGGCTGTTGGTAAAAATATCGGAATTGGAATTGATTTCCATGGCCGTGTGCATAAGCCAATGGCAAAGGTATTAGTTAGAGAACTTGAAGAGTTTAAACCGATGTTTATTGAAGAACCGGTATTACCTGAGAATAATGAGGCATTGAAAGAGATTGCTGCATTAACATCCACTCCCATTGCAACGGGTGAGCGGATGTTCTCAAGATGGGACTTCAAACCGTTATTAGCCGGCGGTTATGTAGATATTATCCAACCTGATTTGTCGCATGCAGGTGGTATTACAGAATGTAAGAAAATCATCAGCATGGCAGAAGCCTATGATGTTGCTGCTGCTCCGCATTGTCCGCTGGGACCTATTGCCCTTGCCGCATGCTTACAAGTAGACGCAACAGCACACAATGCCTTCATCCAGGAACAAAGCTTAGGTATTCACTACAACCAAGGCAGCGATTTACTCGACTATCTAGTCGATCCATCTGTATTCCATTATGAAAACGGTTATGTGAAGATTCCACAAGGACCAGGACTAGGTATCGAGGTGAATGAGGAAAAGGTTCGTGAAATGGCAAAGGTAGGCCATCAATGGCAAAACCCAGTATGGCGCCATAAAGATGGCAGCGTCGCTGAATGGTAATAATAGTACATCTCGGGCGGTAACAGGTACCGCTCGAGAAATGTAATATTTTGTTGAATATATTTTCTAGGGATCGTTTCATATTGATAATCTACAATAAAGGAATTGAGGATGAATGAAGAACAAGGCGACAAAGGTTCGTTATGGTATTGTTTTTATGTTGTTTATCACGGTTATTGTAAACTACATGGACCGAAGCAACATTTCGATTGCAGCTCCTTTTATTACGAAGGAACTGGGGATTGATTCTGTTCAAATGGGATTAATTTTCTCCGCCTTCGGTTGGACATATTGTCTGTTACAAATTCCTGGTGGATGGCTGTTAGATAAGCTCGGTAACCGAAATACCCATACTCTTGGCATTGCTGGGTTTTCGCTAATGACTTTATTACAGGGATTTGCAAGTGGCTTTACAGGATTGATGTTCTTTCGCATAGGATTAGGTGTATTTGAAGCTCCTGCATTTCCAACCAACAGTAAGGTCGCAGCGTCATGGTTCCCGGAAAATGAACGGGCTAGAGCGATTTCTATTTACACTTCAGGTCAATTCATAGGATTAGCATTTTTAACACCAACACTTATTTTCCTTCAGCAAAGCTTTGGCTGGAGAGGGTTATTTATCATTGCTGGTATTTTAGGACTTGCGTGGTCCGTCCTTTGGTTCCTGTTCTATCGTGACCCGGATAAAAGTAAAAAAGTCAACCAAGCGGAGCTTGATTATATCCGTGAAGGTGACGGCTTAGTAACTGGCACTTCAGAGAAAGCGGTTAAATCTAAAATTAGTTTGAAGGATTTAGGATTTGTATTATCAAGCAGAAAACTATGGGGGATTTATATCGGACAATTTGCGGTTAGTTCCACTTTATGGTTCTTCTTAACTTGGTTTCCAACATACCTAGTGGAGTATAGAGGTATGACTTTTATTAAAACTGGAGTTTTGGCCTCATTGCCGTTTATTGCTGCATTCGTCGGGGTACTTGCTTCCGGATTTTTATCTGATTTCCTTGTTAAAAATGGAGTTTCTAAAAATAAAGCGAGAAAAATACCAATTATCACTGGTTTATTATTGGCAACTTTCATTATTGGAGCTAATTATGTAGATAGTCCGGTACTAATTGTATTGTTTATGTCCATTGCATTTTTTGGAAACGGTTTTGCCTCGATTACATGGGTTTTCGTTTCCCTTTTAGCTCCAAAACGTTTAATTGGTATTGCAGGCGGTGTATTTAACTTTATCGGTGGTACGGCCTCTATCATTATCCCAATTGTTATTGGCTATTTGGTAAAGGGAGGTAACTTTGCACCGGCACTTACATTTATTGCTTGTATAACATTAATGGGCGCATTATCTTATATCTTCCTAGTAGGAAAAGTTGAACGTGTTCCTGAACGCAGTGATGTAAAAAATGCTGCTTAAGAGAGCAAATATGTCGAGGTATAAAAGCTTAAACGAAACAAAACCCTTGTGAGATCCTTACAAGGGTTTTGTTTGTAACAGAATTTTATAATTTATGAGTTCACTTTTAGGAGCTTATAATACAGGCACCTAATTTCAAGTTGACCCTAACCTATTTTTCAACCGCTATAAAAACTCGTTTTGTGTATTTTTTCAACCTTTGGGATAGAGAAAACCGTCCTCTCTCTCACAGATAAGAGTACCTCTGGACAAGAAAAAGATTGTCGAGAACTCCATTAGAATTCCCCAAAAAAGAAGCTAACTTTCCACAAAGCTTCTCCTATAAACGACATTCATTTATTCTTCCTTGTTTATTCCTAAATCCCCTACTGCCTTAACTTGAATCAACAGCGCATTCCCTGGCAAATAGGCAAGTGGAATATCTTCCACGGATACAATGGAAATGGTATTCACATCCGCCCCAGCCTTCATCGCTTCTTCTGCAGCCAGTTTCCTTGCATCCTGAATGGCCTGTTCCCGACTCATTTGGCTTAAACTATAGATTCTTTCTATTTCTCCACTAACTTGACCCAGTGCTGCCCCAATAGCATTTGCAGCATCATAATGAGGTGGACGAATGACCTCCGAAACCCCCTTTAAAGAAGTGGAAACAATAATGCTTCCCCCGCCCGATAAAATAAGCGGTACCTCTTTTGAGCTTGTTTTCATTTGATCAATCGCATCTTCCAGCATCTCGGTCATTTTTTCAAAGACTCGATTACAAAACTCCTCCGATAAATGCTTTACCTGCTCTGTCCGATCGAAAAAAGCATATCCCAATCGGGTTACAATATCCGAAGCAGTAAGCACCTCTCCACCAAAAATAAGAGAATCTTTTGTGATCTCGTAGCCAACGCTATCAGGCCCCACCGTTATATTTTCATTTATTTCATAAATACGAGTACCACCACCTAGTCCAATGGATAAAATATCTGGCATTCTAAAATTCGTATTGACACCGCCAATGTTAACCGATAATGAGGACTGTCTAGGGAAACCTTTAGCTAAAACACCAATATCACTCGTTGTTCCCCCAACATCAAGAACAATCGCATCTTTCAGGCCTGATAAATGAGCCGATCCCCGAATGGAATTGGTCGGCCCACATCCCATGGTAAGAATAGGATAACGAAGGGCATACGTCTTATTCATAAGCGTTCCATCATTTTGACTAAAGAACATCTCTGCTTCAATTCCAATATCCTTTAAGGCTTTAGAAAATCCGTTAATAACGGCTTTACCTGTTGTCATTAACGCTGCATTTAAAATGGTTGCATTTTCACGTTCTAGTAAGCCAATACTTCCAATTTCATGAGATAGTGAAATCGGAATATCTCCCAGCTCCTCTCTTACCCACATGGCAACTACTTGTTCTTGTTCCTTATTCACCGGTGCAAAAACACCTGAAATAGCAATGCTTTCGGCAGTTCCTTTAATTTCTCTACAAAACCTCGATACTTCTTCTCTATTTAACTGACTAATTAAACGGCCATCAAATTCGTAGCCGCCTGAAACAATCATTGAACCAGCTTCAATTTCTCCTCTTAAATCCTGGGGCCAATCGGTAAATGGAGGAATAGAGGTTGTCGCAGGCTTTCCAATTCGAATGACACCTACTTTATTTAGACGCTTCCGCTCAACAATCGCATTTGTGCAATGGGTTGTTCCAAGCATTGCATAGCCGATGTTGCTTTTCTCAATCTCGCTTTCCTTTACCACTTTTGCAATCGCTTGATAGATACCATCCTCCACAACCGTTGTAGTAGGGACCTTTACTGTATGAACAACACGCAAATATGGATCTAGCAATGCAGCATCCGTGTTTGTTCCTCCTACATCTACTCCTAATCGATACATGTTCCTCTCTCCTTCTGTAACTCATCTACGGATTTGTAGTCAAAGTCATAGCCGAAATAACGAGGTCCTGCTGTTTCAATTCCTTTTCTAGTTCTCCATTTTTCATGACAGGGAAAGGCAACAACCAATACCCGGGCACCATATTTCATCCGTTCTGTTGTAATAGGGAGACCCGTTTCTGCATCGAGCACTGCGATTAAATCCGGAGTAGAACAAAGTAACCGGTCACCTTCCTTTGCTACTAAATGTTCATTTTGGAAAAAAACCGTAAACATCCTTCCGTGATCATCACGAATCCCTTCAAAACTAGCACTTCCTCTTGTAAAGCCCCCGCTTAACCGTCGATCAATATCGGTAATTTTGCCTTCAAATAAGCGATATCCCTTTAACTCTTCTATCATTTTTTGAATGCCGGTCTGCTCTTTCCCCTTGTGATCCAGCAAATATTCCCCAATTTTTTCTGCTAACGTCAGGGTATGAGGAATGACAGAAGTTTTAATGTCACTACCTACTAAACTATAATCACAAACGGAGGAACTCCCACCCATTTCAATCGTTAATACCCGGGCTAATCTTTCCGACCAAACTCCATCTTTAGGATAAATTACCACTGTGTTTCCTTTATCGTCAGCCATTGTAACGGGTGACGGCTTGAAACCATCTAGATGAAAGGTCACCATCTGAGCCTCTGGAAAGGCACGTCCCATCGCATCAGCATCAAGAATGGGTAATCCCTTTTTAGCAGCAGCAATAATTGGAAATAACGAGTTAATCCCGCCTACTTCAATAGGCATTACCACATCTACTTTTCTTCCTAACACTTTTTCTAGCGCCTCCAACGGTGCTGTCACTTCATTTTCTGAAGGTATTTTTTCAATCGTTACCGTGGGTGCACCCATCCCGGAAACAGGTACGACTAATTGATCATCCTTTAGTTCGTCTACTGATAGTAACCTGACAGGGCCATATTTTCGGATGGCTTCTTTTGCCATCAGTTTTCCAATATAAGGATCTCCGCCTCCCCCTGTACCAAGAACAGCCGCACCAACGGCTATTTTTTCTATTGTTTCTTCATTAATTAATCTCATTTCTTAAGCTCCTAGTTTTTTATTTGTTATTGGTTGTAAAGAATCTTTTTGATTGAAGTATTTCCCCACAAGAGTTTGAACAACAAAACCGGTTATAAAGCCATCAAGAGAAGAGACGGTCGTAATCGAAAATAATGCCAATCCCGTAGGAGCAGCTGTAGTTAAATAAGTAATAATCATCCCAGAAACCCATGCAATAATAGAACGGGGAACAATTGACCGTGCCTCAAGTTGATTACTGTAGCGTTGAAATTCTTTTTTAATAAGAAAATATTCAGACACGTAAATACCGCCAATTGGGGCAATTACAATCGACAAAATATTTAAAAAGGAGATAAAATGGTCATAAATACCAAAAACCGCTAAACTTGTTGCTATTAACCCTAAAATGGTAGTGAGCAGCTCTTTTGGTATTTTTGAAAAAATCAACGAGAAGCCTAACGATGAAGAATATAAATTACTTGTATTCGTTGTCCATTGGGCTAGCGTTAAGACCAATACGCCAGGAATCGCCCAACCTATTGCAATAAAAATCTTCATCATATCATCGGTTCCCATCGCCTTTGCCATTAATATAGCAACGATGATCATAAAACTATTGCCAATAAAAATACCAAAAAATGTTGCTATGATGGCATCCTTCTTACTTTTTGCCCAACGAGAAATATCTGGTGAAATCGTTGCTCCAACTATGAAAATACTAATGACAAGTGAAATCGCACTTCCAAATGTAAAGGCTCCTGCATTAGGAATACTAACAGGTATCGAATGGTCCTTAAGCGTTAGGAATAAGGTAATTAACATCAATCCTAATAAAAATGGAACAGACCAAACACTCAATTTTTCAATGGCACGGTAGCCAAAAATGGCTGTCGTCATCATAAGCAATCCACCGATAAGGGATAGGATTTTCACGTTAACAGACCAGTTAAACGCATCTTGTAAAACGGTATGAGCATTATTGGCAAAAAATCCAACCTGAACACCAAACCAGCCCAGTAATGAAATTCCAATAACAATTGAAAAGGCCTGTGCTCCATACTTTCCAAATACATATTTGGTAATCATCGATGTAGAAAGATGTGTGGAAGAACCAACAATGGCGCATATTGTACAAAGAATCGCTAGTAGGATTGAGCCGATACAAACCGATAAGATTGCTTGATTTAGCGGCATCCCATTCGCTAACTCTGCACCTAGCAATACCGATGATAAATCAACACCAACTGCTACTAATACAGAAAACATGGAAAACCATGACCGTCTTAACTCCTTCGGTACAGCTTCAAGTGCATAATCTGAAATAACTTTATCTTCATTCATAAATCCTGACCCCTTAGTTAATAAAAATTTCTTTACTGCTCTTTCCTTACTCCATTCCAATAGATGCTCCAAATTTGTTCGAGGCGTTTTTTGAATTTAGTCTCTTGATAATAGATTAACTCTAAGAAAACCCCATCCATTAAACATAGAAAAGAGGCAACTAAATCATCAATCGGTTGATTTTTAAGCTCCCCTTGTTCGATTCCAGTAGAAAAAATATTCTGCAGAATCTCACATAGAATCCCTTCCATCTCGCTAAAGGTTTCTTTCACCTCATTATTTAAAGTCGGTGGAAGCGACATCGCAAGTCTCGTATAGGATCGCGTTTTTTCCGGTTGACTTAAGTGATAATGAACTAGCTCATACAGGATTTGATAGAGCTGTTCTTTAACTGTTAATCCCGCCACTTTTTCAATGGATTGCTTAATATTAAGATAGTAATCCTGCAGCAGATCTTTATAGACAGCCATAAACAGATCTTCCTTGTTTTTATAAAAGGCATAAATAGACGGTGTTTTGATACCGACCTCCTTGGCAATGCTAGAAAGAGTAGCGCGATCATATCCTTTCTCAGCTAATTGCATGCAGGCAACTTCTTTAATCTTATTTTTTGTCATAAAAAACACCTCCTAACTAATTTAGTTAGGTAGAATTATACTAATTTTTCGGACAATACACAACACTCAAATTTTGGGAATATTTAATATCCTTCATTATCTTCAATCCTATTGGATATTCTCACCATAGATATTTTGTAGCATCCCGACCTATCGCGAACATATTCTTTTGTAAGCAACTTAGGTTCATTTGAGCCGACTTCATCTAGCCTCATACATATTCAAGCTACTACTATCATGTCCATGTAGGAGTATTAGATAACTCGTTTCTGCACAACGTGACGGCTAAAGTGGACCCCTTCGTCAAGACACTAATTTAAAATTTTTAAGGTGGGTCAGAATCCATTATGGATATCTGCTTTATAGGAGCTATAGGTGATCACTGGGGCCAGGGGGGTAGGTGCACATTTTTGCGAGTGATTCATCCTACTCTCAGGGGGGGTTCTGTCAAGGGTGAATGGAGCGAGGGCTTGCCATACCCTTGACAGGTTCCTTTCCTGAGAAGTACCACATTTCTTATGGAAAATCACTCTGAGGCCATAAACGAAGGCGGGGGGTTTATAGCCAAGCCATTGGTAAGGGGCGTTCATAGTAATAAAAATGGATAAAATTGTTGATTTCTCTCCTTGCTTCATCTTAGACTCTCGTAATCTTTTAAGTAAATCTCCTCATATTTAATCGTTCTCTATAACCTCTCTGTAACAATATTATCAAGGGATCATCCTTTGCCGTCCATTTAATTCGGATGTCCTCATCCAGCAGTAATCCGGTATATTGGGGATTGGCGAATGGCTGCCCTGAACACTATTTAGTATCTCTGCCTGTCCTACCGACAGTGCCCGTTTAACTACCTCCAAGACAGAGTCAATCTCTAGTGTTTGGTCTAGCCCCCAGCTAACGACAAAGCGAGAATACCAGTCTATCAGAGCCACAAGATACATCCAGCCTCGTGGGAGGCGCACTATAGGTAATATTAATGCTCCATACATGGTTAGGCTAATGGCCAAATTTCTAAGGAGATACGGATAGATCCGGTGCTCAAGATTGCGTTTACTAAGGTTAGGGCCGGGAGAAATCCCTGCAATGCCCATTTCCCGCATATAACGTTGTACAGCCTTGCTATTAATATTTATTCCATTGTTGTTTAGAACAACAGTAATTCGCCTAGACGCAAAATAGGGAAGCTTGGTATAAATTTCATCAATCTTGTGCTTGATAAATATTTCCTCAAGAGAAGGATCGACGGACTTTTAATACAAGCTAGTACGATTGAGCTTAAGCCAGCTAGCCTAGGTAGCGATTGGCAGCTCTTTATGATCCCAATCAATTATTTGAATACGCTCAGCCCTACTCCTTGATTCCAGATTTTTTTAAACTACGACAATTGCGTGGTTAAACGGCCAACCTCAGCGTAGAGGTTTTCAATTTGATTTTTATATCCGCCTTCATTCTGATCTGCTTTTTTATTTTCATTAGCGAAGATCGAAGGTATTTGACCAAGAAATGCATTCCTCCATTGTCTAATTTGATTGACGTGAATTTCATGAGATGACGTAATTTCATTCATGGTCTTTTCTTCCCTTAGGACCTCTAGCACGCTTTAAGCTTTAAACTCTGGTGTTTATCGATTTCTTTTTATAACTACTTTAACATTTCCTCATTTCGTGTCTAGTTTCTTGGATCCATTATAGAATTTCCTTTTCTTCTTAAAGGCTTTAACTTTTCATTGCAATAGTCTCGATAGAGAAGAATTTTGTAAAGGAGATAAGAAAAACAGAAATAATTCCTAAAGTACGTAAGCTAACAATATTCCATTTAAATTCGTTACAGAAAAAACCTGGGCAATAATTCATCAATGACTGTCTTAATCCCATCATCGCCTAATGTTGTTCCATATAATTCAAATAGCGGCCTCATACTAAAAAGCAAAAAGCACTTGTTGCTCAAAAGACAATCAGGTGCTTTCATGGTATTTTTTATAAATGATTAAACAAATCCGCTTGTTTAATTTCGTTATTTGTATTTGATAAGCATTAAATAAAACAGTTCAACTCGTATCCTTTTATCTAACTCTCATTCCCGATTGTGGGGATACCTTGCGACAAGCTGTTCAAAAATAAGGTTTAAACGTATATTTCATAAAACCAACCATGATCTAGCTGCTTAGTATATTTCTGGAAGATCTAAAATCCAATTAATCCAACCAATTACAGTTGACGCTCTTCTAAAATAAGTGCTCTCTGAGTTGACTTTGTATAGGTTGCACCTTTTCATTATCTCAACAACTCTTTCCTTCTCTGGAGGAGTACCATTCTGGAAATACTCAGTTAAAACCTGTCTAAATGGCTCATGAGTGAGAATACTACTAGCCAATCTCAAGAATTTATCCTTTGTTCTTAGTCTCATTATTTCCCTTCCAGCTTTAGTGAGAGTAAACATGATTTGTCTACTTTCGTCAGTGTACTTTTCAATTAAACCAAGATACATTCCAGCGGAAGTATAGTAACCAGTTTGTCTTACATTAAAGTCATAATTCCTTGTGATATGTTCTTTACTCATATCATTTTCAACAAGTAAACCTAATAAGTCAACAACCCTTGTGAATGAGTCAGCTTGAGGAAATGGAATCTCTGGCTCTCTCACAGTTTGAACCGTTTGAAATACCTCGACAATATCATCAAGCTCCAGCTCTTCATGAGCAATAATAAAGTCTTTTTGCTTAATAAGTCTAATCGAGTTATACCGCTTAGGATCAGCAAACTCATAAATAAAGAAACTGAAAATATCATTTGAGTAAGTGAAAAAGACTGGTTTCACTTGTTTGTAAGTCTTTTCTTGCCAAAGACGATAAGGATAATAAAGCTGTCTCACTAGGAAGTCATCAACTGTCTCATTCTTAGCTTCTACTATCATAAATTGACTCTGGCTCTCATAACCTCCATCAATTTCAATCTGAGAGTTTTTAATATTAATAAGACGGTCGGTACCTTTTCTGGTTCTAATATTAAAGTCAAACTCTTTAGATGACATTCTCCCGGAGATAGTCTGGAAGGAATCTTCGCCCATAACCATATCCATCATGCCAGTAACATGAGCACAATGAAGAGCGGTGCTTTCAGAGTAAAGGTTTGTAGGGTCAATAGTTGTAATTTCACCCGGAAAGTTAACTTGAATCGGTTTTAACTTTTGGTTATAGTTTACCTTCTCATAAACGTCAAACTCACCAATAATATAGCTAGAGCGTGAGATAGGTAAAATTGATAACCCATTATCCTTGAAAATTTTTGGTAATTGGCTAAAATGGTCAAACTTAGCCATTAACCTCGGCTCTCTTTCCTTCTTTATTTCTCTAGCTTGAATCTCAAAGAAGCCATTATGTTGGACATTTTGTATTATCTTATGTCTGTCAAACAAAATTTCCCATGCTTTATCAGTTTGAGTTTGGCTCATAATTCATCACCAGCATCTCATCAATTTTTCCACGTTTTGAAGCTACTGAGTTGATACTTCTAGATGCAGATACTATCTTAATATGGAATCCTTTTTCTTTATATATTTCTTTAATAAAGTCAGTCGCTGAGTTGCTCAATAAAAATTTACAACCCTTTTTGTCCAAATCAACGCAAAGATCTCTTAACCTTAATTGGTCATCTTTATTAAACCCATCTAAACTGTATCCGGTAAATGAGGAAGTATCTGAAACTGGATCATATGGGGGATCAAAATAAACAAAGTCACCTTTCTTAGCATGATTAACTACCTCAGAAAAGTCCTTATTATAAATAGGAACGTCATTTAAATTGAAATAGTTGTGAACAGCTCTAAGTACAATCTCATTTACTATTTGAGGATTTTTATACTTTCCAAACGGTACATTGAATTGACCTTGACTGTTAACTCGGAAAAGACCATTGTAACAAGTTTTATTCAAGTATATAACCCTTGAAGCTCTTTCCACTTCAGAAAGTTGCTTATATTCTGGCTTTCTATCTAAATCACGAATAGCATAAAAATAGTCACTGTTATTTTCATGCTTTTTTAAATCCTCAATTAGCTCATCAACATTATTTTTTATTACACTATAAACAATAACTAGCTCTTTATTAATGTCATTAATAACTGCCTTCTTTGGTTGAAGGTCAAAAAGAACAGCTCCGGCTCCAATGAACGGCTCATAGTAAGTGTTAAATTTTTTAGGGATATACTTACGAATCTCTGGAAGTAATTGTCGTTTTCCGCCAGCCCACTTCAAAAATGGTTGAGCAAGTTTGTTTTTTACTGCTTTTGCCACTTTGTTTCTCTCCCTCTTTACTACCAATTAAAGCTTCTTTAATAAATACGAACAAAAATTCTATTTTTATCATATCATTTCTGTTAGAACAAATAAATCATTAAATTTTATCTAGTTTTATTGTCGCTATTGTATTTTTATTTGTCAAAGAGGAAGCCTATATTTTTTGTTCAATTTTTATCACGGAAGTTTAAACCTTTGAGAAGTTAATTCCTTAAGAGAGGAGCAAGAACGGAAAAAATGATCCCAACCAAAATCTTTATTAAAGAAAAAGAAATTGTTGGATTCACTAATAAAAATCTTTAGATTTATTACTAAGTTAATTCCTATTCTAAGTTTTAAATACCATTTTTAATGATAATTGTTTAATTGTGAGTAATAGGAAATTCTTTTTAAGCTCATTTCAAAAAATTTCTCGTTGTTTTCAATTCCTATAAATCTTCTTCTTTTTGTTATTGCTGTAACCGCAGTCGTCCCACTACCACTAAAAGGATCCAATACTAAAGCATTCTCCCTTGTACAGCTAATAATAATTCTTTCAAGCAAGATTAACGGTTTTTGGGTTGGATGATATCCAAACGATTTTTCACTTTTTGCTACATGAGGTAAAGTCCAGACATCTGTCATAGGTTTACCGCCATTCATATTTGACATTTGTTCTAAATTATAAATTTGTTTACTATAAGGATTTTTTTTAGCCCAGATAATAAATTCAGCCGAATGAGTAAACATTCTTCCTGATAAATTGGGTGGCGGATCTTTTTTTACCCATGTAACCACATTAAGAATTTTAAAATTTAGTTCTTTTATTATGCAACCTATCTCAAAGATATTATGAAAAGTTCCTGTTATCCAAATTGTCCCATTAGGATCAAGAACTCTCTTACACTCTGAAATCCAGTTTATTGTAAAACTTTGTATTTTTTTAGAATCCCTTTCCTTATCCCAATCTCCCTTATCAACACAGACCTGTTTACCAGAATGACAAGAAATTCCACCATTTGATAAAAAATAGGGTGGGTCGGCAAAAATCATATTAACTGTCCCTGATCTAATTTTTTTTAATTCATGTACACAATCCCCAAAAATTAGCTCTCCACTCGGAAAAATAGCTCTATTATCTTCAGTTTTTTTCATAGATTAATATTCCTTTCTATTTTAAATTATGTTACAAAGGACATTAAATTGTTAATTAAGAAGAGTAAATTTCATAATTCAAAACCCTTGATATGGC
>NZ_JADDIU010000062.1 GCF_016464375.1 Bacillus renqingensis
AATCAGATGGAGTCTTCTTGCCGAAAAGGATAAAACGGCCTGACATAAACCGGGCAGTACCAATATAAAACTTATGTGTTTCCGGATCAGCTAACTGAGCGAAGAAAATTCGCTGGGTTCCTTCAATAAGCTTTCCATCTACCATTAAAACACCGGCAAGACCTGCTGTACCTTTATCAGATTTTGCAAGGCCGACAGAAATCCCAACAGCAAATAGTAGTGCAAGGTTGGCAAAGACAACATTCCCGGCACTTGACATAATCGTAAATATATTTTGAAGCCAAGAAATATCTAAAAATGGATAGGCTTTAATCGTATTAGGATTGGACAAAGCCCCGCCAATACCAAGCAGTAAACCGGCAGCAGGAAGAACTGCAATTGGCAGCATAAACGACTTACCAAACTGTTGTGCCTTCTCGAAGAAACTACTCATCAAAAATACCTCCTATATGAAAATTATTTTCATAAATTAGTATAAATGAAAACGTTAAAAAAATCAAATAACGATGGTGCCAGGCACCATGTGAAAATTTCACATACTGTCCACCCCACGCGGACAGTTGTCCACGGATGGTGTCAGGCACCAATATTGAAAATATTGTAATATCTGATTATGATAATGAGAGGAAATTTATTTTAATAGGGGTGTTGTTGATGAAGCGGTTTTGGAAGGTTTTTTTGTCTTTTGGGTTAGTACTGGGGATTTCTTATGGGGTGACGGGTGCGTCACAGGTTGCGGATGCGAAGACCAAGATTGTTAAGTTTAAAAACTGCAAAGACATGAATAAGGTCTACAAAGGTGGCGTGGCTAAATCATCTAAAGTGAAGAACAAAGGTGGTAAAACAAAGTATAAGCCATTTGTTTCGAAGCCACTCTACGATGCGAATAAAACGAAAGACCGCGATAAGGATGGAATTGCTTGTGAACGGTAGAATGACGACCGAAAATTTCAAAGAGAAAGAAGTGGTAGCCAATGAGAATGGCCTTTATTTCGGACATTCATGGAAATGCCATTGCCCTTGAGGCGGTGCTTCAAGATATTCGCAAAAAGAAACTGGATAAAGTCTATGTCCTCGGTGATATTTGCTATCGTGGACCTGAACCTAAGCGTTCCCTTGAATTGGTCCGTTCCTTGAATACAGAAGTTATTAAAGGAAATGCTGATGAATGGGTCGTTCGCGGGGTTCAAGAAGGAGAAGTGGCTCCCAAAGCCTTAGACCTAATGAACACGGAAAGGGAATGGACGGTTGGACAGCTAGAGCAAACAGATATAACCTATTTGAAAAACCTGCCTGCGCAGCTAAACTGGAATTGGAACGGAATAGAAATAGCCTGTTTCCATGCCACTCCACCTAGTTTATTCACGGTTGTCCCGCCAAATGCAAGTGACAAGGAATTGGAAAAGCAGTTTTTCCAAGCCGTCGATGCTCAAGTCTATATTTATGCTCATATTCATAAGCCATATATTAGATATCTAAATGGAAAAGTAGTGATGAACATCGGCAGTGTCGGCCTCCCGTTTGACGGTTTGGCGAAGGCTTCCTATGGCATTGTAGAAATCAAAGATGGCAGTGTGAGTACGTCGATTGAACGAGTTCGTTTTAACACAGAAAAGGTCATCGAGCTGTATCGTGAGGTTCACTATCCAAATGCGGAAATGATGATAGATGTTATTCGGAATGCACGATTATAATATTGTTTATTTTATAAAAACGGGGCTGTCCAAAAAGTCGATTTTTTGACTTTTGGACGCCCCTTTTTCTGTTCAAAAATGTTGATATAGCAGCATTCTTGATTTTTGAATTTTATTGGATTTACCCTTTCTGGACAGCCTCTTTTCAATTCCGCAACATCTACTGAGTCTAATGAAATGGGACAGCAGGGATAGCTCCATTATCCCTTCTATCCCCAGCATTTCTACTATTTCCCTCCACTATTCACAAGGGCATGGACTATATTGTCCTTCTACCTTCCTCGATTTCCATTAGAAAAAATCTCCCTCTATCCCATTTATTTTTTATGAGAAAGCAATTCCGACACACTTACAAATTGATACCCTTTTTGTTTGAGCGCCGGCAGAATCTTTTTTAATGCTTGGACCGTTTGACTGCGGTCACCACCACCATCATGGAGGAGAACAATATCACCATGCCGCGCATTTTGAATTACTTGTTTGGCAATGACTTTTGCCCCTGGCATCGACCAATCCTTAATATCTTGATGATATGACCAAAGGACGACTTTATACCCTCGATGGACAACTTCTTGAAGTAATGCATCATCAATATAACCACCTGGAGGGCGAAACAGTCTCCGATGGTTTGGCTGGAATTTTCGAAGGATTTGATCGGCCCTAGTCAATTCGGTTGTCTTACGTTTTAAGCCAACTTCATCTTGATATGGATGGGTCATGGAATGGTTCCCAAGTTCATGTCCGGCCTCCACAACCTGTTGGACAACTTGTGGATATTGTTCCATTCTGTCGCCAATCATGAAAAATGTCGCAGATGCCTGATATTGCTCCAAGATGGAAAGGATTTGCGGGGTATTGGTAGGATTCGGCCCGTCATCAAACGTTAAAGCGATAAGATTTTTCTTTGTAGGGACTTCCCAAACAACTTGACCGGTAGGCTCTACTTGCTCTCTCTTGATCATCTCAGCAAATGTATTTGTATAAAAATTGGAAAGGATACAAATAAATATGATAAACGAACAAAGGTTTTTCATACAATTAGACCCCCTTTCTTGAATCATCCGTCATCCCTTATATTGTCTGCATAATGATAAATCCTATGTTGGGAGATTATGGTGGAACTAGGGATAGACCAGCCCCCCCTTTGTCCCTATAAAAAATATCGTTTTCTAGGTTTTGGTGGATAGAACACAATCGACGGACAGGTTATTCGAATATCCGGAAAGCCTGGGAGGGTGCGGGTTGCTTCAGGATCCGAGAATTGATTAAGATCGACAATAGACAGCGCCCCCGTTGTGCACGCCTCCACACAGGCCGGGGGCAAACCGGCATCCTGTCTTGGATAGCACATTTGACACTTAGAAACCTTGTGGGTTTCCGGGTTAAATTGTGGTGCATGATAAGGGCAAGCAGTTACACAGAGCCCACAGCCTGTGCAAAGATCTTCATCAATCTGGACGATTCCATCCTTGCGCTTCGTGAACGCCCGCTCAGGACAAACGCGGAAGCATTCCGGGCTATCACAATGATTACAGGAAATGGATAGATATAATTCAGGCGCCACCTTTTCCACCCTTCTCCATTGGATACCGGTGGGGGTTTGATTTTCATTTTTACAAGCAATTTCACATGCCTTACAATGAATACAATCATCCGCATTGAAAAGGAATCCGGCCCATTTAACCATGCGTATCTCTCCCTTTCCTGATTTTTACGATGCTGTCATAGAAGAACGTACTGGAGCCATTGGCATCGTGATCTTCTTTTTGAAAAATCAACTGGTTAATCGGGTTGCTGCCAGCTTGGGAGGCAAGTACCACATTACGTGGTAAGGTTGGATTAATTTTCGCAACACCGGTAATCGCTCCCTGTTCATTATATATCTCAATTTTTGTATTTTCGTTAATCTCATGTTCGTTGGCAGCCATTGTCGAGAGTTCAATAATATTGTCGGTCTCCCCGTACGTTAACCATGACACACATTCATACTGAGAGTGGATTTTCAACAATGATTGCGGTGATAACAGTCGATAGGTGAATGGCTGCTGCTGATCCCCTTGCAAAAGATTGGTTTCTATCGCCGGAAACAAATTGTACTTTTTCAAACTGTGCGTTTGGGCTACTTTTTTATGAGGACCATCGAGTAAATCCTCATAGCCGTTTATTCCATATTGACGCATGATTTCCGGTGAAAGCTCGGTCTTAATCCAGTCGATCGGTTCTTTCTCATAAGGAAAGTTCGAAAAGCCCGGTGAGAGCTCGTTTAACCTCCGTGTTAATTCCCTGGCAATCTGTAAATCACTTTTTGCTTCGTAATAAGGGGGAAGGACCTTTTGGTTGATGGAGAGCCAATAATGCCAATATCCTACATGTAAGTCCTCTTCCTCAAAATGGGTTGCCGCCGGTAAGACAATATCGGCCTGTTTCGCCGTCTTTGTCAAATAAAGATCGACGGTCACGATAAGTTCTAATTGCTGAAACAATTGCTGCCAAGAGTGAAGATTTTGATCCTGTGTAACAATATTTCTTGATGCCACCCAGAGCAATTTAAGCGGCGGATCCGTTAGGGCAAGGGCATTTTTTGAAAAATGACTCATATCCACTTCCCTTGAATGCGGGATCGTTGGATGAACTGGCCCATCATGACAGGCCAGCCGTTGTGGAAAATGTTCAATTTCAAAATGCATATAATACAAGCCGCTCCCCGGGTCGCTGAGCATGCCTGTCATCACGGCAAGACTGTTGATGGCACTTATACTGCGGCCGCCCCGATCACTCCGCTGAATGCCTAAGCCAGCCCAAGTCGCCGCTGGTTTTACCTTGCCATATAATTCAGCAAGCTCGACCATTGCCTTGATAGGAACGCCTGTCTGCTCTGCTACATGGGCTAGATTGATCTGCTGGTGAAGAAACTGTTGATATTCCTCCCAGCCAATCGTTTGTTTGACCATGGCTTCTTCGTCAATGATTCCTTTTTCGATAATGAGTTTGGCGATCGCGCCAGCAAGCCAGCCATCCGTTCCGGGATTAATTTGGAGATAGAGATCCGCCTTTTCAGCTGTCCTTGTAAAAATGGGGTCGATGACCACCAATTTAGCCCCTTTGCGCCTTGCCTCATAGATAAATTTCATTTGGTGGACATTTGTAACCGCAGGATTTGATCCCCAAATGACAATCAGGTTGGCGCGTGCCATCTCCTCGGGATCAGCGCTGTAATGGTCACCAAAGGATTGGTTTACGGCGTGTTTTCCCGTTAACGCACAAGGGTTGCCAATCGGTTTTGTATGCGGGCCGAGACTATTGAACATCCCCTCCACAGCATAATGCAGCAACCCAAGATTTCCGGAGAATTTGTTGTAGCCGCAGGCAAGGTTGGACCCATACCGCTGATTCAATTCGATGATTTTACCGGCAATGATCGTATAAGCCTCATCCCATGAGATCCTCTGCCAATTTCCAGATCCCCTGGGAATTTGCCTCATCGGATACTTCAGTCTTTGCGGATTATAGACAAATTGGGTAGAAGCATATCCCTTTGCACAAAGTCTCCCCTTTGTGAACCCATGTTTTGGGTCCCCTGTCACTTTGACGAGCCGGTCATTTTTCACATACGACAAGATGCTGCAGGATCCATAACAGTTTCGCGGACAGGTATTTCGATAGATGCCATCTTTCATAAGCTAACAACCTTCATTTCCGATTTTTCGCAGCTGTCTAATTTTAAACGCCGCCAAGATATTTAAGCGAACATGTAAGTCATCCAATTTGACATCGAGAATATCTTCGATTTTTTTCACACGGTATCGTAGTGTATTGCGATGCAGAAATGATGCGGCAGCTGTCTTCCCGATATCAAATTGATTGGCTACAAGGGCCTCAAGGGTTACAAACAAATAGCCATCATGCTTCTTATCGTATTCGAGCAGGCTTCCTAATGTATGGTTGTGAAATTCGATTAAGTCTTGCAGGTCGTGTTTATATAAGATTCGTTCCAAGCCTAAATCAGCGAACATTGGTGTCGATATCTCCAATAATATCCCCAATTCAAGGGCTATTTTGGCTTCTTGATAACTTCGAAAAAGCTCGGCAGGGTTTGTGTATCTTTTTCCAATTCCACAAGCAATCTCAAGCTCGCCCGCCAATTTTGCAGCGTTTTTTAGAATCGTCTCAGTAAAGGCTTGCAGCTTTCCCCTATCCACATCATGATTTGTATCAGCCTGCGGAAACATGGTGATCACTTGCTGATGTTTGACCATGGCGATCGGTTTGACATTTTGCATGATCAGTTCCTTTTCAACTATTTGTAACAGTGTATTTATCATCTGCTTGTTTGTAAAAAAATGATCTTCTTCCTTAGAGGAAAAGACGATGACAGTATGTGGAACATGAAAATCCCAGCCCCATATTTCCCCATATTCAATAATATCTTCCTTTTGTTTGATGTTTCCATAAAGTAAATCAAACAAAAATGCCTCTTTGAATTTTTGTTTCTCTCGCTTAATTTCCAGGCTTTTTTGCATTTGCAGTGCACATAGTGAAGATGCATAACTAAGGACTTCTTCATATCGACGGGCGTCCAGCCCTGCATCATTCCAACTCAAAATGAGAAACCCGAGTTTTTTACTATTGACGGTAATGGGATGGGCTACCCCGTTTTTGATCGTGTCGACCGTGGAAATTTGACAATTAAAAACAGAACTGAACTCCTGCTCGTTATCAGGTATAATCACGATTTCATCAACAGCCTCATTGCCGGTGGAGAAAAATAGAACCTGATAGAACGGGTCTACCACGAGGACAGGAAGGGATAAAAGTGAGGAGAGTTTTTGAATAATCGCTGTGACACCGCTGCTTGAAACGGCCAATAATTCTTGGACAAAGTCTGGAACTACGTATGGACTTTGCATCAATTACTCACCTTTTTCCTATTTATATGTTATCTACTTTCATCTTAATGCAAGTCATCAAAAGGAACAATGAATGTCACAGAATCGTTAAAACCTTTTGGTTGTCAGGCACAAAAATAACCATGATTATTCGTGTAGTGGGGCCCTATAAACTTCATCATGATCAAACTATAATGAAATTATCAACTGAATGTGAAATGATTCACAACTACCTGAAAAGGAAGTCTGATAGAATGAACAATCTGCCAAAAGATGGGGTAAACAGCAGCAACAATCCTGCACTTGTATCCTATGCAAACATATATGCGAATATCGAGAAAGCCACAATGAATCAGATGGAGTCATTTGGATTGCCGCTCTCCAAACGGAAAGATAATGATGCAGCAGCACATAATCGCTTACGGTCCTTGGGGGCAATCTATCGGAATAACAACAAAAGTATTCGCTCAAATGAACGAATCTCAAGTGCCTGCGAGGCCTGTGCAAAAGGGACCGGAAGTTATACCAGCTTCGTTTCGCTAAAATGTCATCGCGATTGCTATTTTTGCTTTAACAAGAACCAAGATGAATATCACTTTTACCTGCAAAACAAGAAGAATGTGAATCAAGACTTAAGAAGTCTAGTAGACCAAGGGGTTACATTGACACATCTTGCTTTGACCGGCGGGGAGCCGCTGCTGCACAAGGAAGACACACTTGCCTTTTTCCAATTGGCAGACGAGCTTGTTCCCGATGCCCATACGAGATTATATACAGCGGGTGACTTGCTTGACGAAGAAACTTTACAAGGATTGGCTGAGGCCCATGTAAATGAAATCCGCTTCAGCATCAAAATGGAGGATTCGCAACAAAAGAGGAAGCACATTCTTGGAAAAATCGCCCTAGCTAAAGCCTATATCCCAGATGTAATGGTGGAAATGCCGGTAATTCCGGGGACAGGGGAAGAAATGAAACAGCTTTTACTTGAGCTTGACCGACTGGATGTGTTTGCGATTAATTTATTGGAATTTTGCTTTCCCCTTGGCAATGCATCGGCCTTCAAAGAACGAGGCTTTCAGTTGAAAAATCCACCCTATGAGGTGTATTACAATTTTTGGTATGCGGGTGGATTGGCTGTCGCCGAAAGTGAATCACTTTGCCTAGAGCTTGTCCAGTTTGCGCTGGAGAGAAGGCTTAAACTCGGTGTCCATTACTGCTCATTGGAAAACAAATTTACCGGACAAATCTATCAACAAAACCATGACCAAATCGTAGATGAAACCTATCAATTTTCCCAACAGGACTTTTATTTTAAGACAGCAAAGGTGTTCGGCAGGGACATGGTCAAGGTAAAGAAGGTGTTAGAAAACAGGCAGGTACCATTTAAGGTGAACGATGATTACCGTTTCCTGCAATTTTCTCCAGAAGCTATTCCTTTATTGAAAAATCGACCAGTAGAGATACTAATTTCATCCAATGTCGTCGAAATGGAAGAAACAGAGCAGCTCATCAGGGAAGTAAAGCTGGAATGGACCACTCCGAAGACGTTTATCCCGATGACCGCCAGAGAAGGAGAGATAACATGAAAACCGTAACACAGTCCGTCAAGGTCAACGAAGTGCTGAATCTATTGTATGCTAGAGAATTTGCCTATGACATTTTACGAAGATTCTTTGTCGAAGAACCAACAAGGGATTACCTAAATGAATTTATTCACAGAAATATGGTGGATCTGTTTCCATTTCAAGAAGATTCAGAGGAAATTCACAGCGGCGTGCAGCTGGTAAAAAA
Organism: Bacillus renqingensis; assembly: GCF_016464375.1. GTDB lineage: Bacteria > Bacillota > Bacilli > Bacillales > Cytobacillaceae > Neobacillus > Neobacillus renqingensis. The sequence goes on from NZ_JADDIU010000062.1 coordinate 8,372, forward strand.
ATATTTAGCCACGCATGACCCCCTCCATATTGACAGCCATTTTGAGGAGTTGCATTGGGATTATACACGAATGTTTATCGGCCCCTTTGAAATACCGGTACACCCTTGGGAGTCGGTCTATGTCCGGAAGGATAAGCTGTTGTTCCAAAAAACGACCATGGCCGTCAGAAAGTGCTATGAGCAATATGGTTTGCAAACAGCAGATTTCAATATCGAACCGGATGATCATGTAGGTCTGGAGCTTGATTTTATCTTTCGGCTAAACGAGCTCTGTATCCGTGCCGGTGAAGCAAATAAGCCTGATGTCGTGAGGGAAATCACTCGGTTGCTTAATGAACAACAGAACTTCCTTGCCGAACATTTACTGGCGTTTATTCCACAGCTATGCGATAAGGTCATGACACATGCCGAAACAGATTTTTTCAAAGGTCTTGCCGTCATCTTAGAACATTTTTTACAAATCGATTCAACAGTTCTCCAAGAACTATTGAAAATAGAAATTATCGAAGACAAGTAGAATAGGAGGGTCATGATGATGGATCTCATCAATAAACTCAAAGATTTCAAGCTAACGAGACGATCGTTCATTGGCTGGACTTCCGCCGCCGCTGCGACATTAGCGGTTCCAACATCGCGCGGTCTAGTCGCCAAAGCAGAGGCCAATATCGGGGTTAAGGAAGCAAACGGGGAAGGCGTATGGAAGACAGCAGCCTGCTGGCATAACTGTGGCAGCAGATGCCTGAATAAAGTGCTGGTCAAAGATGGTGTCGTGATTCGCCAAAAGACAGATGACACCCATCCAGATTCGCCGGATTTCCCCCAACAACGCGGTTGTTTGCGGGGACGTTCACAGCGTCATCAGGTCTTTAATGCCGATCGCTTAAAATATCCGATGAAACGGAAGCATTGGCAGCCCGGTGGAGGAAAAAAAGAACTCCGCGGTAAGGACCAATGGGTGCGGATATCATGGGATGAAGCGATTGAGCATATTGCCTCCGAAACGAAAAGAATCGCCAAAAAATACGGAAATGAAGCGATCTGGGTGACAGGTGGAGGTGAAATTGGAAAGGCGATGTCCACTATTGGTGGTTACACAGCCAGTACTGGCACCATCTCCTGGGGTGCATGGCTTTATACGTATGAAATGCTTGGTGTCGGTGAAGGTCTGTATGTTCAAGGAATTAATGACCGTATCGATTTACGAAATTCTCAATTGATCGTCCTATGGGGGGCCAACCCTGCATGGAGCACCATGGGAAGTGCCACCTATAACTATTTGCAGGCCAAAAAGGCCGGCGCCCGATTCATAACGATTGACCCGCTGTATACGGATTCGGCCAATGTATTTGGCGCAGAGTGGGTGCCGATCCGTCCGGGGACTGATCACGCCTTGGCACTAGGTATTATGCATACGCTGCTTGAAGAAGATGATCCGGTAACAAACCCACTGGTGAAATGGGACTTTTTGAATAAATATACGATTGGATTTGATGCGGACCATATGCCAGCAGGTGTTGATAAGAAGGAGAATTTCAAAGACTATCTTTTAGGTACGTATGACCAGCAGCCAAAAACAGCGGAGTGGGCGGCTGAAATATGCGGGGTTAAAGCAAGTACGATTCGCTATCTTGCAAGAGAAATTGGCGGTACCGAAAGGGTTGCCTTACTGACAGGCTGGGCACCGGCAAGGATTAACAATGGCGAAGGCTGGGTACAAGCATTTTCTACCCTTGGCATGATGACAGGACATATGGGCAGTTCCGGAAATATGACAGGTGTCAGCTGTTGGGAATATGCGGGAAATAACGGTCCTGCCTTATTGACCCCGGGGAGCGCTGGATTGCCGGATATCCCTAATGAAATCACCAATGTGATCAATGAAAATCAAATTTTTGACGCCGTATTAAAGGGCAAATTTTTACAAAAGGGTGAAGGGGAACGAAAGGTAAACATTCAATTCATCTACCATAATTATAACGCCGTTCTGCAAACCCGTAGCAATATCATGAGAGGAATTGAGGCACATCGAAAAGTGGAATTCGTTGTCACAAATGCCTATGCCCTGACCACAACAGCGAAGTATTCGGATATTGTCCTTCCGGTTACAACTGAATGGGAAAGACCAGGAACCGTCAAAGCTGGCAATCGCGAAATATTAATTGCCTGGTCGAAAATCATTGACCCGTTATATGAGTCAAAGAGTGACCAGCAGATTGCAAAATTATTGATTAAGAAGTTTGGCAAGAATCCGGATGAGGTCTACCCAATTGATGAGAAGCAGCAATTTTTCAATCAGCTTGCCGGAAGTCAGGTCGTAAAGGAAAACGGCAAGGATTTTGAACCGCTCGTTACGATTACGGCGAAAGACATTCAGGAATGGGGTGTGAAAGGAACGCCACAGAAGGGTCGCATTGGTCTGAAGGAGTTTTTAGATGCAGGTATTTATCAAATACCAAGGAAAAAAGGCGACAATCTTGGTTTTATTGCCTATAAGGATTTTATCGATGATCCGGTCAAGAATCCGGTATCAAGTGAAAGCGGTAAGTTTGAGATCTACTGTAAGGCAATGAATGAAACATCCAAGAAGGCTTTTACTGAAATTGCCCCTATTCCGAAATATGAACCGAAGGCTGAAGGCTATGAATCTACCTTTGCTGATTGGAAGAAGAAGAAAAAGGGAAAATATCCGTTTCAGGTGTTTAACCCCCATTATTTACGTCGTTCGCATAGTACGTTTGACAATGTACCACAGCTCCGGGAAGCATGGCCGAATCCTGTTTATCTGAGTCGTGCTGATGCCAAGGAGAAAGGGATTCAAACAGGCGATACGGTGCTACTGTCCAATGAGTATGGCAAGACACTTAGACCGGCACTTGTGGTTGAGACGCTGATGCCTGGAACAATTGCCCTGCCGCATGGGGCTTGGGTTGATCTGGATGAAAAGGATGAAGTGGACCGTGCCGGTGCCGATAATATGCTCGTTGGCTTTGTTCCAACCGGTCTGGGTACCTCCGGATATAATACTGCAAGATGTAATATCGAAAAATGGAATGGGACACCACTGGAAGAAGATTATAAATGGGAACAGCGAATCATCAAATTTTAACTTTTTTTGAAAGGAGGTAGGGTGAAATGCCGCAAATGGGATTTTACGTGAACGTAGCAGAATGTATTGGTTGTAAAACATGTGTGATTTCCTGTAAGGATAAAAATAATTTGGAAGTTGGCCGGAATTTTAGACGGGTGTATGATTATCAGGAAGGGACATTCCCAAATGTATCTATGTACCATTTATCAATATCCTGTAATCATTGCGACGAACCAGGCTGTGTGAAGGGCTGCCCTACAGGTGCAGCCTATAAACGGACAGAGGATGGTGTCGTCTTAATCGACCATGAAAAATGTATAGGCTGCCGCTACTGTGAATGGAACTGTCCATACGGTGCTCCGCAATACAACAAAGAGATCGGAATGATGACGAAATGTGATACATGTATCGATTTAAGGAAAAAGGGAGAGGAGCCGGTCTGTGTTACCTCCTGTCCAATGCGAGCGATCGAGTTTGGCGAGATTGACAAACTTCGTGCTAAACATGGGAAAAATGCCGATATAAAAGGAATGCCAAGCTCTTCCATCACAAAACCAAACCTGGTGCTTACACCATTAGGTCAATCAAAATAAGGGAGGGAAAAGAACGATGCATGAATGGGCACTATTAATTTTTACCATTGCCATACCTGCAGCTGTTGGCGGAATCTTGTTTCTCTGGTTTATGAGTGGAAAAATCGCCAATGACGATGCGAATTTTGCTAACATAATGAAACTACCGCTCATTATCATTGCTTGTTTAGCGATTGTCGGCTTATTTGGGGCGTTCTTTCATCTGGGAAAACCAATCCATGCCTTCAACGCCATTAGAGGCTTCGGCCGCTCATGGATGAGTAATGAAATTGTTGTAACAGGGGTGTTTATCGCCTTGGCTTGTATCACGGCAGGTCTTGCCGTTGTTCAGAAGAAAATCAATCCAGTCCTCATGTTGCTTACCGGACTGGTCGGCCTTATTGATATTTATTGCATGGCCACCGCCTATACGGTGACACGCGTGAACGGTTGGCATCACCTGAACACTTATTTTGTCTTTTATGGAACGGCTTTTTCATTGGGACCGATTGTTGGGGCAAGCCTGTTGGCACCTACCTTTAAAGAGGGGATGCGAAAGGTAATAAAATGGGCGTTCATCTTTAGTATCATCGGGATTGCAATCCAACTCATTGGCATTGCAATGTTTAATGCCTATATCCCAGAAATCGAGACCATCTCTGGGGTAACAGCCGCTACGAAACTCGTGCCATATTCCGGAATGATTGGCGTTCGCTGGGTTATTGAAATAGCCGGACTAGTGTTGCTGGCCTATTTATCACTTAATACTAAGAATAAACTTAATTTTGCCTTCATCTATACGGCGCTGATTTTCTTTGTACTTGCTGAAGGCATGAGCAGATATGTGTTTTACGTTTTAGGTTCCTAACATCGTAGGCAGGGGCTCACTGCCTCTGCCTTTTTGAAAATACCGGAATGGATATTATTCGGCTTTGAGAATTTTCCAGCTCCACAAGGAAGGCTTCGGCAGTATAAGCAGCGCACGAAGAAAAGGCATTAGCTTTTCTGAGGAGGCCATACGCCGCTGACCAGGGCGGTTACGCTTTTCTGAAAAACTTGCTGATTGGCGAAGACAGCGGATCAAAAAACCGGGGGTGACATCATGGGATTTGTTGAGAAGTGGATAGAAAGTCTTGATTATAGTTTTGAAATACTACCATCGGCTTGTGTTCGCCATAAAAGCCCCTGGTCTACCTGTGACAAATGTCTGGCAGCCTGTCAGGAAGCAGCAATAGAGCTTTTACAGGGCAAGCCGATAATCGATCAGGAAAAGTGCAGCGAATGCGGAAGCTGTATGACCGCTTGTCCGGTACAGGCAGTGTCAGGGATCCTGCCAAAGCAAAGCTTTATCCAAAAAAAATTAATCGCAGTAAATACAGCCCCTCCATCTGTAAAGGAACTGCTGATCTATCATGCTAAAGGAATCGCCAGCATTATCTGTGACGGGTCAGTACTTAGTGGGGCGTGGAAGGATTCGGTGGAGAAAGCCAATTCCATATTAGTCCAACTCGGTAAGGCTCCTTTCATGATAGAGACGGAAACAAGTGTTGAGAGCACTTACTCAAGAAGAGAGTTATTCTCCCTTTGGAGGAAAGAGGGGCAATCATTAGTCAAACAGGTAACCCCGGCGAAATGGCGATTTAACCATAAAGATCTTGATCTGAATCATTATTATCCTGAATACCAATTTTTTGATGTAACCATTCATCAGGAAACGTGTACGCTTTGTAAGGCCTGTGAAGCAACCTGTCCAAAGACTTGTTTTACGTTAGAAGATCATCGTTTTACGATAAACCTTCAGTCCTGTTCCGGCTGTGAGCTTTGTCAGGAACTTTGCCCGGAAAAAGCGGTTACGGTAACAAGTTTAATCGCAACAGCAGTCACCAAAAGCTATGACGTTTATCTGAAAACTTGCAGTCAATGCAAAAATAGCTTCCAAACTCTAAATGAACAGGATGAAACATGTCCAGTCTGCAAGAATCGGAAAGCGGGTTACTTAAGTTAGAAAGCGGGGGTCAGTCGTCCAGACTGACCCCCTTTTGATTCTTTTTAATCGTCCTCCTGCTTCCTTAAAATCGTCATAAATTCTTCACCGGTGATGGTTTCTTTTTCTAATAGGTATTTGGTTAATTCGTGTAATTTTTCGATGTTTTCTTGTAATATTTGCTTAGCGTTTTGGTGGCAGGATTTGATGATTTTGAGTACTTCAGCGTCTACTTTAGAGGCTGTGTCTGCCGATACCATCAAGGTGGTGTCACCACCCAAATACGGGTTATTCACAGTTTCTAATGCCATCATATCGAATTCATCACTCATCCCAAACCTTGTTACCATCGACCGGGCAATCTTTGTCGCCTGCTCAATATCATTGGAGGCACCGGAAGTGATGGTTTTAAAAATAATTTCCTCTGCCGCGCGTCCTCCCATAAAGGTTGTGATTTTATCTAACGCTTGCTCTTTTGACATCAGGATCGTTTCATGCTCATCGACTTGCATCGTGTAGCCGAGCGCCCCGGATGTTCTTGGAATAATCGTGATTTTATGAACAGGCGCTGAATGACTTTGTTTCGCAGCGACCAATGCATGACCAACTTCATGATAAGCGATCGTCAATTTATCCTTCATCGAAATGACTGCATTTTTCCGTTGATACCCGGCGACCACTACCTCTACAGACTCTTCCAAATCACTTTGAATGATTTTGTTGCGGCCAAGCCTTACCGCCCGTAGTGCTGCCTCATTTATGATATTGGCTAAATCCGCACCCGATGCACCTGATGTGGCCCTGGCAATCACATTAAAATCAATATCATCAGCGAGCTTCACTTTTTTCGCATGGACCCGTAAAATTGATTCTCGTCCTGCCAAGTCAGGTAATTCTACCGGTACACGCCGGTCAAATCTTCCCGGTCTGAGAAGCGCTTTATCAAGGGTTTCCGGTCTATTGGTTGCCGCTAAGATGACGACACCTTTGTCCGCATCAAAACCATCCATTTCCGTTAAAAGCTGATTCAAGGTCTGCTCCCGTTCATCGTTGCCGCCGGCCATCCCTGAATTACGGCTTTTTCCGATGGCGTCGATTTCATCAATAAACACGATACATGGCGCCTTTTCTTGTGCTTGTTTAAACAGATCACGAACTCTGGCGGCCCCCATACCGACAAACATCTCGACAAATTCAGAACCTGATATCGAGAAGAATGGAACCTTTGATTCCCCTGCCACTGCTTTCGCCAGCAATGTTTTCCCCGTTCCCGGAGGACCTACGAGCAGTGCCCCCTTTGGAATATTTGCCCCAATCTCCTTATATTTTTTCGGATTATCGAGAAAATCAACAATCTCCTGTAGTGCCTCTTTCGCCTCATCCTGACCTGCGACGTCTTTAAACGTAATCCCGGTTTGGGCCTCCACATACACTTTGGCATTGCTTTTTCCAAACGATAACGCATTTCCGCCGCCCATCATCTTACCTTGAAGCTTTCGCATTAACCATTGCCCAATCGCAATAAAAATGAGAAACGGGAGAACCCAAGTTAAAAAGAAATTAAGCAGCGGCGAGTTTTCTTTTGGGATAACTTTTGTAAATTTAACCTTCTCTTTATGCAAACGGTCTACTAATTCTGGGTCGTTGATGGCTCCGGTCTTGTAGTACTTAATTTCACTTTTTCCTTCAGGTTTGAAGACAATATAGTTGTCTTCAATTTCAACCTCTTTGACCTGCCCTTTTTCAACCATTGTTAGAAATGTTCCATAATCTACTTCTTTAACAGAATGGCGGTTGATTTCCGGGAAAATAACCGAATTCAACAGCAGTATGACGATGATGATGATTCCATAGTAATAAATTATTGGCTTTTTCGGTGGTTTCACTTCTTTCATTTTACTTCACATCCTTTCCCATCTTCTGAAGCAATGAATTTATTTTCCCCATTCCGGCTGTTATCATTTCAAAAGTTTCTTCAGCTTCATCTTCTAGAATCCGGGTTATTTTTTCATTTAAATGTTGGTCAATCTTTAGAATTGCTGCTTTTCCTGTTTCAGTTAATCGTATCGTCACGACTCTTTCGTCCGTTTGATCCCTTGTCCGTTCAACAAAGCCTTGTTTCTCAAGCTTTTTGCACATGGTCGAAATATTGGCTCCGGCAATGCCACAGGCCTCGGCCAAGCTCCCAATCGTATGCGGCCCTTGTCGGTATATTTCCATCAGCAGCCTAAACTGCAACATCGTAAGCCCATGATTTTCCCCCAAAAAACGAAAGGCATTATTCATATTTTCATTTATTTCCCGTTGATAATCTAAAATAATGTTTTTAAAATCATCCAAATTCATCGTAATCCCTCCGGATAGGGTATAGTTATTAATCATACTATTTATACATTATATATATTATAGAATATAAATGCAATGAATACGTTTAGGTGCGTGCCTTGGGGCCTTTTAAGTGTGGGGGGTTGCTCTTTTTCCCCGCTTGCGCGCACTTTGGGGCCTTCTAAGTGCGCGGCTCTGCTCTTTTTTCTTGCTCGCGCGCACTTTGCGCCTTCTAAGTACGCGGTCCCTCTCCTTTTTCTTGCTCACGCGCACTTTGGCGCCTTCTAAGTACGCGGTCCCTCTCTCCTTTTTCTTACTCACGCGCACTTTGCGCCTTCTAAGTACGCGGGCCCTCTCTCCTTTTTCTTACTCACGCGCACTTTGGGACCTTCTAAGTGCGCGGCTCGTCTCATTTTCCTTGCTCACGCGCACTTTGCGGCTTCTAAGTACGCGGCTCTGCTCTTTTTCCGTGCTCTCGAGTACTTTGGCGCCTTCTAAGTCCGCGGTCCCTCTCTTTTTTCTTGCTCGCGCGCACTTTGCGCCTTCTAAGTACGCGGCTCTGCTCTTTTTCCTTGCTCACGCGCACTTTGGCGCCTTCTAAGTGCGCGGTCTCTCTCTTTTTTCTTGCTCGCGCGCACTTTGGCGCCTTCTAAGTACGCGGCTCTGCTCTTTTTTCTTGCTCGCGCGCACTTTGGCGCCTTCTAAGTGCGCGGTCCCTCTCTTTTTTCTTGCTCGCGCGCACTTTGGCGCCTTCTAAGTACGCGG
>NZ_JADDIU010000063.1 GCF_016464375.1 Bacillus renqingensis
GCGGGCCCTCTCTCCTTTTTCTTACTCACGCGCACTTTGGGACCTTCTAAGTGCGCGGCTCTGCTCTTTTTCCTTGCTCACGAGTACTTTGGCGCCTTCTAAGTACGCGGTCCCTCTCTTTTTTCTTGCTCACGCGCACTTTGGGACCTTCTAAGTGCGCGGCTCTGCTCTTTTTCCTTGCTCACGCGCACTTTGCGCCTTCTAAGTACGCGGTCTCTCTCTTTTTCCTTGCTCGCACGCACTTTGGCGCCTTCTAAGTGCGCGGTCCCTCTCTTTTTCCTTGCTCGCACGCACTTTGGCGCCTTCTAAGTGCGCGGTCCCTCTCTTTTTTCTTGCTCGCGCGCACTTTGGCGCCTTCTAAGTACGCGGTCTCTCTCTTTTTCCTTGCTCACACGCACTTTGGGACCTTCTAAGTGCGCGGCTCTGCTCTTTTTCCTTGCTCACGCGCACTTTGCGCCTTCTAAGTACGCGGTCTCTCTCTTTTTCCTTGCTCACACGCACTTTGGGACCTTCTAAGTGCGCGGCGCTGCTCTTTTTCCTTGCTCACGCGCACTTTGCGCCTTCTAAGTGCGCGGTCCCTCTCTTTTTTCTTGCTCGCGCGCACTTTGGCGCCTTCTAAGTACGCGGCCCTCCTCCTTTTACCCGCTCAAATCCCATAATTTCTATTGGGTATCAGCTTAAAATATATCGACCCCCATCTTCTTCGCGTGACAGATCCGGCAAATAGGATTAAAATCTTAAATAGAAAAAACTTCAGGAATTGAGGAGGCTGCTTATATGCTGCTTAGCAGTGTGGAACTAGAGATTTTGAAAATTATTGAGGAGAATCATAAATTACCGATAGAATCTATTGCCTTAATGGCGATGTGCAGTGAGGATACGGTCAAAAAGACGATTGAAAAATTAGAGGATGAAAAAATCATTATCAGTTACCCAACATTAATTAATTGGAGCAAGGTGGAAGGCCAAGATAGCGTCATTGCCATGATCGATGTAAAGGTTACCCCTAAGCGCGATGTTGGCTTTAATGAGGTAGCGGAGAGAATTTCCCGTTTTCCGGAAGTATCATCCCTTTACCTGATGTCAGGTGCCTATGATTTATCGGTTACAGTGGAAGGAAAAAACATGAACCAAATCGCCTCCTTTGTCTCAGAAAAATTATCAACGATTGAAAATGTCGTTTCGACTACCACCCATTTCATGCTGAAAAAATTCAAACATGATGGGGTAATTTTCAACAGTGGTAATGATGATAAAGACCGTAGAATGGTGGTTACACCATGAAACATGCGTATGATCATTATCTTTCCCAAACAGCAAAAGAACTCCAGCCTTCTGGAATCCGGAAATTCTTCGATTTAGCCGCTACTATGGAGGGGGTCATTTCCCTAGGTGTTGGCGAACCGGATTTTATCACACCATGGAGTATTCGTGAAGCAACAATTTTATCGTTAGAACAAGGTTATACTTCCTATACAGCTAACGCTGGCTTACTTGAATTACGGGAAGAAATTACGAACTACTTAGCCACAAGATTTGGGGTTCAGTATGACCCGAATAATCAAATTATTGTGACAATCGGTGCCAGTCAGGCGATCGACCTTGCCTTCCGTGCTATTTTAAACCAAGGGGATGAGGTGCTGATCGTCGAACCGGCCTTTGTTTCCTATGCTCCATTGGTGGCAATTGCCGGCGGGAAACCCATACCCGTGTCCACTTCAGCAGCAAACGGCTTCAAGGTAACGGCAGAACAGATTGAAGCAGCGATTACCGAAAAAACAAAAGCCATTTTGATATGTTCACCTAACAATCCGACCGGCAGCATGCTAACAAAAGATGACCTGATGGAGCTTACCACGGTTATCAACAAACACGATTTACTTGTCGTGTCAGATGAAATTTACGCAGAACTGTCCTATAATGGAGATTTTTGCAGTGTTGCTGCGATGGAAGGAATGTATGAACGGACGATTTTAATCAACGGTTTTTCCAAAGGCTTTGCGATGACTGGCTGGAGATTGGGTTTCTTGGCTGCACCGAAAGAAATTGCTGCTTGCATGCTGAAAATCCATCAATATACAACGATGTGTGCACCCATTATGCTGCAGCGTGGTGCCCTCGAAGCACTTCGTAATACCTATCATGAGGTTGAATCCATGCGTAATAGCTATCGGCGCAGACGGAACTATATGGTCCAGACCCTCAATCAACTGGGACTGGAATGTCACACTCCTGGCGGTGCCTTCTATGTCTTTCCATCGATCCGTTCAACCGGCTTAAGCTCTGAACAATTTGCCGAAGAACTGTTGGTGCAGGAGAAAGTTGCTGTAGTCCCCGGCCACGTATTTGGCGAAAGCGGGGAGGGCTATATCCGTTGCTCCTACGCTACATCGATGGAACAGCTGCAAGAGGCAATGAGACGGATCAAACATTTTATAGAGACGAGGAAAAAAGTTCTTTGTCCCACGGCTGCACAGTCTACAATCCAATCATAATGTAAGAAAAGCGAAGGGTGCCCGTCTCTCGGCGTATAGACTCCTCGAAAAAGCTATCGCTTTTCCGTCGTGTCGAGTTTAAACTTCAAAATGAAGTAGTTCAATATGCTATCATTAAAATAAGAAGCCCGATATTCTTCTCGTTGAATATCGGGCTCCTCCGCATAAATTTTTTATTCCGAAACACTGATTTTCTGTTCTTTTATTGGATTGATTTCCATAATTTTCGCAGGCTTAACAAAAAAGGATATAACAAAGCCAATGATAGATATAATAAGTGTGAAAATGAAACCATACTGTACGCCATTTGTCAGTGCTTCTACTGTAGAATGACCGCCCGAAACAAAATAAGTATGTTCCCCTGCTCCTAATAATGCCGCTGCCAAGGCGGTGGCAATTGCACCACTTACTTGCTGAGCTGTATTCATGATAGCACTGCCATCAGGTGACAACTCCCGTGGCAAAGCATTTAAACCATTTGTTTGAGCTGGTGACATGACTAATGGTGCTCCAATCATAAGCAATAAATTGGCTGTAATAATAAATACAAAAGACGAGGAAGTTTGCAGGTTAACAAGCATAACTCCTGCAATGATATTGATTAAAAATCCCGCTCTAACCAGCCATTTTGCTCCATATACATCATATAATTTTCCGGAAACTGCGGAAACAATACCATTTGTAATTCCTCCCGGCAATAATAATAATCCGACAATGGCTACAGCAACGAGCTTACCGCTTTGCCAATAAATGGGGAGCAAAAGCATGGAAGACATAATAATACTAAATGTAATCATAATAAGCAATGTTCCAATCGTAAACATTGGGAATTTAAATGCTCTAACATTGATCATCGGCTTTTCCATTCTTAATTGTCTCAAAACAAAAATAAAAAGGGCTAAAACTCCAATAATTAGTGATAAAATGACGCCAATACTCGTCCAGCCTGTTTCACCTGCGGAACTAAAACCAAACACAATAGTACCAAACCCAATTGTTGATAACGTAATAGATAATAGATCCACTTTAGGACGTGTTACGACATTAACGTTCCTACAAAATAGGATAGATAGGATTAGTGCGATAATTAAAAATGGTATCATGACCCAGAATATCCATTGCCATGTTAATTTGCCTAATATAAGACCAGCAACTGTAGGACCTACGGCGGGCGCAAGCATAATGACCAGCCCAACCATCCCCAAAGCTGAACCTCTTTTTTGTGGTGGGAATATAGCCATTATAGTATTAAAGATGAGCGGAATTAAAATGCCAGTTGCGATACCTTGAATCAATCTCCCAGCCAAAAGAAGCGGAAAACTGTGAGAAAGCGCTGAAACGAGTGAACCGATAATAAATGCGCTTAAAGCAGTAATAAGAAGCTGTCTTGTTGTAAACCACCTGATTAGCAGACCGGACACCGGTACTAGAACCCCAACTACAAGTAAATATCCTGTTGTCAACCATTGAACAGTTGAAGCATGTATGTCTAAATCCTTCATTAATGAGGTTAAAGCAATGTTTAATGATGTCTCGCTAAACATGCCAATAAATCCTCCAATTAGAAGACCCACCATAATAGGAAGTCGTTTAATATCTTGCTGCAAATAAATCACTCCTAAAAAATATATAGAACGGTCGGTGCAATAAGTAAAAAAGAAAATATTAAGTCTTATTTAAAATATCCTGAATTCTTTCAGCAAGCAGTTTAAAATAGGAAATATCTTGATAGGTAACAGACATGGTAATAGCACCTTCAATAAGAATATTTATAAGATTGGCATTTTGTTCGGCTTGTTCCTTGGAATAGCCTTTTTCTATCAAATAGTTGCTAATAATTGCGATCCATTCCTGATAGGCTCTTTTACAAGCTTCTCTTATTCCTTCGCTTGCACTCGCACTTTCGGAAGCAAGTAAGCCTATCCGAAAATCAATGTGATTTCTATTTAATACTGTCGAAGCAACATAATTAAATTGAGCTGTCAGGGCTTCGACAGGATCATCATAGGAAGTCAGCATGTGTTCTATTTCCGCTTTAACGGATAGTCTCACACTATCAATTGCGGCAATCGCAATTTCTTCTTTTCCATTAGGAAAATGGTAATATAAAGAACCTTTTGGAGCACCACTTTCCTTAATGATTTGGCTAATGCCGGTCTTGTTGTATCCTTGCGTCTGAAAAAGATATTTAGCTGCTTGAATAATGTTGTCTCGGGTGTTTTGTTTCATATTTCATTTTCCCCTTATTGTACCGATTGGTCTACTTATTAGAACATTAAATCAAGTTATTTGTCAACCTTTTTATAGTGTTAAATATTAGAGTGATTGTTCCTAATTTTGGCGTTCTTTATTTGTGAAAGGAGGCAGGAGAACCATCCCCGTGCCCCCCCCACTACCTAATTAAGTTCTTCATGAATAACTCGGCCATCAAAAATCGTTAAGGCAACATTTACGTTTCTCATTTCATTCATCGGAACCTCAAATACATTTTTGTCCAGCACAGCAATATCGGCAAGCTTTCCTGCTTCCAGTGTGCCAAGCCTTTGATCATCAAAATTTACATACTGGCCGCCAATGGTCCATGCTCGTAAAACCTCTGCTATGCTTAGGGCTTGTTCCTTGTTAAAACCTGCTTCCGGCTTACCATCAGGAAACATTCTGCCAACAGCAAAGTAGATAGATAGCGGAATATTCGCTGTATCAAGGGGTAAATCAGTTCCACAGCAAATATTGACTCCTTCATCGATCATATTTCGATAGGCCCAATAATTTTTTAATCTATCCTCGCCTACAAAACTTGGCGCATAAAACGCCTCATACTGTTTTGTACAATTCATTATCTGCAGATAATTTGTAGCCGTTATATCTAATTCAGCCATCCGTTTCAAATCCTGAGGATGAGTGAGTTCAAGATCGGTAATCGTATGTCTTGCATCCCTTTTTCCGTTTCTTTCCCGGCATTTTTCAAAAATATCAATAGACCTTCTCACGGCTGCATCACCTTCTGCATGAAGAGCACAGCGAAAGCCTCTTTTGTCCGCTTCTAGAACACTTTTTTCTAATGCTTCGTAGTCTACAGGTGAAATATTACAGGTTTCAGGGTTATTCAAATATGGTTCTAACAAATCTCCTTCAAAGGAAGCAATCTCACCGTCTACCATTAAATTGTAGCCCATAAACTTTATCGCATGGCCAGTAAACTTTTCTCTGCAACTTTCGCCATATTCAAAATTTATTCCTTGTGCAACAGGTTGAGAAACTAGATTCACCCGGTGGATAAGTTCCCCTGATTCTTCCAAACTTGTGAGTATATCGGTAAACCCGGAATAGTCATCAAAACCAATTTCCTTTATAGAAGTAATCCCTCTTGAGGCTAAAAACTGACTAAAATTTTTATATTCTTTCGTTATCTGCTCTCTATCAGTTAAGATTTCCTTTAATAGTTTCCAGCAAGCTTCTGCATAACATTCATCTTGTGTAAAACCATATTTTTCTTCAGCTGCCGTATTCATAAAGCAAAAGTCTCTTGCAGGGGTAAAGATCGCTACCGGCCGATCTCCAAACACCTTATCTAAACACCTGCCTGATTTCTCCTCATCAGACCATCCGTTCACATCAAGCCCATGACCAAGAATAGTTTTTTCTTTAGGGATTGTTTTTGAATAGCTTACTAGTATCTCTACTACTTCTTGACAGCTTGAAGCAGTAGAGACATCCACCCCTGCCCTTGTCCAAGCATATCCTGTAAAGAACACATGATTATCTAAGAAGCCCGGACAAATGAGTTTATCACCCAGCTCATAAACGGCGGTTTTCGGTCCGATCCACTTATCCTTCGCACTTTTAGGTTCAATTGCCGCAATTGTATTCCCTATAATTGCTATAGCCCCTGAGATAGGTCCCGTAGCATCAGCTTTAGATGTAAAAATATTATTAGAAATTAAGACAATGTCAGCGTAGTTAGATTCTGTTTTCATATTTTTTGTATGACGTAGCATAAGCTTTCGCCTGCTGCTCCTTTCTAATTTCTAGGATTCTAGTGATCCCTTTCCTTCAGTATCTCCAAGTAATTATCCCTAGGCGCCTGTATAAGGGAGTACTTTTCCCAATGTATCCAAACCCCTTTTTAGATGTTGCTCAGCATCAAGATAATAACTTGGATCCCCTAATTCTAACGTGATAGAGCCTGAATAATCATACTTTGATAAGGCCGCTAAATGTTCTTCCAGCGGCTGCTCGCCATCCCCCCATGTTAAGTGACCATCAGGACGGCCATCATTTAGATGGATGTGAATAACCCGTTCGCCAAAGGCTTCAAAGTAATCTTCAAGCTTCTTTCCCTCAAAACAGACAGGAACCGAATCAATACAGCATTTTACATTAGGAGAAGTAAGATCTTTCATTATCCGTTTGGTTGATTCAAAATTATTAACCAAATTCGTTTCCTCAGGCAGTAAAATCTCAAAGGTAAGGATTACCCCTTCCTTTTCAGCCACCTTGGACATTTGATAAAGTGAATCTACCGATCGTTTCCATGCCTCTTCATGTGGTTCATCATAATGACCCCATCCGGAGGTACAGAGCATTTTGTCAACCTCTAATTCTGCTGTTTGCCTAATATATTGACAAAAATATTCGATGCTCTTTTGCCGAATCACATCATCTTTTGCTGCAATGTTATAAGGATAAACGCATTGTTCTGGAGTTACACAAACGATATTCAGGTCCCTTTCTTTCACTTGCCTTTTTAATTCTGAAACCTGTGAAATAGAGGAAAAGGTCTGACAAAAGTGAGGGGCACCGGCCCAAAGTTCGAAGTTCCTTATTCCCAGTCTGACCATTGAATCTAAGAAGTACTCAAAAGAATACCTTTGATAATGCATATTCATCCCAGCTATCTGTTCCATCGTTATTGGTTTCATTTTCTCCACTCCTTTAATTTGAATTTTTAACCAGCAACTAAATATTTAAAACACAAGCTCTGGGGTTTGTCCCTCTAATCAAATTTCTTTCCGAATCCAAAGGCACCTTCACCTAGACAATTTTTAGCAGAAAATTTAGCTGCTTGTTGGAGTGCTTCCTTTATAACTCCTGGAGGAATACTGACATTTTCCTTCCAACCATTTTCTAATAGGTGGATAAGAAAGGCCGTAACAAAGGAATCACCTGCCCCCATCGTATCTACCGGGGTGACAAGCTCTACATTTCCTTCGTAAAAGTCTTGTCCATCAAAAAAGAGTGAACCGTCCGTTCCCATTGTGGCTAAGGCATAGGTTGTTCCATAGTTGACCGCTTTCTGAAGCAATGCTTTAATCGTTTCTATCGATTGGCCCTTACAAGAAAATAGAGCAAAGTCAACATGCGGACACACTTGTTTTAAATAATCGTCTTGATGAAATGGTTCTTCATCTGCAAAGTCAAAGCTTACCAATCCATCTAAGGTTTCTAATTTCTTCAATTCCGTTTCCGTTTTGGCAAAGCAGCCCGAATGGATCAATTGAAAATCCTTAAGATATTCAAGTTCTTTTTCCCCTAACACCATCGGCTCTTTCGTCGAAATTCCGCCTTCATTCCAATCAACAAAGACTCGATCCCCATCTACCAAGTTCACGATGCAGTAACCGCTCTCGCCTTGTTTGACAATACAATAGGAAATGTCAATATTTAATTCCGTTAAAGCACCTTTTATATGCTCAGCGATAGCATCATCCCCAAATACTCCGAGGTACGCAGCGCTTGCGCCTAATTGTTTCGCATAAACGGCAAAATTCACCGCATTGCCCCCGGGATACATGACTCCAGTATGCTGATACTGATCGACCACATTGTCACCAAATCCAATAACCTTCATTAAGTTCCTCTCCTCGTATAGTAAGTTTAGAATCCTCTTTTGAG
>NZ_JADDIU010000064.1 GCF_016464375.1 Bacillus renqingensis
TCGGCTTCGAGGGAAAACGTCTTTTGCTTGAAAAAGATTTCGAAAGTTTAGAAGAGCAGGTCATTTTTTCCATCATTGAACACGTGCGAACCTTTAATAAATAAAAAAAGGTGAAATTTCACCTTTTTTGGATACTCATAAAATATACATCATATCTACATTGAATACATGTAAACAATGTGAGGGCCATTGGAATTCCAATAGTTCTCACATCGCAGTTAAGATAAGCGCTTTTTCCTGACGCTACCCCTTTTAACACAATTCAACCCTAGCACACAGTATGCAGGGGGAATAAGACGTAAGCAGTATAGCCCAATTTGTAGAATATGGATTACTACCAGTTGTATTAGTATAAAGAATATAGAGGGAGGAGTAAAATGATTCATGAATTATACATAGAAGATGAAAGTGATATTGGTAGTTGGGTTACAACAATTTACGAAAATGATATAATCAGTTACATAAAAGATAAGTCATGGAGGTTTCAAATATGTGTGCTAGCATAGCAGTAGTCGATTTTACTTTATCTCTTTCATAATGATAAGAATGGAAAGGAGATAAAAGTATGGGTATATTTTCTATATGTGTCATTAAAAGGGTTCATTATCAACCAGATCAAAAATAATTGGTTATAATGAACCAGAAAAACCCAAAATACACGCAAAATTTTATTACTTCTAAAAAGCATGTAAAAGAAATATTGAATCAAACGAATATCAATAAACAAGACAACGTAATAGAAATCGGATCAGGAAAAGGGCATTTTACCAAAGAGCTAGTCAAAATGAGTCGGTCGGTGACTGCCATAGAAATTGATAAAAACTTATGTCGAACCACTCAAAAAGCGGTGGGTATTTTTGAGAATGTAAAAGTGATCCATACGGATATTCTAAAATTCTCATTCCCAAAAAATATAAACTATAAACTATTTGGCAATATCCCC
This sequence comes from Bacillus renqingensis, assembly GCF_016464375.1. GTDB lineage: Bacteria > Bacillota > Bacilli > Bacillales > Cytobacillaceae > Neobacillus > Neobacillus renqingensis. Next base: position 944 of record NZ_JADDIU010000064.1, read on the forward strand.
TTTAATATGAGTACGGATATTGTTAAAAAAATTACTTTTGAAAGCCAGGCGAAATATAGTTACCTTATCGTGGAGAAAGGTTTTTCGAAAAGGCTAAAAAACTTGCAACGTGCTTTGGGCTTGCTATTGATGGTGGAAATGGATGTAAAAACCCTCATAAAAGTGCCACGAGCATACTTCCACCCTAAGCCGAATGTGGATTCTGTATTAATCATTCTTGAACGACACGAGCCATTGATTTTAAAGAAAGACTACAAAAAATATCAATCGTTTGTTTATAGATGGATAAACAAAGAATATCACGCTCTTTTTACTAAAAATCAATTCAGACGAGCCTTGAAGCATGCAAATGTCACGGATCCTAATAAGCTTTCAAAGGAACAATTCATATCTATTTTCAATAGTTACAAGTTGTTTCACTAAATGAAATATCATAAAGCGTTCTTTAGTTTCTTAGAGGACGCTTTTTCCTTAAAAAAATTCTTCAACGGTTAGAAATCAATCAGATCGTTTCAAAATTTAAAACAATGGATTTTTACAATTCCTGCAATTATTTAACAATATTAGATAGAAAATGATCAAACTTTTTATAAAGATTGTATACTACTTCACAAATAAGAAATCCATTTTGATCAATCCTTATCCAAAAAATGGATTCTTCTGTTTACGGTAATATATAGGTTTGTAAGGTGTTTTTGATCGAACTTTATTTCAAAGCTACAAATGCTTGTGTCTTCCCGCAACAACTTCTTCCAAAAATGTAACTCTTCTTACAATCTGTAAGAAGTTATTACAAGAAGGGGAAGCAGACGACAACTATGTATTAATAAATTACTCCACCAAATCAGAATCGGGAGCGTACCAACGGTACGCCATCTCGGTTCTTTTTTACTTGAATAAAAGCAGAATAGAGCATAAGGAATAAGGTTTTTGGGGTAAAAGGAAAGAAGAAAGGGCGTGAAGAAAAGCGTGGGAAAAAGCATGAGAAACCCTCTATCCTTAATCCTTAATTTCTATTCTGCTCTGTAAAAAGTAGTTACAATTTCAGAATATTCATTGCGTGATTTTCGCCTAATTTCTGTAAGAAATGGTGGTTTTCATTGTAAAAAGTGTTTCAGATTAAATGGGTGAAAAAAGGGGTGATAAAGGGCGTGAAGGCAAGTAGGAGAAGAGATTGAGGGGGATGTGGGAGTTTTGCAAAAATGAGTTACGTGCTGACAGCTTGTGGTTTTGAAATAAAGTTTGATAACTTATAATAAAGATTGATCATTTGAAATAAAGATCGATAATTTATAATAAAGTTTGATAAAAACACTTCCTTGCGATAGTATGTTCGTGAGGGAGTGTTTTATATTTTGGTAAATTATCGTCGCTTTTAATTAATGTATACTTCTTTTTCCTTTGTAAAAGTGTCTCCCAAAAACATTGTCCGTCCCTATGTAACAAAGTTCTTCTCTGGGTAACAAAGTTGGTATGTGAGAGAGACGATAATAAGAGAAGAGCGAGGAGAAAACACCAAGCAGCATTCGCTTCTCTTTCAAATAAATTCAATCAAAAATCAGGCTGGGTCCAATCAAGGGTTCAGTCTTTTTTCTTCACTCCTCATCTCTCCAAACCCTTATCATTACAGTCTCCAATCAGCTTTTATTCAATCCGAATCCAACAATTTCTCAATCCAATACAGTCATGAAACCAACGGTTTTAGAAGGAAGAAGTGTGAGAAAAACGAGGAAAATCTTTCACTCATCTCTCTCCAATTCGTTTCTCTCCCACGGAAGAACTTTGTTACCTTTTCGGCTATTTTTCAGCTGCGCGATCATTCCAAAATGGGTTTTCAGGGAAGAACTTAGTTACCTTACAGAAAAAGGAAAAAGTGGCTTGGGGCTAGGAGGAGCAAGGGATGGAGGGGGATTTTGTGAGGTTAAACTAAGTTACCTCTGGATACGTCATCTATTCTTACTATACTTTTTAGATAAGGATGTAGAGGAGCTTTTGGATGTTGGAGAAGATGAAGATCCTTTTGGTAAAGGTCTATGGCCATGCTTAAATAAGGATGCTAATCATTATAAGCAACTGGTAATCAAAAATGTAATAATTATTAGAGATTTTAAATAAACTTCTCCTATTGGGACGTTTAAGTGTTCTTGTGGCTTTAAAGAAGGTGCAGAATGTTACTTTACCATGCGATTCGTAAAACTTATGATGATTTTGAAGAGGTTCATCAATACTACCTTGAAGGATTAGACGGAACATTAATTGAGACAGATAAAGTATTAAAACCAGGACTTGTAATCATTCTAAAGGACATAAATGAATATGCGATTACTGTAAAAAGTATATGGAATGAAAATGGTCAGAAGTGTTTCTCTCATGAATCTGCTGAAGAACAGATTGTACGTGCAAGAATTCCAAGAGGATAGCTCTATTATTGTTCTAAAGTAACGCAGGTGAAAAGATATTTAGATAATTAATTCCGGTGGAACAAGATAATAAAAAGTTAATTGAGGAAATAAAGGCATTTGACGATAGGTTTCCAGATGGAGTATATGCCACACCCATGACAACAAAGGTAAAGGTTTGGGAGCCTATAATGATATTGTTTTTTCAATATCATTATAGGCTTTTTGTGTAGAGATCACCTGCAGAAAGAAGTGATATTGGAATAATTACTTCGTTTTGAAATTCAATTTACCTCATCAGAATGTGAGATGGCTGAGATTTCAATCAGTTGCTCTGGGAATGCCAAATAAGTCACACCGATGAGGCTGCCTGCTGGTCGATGTTTTTCTAGGTATTCCTTGAACAAAACGATGACCTGTTCAGAGTGTTCTTTCGGATTTGTTAGATAGATTTCCACATAGGCTAGGTTGGACTTCGTGACACCTAACTCTTCCAGTACACGATCCAGGTTTTCAAGTGTTTGTCGGGTTTGGGTTTCAATATCGTCCTTGCCAACAAACATACCATCTTTATTGTGCGAAAATTGGCCTGAAACGTAAATAGTGCCGTTGACACTATAGCCTTGGGTAATACCGTGATCCCAAAGATCGTGATTATAGGTTTTAACTTTACTCATTTTTCTCTCTCCTTTATTTGAAAGTAAGGTAAGTATATAATGAGTACAAAGAAAAAAGTAGTACGCACTTTATTGATAGTTACTATCAGAAAGGATAGTGTTAATATGAGTATGACTGATTACAAAGAAAAGGCTAATATCCAAGAGACACCTTTTGGTTATACATTGACAGTGATTGGAGGTAAATGGAAAATGCTTATACTTTACCTTTTAGCTGAAAATCAACCTGTTCGTTTTAATGATATGAAAAGAAGAATAGGAGCTATTACCTTTAAAACATTAAGTTCTCAACTTAAAGAATTAGAAGCAGATGGGATAGTTCGACGGAAAGAGTATCCTCAAATTCCACCAAAAGTAGAGTACAGTCTCACACAAAAAGCAGAAACTCTATTACCTGTTCTAGAACAGTTATGTGAATGGGGAGAAAAAAACCGCAATAGTTTGTGAAATAATCGACTTAAACTCCCTCAGTTAGATTCTATTTACTCACAAATGCTCGCTTATTCAACGAAGGTCGCTAAATTACAATAATGTTGTTACTCAAAATGCGCGATAGTGGAATAACCAAAAGTATAAAATGATCAAACTTTTTTATAAAAACCAGATTTTAGTATACTGAATAGGAATCCATTTTGATCAATCTTTTTTCAAAATGGATTTTTCCTATGACGGTAAAAGACATGTTTGTGAGGTATTTTTGATCAAACTTAATTCCAAAGCTACAGCAGAACTAATTTTTCTATGCTATTTATATTTATCTATCCAACTATGAATTTTTTCTTTAATGTTGCTTGTGCTGTCTTTAATATCATCAAAAATCATAGAAAGAAGAACAAACCATGAAATTTCTTCATTATAGGGGTTGTTCTTGTTGATGTATTTAAGAACTTGTTTTAATTCCTTTATCCTTGCTTGATCTACATGTGCATGTAGATAGGATTTTACAAAGGCATTTAGAATATTTGTATTCCTAGTGCTTGCGTCTAATAACAGGGCAGTTGCTTTTGACGGTGTTACATCCAAGGCATAGGCTAAAGATGAAATATTCTCGTATGTAGTTTGGTTAAATCGTGTGGTGATTCGTACATTTTTTCCAGATTGATATTTGTATTGTAATGATTCCCTTTTAAAATCACCAATAAAGAGTGTATTTATGAATTGAAAATCACGCCTAAAATATTGGGATAAATATTCTACAACCTTTCTTGATTTCAAACCCTTCTCACATAAAATTTCCACCACATCTTTTACAGGTGTTTGAGTTATATAAGATAAACGATAAATGCAATCTCGAAGATTGCTAGAAACTGTCGGCTTCACATCTCTTTTTTTATCTGAACGAGTTTTTCTTATTTTAGTATCTATTACCTCTCCCCTATTCATGTTTAACCTCTCTTCACGATATTTATGTTTAGGACAGTGTCCTAGTGTCCTAAGTTTATATATATGTATATGGGGGATGGGGGGCAGGTATGTTTAAAATCTTTCAAATTTGTCCACGCTTTTATTAAAAGTAAGTGGAAGGAGAAACAGGTGTGAAAATGACGAAAGATGAAGCAAAGAAGTTAGCTAAACAAGGGATTGAAAATAGTAAAAAATATGGTATTCCTTTGAAATCAAAAAAGAAGAAATAAAAAAGGAGATTAATTTTTTCTCACCTTTATCACTACATAAAGCATTCAAAAAATAGGAGACCATGAGACATGTGTGGCTTTGAAATAAAGTTGCGATGTTTATAAAAAAGACACGATGTTTAAATCAAAGTCGCGATATTTATAAAAAAGTTGCGAAGTTATACCCCATACCCCTATGATATGCTAAGACCAAAGTGTATTTTGGAAAGGCAGTCTTCCACAAACGAGCCATTTAATAGAATAAGGCGAAAGGCGAATCATCTCCTTTTAATGAAACAGAGGGCAGATTTTTTTCTGCCCTCTGTACCTTTAGTTGCTGAAGTAATGTCCTTTTTCGAGATCTGGAATGAGCTTAGGATGCACTGGCTGCCATCCCAAGCGTTCCTGAGTCAGCGCACTCGACGTTGGGTTGTCAGCCGACACAAAGGCGCCGAGCCATCCGAAGTGGGCGTCCGCCTCCTCGCGGGAAATGCTGACCACCGGCAGGTTCAGGTGACGACCGATGACACCGGCGATGTCACGGAATGGCACTCCCTCATCAGCGACCCCGTGCAGCCGTGATCCCCCTGGGGCGGCTTCCACAGCCAACCGGAACAGACGCGCCGCATCGAGGCGATGCACTGCCGGCCAGCGGTTGTAACCGTCGCCGATGTAGGCAGAGACGCCTTTGTCGCGAGCAATGCCGATCAAGCTCGATACGAAGCCGTGATCGCCAAGGCCGTGAACGGAAGGTGCGAGACGGACGACCGATGACCGTACCCCGCGCTCAGCCAACGCAATAACCACGTTCTCCGCTTCGCCCCGGGGTACTGAGTTGTCGACCACATCTTTTTCCGTCCCGATTTGCCCTGGCGGGAGTACGTATGTGAGCATCAATGTTCCCGAGGTGATCACGAACGGTTTGCCTGTACCCTCAAGCACTTCCCCCATTGTCTTGACGGCGCGTAGGTCGTCTGAGACCGCCTTGTCGTAGTCTGAGAAGTCGTGCTTAAATGCTAGATGAATGACGCCGTCCGCAGCAGAGGCACCGCTGCGAAGGCTGTCAAGATCGTCGAGGGAACCGCGGTGCACCTCAGCCCCTGCAACCTTTAATGTATCGGCAGATTTGTCTGAACGAGCAAGGCCAACGACCTGATGCCCTGCCTCGATGAGTTCACGGACAACCGCAGTTCCGATGAAACCTGTCGCTCCTGTAACAAAAACACGCATGTTCTTACCTCCTTTGGATATTTCCTATCAGAATGTTCGGCTACAAAAAGAATTATACAACATAAAATTAATGAAGTAAACTGATTTAGTTAAAATAGTTAATTTAATAATCAACGTAAAATACGTTTGTGATAACAAAGCGATGTCGGTATAATATAAGTGTCAAAGGAGGTTTCATTTGTGAGAAAACCCGTGAGCGTCGATCAATATATTGAAAAAATAAAACCTGTTATTAGAAGAAACAAATTCAGCCAATTAAAAATAGACGATATCGCAAAATATATGGATATCAGCAAAGTGACACTTTATAAGCATTTTTCATCCAAAGATGAAATCATTCAACGGGTTGTCATGTATTATATTAATTACTTGCAAGGGGCTGATACCGTTGTAAAAGATGATTCCGTCTCTTATGTTGAACGCTTTCAAATGACGTTTTTGCAATCGTTGATATGTGTAACTTTTATATCTGATTTGTTCTTAAATGATCTCAAAGAATTTTACCCGAACCATTTTGAGAATCTTGCAGCTGCACAACAAAGTCGAATTAAAAACTTACAAACCTTTTTTGAATCCGGAATGAAGCAGAAGATATTCAACAAATTGAATGCGGTATTGTTTATGGTTCAAGATGACGCTGTGTTACGGCGTTTCATGGAACCCTCATTTTCAATTCAGTATGATGTTACCTTGAAACAAGCGATTATAGATTTTTATAAAATGAAAGAATATCAATTGCTTAAGCCTGAACATTTAGATACTGTAGATGATTCCGTTATTGAAAAAGGGGTTTCTAAAGTTTTACAAACCATTTCATAATCATGTTCGCGCTCCCAGATTGTCTTCAGCAATAGGGCGCTATTGTTGAGGATTGCAAGCAGAAAATGATCAAACTTTTTTATAAAAATTGTATAGTGCTTCATAGAGAATAAACCCGTTTTGATCAATCTTTTTTTCAAAGCAGGTTCATTTAATTTTACGTAAAATGTGGATTTGCAGGGTGTTATTGATCAAACTTTATTATAAAGCTACAGTTGTTGTAGATTTGAAATAAAGTTACACCCGTTTCACCCCTTTGGATATGATTATCTAAAGGGGGCTCTTGTCGTAATAGTGTCCCTATATAAAATTAACGTGCCTTAAATAAAAAAGCGTTCCTTAAATAAAATTAATGTTCCCAATCCGAAGGTTTTTCAGGTACTTTTCCCGGCAGACCTTCGGTTTTTATGTATCACCAGAATTTATATCATTCGACTTTGAGAATTGTCTAGCCCCAGCGCCTAGCCAAGCTGCTTGAACATTATGTTTTCAGCCTGTTCTACTTTTTTCCTATTGTATATATGCTTTGGCGGATGGAGTAGTTGCATTTTCAAATTATTTACTGTTACAAGTTAATCTAAAATGTTACAATTTTGGCATAAAGCTTAGTGGGTGATCATGTGAAAAAGAAAACAAGAAAACAACAAAGAAATTTGGAAGAAGCGCTAAAAACTTTATTGTTCTTAGGTGCAGTAGGATCCTATTTGTTAACAAAAGATATCTATTTGACTATCGCCCTAGTATTCTTTGTAATATTTATTATTACTGGAATAGCCTTCCTTCGTTCTTTACGAGAAAGAGAGAAATTACGGAAATCAGGAATACTTGAAATCGATAAGATGGACGGCATTCAATTCGAATATTACATAAAGTACTTTAAGACGTGTCTGGAGGAGAAAACGGGTGAAAATTCTGCTTTCTGGTGTATCCTGTGTAGGAAAATCGACTATAGGGAAAATGTTGGCCGACAAAGTAGGCTATAAGTTTTTTGACTTTGATTATGAAATTGAGAATTATTTTAATCGTCCGATATCATTTCTAAAAAAGGAATTTTTAAATGAATATAGCTTTAGAAGGGAGGCAGGAGTTGTTCTATCCAAAATTCTTGAGGAGAATGAAGATAATTTTATTATTGCTATGCCACCAAGCGGACTGATGGATTCTTATTGGAGGATTATTAAGCAGGATGACAGTTTGGTAACAGTGGTTTTAAAAGATAAAGCAAAAAACATCTTGCAGCGTATAAGGTTCTATGATGACTACTCAAATCCTATTGAAGTTGAACTATCCAAAGAAAGTGAAAGGTATTATTTAAAAGAGATTTCACTTGATATAGAATACTTCGGAAGAACATATAACAGGGCAAACTATCAATATCGTATTGATGGAAAAAGTGCCTCCGAGGCGGTAGAGGATTTAGAGGCATTACTTTTTGCATAAAAAGTTTGTGATCTGACTGGCAAGACGGATTAGTGGAATGATATCGGATAAAGTGGAGTTTAAGCAAATTTTTTTGAATGGTGTCTTTGGAGATGTACATCCATTGCAGGCGTTAGAAATTACTCACCTTTACGACAATATTGAAAATAACGTTACTAGCAAAGCGTTAATCATGGCATTTAGTCTTTATATAATAGAATTATTTCGGGAATCTTAACAGTGGGGAGAAGGGCGCGATGACAAAAAAACATGAAGGAATCATAAATGGTGCTATAGCGTATTTATTATGGGGATTCTTACCGATTTATTGGAAACTCCTTGATCATGTGCCGCCAGGTGAAGTGTTGTCACACCGGATATTTTGGTCATTTTGGTTTATGTTGATTCTTTTAATCATCGGAAAAAGATTATCCGCCTTCAAAAGCAGCTTTAGGCAAATGGCCGAAAATCCAAAGGTGATGTTTGCACTCCTTGCGGTTTCGATTTTGATCACGGTCAATTGGCTTATTTTTATCTGGGCTGTTCATGTGGGGAAAATAGTTGAAACAAGCCTTGGTTACTACATTAACCCTCTTATTAGCATTGTGTTGGGTGTTTTTGTATTAAAGGAAAAACTGCTGCGGAGCCATGTTATTGCCTTTATTCTAGCTTTGATGGGTGTGCTTTTTTTAACGTTTTCTTATGGTCAGTTTCCTTGGGTTTCTTTTTCGCTGGCATTGTCATTCGGTTTGTATGGTTTGATTAAAAAGGTGCTGCCGTTTGATTCTTCTATTGGATTAACCTTGGAAACAATGGCTGTCATGCCTATTGCCCTCATCTATATTATCATAATTTTCATAAAAGGCGACCATGTGGCATTTTTGGGGGATATGGCAACAAATATGCTAGTCATATCTTCAGGAGCGGCAACGGCATTGCCATTGCTGTTTTTTGCCAAAGGGGTGCAAAAGGTGCCTCTTTACTTAATGGGATTTCTGCAATATATTGCTCCGACAATCATGCTGATCATTGGAATCTTTCTGTATCACGAGCCTTTCGGAACAACGCAGCTGGTTTCATTCACTTTTATATGGGGAGCCCTGTTGATTGTTTCCCTTTCCACAATCAAATGGTCCGCCCTGTCTTCATCAAAACAACCGGATAAGATTGCTTAATAAAGAGCATCAAACAGTTGCTGTGGCTTTAGATTAAAGTATCATAAAATACATTAAAAAGTGAGGATATCTTCAAAGGGGCGTTCAGCTCGTTTAAAAGGAATAAAAACAAACAGACAGCATGAATTTCTATCAGATTTGGAGAGAAATTTCATCTCCTTGTTATCTAACCTACCATAGGCTAAAACAAGGAGCAGTTACCGTGAATTTCTGCACCTTGTTTGGATTAAACTAACAAATACCTGAATCCAGTTTAGCTTTGTAACTCCTTTATGCGGACAGCATCAGCTTATCGCACTCGGTTCTTCTTTCAACATTGCTTAGCAACGTATTATAAAATTCTAAAACTACATCTGAAGTGAGGACCCTTATCAACCACGGTGTTTTATAAGGTCTTCGTAATATGAATGGTTTTATTGAAAAAGTCCATTCCGTCCATTTGATGTGAGATCACAATCAATATACCCATATAACGCTGTTCCCGTAAGGATTGAATGATGATGCGACGAGTCTCTTCGTCAACGTTGGCTGTGGGTTCATCTAATATTAATACGTCCTTTTCGGCAAGCATGGCTCGTATAAAAGCGATGATTTGAGCTTGACCACCCGAGACACCTGAAGTGTTTTGATTGATTTCGGTATCCAGCCCTTTTGGCATCCTGCCTATATACTCTTTCAACCCAAGTTCGTCAATCAGGTCTTCAACAGTGCTGCGGTTCTTACAATTTTGCCCGTATAAAATATTGTCCAACACGGTCCCACGGAAGAGGAAGGTACTCTGTGATACCACACCAATTCTTTGCCTTAAGGAGTCGCTTTGAATCGATGAGGCATGGATTCCGTTAAAGCGAATTATTCCGTAAGCAGGCTGGTACAACCCTAATAAAAGTTTAATAAGCGTCGTTTTTCCCGTACCGTTATCCCCAAGAAGAAGAACCTTATCCCCTCTCATTAACGAGAAAGTCAAGTCATTAAAAACCATAGGCAGATCCGTTCGATATCGATATCCTACACGAAGGAATTCTATCGTTTCAATCCCTGAATCCAACTCGACAACCTTACCGCTGTTTTCGTCCTGCATGTCCAATAGCTGGTAAATTCTTTCGACACTTAAGCAAACCGGTTTCAAGATCGTATTTAAGGATGTGAGACTTTGTGCACTGGCAAAAACTTTTGTGGTGTATAGGGAAAAGGATGTGTACATGCCAACAGTAAATTGCCCTTTTAAGATAAGGATGCCGGAGATTAACAATATGATTAGGGTGAATAGGTTGTTTAACAAGCCAACGTTTTCGGTTAAAAATATCAATGACTTGTTTTGTTTGACGCTATGGTGAAACAGCTCATTCATCTTTGATTTAAATTTGAAGAGCTGCGTCTTTTTGCCGCCAAGAATTTTAATGTCCTCGATGCCATTCATGGATTCAAATACTTCCCCGTTTAAAACAGCGGACGACTCCATCATTTCCCTTGTACTGTTCAAAAATTTTTTATTGGATGATTTGGATAAAAAAATGAAGATAGGTACTAAAACAATAACTACGCAAGATATTTTATAATTAATCGCGAACATCGTGATCACTGCAAACATTGCATTTAATACGCTAAGCACCATACTGATAATGACTGGCGAAAAGGCATTTCCAACTGAATTGCATTCGGCTACTCGTCCCTGTAGGTATCCTTTTTCGGTGGTTGAGAGGTAACTCATTGGCAATGATAATACTTTTGACATGACCAAATACTTTAACTCGTTAACGACCGAATAACTTATTTTAATAAACAACCATCCAGATAAAAGAGAAAACGCATACTGCACTAGATATAGAACAGCCATCATGCCTAAAAACAAAAACATGTCGTTGATGTTCTTATCTTTTAATAAAACCCGATCAAGCAATATCCCTGTTAAATACGGGATGGGTACTGTCAAAATAGAACTCGCCAGAACAGCGCCTACCCCGAACATAAAGGACAGTCGGTACTTTCCGATAAAGGGAACTAGTTTAAAAAGATGCTTCCACGGTCCGATTCTACTCATTACATTTGCGGGGATCGTCAAATTCAACAGAATTCCCCCCAAACGTTGCAAATGAGCTTTTCCAATACTTTTTTGAAACGGGGATCATCCAGAAACGCAGATAGCTCGGGATGATTCGCAATCATTTCGTACATCTGTTTCCGCTGGTGCTGTGTATTGCCAATGAACCACATCCTCGAATCCCACTCTGCTAACTGATCATGTATCAAGTCAAAAAAGTAGTCCCCCCCTGCAGCAGTCAACTTCTGATTACAAGTTGCGAGTTCTGTAAATCGTTTGAGGTTATCCAGCGCCTGTTCTTTATCTCCTAGAGTGGTATACCCTAGAGCAGCTGCAAGAAAAAGGTTTGCATACAGGTTTGGGTTTAGACGCTTAAAATCGAAGGCTTCCGCTACGGTAAGTGCTCGTCGATAGATCTCCTCGAATGTTTTAATATGATCCGCCGAAGACATTAAGTAAGAGATCATAAGGCCGAACAATGTAATGACATGCCGGTACATCCCCATTTGCAGGAAAGCTTTCGAGTTATCCGTGTTACCCAGCATTTGGTAAGCGTAAGACTTGATCCATTCGACGGGCATGAGTGGCGGGTTCATTTCCCCAAGCAGGTCTAGTGCCTTATTAGGATCGCCAAGGGCCATGCAGCAGCTTGCTTCTAAATACACGACTTGATGGATGAGCTCTATGTCGTCACTTTCTTCTTTCACTCGAACAAAAAGACTCATTGCCTCTTGGATCAACACATTCCTCTCAGAAACATCTTGTAAAAGTGTACTGCGGTTTAGGATCAACATTCCCACTTTTTTTAACAACGGAAAGCAGGCGCAGTATTTCTTCGTTATTTCGCGGCATTGGTTCAAGGCTTTATCCAATGGTTCTGAATCGAAAGCATTGGATAACTGGTCGCATACTTTTCGAATATCATCCGGTTCTAATTGCGGTCGATAATCCATTAAATCATCAATGGTTGTATTAAAGAATGATGCAAGAAGCGGCAGCATTGTAATATCCGGGTAACTTTGGCCAGTTTCCCATTTGGAGACCGAGGCCTTCGATACTCCTATAAAATTTGACACTTCCTCTTGGGTCATACCCTTTTCTTTTCGTTTTCGAGCAAGCACCTCGGCTATATTTATTTCTCTCATTTTCATCACCTTCCGTTAATAAGTCTAACGAAAGGAGTGGAATGATGACAATGGATTCATAATTAATTTCAGTTAAAAAAATCAACTAACATGAAACTTTGATTAAACCGAACTACGCATCCATAATTCTTGCTTCACATTGGATACGCTCATCTGATAACCCTAAGGATATCTCCACACCATTGGGGATGTATGTTCTTGACAATAATCACAATAATAAGACATAATACAGATACATATTATCTGTAATAGGAGGGTTTTCTTTTTGCAATTCAGTATAGGAGTAGAATATGCTCTTCATTGCCTAATTTATTTCGTTGATCTTCCATCCGGTACAACTATCGGAATTAAAGAGCTAGCTGCCTTTCAGGGAGTTTCTGAAACGTATTTATCAAAGATTTTTACTAAATTAAAGAAGGATGGTATTGTACGTTCAATGCCTGGCGTTAAAGGTGGATATCAATTAGCGAAACAACCAGGCGAGATTAATTTTTGGGATGTAATAGCAGCGATTGAAGGAACTAAACCATTGTTTCAATGTACTGAAGTAAGACAAAATTGTATCCTTCTTGAAGGTAAAGAAATGCCTGATTCTATAAGGTGTGCCCCTTGTACCATCAACACAGTAATGTTAGAAGCGGAGGAAAAAATGAGAGAGCATCTTAAGAGCAAAACAATCGCATGGTTAAACGAAACCTTGAAATCCAAATTGAAGGAAAGGCATTCAGAGGGGATTCAATGGTTTAGAGAGGCTTTAGCACGTAGATAATCATATTTTTTTCTATCTAATTATAGATAATTAATATCTATAATATATACATTTAAAACACAAAGGTGGAATTCAAGTGAAACGGATTATTATTATTGGTGGTGGTTTTGCTGGTATTTGGAGTGCAGTGGGTGCTGCACGACAACTGCACGAATTACAAATCAAAGAAAATGAAGTTGAAGTTATTTTAATTAACCGAGATCCATATTTAGGCTTGCGTCCACGTTTTTATGAAAAAAATCCAAAGAATTATAGGGTCCCTCTAAGTCAAGTTCTTGATCCGATTGGAGTTCGCTTTATCGAAGGAGAGGTAAGACGTATAGACACTCATTTACAAAAAGTGATTGTCCAACAAAAAGATAAGCAGATTGATTTAGCGTATGACCGATTAGTTTTTGCTGCTGGCAGTCAATTGGTTCGCCCTAACATTACTGGATTGCATGAATATTCATTTTCTACGGATACCTATCAGGATGCTATTGAGCTGGATCAGCATATTAACCGATTACCTGATTTATCTTATACAGAGGGTAAGTATACCGCGGTAGTAGTTGGTGGTGGTTTTACCGGAATCGAAACAGCCGCAGAAATGACTTCTCGCTTACAGGAGGTTGCTAAGAAAGAAAATAAAGAATCTGAAGTAAAGGTGGTCATAATTGAAAGAGAATCTATCGTAGGTCCTGATTTAGGGTCGAATCCTCGACCAATTATAGAACAAGCTTTAGGTGAAATGCATGTAGAGATTCATACAAACGAAACAGTCGAATCCATTAATTCAAATAAAGTAACCTTAAAATCCGGGAAACGGATCCCTAGTTTGACAACCATTTGGTCAGCAGGGGTAAAGGCTAGTCCTTTAGTGGAAAATTTCCCAGTGGAGAAGGATCAATGGGGACGTTTACCAGTAGATTCATATTTGCGAGTAAAGGGTGTGCGTTCGGTATTTGCCGCTGGAGATACTGCCCGAGCAAATACTGATGATAATCATCTATCGTTGATGTCTTGTCAGCATGCAATGCCTCAGGGGAAATTTGCCGGACATAACGTTGTTTGTAATTTACTTGATTTGGCTGGAATTCCATACAAACAAGAACGTTATGTTACCTGTCTTGATTTAGGCCCTTGGGGAGCTCTGGTCACTAGTGGTTGGGATCGCATTCCGCAGTATCGAGGCGATGAGGCAAAAAAAATAAAAATGAACATTAACCAATCAGTTATTTATCCACCCCTATCAAGGAATCGTGAAGAACTATTTGAAGCAGCTAAACTGATTATAAGAAAACATTATGTGTAGAAATATAAGCATCAAAAATATAAAAGAATTTAACGGAGAATTTGCCTCACAGAGTGGGAAAGTACGTTAACGCAGGCAGGATTCTCAGTAGATGGAATAAAAGTATTACTTTGTTCAACAAACAGAAGTATCAACAAAACACGAATTTCGAAAGCAAAGAAAAGTATTAGAGTGATAAAGCCGGATATCCTTAACATACGGATATCCGGCTTTATTTATATCCATAAATTGGTTGACTAACAAATATATTTACAGTATACTGTAAATGATACAGTTTAGTGTAAGATGTGCAGTTCGATGAAAAGGATGGGTTTTATGAACACATATACTGCAAAGCAGATTACAGAAATACTTCAAAAGGAAGATATGAACATAAATTTACGAACAGTTAGATATTACACCCAGATTGGGATTGTACCCACATTAGAATTGGCTGGTAATAAAAGAGTTTATACGGATAAACATCTACACTATTTTCGTGCAATACTCACATTAGCCAAAACAGGAGAATCCCTTGCAACTATTCAAGAAAGACTAGAAAAACTTTCTTTGGAGGATATAAAAAAAATTGGAGATCAATTGCCTTTTTATCAATCTAATAAAATTCTTGAGCATGAATCTTATCAGGTAAATGAAGATGTATTAATTACATTAAGTCCAAGAATATCGGCTGAACTTAAACAAAAAGTTATTAAGTCCGTCTCACAGATTTTAAAAGGAGAACAAAACAAATGATGAAAGTTAAATTAGCAAAATCGCTGATGGAAAATGAAGAAGGCACCAATCATTTATGGATTAAAATCCTACCCCCTGTTCCTTTAACTGCAAAGAAAGTTCAAATTGATATTCGTCTTCCAAATGGAGTATCACGGTTAAATAATTTAAATGGATATCATGAAGATAAATTAGGAACTATTTTTATCGATGACTTTTCAAAAGGACATGATGTTGTAATTGAAATTTTTACAGAGAAACCAATTCCATGCTTTGAAGGGATCATTAAAATCGATTTAAAGTACAAAGATAAAGAAGATCAAACAAAAATGATAAATCATTGCATCCCCTTGATTATTACCAGTGAAGATGAAATGGACAATTTAGAGATTGATAACGAAGTTATCGAACAGGTCAAACAATTACTTAATGGATCTATCTGTAATAAAGATATCGAAGAAAGCGAATTTGTAATAGTTACACCTAAAATTCAAAATGTACACAACCAAATATCCGAGTTAGAAAAAAATATCGAGTTGATTTTAGCGTCAATTCAAAAATGATGTGGAGGTATTGAAATTAGTGCAAAGCGAATTTTGCGTATGCGAGAAAATATTAACGATATATTAGCCGAACGCACAGGACAGACTGTTGAAAATATTCAACGTGATACGGAGCGAGATAACTTTATGACCGCAGAAAATGCAAAAGACTATGGTTTAATCGATAAAATACTGGTACGCCAGTCATAACGGGGGCAGATATATGGATAATCAAACGCAGAATGTTTATTCTGTAGAGTACGAAATGTCCGAAGTTGTGTTTTATAAGACTGTTTCAGCTTACAACTTTGATGATGCGAAAAGACAAATTCGCCAACAGTATCCAGAAGTGGTTATTCGGGCTGTTTCAATTATTGATAATCTATATGATGAAGGACAAGAAGAACAACAAGATACTAAACAGTAATTTAGTTCACGAATGTTAAGTTCTTCAACAGGAAACATCTATTTAACATTGTCCGAATATTCGATACAATCCAGAACGAAAAAAGGAGGTCGAAATCGGGGGTTATGGGGAAGAACTATAAAGCAGAATGGAATGAAGAAAAAAGACGGGGGAAGAAGGGTGGGGCTTAGAGTCGCAAGGGTTTGAGGGGTGGGGTTGGGGAGATACCTACTTTTTGACATTTGAATATTAAATGTAAAAAAATAGGAGCATTATTTGTGAGATAAAAAGAAGGGTGTACCAAGTAGAATTGGCAGCACCCT
Organism: Bacillus renqingensis; assembly: GCF_016464375.1. Lineage (GTDB taxonomy): Bacteria > Bacillota > Bacilli > Bacillales > Cytobacillaceae > Neobacillus > Neobacillus renqingensis. Next base: position 17,510 of record NZ_JADDIU010000064.1, read on the forward strand.
CTTTTTCTGCTATTCCAAATAAGGGTATGGTACCATAAAAAATTCTCACTTGTATTTTCAAATATAAGAGTACAATGAAGGTAAAAAGAAAGGATTAAATAAAATGGATCGAAAACGGTTTCTGAAAATTATCGAAGCATTAGAACGTAATACGTATAAAGATAATGGCATGACAATCTCTCAACTTGAAGATTACCTAAAGGACAATAACATTGAAGCTGGGCTAAGGGGAATTAGAAATGATTTAAAATTTTTAGAATCAAGAGATAGCCCAAAAAAAATCACTGCCTACCGTTATTCACAAAGAACCGAAAAATATTATTGGCTTGAAAAACATTTATTTGAGCTTTATGAGCTACGGCTCTTAATGGATGCCGTTTCTGCAGCACGGTTTATATCAGAGGGATACTACAAAAGACATCATAAAAAAGCTTAAATCACTTACCAGTATTCCACTTGCAGAAAAACTTGAAAATGAATTGGTTAACAGTGAAACAAAATTTAATACACCCTGCAACCATTTGTTCAGCTTTTTGTGTAATAGTATTAATCATGTTCAAAGTAGTTTAACCAAAGGGCTCATTTTATCAAAATATTCAATGATAAGGAGAAATTTAAACAAAACTTCCTAAGTGGTAGTGTAAAACCATATAAGAAGACCCGATTTATCTTGAAATCAAGTCTTTACCAAACGGGCGCGTTGGCTTAATAAAATCGCCCCTTCCGTTGTCTTGTGTGATCAGATACAAGGAATATTTTAGACGACTCTGAAACGGAGCGACAATCGTGATGCCGGAACAGTAGACATGAAATAGGGAAGGGATAATTATATGAAAGCGTTTATCATTAATCAATATGGATATATAGACGAATTGAAATATATTGATGTTGACGACCTGTTTTTACAGGTATCTTGGATCTCCTTATATAGGCAAGAAGAATGTAAGAGTAGCTCCGCCGCCGGGTGTATCGCTGACCGTTAGGTTTCCTTTATGGAGCTTCACAATTTCATAAGCGATGCATAGGCCCAGGCCAAAATGTTCCTTGTTATGATGAGCGCGATCGATTCTGTAAAAGCGATGGAAAATCTTCTTTTTGTTTTCGTCGGAGATCCCGATGCCATTATCCGCTACCTGTATCCACAATTTCCGTTGTTTTAATGTGACAGCCATTTTGACCTTTCCCCTATGCGGGGTATAACTAAAAGCATTGTCTAAAAGGATGGATAACACCTGTTCTATTCGTTGCCTATCACATCTACATGCTGGAAGAGGTTCTTCTGGAAAGGAAAAAGACAGCTCGATGCCCTTTTCTTTTGCAAACGGTTGAAAGGCATCAAACGCGTTCAACAAAAGTGTGTTTATATCTGTTTGTTGCATGTCCAGAGTCCATGTCGCGTTGTCCGCACTGGCCAAAGAAAGCAAATCTTGAACGAGCCGAGACATTCGTTTGGTCTCGGATTCAATGATTTGATAAAACCGGGCCGCTTGCCGCGAATCAGCCTTTTTAATTGCCGACAGACTCGAGTGGATTACGGTCAAAGGCGACCGCAGTTCGTGGGAAGCCAGTCCAATAAATTCCACCTGGTTTTTTTGAGATGTTTCGATCGGTCGCAACATCCGCTTTGTAAAAAAATAAGAAAAAAACCACAGGCCGATAATGGTGGCGATGTCAATCCCAATGTAAATCAGTCGTTGAATAACGATGGCTTGATGATATTGTTTTAAAGGATAAAGGGCAATGACACCTAAAAACCCGTGGCCTTTCGGGATATAGACGACTGATGCATAATATTTTTCACGCTGATGGTCATAAGCCGTAAACTTTTTCTGTTTCGTCACAACTTGAGAAGCATCCTTTTCTTCAATATTTAAATGGTATTTTTTTTTCGCAGTTTGCTTGACTTCTTCTATGAGGCGCTTGTTTTTTGCATTGGTTACCTCATTGTATTGAATCGGGATGCCATTGTCCTCAATATATAAAATTAATTTTCCGCTGTCTTCCTGTTCAGCCAACCATTCAGTTGTAATGATTGTCTGCGATTTTAGATAAGCATTCACGTTGTCCGCCCTTGTCAAAAAGTTGACATATTCATTTTTCGATAAATTGCTTTCGGAGACGTATAAGAGGAAAAAGGTCATGACCAACACGATGATACTTGTGACGATCGTACTCAATAAAGTTAATTGCAGATGAAGACGCCTAAACATCTTTTCCCTCCAGACGATAACCGACACCACGGACGGTCTTGATCCGTGTTTTGCTTTTGATGGAAGCCAGCCGTTTTCTTAAAAAATGGATATAGTTGTCGATATTGCCTTCCTCAATTTCGGAAAAGGGCCCCCACACACGTGTCAGCAAAGTCATTCGAGGTAAAACTGTATCTGGGTTTTTCAAAAATAGCTCCATTAAATCGGCTTCTTTTCTGGATAGGGAACAGGATCTCTCATGGGAGCTAAGGGTTTTTTCATTGCTGTTATAAGTTAAATCTCCATAAACCAATTCCGCACCATCCCGTAAATTCATCGGCCGCCGACCGATGCTTCGGATTCTTGCCAAGAGTTCTCCAAACTCAAAAGGTTTGACAATATAGTCATCCGCCCCCGCGTCCAGGCCGTTGATTTTATCATTTAATTCCCCGAGAGCCGTCAAAAAAATGACGGGAGTAGAGATCCCCTCGCTTCGCATGATTTTAAGAATGTCGAGCCCGTTTACGGTAGGGAGCATCCGATCCAACAAAATGATGTCGTGGGCTTGTTCACGGATATATTGAAGACCGTCATCACCATCATGACAGATGTCCACCGTAAATCCTTCATTTTTCAACTCAAAACCGACGACTTCGCACAGTTCTCGGTCATCTTCTACAAATAGTATTCTCATTGAATAAGCCTCTTTCCTGGAAAAATCATTCCCTGTGTTTATTTTAACAAAAGAATCTTTAAGGATTCTCTAATTTTTTAGAGATGGATTAGAGAATCGCCTGATAAGATGAAATCACAAAATTTGAAGAGGTGAGGAATTGATGGATACAAGAGTAAATAAATTCGGGCTTTTAATCATGTGCGCGCTGATCATTTTACTTGGAGCCTGTACTCATGAGGGAAGTTCGGATAAACAAGATGAAAACAAATCGAAGGATCATGCTGCCAAGGGAAGATATTTGGAGACGAACAACTCCCTTCCCCAAAATTTGAAGGGAATTTACGCGTTACAAAAATTGAAGGATGGCACTATTAAACTGGTTGCCAGTGGGAAAGACATTCCGTTTGACGTCTATTCATCCAAAGATCGGGGGAAGAGCTGGAAAAAAGTGAAGGCCTCAGGTTCGATCGTGCCCCCTGGAAATGACATCAATTCCGCAGCCATTGACTTAAAAGGGAACATCGTGCTGAATTACGGGGTTCATGAAAAGTCAAACGGTGCTAAATTATCGGCTTTTAAGGGGGAATTAACCTACGTAAAAGTGGATACCCATGGAAAAAAAACAAAGCTCCCGATTTCTTTGCCTTCATCCGGCAAAAGTTCGGATCAACGGGTGAATGAACTCAGCGATTTAAAGTTTGCCGCAAACGGCGATCTGTTTGGGACCGATCAGAACAATATTATTTATCAAATCGATGCTTCGACCGGAAAAATCAAACACACCTACAGTTCCGGAGATGTCAACGAATATGGTCTGGTGAATCATTCATTACTGATTGTGACGGGCAATCAAGTTCAACAATATGACATCCGGACAGGCAAGCAAAAGCAGGATATAGATGTGTTGAATAAGTACTTGGCGGGGGCAAAGAAAAGCCTCATGATTCCAGGAAATAAGAAGGACGACCTGTACTTCTGTAATGAAAAAGGTCTATATCATTACGTTCTAGGAGGCAATGTCGTCGAGCAGCTGGCCGATGGATCTTTGAGCATGTTAAATTCCGGTAATTTTACAAACTTGGCTGTGGATTCAAACGGCAACTTTCTTGTGACCTACAAAAACAGTGATCAACAACCGGTTTTGAAGCATTATACCTTTTCCAAAAAAGCGGAAGCGACACCGAGTCATGAAATCACGGTCTATACTTTAAATGACAATTCAACGGTGAAGCAACAGATTACAAAATTTCAAAGTGAAAATCCAAACATGCACGTGAACTACGAGGTTGGTGTCAGCGGGAAAAACGGCGAGTCCACATCAGATGCCATAAAAACCCTGAACACGAAGATCCTGGCCGGAAAAGGGCCGGATGTCCTGATATTAAATGGCATGCCAGTTGATGCTTATGTCGAAAAGGGGCTGCTGGCGGATTTCAGTGATGTCATTGACAAATATACAGGAAAAGATGAGGCCTTTAAAAATATCGTCGAGGCCTATAAAACGAAAAATAAAATATATGCGGTTCCCATTCGTTTTAAAGTGCCGATCCTCATTGGCTCTCAGGACGCGTTAGACCAAATTCATGATCTGGATACCATGGGGGATTACGCTGAGAATGACAGAAAAGCTGGCGACAAGACGCCTTTACTTGATATCCAAGATCCATCGATGCTTGCGGTTAAACTGTTTCCAGTGATCGCCGCGGATTGGTTTAACAAGGATGGTTCTCTTAGTAAAAGTCAATTAACTGACGCATTCACGAAATTAAAGAAGATTTATGATGCCTCCACTGAACATCTGTCTAAAGAGCAATTAAATGATTATAAGAAGAAGTTTGAGTACGCCGTGAATAAGGGGGACATGACAAAAATCCAATATTATGATGGTTATATGGATGTCTCTAACTCGGCCCCTGACATAGCGGAGGGAAGGTCACGTTTGGCGGCGGGGACCATAGGAAGTTTTGACGCTATCGCGTACTTATCATCGGTACATGAAAGTCACCATACGATTTCCTATCAATTACTCAATAAGGGAAAGCATTATTTTGTCCCGGGTATCACGGTGGGCATGAGCGCAAAAAGTAAAAATCAAGAAGGGGCGAAAAAATTCCTCTCTTATTTGTTTAGCGAAAAGGCTCAGAACATTGATTATACCGGCGGGTTTCCGGTGAATAAAAAGCAATTTGAAAAAGCACAGGCCAAACCTTCCCAAGACACCATGAGTGATCTCAATATGGGGACGAATGAAAAGATCACCTGGCCGGATCCAAAACAATTTGAAGCATTTACGTCAAAAGTTGAAACGTTAAAAACCCCAACCTATCAGGATGATGTCGTTTCCGAGTCCCTGTTTGAGGCATTCGAAAAATGTGCATCAGGTAAGGAATCCCCACATGAGGCGGCAAACGATATGATGGAGAAACTCAATTTGTATCTTTCAGAGTGAACATTCATGGATCAGGTAAGGGGTGGCGCACGCATCCTGCCTGACCTTCCATTAGGAGGAGGCCTTTATGAAATTCATAGATAAGCAGCAGTCCAAAAATTTACTGTTTATTTTGCCCAGCCTGCTGGGTGTCTGTATCTTTGTTTTGATTCCTTCGGTTGATGTGATTCGGCGATCATTTGTCGATGCGAAGACCCATCACTTTGCCGGTCTACAAAACTTTGTAACCATTTTTCACAACCATGCCTTTTTGGTCGCGGCAGGGAACACCTTGAAATTTATCGCGGTATGCATTCCCACACTTATGATCATTTCTTTAGCGATTGCCCTTTTACTGACGAGCGGCATCAAAGGCGGCCCATTTTTTAAAAGTGCTTATCTTTTCCCTATGGCGATTCCGGTGGCATCGATTGCGTTAATGTGGAGAGTCACGTTTGAAGACCATGGCCTGTTGAACGGTATCCTGAGTTCGTTACATCTAGGGACGCATGATTGGATGCATTCCGGTTTTGCTTTTTGGATCGTGGTTGGCAGTTATGTGTGGAAATACATTGGGTACAATGTGGTGCTCTGGATGGCCGGATTGCTGGCGATCCCCAAGTCCTACTATGAGGCTGCGTGGGTTGACGGCGCGGGGAAACTTAAATGTTTTTTCTATATCACACTGCCCAATATGAAATCGATGGTTTTTATTGTCACAATCCTGGCCGTGCTCAACTCTTTTAAATCTTTTCGGGAGGTTTATATGGTTGCCGGCAACTACCCGAATCAAAGTATTTATATGCTGCAACACATTTTTAACAATTGGTATCGTGAGCTGTCTCTGGATAAATTGTCGGCGGCAGCCGTCGTCTTCGCCATTGTGATCCTTATCTTTGTGATGTTGCTTCAAAAATTTTGGGCTTCTGAAAGCTTGAAAGGGGACTTGTGAGATGCGCAGTAAGCGGAAAGTTCTTTTATACATTCTCCTGTTTTTATTGACCCTTTTGTTGTTGTCCCCGATGTATTTTTTATTGGAAGGTTCCTTTATGAGTAAAGGGGAACTTACCAAGAATTTATCGGCTGTTTTAAAGGGAGGGCAAGGATTTGCCAGTTGGTCTCTATTTCCGACAGATCTGTCGGCGCATTCCTATGAAAAGTTACTCATCTTTTCACCAACATTTTACGTGATGTTCTGGAATTCTATGAAATTGGAGTTTGTCATTTTACTCGGTCAACTGTTGATAGCTGTGCCGGCTGCTTGGGGGTTTGCCCGCCTGAAAATTCCTTTTAAAAATGTCCTGTTCACCACTTATATCGTCCTAATGTTGATGCCGTTTCAGGTGACCATGCTGTCGAATTATTTGACCTTGGATAAAATGCATCTCATTAATACACAAGCGAGTATTATTTTACCCAATGTTTTTTCAACGTTCCCAGTTTTCACTATGTACAGGTTCTTTGGTCAAATCTCCGATTCAACCATTGAAGCTGCCCAAATCGATGGCGCCAATCGGTTTCAAATTTTTATGAAGATTGGTTTACCTCTTGGTTACACTGGAATTGCAGCAGCCATGGTTATAGGATTTTTAGAGTACTGGAACTTAATCGAACAACCGCTGGCCTTCTTGACGGATAAAGCACTATGGCCATTGTCCTTATTTCTCCCGAATATTGGACTGGATCAAGCGGGGGTTGCCTTTGCTTCTTCCATCATTGTGTTAATCCCTTCTTTTTTGGTCTTTCTGGCCGGGCAGGATTATCTGGAACAGGGTATAGCCGCAATGACATCAAAAGAGTAGTGAAGGGGGACTCGGAAGGATGAACAAAAAAATGACCTTGCAATGGAGGAGGGCACTGAAAAACCTTCGGTTTTTCAAAAATT
>NZ_JADDIU010000065.1 GCF_016464375.1 Bacillus renqingensis
TTAAATAGCGACATAGCGGCAGGCTGCGAACACTATATAAAGGTGGGAAACCGATCATGGACTGTATTTACTCTGAACTGAAAGAGGTCGAGGATCTCTCGCTTATTCAATATGTTTCGGAAAACATTCCTAAACCAGAAATTAAAAGCCTCTACGAATCTTTTTGAGGACAAGAAAAAATGGTTTCTGGCAACGAAGGTAGTGAAGGTGAGAAACAGGATACATATACCACTGCTACGGAAAAGGAAGAGTTTTACGATACGTCGATGAACCATGATACGATATGTGTACAAAAAGAAAAAAAAAGAAAAACAAAAACAACAGAAACCCTTTCAGCCAAGTATAGTGTATGATCCAGATTCAGGGAATCTATCACAGTGTAAGCAAAAAACAGAAGATGTAAAAGAAATGATAGAGTTTTGGGTCTCTAATGGATTTGGTCTTCCAAACGGAAATGCACCACAACAGTTGTTATTTTGGTTAGATGATTCTAGCTTTTACAGCCGAAAGAGATGATACTAAAAGCGATGAGAATTGCATGTGCCAATAACAAGCGGAAGCAATCTATATTGTGGGCATTCTGAGAAACTGGGAAAATGAATCTTTACGGACCATAGATGAAGTTGATGCCTATCAGGTGTACCAAAAACCTGTACCAAAGTTTAGGCAAATTTATACTGGAAGAGATATTCCAAGTGGATTCGAACTCGATCTAACGGCAGGTGAAGAAAATGAGTGTGGCTGAAAAAGTGTTCTTAGGAAGCTTGCTGAATATTTGATTGTTTCTAAAATGGTAATTTTGAGAAGTAGAACCTGATCATTTCAACTATTTAAAGTGACTCTCTAGTTTTATCAGAATGCCCTAATAGCAGCTCCGTTTGGTTCAAGCATATAGATTATACATAGATTTAGCTTCAACCAACGCGGTCATATGAGACAAATAAAATAATATCCTTTTTTTGTGAGACAATCTTTTGATAATATGAAAGGTACATGGATAGTGTAAAGCTGCGATAAGCGGTCATAACCCTATGTTTCTTGTGATAACACCATTGTTGGAATGGATTAATGAAATGGAATAGAGATTAGCAGACCTTTAATCAGGAGGCAGACATGAAACGATTTAAGTTGACACCAGTTCGTCTGGAAAAAAGAATAGAGTATCTTGATTACCTCCTTTTAGCGGATGAAAGCGAGGGAATCGTTAAAGCGTATATAAATGATGGGGAAATGTACGCCATTGATTTCGAAGGGAATATCGCAGGGGTAGTGTTATTTACGTTCCATCCTAATCGAATCGTAGAATTGAAAAATATTGCGATAGCTGAAGAATGCCGTGGAATGGGGCTTGGGAAGGCAGTCATCAATGAAACTTTTTCTTTATTTCAATCAAAAGGGCTGGAAAAAATGATGGTAGGGACAGCTAATTCAAGTATCAGTACTATCGCTTTTTACCAAAAGCTTGGTTTTAGAATGGCTGCTATTAAAAAAGACTTTTTTAAAAAGTATCCCATGCCGATTTATGAGAATGGGATTCAGGCACTGGATATGATTATGTTCGAAAAGATTTTATAAAAGGAAAGGGGAGGAATTATGCACATTCCAGTATTTGGTGATAAAAAGGACGGGATAGAATACATCAGAAGACCGGCGGTTTATGGATTAATGTTTAATGAAGCAAATGGCAAAATTGGCATCATTCAGTGTGATGGAGAGTATTTTCTTCCAGGCGGTGGTATTGAGGAAAATGAAACCCATGAACAATGTCTAAAAAGAGAAGCAATAGAGGAAATGGGGATGGAAGTAGAGATGGGTGCCTTTATTGGTCGGGCCAACAGGTATTTTTACTCTACTGGTGAGTTCGTATATTACCTCAATGAGGGTTATTTTTATTTGTGTAAAATGGGAAGACAACTGGGCGAACCGCTGGAATCAGATCATTTTCTGTTCTGGCTGGAGCCACCTGTTGCGATGGAACGTTTATTCCATGAACATCAAAGCTGGGCGGTCAACGAGGCACTCAAGCTAATTGCTTCTAGATCGTAAAAAGAAAATTTCACCCATTTAACACAGCTCCTCTTATTTGGGCTAAACCAGGTGAAACAAGCGCTTGAACTGTTCCTTCCCTATTAATGAAATAGGCTATAAAACTGTCATTGCTGATACCACGTTATGAAGATATTCCCATATCGTTGCAGCAGTTTAATGCGTTTTTTGATGAATCCCCTTTCTATGGGACAGTTTAGCGACTCACGTCGATGCTTTTGTCCCATAGGCGGCTTCTATGGGACAGTTTAGCGACTCACGTCGATGCTTTTGTCCCATAGGCGGCTTCTATGGGACA
>NZ_JADDIU010000066.1 GCF_016464375.1 Bacillus renqingensis
CTTCTATGGGACAGTTTAGCGACTCACGTCGATGCTTTTGTCCCATAGGCGGCTTCTATGGGACAATTTAGCGTCTCACGCCGATGCTTTTGTCCCATAGACCGTTTCTATAGGACAATTTTACCTCTTACGCCAGCGTTTTTGTCTTATAACCATTATGGGGGATAGTACTTTACAAAATCTATACAAGAAATTCTGTATTATTATGGAAAATGTTCAACAACTGACCAGAAATTCAATCAGAAACCATGGAATTCAACTTGATAGGATGTTTTTCGATACGGTATTATAAATGATAAGATTTTATCAGGAAATCACCGGTACATTGTGTGTTAGAATGATATAAAGCGGCTGGTGCCCTCATACAAAAAAGACATGGAGTTGATAAAATGAAATATGACTTTGAAACAGTTGTGGATCGTTCTAATACAGGGTCATCAAAGTGGGAACAAATGAAAAGGTTGAATCCTGATGTGCAGGGGATTGTCCCATTTTCGGTTGCAGATATGGAATTGAAAAATGCTCCCGAAATCATCGAAGGTTTAAAGAAATTCCTCGATGAAGCCATTTTAGGGTATGCAGTCCCTACAGAAGGTTTTCTGAATGCAGTATGCGGCTGGATGAAAAAACGGCATCATTGGGAAGTGAAACCGGAGTGGATTGTGAATTCATCGGGCGTTGTTTCTGCTTTTTTTACCGCCATTCGAGCTTTAACCAATCCTGGCGATGGAATCATTATTAATTCACCTGTCTACTATCCTTTCTATAGTGCGATTGAGCAAAATGATCGAAAGGTAGTAAAGAATTCTCTCATCAATGATGGAACGACATATGTGATCGACTATGATGATTTAGAAAGAAAGGCGAAGGACCCGAACAATAAAGTATTATTGTTCTGCAGCCCTCATAATCCAATCGGACGGGTTTGGCAGAAAGAGGAGCTTGAAAAAGTTGCCGATATTTGCTTGCGAAACCATGTATTAATCATTTCAGATGAAATTCATCATGACTTAATTATGCCGGGGTTTAAACATACGGTATTTGCAACCCTTTCCGAAGAAGTGGCAAATCAAATGATCGTTTGTACAGCTCCAAGTAAAACCTTTAATCTGGCAGGGCTGCAAACTTCGAACATCATTATTCCAAACGAAGAAATTAGGGAAGCCTATCAAAAGGAAAGTGCGAAAATTGGATTCCACCAATTGAATATTTTTGGTTATAAAGCATGTGAAATTGCTTATACAGAGTGTGAGGAATGGCTTGACCAATTAATCGCGCTAATACATCATAATCACCTTGAGTTAAAGAAATATCTTGCGGAGCATTTGCCAGATGTGAAAGTCTTTAATCTTGAAGGAACTTATTTACAGTGGATGGATTTCAATGCCTATGGGTTAGATAAGGACGAATTAGAAATGTTTATGCATACGGAAGCACAGATGTTCTTGGATGAAGGATATATATTTGGAGAAGAAGGTAATGGATATGAACGGATGAATATTGCCTGCCCGACGAAAACCATGATGGAAGGCCTTGAAAGGCTGGTATCGGCAATTAAAAAGTTACAAGCAAGCAAGTAAATAGGATTTGAAACTAGGGACGAAGGGACAGGAATATTGTTCTAAATAATGAAATTTTTTATTTGGAACAAGAAACCTGTCCCGTTATTCTTTTTAAAAAATTGTGGATGAAATTTGGATAAAATTTCACATTTATATGGCATTATTTAAAACATTTTGTTAAATAAAAAATATGAGGATTGTTATATTAATAACTGATATTACAATAAATATGTGAAGTGTTGATGAATATTTTTGCATATCTTATTGTATTGAGGTGGATCATCATGAATAGTAAGTATAAAAATTTATTTCAACCGATCAAAATAGGATTGGTCGAGATAAAGAATCGTTTTGTAATGGCACCGATGGGTCCATTAGGACTCGCTGATGCTGAGGGAGGCTTTAATCAACGAGGAATTGACTATTATGTAGAACGAGCAAAAGGTGGCACAGGACTTATAATTACTGGTGTTACCTTTGTTGATAATGAAGTCGAAGAACACGGTATGCCAAACGTTCCATGTCCGACACACAACCCTATTCAATTTGTTCGTACATCGAGAGAAATGACAGAACGGATTCATGCTTACAATGCCAAGGTGTTTTTACAAATGTCAGGCGGTTTTGGACGAGTGACGATTCCTACTAATTTAGGAGAATTTCCGCCGGTTGCACCATCACCCATCCAGCATCGATGGTTAGACAAAACATGTCGTGAGTTAACGGTAGAAGAAATCCATTCAATTGTAGAGAAATTTGGCCAAGGGGCATTCCACGCCAAGCGCGCCGGTTTTGATGGAGTGCAGATTCATGCTGTCCATGAAGGCTATTTAATCGATCAATTTGCTATGAGCCTATTCAATCATCGAACAGATGAATATGGCGGCAGTTTGGAAAATCGTCTCCGGTTTGCCAAAGAAATTGTTGAAGAAATCAAACGGGTTTGCGGCGAAGATTATCCTGTTACATTAAGATACAGCCCAAAAAGCTTTATTAAAAATTTGCGTGACGGGGCACTTCCCGGTGAGCAATTTGTGGAAAAAGGTCGTGATCTAGACGAAGGAATTGAGGCAGCAAGATTGCTAGTATCATATGGTTATGATGCCCTCGATGTAGATGTCGGTTCCTATGATGCTTGGTGGTGGAGCCATCCGCCAATGTATCAAGAAAAGGGACTATATCGTCCATATGCCAAACTGATGAAAGAAACGGTTGATGTTCCAATCATTTGTGCCGGCAGAATGGATAATCCAGAGATGGCCTCAGCAGCGCTGGAAGATGGGACATGCGATATGATCAGCTTAGGTAGACCACTGCTTGCTGAACCTGATTATGTGAACAAATTGCGAAGCGGTAGGGTAAAGGAAATTCGTCCTTGTATTTCCTGTCATGAAGGCTGTATGGGACGAATTCAAGAATATTCGATGATAAATTGTGCGGTGAATCCTCAAGCTGGCCGCGAACGCGATATGCAGTTAAATCCTACAGTGGTGAAAAAGAAAGTTCTTATTGTCGGCGGCGGTGTGGCTGGCTGTGAAGCGGCGCGAGTCCTTGCCCTTAGAGGCCACAATCCGGAGATTTATGAGCGTTCACCAAGATTGGGAGGAAACTTAATACCGGGTGGTGCACCGAAGTTTAAAGAAGATGACCATGCCCTTGCTGATTGGTACACGTATGAGTTAAATCGCTTAAACGTTCCTATTCACTTGAACAAAGAAGTGACAAAAGAGTTTATTTTACAATCTGATGCAGATGTTGTGATTATGGCTACGGGTTCGAATCCTAAGATTTTCAGCCTTGGCGATGATGAGAAAGTTTATACGGCAACAGATGTATTAAATGGTGAAAAAGAAGTCGGTGCAAAAACAGTTGTCATCGGTGGCGGCCTTGTTGGCTGCGAAACGGCATTACACCTTGTGCAACAAGGTAAGAAGGTAGCCATTGTTGAAGCCCTTGATAAACTGCTTGCTGTAAATGGACCATTATGCCATGCAAATAGTGAAATGCTAGAAAAATTGATTCCATACAATGGAATTGAAACTATTACGAATGGAAAAGTATCTAATTATGAAAACGGCCAATTAACCGTCGAAACTCAAGATGGCGTTAAGACAATCTCATGTGATAGTGTTGTTCTGGCCGTCGGTTATAAAGAAAACAATGTATTGTACGAGGAGTTACAATATGAACTTCCAGAAGTTTACCTTCTTGGTGACGCCCGAAAAGTTTCTAATATCATGTATGGCATATGGGACGCCTACGAAGTAGCTAATCATATATAACAGCGTATGGATGTGCTTCGCTTCCATTCGCCCTTATAGATCAATAAACTTGTCCTGGATCATTACAGGTGCCTGTTCCCGACACGTTATCCCTTTTAACGTGTCGGGGACAGGCACCTTTTTGAGATATCTACAGGTAAGACCCCCTTCTTAGTGAACATTGACTGCCTTTAGGGGTAATTGATTTGGAGGTTTTAGCGAACAGTACCAGCTGTTCGCCTTATGTGTTAATTCACTCTAACATTTCTAACCGATTGCCAAAAGGATCGGAAATATAGAATCTTACAGCACCCGGAAGGTTATCGTCTTCCATAACATCCACACCATTTTCAATAAGCTGTTGTTTTAACTCACGGATGTTTTCAATTTCGAAAGCTGGATGAGCTTTTTTGGCTGGAGCAAATGGTTCCTCCACTCCGATATGAATTTGTTGGTTTCCAAATTCAAACCATACTCCCCCGCGTTTTTTCAGTTCCTCTGGTTTTTCGATTTCGCAAAGTCCTAAAAGATCCCTAAAGAAATATCTTGCCTCATCTTCACAGCCCCTTGGAGCAGCAAGCTGAACATGGTGAATGGCTTTAAAAATAAATGACAATTAAATTCCCCCTCATTCCAATTGAAACATCGTATGTTGTTTCAAGCTTATACCAAACAATATTACAGGTAAATTTGAAATAAATGTAACCTCTCCATAAGGTAGCCTTATGGGCCTTGGTGTCAGGCACCATCTGCAAGAATTGTCGAAATATTATATACGCTTTTTGTTGACTTGAAGATAATTTCCGTTTATCATAAAAGTTGCATTTAGGAAAAACATTTAGTTATATGTAATAAAAGTGGCTTTGTGTAAAATAATTGCTATAATGCTAGATTGGAGGAGTTGATCTTGAATCAGATGTTAAAAAAGTGGTTGGTAATGGGGCTCGTGCTACTGTTTTCATTGGGAGGCTGCTCCGCTTCGGATGTGTCGAATGGAGGAACCGAATCAGGAAAGATCCGTGTTACTACAACCATTGGGATGATTAATGACATTGTCAAAAATGTTGGTGGCGAGCATGTGGAGACAATCGGCCTAATGAAATCCGGGGTGGACCCCCACCTTTATAAAGCCTCGCAAGGAGATATTAAGAAGCTGGATACTGCTGATATGATTTTTTACAATGGGCTGCATCTTGAAGGAAAGATGGTTGATATTTTTGAGAAAATGGCAAAGAAAAAGCCGACCATTGCGGTCACGAAAAATATTCCTAAAAGCAAACTTCATGCCCCGCTAGACGGATCACAGGATGTGGACCCCCATGTTTGGTTTAATGTAAAACATTGGATTTCAGCAACAGAAACGGTTGCGGAGGAACTTTCTGCGTTTGATAAGCAACATGCGTCAGACTATAAACAAAATGCAGAAAGGTATATCGAGAAATTGCGGCAACTCGATGACTATGTAACCAAACAAATTGCCACAATTCCAAAACAGACAAGGGTCTTAGTGACAGCCCATGATGCCTTCGGATATTTTGGAGAGGAGTATGGGATTAAAGTGATGGGACTGCAAGGAATCAGCACAGCCTCTGAGTATGGCTCAAAGGATGTTAGTGAACTGCGGGACTATCTTGTAAAAAACAAGATTAAAGCCGTTTTTGTAGAATCAAGTGTTCCAAAAAAGGCGATAGAGGCCGTGATTGAGGGGGCAAAGGAAAAAGGGCATGCCATCAAAATTGGTGGGGAACTGTTTTCAGATGCAATGGGTGCTGAAGGAACAGAGGAGGGCACGTATATAGGAATGGTTAAACATAATGTCGATACGATTGTCAGCGCATTGAAATAGAAGGAGATGATTGTTTATGACCGATCCGCTTACGGTAAAAAATTTAACGGTAGCGTACCAGAAAAGTCCGGTGTTAAAGGATATTTCTTTTCGTGTTCCGGAAGGGAAGCTGATTGGCATTATTGGTCCAAATGGTGCTGGAAAATCAACGCTGATTAAAGCGATATTAGAATTGATTCCCTCTATTACCGGTGAAGTCGAAATTTTTGGAGATTCTTATAAAAATACGAGAAAACGAGTAGGATATGTTCCCCAGAGAGAATCTGTCGATTGGGATTTTCCAACAGATGCCCTTGATGTGGTGATGATGGGGAGATATGGGCATTTAGGCTGGTTTAAGCGTCCGGACAAAAAGGATAAAGCCTATGCTCTGAAGTGTTTACAGCAAGTGGGAATGAGTCAATATGCTAACCGGCAAATAAGCCAGCTATCAGGCGGACAGCAGCAGCGTGTCTTTTTAGCAAGAGCGCTGGCACAGGATGCGGAGCTTTATTTTATGGATGAGCCATTTGTAGGAGTAGATGCCGCTACAGAAAAAGCGATCATTACGCTGTTGATGAAATTGAAAGAACAAGGAAAAACGGTTCTCGTAGTCCATCATGATTTAAATACTGTGAAGGAATATTTTGATTGGATTATGCTTTTAAATGTTAACCTCATCGGTATAGGTCCTACGGAGGAATTGTTTACGAAGGAATTTTTACAGAAAACATACGGTGGGAGTTTAGCAATGCTGGATGCCAATTCCTCTCCCATTATTGTTAGCCCGAGGTGATGAAAATGAATTGGATTTCAGTCTTTGCAGATCCCAATACGCAATGGATCCTTTTTGGCTCGATGCTCCTTGGGTTGAGCAGCGGTGTCATTGGCTGTTTTGCCTATTTAAGGAAACAATCGTTAATGGGGGATGCCTTATCACATGCGGCCCTTCCGGGGGTATGTCTTGCCTATATGGTAACGGGAACTAAGTCTATCTTTTTCTTTCTGCTCGGTGCCATCCTGGCAGGAATTTTGGCAACGGTATCGATTAGCTATATTACGAGAAATACCCGCATTAAACAAGATTCTGCATTAGGGATTATCTTAACCGTGTTTTTTGGGGTTGGAATTGTGCTATTAACACAAATTCAACATAGCCATAGCGGCAATCAAAGCGGGTTGGATAAGTTTCTGTTTGGTCATGCTGCGTCCATGATTCAACAAGATGTTTACACCATTGCGGGAATCAGTGTGGTGCTTGTAGCGTTATGCATTTTATTTTTCAAGGAATTTAAACTGCTATCTTTTGATCAGGGTTTTGCAAAAGGGATTGGTTTGCCAACCATTTTGTTAGATCAATTTATGATGCTGCTTATGGTTACAGCTGTTGTGATTGGGATTCAAGCGGTAGGGGTGGTCTTAATGGCCGCGCTATTGATTACCCCAGCCGTTGCAGCAAGATATTGGACCGAGAAATTGCATGTTATGGTGCTCGTAGCCGGGATTTTTGGGGCCATAAGTGGTTTTGTCGGCACGATAGCCAGCTCGATGGTGAATAATTTGCCAACGGGTCCCCTTATCGTCTTAGCAGCGACCGTCCTGTTTATTATTTCTGTCCTATTTGCCCCCAACCGCGGAATTGTAGCAAAGGCAAAATTACGCGGTTCGGTCAAAAGTGATTTTAAAACAGTCGCTCACCAAGGTGTAAAGGAGAAATCCTTATGAATCATGTTTGGATCATCTTGATTGGGGCTTTAGTAGGGTCTTCCTGCAGTATGTTAGGGTGCTTTCTCGTCTTAAGAAAAATGTCGATGATCGGCGATGCCATCAGCCATTCCGTCTTACCAGGGATCGTGATTGCGTTTTTAATTAGCGGCTCAAGAGATTCTTTGGTCATGATGTTCGGGGCCGCCGCCATAGGGTTAGTAACGGTATTTTTAATCCAAATGTTTCAAAATAGCGGGGTACAGTCAGATGCATCGATAGGTGTAGTGTTTACTGCCTTATTTGCAGTGGGAGTGGTCTTGATTAGTTTGTATACCCGCCAGGTGGATTTAGATCTCGACTGTGTTTTATATGGAGAAATCGCATATGCCCCGTGGGATACATTACATGTTGGCGGCCATAGTATCGGGCCCAAAGCCGTTTGGGGAGTCGGAGCTAGTTTTCTCCTAAATGTCCTCGTGATCAGTTTGTTTTTTAAACAATTTAAAATAAGTACGTTTGATCCGGCACTAGCGGCTGCATTAGGTATTCCCGTTGTATTTTTCCATTATTTATTGATGGGCTTAGTTTCGATTTCAACGGTGGCGTCGTTCGAAAGTGTCGGAGCCATCCTGGTGGTGGGCATGATTATTGTTCCGGCTGCAACCGCCTATTTATTAACAGATAAATTGAGCACGATGATCGTGATAAGTGTTCTGTTAAGTATCATCAGTTCCGTGCTTGGCTACTACATTGCCTTCCTTTTGGATGCCTCTATTGGGGGAACAATGGTAGTGGTGGCAGGCGTGCTGTTTCTTATTGCCCTGTTCTTTTCCCCTAAAGGTGTCAGGCACCATGTGAAATTTTCACATGGTGCCTGACACCAGTAGACATTTATTGTAAAATAGTCCAAAATAGATTTAGTCGATTGGTTGGACTGTGAAATTACTAGATTTGGAAAAAAGGAGATTTGGATGAATAATCAAGATGTACTTTTTAAAATAGGGGAAATGGACAGGAAGATGTTGCCCTATTATTATGATTATGGCAAAATTGTTTCTTCCATTCAGGAGAAACTGTTTGAGGAGGTTGGTTTTGACTTCCATATGTATTCTGATGAGGATACATCAAATGAGATTTGGGAAATTTTAGAGGAGGATTTGAAGGAGAATTCTCCTGAGGTACGGTTAATCAGCTATATTTACAAGGAGGCCGAAACAAAGACCATTTCTTCCAATCATACGGAGAAAGCGCTGGAGTTCATTATTAAACCAAGGATTTCCAACGGTCTCTACTATTATCCCCATTACAAGGTTGCACTCGTAAAGGTGCTGATTTTTCAAAGTGATGGGGAAATGAACCGGGATCTGATTTTTGCCCAAAATGATGCCTGCTTAGTTTCCTTTTTGCAATATGTGTTGAAAAGAAAAAGGGACTATATCAAAAATTATGTTACGGTCTTTACAGATACGGAAAATGGAGTGGAGACTGAAATCGAAAGTATCACGACCATGGTTAAAAGAGAGGATGTCTTTTTAGAAGATTCATTGAAAAAGGAAATCTATCGCTCGATTGACGAGTTTTTCCAAGAGGGCAGAGAATTTTTTAAGACCTATCAAATTCCGTATAAACGAGGGATTCTGTTATACGGTAAGCCCGGAAATGGAAAAACAACGCTGGTGAAATCCATCGCCAGCAGCATTAACGCCCCTGTTGCTTATTGGCAGATTACGGAATTTACCTCGAGCTATACCATCAAAGAGGTGTTTTCATCTGTTTTAAAACTGGCGCCCATGGTGTTGGTGATTGAGGACATTGACTCGATGCCGGCCGATGTCCGCTCGGTGTTCTTGAATACACTCGACGGGGCAACATCGAAGGAAGGGGTTTTCCTTATCGGTACAACGAATTACCCGGAAAAAATTGATCCCGCCCTGATGAACCGCTCCGGACGCTTCGACCGGGCATATGAAATTAAATTACCAACGAAAAAGCTGCGGTATCAATATTTAAAAAATAAAAAAATTGAACGGATCCTTTCAGAGGATGAGATTCAGGAAGTCATTGAGTCAACAAAGGATTTCTCTTATGCTCAGCTTAACGAACTTTATACATCCATTGCCTTAGAATGGCATTATGAGCAGAAAGTGGATATCAACCAGCTTTGTAAGGATCTCAAATCCCTTCAAAGGAAACAAATCAAGCAAACATGGGTTGATTCAGATTCTGCGGCAGCCATCGGATTTGCCGGATTTATCGAGGAATAATGGTCTTTTAAGGCGAACAGTGCCAATCACTGCTCGCCTTTACTCAGTTCATTTTTAAAAACCATCTTAAACATGTAGAATATATTAAAAGAACCCGTTAAGAAAGGAAATCGTCTCATGAACATATCCTTAACCCATAAACGCATTAAAGAAATGTGTGGCAGTGCCTCCTTCAAAAGAGGCGATTATTTTTACCATACAAACAAAGTAACTTTTGAACAATATGGTCCTGACGGCTGCCAGGCAACGGTTATAGGTGAGGAGAGGTTTCATGTGACGGTGGAAGCAGGTGCAGCTGGTGACATTCATACTGAATGCACTTGCCCTAAGCTCGCTTCCTTTCATAAGGATTGTCAGCATATTGCCGCGGTTTTGATTGCGATTTATGAACACGAGCGGCAGGGCATTACACCTGAGGTAACAAATCATAAGCTAACTCAAGGGCTGCTGACACTTTTCAGTGAACCCCCTGTCCGTTCCAGCGGCCACCAATTTCATTTTGAAAAAAGAACCGTGCTTGATGTTGCGTTTACTTGTAAACTAGTCCCAGCGGATGGAGGCGGGTACATAGTTACAATCGAAATCCCCCTTGTTGGGGCGGCTAAGGTGGAACACATTCGGGCTTTTCTTGAACATGTGAACAATGGGATGCCGGCCCCGCTCTCCCATTCATTCACGTATGACCCCCATCTACAGTGCTTTGCAAAAGAAACCGATGCGGTGATCCAGCAGCTGATCCATGTGATTCGAGATGAAAAGGTATATGATCGCAAGGTTAACGATCGAATGCTGCTCCTTCCAGCGACTTCATGGGAACGGCTTCTCCCTTTGCTGTTAAAAGCACCACAGGTGAAGCTGGAGTACGCTGGCCGAACCTATGAAGGCCTACAACTATCGGACGGCTTGCTGCCATTACAGTTTGAGTTTACTGAAATAGCAGGAAAAGGTTATCAACTGAAGATAAACGGCTTTGACCGGTTGGTTATCCTGGATTCCTATCGTTCTGTTTTATTTGAAGGGACATTTAAAAGGCTGGAAGACCAGGATTGCAGACGGCTTTTGGAGCTGAAACGGATGCTCGAGGATTCCGGGACAAATCAAGTTCCAATCCCAAAGGAGCAAATTCGCTATTTTCTTGAAAAAGTGGCACCGGGATTGAAAAGGCTGGGTCATGTCCATTATTCCGAAGCAGTTAGGAAGCAATTGATGAGTACGCCGCTTTTGGCAAAGCTTTACCTCGACCGTGTGAAAAATCGCCTCCTTGCCGGCCTCGAGTTTCACTATGAAAATTGGCTCATCAATCCGGTAGAAAGCAGGGAACTTCCCGCTGGCTCGATGATCATAAGGGATGTGGATAAGGAAGACGAAATCCTAAAAATAATGGAGGATAGTTCCTTTGCTAAGACAGACAGCGGCTATTTTTTGCATCATGAAGAGTTGGAATATGAGTTTTTATATCATGTCGTTCCGAAGTTGCAGAAGCTCGTGCAAATCTATGCAACAACTGCGGTTAGAAATCGAATTTTCAGAGGTAGTCACCGCCCGCAGGTGAGGGTAAAGGTTAATAAGGAGCGAACCAATTGGCTGGAATTCAAGTTTGAAATGGATGGTATGAATGAACAGCAGATTCGTGACGTCTTGGCGGCTTTGGAGGAAAAACGGAAGTATTACCGTTTGCCGAATGGCTCGCTGCTCTCGCTGCAAACGAAAGAATTCGAGGAAGTTCAGCGTTTTCTTACTTCAGCTAATGTAGAGTCTAAAGGTTTGGCTAATGGATTGGACTTACCCATTGAACAATGCCTTCAGCTGCTTGATACGGTTGAAGTAAGCGATGCTTTTAAGTTGGAGGAATCGTTCCGCCAGTTTTTGGGTCACCTGAAAAATCCTGGAAGTTTGGTGTTTGAGGTGCCAAAGAGCTTAGACCCGATCCTAAAAAGTTATCAAAAACAGGGCTTTAAATGGATGAAGACCCTTGCCTATTACGGCTTCGGCGGGATCTTAGCGGATGATATGGGACTGGGAAAAACGATCCAAAGTATGGCCTTTATTGTGTCCGTCCTACCTGATATACGCCAAGAAAAGCGGGCGGCCCTCATTGTTTGTCCGTCATCAGTAACCTATAACTGGCTCAGCGAATTCCGCAAATTCACAGGCAAACAGCTGCAAGCGGTGGTTATTGATGGAACAAAAGCGGAGCGGGCTAGACAGTTAAAAGAAGTAACGAATGCCGATGTCGTTATTATCTCATACCCATTGTTACGCAGAGAAATCCATTGGTTTGAAAAACAAACCTTTCATACCGTGTTTTTTGACGAGGCACAAGCCTTTAAAAATCCGTTAACGCAAACAGCACGGGCGGTCAAAAGACTGAAGTCCCATTATCGCTTCGCCCTTACCGGCACGCCGGTTGAGAATTCTTCAGAGGAATTATGGTCGATTTTTCACGTCGTCTTTCCTGAACTATTCCGCGGGCTGAAGGAATACAGCAAGCTTTCCAGAAAACAAATTGCTCGGAGAATCCGCCCGTTTTTGCTGCGGAGGTTGAAGGAGGATGTCCTCGCAGAGCTGCCGGGAAAAATAGATTCGCTCGAAACAGTAGAGCTGCTTCCTGAGCAAAAGAAGCTGTATGCTGCCTATTTGGCTAAATTAAGGCATGATACATTAAAACATTTAGACAAGGATACGATTCGGAAAAACCGTATCAAAATATTGGCGGGTTTAACCCGCTTACGGCAAATTTGCTGTCACCCAGGCTTGTTTGTAGATGGTTATAAAGGAAGCTCCGCAAAATTTGAACAGCTGTTGCAGCTTATGGAAGAGGCCAGGCTTTCCGGAAGAAGGGTGTTAATTTTTTCACAGTTTACGAAAATGCTTGATTTGATTGGCAGGGAGTTGACTGTGAGAGGATGGCCTTATTTTTACCTTGATGGGCAAACTCCTGCGGAAGAACGAGTAGCAATCTGTGAGCGGTTTAATCGTGGTGAGCGGGATCTCTTCCTTATCTCTTTGAAAGCAGGCGGAACAGGGCTGAATTTAATGAGTGCCGATACCGTTATTTTATATGACACGTGGTGGAATCCGGCGGTAGAAGAGCAGGCGGCTGACCGCGCTCATCGGATGGGACAGACAAACACCGTCCAGGTCATCAAGCTCATTGCCCGCGGGACGATTGAAGAAAAAATGAATGAATTGCAGGACAAAAAGCGAAACCTGGTGGAAGAGATTATCGATTCAGACGAGAAGGTTATGGCGGCTCTTACGGAAGAAGATATTAAGGAAATATTGATGGTCTAGCTTCACGTTTGAAAGTCCTAATGAATCTAATTGTAGAAAAAATTTTTTTCACCCCGTATCTTTTCACCCTTTTAAAACGTTTAAAGGATAGAGAGTGCAAAAGGAGTTGATAGCTATGCCACATACCTGTGAAAGAGAGAAAGACGAGTATAATAATTCATTTTGGATGGAACATTATCCCAAGCTGCGGCGGTATTGTCACTTTTTGGCCCAAAATCAGTGGGATGGTGATGATATAGCGCAAGAAACGTATCTAAAGGCATTAAAATACGTTGCCCAGCCGCAGCCGATATCCTCCGCCTTATTAAATAAAATTGCTTATCACCACTGGATTGACCTGCTTCGAAAACGGAAAAATGAAACGATTGCAGCCGTTTCTGAAGAGCAAAACCCATTTTTTAAAGGTCCGTTTGATGAGGTTACGGATTCTGTTGAGCTTTTGGTAAAGCAATTTACCCCTAAGCAGGCGGTAATCTTTTTGCTAAAAGAGGCCTTTCAATATCAGGTAAAGGAAATCGCGGAGATGTTAGAGATGACGGAAGTGGCGGTGAAATCTACTCTTCACCGTGCCAAAAGACGTTTAGAAAAAACAGGGGACCAGGAACCGGTGATTGCCGTTGAAGCATACTGGGAAGAGAACGAGCGAGAGCTGCTGTCGGAACTTTTCTATGAATCGCTAAAAAGGCAAGACCCAGCAATATTGATTCAATCCATTCCTTCATTAAAAAATATGATGGACGTTCCTCGTCTTGTTTCAAAGGAACATATGTTGAGCAAAACTTTTTCTCCTTCAAGCACTCTCTGTATGGCTGCATAGCCCATTTTGCTTTCAAGGAGGAGTTTTGATGAGTACGATTCCTTATGTAATTGAACATTCTAATCGTGGGGAACGTTCCTATGATATTTATTCCCGGTTGTTAAAGGACAGAATTATTATCATTGGTGACGAAATTACTGATCATCTAGCCAATAGTGTGGTTGCCCAATTATTATTTTTAGCTGCGGATGCACCGGAAAAAGAAATTGCGCTTTATATTAATAGTCCAGGCGGATCTACTTCCGCAGGATTTGCCATCTTTGATACGATGCAATATATTCAACCGGATGTGCGGACGATTTGTACGGGAATGGCAGCTTCGTTCGGGGCCATGTTACTGCTTGCGGGAACAAAGGGAAAACGGTATGCTTTGCCAAACAGCGAGATTATGATTCATCAACCATTGGGAGGGGCCAGGGGTCAGGCAACTGAAATCGAAATATCTGCCCGCCGGATCCTTAAGCTTAAAGAACATATTAATCAAATCATTTCCGAGCGTACAGGGCAGCCTGTTGAAAAAGTAGCGAAGGATACAGACCGGGATTATTTCATGAGTGCGGAAGAAGCCAAGGAGTATGGGGTCATTGATGAGATTCTTTATCCAAAATGATTGATTATAAAAAGGGTGCGACATACGTTTCGCACCCTTTTAACATTAATAATCCGTAGCCGTCAGATTTCGGTCCAAATAAGATTCAATTAACTCGCTGACTTGATAAGCAACCTGCGGGGAATCGAAATTTTCAAAGGCATGTTCACATTTGGTTTTATAACGCATCGTCTCGTCATAATAGGCCATATGCCGCTGTATGACTTCATCAGAATCCTGACGATCGCGCTGTCTTTGAATAACCGTGTCGCGATCGGCATACACAAAAATACGGACGACCCCATCTCCATACATTGATTTTAATTTTTCAGCTCCTTCAGGATTCAAGGTCAAATAGATGAGATCGTGGTTTTGGAAGGCTTCAACGATATCTTGTTCACGAATTCCATAATGGATGCCATCGATTTCGACACTTTCAATAAATTCCTGTTGTGCTTGCAATTGTTTGAAGGTTTCTTCAGTAACGAAGTGGTAGTCTTCACCATCTTTTTCATAATGTCGGGGGGAACGGGTGGTGTAAGAAAGTACGGTTTCCATATCAAATGCGCTAGCCGCCATCTTGCCGAGGGTCTTTCTTCCAGAGCCATCAGGGCCTGTGTAAACAAAAATTTTTTCATTTCCTTTGATTTGGTACATAAGTTTGCCTCCTTTTTAGTTTTTTTGTTAGGACTTTTACTGGGAATAAAGTGTGTTACTACTATTATATCAAAGTTTTTATGCAATAGGAATATGTGGGTTTATAGGTAGAAATGTCTAAACCATTTATTTTAGGCGAACAGTGATTCCACTATTCGCCTTGATTTTTATCCGCTACCAATGAGGACCCTTCAGCTGGTCTTTTCCCTTTTTGTAATTCAGCAATGGTCAAACCAAAATCCATTTGTAAATGGGGATAGTCTTTAAATTGGGCCCAATCTCCACCCCATTCAAACCCTAAGGCTTTTGCCATTTCCACAACCTCTGTCCAATCAGGTTTCCCGTTTTTATTGCCATCATATTTCCTATCCCAAATCACATTTCCTGAAGGGGTCTTTAAGGCAAAATCAATCGCGAGCCCGAAATTGTGATACGACTCACCGCCTTTGGCATTCGTTACAATATTTCCTTCGGTCGTACGGCCTTTTTCATACAGCTGGTCCTGATCTTGTGCACTTCGGAAACCATCGGTAATGACAATCACAATCCCTTTTTTCGCCGATTGTTGGATTAATTGTTGGCTCCGTCTCTCAACTATCGGATGAAGCTTCGTTGGTAGTGAAATAGATTGATTGACAGTAGCTTCCTTCAGAAAGCCAGATTCTTTAACAAATTGGAAAAGGAGGAGGATGGCAATCAACAGCAGAAACAATAGATAAAATGTACTTCCAATCCTCTTTCGCTTCAAAACATTCTAATTCCTTTCTATTCAAATAGTCACAAACTATGACGAAAAAAACAACCTGATAGTTTCATATTGGTTGTGGAAGTTATTAGGGAATTGGAGATTTGGGTTGGCTTTGGAATGCCATGTTAAAATAGATGTTTTTTTCTCAAGACTGCTGTCAAACCTTCAAGACAAAGACACCTAAACTATGACATTGATAATCAGTTGCCATTATAAGCGACTACTTCGGGGCACTAAACGTTCCCTTTTTTTTTATTTATGATAAAGTTAGGGGGAACTTATTAGTATATCAAGGGGAGAGCGATGAGCGTGCAGGGTTGGAAACGTAATTTGTGGATATTATGGATCGGAGTCTTTTTCACCTCGGCAAGCTTTTCAATGGTTATCCCGTTTTTGCCTATCTTTCTGCCACAGATTGGTGTTACCAACAATGTAGAAATGTGGTCGGGGGTATTGTTTAGTGCTGCCTTTTTTGCAGGGGCGATTGCCTCTCCATTTTGGGGAAGTGTGGCGGATAAATACGGACGAAAACCGATGATTATCAGAGCAGGGTTTTGTCTTTTTGTCATTTATACGCTGACTGCTTTTGTCACCAATCCCTATCAATTATTAGTTTTACGAATTTCGCAGGGGCTATTAACCGGATTCATTCCCGGTGCGATTGCCTTGATTGGAACCAATACCCCGGGTCATAAGGTAGGATATGCATTGTCGATGATTTCTACCGCTTCTGCTTCAGGGGGGATTGTCGGTCCGCTGCTTGGCGGAGGGATTGCCCATTTAGTTGGGAATCGCTGGGCGTTTGGCAGCGCCGGTATTATCGTATTAATTTCGACAATCCTAGTCATTTTATGGGTGACGGAGGAAAACTTTACCCCAAGTAAAACACGTGGCTCTGTTAAAAACGATATCAAGGAAGCCTGGACTAACCGTCCATTAATGATGGTTCTTCTTTTAACAGTTGTTACTGCTGGCTCGGTCATGACTATAGAACCGATTCTGCCCTTATATATTGTAAAACTGGGCGGTTCAGCTGAGAATGCCTCTTTAATAGCCGGTATTGTGTTTTCCTTACCGGGAATCGCCAGTGCCTTATTTGCTCCTGTTTGGGGAAAATGGGCAGACAAAGTAGGGTTTCATCGGGTGCTTGTCATCGGCTTGTTAGGAGGCGGACTTGGCTCATTGGCGCAAATACTTTTTAGTCAAGTGCTTGGCTTTTCCATTATCCGCTTTATCTACGGTGTCTTTTTCTGCGCGGTATATCCGGCTTTAAATGGTCTCGTCGTAAAGTCAACAGCGGAGAATTTCCGTGGCAGGGCATTTGGTTTAAACCAAACTGCCAACCAAATCGGCGGAATGATTGGTCCGATGCTTGGCGGATTTATTGGCGGCATCTTACCTGTACAAAGCGTGTTTGCCGTAACAGGGATCTTACTTTTGGCTGCAATGGGAGTGGCTTATTGGAAGGGAAATCGTTTAATCGCCCTTTCGACATCGAGAAGTAATGGTTAATGTGGTTTTTCAAAAAATTGGTTTACTTAATTGCCTGTTTTTTCATATAATTGAAATATTGATAGGAAACAAGGGGTGATGAATAATGCAGAAACATAAAAGAAGAAATACAATAGCATTTACGTTTTTAGCCTATTTTACACTTTTTGCAGGGGTTTTATTATTTGCGATTGGTTTGTATAACGCCGACCTCCAATTGAATGAAAAGGGGTATTATATTGCAGTTATGCTACTGGTTATTGTGGGCTCAATCCTTACTCAAAAAGTAGTGAGAGACAACGCCGAGGATGATGAGATCATTGCTGAACAACAGCGTAAAATCGAAAGAAATGAGCAATTATAAAGCACTTATTAAGTAAAAATTACTATTCTCATTAAAACGCTTGGATGATTTATGCATCCAAGCGTTTTTGTTTAAAAGGTAAGAAAGAAATTTTTCGACCTTGAGAATTGTCTATAAAATTCATAAGGACAAAACGCGGTGAGAAGCCGACCGAAAAGTCCTTCATAGAGTGGATGAAGGACAAAACACGGTGGAAAGCGGAGCGAAAAGTCCTTCATAGAGCGGATGAAGGACAGATCGTGGTTGGAAGCTGATCGAAAAGTCCTTCATAGAGTGGATGAAGGACAGATCGTGGTTGGAAGCTGATCGAAAAGTTCTTCATAAAGCAGATGAAGGACAAAACGCGGTTGGAAGCTGATCGAAAAGTCCTTCATAGAGCGGATGAAGGACAAAACGCGGTGGAAAGCGGAGCGAAAAGTCCTTCATAGAGCGGATGAAGGACAAAACGCGGTGGAAAGCGGAGCGAAAAGTCCTTCATAGAGCGGATGAAGGACAAAACGCGGTGGAGAGCCGACCGAAAAGTCCTTCATAGAGTGGATGAAGGACAAAACACGGTTGGAAGTCGACCGAAAAGTCCTTCATAGTCACTCCGGAAACTCATGTGAATGAAGTGATGAAGAA
>NZ_JADDIU010000067.1 GCF_016464375.1 Bacillus renqingensis
TGGAAGTCGACCGAAAAGTCCTTCATAGTCACTCCGGAAACTCATGTGAATGAAGTGATGAAGAACTTACGAATGCTAGAGTGCATTAACTTTTTGCACCTCACAGGTAAACCCGTTACGCTTATTGTAGTTGGTTTTTAAAAAGAGGAATATTAATTAAAAATTTTAGTAACAGCGCGGATGGTATACTTTACTATCGGTCCAATTAATTCAAGACATAATTCAATGATATCCAAGATCATGTTTTCTTTATCGGCTCGCTTCTTTCTTGACTTCATCAGTATCCCCCCAGTGATTTTTTATACGAATTGGTTGCAGAGAAGTTTCAAAGGATTGATAATATCTGTAAAAGGGAAAAATCAGAGGAGAAAAGAAATGGACATGTTATTGAAAAAAATTTTTGTAGGCTTGCCAAAAACAATTGGTGAAAAAGATGCGGCCCATATTATGGACCGGGAATGGACGAGTGCGATTTTTAAAGAGCCGGTTACAGAACCTGTTTGGGTAAGTAAAACCGGTTTAACTGGCGACGGGCAAGCGGATACAAAGCATCACGGCGGACCGGAAAAGGCGGTATTTGCTTATTCATTGGAAAACTATTCATATTGGCAAAAGGAGCTGGGGATACCTGATATGACTTCCGGTGGGATGGGTGAGAATTTTGTGGTGGAACATGTGAAAGAGGAGGGGATTTCAATTGGTGATACCTTTCAAATTGGGGAAGCGGTCGTTCAAGTATCACAGCCACGGCAGCCATGCTGGAAACCGGCCCGCCGCTTTAGAGTAAAAACATTGGCACTTCTTTTGCAGAATACCGGGAGAACGGGCTGGTATTTTCGTGTGTTAAAAGAAGGAGCTGTGGAAGAGGGACAGACATTTATTTTAATCGAACGACCGTATCCGCAGTGGACGATTCAAAAGTGTAATGAAATAATCCATACGAAGGAGCCCAATTTAGAGTTGATGAGGGAACTGGCCGAATGTGAGCTGTTAGCGCCGGGCTTACGAGCTACACTGGAAAAACGGATTGAAAGAGATGGAGTTTCGGATATCCGGGAACGTGTATTTGGGCCAAATGAGTGAGGATGCTTTTTGTAAATTGGAGGGTTGGGTTCAGACTCCATTATTTTGTAAAAAATGGGAATAAAGGCGCCTTTTTAACGTGTGCCTTCATTTGCTTTCCAGACACCAGAGGAGTTGAGGAAGGGAAGGGTCTATTGGGACAAAATAGAGTAGCGGGGCAAAGAAACTGTCCCATAGAAGAGGTCTATGGGACAAAATAGAGTAGCGGGGTAAAGAAAAAGTCCCATAGAAAAGGACTTTGGGGTAG
Organism: Bacillus renqingensis; assembly: GCF_016464375.1. Taxonomy (GTDB): domain Bacteria; phylum Bacillota; class Bacilli; order Bacillales; family Cytobacillaceae; genus Neobacillus; species Neobacillus renqingensis. The sequence continues at coordinate 1,331 of NZ_JADDIU010000067.1, forward strand.
GAAGATTCCAACTCCAAGCATGGTTTGGAAATAAAAGGCGATATTACTGCTATAATAAGACCTTTTCAGAACTTCTTTTTGTGTGATAGCTGCATTCTGTTAAAAATTCTGACGCCATTAGGGTCAACAATATCCGTGGATAATAACCCTTTTATTACGGTTTCTTTAATGGTAACTGCATCACCAGCCTCGGAAACTATATGATCCATTTGTTTATGAAACAAAGTGGAAAGGTCTCTTTCTAATCCTTCCCTTTTAGTTGCTACTTTCATTGTTTCAATTTTTGTTTCATTTTTAAGAGAGTCTACTACATCTAGGTTGGATTGAAGTTCAATCCGAAAATTATAGGGTGTTGTAATAAAGGTTCTGCGTTCACTTTCATCAACATGCCAATTCATTTTCTCAGCATTTTCACATATTTTCGCTTTTTCTTCATCCGATACCAAAAAGCCAATATGGTCAAATAAGATCTTCTTTCCATACCCAAAGGTAATATTTACTGCCCCTTTTCTGACCTCTATAATACGAAAAAGAACCTTTTTATCACGGAAATCATCCCACGTTAAAGGCGGATGAAATGTCTGAAACTCCCCATTATATTTGCCTATACGGAGAGATACGCGAAATCCGTTCTCTTTATAAAAATTTTCTGTTTCTTCGACATACGGAGTCCAAAAATGATAATGAAAAAGCATAGAAGCACCTCTTACTCAAAATTGTTTTATCATACAATTTTCGATACGAATGGAGAAAAATCCTTCTTTAAAAATTTGGCCCTTATCCTAACAGTATCGGCAGACCGACAGCCAGAAGAATCACAACGATAATGAAAACCCATGAAAGCGGATGGGCCCAGTTGTTTGTCCAGCCGATGCCAAATCGTTTTTCCAAGAAAATGGCTGGATCTTTCGGATTGAAATAGAACACTCCCAGCTTCCAATAACGGTCGTCATCTCGATCCATCACTTTGCCGTTTTCGCCAGTTGCAGACCTCGACATGCGGCTGCCGCCTTGACCGGTAGTAATCGATAATATGATGGCGCCCGCAAAAACAGCAATGAGATAAACGAGTGGAACGTACAGTTGCAGCTTGAGATTAATCGGATAAAACAGCGAAAGCTGCGGCAGCATGAACATGGCAATTAGGCCTGTTCCCATCAAAATCGTGAAAAGCGACCATCTTCTCCTGAAAATAATATTTTTGTTTAGTGACTCCTCCGGATTTGCTGCGGACACTTGCTGTTTCGCTTTCGAAATAATGATATTAACGAATAAAAACAACAGCGTCAGATAGATTTGCATAATAGGCATAAGCATGACAGACCGGTAAGATTTAGTCCCCCAGTTGGTCACTTCGCCGCTAAAGTTATATTGCATCGGAAACCGGTCGGGAATTTGCTGATAGTTTACGAGTGTCATCACAATAGTGACAATCGAAATCACAAACGGGATGGCAAACCAATAGTTCGAGTAAGTAAGCTTGTTGCTGCGGAATTGCGTATTAACCATAATAACCTGTGTTTTTTTCATCCACTCAGGGTATTGCTCTTTAAGATTTTTCATTTTCTTGTGAAAAATAAGGTATACAATAAAGTGTGCAATAACGTAACTTGAATCTTGCATTTTTTAGTTTGGCTCCTA
>NZ_JADDIU010000068.1 GCF_016464375.1 Bacillus renqingensis
AACTCAAGCCCCCACTGAAAAGATTCACCTCAGTGAGGGTAGTTGACTTTGCGGTTAAATGGTGAGGATTTCAAATGATTTTTTTGGCTGGGGGTCATTTTTTGATTGTGGTATTTTGAATGGTAAGGAGAAACAGCTGAAATCTTGATCTTCCCAGTCAAAAGAGTGGCCATCATTTTTTGAACATTTTTTAACAACTAGAATTTGTGTGATTTGCATCACAACAAGGGAGTGATCTTTTTCCTATCCTATTTAAGATAGATTATAAAAAGAAAGTGAGTGATGAATGATGTTTTGTCATCAATGCGAACAAACTCCTACAGGCGGCTGCAAAGTCATCGGCGTGTGTGGAAAAGATGAAACGATTGCCAGTCTCCAAGATACAATTATCTTTGGGTTAAAAGGGATTGCAGCTTATCGCACGCATGCCAACCAATTAGGATTTACTGATCCATTCGTTGATACGGTAACCCATGAGGCCCTTTATATGACATTAACGAATTCAAACTTTAATGTCCAGGAACATATTGATATGGCGATGAAAGTCGGTCAATCAGCCGTACGCGTCATGGAAATGCTTGATGAAGCCCATACGAAGCGCTTGGGTATCCCGGAACCGATTCGTGTCAGCCAAAATAAAATTGAAGGTCATTGTATTGTCGTTACCGGACATAATCTGTTTGCCTTAGAAGAATTATTGAAGCAGACAGAAGGAAAGGGTATCAATATTTACACCCACTCGGAAATGCTTCCGGCCCATGGTTATCCGGCATTAAAGAAATATTCTCATTTGAAGGGCAATATCGGCAAAGCATGGTATGACCAGCGCCGCCTGTTTGAAAAATTCCCAGGGGCCATTTTGGCGACGACGAACTGTGTGATGCCAATTAAAGGCTCCTATGCCGATCGGATGTTTTCCTATGAAGTAGCTGGGCTTGAGAATGTCCAAAAAATCGTTAATGATGACTTCTCGCCATTGATTGAAAAAGCGTTGGAATTACCTGAGGCAGCTATTGATTCAGACGAAACCTTATTGACAGGATTCCACCACGAAACGGTTTTAGGCTTAGCTCCTGAAGTGGTCGATGCTGTGAAAACGGGAAAAATCAAACGTTTCTTTGTGATTGCCGGCTGTGATGCCCCTGGTAAAGGCGGGGAATACTATCGTGAGCTTGCTACTTCCTTACCACCGGAAACGGTTATCTTAACAACATCATGCGGTAAATTCCGCTTTAACGATGTGGATTACGGTGTTGTACCGGGAACTGAAATCCCACGGTATATTGATTTAGGACAGTGCAATAATTCCGTCTCCACAGTTAAAATCGCTAAGGCTCTAGCCGAAGCATTTGAATGTGAAATCAATGAACTTCCGGTCAGTATCGTGTTATCCTGGTTTGAGCAAAAAGCAGTTGCTATTCTTTTAGGCTTGTTCAGTTTGGGCATTCAGGATATCCGAATTGGACCAAAAGCCCCGGAATTTATCTCGGAAGGCGTTCTCCAAGTTCTGCAAGATACTTTCAATTTAAAACTCATTGGCACTGCCCAAGAAGATATGAAAGAAATGCTGCAACTATAATACATGAACCCAAAATGCCAGGACTTCTAGGATGCTAGGGGCCCGGCATTTTTGCATTGTTCCCCAGAAAAAAATTCTGCAGAAATTTCCTGCTATTTCCATTGGATGATTAAAATCAATCTTCTACCATTCTTCTCTCTACTTCCCCAAAAAACGAGTCTCTCATCTTTTAAAAAAATAATTCTACAAAAGAGTTCCTACTAGAATATAGTAAAAATATTCTAAAAAATTTTATTTTATTATTTAAAACTATTGATAATATTTTTAAAATTTAATATATTATTAATACAATAAATGAAATCGCATTTCAAAAAATGAAACCGTTAGGAGTGTCATAATGGTTCAAAAAGTATTAGAAGTAGAGAAACTTAAAGTTGGAATTAATGATGATGGACGAAAAATAGCGATTGTAAATGGAATAAGTTTTACTCTTGAAAAAGGGGAAACACTCGGTATTGTTGGAGAATCAGGCTGTGGAAAAAGCATGACATCACTTTCTTTAATGGGACTTTTGCCACCTGGAGTAGAGTGGCTTGAGGGTGATATTCAAACACATGATCTACATTTTAAAAAATTTAACAAACAGGACTGGAGAAAAGTTAGAGGAAAAAGAATTGCGATGATTTTTCAAGAACCGATGAGTTCATTGAACCCTGTTTATACCATTGGAAAGCAAATAATGGAAATGATTTTGAGTCACGAACATGTGTCAAAACAACAGGCGAGAGACAGGGCACTAGAAATGTTAAAACTAGTTGGCATTCCTCGTCCTGAACAAGTGCTCGATGAGTACCCTTATCAGCTTTCAGGTGGTATGCGTCAAAGAGTGATGATTGCTATTGCACTTTCATGTAATCCAGAAATATTGATAGCAGACGAACCCACCACCGCCTTAGATGTTACCATTCAGGCGCAGATCCTTGAGTTAATGAAAAAGCTGCAAGAGCAGCTGCATATGTCAATTGTCCTCATTACTCACGACCTCGGGGTAGTTGCTGAAATGTGTAACCGCGTAATCGTCATGTACGCAGGGGAAATTGTTGAGGAAGCAAAAGTTGTTGATCTCTTTGACGAGACTAAACATCCTTATACGAAAGGACTATTAGCCTCTCTACCAGATATTGCTGACGAGAAAGAATACCTTTCATCGATCCCAGGTATTGTTCCGGCTCCGGAGAACATGCCATCTGGCTGCCGGTTTGCCCCAAGATGTCCTAATGTCCACCAAAGGTGCATGGAAGCCCCTCCCTTGTTTGATGTTAAAGGTTCAAAGGTAAAATGCTGGTTGTATGAGCACGGTGATTCGGAGGTGGTAATGTGATGGAAATAAAAGAATCCTTATTACGTGTAGAAAACCTAAAGAAGTACTTTCCTGTAAAAGGAGGGATCCTTGGCAGGAAGGAAATTAAGCAGATAAAAGCAATTGACGGTGTGTCATTTGATGTTCAACAAGGAGAAACGTTCGGGATAGTAGGAGAATCCGGCTGCGGAAAAAGTACAACGGGGAGGACCATCCTTAGATTATTGGAGCCAACCGAGGGGAAGATTTTTTTTCAGGGAAAAAATATCGCAGAACTGAATAAGTCTGAAATGAGAAAGTTAAGGAAGGATATTCAGATTATCTTTCAGGATCCGTTCGCCTCGCTCAACCCGCGTATGAAGGTTAGGGAGATTATTGAAGAACCTTTGATTAACTTTGAAGTAACAGATAGAAGTGAAAGAGAAAAACGGGTGCTTGAAGTAGCTGATCAAGTTGGTTTAACGAAGGCACAGCTTTCCCGATTCCCACATGCTTTTTCCGGGGGCCAACGACAAAGAATCGGTATTGCCAGAGCGCTAATTTCTAAACCAAAGTTAATTATTGCTGATGAACCTGTCTCTGCATTGGATGTTTCGATACAATCCCAGGTTTTAAACTTAATGAGGGATTTACAGAAAGAATTTGGTCTTACTTATATCTTTATCTCCCATGACTTGAGTGTCGTAAAGCATTTCTGCGATCGCATCGGCGTTATGTATCTTGGGAAAATGGTTGAAATTGCAGGGAAAAATCGTTTGTACGAAAAGCCTCTGCATCCCTATGCTGAAGCGCTATTATCCGCTTTACCAAGTTCTCACCCGCTGCAAAAAAAGCAAAGAATTATTCTTAGTGGCGATGTACCAAGCCCATCTAATCCGCCAAATGGTTGCACATTCCACCCAAGATGTTTTAAATGCATGGATATGTGTAAAACGGTTAATCCAACATTACAACCTGTTTCCGACCAACATTCTGTCTCATGCCATTTATATCATCTCGGACAAGAACAATCTGCAGCAGGAGAGCTCATATGAGTAAAACAGTCAAAAAGGCGCTGCAACTTCTGGAAATATTTACGGAAGAAAAACCTTACTGGAAACTTGATGAGATTTCTAATCACACGGGTATACCGAAAGCAACGGTTTTACGTTTGTTAAAGACCTTTGTTGAGCTCGGATACTTGAAAAAAATTACTTTTCATCAGGATGAGATGGTGATTGATGGGGAGAGATACGGATTAGGAATAAAATTCCTTGAAATGGGAGAACGAGTTGCCGGTCGTTTAGACATACGGCAGGAGGCCTTTCCATATATGAAAAAGCTGCAGGTGCAATTTAATGAGGCCATCCAGCTCATAGCACGGGAACAGCATGAGGGTATCTACATAGAAAAAGTGGAAAGTACACGACCCGTACGATTATATACAAGAGTCGGTCGGTATGCGCCTTTATATGCAGGTGCTTGTACTCGTGCGATTCTAGCCTTCATGCCTGATGAAAAAATCTACGAGATTATAGACAAACCTTTAAAAAAAATTGCCAGTCAGACGCCAACGACGAAGCAGGAAGTACTCGATTTAGTAGCGCAAATTAGAAGAGACGGATTTGCCTATAGTGACTCTGAGTTAGAGGAAGGAACTGCCTCGCTTGCCGTACCAATCTTTAACCGATTTGGCAAGGTTCAATATTCTATTAGTCTAGCAAGTTTTTCTACTAGTTTACGTAGGGAGAGAGTGTCCGATTTTGTTGGAGCCCTCTGGGAGGCAGCAGCAGAGATTTCAAAGAAGATTGGTTATAACCATCCATATCCTTATGGAAAAACAATAAATAAACCATTAGAGGTGAATGTTTATGAGGAAAAAATCTAGTATTTTGTTAACTTTAATGCTTGTCTTTGCTCTAGTACTAACAGCTTGTTCAAGCAAAACCGAAACCAGCCCAACAGAATCTAGTAAGAAAAATGCAGCAAATCCTGTAAAAGACCGAAAAAATGAGCTTGTTATTGGTGTAAGTGCCGAACCGCAAAACTGGGATCCGATTGATGTCTTTTTACTAGACTGGAGTACAATTGCTACTTCTGTCTTTGAAGGTCTTGTTGACCGAACTTTAGATTTAGAATTGCAGCCAGGTCTTGCGAAAAGTTGGAAGTATTTGGATGACAAAACACTTCAATTCAAATTACGAGAAGGTGTTAAATTCCATGATGGAGAGCCATTCAATGCAGACGCTGTGAAGTTTACATTTGACCGTTTATTAGGTGAAGAAGGCCAGAAAGGCCCGCAATACTCAAATTATAGCTCCATTGATAAAGTCGAAATTGTTGATGAATACACCGTTAATTTAAAATTAAAAGTAAAAGATCCGGTCATCTTGACTAAACTTGCTGGATATGGAGCTGTGATTGTACCGCCAAAGTACATTAAAGAAAAAGGCGACGAAAATTTCAACAATAATCCAGTTGGTACAGGACCGTTTAAGATGACAAGTTATAAACGCGACCAAGAGATTGTTTTAGAGAAAAATCCAGATTATTGGAAAGAAGGATTGCCGAAGTTAGACAAAGTGGTCTTTAAGGTAATTCCTGAAGCTTCAACGAGACTAGCAGAACTACAGACTGGAAAAATCGATATTATGAAACGAGTTGAGGTGTCACAAGCTAAAACGGTCAAAGAAACAGCTTTCCTTGAATTAAGGGACGTAGGGACACCAACAGCATTTGCTTTACGATTTGATGTAGCCAAAAAGCCTCTTGATAATAAACTTGTGCGCCAAGCAATTAACTATGCTGTGGATAAAGATGCGATTATTAAAGAAATTTTAAGCGGCTACGGTAAACCAATTAGTACATTCCAAAGTGATCTTTCATTTGGTAACAATCCTGACTTAAAACCTTATCCGTATGATCCTGAAAAGGCAAAGGAACTAATCAAACAAGCAGGAGTGAAAGAAGGTACATCACTAGATGTAATGATTCCGGGGAATGACGGCAACTTTAAAGAGATTGCTCAGGCGGTTTCCTTCTATTTAGAAGAGATTGGTTTAAAAGTAAACATCAAAACAGCGGATGGTACAACTATGAACTCTGATTTAATTCCTCAAGGGAAAGCAGGACATATGTATCGTCAAGGCTGGGGCGGCTGGACACTTGACTTTGATAACACGGCATATTTAATGTACCACGAAGGCGAATTCTGGAATCCATCCTTCAAAGATGAAAAAGTAGAGAGATTGCTAACTGCACAACGAAATACAGTTGACCAAAAAGAGCGTGAAAAGATTTTTAAAGAATTAACTGAGATATTGTACGATTTAGCTCCAGAACTTAATTTGTATTCAGCTGTTGATTTATATGCAGTGAATAAGCGCGTTCAAAACTTCCAGCCACCACACGAGGATCGGCTACGTCTTGAAGAAGTTTCAGTGAAGTAAACGAACCAAAAGGAGATAGTATGATGCCGCATGCTATCTCTTTTCTTTCAAAAAAGCAGCCCCCCATATGCATAAATAACAGACAATAATCGAAATGGTCTGAAAGAAAAATCTGACCGAGTACATGTGTTTTTCTAATAGGACGGAGGAATAATATGATAGGTTATGTGATTAGAAGATTGTTCCATACGGTTTTAGTCGTATTTGCAATCTCACTATTAATCTTTTTTTCAATACGATTAACAGGTGACCCGGTATCAGTCATGTTATCAGCGGGCGAACCATCAAAAGAAGCAATTGCGCAATTAAAAGCAAACCTAGGTCTAGATAAACCGCTGTATGTTCAATATTTTATTTTTCTAAAAGGGTTAGTGATGTTTGATTTCGGTGAGTCCTTTCGCAGTGGCGGACCGGTCATTGATTTAATAATGGATAAGGCAGGAGCAACATTAGCCTTGGCAGTCGGCGGAATTTTAGTATCCATTGTCATTGCCATTCCTGTTGGAATCTTATCAGCTGTAAAGCGCGGAACATTTGTTGACTTCTTTGGACGAGTGTTCTCATTAATGGGGATTTCATTTCCAAACTTTTGGTTAGGAATTATGCTCATCCTAATTTTTGCCGTCAATCTAAAATGGCTGCCTTCGTCAGGTTTTGATGGACCTCAAAACCTAATTCTACCATCGATTACTCTCGGAATGATTTTATCAGGTATTTTGGCCAGACTTGTCCGTTCATCTATGCTTGAAGTGATGAACCAGCAATATATTTCAACCGCAAAGTCCAAAGGGATTAGCGATTGGGCCGTAATCATTAAACATGCATTCCGAAATGCATTGTTGCCAACCGTGACATTTATTGGTCTGCAATTTGGGTCATTACTTGGCGGCGCAGTTATTGTGGAACAAATTTTCTCTTGGCCAGGCATCGGGCGCTTAATTATCGATGCAATTAATCAAAGGGACTATCCTGTTGTCCAGGGAGGAGTCATCTTCCTTTCAATAATAATGGTATTCGTTAACCTGGTGGTTGACTTAAGTTATTCACTGATAGATCCAAGAATTAAAAGTGGAGGGAGTGGGCACGCATGACAAGTTTACAGCCGCAAGAGCAAATACATCAGAAGGAGATGGACGTCCTTCCGAAAAAGTCCCATATTAGGAGTTTTTGGAAATTTATAAAAAAGAATCCGGCTGGGTTTATTGGGATGCTGCTTGTTATTTTAAGTGTAGCTGCTGCCCTCTTATCACAATGGATTGCTCCTTTTGAACCAACAAAAGCTAGCTTGTCTTCCCGGCTAGTCCCACCTTCTTGGGCAGATGAGAATGGTGAGTCAGCTTTTCTCCTCGGTACCGACCAGGTAGGGAGAGACCTGTTAAGCCGGATTATCTATGGAACAAGGATATCTTTGATGGTTGGATTTTTGGGCGTCTTAATTTCAATGGTTATCGGAACAATCTTAGGACTTGTATCTGGATATTTTGGTAAATGGCTTGATGATTTTATCATGCGTATAGCAGATATTCAATTGGCCTTTCCGTTCATTCTTTTTGCCATTGTTATTATGAGTGTTCTTGGAACGGGTATTTGGAAAATTATTATTATTCTTGGACTAACGTATTGGGTTGGTTTTGCCCGCTTAATTAGAGGGCAGGTGATCTCGTTAAAGGAACAGGAATATATTCAAGCAGCAAGGGCTATTGGCGGAACACAATTCAGGATTATAAGAAAGCATATTCTGCCTAATGTGTTATCGAGTATTCTCGTGCTTGGAACGATGTATATAGCAGAGTTTATTTTATTAGAAGCTTCCTTAACTTTCTTAGGTTTAGGGGTAGACCCAACGATTCCTTCATGGGGCGGAATGCTTGCTGACAGCCGAAACTACGTCACGACTGCATGGTGGACTGCAACATTTCCAGGTATTGCGATTATGTTGACTGTTTTAGGATTTAATTTACTTGGCGACTGGTTGAGAGATCGCTTTGATCCAAACATGAAAGTGTAGGTGATACGTAATGGAAAATCTCTTAGCAATCTGGACAAAAGAGGGTTTGCTTCTTGATAAGAATGACGATGGGGTCATTGATGGCCTTCATCTTTCTATTGATTTACCGGATGGGCTAGCACCAGAAGGATTGATTGACTTTTGTGCTCGCTTAGGATTTGAGACAACTTCATTATCATTTAACTTTTTCGAACAGAATCGTGAAGATTCGATAAATGTACGCTTTGTTTTTTCAGAGGTAAAGACGGAAGCGAGGATAGAGCAAAACGAGCTCATCCTCACTTATAAAAATGAAGCAGAATTGTCAACATTGCTTCGACTGCTGGCTGCCATGAAGCCAGCGCAACATATGAAAAGTACGTTTGTTGAATTAAAAGGAGATAAATTGTATACAGACGTAGGGGTTGTTTCTACTATTCCTGGGCAAACAAACGAGATGGATACAGGGACGGAGATGAACAGCCTAAGTGATTTGTGGAGCTTTTCCGGATTTGGAAAAAATCAAGAAGCTTCACCGTCGAAGCTGTTACATCTAAACGTCAAGGTAGAGGAGTCGCTGCTTTCAACCGACCTCCTACGGGAAATCTGTTTTTTTGTCGCTAGAGCAGCAATGTATTCTACCGAAATTTCCTTTCCGCTTACCGGAAATCCAGCAGCTTCAGTACAGTTTGAACTTGCGGAAGGAAACGATACGGTGTTAAACATGCCCCAACCTAACACAATGATTTTAAAAGGGACAAAGGCTGCTTTACCATCAGCTCTTAATCGGCTTGCCAATGCCGCTCATTGGAGTGAAGGCGGAACATTTGGCTACTGGGAAAAAGAATATCAGGACTCCGAAAGAAGCGAATCACCGTTATTATTTGAAATGAACTGGTCCGCTCCATCTGAAGTAGATGTCGTCTATGAAAAGTTAACAACGATAAAAGATCTAGAAAATATGGATATTGAACTATTCCTTTCAGAACCGGCAGACATACGTAACAAGTTGGCTTTAAAGTGGAGAGAACAATTTCCTGCTGTAAATTCCTTATCGATAAAATCTGCCTTTAAACCAGGCTTTCACTGGCTGGTGGAAGAAATCCTGCCAAAATTGCGAGAGTTGGCTCAGCCTCTCCAAAGAATAAATATTAAAGTTCGAGAGGAGCAGGGCGCTCACGGATTAGAACTCCCGATTCGTTGGATCCAGGAACTTTATCCAGTCGATCGTTATATCGAGAAACAGCTTGGATTCAGCTCAGAGTTAGTTGATTTTACGCTAGAAAAGGAGCTTCCTCATACGTATGAAGTAGTTGGGTATGACCAACATGGTGAACAGCAATACCTCGGCTATCTAGATGTTCCCGTTTCAACCATGAAATACATTAATGGTAAAAATTACGTTTACCCAGTTTCTAGCTCGATTCGCGTAAAAGAAGCAGGGAAAGTAGTAGAAGAATATCTGATCCCAACCGACAGAGAGCGTTTCTATAGTTTTTATATAGAGGAAGTTCTGTCAAAGCTTCGTCAAGATGTCGCGGACTATTATCCCGGACAAGGTTATTCCCGTCCGTTATTTGATCGTATTGAAATAGATGTATGGATGAGTGAAGAGGAAAAGAAATGGGGGGTCGACGAGGAACGTATTTCCGCATTGGAAGCGCTCCATGAAGACCTGTATTTTAATACACTTGATTATTTTGAAGTAATGGGCGAAGAATTGGAAGGCAAACCATTCAATGCCCCAGGCGGAGTTTACCCGTTTATGCATCTGAGAGTAGGAGAAAAGCCAGTGGCCCGCGTAAAGGTATACGCATGGAGGGATCAACCTTTAAGAACATGGCTGACAAAGTCAATCTCCTTCGATGAAAATGGAAAAATGATCAGTGCGCAAATGACAGATGGCGACGAGGAACGTAATTGTCCGGTTCGAAAGTTCAAGAAGCCTTCACAGCATATCCATCCGGATGTCCAAAGATGGATGGATGAGCATTCACTGCGCTATCGAGTGGTTTATCCTGACACCTCATATCGTGGTCAGGAAATCCCCGTCATCGAATGCTTTTTAAAAACAGATGAAGAGTTTGTCGCACCATTAAAGTTATCACTATTTAAGAAAACTATTTTCATAGAAGCTGGACATCATCCGAATGAAGTTTCTAGTACACCTGCGGTGCTTCAACTTATTGAACGCGCGAATGACTCTTTAGGAGATTGGTTAAAAGATATCAATCTAGTAATCCTGCCATTAGCTAATCCAGATGGATATCAATTATTAACGAAGCTCGTAAGCGAGCATCCAGAATGGAAACACCATGCTGCAAGATACAATGCAGTTGGCCTTGAATATTCATTGGTCCGTTTTCATGAAACAGTTTTTGGTGAGGCAAATGTATATCCTGAAATCCTTCGCCGTTGGGCCCCCGATGTTATCGTTGATGATCACGGGATTCCTTCCCATGAATGGGTACAGCCTTTTGCCGGTTATAATAGTCCGCCTCGCTTTCCTGTTTCTTATTTTTTACCTAGCGCAAAAATCTATGGAATTGGACGGCTGTCGACTGGTCCATATCGTTCGCAACATGAACAAAACCTGGAGACTATTGTTCAATCAATCAGTGATAGTATTCGTGGTACAGATATTGAAAAAGAAAATCAATACTGGCAAGAACGATTTATTAAATATGGAAATCAATGGTTGCCTGAGGTGTTCCCAATCGAAGAGGCACCAGGGATTCATTTTTATCGCCAAGCAGAAGTCACACCTTCCTATTCAACCATTGGCATTACTAGGTATCCGGAATGGGTGGCAGCTGAAATTATCTCAGAAGCTGCTGATGAGGTTGTCTATGGAGAGGTACTTCAAAGCTGTATTGAGGCGCATATTCTTTTTGATTTAGCAATCTTAGATGTTTTGAAGAAGTCTGCGATTAACGTAACCTATCAGTACGATAATACACTAACGTATCAAAGGGTACGTCCACTTCAACTTTAAGTAATAGGAGGGAACAAGCAAATGAAGACATTATTATTAACAGGATTTGAACCATTCTTAGACTTCACGATCAACCCGACAATGAAAATTGTTGAAGAGCTCCATGGGCAGGAAATTGGCAGCTATAAAATTAATGGCAAGATTTTGTCTGTTGATTTTAAACGTGCTGGAGAACAGTTATTAGAATATATTGAGACCATTCAGCCAGATGCTGTGATTTCCTTAGGGCTTGCTGGAGGGCGCTTCAAGCTAACGCCAGAGCGAATTGCAATCAATGTAAATGATGGTGCACCTGATAATTTTGGCGATAATCCAGTTGATGAACTAATCCAACAAACGGGTCCAGATGGATACATGACTACTTTGCCTATCCGCTCCATGGTAGAGCGACTCATAGAAGTGGGATTACCTGCAGAAATCTCAAATACGGCGGGAACTTATTTATGCAACCATGTGATGTACCAAGCATTGCATTATGCTAAGATTCAAAACAAGAAAATGCTTAGTGGGTTTATTCACATGCCCGCTTCTCATGGGCTTGCCATCCAACACGGGAAGATTCCAAGCTGGTCTCATCAAGATCTGAAAAAAGGAGTCTCCACTTGTATACAAGTGTTGTCAGAACATGACTAACCGAAAATTTGATTTTCCAACTGTTCATATAACTGGAGAAAGAAGCATCCGTTTTGCGTTTAACGGCACCTTAGGGGAAAGTGTTTTCAATCAAGTCCAACTCTTTTGTGGAATGGTTGAGAAGGAGACATATTTTATTGAAGAGGTGGTTCCAAGCTATCATACCGTCACAATTTTTCTGAAAAAACCCCTTAGAGATACCGATACCTTTATCCAGTCTCTATTAGCAAGATGGGAAAAATATGTTCTAGTAGGAAGAGAATACCGTAAATCTAAAAAACTGCACATTCCTGTCTGTTATGAGGAAGAGTTTGCGTTAGATATGGAAAGAGTAATTCAGCATACGGGAATGAGTGAAAAGGAAATCATTGCTCTACACACGAACACCGTTTACACGGTTTACATGATTGGCTTTTTACCAGGGTTCCCGTACTTGGGTCAATTACATGAAAAACTGCAGACGCCGCGGTTGAGTACGCCGCGTCCTCGAGTACCAAGAGGCACCGTTGGCATCGGTGGAAGTCAAACCGGAATATATCCGCTCGAATGTCCAGGAGGGTGGAATATTATCGGGAAAACACCAGTCGAAACCTATCACCCTGATTGGAAAGAACCATTCCTTATCAGTGCTGGGGATCAATTACAATTCGTTGCGATTTCAACTTCTGAATACTATGACATACAGGCGAAACTGGAAATCCACCCTGAGTCAAGTAAGAAATTTATACTGTCATAAAAAAAATTTAATCATGTTTCCTTTGGGGGTAGTACCGTGATAAGAATAGACATAAATGCAGATGTTGGAGAAAGCTATGGTGCTTTTACGATTGGAAATGATGAAGATCTATTTCAATATATAACCTCAGCAAATATTGCTTGTGGTTTCCATGCAGGCGACTTTAATGTAATCCATGATACGGTTCGCAAAGCTATTGATAAGGAAGTTGCCATCGGGGCCCATCCTGGTTATCCCGATATTCAAGGATTTGGACGAAGACCATTACAGATGACAGCAAGAGAAATTTACAATTGTGTAGTGTACCAAATTGGGGCACTCAAAATATTTACCGATATCTACAATCGGCCGATCCAACATGTTAAACCCCATGGGGCACTATATAATATCGCTGCTGAGAAACCTGATATTGCAGAAGCTATTGCAGAAGCAGCATATCAGACAGTGCCAGATGCATACTTATTTGGATTGGCCAACGGGGAATTACTGAAGGCTGGGGAAAAAATCGGCTTAAAAATAGCATCAGAAGCTTTTGCTGATAGGCAATATACCGATGAAGGGCGTTTAAGTTCCCGCTTACTGCCAAATGCTGTATTAAAGTCAACTGATGAAATTCTCAGCCAGGTTCGCGATATTGTATTTAATCAACAAGTGAAGGGGACATCAGGTCAGTTTATCCCATTAGTAGCAGATACGATTTGCTTTCATGGCGATGGTGTCAATGTAGTTCAGCATACAGCCCGCATCCGTCAAGCCCTTGAAAGTGATGGGATTCAAATCAAATCAATAGGAGCTCTAGATGATTCCGCTCTTTAAAGTTACTAAAGCGGGGGTATACAGCTCTATTCAGGATAAAGGAAGATTTGGCTACCGACGATTTGGTGTACCTGTGTCAGGACCGATGGACTTTTATGCCTTTAGATATGGAAATTACATTTTTGGCAATCCTCCGAATAGTACAGGTTTGGAAATTTTTCTCGGAGGAGTCGAACTAGAAGTATTATCAGACCACCGGATTGTAATAACAGGTGCTAATTTAGAACCCCGGGTAGATGGTCGGCCGATCCTAATTTGGAAATCATTTAATCTGTATCGAGGTCAAGTACTAACGTTCAGTCACCCGAAAAATGGGAGTATCGCGTATGTAATCCCAGAAGGCGGATTTCGTGCGAAAGAAATGCTAGGGAGTGCCTCCGTTTATCCTAGAGGCTATCTTGGCAATCTGATAGAAAAAAATCAAATCCTTTACGCTAGGAAGGAAAAAACCAATACACCGCAACGGGGGTTAATCAAAAGCGAGATTCCTGACTATCCAATGAATCTTACCGTTAAAGTATGGCCCAGTCCACACTTAGATAAGTTTGTCCTAGAAAGTATCGAAGAGTTTTTGCAATCCACTTATACATTTCGAAATGGGGATAGAATGGGGTATCTCTTACATGGAGACCCTCTTCGATTCCTAAATGGAAGTGATATTTTATCAGAAGCAACTCAATTTGGTACAATTCAGGTTCCTAATAGCGGGCAGCCAATCATTCTCATGGCCGATGCACAAACCATTGGCGGCTATGCGACAATTGGAAAAATAGCCGAAGATGACCTTTGGAAAGTAGCTCAGCTTCGACCAAAGGGCACCCTGCAATTTTCGTTTATAGAGTAGATTAGAACCTAGGAAGAACGGGTAACATGCAGGGGCCCGTTCTTTTGCTCGAAAGTGGCAACATGGGTTGCAAACGGTAAAAAGGCGCCTGTTCTTTTCCTGAAGCCGCTATAAAAGAGGTGTCTTGGTAAGAAGAAGCATTTGATTTTACCAATACGAAAAGAGAACGTCCGTATTAATTTTTCAAAAGGAGAAGAGAAAGATGCGAAATGAAACAATAGAATTGCTGCAAAGTCATCGTTTAATTCGGAAGTTTACTAATCAAACTATTCTTATTTTTTTCAAAGGTGATATGTCTGTTAATCAGTAATGAATTTGTATCGTAAAACTGCCGCGAGGCCTGCACCATGCTTGAACTCGCCAATTTTAATTAATGTTTTTAGTTCTTCCATGGTCAGTTTGTGTAATTCGATTTGCTCGCTGTTTTCCGGTTTTTGTGCAGTAGGAATTAAGCCGGCAGCGGCAAATAAAAAAATTTCTTCAGAAGTCGAACCGGGTGACGGGTAGAAGCTGCCTAATTCCAGCCAATGTTCGGCCTGATAGCCCGTTTCTTCCTCAAGTTCCCTTTTTGCCGTGTCCAGCGGAGTCGGATCCGCCTTGTCAATCGCGCCGGCCGGCAATTCCCACTGCCAGCTTTTTAAGGCGTGACGGTATTGTTTCAGACAAATGATTTCCGCGTCCTCGGTAATCGGGAGAATACAAACTCCTTTGGCAAAACCTAAATAGGCAAAGGTTTTTTCCTCTCCATTGGGGACAACCACCTGGTAGATCGTTACCGTATAACGATTTATCTTTTCCTTATGTGAAGAACGAATCGTCCATTTATTATTCACTCCAAAAAATAGTTTATAGCAATATTAAATTTATCATTTTTAAAAAGAAAACACGAGCTAGTGAGTTTTAAGTTGTAGACTTTCGCTGGAAAAGTGAAGATATTGTCGCATTTTGTGCAGATTATTTTAAGACCGAGGAAAACGCTGTAGTGAGTTCCCATAAGCCATTCATGAGAACAGACAGGTAATGAAAATAGTGGATTTGTTCTCATAAAGCGTTCATGAGAACAAAAAGGTTATGAATCCAGCAGGATTTGTCTTCATAACGCGTTCATTATGAGAATCTCAGTGATATCCGCCGAATCGGTATATATAGATCCATTACCAAGAGGTACTTCCTTTTTCTGACCGCACATGAACATCACACTGTTGAGGGAGTATTACCAGCAGATATTCGCTATTTCATTGGTGATATATTTGCCTGCTGTCCAAAAAGCATTGGTGATGTAGTAACTGTGCTAAGAAAACTTCATACTTATTTTTGGGCTGAAGGACTGCTTGATATCTGTTTTGAACTTATTCTTTTCGTACCAAGAGCTTGTGACAAGAAAGTGCTCCCCTACTTTTCACCGGAAGAATTAAACTTAATACTGAAACAAGTTAATATAGAAACACTGGCAGGAAAAAGGGATTATGCCATCATCCAACTTGGTATCTCCACCGGACTACGTGCAGGTGACACCGAAATCTAAAGCTGACAGATGTAGACTGGCCAAAGTAGAAGGAACGGCGGGATAAAAGGACCTTTAGATTGGAAAGAGTGGATTAAGAAATGATAAAAGCTGTTATGTTCGATTTTGATGGAACTTTGTTAAACAGAGATGATCAGTAAGGAAGTTTATTAAAAATAGGTATGACCAATTAAATAAATGGCTAAGGCATATATCAAAAAGAGAAGTACACTACAAGATTTATTGAACTCGACAACCGTGGATAGTATGAAAAGATAAGGTATATGAATAATTGGTTGGTGAATTTGATGTTTCTGGGATAACTTAGGAGGGCTTGCTTTAAGAATATGAAATAGAAAATAGACAAATTTCTACTTTTTTTACTTGAACAACATATGAAGCTATCTAAATTAAGGGGAAGCCTTACTGTCCTCCCCTTCGATTTTCTTCGACAACTACCTCGACAAAACAGGTAGATGGTCTCATCAAGATCTAACCATCTTAATATTAATAGGGCGATTCGGAAATATTTGTCGCAATTATCTTCCCCCCGATAACAGGATCATGGAAATCTATTACGATAACGTAGTTGAACTGTTCCAAAATGTCTTGCCTGTCCGATTGAAAAATTTCTTTCCATACAAATAACTTTTTGGGTAAAAAATTTATAAAATCCAAGGTCACCTTAAAGTTTATGCTATTCTTCTAGATCTCAGTTGTGCAACGAAAATATCTTTCTTTAATCATTTTGTTTAAAAAAGTCAGGAAATTTATTTACTACTATTTCTTGCTCATCTAACATCATATGGAGATGGGCCGCTGTTAAAAAATCGGCTTCTTCAGGATCTTTATTGATTAATGACTCAAGCAGCCGATAGTGTTGGCTGATTAGAATTTTTAAATTAAGATCTTCTGTGGTGACCCGTAACCAGCGAAAACGTTCTAGGTGGATATTATGATCATCTAACCAGTTCCAAACTTCTTGTCGACCCGCAATTTCAAAGCATGCTTTATGGAAAAGATTGTCGTTATGAAAAAAAGAGCGTCGATCTTTTGCATTCACGGCCTTTTCTTGCTCTTCAATGATAGTTTCCAAAACTTTTTGTGTTTCTCTTGTCAGTTTTGCACAGCACTCAATCATGATTTGTCTTTCTAAAAGCTCACGAACAAAACGAGCATTTTTAGCAGCAGAAAGATCAATCAATGAAATATAGGTGCCGCTTTGTGGGATCGTATACACTAATTCTTGCTGTCGTAATTGGATTAATGCTTCTCGAATTGGCGTACGTCCAATATTTAACATTTCCTCTAATCCCTTTTCAGAGATTTTTTTCCCCGGTTCTAAATCTGAATAGATTATTTTTTTACGGATTGCTTGATAAGCCTGTGTTAGTAAACTTTTTGTCAGCACTCCTTTTCCTCCTCAATCTTTCTTATGTTGTTATTATAACAAAAACCTTTATGGTAAAAATCTAACATATTAGATTTTGCTACAATTATTGAAAATCCCCCAAAATTGTCATGGAATTATCATAAAAAAGGCTTTATAATTCAATAATCTATAATTGACACCGCTGCCATAAAGGTATATAATGCAATTAATCTTAAAAACTGATATATCAGTTAGGAGGCCGAAAGTGTGATTTCAATAAAAAATTGGCAAGAATCATTGACAGAATTAAAGCAGAGAGGAATTGAGTTACCGAATTTTGATGTTAATAAACTAAAAGAAAACGGACAAAAGCATCCAGTTTGGATACATTTTGGAGGTGGAAACCTCTATCGTGGTTTTCATGCTGAAATTGCTCAACAATTAGCGAATCAAGGTGAATTAAACTCTGGTGTTGTTGTTTGTGAAACTTTCGACAATGAAGTAGTCGATCAAGCCTATCATGCCTACAACAACGACTTTTTAGAAGTAATCATGCATGAAGACGGAACGTTGGATAAACGTTTGATTGCTGTAACAGCCGACAGTTTTTACTGCAATCCACAAATTGAAACAAGTTTTTCACAAGTAGTCCGCTATTTTGAAGACCCTGCATTGCAATTTACGACTTTCACAATTACAGAAAAAGGGTACGGTTTAACAGACCCTAATGGAGATTTTCTTCCAGTCATAGCAGAAGACATTCAAAATGGTCCAGAAAAAGCACAACATGCCATGAGTATCGTGGTTAGTCTACTGTACAAACGCTTTTTAGCAGGAGAGTTGCCAATTGCAATGGTCTCTACCGATAATTTTTCGCAAAATGGTAAACGCTTCCTAGACAGCGTCTTGACTCTCGCAAAAGAGTGGCAAAACAAAGAATTCGTGCCAGAAGCTTTCGTTGCTTATTTAGAAAATGAGGAAAAAGTCAGCTTCCCGTGGAGCATGATCGATCGAATCACGCCGAATCCATCTGAATCGGTACAGAAAATATTAGAAGAAGACGGCTTTACCGATATGGATATCATCCATACACAAAAACATACCAATATTGCTCCATTCTCAAATACTGAAATGGTTCATTACTTGGTGATTGAAGATCAGTTTCCAAATGGTCGGCCTGCGTTAGAGAAAGCCGGTGTGATCTTGACTGATCGGGAGACAGTTGATAAAGCTGATACGATGAAAGTTACAACTTGTTTGAATCCATTGCATACAGCATTAGCTGTTACCGGCTGTCTGCTAAAATACACGTCTATTTCCGAAGAAATGCAAGATGAAGATTTGGTTAGCTTGATTAAAGAAATCGGTTATCACGAAGGGTTGCCTGTAGTAGAAAATCCTGAAATCATTGTTCCAAAGCAATTCATTGATGAAGTTATTCATCGTCGATTGCCTAATCCTAATATTCCTGACACACCGCAACGTATTGCTAGCGATACGTCACAAAAAGTGGCCATTCGTTTTGGGGAAACGATTAAAAAATATCTAGCTAAAGACAAAGATGCTAGTCAATTGACATTTATCCCATTTGCCATTGCTGCTTGGTTGCGTTATCTCCTTGGGGTAGACGATAATGGCGAAAGCTTCCAACCAAGTCCGGATCCATTGATTGAAGATCTACAAAAACAGCTTTCTGGCATTGAACTTGGGGTAGAAGATCGTCAAAAAATTCATGAAGCTGTGATGCCAATTTTAGCTAATAAGGCGATCTTTGGATCTGATCTATACACGGCAGGTATAGGAGAAAAAATTGAAAAAATCTTTACTGAAATGTTGACCGAAACTGGTGCTGTTCGTAAGACATTGCATCAATATGTATCTGAATTAGGGGGAAAATAAGCATGGAAATGACATTTAGATGGTATGGTGCCAAAGAAGAAAGAATTTCTCTGCAAGAGATTCGCCAAATTCCCGCAGTAAAAGGGATTGTAGGCACCTTGATGGATATCCCAGTTGGGGAAGTTTGGCCAAAAGAACGTATTAAGGCACTAAAAGAAGAGATCGAGACAGCAGGGTTGACGTTGAAAGTCATTGAGAGCGTAAACATTCATGATGATATCAAGATTGGTTTACCAACACGGGATCAATATATTGAAAACTATAAACAAACGATTCGAAACCTAGCTGAATTCGGAATTGAAGTCATTTGCTACAACTTTATGCCTGTATTTGACTGGGTGAAATCTGATTTGGATTATAAACTGCCAGATGGCTCTTCAACCTTAGCTTATATCGCTAAAGATATTCCTGAGGATCCTGAAGAAATCATCCGTAAAGTCGAAAATTCAAGCAACGATTTTTCATTACCTGGTTGGGAACCAGAACGTTTGGCTGAGGTCAAATCTTTATTTGAGGCTTATAAAGAGGTCGATGAGGAGAAACTGAGAGAAAACTTTGCCTACTTCTTGAAAGCAATCATCCCCACTTGTGAGGAAGTTGGTGTGAAAATGGCGGTCCATCCAGATGACCCCCCATACTCGATCTTTGGTTTACCACGAATCGTGAAAAATCGCGAAGACTTAGATTGGTTATGCAATATCATAGATAGTCCTTGCAATGGGATCACGTTATGTACTGGAAGTATCGCCGAAGATCCGGCTAATGATGTCTATGCAATCTTAGCTGAATTCTGTAAACGCGATCGAATTCCATTTGCTCATGTACGTAATATTAAATTTATCCAAGATAAAGATTTCTATGAAGCTCCTCATAAATCAGAATATGGCTCTTTAGATATGTATAAAGTCTTAAAAACTATGTATGATAACGGTTTTGATGGCTACATTCGTCCAGACCACGGACGCATGATCTGGGGTGAAACGGGTCGTCCAGGTTATGGTTTGTATGACCGTGCATTAGGTGCAAGCTATCTAAACGGTTTATGGGAAGCAATTAAAAAGAATAATTAATTATATAATTTCAACTTAATAGTTTAACCTAGAATGTCGGTCCACTTACTTGAGCAAACCTTTCATGGGTAGCGAAAGTAAGTGGACCGACATTCGGAAATCTATTGTGGTGAAAAATTAGGTTGGAAAAAAATATATAGGAGGTTTTAATATGTTAGCAGCAAAAGTTTTTGGAAAAGAGGATTTGAGATTAGTAGAAGTAGAAAGACCCGTGCTTTCAAAAGACTCGACTGAAGTAATTGTAAAAGTTAAGGCAGCAGGTATCTGTGGAAGTGACATTCATATCTATCACGGAGAAAATCCCTTTGCAACTTTACCAAGAGTAATTGGGCATGAATTTGTAGGGGAAGTGGTTGAAATAGGAAATAAGGTGTCTGGACTAGAGGTTGGTGACCACATTGTAATAGAACCTATTACTTATTGTGGAAAGTGCTATGCATGCCGGCAAGGAATGCCTAATGTTTGTAAAGAATTAAAGGTTTCGGGTGTTCATGTTGATGGAGGGATGCAGGAATATGTAAAAATCGATGCGAAGCAAGCACATAAAATTGATAAAAAAGTTCCGTGGACTACTGCTGTATTAGCGGAACCTTACACTATTGCTGGAAATGCAACAACCAGAGGGAAAGTAGAATTAGGAAAAACCGTTTTGATTCAAGGAGCAGGTACGATAGGGCAACTAATTTTAAGAATGGCTAAAGCTAAGGGAGCATCGGTCATGATTACAGATGTATTAGACTCCCGTTTAGAATTTGCAAAATTAAATGGTGCAGACAAAGTTGTAAACGTTTTAAATTCAGATGTAGGGGAAAAGTTGAACGAGTGGACAAATTATGAAAAAGCAAATGTGGTAATCGATGCCGCATGTACAAGACAAACATTCGAAAATTGTTTTGAATACGCTTCAATAGCTGGTGCAATAGTCCCTTTAGGGATGTCTGAAGAGCCTTCTCAAATCGCACAGAAACCAATCATGCAAAAACAATTGACTATCTATGGTTCTAGATTACAAGCTTATCAGTTTGCCCCCGTTATTAAGGCGATAGAAGAAGGACTACTAACAGATGAAGGAATTGTCACACAGACCTTCTCAATTCATGATATTCAAGATGCTATCAATTTAATTAATAAGGAACCAGATAAAGTAAGAAAAGCTGTTATTACTTTTTAATTAATTACCGGGGTCATTTCCGACGGGTAAGGAGGGCATTATGAAATGGTAGAAAACGGTGTTAATAAGATTAAAGATAATGACTATCATGTTTCAACCAAAGAGTTGGTTAAAGTAACTGCTAGTGGCTGGTTGGGTACCGCTATGGAGTTTATGGATTTTCAACTGTATTCATTGGCTGCAGCTATAGTATTTAATGAGATTTTCTTTCCAGAAAGTAGTCCAGCAATGGGCTTAGTTATGGCAATGGGAACCTACGGTGCTGGTTATATAGCTCGCTTACTCGGTGCTTATATTTTTGGACGAATTGGTGACAAGCTAGGGAGAAAAACAGTTCTATTTGTTACAATTATGTTAATGGGAATCGCTTCAACACTGATCGGCTTTTTACCAACTTATCAAAAAGTAGGTCTCTTAGCTCCTATTGGATTAGTTATTTTACGTATTATTCAAGGACTTGGTGCCGGAGCTGAAATAAGTGGTGCTGGAGTAATGGTAGCAGAATTTGCCAAGAGGCAAAATCGAGGTTTAGTAGGGAGTTTTGTTTGCTTAGGAACATCTTCAGGAACACTTTTAGCCAATTTAATCTGGACCATTATTTTAACAGTTTTAACAGATCAGCAGCTTCTTAGTTGGGGATGGAGAATTCCGTTCTTACTTTCTCTTCTAACCATGATTGTTGCAATTGTCATTCGATTATCTATTAAGGAAAGCCCTGTTATGGAAGGAAAGAAAAAATTATTAATGGAGGAAAGGGAAAATAAACTACATTCTGAATCAGAAGTAGCTGTAAATAAAAAGGGAAAGAAAAGCTTTTTAGTTGCTTTGGGTCTTCGCTTTGGACAAGCAGGTAATAGTGGCTTATTACAGACATATTTAGCAGGTTATATTGTAACGATTTTGGCTTTGGAGCGGACTGTTGCGACCAATGCTAATATTATTGCTTCAATAGTATCCTTTATTACCATTCCATTAGTAGGATATTTAGGAGATAAAATTGGCAGGAGAAAAATGTATATGATTTTATCATTATCGATGGCTGTATTTTCTATCCCAATGATGATGATGATTCATTCAGGCAATCCAATCGTTCTGACAATTGCTTTAGTATTAGGAGTAAATTTCATAATTCAAAACCCTTGATATGGC
>NZ_JADDIU010000069.1 GCF_016464375.1 Bacillus renqingensis
ATATTGTTTTTTCAACACTAAATAGCGAAGAGCCAAAAATAAATTATGCTAAAATATAGAATAGTAGATTGGAGAAGAAGAAAGGTTTGAATTTTAATGAAAAGTCATCGCAAATTTTTTGTGGGGATCTTAACCGTCGTATTCGTATTGATGTTGGCTGCCTGTGGAAACACATCTGATGAATCAGGTGCGAAAATAGAGAAACATGCGAAAGATGATCAATCGACTCAAAATAAAAAAGACGATTCTCTTAAGATAAATTCAACAGAGAACGATTCTCAGAAAGATAACTCTCTTGCAGATTCCATTGATAAGGGAAATGAGGAAGTAAAAAAAGATACAACGAACAATGTGTCTGAAAAAGAAGGAACATCCTCAACAAAGAATATAGCTCTAAAGGAAGACTATCTCCATAAATTAGATGATGCAAAAAGCAAAGTGAAAGAGATTCGGGATCATCCCATAGATGACACCACAATTGCTTTGAAAAAAGTAGAATCAGATGTATTCGATATTTGGGATGGTTTGTTAAATGAGGCCTATGGGGTCCTACAGGAGCAACTTCCATCAATAGAGATGGCTCAACTAAGAAAAGAACAGCGGGAATGGCTAACGCACCGAGATCATACTTCCAAAAAGGCATCGCTTAAATATGAAGGCGGTACAATGGAACAATATGAATATGTAAGGGTCGAGAACAATCTTACAGAAGCAAGGTGCTATGAATTAGTTGAAAAATATATGAAATAATTTTTTATCACCAATAAGTCTTATACAAAAGTGACTCAGAGTCCTATGTACCCTGAGTCACTTTTGTATACTGTTATTTACTGTGTGAATTCAAATGATATTTTAGCTTGTTATCATGGTAATATATATAGGGATTACGCTTAAAGTAGCAGTAAAATGAAACGAAGTTTTGTTGCAATTGAATTTCCATATATAGGAGAATTTGCTACCCTTTAGCAACTTTACCGTTTAGAAAGAAACAACTTTATACTTTGCCTCCATACTATCAGTATTTAAGTCTTATGCTATAAAACCGCATCGCTTCAAGACTACCTTTCGATTCAAATACTCCAGCTTCAATCAGCTTTCTCATTCGATATTCGAGAAACGTATCCCCCACGTATTGGTCTAAATTACCTAGCACCTCACCAATTACCCTAGCTGATTTTACAAATTCCCTTGCCTTACCTTTACCATATAGCTTTTTTGCCTTGTTTATAATAAATTCATCGTAATAGTCTTCAGGAACGCTTTGTATCCTTCCATTCCGCCAAATTCTTAAAGTCTCCCGAGTTTCCGCAAGGGTGAGCCACTCTTTTTGTAAATCCTCTCTATCATGGTCCGTTAACAGTTTTCCAAACCCATGTTCATATATGTGTTGGAGCTTTTCAGGGGGGATTTCGCCTGTGTGAAGCAACGTATATTTGACCTTTTTTACCCGGAATAGTTTTTCATACTCTTCTGTCGTGTTGATAACGGTGATATCAATATTTCTTTCCATTAAAAGATAAACAACAAATCGCAATCCTATTTGTTCATGTGCACTATCAGAAGCCCAAATTGTTACATGGTCTCCTTCAGGTATGGAGTTTATTTGATTGAGTGCCTTTTCAAAACTCTGAGTATAATCTGGAAATTCATCAAATTCATCACTCATGCACTTCTCCATCCACTTAAACCTAGATTTAACTCCAATTTCCTCATGCAATCTCCAAACCGAACCAATGGAGAATATGTCCCAAAAAGAGATGACCTTTTCCTTTTTATCAAGTCCCATTTCTCTTAAAGCAATCTTCAAACAACCTGAAGCTGAAGTACCGAATAGAATATGTATCATCTTTTATTTTCTCCTCTTTATGTATGACATGTTTCTTCGTATCCTCAAATAATCATTCTACCCTTCAATTTTTTATTTCCTTCCTCGTCTCCAACCATTACTACCCAATAAGGATGTTTGTTGTTTCTATTATAAATCTATTTATCGAATTGTCTCTGTAATTTTTGTATGTTCCTACCGACCCTTGCTGGGCAATATATATTCTGTATCAGATTCATCTTCAAATTCGGATTTTACAATTATACATCCACAATCCCATCCACTTATCCTTGATAATATTGATAGTATCTTAAAACAGCCTATTAATTTAATACCTTCAAAAAACTATTTTTTTGATATATTCCTCTTCAATAAATAAAGAATTATAGCCAATATAACCTGAATTAAAGGAACAAATTTCGCTCAAGGAAATGGCGGATAACCACTAAAAAACCAAGCATCGGGATATAGTAAAATTGCACTTAACAGCATCCAAATCCAAGAACGCTTTATAAGTGCATATACAAAAGTAATAACTGATGCTATAAGTAATGGATAAAACAAGCCCAATATACCTAACAACACCCCCATAATCCCTTCCATGTTAATCTCCCCTTATTTTCATAGGCTTTCTCTTAACTTTCTAAAAAAACATTCTTTGTTTGAACAAGGAAGCAACATCAATTCATTCTGATGCTATAGTAGAGACAGATTGTTATAATAAATATATCAACTATAACAGGGTATGTCTGTATGGCAAAGGGTAGGAAATTTGAAGAGGAATTTAAAATTGAAACTGTAAAGTATATTAGCGACAACAATAAGTCTGTAGCTCAAGTGGCCAAGGAAGTTGGTGTGAACGTAAATACCCCACATGGCTGGGTGAATAAGTATAGTCAACAACCAGAGATTAAAGCTGTAAAATCTAATCCATCGGAGGCTGCTGAATTAAGTGCCCTTCAGAAGGAAATTCGTGATCTAAAGGAGGAAAATGAAATCTTAAAAAAGTCAATGCACTACTTCGCGAAAAGCCCTAGGTAAAGTATGAATTCATTCATGAACACCGCTCCCAATACCGAGTGGAGAAGATGTGTAAAGTCCTTGGCGTTTCTAAAAGTGGTTACTTCAAATGGTTGAACCGTCCAAAAAGTGACCGCCAGAAACAGCATGAGAGATTATCACAAAAGATTCTTCAGACCCATATAAATTTAAACAGCGTTATGGCAGTGTGAAAATCGCTAAAACCCCGAATAAACGGAATCCTTTCACGGTATTCTAAAGCGTGAACTCGTTTATCAACGAAGTTTAAAACGAGAGAGGCTGCGAAGAAATCGCTGTTTGAGTACATCGAATTCTTCTACCACTCCAAGCGGATCCATTCAACCTTGGGTTACTTTACACCAACCGAGTTTGAGCGATATATGGTAAATCTTTTGCTTAATTTTTACCAGCCTTATTTTAGAGCAAATAAAAAGAATCCACTTTGAAAATCATGATCAGATTGGATTCTTTTTCGACAGTTTTAAGTTCGTTTTTGTAAAAAAGTTGATCATTATACCTATGATTTTCAGCAATCGCGATTACAAAAAAACATATTTAGCGAAAAAACGGGACTTCTTTCGCTCCAGCCATGCGTGCATAAACAAAAAGTTGGCCTTTATGGTGAATCTCGTGATCATACATTGCAGTAAGATACTTTTTCTTCGATCCTTGAAGTTTTGGGTGCGATGAATTATTTTTGGCTTCCAAATCTGCATCGTTCAATGATTCGTACGTAGCCTTTGTTTTTTTCGTGAAGTCCTTTACAGCTTTGCGTACGTCCCCCATCGTCTTACATTCAGGAATGTCTGGTGAAGCAAACTCTTCTGTTTTAACCATTGAAACGAACACATCATTCCACCCAGCAACATGCAACGCCAGTTCACCAAGTGCCATAGCCCCTTCCCATGGTCTGAAGTCAATATGTTTGTCATCGATGGTTTCCAGTAATTCCTCCAACACATTCCGATGTTGTAACCATTCATTCATCATTTGCTTTGCTTGCCCCATTTTAATTCCTCCCTTATTGATATTGGGTCTTCCATCTAAACCTAAAAAACCCCTTTTAAACATAATTCGATATAAAGCAACTCAATTCCTTTTTCTAAACCTGATGTTGTTACTCCATTAAGCCCCCATTTTCAAAATTAACTCTATTGTCAATTAACAATTTCTTTATCTACTGTAAAAGAATTAGAGGTAAACTGAACCTTTACGGGGTAAGGATTAGAAAAATAACCCGGGAACCCGGCAATTTTTTTGGTCAAAAATAAGCAAAAAGTATTGACATTTTTAGATATTTGGTGTAAAACAAAAGTGTAAAAGGTCAAGAATAGTCAAAGTCAAACAATGGATAAAAACCAAAGTAAAATGAGGTAAAAAATTTTTAAAATACTATTTAGGAGGTTTTTCATATGTTGTTTCCATTTTTTAATAAAGATTTCTTCAAATCTATGTTGGATGGTCAAAAAGAATTAGAGATGAAAGCCCCAAATGGTGCCATTTACCGATTTTCAACTAATGCCATTGATGAAAAAACTTTTAATAGCTTTCGGGATAAACTGGAACAAGCAGCCAAAAATAAGGACCAAGCCGCATTTGATCAGGCATGGAATGAATTAACAGCTAAGAACCAATTAACACCAAATATTGAGGATGAATTTAAAAAATTCCATGATAATGTTCAACAATTTTTCCAAGAAACCATTCCATTTTTCAACAAAAGCAACTTCTCAATAATAAATGACCCATATTTCATAGAACCTAACACATTATCCGAGGAATCAATTAATAAACAAATTGAACAATATCAACAAAAAATCGAAGAACTTCAACACAAGAAAAATAATTTAGATATTGAAAAAAGAAAACAACAAATTAAGGAAGAAATCGCTAATAAGAAAAAATCTATAGATGCAAAATTGGATGAATTTGCGAAAAATCTTGATAATGATGAAATGAAGAAAAAATTAACCGATGAAATGACAAAGTTAAATGGAGAATTAAAACAACTCGAAAATGAATTACAAAATTTATCATGAATTGAATTAGAACAGAACTCTATTATTAGGGGAAGCTATCATATTTGAGAGCTTCCCCTTTCTTCGTAGTTTATCGATCATAGGCACCGATAATTTCCCTTGTCATTAGAATGAAAATAGCGGTTATTAGAACACTCCTTTTGTTGAAGATCGAATTGCCTTTGGCTGCTGGATGTAATCTAACGAAAGGGGGGAGATGCCCCACCCTTACTCTCTTGAGATTAATGTGTTGTTCTGGAAAACACTGTCACAATTATACCATCCATATTGTTGCCTGAAATTTCATACTGGCCATTCGCAGGCATAGGGAGCGTTGTATTTTGGGAGATAGGATAGTAAAAGATTTTATAGACTTGGTGGTCTATTGTAGTCGTAATGGACTTCTGTTCCTTCAAAAAATCCATATATTCTTCTAGAGCGAAATTCTTTTCTTTCATAATCGCGCTGTGAGGGAAACCAACATAACGGATATGCCAAGGTTCATATTGAATTCCAGTAATATCCGTTTTATCCATTGGATAGCGTAATATAAAGCCGTATTTCCAGGCATTTTCTTTTAGCCACTTTCCTTCAGGTGCCAGGTCCATTTTCGTTACGCTTGATCCTACATCAAGTGATAAGCCTGAATTATGTTCACTATAACCTGCTGGTAAGGCATAATCTGCCCCCATTTCTTGGTAAAGTACACTTTGCTCATCAAAGTCACGATAGCCGCTATTAATAACAAAATGACTAACCCCTTCCTTTATAGCATCATTGACCATCTCTGAAAATTTTTCTGCTATTCCTTTTGACAGATAAATATTCGTATCAAGCAACCCGTATCCATTTACCAATTCATGTTGTTTAGATATATTTACGATATCTGATTTCACACTTGCTTGGCGAACCGGATACTTACTGTTGATTAAGAGCAGATTTCCTTGATAAATCTGTTCTTTTCTAATTGTTTTCGTTTGGGTACTTTTAGATGACTCTCTTTTATCTAAATGATCTTTGGAATTTTGATTATATTTTTGTATTTCTACTTTATCCTGAAAAAACGGTGCTTTATTCATGAAGGAAAAACCTAAGCACAATAAAAATAACAATAAAAAACCCCACTTCTTCATTTTCAGTTTCCTCCTTAAGTGATCGTCTTGTGATAATCCGTGCTGGGTCAGCGCACGGGGGATATCGGGTATGTAGTCCTTAACGATAGCTTTCTGCAGGGTGATGACATTACAAAAAGGCTCGTTCTTACGGTTTTAAGTCTACCGCATAAGAACGAGCCGTTTTTTAATATTAAATTATTAATTTCCTAAGAAAAAGTAGAGATAACCTTGAGATTTTCCTAAGAAACGATGTTCATTTCTTAGGAACTCCTTTTATCAACTAAGTCTGACAAGGCCGGAAGCTCTACCGTAAACGTCGTGCAGTTATCATTGCTTTCCGCGTAAATCTGCCCGCCATGCTGAACAATGATTTCTTTTGCAATAGCCAGTCCAAGTCCTGCGCCGCCCGTATCAGAAGAACGGGCATCGTCCAGCCGGTAAAACTTTTCAAATATGGCAGCGAGCTTTTCTTTTGGGATGCTTCCGACATTCTTGAAAACGATGGACACCACATCCCCGGAAAGGCCTGCGGTAATGTCAATGACGCTGTTGTCCTCGCTGTATGCAGCGGCGTTTTTCAAAATGTTGTTAAAGACTCTCGCCAGCTTATCGGGGTCGCCGAATACGGTCAAATCCTCAGAAGCATGGATAACCGTTTGTTTTCCATTTGCGGCAAGCTGAGGATAAAATTCATCGGCCATCTGCACCAGCATATAGTATAGGTCTATGTGTTTTTTCGTGAGCGTAATCGCTTGGAGGTTATACCGTGTAATCTCAAAAAACTCGTCGATTAACTGTTCGAGGCGATACGCTTTGTCCAACGTGATATGTACATACTTTGCCTTTTGCTCTACTGGCATGTCTGGAGCCTCGTCAAGCAGGCTCAGATAACCGATAACGGATGTAAGGGGCGTTTTTATATCGTGTGCCAAGTACATAACAACATCATTTTTTCTTTGTTCGGCCAGCTTCGCATCCAGCTCTCGCTTTTCCAAAGTCCGTTTTAATGTGTTGAGCTTCTGTTCCATGAACCCCATTTCCGCAGAAAACTCAATTTGTTTATCTTCGTTCTGAATAAGTATATCAATGCCGGTATTGATCTCGTCAAAGTATTTTGCAAATTTTGCAAGCATGATGCGGCATAGAATAAGAATACTAATGGCAATCGCCACATAAATAAAGATTTCTATATTGTTACGTATGGAATACTGATATATTTTCATCGCGTCTTGACGCTCTAAGTAAAAACTATTTTCCAAAAAACGTACGATCCACTCCCCAAGTCTCCCCTTGAAAAATAATCGCAAAAACAATACGAATACAAATGCTGCCATAACAATCACAACGAGATACAGGTAGAGTTTTCGTTTTAGTTTGGAATAATCGGTTTTTTTATTCTTGTTTTTATTTTTCAATTTTATAACCAATCCCCCATACCGTTTTTATATACTTCGGATTATCAATGGTGTCGTTCATTTTTTCGCGCAGATGCCGGATATGCACGGTGATGGTATTGTTGCTCTTGCTGAAATATTCGTCGCCCCATATCTCAGAAAAAAGCTGCTCGGAGCTAACCACATTCCCCTTGTTTTCACAGAGGATGCGCAGGATTGAAAACTCGGTGGGAGTGAGGGACAACGGCTTTTCGTTCAGAAAACACTCATGCGTGCTTATATTAATGACAAGGCCGGAGTGAACGATAACATTTTTGTTCTGTGCCGTTACTCCATTGTATTTTTTGTATCGGCGCAGCTGCGCCTTGACCCGCGCAATTAACTCCAGCGGGCGAAAGGGCTTCGTTATATAATCGTCCGCACCGATTGTCAGCCCTGTAATTTTATCTACCTCCGTATCTTTCGCGGTCAGCATGATAATTGGATAGGTGTGCTTGTCCCTTATTTTTTGGCAGATAGCGAAGCCGCTTGCGCCGGGAAGCATGATGTCCAATATAGCAAGGTCAAGCTCGGTCTTGTCTATACATTCCAGCGCTTCTTTGGCGGTATAGTATTTGAAAACCGTATAATTCTCGTTTTTCAAGTATAGCTCAACCAAATCGGCAATTTCACGTTCATCGTCTACGACAAGTATTTTATCGCTCACAGTTATCAGTCCTCCTATCTCAATAAATGAACGGTATCCATGATAAAAGTGTAAACTTAAAAATCATTAATGGTTTTAAGTTTACACTTTTATTTATTTTTTTTGCTTGCTTTCCCAAATAAATCATTTTTCGAAAAAAATATACACTTACTTATTTTTATTCTTAAATTAAAAATTTCTTTACATATCCCCATGATTAACACGCTTGCAATTACAGCAAGCGAATAAATATTAGTATATGAAAATGGGGGTTCTGTATTTGGATATAAAATAGGCGCTAAGCATATTCCAATTAGTATATAGAGTGCTAATTTAAATAAAACATTTTTCAACCATTTTGTTAATAACGTCATTAAAAAAGCAATGAAAAAAAATATAAAAAAATAGTAACCACTGAATTGTATAACGAATGGGACAAAGTCTGATAAGCTAAAACCAAATGGGGGTTCCATTGGGTATATTTTTAAATATTCGACAAAGAAAAAGGATGAAGACAAGAAAACAGCAGATATAATAGAAGCACATAAATTTTCCTTTAACTGCTTGATTATTTTTCTTGTCTCCATTTTTATTCCTCCTTATGTTTTACCTTTGTAATCTTCGTAATCGTATCATGTTAAAGATATGTCGATTATCTCCATAAAATTTATACTAAGCTAACAAAAATCCTGTTTGCATAAGATCTTGAAATACGTCTTTAAAATATTGACAAGTTTCCCGAACGGATCTCTACGTAAAAGCGCCGCACACCCCATGGCTTCTTAACTGGTCCTTATTCAACTGGTGTAGCATTAGAATAAAGTTTGATCATTTCCTAATTGATCCCTCTCGTCTCATCTAAAAAACCGTACAGCAAACTAGTTCGATTCAAGCACAGTGCATCCTTAAAAACTGCTCTCTTTAAAGGCGCAACAGGGGTTATCCTACATTCTTTGGATCTTCCACGTAAAGAGCTATAATATATCCGCATTTATTGCAATACTCTGCTGAAATAGGTGAAGACTTTCCTCTTATATTTTCAGGAAACATCTGAACCTGTCCGAAAGAAGCGCCCATTACACCTTTTTTAATATCTTCGCTCTTACACTTTGGACAAATTGGTTTTGCCATGTGAACACCTTCTTTTAAATGACTTTCCTCTACAAAATGGCTCGATTGTTGCATTATCATGCTTTCACTCATTAACTTAATTGTATCAAACTTTTTTATGGATTTTCGAACCCTTTGACCTTCAACAATTGCCCTTTAGTGGAATAACTTCTGAAGCAATGTTCATAAATCGTTAGTTATTTCTGTTCTAATATTTGAATAAGGTTGCCGCATGTATCGTCGAAGACAGCAATCGTGATAGCGCCCATTTCTGTCGGTTCC
The DNA here is from genome assembly GCF_016464375.1 of Bacillus renqingensis. Taxonomy (GTDB): domain Bacteria; phylum Bacillota; class Bacilli; order Bacillales; family Cytobacillaceae; genus Neobacillus; species Neobacillus renqingensis. The sequence goes on from NZ_JADDIU010000069.1 coordinate 9,471, forward strand.
ATAGTAAATTTCACACCGTGTTTCATTAATCGGTTGTACTCTTTGCGAACGTCTGCAACCCCAAACATTGTTGCTGGTATGCCTTGGTCAAATAACTTCTTTTGATACTCCTTGGCGGCCGGATTGTCATTAGGTTCGAGTACAAGATCGGTACCGTCCTGATTATCGGGAGAAACAAGAGTTATCCACCTAAATTCTCCGGCGGGAACGTCGTATTTTTTTACAAATCCAAGCGTTTCTGAATAAAACTCTAGTGCCTTATCTTGATCTTGTACGAATATGCTGGTAACAATGATTTTCATACTGTTTTTTCCTCCTTTGATATTTGCAATGTATGGTGCACTAACATTCTGGCTGTGGCAAAACAACCCATACGTTCTTTAGAAGTCCTGTTCTATATTGTTTTTTTACTGAACCATTCAGAACACACTCAGTGACCTTGTCCATTCCTACTTTCGTCTGCGGGATATTTTGTCTCTTGTATTTTATAAAATTACTTTATCCATCCATTCAGCAAGTTTTTAAGCGGTTCGTTGTTGAACACAAGTACTCGATATTTCCCCCTTCGTTTTGATTTTAAAAGCCCTGCATCCTCCAATACAGAAAGATGTTTAGCTATCCCTTGTCGCGAAATAGTAAGGTTGTGCTTCATAATAAGACGTGCCGTAAGTTCATACAACGTTAGCTCGTTGCGTTCGGATAGTTCGTCTAATATCAGCCGCCGAGTCGAGTCGCTGAGTACTTTGAATATAGCGTCTTTATCCCAACTCGTAAGTCTATTATATGCAACTATTTGGTTTCGTAAAAAAACCATTACAGGTTTAAAATAAGGTTTGACCAATAACAACCTGCAAACCCACATTTTAGGTTAAATTAAAAGAATCCGTTTTGAAAAAAGATTAATCAAAACGGATTCTTCTCTTGTGAAATTAGTATACATTTTTTATAAAAAAGTTTGATCATTTTATCGCTGTGCTTTAAACTAACGCATCCGATTGCGGTAAAACAGAGGGTATATTTATTTAGATGATTATTGTCCCTAAAGCCATAAAAGAAATGCCAATCAATGCTATAATACTTTTAGCAACGCATAGAGGTATTCTGTTAAAGAGGAATTTTGATAAAAGTTCAAATTCAATAAAGCCACTTGCTCCAATTCGACCGTCATCTTTATAATCTACTCTTTTTCTGAATAAAGCTGAGTAGAGTATCAATATCCCCCATAAAATAAACAATCCTCCTACAAAGGCAGCCAATGTGTCCACCTAACCTTTCCTGAACCATCTTTCATTAATTAAGATCCCATTAACTAATTATTCATCCTTACTCTAACTTAACACAATTATCTAACTTTGTTTTGATTATGGCAAGGGTTTGCTATGTGGAGCAAGAGTTTATTTGTGCTTTACTTAGTACCTGGATATAGGTTTAAAGGTTAATTATCCACTTTTTGTTATATTCCCCCATTGGAACGAGTCGTTAAATAAATTGGAAGGCGACAAGGATAAAAATTGCAGAGTTTATTGGAGCCAATCCTATATCTCTTTGAAGCACCTTACACTTCACTATTCACTACCTTGGTTCGATACTTCAGTTCTACATAGCGACCATAGTATGTTGCAATAACGATTAGGAAGCCACCTATCCAGCCTTGTATAGAAAGGTTTTCCCCACCTAACAAAATAGCAAAAAGTGTTGCAAAAATAGGCTCCGTTCCCATTAATAAACCTACTCGTGTGGGAGACGTTTTACGAATCATGACCAATTGAATGTAAAAAGCGAGAAGTGTACCAAAAACAGCCAAATAAAATGTTAATGACCAAAATAACAGAGATTTGTCTAAGGTAATCGATTCTAGTCCATTTACAAAAACAGAAACGAAAGCCATAATGATCGCAACAATGCTTAATTGAATGGTAGTTAGTGCCCCTGAATCCATTTCCTTACCAAACGTTAATTTTTGTGTAAAGGTCATTTGTATTGCTCTTAGCAGTGCTGCAACGATAATAAGTAAGTCACCTATATTAAACTGATAACCCTGTTTAAGTGTTAATAATCCGGTACCAACCACAGATAAAAGAACGGCAAATAAAATGCCTAATCGCAGCCGACTCCTAGAAACTATAGACTCAACTAGCGGTGTAAAAATAATTGTTAAACTAATAAGAAAACCTGCATTTGAACTTGTCGTAAAATTAATCCCCCATGTTTCAGAAGTAAAAATACCTGCTAGAAAAAGCCCTAAGATAATACCCGTTATCCACGTACCCATAGTAGCGTTTTTTAAACTTTTCCATGTAAAAAATAAGAGAATAATAACAGTAAAAGCAAATCGGATAAACAAAAAAGGAAAAACTTCGTAATCTATTAAAATAATCTTTGTTGCTAAATAACTTGATCCCCAAACAATAGCCACAAATAATAAGGACATATCAGCTACTATTTGACCATCGGCAAACTTCCTTTTTAAAAGATTATTCAATATTTAACCCCCTGTATCAATTGACCCCTATAGAACTTATACATTCGCTCGATTTGTTATATTTTTATCAAGTAAAGGAATAAGAAGTATACATAGTGTTTCTCCCGCTCTTTTCCACCCCTTCTCCCGGTTTGGAAACCAACCTGGTTCCATCGGGGAGGATAAAGTTACAGGAAGATAATTAAGAAATAAGGAACCTCTTCTTTTTAGACAAAAATGGTACTCCAACATTGCATCGTGTTTTTTTAAATAGTGAAATGAAAATATTCTCTAAATCCCAATCTCCCTTTTTCGGTAATTTTAACTGCACGTGTCTTTGGTAAGCGAATAATCCATTCTAATTCAAAAAGTCGGGTGGCAAGTTCCTCACCTAAAGCACCTGCAAGATGATGGTGTCGTTCGCTCCAATCAAGACAAGCACGAGAAAAGGATCGACGTTTTTTCCTTACTGCAGCTATATCAATACCCAAGTCTGCAAAGAATTGTTCGCCTTTGGAAGTCACTTTAAACTCCTTTTCCTCTTTTTCCAGATAACCCGCTTCCACCATTGATTCAGTTAACCCTACTCCTAGTGATCCAGCCAAATGATCATAACAAGTTCTCGCATTCCGAATTGCCTTTAATTGGGAAGATTGCATTAATGAATTTACTTTGGGAGGTGGAGCAACCGACAGAAGGGTCTCTAAAAAATTGGCGATTTCTTGATTTGCAAGCTGATAATAACGGAAACGACCATGCTTTTCAACAATAACACATCCACCCTCCACCAATTTAGCGAGATGAAAACTGGCTGTTTGTGGTTTGATCGCAGCCATATGAGCTAACTCGCCAGCAGTATGAAAGCGACCATCCATTAAACTGGTTAAAATCGCTGCTCGTGAGGATTCTCCCATAAGAGAAACAACTTCAGCAATATTGGGATTTACACTCATTTTTTCCATCCCCTTGTACATTCTATATTTCGATGATAGTTGAAATATTTATGATTTACAATAAATTTATGTTCAAAAAATTAGGTTGAAGGCGAGGAAAATAGAGTGAATAATAGAAATAGATTACAAAAAACGCAAGAAGTTCACTTAAATATCTTATACTATGGAACACCCGTAATATTATTGAATACCCTTAATGAAGATGGAAGTACAAACATTACGCCAATGTCCTCATCATGGGCACTCGGGGATCGTATCGTGCTTGGACTTTCTGTGAACGGAAAAGCTATTGAAAACATGCAGCGCCATCCAGAATGTGTGGTTAATGTGCCAAATCCTTCTCTTTGGAAAAACGTTGAAGCATTGGCTCCTTATACAGGGCTGTTCCCAGTTCCCGATAACAAAAAGGAACTAGGCTTCCAATCTCTGAAGGATAAATTTGCCGTAGCAGGGCTGACTGATATACCTTCCAAAACGGTTCTACCGGTAAGGATCAATGAATGTCCACTTCAAATCCAAGCTAAAGTAAAACATATTCGAATTCCGGATGAGGAACCTTCTTTCGCAGTGGTTGAAGTGCAGGCTATTCACATTCATGCTCATAAGGAAATCTTGATTGATGACCGCCACGTAGACCCGAGTAAATGGAGCCCGTTGATCTATAATTTTCGGCATTATTTCGGACTTGGTAATGAACTTGGAAAAACGTTTCGCTCAGAGAAATAATAATCTATGTAAAAGGTCACTTTAATCGACCGATTACCTCTATTCACGGGTATTCGGTCTGTTCCGTTAAATGGCCCTATTGAATATTAGCAATCAAGACAGTAAGACTTTTTTAATGGAACACGATAACAAGTTGGGAGCAAAATTAGAATTTTACCAGCTGGTAATCCATATATAATGGGGTATTTCATTTCAAATATCTCCGTAATTCATGTTTCATCTTTACCTGCTCCTACTTCAGTATGACTGAATTACTTTTTTTCTATTGTTAAGTGATAGCTTTGCCTTATCATGTCATAGATTTCTTCCTCCGGGATGGTACCGTCAAGAATAATGGAATTCCAATGCTCTTTATTCAGATGGTACGCCGGAACAACAGACTGGTATTTCTGGCGATAGAAATTCAGCCAACCGGTTTCACATTTCACATTGATCCAAATATGGCCGTTTCTTTTAAAAATCCAGGCAAAGACTTTTTTATTTTCTTTGTGACGTATTAATGTCCAATTCTTATCTTTAAAGGGGTAATCTTCATACGTGTTTTCCAGTTTTAAACAGTAATGAATAGCTTCCTCTCTCGTTTTCATTTATTCCCGCTCCTTCAACATGCCGCTTGCAATCCTTTCATATTATTTATTAACCTGCTGTAACCTTAGTTGGTGTTTGTTCATATAAAAACGATTTGTTCAAATTACGATTTCCTGTTTCTTTTATGCCATTCTGAAATTTCTTCAAGTCTTTTTTTGAACTTGGCTTCTGAACCTTGAGTTGTTGGATGGTAATACTCATGACCGATTAACGAGTCTGGCATCGTCTGCATTGACGTTAGTTTTTCTTCTGCATCATGAGCATATTGATATCCCTTGCCGTAATTCAAGTCTTTCATCAACTTAGTAGGTGCATTTCGTATATGCAGGGGGACAGGTTCATTCATAGAATTCAGGGCATCTTCCTTTGCCTTCATGTAAGCCAAATAGGTTGAATTTGATTTCGGGGCAAGTGAAAGATAAATCACAGCTTGAGTTAAATGTACAGTGCACTCAGGCATGCCGATAAATTGGCATGCTTGGAAAACGGATATCGCAATTTCTAAAGCCCTGCTGTCTGCTAAACCGATATCTTCACTTGCAAATCTGACCAGCCTGCGGGCGATGTATAGAGGATCTTCTCCGGCTTCCAACATCCGTGATAACCAATAGATTGATGCATTGACATCACTATTTCGCATGGACTTATGCAATGCAGAGATAATATTGTAATGTTCTTCTCCCTTTTTGTCGTACAATAATGATTTCCTGTTGATCAACTGAGTTAGAGCCTCTTTGCTGATTTTAATTGAGCCATCCTGTTTTTTTCCATTCAGGACGGCCATCTCCAGCGTATTCAATGCAATACGGGCATCTCCATTTGAAAATTCTGCTATGGCCGATAATGTTCGATCTTCAATTTGGATTTTTTGATCTCCATACCCATTTGGATTTACAATGGCTTGTTTTAATAATTCCACGACTTCACTGCTTGTTAATTGCTGGAGGACAAAAATTTTGCAACGGGATAACAGGGCTGAGTTAACTTCAAAAGATGGATTCTCAGTGGTTGCACCTATTAGGATAATGCTACCATTCTCAACATACGGTAAAAAGGCATCTTGTTGTGCTTTATTGAATCGGTGGATCTCATCAATAAATAAAATAGTCCTTTCACCTAATTGACGATATTCCTCAGCTTCTTTCATGACGTTTCGAATATCTTTAATACCGCTTGTGACAGCACTGAAATCTACAAATTTTGATTGGGTTTGATTAGCAATAATTTTCGCCAATGTTGTCTTCCCAACTCCAGGAGGGCCCCAGAAGATCATGGAAGAAAGACGGTCATGTTCAATCATTTCCCTAAGAACCTTCCCTTTATCTAACAAGTGTTTTTGTCCCACGAAATCATCTAATCTATGGGGGCGCACTCTGCTGGCCAAGGGACGGTTTTGATCGTTTTCAAATAACGAAACTTGCTTCAAGGTTAATCCCTCCTTGTCAAAAAAATGTACTACACAAATTAAGGATTGAAATGATTTAACATTCTATTATTATTAACAATTTCAAGGATTAGTAAAGAACCCGTTTTAAAAAAAGATTGATCAAAACGGGTTCCTATTTGTGAAACAGTATATAATTTTTATAAAAAAGTTTGATTACCTTCTAATGTTTTTCTTGGAACATCGCGCTATTCCAGCATAATGATAGTAGAAAATTGAGGAGCATAAGCTGATTAGCTAATGGCCATTCTTTTTTATTCCCAGTTGTTTTTCATTTCTTGAATTCTCTTAGCCTGTTCTTGAGGGGTCAAGTCTTCAATATGAGTCGCAATCCACCAAATATTACCTGAAATATCTTTTACTCCACCGTACCTTTCACCTGCGTGCTTCATATCAGTGGGAGGCATTATCGGTTCTGCTCCATTTTGAAGAGCTTTTTCATAAACGGCATCACAGTCTGGAACGTAAAGATAAATGGATGCCGGCATTGACCCATATTTCTCCATAGGCTCACCTGCCATAATGATAGAATCTCCAATAATCATCTCAGCATGCATAATGGTTCCGTTTGGTCTGTCAAGTTTATACTTTAATTTTCCGTCGAATGTTGTTTCTATGAAATCTATGAGTTGTGCCACATTGTCAACCATTAAGTAAGGATTGACTGTTTTCATTCCTTCGGGCTGATGGTTTACCCTTTTTTTTATTGAGTCCATTCTCAGTTTCCTCCCGTTTGTATGATTTAAATGATATTAAAACCTGCATAAATTCAAACATATACTTCTATTACTTCTACAAATAAAGGAATATTCCTTTTTCTTTTTCTCTAGGTTTCCTTCCAAATTAGATGTTTACCGATCTTCAGTTAATGGCCCGTTTGCGGTATAACCTTATCTTACTTTTACCAAAAGAAACCCCTTTAGACAAATTACAGCCAAAGGGGTAAAACGGTACAACTTTTTATGAACCGAACCCCGAATAGTGGACACTTTTAGAATAAGTGGACCTATTCACCTTATATATTATTGTTTTTTCTTTATCTAAACAAATCGGATCAGTATTGATATTACGTTAAATTAAAGCAATATCAATACAGATTTTAATTCGGTTATCATTAAATTCCCTATTGCAGATATTGCTCACCACAAAAAATGCTATAATAGAATGTGCAATAGGGCTTTCATGGGTGGTGGCTCATTCCCTGTAAAGGGGGTGATGCCTTATAACAGTATTTGAGGGATTGATTCTGATGATCTCTTTTGGAAGTTTAATAGTAGCCATACTGTCACAACAAAAAAAGTAACCACCCATTGAACGCCTAGCAAGCACGTGGGTTGGTTACTTTTTTACTGACTTGTGTGAGCTGCCCCCTTAAAGGGCTATTGCTTAGACCATAGGTGTTGGTGCACCTTTGGTCTTTTTAATTTATTCCTTTTCTAATACCAGTATACCCTGTTTTTTCGAAAATGAAAACTTTAAAACGTCGCGACTTTATTTAAATCTACACAGATATAGCTTTGAAATAAAGTTTGATTATTTTCTGTTTGAATTATTCCATTAAAGTGCCCTTTAGCGGAGGATTGATTATTTTGTATTAGCTGATTATACCGATCCAAGTAATTAAAAATTGGTGAGGAAAACTGATTCCAACTAATTTTTTTATATTTTGGACTAAATCATTTGTAATCCCTAAACGCGCGAGCCCTTTCCAAGCGTTAGCACCAAGACCCAGACCGGCGCCAACTACTGTTAATTCTGTACTGCGCTCAAGTACCTTGACATGGTAGCCATCTTTTTGCAATGCAATTGCTGTTGTCAACCCAGCAATTCCTTACCCGTTCCCCAACTTGAGGGCTAACTGGGACCTTGACGAGTGCTTCCTAAGATAATTCCGCTGTTTAGTTTTTCATTTGTCATGATTATTTCCTCCTTGATGGACTATCTATATATGATTGTGTAAAAAAACGAATTGTATTAAATTTAACTTCTACATTTTGTGATCAACTTAATGACCCGACCTAAGATAGTTGGCTAACAATTTGGCTCAAAGATTGAGTCCTTCTTTTAATGCCCATTTGACAATAATTAAACTTTATATTAGTATGTTTGTTATTAAGCAAACAATTAAACATTTTGTTTAAACCTCGATAGGATGTGTTTGAATATTGGATATTTCTAGAAACCTTTGGAACTCCTCATTAGAAGAACTTAAACAGGGGTATATTCAAGAGTCAGATTCATATATTTGCCTTTTATGTGGCAAGAAAATAGAAAAAGGGATTATTTATCCTCATAAAGGAACTTTTTATGAAGCCCAGAGGTATATACGTATTCATATCGAAGATGCCCATCATTCCGTATTTGATTATTTAATCGGCCTTGATAAGAAACTGACTGGACTTACCGACCATCAGAATCACTTGCTTCGTATTTTCTATCAGGGGAAAAGTGATAAAGAAGCACAAGCCGAGATGGGGATTGGTAGTACCTCTACGATTAGGCATCATCGTTTTGCCTTAAAGGAGAAGGAACGCCAGGCAAAGACTTTTTTGGCCATTATGGAGCTTCTAAAAGAAAAGGATCAGTATGCACCAGCATTTGTCCCACCGCATAAAACAGCGAAAATGGTTGATGATCGATATGCTATTACGGAGGAGGAACAACAGGATATCATTCAAAGGTTTTTACCAGAAGGAATAAATGGTCGATTGAAAAAATTCCCACCGAAGGAAAAACAAAGACTGATTGTTCTGCGAGAAATAACGAAACGATTCGAAAGTAGTACCAATTATTCCGAAAAAGAAATTAATCAGATTTTAGAAGATATGTATGATGACTATGTATTAATTCGAAGATATTTAATCGAATATGGCTTCTTAGAAAGAAAGTCAGATGGAAGTCAATATTGGCTGAAACAATAAGAGAAAGTGAGTGTCTATAATGGATCGAAAAAAAGAATTAAAACAAATATATAGGGAAACCCCGATTGAGGGTGGTGTTTTTCAAATTAAAAATAATGAAAACGGAAAACTATTTATTGGAAGTACAAGAAATTTTAAAACCTTAAACGGACTAAAATTTAGTTTAGAAGGCGGTACGGCCTCACCTATGAACAAAGAGCTTCAAGAAGACTGGAGTCATTATGGTGCAAGTGCATTCAGTATTGACATACTAGAAACACTCAAAAAGAAAGATGACCCATATTTTAATGAAAAAGAGGCATTGTTGGAACTTGAAAATAAATGGTTAGAACAACTTCAACCATTTGAAGAACGAGGATACAATAAGAAGAGAAACCGTTAATTACCTTATAGGAGACTACAAGAAATGAATTAACCTTATAATGTGAAACATCGTCATTGGCAAAACCTATCATTGCTTTTCTCATTCCTGTCATTTTTGCGAGTGTTCTGCAATCACTAGGTCAATGATATAGATAAAATTAGCATTGATAAAGAGCGGTCTTCTCGCTCAACTTCAATAATAGTAAATTCCTTCCCACTTATCATATATACTTCTGCAGCCACATAACGTCGTTTCGTGATATTATCACTTTGACAAAAGGAAAACTCACAAAGTGGGGACTGAAAGACATTTCCCAACTTTATAAGCTGCGATACCTAAAAGGTTGAACCGCCGTATACGGAAGCGTACGTACGGTGCGAGAGGTCGGCTAATCAATTAATGATTAGCCTCCTACTCAATTCGTCAAAAGTAAACGAATTTACCTTCCCTTAACATTTGGGCCCAATTTTTTTATCACATGATTCTCCAGCTGGTTTAAATGTGCCTAAAATGCGACCGAGGCGGGTATGGGTATCGTCAATGATAAGCTCAACAACAGGTGCGGCTGATTTGATTTTGCGCACGGTACCATCGGGCGTTGTCGAGAAATTACTATAGGCTATCACCACAAAGCGGCCATTTTTAGCAGGCAGGACAAGCCAGGAGTATACATACTGTTCATTTTCCTCCTGCCCCACATAAGGTTCGCCAGGAGATTTTTGTGTGATCACAATCCCTGTTTCATTAAGTGGTTCATACTTTCCAAACAGTGAGTTAGAACGGAAACCAATCATGAAATCACGATTAATTAAGTCATTGCCATTTACAGTCATTTTATTACCATGTGTATCTACAAATAAATAATAATGGTCCTCATGAACAATAACATTAATCCGTTCGATTTCGTCTGTTACTAAGTTAGTAGTTAAAACGGGAGGTAAAAATTCAGCCTTGGTTTTGTTTTTACACAACTTTAATGCACCGATACAGCCATTTGCTTTTAAATCATCAGCTGATGGTTAAGTAACCAATATACTCATCTTCTACGGTTCCTTCCGCATGTATTGCTTCGCCAGTATTTGCCTCAAAAAGGAGGTATTCCTGTCCATCAGCAGGATCTTTAAAATAATGCGGATCCCGGAATGAGAAGTTATTTACTTGATCACTCCCCAAATCCCTGCGATGCTGTGTTGGAAAGCGCTGTTCCATCCAGACTGCCATTTCAACCGTTTGATAGAAATAACCATCCGGTTCGATTAACAATTCGTGGTATTTTGGCTCTAACAATTCAAACTCATTATCATTGGCATAAACAGGTACCTTAGCAGTAGCAAACCGTGCTTCTGTTTGGTATATCCCTGTTTCTGGATCCTGATAGGGGGAGGCAATGGTATAGAAGAACTGCAGGTCACCTTCAGATGTTAAAATGGTAGATCCAGACCATTCCTGTGTATCTTCTATTAGCCTATCAGCGAAGACAAATCCACCTTGGTGCCAACAATTCTCATCTACTTTTGAATAGAAATACATGAGCTTTGCTTGGCTACCCTCTCCAATAGGTGCCCCTAGAGCGACTAATACATTATATCCTTGGACATTTGCAACCTGCCCCTCCTCAGTCGTCACAAGCCAGTTATCCCAGATGTCCCGGGTAGGGTCCAGTGACTTTACTTCGTTTACATCAAACACAGGGAATGTGTTGCGGCTGTTATAACCCATGGAGTCAGCCTCTTCCCTTGTCCAATTTGTTACGTTCCAATACGGGGGAACATTCGGATAATCGTAAAACAAACAAATTCCTTCCTTTTCGTTTATTTGTGGACTGCTTTTAATATCCACTCAATAATTTACGTAAAAGGATAAGAAGTTGATTGGACAAGTAGTATAAAAAGGCTAAAATATACGAATATACCTTTGAAACCCTTATTGGACAAGGGATTGAGGGTATATTGGACACATAGAAAAAGACTGGACCACTATTGGATCAAGCCTGAATTTTTATTAATTTGATGTTTAACAAACGTTTGATTAAACGGTGAAATCTTCATTACATAGTGACCTGTTTACTGCCTATTTTCTCCTGACTCCCTGCTGATCGGGTACTGACTATATAACAGTGGGTACCGACTTATAAAGCAGAAGGAAGAGGAAAGTAACAGCTACACAATACAATGTGGATTTGGAATAAAGTTTGATCAAAATGAACTTATAAAAGCCTAATTCAGCAAAAAGATCAGAGCCCGCTTTTGAAAAAAGGCATAAGCAACATATACTGCTTAGCCCAATTAGTTTAGGACTAATTCAATAATTTAGTACATAATAACATGTAGTTAAACTTTTGGATTGTAAAAAACGGACACATTTACTAAGTAGTACTGTTTTTCTTAAAAACTTGGTTTGGGGAGATGCCATAATAACGTTTGAAATGATTGATAAAGTGTGATTGATCAGAATATCCATATTTTGCAGCAACATTAGTAAATCTACATTGGTTACTATTCAACAAGAAGACATACTAGCGACGTTAAGAGAATCAGAAGAGTGACCTTTCCTTTTCGATTCAATCGTCATGTTGTTTCTTCAAATTTTCCCCTCTCCCAAATCCTATGTTATTCCTTCACTTTAATCCGATCGCCGGGTCCGACAGATTTGTTGGATTTGACAATGATCTGTTGACTGGTGGTCAGTGTATTATCCAAAGACGCATACTGGCTATTTTTATGTTTTACTGACACGTAGACCTGTTCTGCCACCGTCTCCGTTCCGAGTGTCGACTTTGATTTTGAAACAACCAATACATAGCGTTTGACCCCTTCCTTATGCAATGCTTTGAGGGGAACGCAATTTTGATAAATGGTGCCCCCCATCACCTGGGGTGCGAGTGTCTGTGTCGTGACCTGCGGTGTGATGAATTCATCCGCGTGATTGGAAACAACCGTCAGAACAGCCATAAAAATCAGAAAGACTGCCAATAAAAACAGCGCTCTCCATTGGAGGGCACTGAAAAAGTCCACCTAATTAATGGAAA
>NZ_JADDIU010000007.1 GCF_016464375.1 Bacillus renqingensis
CTAAATTTGTTCAAGCTCTTGTTGCATTTCTTGGAGCTGTCTTTGTTCCGCGATTGTGGAGTTAGCATAAGCTGAGCTTAAGGCGTTCTTTGCTTTTGCCACGGCATCTTCACGGTTAGCTGGGTCGGCGTTTTTTGCCATCGTAACAAATCTTCTGGCTTCCTGGAATAATTGGTTTCCCATTGTTAAATTCCTCCAAGCGAGGAGTCATGCACATTGGCCATCTTCCGTGCCTCCGCCTCGGCATATGTCAATTTATAAGGAATCCTTTCAGCATGTTTGTTAACGGAATCCTTTCCTTGCTGGACAAAGCGTCTCGATTTGTTCGATCTACCCATTCGAATCCCTCCAATATGCTATAAAGCTCACTTGAAGCAGTACTGCTGCCTCAAGTTCTAGTATGCGCAATTACATGGTCATCCAATTAGGTAAACTGTGGTGAATCGGCCTTATTATAGATTCAACAAGTCTTCAATATAGGCTGCGACACCATCTTCTTCGTTTGTTACGGTTACATCATTGGCGATATTTTTCAGTTGATCAATGGCGTTTCCCATTGCAATACCATGACCTGCGTACTCAATCATTTCTAAATCATTATCCTCATCACCGAAAGCAATCACTCTGTCCGCCGGAATTCCGTAATAATCTGCAGCCTTTTTCAACCCGACAGCTTTATTTAAACCAGCTTTAATGATTTCCACCACATGCCATGGAGCCGCCCAGCTGCGCTGCTCGATAACTTCCGCATGGACTTCAGATAGGTAATCGCGAATCTTTTGTAGCTGCTCTTCATCTGTATGGATCAGCATGCTTGTCGGTGAATCATGAAGATACTCCATTAAATCACCGGTTGTAATTTTTGGATTGCCAAAACTGAAAATATCCAGTAACTTTTCGTCATGATAATGGATATATACATCATCCATTACTTCAGCCACAATATTGTGAAACTGAAAGCTGCGGCACGTTTCAACGATATCCTTCGCTACCTTTACATCAAGCGGCTCATGATAAAAGCCCCAGTTCGATTGCCGGGGGTGATGGGTGAATGCCCCGTTAAAATTGACAATAGGTGAATCTAATTCTAACTCACGATAATACATCTCGCTTGAACGGTATGGCCTGCCTGTCGCAATCATCACAACATGTCCTGCTTCTCTTGCCTTTTTTAGCACAGCTTTTGTCTTTGTAGAAATCGTTTTATCGTCTTTTAATAATGTACCGTCTAAATCTAACGCAATTAAGTGTTTTTGTGCCATAAGGTGTTTCCCTCACTTTTCTTATAATGCTTTGCTTTTGGAAAAAATGTAGTAACATGATACACTACAAAGGAAAATAATATAACTATACAAACTATGTTATCAATTATAGCGGAGCTGTAAAAAAATTCACACCATTAAGCTAAGGAAATCGATAAACGATGCTTGAATAGGAAGGAAAATCTTTTTCTTCTGATATAATAAAAAGAACATTACTTAAAAGGAGTGAAGCAAACGTGAATGAAGAATTAAAAGAAAATATAATGGGCGCCTTGGAGCTTGTCATTGATCCTGAGCTTGGAATCGATATTGTAAATTTAGGTTTGGTCTATGATCTCGAAATGAATGATGAGGGCAATTTAACGGTTACGATGACGTTAACGGCAATGGGCTGTCCACTTGCCGGAACGATTGTCGATCAAGTAAAACGGGCACTTGCCGACATACCTGAAATAAAGAATGTTGACGTCGATATTGTCTGGAATCCGCCATGGAACAAAGACATGATGTCACGCTACGCCAAAATTGCCTTAGGAATTCGATAAGGAGTATTTAATATATGAAGAATAAAGTGGTTTTAGTCAGCTCTCGTCAGCTCGGCAGGGGCGATCAAGAGTTAGGAGAAAACATTCTTGAAACTTTTTTTACCCTTTTAAAACAAAAGGACGAGCTTCCCGTAGCCGTTTTTTGCATGAACAGCGGGGTTTTCACAATGACTGAGGAATCCTTGGTTTCTGTCCATTTAAAAGAGTTGGAGGAAAAAGGGGTCGAGATTTTAGCCTGCAAGACATGCGCTGACCATTACGAGGTAAGTGATAAATTAACAGTCGGAAAAATAAGTAGCATGGGTACATTTTTAGAACTTGCTGCAAAATATGAGGTATTAACTATTTCTTGAAAAACAGCAGGAGACCTGCTGTTTTTTTTGGTCGTTAACCAATACGTTGTGAGGTAGTTCACTTTTCTTCGCGGTAAACAGCATTATAATACTTGGTATTAAGGCTGTTTAGGAGGCGTTTCAGAATGGATTTTAGCCGGGATTTTAACCAAGATCCGTTTATTGTTATATGGGAGCTTACCCGTGCATGTCAATTAAAGTGTCTGCATTGCCGTGCAGATGCCCAATATACAAGAGATCCAAGGGAGTTAACATATGAAGAAGGAAAAAATTTAATCGATCAAATATATGGTATGAATAATCCGCTGCTAGTTTTTACTGGCGGAGACCCATTAATGCGGCCGGATGTATTTGACATTGCTAAATATGCGGTGGAAAAAGGGGTCAGGGTTTCAATGACTCCTAGCGCAACACCAAATGTTACTATAGAGGCAATGCGTAAAGCGAAAGAAGTGGGCCTCTCCCGCTGGGCATTTAGTCTTGATGGTCCAACTGCCGAGATTCATGACCATTTCCGCGGCACATCAGGTTCGTTTGACCTCACGATGGAGAGGATTAAGTATTTACATGAATTGGAGATGCCTATTCAGATTAACACCGTTGTTTCCAGGTACAATTATGAGCATCTTGAAGAAATGGCAAAATTGGTGGAATCCTTAAATTGTGTCCTTTGGAGTGTCTTTTTCCTTGTTCCAACCGGAAGAGGGCAGGTGGAAGATATGATTTCTCCGGTGGAACATGAGAAAGTGCTTCGATGGCTCTATGACCTTAGCAAGCAGGTGAAGTTTGATATTAAAACAACGGAAGCGATGCACTATCGCCGTGTGGTCATCCAGCAGAAAATGCGTGAAGCAAAGGCACAGACAGATGAGATTCATTATTTGTCGGCATTAACCGAAAAAGGATTAACTGGATCGATTGATGGGCTTGGCAGAGCACCAAAAGGGGTCAATGATGGTAACGGTTTTGTTTTCATTTCTCATATTGGCGATGTCTACCCAAGCGGGCTTTTACCGGTGAAGGCCGGTAATGTTCGTGAAACGCCGCTTGCCGAAATTTATCGGGAATCCCCTATCTTTAAAGCATTAAGAAATCCTGATGGGTTTAAGGGGAAATGTGGTGTCTGTGAATTCCGTTATGTTTGTGGCGGCTCAAGATCAAGAGCATACGCGATGACAGGGGATTACTTGGAAAGTGAACCATTCTGCGTCTATATTCCAAAGGCCTTAAGACGATAGTAAAATAGGATGGGGGCGGGCTCTTTTAGCCCTCCATCCTATTCAATGTTGCAATAAATGGCAGAACAGTTTTCACAGCCAATTTCATCTTTTAAATATTGTAAATTTAACACGGTGATTTTTCCTTGTTTAACGGAAATGATCTGATCACGCTTTAACTCACTAAGGATTCGGTTGGTACTTTCCCGTGATGTGCCGCAGAAATTGGCCAGCTCCTGATTTGTTAACGGCAGATCAATCAAGATGGCATCACCCTTTTGGACACCATAACTATTAGTCATACGGATAAGAGTTGAAAATAGGGCACCGCGTTTTCCATTTAGGACGAGGTCACGGAACTTGGTTTGTGTTCTCCGAAAATGATCACTCATCCATTTCATAAATTCAAAGGCAAGCTTACTGTTTTGAAAAAACTCACTTTCAATTACTTCTTTTTTGATAGCGGCAACCTCTCCTCCTTCAAGTACCTTAGCACTTAATAAATATCTGGGATCATTGGTAAAAAGCGTTAACTCGCCACAAATATCGTTTGCCCCACAAATTCTTAAAGAAAGTTCACGCCCGTCCGCCGTAATTTTACTGATTTGAATTTTTCCGGAAATAATAATATAAAGCTCTTCTGCAATCATTCCTTCTTGAAATAAATATCTTCCCCGTTCACTTGTAAATTTCCGGTCAGCAAATTTAAGCAGTTCTTTTATTTCAATCGAATGAGTTGGTTTCATTGTCAAAGTCATCTCCACTTACCTCTATGTGAAATTTGTTAATACCATTTTACCGTAATGAAAGCAACACGAGCTGAGTAAACAATGACAATATAGTGAAAACTTATGTTTGTTCATGAAAAATTAGTAGGATAGTGAATAATATAACAGTCTTTTTTTGAAAACATTTGATACAATAGTTATAATACGTTTCTTTCATATATGGAGTTGATGTTAGTGGGAAAAACACTGATTAAAGACCAATTAAATAGACCTTTACGTGACTTACGAATCTCTGTGATTGACCGCTGTAATTTCCGTTGCCAGTATTGTATGCCTGCAGACCAATTCGGCCCTGACTTTGAATTCTTACCGCGAAGTGCCTTGTTAACCTATGAAGAGATTGAACGGGTTGCAAGAATTTTTGTTAAATTGGGCGTTGAAAAAATCCGTTTAACCGGCGGGGAACCGTTGTTAAGACGAGATTTGCCAACACTTGTCGAAAAGCTTGCAAACATTGAAGGTTTAAGTGATATCGCCTTAACGACGAATGGGGTATTGCTACCGAAATTAGCGCAAAAATTGAAAGATGCTGGTCTCAAAAGGGTAAATGTTAGCTTAGATACCTTGGATGATGAGCTTTTTGGAACGATTAATGGTCGCGGTGTAGGAACAGGTCCGGTTCTCAAGGGAATTGAAGCGGCAAAGAAGGCCGGACTTGGGGTTAAAATGAACATGGTGGTTAAAAGAGGGTTGAACGATAGTGAAATCATTCCAATGGCAGAGTTTTGCAAAAACAACGGTTTAGAACTTCGTTATATTGAATTTATGGATGTTGGCTCAACAAACGGTTGGAAAATGGACGATGTCGTGACAAAAAAGCAAATTTACCAATTGTTAAAAGAACATTTCGAGTTGGAGCCGGTTGACCCTGCTTACTATGGAGAAGTAGCGAAACTGTATCGTTATCAGGATAAAGATGTGAAGGTTGGCTTTATAACATCTGTATCTGAATCCTTTTGTTCCAGCTGTACGCGAGCCCGGCTTTCCGCCAATGGGCAGATTTTTACTTGTTTATTTAATGGGAATGGTCATGATATCCGGAATTTCATGCGAAACGGTGCAACAGATGAGCAATTGGCCGAGCGGATCACGTCTATTTGGAATGACCGCAGCGACAGGTACTCAGACGAACGAACAGCAGCGACAAACAAAACTCGCAAGAAGATTGAAATGTCCTATATTGGTGGTTGATAAAGTTACTGTTTAAAAAGGAAGTACCGTTATGGTACTTCCTTTGCTCATTAGCGCGGTCGTTATAAAATTGCCCGCGGAGCGCGAAAAAGGGGGCTGGCGGAAAAAAAACAAGCGGTTTTATTGCCCGCGAAGCGCGAAAAAGCAGGCTACTGGTAAAAATCAATAGGTCATACTGTCCGTTACGTTAAAACGAGATAAAAAAACGAGCTGCAACCAGCTCGTTTATGTCTTACATATATCTTGGAAATAAAATATTGTTCTCAAGGTGAACGTGCATGAAGGTTAATCCTTCTAACGCCTCTAACCGGGCATAAACTAAACGATAGGTACCACAGGCGTCTAGTGGAAGGGCAAAGTCAGCTGTTACGGTACGGATTTGCCGGAGGATTTCTCCTGCATGGTCGTGTTCCTTTTCAAGTTCAACAATCAAACGAATCGCTTCTTCACGATTTTCAACCGTACCGTCTTCAAGCTGCTTGATTAAAGGGAAAACGATGGACTCTTCCTTTTCCATATGCTCTAGTAATTCCTTTTTAAATTCATAAAAGAGTTCATAAACCTTTAATAGTTCCGGATGATTACCTCCATGCACCCGAGAAACCTTTGTGACATAAGGGCTAAGATTTTTTAATTCTTCCTCAGAAACACGATGATAATTTTGAATCACATGATCCATGATGATTAGTGAATCAGATTCAGTCCAAACCTCAACATCTTTTTCGGCCTTCTCATATTTATCATAGACTTCCTTTAATTCTTCTAAAAGGGCTTCGATATCAAGTTCATTTTGGGCAACTGCTTGGGCCAATGGAATATTTCCGCCGCAGCAAAAATCGATTCGATTCCTTTTGAATACATCACTTGTTTTCGGTAATTCGTTAACGATATCTTTCACTAATGAATTAGCTGTAAATGGGAATGTCATTTTTAAATCCTCCTTGGAAGGTAGTGAATGGTTACTAACATAATCATAATCGAAATTGGGGAAAAACTAGGTGACCTACATCACACATATGATATGATTTTTCATTTATATAAAAAAGTGTGACATTTGCTATGTCGCTAAGTTTTTTGTAGGCTTATAATAAGGATTGAACTGTTTTTAGATAGGAGCCGATGAATTTGTTTGAACGAAGACAACCAATTCCGATAGCGGATGCAGTAAAAAACATTATGGAATGTCAATTACATGGGGAAACGGAACATGTGCTGATTGAAGACAGCTTTGGTCGCTTTTTATCAGAGGATTTAGTAGCTACTTGTGATGTGCCACATTTTGATAGAGCCCCATATGATGGCTTTGCCATAAGATCAATAGATACAAGTGATGCCTCGCCGTCTAATCCTGTAGAATTTGAAGTCATTGATCATATCGGTGCAGGAATGGTTTCGACAAAGACGGTAACCAAGAATCAAGCTGTCAGAATTATGACCGGTGCGATGATGCCCGAAGGAACAGATGCTGTAGTCATGTTTGAAGTAGCTAAAAACTACGAAAAGAATGGGACATCCTATATGTCCATTAAACGCAAGTTCCAAACGGGTCAAAACGTTTCCTTTCGCGGGGAAGATGCGAAAAAAGGAGAAGTCCTTGTGAAGAAAGGGACGTTGATTAATCCGGGTATTCAAGCTATGCTCGCGACATTTGGCTATCAACATGTACCTGTTGCCAAAAAACCATTGGTTGGTTTATTTGCGACCGGTACTGAACTACTAGAAGTGGACGAACCTTTAGTCCCTGGAAAAATTCGTAACAGCAATTCTCATATGATTTCTGCTCAAATTGAACGAGCCGGTGGAAGGGTTCACTATTTTGGCAAATTACCGGATGAATTTGATACTTGTTTTTCAGCTGTGAAAAATGCCTTAAATGAGGTAGATATTCTCATTACCACTGGAGGAGTATCTGTTGGTGACTTCGATTTCCTTCCGGAGATTTACCAAAAGTTAGGGGCTGAGGTTCTTTTTAATAAAGTGGCGATGCGCCCCGGCAGTGTCACGACAGTAGCACAGCACAATGGAAAACTGTTGTTTGGACTTTCCGGAAATCCTTCTGCTTGTTATGTTGGTTTTGAATTATTTGCCCGACCGATTATTCGCCGTATGCTCTGCTCGCCAAAACCGCATTTACGCAGAGAAAAGGCAATCCTTGAGGCGGATTTTCCAAAAGCAAATCCGTTTACCAGATTTGTCCGGAGTTCAGCTTATATTGAAGCGGGAAGACTAAAGGTAATGCCAAGCGGTTTAGACAAGTCTAATATCATCATGAGCCTAGCCGCGGCCAATTCGCTAACCATCCTTCCCGGGGGAACAAGAGGGTTTACCGCCGGCATGGAAGTGGATGTCTTAATGCTCGAAGACCAAACCGGCAGTGAGTGGCCTTGGTAAAACCGGTTGTATTCCAAATCGTTGGCTATCAAAATAGCGGGAAGACAACTTTTACAACTAAGCTTATGGCAGCATTGAAGGAGCAAGGCCTTAAAACGGCGACAATTAAACATCATGGTCATGGCGGTAAGCCGGATATTCCAGCTCAAAAGGATTCATCAAGGCATCTTGCGGCGGGGGCACTTGCTGCAATCGTGGAGGGTGATGGTCACTTAATCCTCCAGACAGAAAGTGATGTACTAAGTCTAGCTAAACAAATCCAGCTGTTGGACTTTTTTCAACCTGATGTTATCTTGATTGAGGGCCATAAGTTTGAGGCATATCCGAAGTTGGTGCTACTAAAGGGTCAAGCCGATACTGCATTATTAACAGAACTAAAGAACATCAAGGTGGTTGTGTATTGGCAGAAGGAAATAAAGGACATTGTCCAGAAACAAATGAAAGTACCTTGTTTTTCAATTCATGATGATGCAGCGCTCAGCTTCGCTGCCCAATGGATAACGAAGGGCTTCCATTAAAAAAATCGGCCGTTTAGGCCGATTTCTTAAAAGGTAAGACAGTATAAAATTTTCTACTTTGAGAATTGTCCAGCTCCACAAGGAAGGCTTCGGCAGCATCAGTATCGCACGAAGGAAAAGCGATAGCTTTTTCGAGGAGCGCCCTAGCCCCTCTATGGTCTACCGCCACTCCTGAATTGAAGGCAAAGAACGCCTTCTATTCAGGAGTGGCTTATGCTTGTCGGGGCTGACCAAGGCGCTTGCGCTTTTCTAGTCTACTTTACATATTTCCACTGGACAGTTTTCACAGTCGATTTCTTGTTTTAAATAGTTTAAATCATGGATCGTTATGATGCCTTTGCTGATGGAAATGATTCCCGTTTTCCTTAAATCGCTTAGAAGTCTATTGACCACTTCACGTGAAGTGCCACAGAAATTGGCTAATTCCTGATTCGTTAATGGTAAATTAATCATTGTTCCACTGCCGGTATCAACACCATAGCTGTTACTAAATCGGATCAAAGTGGAGTATAATGCCCCTTTTTTTCCATTCAGGACTAGATCGCGAAATTTTGTTTGCGTTTTCCGGTATTGCAGACTCATCCATTTTATGAATTCAAAGGCAAGGGGTAAATTTTGCGATAATTTTTCCTCCAGTTCATTCCTTAGAATTACCGCCACTTCGCCACTCTCAACGACCCGTGCACTTACTAAATACTGTGAGGAAGGAGTGAATAAATTTAATTCACCGGCGAAATCACCGCTGTTGCACATCCTTAAAGTAAGTTCCCGACCATCAGGGACTATCTTGCTAAGTTGAAGAATACCACTTTGAACAATATATAATTCATTCGCCTCGTCCCCTTCTTGAAACAGAAAGGATCCTTTTTTAATATGCTTACATGTATGAACCATCTCAAGTAGATGCGATAGTGTAACCGATCGTTCTTTTACTAACTGCATACTCCCAACCACCTTTCAGGTGCGAACCTAACTGAAAAAATGAGAAATCCAGTTAGATTTATCAAGATAATACTATAATTATATTGTTAACCAAGAATAATTAGCAATATATGTAGCATAAGTTCATACAATCGTCAAAAAGTTTCGCTATTTGTATTTCTTGGGAAATATGTCGAACGGTAAGAAATTCCTTTAATGGACCTATAGGAAAGGGAAATACTATAAATGAATTTAGTAAGGAGGGACAATATGGGACAAAATCGTCAATTTAAACCAGGGAAAAAAGCCCCAAACAATGGAGTGTACATTGAAGTTGGGGATACGGGAAGCAATGTCATAAACCCCAAAAAAATCAAGCTGAAGGCAGGAGACCCCTTCCCGGAAACATCGAATGATGAACGTGTATGGACCTATCAGCGGAAACCGTGATTCATAAGATAAAGTCAACCTAATGGGGGGCTTTATCTTTTACTTTTAATGGAGGCTTTTCTATAATAAAAGTAAGGTCAAAAAAGGTCAAAGGGAGTGAAAGGTATGGATGTCAACCGAATGACAGAGCGGATGCAAACAGGAATAATGACCGCACAAACAATAGCCATCAAAAGAAATCATCAAGAGATTGACGAAGCCCATCTATTTTTGGCCCTAATCGACCAAGACGATAGTTTGATTACTGCCATTATTGAAAGAGCCGGGATACCGATAAGGGAGGTTCATGAACAATTAATCGCAGCGCTGGCAAAAAAGCCGGAGGTAAGTGGCAGCGGTGTTGAGCAAGGAAAGCTTTATATCACAAATAAACTGCAAAAGCTATTGGTGAGTGCCGAAGAATTTGCGGCTAAATTCTCTGATGAGTATATTTCTGTTGAACACATCCTTTTAGCTGCAGTCTATGCAAAAGAGTCTGAGATGAAAAGAATCATTCAATCACTTGGTCATACTGCGGAAGACATCTTAAAAGTCATAAAAGAAATAAGGGGGGACCAGAGAGTGACATCGCAAAATCCGGAGGCTGGATATGATGCCCTGAAAAAATACGGAAGGGATCTCGTTGCGGAGGTAAAGGCAGGAAAACTAGATCCCGTGATTGGCAGGGATGCGGAAATCCGTAATGTCATTCGCATTTTATCACGAAAGACAAAAAATAACCCTGTGTTAATCGGTGAGCCTGGCGTCGGAAAAACAGCCATTGTCGAGGGACTGGCACAGCGGATTGTCAGAAAGGATGTTCCCGAAGGTTTAAAGGACAAAACGATTTTTGCCTTAGATATGAGTTCGTTAATTGCCGGAGCAAAGTTTAGAGGGGAATTCGAAGAAAGATTAAAAGCAGTATTGAATGAGATTAAAAAAAGCGAAGGGCAAATCTTGCTGTTCATTGATGAAATCCATACGATTGTCGGCGCTGGAAGAACAGAGGGGGCAATGGATGCAGGCAATATGTTAAAACCGATGCTTGCCCGCGGAGAACTTCATTGTATCGGCGCCACCACCTTAGATGAACATCGCAAATATATTGAGAAAGATCCCGCCTTAGAGCGCAGGTTTCAGCAGGTACTGGTCCAAGAACCGACAGTCGAAGACACGATTTCTATACTACGGGGTTTAAAGGAACGATTCGAGGTCTATCATGGGGTAAAAATTCACGATCATGCCTTAGTCGCAGCCACTACCCTTTCTGACCGCTATATCACCGACCGATTTTTACCGGACAAAGCGATTGACCTTGTCGATGAGGCCTGTGCGATGATCCGCACGGAAATTGATTCCATGCCGACAGAACTTGATGAGGTAACACGCAGGGTGATGCAGTTGGAGATTGAAGAAGCCGCTTTAAAAAAGGAAAATGATGAGCCAAGTAAACAAAGACTTGAAATCCTGCAAAAAGAATTAGCCGATTTAAAGGAACAAACGAATACGATGAAAGCGCAATGGCTTGAAGAGAAGCAAGGTATTCATAAATTACAGGAAAAGAGGGAGCAAATCGAAAAGCTTCGCCGGGAGCTCGAGCAAGCAGAGGACAAATATGATTTAAACAAGGCTGCTGAGCTTCGGCATGGGCTTATTCCATTGGCTGAAAAGGAATTGAAAGAGCTGGAAATGGAGATGGCAACGGATGACAAGCTGCTCCGAGAAGAGGTAACCGCCGAAGAGATATCCAATATTGTCTCAAGATGGACAGGCATCCCGCTCGCTAAATTAGTCGAAGGGGAAAGAGAGAAGCTATTAAGACTAGAGTCGATACTCCATGAAAGGGTTATTGGTCAAGAGGAGGCCGTCAATCTGGTTGCGGATGCCATACTGCGTGCCCGTGCTGGAATTAAAGACCCTAATCGGCCGATCGGATCGTTCCTATTTTTAGGTCCAACAGGTGTTGGTAAAACCGAATTAGCCAAAGCCTTGGCTGAATCCTTATTCGATAGTGAAGAACACATCATCCGGATTGATATGTCCGAATATATGGAGAAACACTCGGTATCACGTTTAATCGGTGCACCTCCCGGTTATGTGGGCTATGAGGAAGGCGGACAGTTAACAGAAGCTGTGAGAAGAAGGCCATATTCCGTCATTTTAATGGATGAAATCGAGAAGGCTCATCCCGAAGTGTTTAATATTCTCCTTCAAGCTTTAGATGATGGCCGAATTACCGACTCCCAAGGGCGAGTGGTGGATTTTAAAAATACCGTTTTTATTATGACATCGAATATCGGATCACAATTTCTACTGGACAGGACTGAAAATGAGCAGGAGATCACAACGGCGGCAAGAGATAAGGTAATGGGCCAACTAAGGGCACACTTCCGACCGGAGTTTTTAAATCGAATCGATGAAACGATTCTGTTTAAACCATTGTCACTAGCTGAAATTAAAGGAATCGTTGTTAAGATGTTAAAAGAGCTTGAGAATCGCTTAAAGGATCAGCAAATTCATATTTCTATTGCGGAGGATGCAAAGGAATTCATTGCTGAAAACGGATTTGACCCAATCTATGGCGCAAGACCGTTGAAACGATATATTCAAAGAAGCATTGAAACAAAGCTCGCTCGCAAAATCATTGCCGGCAAGGTATTTGACGGATCCACCGTAACCGTCACAACAGAAAACGGGGAGTTAGCCGTGAAAATCAGTCAATAACTCAATAAAGAAGGTCCTCCAAATAATATTGGAAGACCTTTTTTCAGTGCTTTTCTACCGGCTGATTTGGAATAATGGCAGATAGAATGAAAATTAAGATTGCTACACCAACGGAAATAACAGCAGCAGTAGCATAGTCGAATGTAACACTTGACATCGAACTTACTACATATGCAAGCATTTCAACTAAAAGGAATGTCCAGAAAAAAGTCCAAAAAAATCGCACTATTTTTCACCTACCTATTTTCATCAGTTTTAATATTACCATAACAATAGAAATTAATAAATGGTTTTATCCGCATGATTCATCTTAAAAAATAGGCAAACTCCCTTGCATCTTTTAGGAACTGGCATAGATTATGGTGAGGAAATATGTAAAAGGAGTTTTACCGATGGAAAGTCGAGTATTTAAAATGGATACCCAATGGAATATTATTTATTATCCGGCAAGACCCACTGGATTTGGGGTTTTAATTATTGGCGATGAAAGGCATTTTGTGGATGAGAGTAAATGCTTCTGG
Source organism: Bacillus renqingensis (assembly GCF_016464375.1). GTDB lineage: Bacteria > Bacillota > Bacilli > Bacillales > Cytobacillaceae > Neobacillus > Neobacillus renqingensis. Next base: position 12,861 of record NZ_JADDIU010000007.1, read on the forward strand.
ACACAAAATGAAGGCAAACAAGCGATATTAAATGAACTAAAAGAAAAAGGGTACACCATTTTTTCCTCAAATCTTTACGGGCGCCATTGGGGGAGCGAAAGCGCGGTCGAGCTTGCACAGCAGGTTTATGAGCAAGTTATCCGAAGCGAGATTCTAAATACGAAAATTCATATTTTAGCTGAAGGAATGGGGGCACTTGTTGCGATTAAACTGATGGAGAAAATGAATCAGTCCATCAGATCGGTTATCTTGTTAAACCCAATTCTCTCGTTAAAGCATCATCTTGAACAGGAAAAGGAGCATAAATTTTTTTATAAAAAATTAATCAGGGAATTAACAGCCGCTTACGAATGGAGTCAATCAGAACTTGAAAATAAAATCGCCGCTATGGAAGACAACATTCATCTGAATGGGAAAATACCTGTTAAGATTATTCATGTCCTTTCAGGCGGAAGATCCTATAATCAATCCAAACAATACAAAAAGCTATTAGCATCTTCAACAATCAATCCAACCTTCATCCTTCCAGAAAAAAAACTGCAGATCGGTAAGATTTGTATAAACTTTTATCATCAATATGAATCAGAGCTGTAAGATGAACCTCCTCAAAGGAAATAATTCCTTGGTGTACCGCATACGATACATTAAGGCGAGTTTGAGGAGGAAAGATGAATGGACAAGGCCATAATCATTGGTATTTATAACTTTGTAAGCTTTCACATCTGCCATACTTTATTGAATAAAGGAATGGATGTAACCGGCATTCATCTCGAGACACTATCCGATCCATTCCTTGATGACAAAAGACTTGAAGTAGGAAGAAATGCTAATTTTATTGAATATTCACTATCAAATGGGCATCTTAATAAAAATATGGAAAACCCTGACCAACAAGTGCTGATTTTTTCAATATATGATTTATTCATGCTTGAGGAGGAGGCAATCTTACAAAAAGAAACCGTAACGTCATTCATTATACATTATTTAGAACGAAATAAGGATAAAACCCAGTTTGCCATCATCCTCCCGATTCAATTTCTCTCGAAAAATATACCGAATATAGACGAGTTTATCGAGCAAATCCGGGGGCTGGGGGCGAACCTTCAGCTTATTTATCTCCCTGCGATATTCGGTCCCTGGCAGCCTCCGGTATTTATGTTTCAACAGGCGCTCGTCCCATCAGCGCAAAAGGAGGATATTACTCCTTCAGAACGGGAATGGACAAACGATGCTTTATATGTTATAGATGCCGTAGAAGCTATTTTTGAACTAATTGAAACAGGAAATCCTGGCAGCTATTTGCTTGAAAGCGGGAGGAAAGGGTATTGGGCACAATGCGCTGCCCACCTGGATGAGCATATACCACTCACGATTCACCGCGAATCTATTCAAATTGACAGTCATGTTCGGATCGTTCCGGTTAAAAACTTGACGGCGATTTCTGAGGCCATCGCCATTCAAAGGAAACATGTAGAATTGTATAATAACATCGAATCCTGAATTTCTAATAACATCATTTATTAATGGAGGGACTAAAGAAAATAACCTTTTCATTTTCATAATCAAAGGTTAGAATAAATATTAAAAAAGGATTCTTCTAAAGAATTCCGGTAAATTTATCCCTTTTTTACAATGAAATGAATGCTAGAAAAGGCAGCCGTACGAAGGAGATGCACTACATGCTAAACCGTTTCGGAATCATTCTTTTAAGCCTTTTACTTCTTAGTGGCTGTGGTGGTCCAAATTCAAAAGGAAAACTACAAAAAGTTGGCTTGCTCGTCCCTGAAACCATTAATGACCAAGTATGGGGAACAAAAGGTTTTAAAGGAATTTTAAAGATACAATCCAAATTTGATGTGGATGTTTTTTATAAAGAAGGCATGAACTCCCAATCTGCAGTTGATCGGGCGGTAAAAGAATTTTCCCAAAAAGGAGTGAATTTGATTTTCGGTCATGGTGCAGAGTACGGTGAATATTTCAATAATATTTCCAAAAATTACCCTGATATTCATTTTATCAGTTTTAACGGGGACGCGAACAATGCCAATACAACGAGCCTGAACTTTAAGGGGTACGCAATGGGGTTTTTTGGAGGGATGGTTGCTGCCCATATGTCAAAATTTAATAAAGTAGGTATCATCGGAGCATATGAATGGCAGCCGGAAATTGAAGGGTTTTACTTAGGGGCAATGAGAGAAAAGAAAAATATACAGGTTGTCATAGACTACGTTGCCAATTGGGATGACGATCAAACTGCCGTTCAATTAGCCGACCGGATGATTGAGAACGGAGTGGATGTCATCTACCCTGCCGGAGACGGCTATAATGTTCCGGTCATTGAAAAGGTGAAGGAGCGGGGATTGTATGTGATTGGCTATGTTTCAGACCAGTCTGATTTGGGGGGCTCAACCGTGTTAACAAGTACGGTTCAGCAAGTTGACAAACTTTATGAAAAAGTGGCTGAACAATACAATGAGGGAAAGCTTAAATCAGGCAATCTATTTTTTGATTTTCAAGATGACGTTATTTCTTTAGGAAAATATAGTCCTTTGGTAGAAAAAAAATTCATTCAAGAAATGGATCGATATATCGAGACATACAAGGTAACAGGAAAATTGCCAAAATAAATTTGTGCGGAGATACATAGGAGAAACGGCTGCCTTAAGTGGCAGCTTATTTCGTCGTTTAAGAAATTATAAAATAGGACACTGTGGATAACTTTCTATTGGTTAGACTTGTCCAGCTCCAGCGCCCTAGCGCTTTTGTTCTTCCAGTTGCTAAAATGGTATATTATTTGATAAAATTAGTACCAAGTCATAATATTTGATAGTAACCAAAGAATATAGAGGGTTTGACAATCAAAGGAGATGGAATTATGAGGGCAGGTATTGTTGGGATAGGCAGGTATTTACCCGAAAAAGTACTCACAAACCACGATTTAGAAAAAATGATGGATACTTCCGACGAATGGATTCGGACGAGAACAGGAATTGAAGAGCGGCGAATTGCTGCAGACGATATCAATACATCTGATATGGCATTTTTCGCGGCACAAAAGGCAATTGAAAATGCAGCGATTACCCCAGAAGACATTGATTTAATCTTGGTAGCAACGGTCACACCAGATTCGCCATTTCCGTCGGTTTCCTGTAGAATTCAAGAAAGACTGGGAGCAATGAAAGCGGCCGCAATGGACATTAGCGCAGCTTGTGCCGGTTTTATGTATGGAATTGTCACAGCCAAACAATTCATCGAGTCTGGCGTCTACAAACATGTTCTTGTTGTTGGGGTTGAAAAGCTTTCTAAAATTACCAATTGGAATGACCGGAATACTGCTGTGCTTTTTGGTGATGGAGCTGGAGCAGCCATTATTGGTCCGGTTTCCGAAAATCGCGGTATCCTCGCATTTGAGCTTGGGGCAGATGGAACCGGAGGAAAACACCTATATCAAGACGAATATCTCGTTATGAACGGGCGTGAAGTGTTCAAATTTGCGGTTAGGCAAATGGGTGAGAGCAGCGTCAATGTGCTGAAAAAGGCGGGATTGAAGAAAGAAGATGTCGACTTCCTTATCCCACACCAAGCCAACATTCGTATCATGGAGGCCTCAAGGCAAAGGTTAGAGCTTCCGGTAGAAAAAATGTCGAAAACCATCAATAAATATGGCAATACATCGGCTGCCTCCATTCCAATCTCCATCGTTGAAGAATTGGAAGCAGGAAAAATTCAAGATGATGACTTAATTGTAATGGTTGGATTCGGCGGTGGCCTTACCTGGGGGGCCATTGCAATTCGTTGGGGAAAATAAACGGTCGGAGCCGTCAGGTTAGCGACGAGCCGCATGGTGTACCGGAATGTGGGTCATTCAAAGCGTTAGAAAATAAATACGAGAATAGCATTTAATTGGAAAAGAAATAGAAAAGGAGAATGCGGAAATGGAAAAGCGTAGAGTTGTCGTAACAGGCGTTGGAGCGGTAACACCACTTGGAAACGATGTTGAAACGACTTGGAAAGGAATTTTAGCCGGGAAATCCGGGATCGGTCCATTGACAAGAGTCAATGCAGATGAATATCCGGCCAAAGTAGCAGGGGAAGTGAAAGACTTTAACCCAGAAGCGTTTATGGAAAGAAAAGATGCCAGAAAAATGGATCGGTTTACTCAATTTGCTGTAGCTAGCGCCATTATGGCGGTTAAGGATGCAAATCTGACCATTAATGAAGAAAATTCCCACCGTGTCGGGGTATGGATTGGTTCTGGAATTGGCGGGATGGAAACGTTTGAACAACAATATGAAATTTTTCAAAAAAGAGGGTATAGACGAGTCAGCCCATTCTTTGTCCCGATGTTAATTCCGGATATGGCAACGGGTCAAGTCTCGATTACACTTGGGGCAAGAGGATTTAATTCGTGTACTGTTACGGCCTGTGCAACAGGAACAAATTCGATCGGTGATGCCTTTAAAGTAATCCAGCGTGGCGATGCCGACGTGATGGTTACCGGTGGAGCGGAAGCACCGATTACGAAGATGTCGATAGCCGGCTTCTGTGCAAATACCGCTCTCTCCACGAACCCGGATCCCAAGTCAGCAAGCAGGCCATTCGATAAAAACCGCGACGGTTTTGTCATTGGCGAAGGTGCAGGGATTGTCATTCTAGAAGAATTAGAGCATGCCAAGGCGCGTGGTGCGAAAATTTATGCGGAAATTGTTGGGTATGGAGCAACTGGTGATGCCTATCATATTACTGCACCAGCACCAGGCGGGGAAGGCGGTGCTCGGGCAATGAAAATGGCGATTGCTGATGCCGGACTGGCGCCAGAAGAAATCGATTATATTAACGCACATGGGACAAGTACCGATTATAATGATAAATATGAAACGTTTGCTGTGAAAGAAGTATTGGGTGACCATGCTTATAAGGTTGCAATGAGTTCCACTAAATCGATGATTGGACATTTGCTCGGTGCTGCCGGTGGTGTGGAAGCCATTTTCACGGTTTTGGCAATAAAAGACAATATGCTTCCGCCAACCATTAATTATGAAACACCAGACCCGGAATGTGATTTGGATTATGTGACAAATGCTGCCCGCCCGCAAGAAATCACAGCAGCGATGAGTAATTCATTAGGCTTCGGCGGCCATAACGCAACCATTGTATTTAAAAAATATCAATAAGAATTATGGATGCCCGGCTTCTAGTAAGTCGGGCTCTTTGCTTTTTGTTTTAAGGACCAAAATGTAGTAGTTTTGAAAAAGAAAATTTCCCATAGGAAGGGTCTATGGGACAAACCGAGGTGGAAAGGAAGAGGAAATGTCCCATAGGGCGGGTCTATGGGACAAACCGAGGTGGAGAGGAAGAGAGAATGTCCCATAGGAAAGCTCTATGGGACAAACCGAGGTGGAGAGGAAGAGGAAATGTCCCATAGGAAGGGTCTATGGGACAAAACGTGGTGGAGAGGAAGAGGGAATGTCCCATAGGGCGGGTCTATGGGACAAACCGAGGTGGAAAAGAAGAAGAAATGTCCCATAGGACGGGTCTATGGGACAAACCGAGGTGGAAAAGAAGAAGAAATGTCCCATAGGACGGGTCTATGGGACAAACCGAGGTGAAAAGGAAGAGGAAATGTCCCATAGGGCGGGTCTATGGGACAAACCGAGGTGGAGAGGAAGAGTAAATGTCCCATAGGAAGGGTCTATGGGACAAAACGAGGTGGAGAGGAAGAGGGAATGTCCCATAGGACGGGTCTATGGGACAAAAGTAACTATTCATAATAAATCCAACGACGTTCGCCAACAATTTTAAAATGTTTCCCAAGTATCCTGCTGATTCTCTTCCTGTTGTCAACGATCCGACACCAGTCATAAACAATATTAGTTGTAATTTTCAAATTTGGAAAAAGCATTTTTAACTCCCAAACACTTCGTAATACCGCAGATTCAACACTCTCCACATGCCCACAATCTCCACAAACACAATGCTTCCCGTGCACAGAAATTGCAAATGAATCACACACCGCACAAGTAGTTCCCTTTTTTAGCCCCTTATATGTATATGGTGGCAGTTTCGCATAAGGGTCCTCCTCAACATGCAGTGAGATTAATTTGTCGGCTAGTTTCTCGTGATTACGATTTAGTTTTGAAGTGATCATATTTAAGTTATTTATATAACGATGAACCTGTGTTGGAAAAATAATCGGCGTGCCGAGGGGAGCTTGGTATAAGGTGAATTCGGGATTAACATGGACAACATAGGGCTCTACTTTGATTGTAAACCCTAGACTGCGGAGCAGCTGCCGGAGTTGGGATGAGCTTCGTTCCATTTGAACCAACGGATCTTTGCGTTCGTCACCATTCATCGAATAGAACCTTCCGTCTTTGTAGTAGTAATCGCCAACAAAGTTTTTCACTTCGTTCATATACAGGGTTTGTTGCACGGCAATCATTGAATCAATTTGAAACGTGGTATTGTTAAATTCAAACCGCAGCCCATTTAATATGTAACATTCACATGACAGTTTTTCTGTTAAAGAATTAAACAACACCTCGCCTTCATAGCCTTTTTTGAGGTTTAAAAAATATTGCTTATTTTCCCAAGGTAAATCCATGCGGATGTCAAGGAATCCTAGAAGAATTAATTTAGTGGGCTTTGTGAGGGGCCTTTTAAGCATATGACACATCCTTTCTCAATAATCTAAATTCATTATATAAAAATTTACGAGGAAGAGCGGGTTGAAGGTGTGAATATTTCGGTAACTTTTTTAGAACTTTATAGCTGCTGTAATGTAGTATACGAATGAACTTCCCGCGAACTTATCTTGTTCCGCAAGGACCTTGCTGTTTTTTAAAAGTCCCAGAACATCCCATTTATTCATTCATAAAATAGTAATAGTTAAATGAAAAATGGGGTGCTCAAAATGGGGATCATCCGAACAGATGAATGGTTAAAAAAAGATTTTGACCATCCGACCAAAATCTGTGAAAGGCTGCTTCCGTATTTCAAGGGGCAAAAAGCAAATGCGATATACAGCCAGCTGCTTAAATTTGGCATGTACCGACCGTCTTGGAGGACAAAGAGAAACTTGGAGTCGATGATCGACGATCGTGCATGGGATCAAGTAGAAACATTATTTTTTAAGTATAAAAATAAATGGTCAGGTCCAGATATACCAGTCTTTCTCTTTCCCCTTGAGCAAAGGGGAGGATTATTTTTTCGACAGGATGAAAGAAATAAAGCAGGGGTCTCGTTTCCTGACAAAATGTTTCTATTTCTGTCACATTATCAGGACCCAAAGGAATTAGAAGCACTCGTTGTTCATGAATATCATCATGTATGCAGGCTCCGCGCATTAAATAAACGGATGGAGGATTATACATTACTTGACTCAATCATTATTGAGGGACTTGCCGAATATGCCGTGCGAAAAAATTGTGGCAGAGAGTATTTAGCTAATTGGTGTACTATTTATACGGAAAGAGAGCTGGCCTTTTTTTGGGATCGCTTTTTAAAAGAGCAGCTGGATAAGCGAAAAAATGACAGGAATCATGACGAGCTATTATATGGCGGCGGAAGGATCCCGGCATTACTCGGATATGCTGCCGGATATAATATTGTCAGGAAATACTACCAGACAGAAAGTTATTCTGCAAAACAATCATTTAGTACACCGGCCTCAAAATTTATTAACAAAAAGAATATTTTCAACTAAAAAGCCTGAATGCAAGGCTTTTTTTAGTATTAGTTTAAGCTTTTTAGGTTTTGGTGTACCGCAAGAAATCCCAAGCTGGGGAATAGGTTAAATTCAGGCATTGAGCCTGATGTTCTGCAATTTAAATATTGGATTTGGATGCCGCCGGCACTTATGATTACCATCACGATTCTTTCGATTAATTTCATCGGGGAGGGGTTAAAAGATGCATTCAATCCCAAGTCCAGAAGATAAAAATTGATCGATCTCCAAAATATATATCTACAGGAATAAATTAACTACCGTCTGCCCATACTGATTGACAAACAGTTACTTGAAGTGAGGGGTTGTACAATGTTATATCTTCATGATGTATGGGTAAATTGGTTTGAAGGGGAAGAGAACGGGTATAATGTTTGCCACTTTCATGAATGGCGTAAAGATGACAGTGTAGAACTATTAGATCAAGTTCCACTGGTAAAAGTCGAATCAGATCTATTTGACTATATTGAGAATGAGCTTTCAGAATTACCGCAACAACTGTTAGATGATATTTATCAAAAAGCCTATCTTCGAAAAAATCACGAAAGAATCCAGCTTGATAATTGCTTTGTTGTGACCGATGGTGTAGGAATTCTAGCTGTTGATACGATTGGCTACAATATCCCGATTCGTAAGAGCAGATTGATTCCACGACAGGAGCAGCTTGTTTACGAAATGATTGGTACGCATGAAGCGAAGAAATATCAATTTTATCGACAAACACATGAGAAGGATTTTCATATTTTATCACCGGATCCGCAACTGATGAGAGGATTGACGAGAAAAGAACGGCAATTGAAGCAGCTATTATTCATGGCCCTTGATCAATTATTCTCGTCGAATAATGAAGCGGAGGTTCGATATTGGTTTACCGAGTGGTGTCCAGAGCGTTATTCCTATATTCAAGGATTAAATTTTGAAACGGCATGGGAACAATTATTCGAAGAAATAAAATACGGCTGGTCTAAGAAACATGAAATCTTCTGTGAAAATATCATCAAGGGACAACCGTTTTTTGAAAAGATTTGGGAAATGGAACATGGTCCAAAGGTAAATTAAAAGCCTGAACCCAAGGGGGATCCCCCTTTGCGGATCAGGCTTTTTTGTAAGACAAGAAAGATAAATTTTTTCGACCTTGAGAATTGTCTAGCTCCAGCGCCCTAGCGGCTAGTGTCCTTCGCGCTCCGCCCTACGATAAGTCAACATCGGTTCGCTTGCGCTCACCGTGTTTCCTTTATCTCAGTTGGAGCGCTCCATAAGGAAGGCTTCGTCAGCATCAGCTTCGTACGAAGGAAAAGCGATAGCTTTTTCGAGGAGGCCATACGCCGCTGACCAGGGCGCTTGCGCTTTTCTTGTTAGCGCCTTTTTCTCCCTAGCCCCATGGCATTTTCCATTTTCTTAAGGGTCTTGCTGGCGACTTTATTGGCTTTTTCGGCACCACGGTCTAAAATTTCATCAAGCTCACTTGATTCGACAAGCTGATAATACCTTTCTTGAATGGGTTGTAAATAATTTACCATGACTTCAGCCAAGTCACTTTTGAAATCTCCGTAGCCTTTTCCAACATACATCGATTCAATTTCCGCAATAGGCTTTCCAGATAAAATAGAATAAATCGAGAGTAAATTGGAAACACCAGGTTTATTATCCTTATCATATCTGATAATCCCTTCAGAATCCGTTACGGCACTTTTAATTTTTTTCACAATTTGATTGGGCTCATCTAATAACGAGATACCTGCTTTTTTATTTGGATCCGATTTACTCATTTTTTTCGTTGGCTCCTGAAGTGACATGATTCGTGCGCCCACTTTCGGCAGGCTGATTTCCGGAATCGTTAGAATCTCAGTAAATCTCTTATTAAATCTTTCCGCAAGGTCACGGGTTATTTCCATATGTTGTGTTTGATCTTCACCCACTGGAACAAGGTCGGTTTGATATAACAAAATATCTGCCGCCATCAATGGCGGATAGGTTAATAAACTTGCCGATACCGCTTCTTTTCCAGCTGATTTATCTTTAAATTGCGTCATTCGTTCCAGTTCCCCAATATAGGAAATACATTGCATCATCCATCCTGCTTGGGCATGTGCCGGTACCTCAGACTGGATGAACAAGGTTGCTTTCTCTGGGTCGATTCCCACGGCAATATACAATGCCGCCAAGCTGCGAATATTTTTTCTTAGTGTTTGCGGATCTTGGGGAACGGTAATCGCATGCTGATCAACGATACAAAAGAAGCAGTTGTAATCATCCTGCAGCTCGACAAATTGTTTCAGTGCCCCAATATAGTTCCCAAGTGTAATCGTCCCACTCGGTTGAATACCAGAAAAAATTGTTTTCATTCTTCATTTCCTCCTAAAAATATATAAAAAAGCCATTCATCCCGTCAAAATAGGGACGAATGGCTCGCGGTACCACCCTAATTACTCAAAAAAACTTGAGTCTCTTCATCCGGTAACGTCGGAACACGTCTCCCCCTACTACCATTAAAAACGAGTTCAGAAGAAAAGCTCTAAAGTCCATTCCGTATCAAATCGTGTTTGTTCTCACCGACCACAAACTCTCTAAAAACGATCCAAAAATACGTACTACTCTTTATCATTGCCTATGTTTATGAAATATAATTAGTCTTATTATAAATGATTTGTATATTTCTTTTCAAGTGTACTAAAAGTAATACACAAATAGGGCAAGGACCATCAAAGATGCGTTTATAAGCCCATAAAGGAGAAGCGGCTTTCGATTAATCGTGACCATCTCGGATAAATTAGGAATTTCAGAGAACGTTCTTTTGCCATGTCCTCTGGAAAAGAACATGTTAAAGGATCTGGCAATAACATCGAAAAATCCATTTTGAATGGTATAAAGTAGTAACGATGTCAGAAGTAAACTAGATGAAACATAAAACGATATATTGATATAACTAAAAAGTGAAACTTTTTTATAAGTAATAAATGATAAGATAAAAATAAAAAATTGTGTAAGCGCTAACACCAGTAAATTTCTCTTTAACCGAAAATTCATTAAAAAAACCCCCGAAATGCTGATAGTAAAGGATTTTTTAATAAAAAAAATCCTAATAAATATTGATTATAACACAATTTTTTACAGTTCATACAAATGTTTTGTTGCAAAGCTGTAAATTAATTTTAAAAAAGTAATGTACAATTAATTTAAAAATATGTATAATAGGCAATGTAGTAATTTTTCAGAAAAATAGAAAAGGGAGGTCTCTACTAGTGAAGAAATCAAAACTTTCACTACTTCTAGTATTATCACTAGTTCTTAGCATGTTCCTCGCGGCATGTGGCGGAGGCGATAAGAACGAAGGCAAAGAAAAAGGTAATAAAAAAGCTAATACTGAAGAACAGCTTGCCGATAAGCAGGAATTAAATGTTCTTGAATCAGCTGAAATTCCAACAATGGACAGTGTGATGAACCAAGATGTTCTTGGTGCAACGATGTTTAATGCTGTGAACGAAGGCTTATATCGTTTAGACCCGGATCAAAAGGTTATCCCAGGGGTAGCGGAAGGGATGCCGGAATATAACGCCGACAAAACCGTTTTAACCATCAAATTGAAGAAAGATACAAAATGGTCGAATGGTGACCCTGTCACAGCACATGACTTTGTCTTTGCCTGGCAGCGTGCCATTGATCCGAAAACAGCTTCACCATATGGTCCATACTTCATGATGGGCAAAATCAAAAACGCCACTGAAATCGTCAATAAGAAAGCAAAAGTGGAGGACTTGGGAATTAAGGCAAAAGATGACTATACATTAGAAATCTCATTGGCTACACCAATTCCTTACATTGAATCTTATTTAACATACTCATTATTCTATCCGCAAAATAAAAAATATGTGGAAGAGCAAGGTAAAAATTATGCAAAAGATGCTGATCATCTCCTCTACAACGGTCCATTTAAAATGACAAAATGGAAAGGCCCGACTGCGACTGAATGGGTTTTGGAGAAGAATGAAGATTATTGGGATGCGAAAAACGTTACTTTAACAAAAATCAATTTTAACGTTTCAAAAGACCCGCAAGCCTCTGCAAATGCATTCACTGCTGGTGAAGCCGATATTACACCGAAGCTTGCACAAGCTGCCATCCTTTCGCAATTTGAAGGCTCAGATGATTTACTGCGCTACTTAGAACCATCTAATTGGTGGTTGAAAATGAACGAAAAGAACAAAGCGTTGAAAAATGAAAATATTCGTAGAGCTATCGCTTTAGCTGTTGATAAAAAAGCTTTAGTTGACGATGTGTTAGCAAATGGTTCCATTGTATCTGATTTTATCGTACCAAAAGGTTTTACAGTCGATAAAAACGGTAAGGATTTCCGTGATACTACAGACAGTTACTTAAAGACGAATAAAGAAGAAGCTAAGAAGTATTGGGAAAAAGGCCTTAAAGAAACAGGTCTAAAAGAAGTAACCTTAACTTACGTTGGTCAAGATACGGATACAGCGAAAACAACTGATGCCTTTATCAAAGACCAATTGGAAAAAACACTTCCAGGCATGAAGATTAACATTGAAAGTGTACCATTTAAAATCCGTATTGCCCGTGAAGATAGTGAACAGTACGATTTGTTAATGGGTGGTTGGGGCCCGGATTACCAAGATCCAATGACTTTCATGGATTTATGGGTAACTGGTGGCGGAAACAACCATATGAACTATAGTAATCCGGAATTTGATAAGCTAATTGATGCAGCTAATCATGAGCTTGCTAAACCAGGAAAAGAAGAAGAACGCTGGAAGACTCTTCAAAAGGCAGAAAAAATTGTCTTGGAAGAGGATGCTGCCCTTGCACCGCTTTATCAACGTTCTGTGAACCTGTTAATCAATCCAAAGGTTAAAGGATTTGCCCACCATGCATTTGGTCCTGACTATAGTTACCAATGGATTAAAATTGTAAAATAGTAACAATCACTTTTTTTAAACAAAAAAGAGAGTATATTAAGTGTATACTCTCTTTTTACCTGTATTGTAATTGTCAAACAATGTCGAAAATTCTACTGATTTAGGAGGTGTTGGCATGGCGAAATATATTATGAAACGTATTGTTTATATGATCATTACATTGTTTATTGTTGCATCCTTAACCTTTTTCCTCATGAAGCTTATTCCTGGTAGTCCATTTAATAACTTTGAAAAACTCTCAGAGGTTCAACAAAATATTTTGTTGGATAAGTATGGGCTAAAGGATCCCGTGCCAGTCCAATATTTTCATTATATGGTGAATATGGTAAAGGGTGATCTGGGAGTCTCCTTTCAATTCGATAATACCCCAGTAACAGAACTTCTTGTGAACCGAGTTGGCCCATCTGCCCAATTAGGTTTACAGGCAATGGTAGTCGGTGCGATCATCGGTATCATTTTAGGAGTTTTGGCGGCACTCAAACAAAATACATGGATAGACTACCTTTGTACCTTTATTGCGGTAGTAGGAAAATCGATTCCGAGTTTTATTTTTGCCGGATTAATGCAGTATTATATTGCCGTGAAATTAGGCTGGCTTCCGGTTATGTTGTGGCGAGGACCTGAATATACCATCTTGCCGACGATTGCTTTAGCGATGTTTCCGATTTCGATCGCAGCAAGGTTCATGCGTACAGAGATGGTCGAGGTCCTTGGATCAGACTATATCACACTTGCCAAGGCAAAAGGGGCCAGTTCTTTTCAAATTAGTGTCAAACATGCCCTTAGAAATGCCTTGATTCCAGTTGTTACTGTATTAGGGCCGTTAGCTGTAAGTTTAATGACGGGTTCACTTGTGATTGAACAAATCTTTGGGGTTCCCGGAATAGGGGAGCAGTTTGTTAAATCCATTAACGTTAATGATTACCCGGTCATTATGGGGACCAATATATTATTTGCTGTTTTATTTGTCATTGTGACATTAATTGTTGATCTTCTTTATGGAATTATCGACCCGCGCATTCGGATTTCGGGGGGGAAAAGTTAAATGACTACCAAAGAAAATACGATTTCAAAAGATATGTTTGTACCCGCCCATGTTGACCCGGCAAAAAGTGAAAAAATTGCTAAGAAAAGTTTAAACTTTTGGCAGGATTCGTGGTTGAGAGTTCGAAAAAATAAAGGGGCCGTTATTTGTCTAGTAATCCTCGTTGTTTTAATTATCATGGCATTTGTTGGACCATTATTGACACCATATTCCTATGATACACAGACAACGAAATATAATAACCTGCCACCAAGAATTCAAGGATTGGAAGATGTCCATTGGCTCCCATTTGATGGGACATTAACGCGCAAAGACGGGACGGAATATAACGCTTATGAGGTACGTAAGGTCGATGCCTATTATTGGTTCGGTACAGATAACTTGGGGCGTGATATCTTTGCCCGGCTTTGGAAGGGGACACAGGTTTCCTTATTTATTGCCTTTATGGCGGCGTTAGTCGATATGCTGATTGGGGTAACATATGGTGCCGTTTCCGGTTATTTAGGCGGACGTGTGGATAGCATCATGCAACGGATTATCGAAGTAATTGTTGGTATTCCGAACTTAATTATTGTCGTATTAATGATTCTGGTGTTAAAGCCGGGAATTATCCCTATTATTGTGGCCTTAACGATAACCGGTTGGACAAGCATGGCTCGTGTTGTCCGCGGCCAAGTATTAAAATTTAAAAATCAAGAATTTGTCTTAGCTGCAAAGACATTAGGGGCTTCCGATCTTTCTATAATCTTTAAACATATGATTCCGAACATGTTTGGCATCATTATTATTAATACAATGTTCTCTATCCCAAATGCAATTTTCTTCGAGGCATTCTTAAGCTTTATTGGATTAGGCTTACAGGAACCGCATGCCTCTTTGGGAACATTAGTAAATGATGGATTTAAATCAATGATTGCTTTCCCATATCAAATGATTATTCCTTCCATCATGATTGCGTTAATTATGGTGTGCTTTAACTTAGTTGCTGATGGATTACGAGATGCACTCGATCCAAAAATGCGTGATTAGAAGGCAGGTGAATAGGCAGTGGAGAAGATTTTACAAGTTAAAGATTTAAATATATCGTTCCATACTTTTTCAGGAGAGGTTAAAGCCATCCGCGGTGTCAACTTTGATTTAATGAAGGGGGAAACGCTGGCGATTGTTGGCGAATCAGGTTCAGGTAAGTCAGTTACTACAAAGGCGATCATGCGCTTACTTCCCGAACACAATTCAGAGATTAAAAGCGGTGAAATTCTGTTTGAAGGGAAAGACCTGGCCAAATTAACGGATAAACAAATGCAAAAAATCCGCGGTCATGATATTTCTATGATTTTTCAAGATCCAATGACTTCATTAAATCCAACGATGAAAATATCGAACCAGATTATGGAGCCTTTAATAAAGCATCAAAATATGAGCAAGCATGCTGCAAAAGCAAGAGCAATCGATTTATTGAAGCTTGTCGGTATTCCTAAACCAGAAATTCGTGTCAACCAATATCCGCACCAGTTTTCCGGGGGGATGAGACAAAGGGTTGTGATCGCTATCGCCTTGGCATGTAATCCTAAAATCCTTATTGCTGATGAACCGACAACGGCACTTGACGTTACGATTCAGGCCCAGATTTTAGAGCTGATGAAAGATTTACAGAAGAAAATTGATACATCGATTATTTTTATTACGCATGACCTTGGTGTTGTTGCGAATGTGGCTGATCGTGTCGCTGTTATGTACGGTGGGAAAATTGTCGAAATCGGCACGGCTGATGAAATTTTTTACAATCCACAGCATCCTTATACATGGGGATTAATCAGCTCCATGCCGGATTTGGAAACGGAAAGCGAGGAGCTATATTCGATTCCAGGGACACCACCTGATCTTTTGGACCCTCCGAAGGGGGATGCATTTGCACCAAGGAATCCTTATGTCATGAAAATTGACTTGGAGCAAGAGCCGCCGTTTTTTAAAGTGTCTGATACACATTATGCCGCAACATGGTTATTACATCCGAATGCTCCAAAGGTTGAGCCGCCTGAGGTTGTCAAAAGGCGCCAAAGTCAATTCCCTAGTATAAGGGAGGGAAAATAGATGGCAGAAAAAAAGAAACTACTGGAGATAAAAAATTTAAAGCAATATTTTAATCAAGGCAAAGCGAACGAAGTAAAGGCAATTGATAATATAACATTTGATATTTATAAAGGCGAAGTAATGGGTCTTGTGGGTGAATCAGGCTGTGGTAAATCTACAACAGGACGGACGATTATTCGTTTGTATAATGCTACAGGAGGAGAAGTCCTCTATGATGGTGTCAATGTTCACGGGAAGAAGTCTAAAAAAGAATTAAAGCAATTTAACCGTAAAATGCAGATGATTTTCCAGGATCCTTATGCTTCTTTGAACCCGCGTCTGAAAATTGCGGATGTCATTGCGGAAGGTATTGATATTCACGGGTTAGCCAAGACTAAGAAAGATAGAATGGAACGGGTTTATCATCTTTTAGAAACAGTTGGTTTAAATCGGGAACATGCCAACCGTTATCCGCATGAATTTTCCGGCGGTCAGCGGCAGAGGATTGGAATTGCCCGGGCTCTAGCCGTGGAACCCGAATTTATCATTGCCGATGAGCCAATCTCAGCCCTTGATGTATCTATTCAAGCCCAAGTGGTGAATTTATTGAAACAGCTGCAAAAGGAAAAAGGACTCACATACCTTTTCATTGCACATGACCTTTCAATGGTTAAATACATTAGTGATCGGATTGGCGTTATGTATTTTGGTAAAATGGTTGAACTTGCTCCTGCAGATGAACTGTACCGGAACCCGCTCCATCCGTATACGCAATCGCTATTATCAGCGATTCCTGTACCGGATCCCATTAGTGAACGTACACGCAAACGTAAAAGTTATGATCCAGCCAGTCATCATTATCAGGAGAATGAACCGGTGGAATTTTGGGAAGTGACTCCTGGTCACTTCGTTTTATGCTCCGAAAAGGAATTTAAGCAATATCAAACGCAAATTAGATAATAAAAAAACGATCTCAAGCGAGATCGTTTTTTTATTCACTTTTTCTTCCCGCCGACGGTTTTCCAGCCTGTTTGGAAGCGGGCATTCTGGTCGACATATTCACTTCGACGTTTTCCGCCGAACACTCTTTCCCCAATGCCATTTGTGATGTCGCCCATAAATGCAGTAATGCCGATGATTAATAGAGCGACAATCACTAAATCGGTTATGTAAGCAGCCATCGATAAGTCCCTCCATATAAGTTATATCCCTATCTCCTATTGTAAAAGAAGTTCTTCTTAATGGAAAGCGGAAAGTTTATAAAGTTTTAGCAAATATGAATGCGTTTTCATTTACATTTTTAATTGAGAATATATGAAACAAGCTCGAAAGCTATTTTAGGAAAAATTCGCCGGAAGTACCCACAAAAAGTTTGCCTTAAGAAACGAACTTTATGATAAAGCCAAACCGTAATCGAGAAAAATATTTCAACTTTTTATTAAAAAAATGAAACTTTTGTGTACATTATTCGTCTAATATATTGTGATAAAATATTTGGCCGTTTCGCGGATTATTAATTTTTTTGAAAAAAGGATACCTTTTTTAGAAACAGTAGTGTATAATTAATAATAGATATTACTTATTTATAATGATTTTAATTATCAATATATAAACGTAAATTAAGTTTTCATTTATATAATGGATTTGTAAATAAAAGAGGAGTGTGAAGAACAAATGGTAACATTATATACTTCACCAAGTTGTACATCATGTCGAAAGGCAAAATCCTGGCTTGAAGAGCATGAAATTCCATATAAAGAAAGAAATATCTTTTCTGAACCTTTATCAATGGAAGAAATTAAGGAAATTCTTCGGATGACGGAGGATGGCACAGATGAAATTATTTCAACAAGATCTAAGACATTCCAGAAACTAGATGTTAATTTGGATTCTATGCCGCTTCAAGATTTATTTAAGTTAATTAAAGAAAACCCAGGTCTTTTAAGACGCCCAATTATTATTGATGAAAAGCGTCTGCAGGTCGGATACAACGAAGACGAGATTCGCCGGTTCCTGCCTAGAAAAGTAAGAACATTTCAATTGCGTGAAGCACAGCGGATGGTCAATTAACAGCTAAGCCTTCTTAATGTAAGAAGGCTTTTTTTAATATTTGTAGTTTTCCCTTTTATTTGCTACAATGAAGAGAATATTATAGGTTATACATTTTCAATTACTAAATGGCTAATTCCCTTATGAATAGGCAAATTCATTGTTTTTTTTCTTTTTAGCTTTTTATTTCCCTTATAAGCCATTTTGTCATAAAATGAAAGTACAGGGGTATTAGTTTTCGAAGGGGAGGACCCTATTTTGGAATAACCCTCTTTGTGGGAGTAAATACTAAGAAGCATTATCTGCCTGGGGGTATTTTGTCCCTTCAATCTGGACAATGGAGGGGAGAGGTAAAGATGGAGATTGAACGTATTAATGAATATACAGTGAAATTTTTTATTTCCTATGTTGATATAGAACAGAGGGGCTTTGACCGCGAGGAAATTTGGTACAATCGTGAACGTAGTGAAGAACTTTTTTGGGAAATGATGGATGAAGTTCATGATGAAGAAGAGTTCTCTGTGGAAGGACCACTTTGGATTCAAGTTCAAGCGCTTGATAAAGGGTTAGAAGTACTTGTAACAAAGGCACAGCTTTCCAAAGATGGCCAAAAGTTCGAGTTGCCAATCCCTGGTGGTAAGATGAAAGATTTACCAGTTGATGAAAAAATAGAAGAGATATTGGATCAACATTTCAATCCTGATTTCTCTGATGATGACATTTTGGAAGAGGGACCTTTAGAATTCGTCCTTGCCTTTAAGGACTTCGAGGATGTAATCAGCTTAAGTTCCCGGACGGGCTTAGAGCGTTTGGTAACGAAGCTATACTATTTTGAAGGGAAATATTGTCTATATGTTGAATTTCCGGAAGAAGAATTCGAAGAAGAAGAAGAAATCGATGATATCTTAAGTTTACTGCTGGAATACGGGTATGAAACAGAGCTCACCATTCATCGAATTCAAGAATATGGAAAAGAAATCATAGCTGATAATGTTTTTGCAGAGTTACAAAAATACTTTCGTTAACAAAAATGCCGATTTCAATTGTTGAAATCGGTATTTTACATACATCTGGTAGGTGAGGACAGTGAAAAACACAGTAAGGGTCATCTTTTTTCTGTTGGCACTATCCATACTTTTGTTTTTCTTTAGAGACCGGTTGGAGAGTGGAATCCTTGGATTTCTTAGTGTCATCATTTCATTATCGGTTATTTTTATTGGATTCGTTATTTTTTTGGAAAACCGACACCCTTCCCAAACGATCACATGGCTTGTTGTTCTTGGAAGTTTTCCACTTGTCGGCTTTATTTTTTATCTTCTTTTCGGACGGAATTACCGCAAAGAAAAAATGTTCCGAAAAAAATACTTTCTTGATAAACAAGCCTTCCTAACTGTGGAGGGAGATGATGACCCAAGAAGCGAAGAAAAAAAGGCCCTGATGGGGGAACATCATGGTCAATTATTTACATTAGCTCAGAAGCTTGGCAATAGCCCCATCTCCTTTGATACGGCTACAAAAGTTTTAACAAATGGAGAGGAAACATTTCCTCAAATTATTCATGAATTGAAACGGGCCAGACATCATATTCATATGGAATATTATATTGTCCGCAATGATCATATTGGAAAGGAAATAAAAGATATTTTAATTGAAAAGGCCAATCAAGGGGTCAAGGTTCGGTTTATGTTTGACGCCGTTGGTTCCTGGCAGCTGTCAAAGACCTATATCAACGATTTGAAAAGGGCTGGTGTGGAAACAGTTCCTTTTGGTCCGGTTAAATTAGCATTTTTAAATAATAAATTTAATTTCCGCAATCATCGAAAAATTATTGTCATTGATGGAAATATCGGCTTTGTTGGCGGATTAAATATTGGGGATGAGTATCTCGGCAGGGACAAGGTAATCGGATTTTGGCGCGACACCCATTTAATGCTTAGAGGAGAAGCTGTGCGCACATTGCAGCTTATTTTCCTCCAAGATTGGTATTATATGACCAACCATAGTTTTTTAACGGCCGAATATTTATCACCGCAACTAGACCAAAAGAGTCATGGTGGTGTCCAGCTGATTGCCGGAGGACCTGATAACGAATGGAGTGTCATCAAAAATATCTTTTTCGCCATGATTACAGCTGCAAAAAAGTCAGTTTGGATTGCATCACCCTATTTTATACCGGATGAGGATATTTTCTCAGCATTAAAGATCGCTGCCTTAAGCGGAATTGACGTAAGACTGCTCGTTCCCAATCGACCGGATAAACGGATTGTATTTCATGCGTCAAGGTCCTATTTTCCGGAACTATTAGAGACGGGAGTTAAAATTTATCAGTATGAACGCGGCTTTATGCATAGTAAAATCGTGATTGTTGATGGTGAGCTGGCTTCAATAGGGACCTCTAATATGGACATGAGGAGTTTCCATTTGAATTTTGAGGTCAATGCCTTTCTTTATCGAACAACTAGCACACAAGAGCTTGTCAGGGAATTTATAAATGACCTTAAATATGCTAAACAACTAGAATTGAAAACCTTCGAACAGCGGCATATTGGCTTTCGCTTGCTGGAATCGACAGCACGTCTGCTGTCACCGCTTCTTTAGAAAAGCGCAAGCGCCCCTGGTCAGCGGCGTATGGCCTCCTTGAAAAAGCTACCGCTTTTCCTTCGTGCGATGCTGATGCTGCCGAAGCCTTCCTTGTGGAGCTGGACAATTCTCAAAGTCGAAAATTTCTTTCTTATCTCTAAAAAAACTCGTCAAAGTTGACGAGTTTTTTTAAAAGGATTTTCGCTGATTTTGTCGAATAGATAATATCAGAAGGGAGGAATTTTCATTTGTTAACCGCACGTACAAAAACCGGAAAGACCATCTGCCTTGGCTATGATTATAAGAAAGAAACACTGTTATCATTCCGGGAAAAAGAAGAATTTATCTGTCCTGTTTGTAGCGAGGGTGTTACCCTTAAATTAGGGGAACAGCGAATTTTTCATTTTGCCCATAAAAGGGGAGGTACCTGCAATGAATTTCACGATGGTGAGACGGAAATCCACATGGAAGGAAAGCTGCAGCTGTATCACTGGCTTAGGAACCAGAATATCCCGGCAATATTAGAGTATTATGATCAAGAGATTCATCAGCGTCCCGATATTATGTTTAACTATCATGGGAAAAAGTACGCATTAGAATACCAATGCTCTCCATTACCTGAACAGATCTTTAACAAGCGGACAAGAACCTATCTGCAAAATGGCTATACGCCACTATGGATACTCTCAAACGATCATCTTCATTTTAAAAAAAGCAATATTGTTTCTTTAGCGAACTTTGACTATTTATTTTTACGAACTTCAGCTGCCGGGACTTTATATATTCCTACGTATTGCCCCGAAAAACGACTCTTTCACTTCATTAATTCGATTATTCCCTTTTCAGTAAAAAATGCTTTTGCCGGCCATACGGTCTATCGGCTGGAGCAAATGGACCTGCAGCGCCTATTAGAGCCTGGATCCACTTTTAAGAAATTAACCTTCACAAGCTGGGAAGCGGAACTGGATCAATTCAAACTAAATTGGTCACTAAACCCAGGGGCACATTCCAATCGCTTTCTTCATGAACTATACAACCAAAATATGAATCTTTTTTTATTGCCTGCAGAAATCGGTCTTCCCGTCCCGCATTCCCTATTTTTTCAAACCTCAACAATTGTTTGGCAAACCTACTTATTTCTTGATGTTCTTGCAGATAAAAATCCAGGGGATATGGTGACTTTAAACGAAATTAGCAGCCAGATCAAGAGAAGAATCAAGCGAAAAGAACTCTCCATTCGCCGTATGCCGCAGCTTGAAAAAGTGAATGTCATGGTTCCGGTAAATGAATATCTTTACCTTTTGGAGTTATTGGGTATATTATCCAAATGGGATGAAACAACCTTTCAACTGCGGCAAAAGATCAAAATACCGATGTCGAATCGCGAGAAGGAGGAAGCGCAATTTTTTTTACAGCAAAAAATAAAGACTATCTCGTCAAAATAATAAATAAAATAATCCAATGGGCATAATATAAGGGAGGAATTTGGCTTAAAAGAGAAGAATATATGTAAGTGGAGATACTTTTCGTATGGCGAATTAAGTTGAATGGAGGATAAATGATGGGTAAGGAATCGACTGTAAAATCACTACCGACAAGAAGCGAACTCCCTGTGGAGGATACCTGGAGATTAGAGGATATTTTTGCAACGGATGAGGAATGGGAGAAGGAATATCAAGAAGTAAAAGGTTTAATTCCGGCTATTAAAGAATTTGAAGGAAAACTCAGTGAAAGTGCGGATACATTATATAAAGCGCTGCAGTTCGAGGACCAGCTGCTAGAGCGGATTGGCAAGCTGTATACATATTCACATATGAGATATGACCAGGACACAACCAATTCCTTTTATCAAGGCTTAGATGACCGGATGAAAAATTTATATTCCCAAGCAGCAAGCGCGCTTGCTTTTATTGTTCCGGAAATTCTCTCGATTGACGAAAGTAAAGTCAGCGGTTTTTTAAATGAAAAAGCAGAATTAAAGCTTTATGAGCACGCGATTGAGGAAATTAATCTGCAACGGCCGCATGTATTAAGTGCGGAGCAGGAAGCATTGTTAGCAGAAGCAGGCGAAGTAATGGACGCTTCCAGCAATACATTTGGGATGCTCAACAATGCCGATTTAGAATTCCCGTCCATTAAAGATGAAAACGGTGAAGAGGTTGAAATTACCCATGGCCGCTATGTCCGTTTCTTAGAAAGCAGCGACCAGCGTGTAAGGCATGATGCCTTTAAAGCCGTTTATAAAACATATGGCAATTTTAAAAATACGTTTGCCAGCACGTTAAGCGGTAATGTGAAAAGGAACAATTTCAATGCAAGGGTGAGGAAGTATCGTTCTGCACGACATGCGGCACTTTCGGCTAATAATATCCCGGAAACTGTCTATGAAAATCTAGTCGGCACGGTTAATGAAAATCTTCATTTATTGCATCGCTATGTGAAGCTGCGAAAAAAGGTATTAGGCTTGAACGAACTACATATGTACGATTTATATACCCCGCTTGTCAAAGATGTCAAAATGGAGATTAAGTATGAGGAGGCTAAAGACATTGTCCTTAAAGGTCTGGCCCCTTTAGGTGAGGGATATGCAAAGGTGTTGAAGGAAGGGTTTCATAATCGCTGGGTGGATGTCCATGAAAATAAAGGCAAGCGCAGCGGTGCTTACTCTTCAGGCGCCTATGGAACCAATCCATATATTCTGTTAAATTGGCAGGATAATGTGAATAATTTGTTTACCTTAGCACATGAATTCGGCCACTCAGTGCATAGCTACTTTACACGAAAATCACAGCCATATCCGTATGGAAATTATTCCATTTTTGTGGCTGAAGTGGCGTCCACTTGTAATGAAGCACTGCTCAATGACCATTTGTTAAAAACAATTGATGATGATGGGAAGCGGATTTATCTGTTAAACCACTATTTGGAAGGCTTCCGCGGTACTGTATTCCGCCAAACGATGTTTGCTGAATTTGAACATTTGATTCATCAAAAGGCGCAGAATAACGAGGCGTTAACGGCTGATTCTTTAACCGAAGATTACTATGATTTAAATAAAAAATATTTCGGCGAAGAGGACATTGTGATCGATGAAGAAATTGGTTTAGAGTGGGCAAGAATTCCCCATTTCTATTACAATTACTATGTGTACCAATATGCAACCGGCTTTAGCGCAGCAACCGCGCTAAGCAAGCAAATATTAGAAGAAGGCGAAACAGCGGTGAAACGATATCTCGACTTCCTCAGTGCCGGAAGTTCAGATTATCCGATTGAAGTGCTGAAGAAAGCAGGCGTCAATATGACTAGTGCAGAGCCAATCAAAGATGCGCTTAAGGTGTTTGAAGAAAGACTAGGGGAATTGGAACAGTTATTAGTTCATGAATAATTAGAAAAGTGCAAGCGCCCTGGTCAGCGGCGTATGGCCTCCTCGAAAAAGCTATCGCTTTTCCTTCGTGCGATGCTGATGCTGCCGAAGCCTTCCTTGTGGAGCTAGACAATTCACAAAGTCGAATGATACTGATTCTAGAATAAAAATGCTGGCGCTGGCAATATTGGATTGCGTTTCGCTAGAGGTAGTTGGAAAAGACGATTTTCTAAAGGATGGTATTTTCCTGACGACCTGACCATTGAGTAAAAGACTATTTTTAAACAATAAAGATCCTGCTGCAAAAAGCTGCCCCAAAAAAGGAGGGCAGCTTTTTTTATATAGAATTTGTACATATTAAGAATATGTTTATATGATTATTTAGTGATTTCAAGGCAATTCATTTGTGATATCAAATAGGCATTGCTACAATAAACATACAATGAAACGAAAAAGGAGTTGTCAACATGATCAAGGATCATCTGACACCATTCGAGGTCATTGGTGAAAATACTCTACATCGTCTTGTAGACACTTTTTATGGCCTCGTTGCACAACATCCTGATCTTGCTCCGATATTCCCGAAGGATTTTACCGAAATTGCTCGAAAGCAAAAGCAATTTTTGACACAATATTTAGGCGGTCCACCTGCTTACACAGAAGAACATGGCCATCCGATGATGCGGGCGCGCCATTTGCCCCATCCTGTTACACCAACCCGGGCGAAGGCATGGCTATCCTGTATGTCTCAAGCGATGGATACAGTTGGCTTAACCGGACCGCTTCGGGATGAATTTTATTCGCGCCTATATTTAACTGCTCAACATATGATTAATACCCCTGATTCGGGTGAAGAAAATGATGGTGACATTCGTGAGTAATTCTTGGTATCCTGGCTCGAAGAAAAATTATTATTGCCATGATAAAAAGCCAATCGAAATATACATGTTTATTGATCCACTTTCTCCAGAGTGCTGGGCGCTTGAACCGATTCTAAAAAAACTGCGGATTGAATACGGAAGTTACTTTTCCATTAAGTATGTGTTAAGTGGAAGATTGGCAAATTTAAATGTAAGCAGCAAAAAAAATTATGAATGTATAGCTAAAGTTTGGGAAAAGACGGCGAGCAGGTCCGGAATGTCCTGTGATGGCAGTCTGTGGCTCGAAAATCCCGTCGATGCTCCCTATAATGTTTCGCTAGCTCTTAAAGCGGCCGAACTTCAAGGGAGACGTGCCGGGATTCGTTTCTTACGTAGGATGCAAGAGGTGTTATTTTTAGAAAAACAAAATATTTCTGATGTAGCAGTACTGAAGGAATGTGCGAGAAGCTCCGGACTGGATGTGGAAGAGTTCATAAATGATATGCACTCCGAAAGTGCAGCTAAGGCGTTCCAATGTGATTTACAAATAACCACTGAAATGGACGTTACGGAAATACCGACACTTGTGTTTTTTAATGAAAATGTCGAGGATGAAGGGATTAAGATTACTGGCATTTACCCTTATGAAGTATACGTTCAAATTCTAGAAGAAATGCTATCCGTCAGGCCAGATAAATCTTCCCCGCCCCCATTAGAAACGTTTTTAAAAATTTTTAAATTTGTTGCGTCAAAGGAGATTGCTGTTGTGTATAATCTGCCGATTGCACAAATTGAAAAAGAAATGAAAAAACTGCTTCTTAAACAAGTGGTGGAACAAATTCCCGCTAAGTACGGTACATTTTGGCGATATATTGATGAATAAGGAATGCCGGTTATGCAACCGGCATTTTTTCTTATGGTATTGGATAAGCCAAATGGAACCTATTGAACTGCAAAAAAATACCTTGCAGCTGATATGCTGCAAGGTATTTTTTTATAAATACGAACAAAGGGGATGGGAGAAATTTTTCACGGTCAAACAAAGGGGTATATGTTTGTTGGTGATCAACTTCACATTCATAATATACCATGGAGATAGAGCCGAAACAATAAGTTTGTGCTTTATTTCACATAATTGTCAAAAAGTCATAAATTCATCAAATGGACAATAGACATATAGTAGTTTAAATCGTAGAATCAAAGTTTAAAGGTGGCATAGTAGCCTTGAAGAATTTACCTTATATCATGATGTTCCTCTTTTTTGTCATTGCCTTTATTCTTCACATCCTTGCCCTTATGAAAACTTTCTCATTATTAATTAGCATACCGCTTTTATTCTTTTCCATTTTCATCTTGCTGATGTACTTCAATAATCGGAAAAGGTTTAAGGGATTTTAAACAACATCACAGCTCATTTGCCGTATATCATTCGGTTCTGAGAAATGTCCAGCTCCACAAGGAAGGCTTCGGCAGCATCAGCATCGTACGAAGGAAAAGTGATAGCTTTTTTGAGGAGCCCCTCTATGGTCTACAGATACTCCTGAATGGAAGGCAAAGAGCCCTTCTATTCAGGAGCGTCTTATGCTGGCCTTTAAGCTGACCAAGCCGCTTACGCTTTTCTCATGTTTGCGCTGCTTGAAAAAAGCGGCGAATTTTGTTTTCGGTTTTGCGCTCTGGAATTCCATAGTACTGAAGGAGCTTAAGAAAAGCTTCCTTTCCCTTCTGAACGTCTTCAACCTCCAATTCAAGCTCATAATCCTCTTTATTTAAATAGATGCTATGGTCCAAGACAAGCAGCCCTAATTCATATTCCAGTTCCACACGATTTGTAATAAGTGTGCCAAAGTATTGAATGGTTGAAAAAGGAATCCCGTTGTTCTCAAGCAATGTTTTGATTTTTCCTGAAGGCAAATTGCCAAAATGAATTGCCTCGGATGCTTCCTCTTCGCTTAATGACTGATTGGTTTCAAGCAGACCAACGGCAGCCGGCTGCTTTAACGTCATTTCAAACTGTGCCTTTTTCTTGCGAATCCGTAACGCCGAGCCGATGCTTTTTAACGCAAACTCCGGAGTATCAAAGTAGTGATTTTCCTGTTTAAAAATCTGCCTTTTATCAATTCGAAATTCGTGCAACAGCTTTTCATATTCTT
The DNA here is from genome assembly GCF_016464375.1 of Bacillus renqingensis. GTDB lineage: Bacteria > Bacillota > Bacilli > Bacillales > Cytobacillaceae > Neobacillus > Neobacillus renqingensis. The sequence goes on from NZ_JADDIU010000007.1 coordinate 39,642, forward strand.
GTTTTGTTAACATATTTTTAAATTCAATTTCGAGATTTTGTGACATTATCTGTCATTCCTTTCACTAAAAGTTTGCCCTTCGCATAACTGCATTTCTTGGGTGAATTGGCTCGATTATGCTAAAATAAGGATGTTGAAAAATGGGGGGAAGATGATGAAGCAAAGAATAACGATCACACATGCAAGTATAACCGAAACAATGCTACGATTAGAAGTGTCTGAATCTCTTACTGGTTTGAAACCCGCTGGACAAATCCTCGTGGATTCTGACCAATATTCCTTCATATACTTAATGGAGGAGCAAGAGGATTATACATATATTGTTCTGCCAGAACCGGTTTGGCCTTTTGTAAAGGATGCTCAAGATCGGCTATTACCTGTACAGCTGATCGGACCGGATCAAGAAATAGAATTAATCCATTTTCATGATGAATTATCCTTCATCATTAGCAATATTAAAGGCAATAGCAATTATGGAAATGAAATGGTTGCAAAGGTAGAGGCAATTTTTTAAGTTAAGGGCGCCTTGCGTTTTTCTTAACAAAAATATTGAGGTGGATTCAATGAAGTATTGGGACCTATTTTTAGCCCCCTATAAACAAGCGGTAGATGAACTTAAAGTAAAATTAAAAGGTATGAGAGGGCAATTTGATCTTGACTCGGTCCATTCACCAATTGAATTTGTGACCGGTAGAGTCAAACCAATCGTCAGTATTCTTGATAAGGCAAATCAAAAGGGAATTCCACTTGATAAATTGGAAGAGGAAATGCAGGATATTGCCGGACTCAGAATGATGTGTCAATTTGTTGAGGATATCCATCGCGTTGTCGAATTATTAAGAAACCGCAATGATTTCGAAATCGTTGAAGAAAGAGACTATATTTCTCATAAGAAAACGAGCGGTTATCGCTCCTATCATGTTGTAATCCGGTATCCTGTCCAAACCATTCATGGGGAAAAGAAAATTCTTGCTGAAATTCAAATCAGGACACTGGCGATGAATTTCTGGGCGACCATTGAGCATACCCTTAACTACAAGTATAAAGGGGCTTTTCCTACCGATATTCAAATGCGGCTCAAACGGGCGGCAGAGGCTGCCTTTCGCCTTGATGAAGAAATGTCGTTAATTCGCGGTGAAATCAAAGAGGCCCAGGCCTTTTTTACAAGAAAAAAAGAATTGAAGCAGCAAGAGAAAAGTTAATTCCATTTAAGGAGTATATAATAATGAAATTTGCGATTACGTCAAAAGGGGATCAAAAATCGAATACTTTGATGCACAAAATTAGGACGTATTTACTCGACTTTAATCTGACGTACGATGAGGACCAGCCGGATATCGTTATTTCGATTGGCGGTGACGGGACGCTGTTATACGCCTTTCACCGTTACAGCAGGCGTTTAACTAAAACCGCTTTCGTCGGGATTCATACAGGTCACCTGGGCTTTTATGCTGATTGGATTCCCAACGAAATCGAGAAGCTTGTTATTGCGATTGCCAAGACCCCTTTTCAAGTGGTAGAGTATCCACTGCTCGAGGTAATTATTCGCTACTCTCATGCCGGGAGAGAGTCTAGATATCTAGCCTTAAATGAATCGACCGTGAAAAGTCTGGAAGGTACCCTTGTCATTGATGTGGAAATCCGCGGAGAGCATTTCGAACGCTTTCGCGGTGATGGCCTATGCGTGTCCACTCCTTCCGGCAGTACTGCTTATAATAAGGCACTCGGCGGTGCGATTATTCACCCGTCCATTTCCGCGATTCAGGTTGCGGAAATGGCCTCAATTAATAATAAAGTGTTCAGAACAATAGGCTCACCGCTCATTCTTCCGGCCCACCATACATGCCTGCTGAAACCGGTCAATCGCCCTGATTTTGAGGTGACCATTGATCATCTGACGCTGCTGCATAAAGACGTGAAATCAATCCAATTTAGAGTTCCGGAGGAAAAGATTCGTTTTGCTCGTTTCCGGCCATTTCCATTCTGGAAGAGAGTTCATGATTCCTTTATCTCTGATTAAGCAGCGGCAGGAGGTAACCAAATGACATCACGATTTCAACTAAAGTGGATAATTGATGATAGCCATGCCGGACTGCTGATTAAGGATTTTTTAAAAAATAAAGAAATTTCACGCACGGCATTGACGGATATTAAATTTAAGGGCGGTAGTATCCTTGTGAATGGAGAAACAGTAAACGTGAGATACAAGCTCTGCTTGGGCGACGTATTAAGGATCATCTTTCCACCTGAAAAGCCGAGTGAAGGTGTTAACGGAGAGGAGCTTCCCTTAACGATTTTGTTTGAGGACGAATTTTTGCTCGTCGTCAATAAGCCTGCAGATATGAACACGATTCCTTCCCGGGAACACCCTTTTGGCAGCTTAGCAAATGCTCTCGTTGGTTATTATGAAAAATCAGGCTTACATGCAGCACCCCATATCGTCACAAGACTTGACCGAAATACATCGGGAATTGTTTTGGTGGCGAAACATCGCCATGTCCACCATTTATTTAGTTTGATGCAGCGAAAAGGACAGGTGAAACGGACGTACGAGGCGTTTGCCAGCGGTTTGATTCTAGACGACAGCGGGACGATTACCGCACCAATTGGTCGAAAAGAGGAGAGTATAATTGAACGAGAGGTACGTGAGGATGGTCAATACGCTTGTACCCATTTTCGGGTATTGGAGAGGTATCGTTCGTTTACCCGTTTAGAACTTGAGCTTGAGACTGGTCGCACCCATCAGATTAGGGTCCATATGGCCTATCTCGGACACCCGCTAATTGGCGATGATTTGTACGGCGGCCCTTTTTATATGAAGCTCAAGAGGCAGGCGCTTCATTGTAAAAAAATCAAATTTACCCACCCGTTTTCGTATGCGGAAATGACCTTTACAGCACCGCTTCCTTCTGATATGAACGGGATATTGGAGGCTGACTAGAATTCTGTAGTCGGCCTCTTGTATATTTCTTGACATTGGTCATTTTTCTGGTCACGCGCGTACTTTGAACCGCTCAAAGAGCGCGTGGTCGACATTTTTCCGGTCACACGCGCACTTAGGCCCGTTCAAAGAGCGCGTCATCGTCATTTTCCGGAGCACACGCGTACTTTGAACCGCTCAAAGAGCGCGTGGTCGACATTTTTCCGGTCACGCGCGCACTTTGGGACTACTACTTTCATATGCTCTATTTATCCTCTTTAATTAGCTAGAAAAGCGATAGATCAAATATTCAATTAGGTCTAATATTTATCGATTTGAAATATCTGCCCTTTTAAAAATTGGATACGATACAATAAATTATCTTCACAACGGAATACAGTTGGATCCTGTCTAAATCCAATAGTAAAGGAAAACCATTTCTGATGAGAATATTTTGATCAAACTCTAGGTAGATCGTTTACTGATAATTATAACTACATTTATTTGGTGGTAGTGAATCAAATTGTTTAAACTTTTCCTCGAAATATGGCATAGTAGAAGGAACAGAAACAAGCATCATTTCTGGGTACCGTAATGCCGTTAGCTTGCCGCCGAATACGGCACCGGTGTCGATGTTATACGTATTGTTGATGATTCGCGGTTCTTTCACCGGGGTATGGCCGTACACAATGAAGAAGTCTCCGTGATAGCTTTTAGCCCAATCCCTTCTCACGGGTGAACCATCGGGATGCTTTTCTCCGGTAATGTCTCCGTAAAGGACAAACTCCTTGACCTTTGCATGATTCTTTCCGATATACTCCTGTTTAATTCCTGCATGGGCGATGACCAGCTTTTGATTGTCTAAAACTAAATAAAGCGGGGCTTTTTCATATAATTGGATAAACTTTTTTCGAATGGATTGTTGGTCCTTTTTAGATAGTGATTCATATTCTGCAACCGTTGTTTCAAGCCCATGGGTCACCTGTACTTTGTTGCCGAGAAAGAAGCGGTACAGCTTATTGCAATGATTTCCCGGTGTGTAAACGGCTTGTTTCTTTACCATGACAAGCTGCCACACGACATCGATCACCTTGAGAGATTCCGGCCCGCGGTCTGTTAAATCGCCTACAAAACCGAGAATCCGTTTGTCTGAATGGAGAGGGATCCCGCTCGTCCAATCATAACCAAGACGATAGGTAAGTTCCTTAAATTCATGAAAACATCCGTGGATATCCCCAATGATATCAATTTTCATAACATAAACCACCTTATTCTTATAAACTAAACCTTGCCTGCAAGGATTTTTAGGAGGAGGCGAAAAAATGGATCAACATGTTTCCGTCATTTCATTGCTTATTGTTGTCACAATGGCATTTTTAACACCAATTATTTTGCATCGCCTGAAATTACATTTTATTCCTGTCGTTGTTGCTGAAATTATAATGGGTCTTATTATTGGAAAAAGCGGCCTTGATATCGTTCATGAGGATATGTGGCTGTCCACCTTGTCGACGCTTGGCTTTATTTTCCTCATGTTCTTAAGCGGTCTTGAGATTGACTTTACGGCATTCGCAGGAGGAAAGAAACGAGAAGTCCTGCCAAATGGAAAAAAGGAACCGAATTCGTTTGCCGTTTCTTCCATTATTTTTGCCGGAATCTTTGTTTTGTCACTTGGCTTATCTTACTTATTCGTGCTGGCCGGTTTTATTGACAATGCCTTTCTAATGACAGTGATTATCTCAACCATTTCATTAGGAGTGGTCGTACCAACATTAAAAGAAGCACACTTGATGAAGACCGTGATTGGACAAACTATCCTCTTAGTCGCCGTTATTGCCGATTTAGTGACGATGATCTTATTAGCCATCTTCGTCTCATTAAATGAGCCGCAGCATGAAAATACATGGCTGTTGTTAATTTTATTTGCGGCAGGTATTGTCCTATATTTTGTTGGAAAAAGATTTAAAAATCGTACTTTCATCGAGACATTATCGACCGGAACAGTTCAAATTGGTACGAGGGCTGTGTTTACCCTCATCATTGTTCTAGTAGGATTATCGGAATCTGTTGGTGCAGAAAATATCCTAGGGGCCTTTTTGGCTGGGGTTCTTGTTTCATTATTATCACCAAACCAGGAGCTGGTGCACAAGCTTGACTCTTTTGGCTACGGATTCTTCATTCCAATCTTTTTTGTCATGGTAGGGGTCGAACTTGATATTTGGTCCTTACTGAGTGAAAAAAAGCTGCTGTTACTCATTCCGCTTTTACTAGTCGGTCTGTTGGTATCCAAGATCATTCCGGTGTATCTATTAAAGATTTGGTACGATTCGAAGACGGTCATCTCATCGGCATTTTTACTTACATCGACATTATCACTTGTGATTGCCGCGGCAACGATTGGTGAGCGGATTGGGGTTATTAGCGAACATATGAAAGGGACATTGATCTTGGTGGCCGTCCTCACCTCGATTCTGACCCCAATTGTGTTTAAAAAGCTATTCCCGAAAGAAGTTATTACAAATCGAAAAATTCCAGTTGCTTTCCTAGGCGCTAATCAGATTACGCTGCCAGTATCGAGAGAATTGAAATCCGGTGTATATGAGCCGATTCTGTATCACCCTAAAATGGAAAAAGCGGAAAAGCAAAATCCTAATTCCTTGTTTGAAATCGAAGAAATTCCTGACTATTCTTTAGACACGATTGCCAAAACGAAGGTTTACCAATCAGAGGTGGTCGTCATTTCAACCGGTGATGAACAGTTGAATGCAAAGCTGGCCATTGCCGTTAAAGAAAAGGGAGTTCCGCGGGTGATTGTCAGAATTGAAAGCCCCGATTTGGAACAAAGCTTGCGGGGTCATCAGGTCGAAGTATTTTCCTCATTCATGTCAACGAAGGCATTACTTCGGGCGCTGATTGAATCGCCGACCATTCTCAATATTCTAACGAACCAGGAGACAGGGCTCTATGAAATTATCATGAAGAATGAACAGTTCGAGGGGATGTCGTTACGGAGATTTCCGTTTACCGGGGACGTCATTATTGTTCGCATCTTTCGCGGCAAGGATTCGATTGTTCCCCATGGGGATACCGAACTGCAGATGTATGATCGTTTAATTGTAACCGGTACGAAAGAGTATGTAGATGAATTGAAACGAGAGCTAGAATTTAATGAGGTAACGAAAAGCTTTTATTAAATTATACGGTCTTTTCATTTTTTAAGAATTGGTGTACACTTAGTACCAAGTACTAGTATCAGTTGATAGAAATAGGAGGATTTTTCAATATGAATTTTTCATTAGCTGGAAAAACATTTGTCGTAATGGGAGTAGCCAATAAACGCAGTATTGCCTGGGGAATTGCCCGCTCACTGCACAATGCTGGTGCCCGTCTTGTTTTTACGTATGCAGGGGAAAGACTTGAGAACAGTGTTCGTGAGCTGGCAAATTCCTTGGAAGCAGAAGGAACGCTTGTCCTTCCATGTGATGTAACAAGTGATGAGAAGATAGCAACATGCTTTGCTGAAATTAAGGAAGCGGTAGGGACCATTCACGGTGTGGCCCATTGCATTGCCTTTGCAAAAACAGAAGAACTGAAAGGTGAATATATGAACACCACGAGAGACGGCTTCCTGCTTGCTCATAATATCAGTTCCTACTCTTTAACCGCTGTTGCGAAAGAAGCCCGCAGGTTAATGACGGAAGGCGGCAGCATTGTCACATTAACATACCTTGGCGGGGAACGAGCTATTAAAAATTATAATGTCATGGGTGTTGCCAAGGCATCACTTGATGCAAGTGTCCGCTATTTAGCAGCCGACCTTGGAAAAGACGGGATTCGCGTGAACTCGATTTCCGCCGGTCCGATTAGAACCTTATCTGCTAAAGTAATTGGTGAGTTTAATACCATTTTAAAAGATATTGAAGAAAATGCACCGCTTAGAAGGACAACCACACCTGAAGAAGTCGGCGACACCGCTGTTTTCCTTTTCAGTGACATGTCTCGCGGCATTACCGGTGAAAATATTCATGTTGATTCCGGATATCATATTTTGTAATAATTGGAAAGCCCGCAGTCAATGCGGGCTTTTTAAATTCCTCCGCAAATTCCGTTAACGCGTATAGGCATTTCGCATACATTAAAGTGTAAGAAGACGTAATCGGAGGTGAGTTTGATGCCAAAAAAGAAAGGCAGTGGACCATTACTGTATATTAATCAAACATTTTCAAGAAAACCGTTCAACCATAACATGCAAGAGGTATACACAAGTAAGCCGGAGATAGAAGAGCCGGAGATAGAAGAAATTGTTGCAGAAGAAATGATGGAAGAAATCCAGACAAAAACGTTAAAAACGGATGCTTTTCGTGAGCCAATATCGATTGAAGTAGAAAAAGAGGACAATAGTCATGCTGCGGTCAGTTCGGAACAGAAAGAAAAACATCATTCTTACTTGAAGCGGGTTAAACCGTTTAATGAAATGGAAGTAAGCGAGCGAATTGATTACTTACTAAATATTCCAAAAATTCTCCCGCCTGTCCCATGCGTTTTTTATACCACAAATCAAAATTATCAAGGTTATCTTACTGATTTTGAAGAGAACCAGGTAACGATCCAATTTCATAACAAAACAACAACAACAATTCCAATTGCTGAAATTAAAAACATCACCATGATCGGATTAAAAAAGTAATAGAAATGGCCAGCCGCTTTACCGACTGGCCATTTGATTCATGATTAATCGCAAATTCCTAAATCTACATCAGCAACACATTGGATGGCACAGAAGCAGCTTAAGTCCACTGTTACACAGTCGTTTGTAGGTTGGAAGGCATTAACATTGCATACTTCTGAAAGGTGGATACAGCATTTATCGCCTTTACTGCTGCCATCGAGAAGATTTACTGGTGTAAAAGTGTTTCCTGATTGTGTTCCAGGCATTAGGACACGAAGTGTGGCACAGCAGTTATCAAAAACTTCTTCTACACGGAAATAGATGGATACACATGCGTGAGGGCAGCCTTCTTCAAAAAAGAATGCATGGAATGGTGTCCCATCTGCTGTCTTCAGAATAAACACCCGTGTATCTGCGTTTGTAGGTGATACTAAAGATCCAAGCGGCTCGTTAAAGCAGCTGGTACATGGCTCACATTCTTCAGCCTCAACGGCTTTTTGGAGATCATTAATTGCCCGAACTACTTGGCATACACAATTTTCATTACCGAAATCGTGCTTAGATTTTCCACAACCCATTTATTTTTCCTCCTTAATCTGTAATATCTCTTACATTACTAACATATTTCACAACAGGTATTTGGGTTACGGACAATTGCCTTATTTCCCAAAATTAGGCGGTTTTAATAGAGGTGTGAGTAGGGTTAGAGCTTTTCGCGTTATGGAAGCTCCTGCTCTTTTCCACGAAAGGAAGGACACGATTATGGAGAACATCACATTTTTACAAGTGCTAATCCTATCCTTTGCCAGCTTTAGGCTGACAAGATTAATGGTATTTGACAAAATTACCGAATTTATTAGAAATCCTTTTTTCGATGAGGTTGAAGAGGTAAATGAAGCGGGTGAAAAAGAGATTTATTATTCACCTAAGCAAACGGGGATTAAGCATTTTTTTGGAGAACTGCTCAGCTGTTATTGGTGTACGGGAATTTGGATGGCGGCTCTTCTTGTAGGGCTACATTTTCTTTTTCCGGTATTCTCTTCCCCGCTTCTTTTATTTCTGGCTGTAGCCGGCATTGCTTCAATTATAGAAACCATTATTCAATATATTATGGAAAAATAGGGATTTTTGCCTTAGACGGACGATCTTTCATTGCATATCCTAACTAGAGAGGGGAGAAGAAAATGAAGAAGAAACAAACGGGAATAAAAACGATGCGGAAATCAGCAAAATTAAGCAAGAAACGTGGTTGCGGTTGCGGAAAAAAATCAAATAAATAGAGTGACGAAACTGGCGGAAATTCTCCGGCAGTTTTTTTTGTCATAATTTTAATCAATATCGAAAAAACTATAGGAGTGATAGGCAGTTTATCGAAAAGGGGAAGGATGATATGTACAGTATTCGTCGTTTGTGGATCGTTGCCAGTATGTTAGTACTCACCGCCTGCAGTCAGAACGATGAGGTAAAGAATAGCCAGCTAGCCCTAATGAAAACCACCAATCCCGGACCTGTAGTGACGGATAATCAAGGTCACAGCTTGGTGGAAGACATTAAAAAGGATGTAGGTTCACTCCCAGAGCTTTATGATGTGGCTGTTGTAAAAGGAAAAAAAAATATCCTCGTTGCTTACAAGGTCAGGCATTTACAGCGTTTTCGAATGAAAAAAATTGAAAAAAAAGTAACCAAGATGTTGGAAAAGGAATATCCCAAAGAGACATTTACTGTTTCTAGCGACTATAAAATCTTCCTCGAGGCAATCAGACTCGATGAAAAAATAAAGTCGGGGAAATTCTCTGAAAAGCAAGCCGGAAAACGCCTGCAGGAAATAATTAAAATGACCAGTGAAACGAAGTAAGAAAGGAAGAACATGATGGCAAGCAAGCAAAAGAAGATGACACCTCAACAACAAACATATCAACAGCTACAGCAGAAGCATGAATTGAAAAGACCCATTCTAAAAAATTGTATCAAGGCCTTTTTCATCGGTGGTCTGTTTTGCGTCGTTGGTCAGGCGGTAAGTTATTTTTACATATATTATTTTAACTTTACAGAGCAGAGCGTCGGCAATCCAACCGTAGCGACTATGGTGTTTTTCTCGATGTTATTAACAGGCTTTGGCGTCTATGACCGGATTGGACAATTTGCGGGAGCCGGCAGTGCAGTACCTGTAACCGGCTTTGGGAATGCGGTTATATCTGCATGCATTGAGCACCGAACGGAAGGTTTTGTACTGGGTGTAGGCGGAAATATGTTTAAACTTGCAGGCTCGGTTATCTTATTTGGAGTATTTTCCGCCTTTATTGTCGCACTAGTCAAGACGTTACTGAAGATTTGGGGGGTATTGTAATTGTTAAAGGGACATCAATCATGGGTCTTTGACACCCGTCCGATGATTTCAGCAACTGGAGTAACAGGTGGCCCATTCGAAGCAAACGGGAAACTGGCGCAAGACTTTGACCTTTTATATGAAGACCTATGGATTGAACAGGATTCTTACGAAAAGGCACACCGGATATTGATAGAGGAAGCAGCAAAAATTGCCTTAAAAAAAGGCAGCATTGAAAAAGAACAAGTTCAATTTTTGTTTGCGGGGGATTTAATCAATCAAATCACCCCAACAAGCTTTGCCGCTAGGACATTACAAATTCCTTATTTTGGTCTATTTGGCGCTTGTTCCACATCTATGGAAGGTTTAGCGCTAGCATCCTTTGTCGTGAATAATCAGGGGGCAAAGTACGTTTTAACAGGTGCTGCCAGCCATAATGCAGCAGCCGAAAAGCAATTCCGTTATCCAACCGAATATGGCGGACAAAAGCCGCCGACAGCCCAATGGACAGTAACCGGGGCCGGGGTTGCTCTAATGCAGCCCAATGATCCTGCACAAAACATGCCTGTAACGACATCGGCTACTATTGGGAAGGTTATCGATATGGGATTAACTGATCCCTTTAATATGGGCGGGGCGATGGCACCCGCGGCAGCAGATACCATCATGGCCCATTTTCGTGACCTGCAATTGGATCCTTCTTATTATGATCTTATTATAACCGGCGACCTTGGAAGAATTGGACATGATACAGCTTTTGAATTAATTAATAAAAGCGGTTTGAAACTAGAGCGAAAACAATTTCAGGATTGCGGCTTAATTATTTATAAAGAGGATCAGCCAGTGAATGCTGGAGCAAGCGGGGCAGCCTGTTCCGCCGTAGTCCTTTATGGACACTTATTGAATGAAATGAAAAAAGGGACCTATAAACGAATATTAGTGGTGGCAACAGGTGCATTATTATCACCGCTCAGCGTTCAACAAAACGAGTCCATTCCCTGCATTGCCCACGCTGTTGCCATTGAAATGAATCATGAAAAGGGGTGAAACGCTTGTTTGCAATGTTTTTTTGGGCATTCGTCATCGGTGGTCTAATTTGTGTGATTGGTCAACTTCTATTTGATGTGGCAAAGTTAACACCCGGACATACTTTAAGTCTGCTGGTTGTGGTTGGAGCAGTATTAGATGGTTTTGGGTTGTACGAGCCGCTGATGGATTTTGCCGGTGCTGGAGCAACCATCCCCATTACCAGCTTTGGAAATTCGTTAGTCCATGGGGCCTTACAGGATGCCGATAAACATGGATTGATCGGCGTCTTAACGGGAATGTTCCAAGTGACCAGTTCCGGAATATCGGCAGCCATTATATTTGGGTTTCTTGGAGCACTGATTTTTAAGCCTAAAGGATAAATGCTCATTTTTTATTGTATTGTTTGGTAAGCTTGCCCGTGCCTATACACTTTACTTTTTAATTTCATATGTTATTAATGAAATTACTAAAGTGAGGTGACTCTATCTATGTGCTTTGGAGGATATGGCGGCTATGGCTACGGCGGCGGCTACGGCTATGGCGGATTCGCGTTAATCGTCGTTTTGTTTATTCTATTAATTATTATTGGCGCAAGCTGGTATTAATTAATCATTAGAAAGGGTTGTCCGAGAAAGGGCAGCCCTTTCTTTCGCATTGATTCACCATTTCTTACCTCCTTCATAAAATAAAGTAGTTTATGAAGGAGTGTGAGATTCGATAATGGATAATGGTTTTTTTAAAAATATTGAACAGAAAACCGGCGTAAATATGAAGGATGTCTTTGATTTAGCTAATTCCTTGCAGAACGCCAATTTCAGAGACGAAAAAACCGTCCGCAGCGTCATTAAAAGGGTTTCCAAACTGGCAAACAAACCTGTCAGCAGAGAATTGGAAGACCAAATTGTCAAAACGATTATTAAAGATGGCAGTAAGCTTGACTTCAACACCATATCAAACATGATGAATAAAAAGTAAGCAAAAAGGCCGTTTTCCTTATTGGAAATTGGCCTTTTTGCTAGACGTTTTTCATCATCGCTTTATGGGGAATACCGGCATCCATAAATACATCGGAGATAACCTGATAACCCATCTTAGTATAAAAGGGAATAGCGTGGGTTTGCGCATTCAGTTTTAGCTTATGAATTCCTTTGTCCAGTGCGTATGTTTCAATCGAATCCATGATTAATTTACCTGCGCCATGTTTTCGCATCTCTTTTAACACACAAATACGCTCTACCTTTCCGCAGTCACCCATAATGCGAAATCTTCCAGCGCCGACCGGTTTCCCCTTATGGTACATCACAAAATGAACAGCCTCATCCTCATATTGATCAATTTCTTCTTCTATTGGTACATGTTGTTCATCTACAAAAACAATTTTTCGAACAGAAAATGCCTCATCAAGTTCTTCCTGAGTTTCGACGACTTTGACTTTCATTTTTAAACCTATTCCTTTCCAAGGTGAAATGTTTCATAAACGGTCCAGGAACCATTTTCTAATTGATAGAGAAGGTGAAAGCGGTCAATCATTTCTTCATGATTGATTTTCATCATCCGCAGCGTCCCAAATACATCCGAATGTTCATCATTGGAAAGCTTCTGGCCTATCGTGATATGAGGGACAAAGGCATATTCGGATGGTTGGTTACTAAATTCTTGATTAATTTCTGCATGTAACGCTTTCAGTTCTTCGACCGGCTCTACTTTTAAATAGATAACATTATTAACTGGATAAAAAGAACTAACTTTTGAAGTTTTTAATGTGAAAGGATTCCTATTGTTGGCAATTTGCTGTAATTTTTCTACAAATTGCTTTGTATCTTCTTCTGCTGCTTCGAAAGCACTTAATAAAGTAATATGTGGAGAAATTAGGTCATAATGCGGATCATAACGCTTGCGATAGGAATTAGCTAAGTCTTGAAGATTTTTGGATGGAAAAATAACAACACCAAATTTCATACTTATACCTCCAATAAAATTGAATTTTCTACATATACGAAAAGTGCGATTTAAATAACTATCTTATTATTATAACAAATTTTCGAAATATGAGGAATAACTATCTCGATTACTGGCAAAACATCATTTTCAGGGCTCGTCTTAAATCCGGCTGCCAGTATGTCCAAGTGTGGTTGCCAGCGAATTCTTCATAAAAATAGGAAAATGGTCTTGCGGAAAATTGCTTGGCAAGTTCCCGGTTTGGTGTGAGGAAATCACTAATTTTACCATCCGTTGTTTTGACGTTGGTTTCCTGCGTTCCAATGACATGGTATATTTCTAAAAGCTCAGGCTCCGTAAAGCCGCTGATTAAATCGCTAACCTGTTTGTCCACATATGGAGACTGCATGATTACTTTTCCAAATGTATGAGGGTATTGAATAGCGGTCATTAAAGAGACCGTAGCGCCAAGGGAATCCCCAATAAGTGCCCTTGCCCGACCCATCTGAATGGTGGGAAACTCCCGGTCCAGGTATGGAGCTAATTCATGGGCAAGAAAGCGAGTGTATTGCTTATTCTGGATACCTTCAGGATGATATTTCCGGCGGCGATCTTCCACATTTTTATAGGGTACCCCAACAATTATTAAATTTTCAATTTCTTTTTTAAAAAGAAATTCATCCGCCAATCGCCCAATTCGCCCAAGTTGAAAATAATCGCGGCCATCCTGGGAGATGAGCAGGGAGTATTTATAGAGTGGTGAGAAATTGGCAGGTAAATAGACAAGCAGCTGCAAATCTTCGTGAAGCTCTTGGCTGTAAATAGTAAGCTCTTTAATTGTACCTCTTGGATAATCCATCTGAAAATCCTCCTGTGAAAGTGTTACTGAATGAATTTTAACATAATAAAGGAGGAAATGCAGATGCATAAATTTCATATTGACTTTTTTAGCTTTTTCACTATAATTAAATTTATAGTTTCACAAGAGATCTGTTAGCTCAGCTGGGAGAGCGCAACCTTGACAGGGTTGAGGTCGGGGGTTCGAGCCCCTCACAGGTCATAAACTGAAGGTACATTCCGTTTTTTGGAATGTACCTTTTTCTTTTTCATCGCAATCAAGCTCTTAGATTGTCCCCCATACACTTTTCGCAATATTAATGACATGTTTGATCTTATTCCACTGATCTTCTTCTGTTAATTGGTTTCCTTCTTCCGTACTGGCAAATCCGCATTGAGGACTTAATGCTAAGTTTTCTAACGGAATATATTGACTTGCTTCTTTAATTCTTTCTTTGATTCTTTCGGGATCCTCTAGTTCTGGAAATTTAGAGGTAATCAAGCCGATTACAACTGTTTGGTCATGACGTTTGAAGCTTTTTAATGGCTCAAAATCTCCTGAACGATTATCATCATATTCAAGAAAGAGTCCATCCACCTTTAATTGGGCAAATATTGCATCAGATATCGTATCATATCCACCACTTGTAATATAGGTAGATCGAAAGTTCCCTCTACAAATATGCATGGTAATGATCATATCATCGGGCTTTTTTGAAATAGCATCATTTAAACAACTTACTCTAGTATCAATGATGTCGTGTACGTTCATGCCTAGTTTTTCAACGACTGCCGCGATACGGTCTTCTGAAACAAAATCAATCCAGGAAGTATCGTCTAATTGAAGATAACGACAGCCTGCATCATAGAAAGCTTGAATCGCTTTTTGGTAAGCTGCTACAGTATCATGATAGAATTGCTCTCTGTTACCATGATAATATTCATCACCCTGAATGCGGGTGAATAACATATTTGGACTCGGTATTGAAAACTTAGCCTCTTGGCTTCCATCACCATATTTTTCTACTGCTTGTTTTAAAAATTTGAAGTGCTCGATCATATAGTGATCATGAAAGTCTACTTTACCAACAACTTTAATAGCCTTGTTTTTGGTTTTGGCACCTTTGAAGTGACTAATATATTCTGTCTCGAACTCTTCAACACCTTCTAAACCTGATAAAAAATCCAAGTGCCACCATGATCGTCTAAACTCACCATCCGTGATAGATTTAAGACCGACCTTGATTTCTTTTTGAACAAGTTTCTCAATTTCTTTATCCTCTACAGCCTTTAAGGCTTGTTTATCAATGTCTCCCTTCGCAAATGCCGTTCTTGCTTCTTTAATAGCTTCCGTTCTAAGAAAACTGCCTACATGATCAGCTTTAAATGGAATTTTTACTAGTGTTTTCGTCATAAATGGATTTCCTTCTTTCTTTTCATAATAAAAACCCTCTTCTTAATGAAATAAGAAGAGGGGAGTATCATCACTGGTCTCTTCTTATCTTCAAGCATTCGCTACTGGAATTGGCACAGTACTTAATTAAGTCTGCTGCCGAGGCTTCAAAGGGCCAGTCCCTCCACCTCTCTGGATAAGAATATTCTAAAATATTTAACTACTTGAGTCTTGCAAAATTTTTGTCATATAGTAT
>NZ_JADDIU010000070.1 GCF_016464375.1 Bacillus renqingensis
TCGGCTTCGAGGGAAAACGTCTTTTGCTTGAAAAAAGTTTCGAAAGTTTAGAAGAACAAGTGATTTTTTCCATCCTTGAGCATGTGCGAACCTTTGATAGATAAAAATAGGTGAAATTTCATCTGTTTTAGATACTCATAAAATATACATCATATTGTGGCTTTAAAACAAAGTTTGATAATTTATGAAGGAGCCTGATAGTTTAAAATAAAGATTGATAATTTGAAAAAAATTTGATCAAATATCCCGTGTTAAAGTGTAGAATTTTTTCCTGTTCAGCAAACGGGCCAGTTTCTTAAATAAAAGAATAGATTTTATGTTATCGGCTATTATTATCAAGTGATAAAATTAAGTTAAGATTTTTGGCTTGGAGGCTTAAATAATGTTAGATACTCAAAAAATTAAGGAAGTTATTAGACACCGTTATCCATTTCTTTTAGTAGATAGGATTTTGGAATTGGAAGAAGGAAAAAGGGCAATTGGTATTAAAAATGTGTCGGCAAATGAGGATTTTTTTAATGGACACTTCCCTGATTATCCAGTAATGCCAGGTGTACTAATTGTAGAAGCATTAGCCCAAGTAAGTGCAGTAGTGATGTTAACTAAAGATGGAAACCAAGGCCGATTAGGTCTGTTGGCAGGTATAGACAATTGTCGCTTTAAAAAACAGGTAAAACCGGGCGACCAACTCCGTCTTGGGGTTGAAATTACTCGCTTAAAAGGCCCTATTGGGAAGGGAAAAGGCATCGCTACTGTAGATGGAGAATTAGTTTGCGAATTGGAATTAATCTTTGCATTTGGTGATTAATATACACCGGAGTTTACTTAAGTATGTTCAAGAATCGGGCGCGATTGTAGAGCAACTTAGATTGGGAAATGATCAACCTTTTTTCCAAAACACGCCCTTTTCTATGATCGTTTATTAAGGTTTTATTACTATCAATTTTATCAACTATTTTTTAAAGCAACACGTATCTACATTGAATACATGTAAACAATGTGAGGACCATTGGAATTCCAATAGTTCTCACATCGAAGTTAAGATAAGCGCTTAAAACATACGCTAATCAAATTTCGACATAAAAAAAGCCGAGTTTTCCTACGCTAGGAAGACTCGGCTGAATTTTAAGGAAAGGTTCGGCTTTTTATTCGAATCATTTTAAATTTACTTTTAGCGTATCTAGTTTTATTTCTTTTGTGCCGATTTTATAGATAGGTTCTACTAATATATTGTCTGCTTTTCATGAACAATTTCAAAGATTACTTTTGAATCAGATATTGTATTTGTCGAAACAGGTAAACCTTGACTATCCAATATGTTGAGTTCTAATTTTTCACCTTCTACACCAGCTGAATTCAAAATTTCATATGATAAGATAGCATTTGTTTGCCCCACAACCATTTTGTCAAAACGGATACGATAGGCTTTATTCATAGATGATACTGATTGCGCAATGTGTATTTCTATTGCCGGTAATTTTTCAACTGGGAGATTAAATGATCATTCTACTTTAGCCCCTGTAATATTTGTAAATGTAATAGGGAGCGTTAGGGAATCTACTTAATCCGTATTTGGGTTTTCTAATATCATTGCACCGGTATAGCCGTCACCTTCCTTTATTAGAGATCCCATTGTGCCACACCACCATGTAGTTTCATCTGTTCGGTCAAACATTTCATATGTATAACCAGATTCAGGGGCATTTTCCTCGCCAATAGTATCGGCTAGACTTTCTCCTGTTGCTTTAAATGTTAACCCAACCTATTGACCATCATAAAAAATTGATGTCATTCGTATTTTTACTCCATTATCTTCAACAACTTCATTTAATTCTGTGATGAGCTGATCTGAAGCCAATTCTTGGCCAATTGGTATTTGATATTTTTCATAGATGCTACTAAGTATCGGAACTTGCGCTAAAACGTTTGTAACGGGAGAAAAAACAAATCCTCAAGCAAGTATCATCGCTGCTGCTACTGAAGTGAAAAATGATGTTCTTTTTAAAACACCCTTTCGATTATTCATATGCCGAGCTATTTCTCCACGTTCAATCCCATTATCAATTGCGCGCAAAATTTCTCCTAACGTTTTTCTTAATTCCAGCTTAGCTCGGCGCAAATAGATTTTCACAGTTGATTAAGGCTTATTGTTACGAAATTCAGTAGCAGATAATGTGTAGGGACACCCCTACGCAACATATCAAATTGTAGTGCCAATACTACACAAATGTTATTCAATTGTTGATGTAGACACATTTCCACCTTGGCATATTTCTTGCACATATTATGTTAGATAAGGAGAGGAGATGTTGTATGTGGGGAATTTTGCAATATTTAGAACGCCTCAAACCATTATATATGGTCGTGGATCCCTTGAGAAAGTAGGAGTGGAAGCCTCTTCAAGAGGAAAGAAGGCATTAATTATTAGTGACAAAATAATGGATCAACTTGGTAATGTTAAACAATGCCAACAACTCCTTCAAGACCATGGTGTAGAGTGTAGCGTTTATCTTGGAGTAGCGTCTGAACCAACGGATCAGTACGTTGCTGAAACTTTAGATATTTTTAAAAAGGACCAATGTGACCTAGTCATTTCCCTTGGCGGTGGGAGTTGTATTGATACAGCAAAGGCCGTTGTTGTGCTAGCTACAAATGGCGGCTATATTGGCGAATATAGAAAGGGGAATAGAATAGCGGAAAAAGCCCCGATCCCGCATATTGCCATTCCTACAACAGCTGGCACAGGATCTGAGGCGACAGATGTAACGGTGATTACAAATACATCCAATGATGTTAAAATGATGATTAAACAGCCTGCCTTTATGCCTACAGTCGCCATTGTCGATCCTGTTTTAACATTATCTTCCCCTCAACATGTAACTGCAGCAACGGGAGTGGATGCATTAAGCCATGCGATTGAAGCATACCTTTCAAGACTTTCTCATCCTATGGCAGACACAATGGCCTTGTCTGCAATGAAATTGATTGTAGAAAATATTGAAAATGCCTACAAAGATGGTAGAAATATCAAAGCCCGAGAAGCCATGTCTTTGGGTTCCCTGCAAGCTGGAATGTCCTTTACTAATGCTTCTGTCTGTTTAGTACATGGAATGTCCAGACCAATTGGAGCAATGTTCCATGTCCCTCATGGATACTCAAACGCCATGTTATTGCCGGCAGTATTAGAATTTATCAAGGAATCTTGTATTGACCGACTAGCAGCTTTAGGCCGAATTTTCTCACCAAAGAGTGAAGGCCTTTCCAATACAGTCCTTGCCGCCATTGCAGTGGAATCTGTTAAAAAACTTTGCCAAAACTTAAACATTCCTAATCTAAAAAATTGGGGGATTGATGAAAAGGAATTTAATCTAGCCGTCAGTAAAATGGCAAGGGATGCCATTGATAGTGGAAGCCCAGGAAATAGCCCAAGAATACCAACTTTGCAAGAATTGGAAGATCTTTATCATACTTGCTATCATTATCAATTTCTTTCAAAAGAAGAAGTGCAGTAACACATAGGGCTAGTTGATTGGATTTTTGAATGTTGCCGCATATATATCAGCCTTTAATATGGCTATAACTATCCTAAGTATAATAATTCAGTTTTCTAACTTTTAACGAAAAATAATAAATTGGAAATATGAGGAGGATTTATAAAATGACAACAACTGCCATTAAATCTGTAAAAAACTATATTAACGGTGTTTTGATAGATGCCAAAACGGATCAATACCAAAGTGTTCCAAACCCAGCCACCGGTGAAGAACTAGCAAGAGTTCCGATTTCTACATTGGAAGACGTAGAACTGGCTGTACAAGCCGCAAAGGAGGCCTTTAAAACCTGGAGTACAACACCTGTTCCAAAGCGCGCGCGAATCTTATTCAAATATCAACAATTGCTAGTGGACAATTGGGAAGAATTGGCTAAGGTAATTACACAAGAAAACGGAAAGAGTTTTAAAGAAGCTTATGGTGAGGTTCAGCGTGGTATCGAATGTGTAGAGTTTGCTGCTGGCGCGCCTTCCTTAATGATGGGAAAACAACTTCCCGATATTGCGTCCAACATCGAATCAGGAATGTATCGGTACCCAGTAGGGGTAGTTGGGGGAATTACTCCATTTAACTTCCCAATGATGGTTCCATGCTGGATGTTCCCTCTTGCTATCGCATGTGGAAACACATTTGTATTAAAGCCATCCGAAAGGACACCTATCCTAGCAAACCGCCTAGCCGAGCTTTTTAAAGAGGCAGGTCTCCCTGATGGGGTATTAAATATTGTTCATGGTGCTCATGATGTGGTTAATGGACTTCTCGAACATAAAGATGTTCCCGCGATTTCCTTTGTTGGTTCCCAGCCTGTTGCCGAATATATTTACAAAACCGCCGCAGCAAACGGGAAACGCGTTCAGGCACTCGCAGGTGCCAAAAACCATACAATTGTTACTCCTAGTGCAGACCTAGATGTGGCTGTGAAGGAAATTATCAGTGCAGCATACGGCTCAGCTGGTGAAAGATGTATGGCATGTTCTGTTGTTGTCGCAGTAGACAAAATTGCAGAACCATTAATTAAGAAACTAACAGAGGCCGCAGACGATATTAAGATAGGAAACGGACTGGAAGATGATGTATTTTTAGGCCCGGTTATCCGCCAAGAACATAAGGAAAAGACGGCAAACTATATAGAAATCGGGGAAAGTGAAGGAGCTATTTTAGTACGGGATGGCCGTAAGGATGAATGCTATAATGAGGATGGATATTTTATTGGGCCGACAATCTTTGACAAGGTCAATCCAAGCATGAGAATTTGGAAAGAAGAAATCTTTGCACCAGTTCTATCCATTGTAAGAGTGAAGAACTTAGAAGAGGCTATTGAACTCACCAATCAATCCGATTTTGGCAACGGTTCTTGCCTATTCACAAAAGAAGGCAGCGATGTTCGTTATTTCAGAGAAAACATCGAAGTGGGGATGCTTGGTGTCAACATAGGCGTTCCAGCACCAATGGCCTTCTTTCCATTCTCGGGATGGAAGAACTCCTTCTATGGGGATCTCCATGCGAACGGATCGGATGGGGTGGAATTCTATACAAGACGGAAAATGTTGACCGCTCGATGGTAAAGTACGACTAAAAGGCGCTGGTAAAACCAGTGCCTTTTTACGTTTTACAGATTTTAATATCTGTGTAATACAATTATAACTTTTAAATATACAAAAAGTATTCCATGTATCTTTAATCAGGAAAAGCCCACAATCTATCTTGATTGGGGACGAATCCTTCTGTATTACTTATCATTGTTAAAGTATCGCACGGTTGTAAAATGACTTTGACTATCAGCTTGTTCTAATTTCCTTTGGATTGTTGGAGGTTGACGTCTTTTCGCTTTGTAGGGAATGCGAAACGATAACGAGTACAAAAATAACAATTATTAACGTGATGAGGGTTATAAGTGCCTTGCCGTTATATAAGCCTTCGTAGGTCATTGCCCCAAGTACCCCTCCACAGATTGGACCCACTACTGGAATCCAGGCATAAGACCAACCTGAATACCCCTTACCTGGTATCGGTAATAGGGCGTGCATAATTCGGGGGCCCAAATCACGTGCAGGGTTTATGGCGTAACCAGTCGAACCGCCAAGTGCACAACCGATTGCTACTAACAGAAACCCAATAATAAGTGGGTTTAAACCATCTGTAAATTTATTTACACCAATTGCCAGTATTGCAAAAACAAAAACAAACGTTGCAACCATTTCTGTCATAAAATTTGCAAATCGATTTGGTATCGCTGGGACTGTTGCAAAGAAGACCAATTTTAGTTCAGCATCTTTTGTTTTCTCCCAATGAGAATAATATGCCAAGTAAGCAATGGTGGACCCTAGCGCAGCACCAATTAATTGAGAAAGAATATAGAGGGGGACTTTGGACCATTCAAACAAACCAATCGATGCCAACGCAAGGGTAATCGCAGGATTTAGATGTGCTCCACTACTATCCCCGACTGCATAGATTGCTATTGAAACCCCAAGACCCACTCCAAAAACAATAACCATCCAGCCTGACCCATTCGCCTTGGATTTTGTTAAAACGACCGTACCAATTGCACCCGAAATAAAAATCATAATAAGCATTGTACCAATAACTTCCCCGACAAATGGTGACATATGCTTCCTCCTCAGACAATCAATTTTTATTATAGCCCTTCAAACGATGCCTGTTTACAAAGGAAACCTCGCTAAAAAGCGAGGTTCAACATCAGTAAGCTGCTTTAAAGATATTAACAATATCCGCCTCTGTCCCCTGGATTGGGTTACTAAACGCATTACCATCTTGAAGAGCGAGTTTTGCCATATATTCAAAGTCCTCTTCTTTTACGCCCAATTCTTTTAAACTTGATGGGATATTGACATCCTGACAAAGTTTTTGAATAGCCTCAATCGCTTTATCCGCAGCATCTCGGACTGAAAGCCCTTCAATATTTTCACCCATAAACTCCGCAATATCTGCAAATTTCTGAAGGTTAGAGATAATATTAAATCGTTCTACATGTGGAAGTAAAATCGCATTTGCAACACCATGCGGCATATCATATAATCCACCAAGCTGATGTGCCATCGCATGCACGTAGCCCAATCCGGCATTATTAAATGCCATACCTGCGAGTAGTGAAGCATGTGCCATATTTTCACGCGCCTCCAGATTATGTCCATATGCAACAGCTTGCCTCAAATTTTGTGAGATTAATTTAATCGCTTGGATTGCGTGAGCATCCGTAATAGGGTTGGCCCCTAATGATACATATGATTCAACAGCATGTGTAAGTGCATCAATACCTGTTGCTGCAGTCAATGCAGGTGGTTTCCCTACCATTAATTCGGGGTCATTTATGGAGACAAGCGGTGTGTTTCTCCAACTGACAATGACATACTTAATCTTTTTCTCCGCATGCGTAATCACACAATGTCGAGTCACTTCACTTGCCGTCCCAGCTGTGGTATTTACACAAACAATTGGCGGAAGAGGGTTGGTCAATTTTTCAATCCCTGCATAATCTTCGTAAAGATCCCCTTCATGGCTCGCCGCAATCCCAATTCCCTTACCACAGTCATGGGAACTACCCCCGCCCACTGTAATAATCAAATCACATTGCTCATCTTTGAAAATTTTCAGGCCTTCGTAAATATTATAATCTTTCGGATTTGGCTCAACTCCGTCAAAGAATGCGTACGCTATGCCCGAATCTTCTAATGAGGAGACTACTCTTGAAACTGCCCCATCTTCTAAACCGCGTAGAAAACGGTCCGTGACAATTAGTGCCTTTTTTCCACCTAATATCTCACATCTTTCACCTACTACATTTACACTTCCACGACCAAAAAAGTTTACATTCGGCATAAAAAAATCATACATGACATTTCCCCCTTTAAATGGTTTAATTTTAGTTTAGATCCACCCATACACTTTTTACTTCCATATAATTATCGAGCGCATACGAGCCCATTTCTCTGCCAAGGCCTGATTCTTTATAACCACCAAATGGGGCTGCTGCATCATAGACGTTGTAGCAATTGACCCAAACCGTACCGGCTTTGACACGATGGGCCAGCTTATGCGCTTTTTTAATATCACTTGTCCATACACCCGCAGCCAGTCCGTATAAACTATCATTTGCTTGGGACACAAGATCGTCCAAATCGTCGAAAGGCATGGCTGCAACTACAGGACCGAATATTTCCTCACGAGCAATCGTCATGGAATTATTGACATTTGCAAAAATAGTCGGTTTCATAAAATAGCCCTTACTGTTCGGAGTAGTCCCGCCCGTTAAAACTTCTGCTCCCTCATGTGTACCTTTTTCTATATAGCCTAGGACCCGGTTTTGTTGTTCCAATGAAACAAGTGGCCCCATCTGTGTTTTCTTATCAAGACCCGCACCTAGCTGAATTTTTTCAACACCTGAAACAAGATCAGCAACGACGTTGTCATAAACCTTCTTTTGTACAAATAATCGGGAACCTGCTGCACACACTTGTCCCTGATTCAGCATGACTGCTTGTAATGCACCGGGAACCGCTTGAGTTAGGTCCGCGTCAGGCAAAATGATATTAGGGGATTTCCCACCTAATTCAAGTGTCACTTTTTTTAACGTCTCTGCTGATTGTCTAAGAATATGCTTCCCTACACTTGTTGACCCTGTAAATGCTATTTTATCGACAAGAGGATGATTCACCAATGCCTCACCCGCCGTCTCGCCATAACCCGAGACTACGTTGATTACTCCATCTGGGAATCCTGCCTCAGAAGCTAGTTCTGCAAGATACAGAGCTGACAGTGGAGTTTGCTCCGCTGGCTTCAACACGATGGTACATCCTGTTGCAAGAGCTGCACCGAGTTTCCAAGCAGCCATCAATAACGGGAAGTTCCATGGAATAATTTGGCCAACAACGCCCACAGCTTCATGACGTGTGTATGTCAAATAATTACCTTTTACAGGAATGGTTTGCCCTACAATTTTTGTCGCCCACCCTGCGTAATAGCGAAAATGCTCTATCGAAAGGGGAATATCACCTGTTCTTGTTTCACGGATCGGTTTCCCATTATCTAAAGTATCCAGCTGTGCCAATTCTTCCTTATGCTCCTCCATTAAATCGGCTAAACGATATATTAGTCGACTCCGATCTGCGGCGGGCATTTTCCCCCAAGGTCCATTATCAAACGCATTTCTAGCCGCTTTTACAGCTACATCGATATCTTCTTTAAACCCTTCACTCACTACTGCCAGAACCTCTCCAGTTGAAGGGTCCAGCGTTTCAAAAGTTTTACCCGAAATTGATTCAACCCACTGCCCATTAATGAATAAACCTTTAGTACCTTCAAGAAACTTTCTGATTTTCGGGCTAATTGAAATTGTGCTTTCCATTTCTCCATCCTCCTAGTTTATCGACTCCCCCATGTAACCGTTTGCAGAGTTGAACAGGATTCGTTTTTGATTGGTGAGAATCATGGGTACTCTAATTAATGCAATTATCGTGCCAATTCAATACATACCAAAAAGAGAGTAAATATACGTCACTCCGTAGCGACAAACCAACAGTGTGTAGTCCTACAGTGTAGTTTTTTAACTACATTGTAATAGGGAATCAGATATTTTATAGGAAACCCCTATCCTATCCTATTAAAATAATAAAAAGCCGTGTTAAAGTAATATTACTGAAATCCCAGTTCTCAAGAAAAGTGAGTGTCTTGCTGAGAAAACCAACAACTATATTAACAGCTTAATGATAATCTGATATGTTATACTATTCAAATAAATAATTAAAATCAAATAATTATGTATTAGTTCAATGCATTGAAAGGATGGGTAAAACTGACTATGTTAACGCAACCGATGGAACATATAAAAATAGATTTTCTCCATGCTGGAAATTGGATGACCTCCCCTCCCCATGTAGTGGATGCCGGAAAAACATATGAAGAAGTTGCACGTTTGGCAGCAAAATTAGAACTAAGCTTCTTGCCAATTATAGACAAGGAAGGCTATCCAGTGGGAAGCATTACAGTAAACCAATTAATGTATGCTCTAATAAATGGGTATCATGATCAGAAAATCAATCCTGCCATGCATGTACAAAATCACCATATAATTAAGGAGAGTACGAATATCTTAGATCTCTTAACTCTTCAACATCAGTGTTTTTTAATCGTCAATTCTTCCAACAAATTGATTGGCGTCTTAACGAGACGTGACATATTGGATGCAATAAGTAAATACATGTATAGACTGCAGCAAAAAGAAAGCAATGCAGAAATTTTAAGCATCGTTTTAGACCGGGCCTACGAAGGAATCGCAGTTGTTGACTCGAACGGGATTTTAATAGAATTTAATGAAGCATACAGCCGATTTGTAGGGGTGAAAAGAGAAGATGCAATAGGAAGGCATGTGACAGAAGTAATTGAAAATACCGATCTCCATATGACTGTCAAAACAGCCACGCCCGCTAGGGGTGTATTGCAAACGATCCAAGGGCAGCCAATGGTTGTCCACCGCATTCCTATTTGGAAAGACGGTGCAGTAGTGGGTGCGATCGGTATGCTTATTTTTGAAGGAGTATCCGAAGTCTACGAAATACTAGATCGTTTGCAAAGTGAAAAAATAAAGGAGCAAGGCCCCCCTACTCCTTCCTCCCCAAAACAGCACTATGCCGACTCAATGATAATTGACCGAATTATCGGTTCAAGTGAAAGTATTGTACATATAAAAAGACTTGCAAGGAAAGCCGCAAGAACGATAGCCACCATATTAATCACCGGTGAAAGCGGTACTGGTAAGGAAGTGTTTGCGAAAAGTATCCACCAACAAAGCTCTTATTTTAATGGTCCGTTCATCAGTGTGAACTGTGGAGCCATACCGGAACACTTATTTGAATCGGAACTTTTCGGATATGAAGAAGGCGCCTTTACAGGTGCTAAAAAGGGTGGAAAGTTGGGCAAATTTGAGCTTGCTCAAAACGGTACTATTTTTCTTGATGAAATAGGCGAGCTTTCATTAATCTTGCAAACAAAATTATTACGGGTTCTGCAAGAAAGGGAAGCCGAACGTGTCGGTAGTATCAAGAAGTATAAACTTAATGTTCGCATTATTGCCGCTACAAATCGAAATATAGTGGAAATGGTGGAAAACGGTACTTTCCGTGAAGACCTTTATTACCGTTTGAATATTATCCGGTTACATCTTCCCCCACTTCGTGAACGAGTGGAGGATATCCCTACGTTATTAGCTTATTACGTAAAAGATATTTGTAAAAGGTATGGGATAGCCGAAAAAACATTATCCTCGGAAGTAGTAGCAACCTTAATGACCTACCATTGGAAGGGCAACATACGTGAACTCGTCAATACGGTTGAACATCTCGTCACTATGACTGACAAAGGACATATTGAAGTTGGCGATTTGCCCGATATGATCAGGAACAGTCCATCACATGTAAAACAAATAGCAGATGCAAAAAATGATTACTTGATTGATCAATTTAAAACTAAAAATGGTCACATCGAAAAGGAAATGATCCTTCAAGCTTTAAAAGCTGCACAAGGCAATAAATCAAGAGCCGCAGAACTGTTAGGCATCCACCGTACCACCTTGTATCAAAAGTTGAAAAAATATGACTTATGACAAAAGGTACCTGCCCTACGTACAGCGGCGACTACCAATCACTTGTACTCTGGGCCCCTAAACCAAAAGGAAATGGAAGCGCCAGGGGAACCAAAACTAGGTTCAGCAAGGAATGCTCCCTTCGAGCATCGCAAGCTAAAGGAAACGGAGGGAAAGGATGGGATGTGGAGATGGAAATTACTTCATATGCGACCCCTCAATCCTCGAATCGTTTCCGTACCCCTAATTGGTCTGGCTACCATCCGTACAAGTACCTCGTTTTCTTTTGGGGGGGGGAATGTTTTTATATTCAACTTTAAGTACCTCTTGGGGGTTGCCAAATTAAGTGAATTTGAGACATCTAGCTTTCAAGAAACCCTCTCCTTCAATCATAAAAACAGTTCTATGTTCTTAAAAAATCTGGCCGGTTTGTTGAATTGTCACAATCCTGCTTATCAACGTAATTGTATCAAATCTTATCAATTTCTGAACACTGTAAAATTTAAATAATTTTCTAGCCTTCTTCCTATTATATGTGTTCATAAACTATATAAAGAAATCTATGTTCAGATATTACCCCTAACATTAAGTTATGTTACGATAAAGCAGAAAAATTAAAAAAGAAGGGGAGAAATTAATGAAAGTGGGATATGCTCGTGTTTCAACAGGCATTCAAAATCTTGATTTACAAATGGATGCTCTTAGAGAACATGGTTGCGATGAAATATTTACAGATAAAATTAGTGGAGCTAAAGATAAACGACAAGGATTGGAAGATGCTCTCCGATTTGTGCGATCTGGCGACACAATAGTAGTTTGGCGCTTGGATCGATTAGGGAGAAATATGCAACATTTAATTAAAATTGTAAATGATCTAAATGATCGAGGTATTAGTTTCCATAGCCTACAGGAAAATATTACGATGGACAAGGCTAGTGCAACGGGACAACTTATGTTTCATCTTTTTGCGGCTTTTGCTGAGTTTGAACGAAATCTTATTCACGAGCGCTCGGCAGCTGGTCGTGCTGCAGCAAAAGCCAGAGGGAGATTAGGAGGAAGACCGGAGAAGTTAGATAAAAAAGAGTTAGAAATGCTAAAGACATTGGTCGCAAATGGGACACCCATTACGGATATTGCTCAAAGGTGGGGTGTTTCCCGAACTACTGTTTATAGATATCTAGAAAAATAGAAATAAATCTATGTTTTCGAAGGGATGTGGGAAATATGGCATCAAGAGGGAAAGAATTACTTACGGCAGATCAAAGAGCAGAGTTTGTACGAATTCTATCTGATATGACTGAACGGGAACTGGAAACCTATTATACTTTTTCGCAATATGATTTGGAAGTTATTAAACGACATAGAAGAGATCATAACCGTTTGGGATTTGCTATCCAATTATGTGTATTGCGCTATCCCGGGTGGTCTCTTTCAGATGTTGAACCTATACCAGATTATGTAATCCAATACATAGCAAAACAAATAGATGCTAATCCCGATTCTTTTTCTTTATATGCCCAACGTGAACCAACTAAACATGAACATATGGAAGAAATTCGACAAGTATATGGATTCCGGAATTTTTCTGTAAGTGCATATCGGGAATTAGCTCAGTATCTTTTGAAACATGCTCTTCAAAATGGCAATTCCATGTATCTACTTCGAACTGTTCAAGAAGAACTCAGGAATCGAAAAATAATTCTTCCTGGAATGACTACAATTGAGCGACTTGTATGGGAAACCCGTCGTAGGGCAGAGGAAAAGATTTTTAAATCCTTAACTGCCACTCTTTCACTGTGGCAAAAACATAAATTGGATAAAATTATAGATCCCTTTGTGGAAAGCAGAAAAACCCCATTAGCATGGTTGAGAGAACTCCCCGGTCAGTCATCACCTGATGCCTTTCTTAAAGCAGTAGAGCGTTTAGATTATATTCGAGAGTTGAAACTTCCATTAAACATAAATGAAGTTCATCCTAATCGGTTACTGCAATTATCTCGCATTGGGGCACGTTATGAACCCCATTCGTTTCGTAGATTTAAAGAAAATAAGAAATATGCCATTCTTGTAGCATACCTAGTAACTCTAAGTCAGGATTTAATTGACCAAGCAATTGAAATTCATGATCGGCAAATGATGATTTTACAATCGAAAGGCCGTAAAACACAAGAGGAAATGCAAAAGGAAAATGGAAAAGCAGTTAATGAAAAAGTTGTTCATTTTGCAGATATTGGAGCTGCACTTATTCAAGCACGGGATGAAGAACTTGATCCATTTAGCACCATTGAAAAGGTAATGCCCTGGGATAAAATCGTTACTTCTGTTGAAGAAGCGAAAAAATTAGCCCGACCAATGGATTATGATTATCTTGATTTGCTAGAGAATCGATTTACTTATCTGAGAAAGTATACCCCTACTCTTTTGAATTCATTAGAATTTCGTTCTACAAAAGCAGCAGAACCATTATTACGTGCATTAAAAACATTGAACGAATTGAATGAATCCGGAAAAAGAAAAGTACCAGATGGGGCTCCATTAGATTTCGTCCCAAAGCGATGGCAAAGGCATGTATACGATGAGGAAGGAACAATTAATCGACATTATTATGAAATGGCTGCCCTTACGGAATTAAAAAATCATATTCGTTCAGGAGACGTATCTGTAGTCGGTAGTAGGCTCCATAAAGACTTTGAGGAGTACCTTGTTCCCAAAGATGAATGGACAACAACCAATCTTAAAGAAACTAGATTGGCAGTTCGTTCATCAGCAGAGGAATATCTTGAGGAAAGAAGGAAAGCCCTAGCTGAACGCTTTACATGGGTTTCAAATAACCTTGATAATCTTGAAGGAGTAAATATAGATAAAGCAAAACTTAGAGTAGATCGTTTGGAAAAGGATAGTCCAGAAGATGCACGAACCTTCAGTTTATCCTTATATAATATGCTTCCAAGAATTAAGCTTACTGACCTTTTAATGGAGGTAGCGCACTGGACAGGTTTTGACGAAATGTTAATACACGCTTCAACAAATCGTCCTCCAAAGGGAGAAGAAAAAGTTGTACTTATGGCTGCACTTATGGCAATGGGAACCAATATCGGTTTGACTAAAATGGCAGATGCTACACCTGGAATTACCTATCACCAGATGGCAAATGCAGCACAATGGCGCTTGTATGATGATGCTATAAACAGAGCACAGGCAACTTTGGTAAATTTCCAACATAAGCTTGTACTATCTTCTTATTGGGGAGATGGCACTACCTCATCATCGGACGGAATGCGCGTACAAGTGGGTGTCTCATCGCTACATGCTGAATCTAATCCGCACTATGGCACTGGGAAAGGAGCAACGATTTATCGGTTTACAAGTGATCAGTTTTCTTCATTTTACACAAAAGTCATTAATACCAATGCAAGAGATGCTGTCCATGTCATCGATGGGTTGCTTCATCATGAAACAGAATTAAATATTGAAGAGCATTTCACAGACACAGCCGGTTATACAGATTCAGTATTCGGATTAAGTCATTTGTTAGGTTTTCGTTTTGCGCCAAGGCTTCGTGACTTAGCTGATTCCAAACTATACACAATTCAAAAGCCAAGTGATTTTCCTGACCTAGAAAAATTACTTCGTGGACGGATTAACACAAAGATTATTAAGGAAAACTTTGATGACGTACTCCGTTTAGCCCATTCGATTCGAGAAGGAAAAGTGTCTGGTTCGCTTATTATGGGGAAATTGGGATCATATGCAAGGCAAAACAAGTTAGCTGCTGCATTACGAGAAATGGGAAGAATTGAAAAAACTATTTTTATTTTGGATTACATATCTAATGAATCTCTGCGTAGGCGTATTCAACGAGGATTGAATAAAGGAGAAGCTATGAATGGCTTGGCAAGATCATTATTCTTTGGAAAACGAGGTGAGTTACGGGAACGGGGACTGCAAGATCAACTTCAACGTGCGAGCGCTTTAAATATTATAATTAACGCTATTAGTGTATGGAATACCGTATATCTTACCGAAGCAACAAAATTGTTGAAGGAAAAAGGGGATTTTCGGGAAGACTTACTAAAACATATTTCGCCATTAGGGTGGGGACAT
The DNA here is from genome assembly GCF_016464375.1 of Bacillus renqingensis. Lineage (GTDB taxonomy): Bacteria > Bacillota > Bacilli > Bacillales > Cytobacillaceae > Neobacillus > Neobacillus renqingensis. Next base: position 15,253 of record NZ_JADDIU010000070.1, read on the forward strand.
ATCAATTTTCTTGGGGAATACACCTTTGATATGAAGAAAATAGCAAGCTTACATTCGCTGCGCCCTCTTATTCGATAAAAATAAAAGCCGAAAATAGCGTAGGAAAACTCGGCTTTCTTCATGTCGAAATTTGCTTAGCGTATGTTTTGCGCTTTTATCTTAACCATCCAAAACGGATGACTTTACAGTATTCAATGTAAAGTTATCCGTTTTTTTGTTTCTTTAAATCCTAGATAACTGTATTCAGTTTTATAGTATTTATAGTAAATTAAGAAAGCTTTTGTTTAAGGGCTGACTTGGAAGATTTGATGGTTCCCTTAATAGGCAGTAAAGACTTGAAAAAACATCATTAAATCAGGAGGATCCAACAATTAGGAATACGTTCAACCTAAAAGAAACAACAGCCCTGTTGCACTCGTATGGTTTCAAATGTGACACAGAAATGGTAGGCCATTGGATAAGTGAGGGGAATATTAAAAGCATTGAAAACGGTGGAGCATACGAAGTTTTGGAGGAAGAAGTTTATAGATTTATAGAAGCATACAGGTGGGAAGGTACAGCCTTTGAGGAAGGCATTGATGATCAAACTATGATTGAGAGATTACTAGAAGATATTACCGATCTTAAAAAGCAAATTGTAAAACTACAAGAAAAAAAAGCTGAATTAGAAGATTAATTGGGAATCATGCCATTTTAGACAATTCAGCCAAAGGAGGATGGATTTCATGAGAGTAATTACCCTTTGCACAAAAGAAGGAAAGACTCGGTACATGTTACTAGATAATGACAATGAGCCAGTCCAACCAGTTTTACAGTATTTAAAGTTTAAGGACAATAGTGGGGCTTCACGTAATACCTTACGGTCATTCTCATATCATTTAAAACTATTCTTTGAATTCCTAGAACAAATAAACAAAGATTATCGTGATATCGGAATAGATGAAATGGCGGATTTTATGCGGTGGTTACAAAACCCTCACCAGGATGTAAAAGTGTCCCCTATCTTCCCTAAACATCCAATTAGAAAAGCAAAGACAGTAAATATCATCATCAATACTGTTCTCGGATTTTATGACTACCTAATGAGACATGAGGACTATAGTATTCAGCTGACAGAACGTTTAAAGAAACAAGTATCTGGATCCCGCAAGGGATTTAAAAGTTTTCTGCACCATATAAACAAAAATAAATCCTTTACCTCTCATATTCTGAAATTAAAAGTGCCTAAACAGCAGCCGAAGATACTCTCAAAAGATCAGATTGCACTAATTATGAATGCTTGTGTAAATATACGGGATCTATTTTTAATACAGCTCCTTTGGGAAAGCTCTATGCGTATTGGTGAAGCACTTACTTTATGGCTTGAGGATTTCGAGGTCGATGCGAGAAAAATTCATATACGTGATCGGGGCGAATTGCTTAATCTAGCTGAAATTAAAACGGTATGTAGTCCCCGTAGTATTGATGTATCTGAGGATCTAATTAATATGTACTTTGATTATATTGCTCAATTTCATACCGATGAAGTTGATACAAATCACGTTTTTATTAAGCTGTCAGGAGAAAATAAAGGACAACCGTTAGAATATGCCGATGTAGTAGCACTGGTTCAACGATTACGTAAAAAAACAGGCATTTATTTCACACCACATATGTTACGCCATACATCATTAACAGAACTGAGGAAGTCTGGTTGGAGAGATGAACATTTAATGAATCGAGCTGGCCATGCCCATATACAAACAACCATGCAGATGTATATCCATCCTTCGGATGAAGACATTCGAAAAGACTGGGAAAACGCTCAAGAACGAATGAAAATCAACAAAGAATATAAGGGGAATGACGAATGAATTTATCCGTAGAATACTTATTACCAGAAGGTAAAGTCAATGAAATTACCAGAAAAGTCACTGGATATTTTGAAAATGATATTTGGGATGCAGAAAATGCAGCTTTTAATGATTTTAGAAAATCAGAATGGGGAAAAACCCACAGCAAAATGGATTTTTCGGTATTTCCATCTAAGCTTAAAAATGAGGTTAAGTTTTTTATTCTTACTCGTATTCAAAAAGATGATCTGCAATTGTACTCAGCTATACATAATTATGCCAGATCTTTTAAACAGCTTTCTAACTTCATTAAGAAATTTTATCCCAATATTAATAGTTTTGCAGATTTAGACATAAACAAGGCTTTGATGCAGTTAAGATCACATTTAAGTGAATTAGGTTTGAGCATACGTATTTATGGGAGAAGGAAACTTTCTAATTACGAAAATCTACTTAATCGTTTATTTTTGTTTTATAAAGACTTCTATGATACAAGAGATGAATTTGAAAAAGATATCTGGGATGTTAGAAATATTCCCGGTGCAAGATTTCCTGATCATGAATCAAGACATATCCTGAATTTCGAGGATATCCCTATTCCCCTTCGTGCTTTAGCAAAAAGATATTTGAAATTTAGGATCAGTCATTTATCTCTTGGCCAATGTACTCTGGATGTTAGAATTTTAAAGTTATTTTTGGCATTTATACATGATAAAAGTCCTTCTTGGAGGGATTTAAATGCCTTAACACGGAAAGATATCGAAGATTATCTTATATTTCATAATAAGAAGTTTCATGACAAAATACCGTCAAAGAGAAGTTATTTAATTGTCCTAAATGTGTTCTTGGAAACGATTGAAAAACTGCAATTCGATGAAGCGCCTGCCTTGCCTGTAAATCTATTGTTGTTTAAAGAAGATTTCCCTAGACCGATAAAAAGATCTGAAAATGATATCAAATACATTCCTGAAGGGGTTCTACAACAAATTGAGGAAAAACTAGAGTTCTTAAAGCCATCAAAATACATACCGATTGTTGTATTACTTCGAGCCACTGGTTGGAGAATATCAGATATTCTTAATCTACGGTATGATAATTGTTTAGAACAAACATCTCAAGGGTGGTACTTATGCGGCGATATTAAAAAAACGCAAATAATGAATCATCGTGTACCAATTACAAAAGAAGTAGCAGAGATAGTAGAAGCTGTAATAAAAGTGACTAAAGATCAAAGCAATACAATTAATAATCCTAAAAATTATTTATTCGTACAGCTGGAAGGTGTCCGGAGAGGCCGACCCTATAATTATTATGACATTCGCAGAAGTTTGAAGCGCTTTTCTGAAGAACAAAACATAGTTGACGATTCAGGGAATCCCTTTTTTATTAAGAATCATGCCTTCCGGCATACCAAGGGTGTAGAGCTTCTTAATAACGGAATGAACATATTGCATGTTCAAAAATGGATGGCCCACGCTTCCCCTGAAATGACCTTACATTATGCAAAAATTCTTGATACTACCATGCGTAAATCTTGGGAAGAAGCTACAAAACAAGGTATTTTTCGGATAGACATTGAAAATAAACGTCCGGTTAAAGTTGAACTTACGGATATCGAGAATGAAGATATCATTGAATGGGAATATATACGCCATAATTTAGACGCTGTTAAAATGGAGCTTGGCTATTGTATGAAACCAATTAAGCAGCCATGCCCCACTCAAGCGAATCCTTGCCTGTCTTGTCGTAATTTCTGTACTACACCCGAATTCATACCTCAATTTGAAATGGAGATTACGGAAGTTAAAAATGTAATTGAGCGAGGCATGGCTTTGGGGCGACAAGTATGGATAGATAAGAATCAAACTACTCTAGATCGTCTAGAGCCTATTCTAGAAACATTGAAGGCTGGTACTACTCATCATTTAGCCGGAAAAAAAGGCCGAGAATATGTTGGAGAGGAACGCACTCATGAAAAGTAAACATATTAGAAATACCGAAGGTGTAAAAAAACATGCCCAGATGAAAAGCCAAGAGGCGGCTCAAAAGGTAGATCAGGCTATACAACGTCTTATCAAAACGAAGGCTAAAATTAATTTTAATCAGGTTGCGATGGAATCAGGTGTATCTAAGGCATTTCTTTATAACAATCCAGAACTACGAAACCGAATAGAAGGATTACGAAAGCAGCAAGAAGTAAATTCACCGCAAACCATAAAACGTAATATGACGGATGCCAGTAAAGATGCGCTTATCGCAGCTAAAAATAACAGAATAAAAAAACTTGAAGCAGAAAACAAACGCCTTAAGGATGAATTATTGAAATTACGCGGAATTGTCTATGATAAATTTTGAGAATAAATAAATTCACTTGTATATTTCAGTTTTACTTA
>NZ_JADDIU010000071.1 GCF_016464375.1 Bacillus renqingensis
GGGTGTGAGTCAACGAATCATGTGTGTTTCTTATAAAAAATCTTTTAATCTAGTCCAGTGAGGCTCGAAAGGAGAATGACGGAAATTGAATTATCAGAAAAAAACAGTCGTCGCGTCAGTAGCAGGTTTAACGTTAGAGGGAATGGACATCATGTTTATTTCCTTTGCGATGTCGATGATCATCGCTGAATTTCATCTTGACATGGCAACCGGGGGGCTGATTTCTTCTATCACCAACTTAGGAATGCTATTTGGAGGAATGTTCTTCGGAATTTTAGCAGATAAGTTTGGGAGAGTAAAAGTTTTTACTTATACGGTATTATTATTTGCCATTGGTACTGCGTTAACCGGTCTAGCGACAAACGTTGAACAGGTGTATATTTTCAGGTTTATCGCCGGATTAGGGGCAGGCGGTGAATACGGAATTGGGATGACACTCGTCGCAGAAGCATGGCCCAAAAACAAACAAGGCCGTGCCTCCTCTTATGTCAGTATTGGAGCGCAATTCGGGGTAATCCTTGCCGCACTTCTTAGTGCCTTGATTTTACCAGTATGGGGCTGGAGAGGATTGTTTTTCGTCGGGATTATCCCAGTTATCTTTGCCTTCTTCGTACGTAAAAATTTAAATGAATCACCTGAATGGCTGGCAGTACAAAAAGAAAAGCGCCAAGTAGTAAAGCAAGGAAATTTGAAACAGTTATTTGTAAATCCAAGAACCTCCTTTACGACAATTGCCTTAGCCATTATGGCAACCGTACAAATTGCCGGCTACAATGGCTTGATGATCTGGCTGCCATCGATCCTGCAAAAATCACAAGGGCTATCGGTATCGGGCTCCGCTCTTTGGACAATTAGTACCGCTGTTGGAATGATTGCAGGGATGTTAACATTTGGGCAAATTATCGATCGGCTCGGAATGAAGAAAGCATTTGGAATCTTCCTATTCGCTTCTGCTGTAGCGGTATTTTTATACTCCTTTGCAGCAGGGGCAGCAGGGGTGTTAATTGGCGGGGCTATCGTTGGATTCTTCTCGAACGGTATGTTTGCGGGCTATGGTGCCTTAATCAGTTATTACTACCCGGTAGAAGTTCGCAGCACGGCAACGAATACCATCTTTAACTTTGGTAGAGCATTAGGCGGATTATCCCCAATCTTAGTAGGATTTATCCTGCAACATGCCAACGTCACGATCGCCATGAGCTACCTGGCGATACTTTATTGTATCTCATTTATCGCCATGATCAGCTTACAAAAAGCAAAACAAAAGCGTAATCCTATAACCTCTATTTCCGAAGCAGTATAAAGAAGCACCAGGACGGTTTCTAACCGTCCTGGTGCTTCTTTTTTTCAACTTTTGGGGTTTTATTAAATTCTAAAGAATGGTATAATCTTTACATTCATGTTACAGTTATATATCAAAGTATGACAAAGTTTCATATGGCCCAATCTATGATTATAATAACCATGAACCAAAGGAAAATAATACTGTCTGGGCGACAAGGTGGGATTTGTTTTGGAAAAGGCAACAGTTAAAGTAGAAAGAAAACAAGAGAATACGAGATTTAACCGATCCAAACGTTCTAATAATTCAAATAAATGGAAGATCGGTATCGGCGCTATTGTTGTTGTAGGAGTACTCGTATTTGCTGGGATCAACCATTATCAGGCAACTCGATTCAATCCACGTATCACCATTAATGGCACAAAAGTGGGCGGATTGACGGCTGACAAGGCGATAAAAAAATTAGGAACAACGGTTTTAAAGAATGAAGTCTATGTCGGGAAAGAACAAATTTTTAATGGAAATGATACGAAGATGGGATTTTCGAATAAAGATTTACCTAATGTCCAAAAATTATTAAAAAAACAGCGGACAATATTTCCTTCTTTAAAGGCGCAAAATTATACATTGATGCCAAGTGAAGAGAATCAGTATCGGAGCCAAACGTTGAAAGAACTCGTAAGAAAAAAACTTATCAACATGAATAAAAATTTAGAAGCACCTAAAGATGCACAAGCCAAGTTGGAACAGGGTGAAATCGTTGTCTCCAAAAGCAGAAATGGCAAGCAGTATGATGTTTCCAAGTTATTACAAGATTATGAGAATCAGGAATACAAGAGTAATATCTACCTGAAACCCGTCTATATTCAGCCTATCAAAGAAGATAGTCCGATTGTAAAAAAGGAAAAGAATTTACTGCAAGAGATCGTGCAACGAACCGTTCATTATACGGTACAGAATAAAACGTATACCTTAAACGGCCGTGATGTAATTAAAAAGGCCACAGCGTCAAAGAATGGGCAGGTGAAGATTGATCCGACCCCTATTAAAAACGAGATCGCGAAAATTAATGTCTCACAATCAACTTTAAATAAAACTTTCCGTTTCAAAACCCATTCAGGTTCGGTTATATCAGTTAAGGGCCAAACCTATGGATGGGCACTTGATGTCGAGAAAGAAACAAAACGGATTCAGGAAGCCTTTGAAAAAGGGCGAAGCGAAATCAAGGCTGAAAAAATTTACGGGGTCGGCTGGAGCACGTATGGGACCGGCTATCATGCAACGACAAACAACGGCATTGGCGACACGTATGCTGAAGTGTCCATTAAAGAGCAGCGGATTTGGATTTATAAGGATGGACAGTTGAAAGTAACAACGAATGTGGTTACAGGCAAACATAGCACCCATGAAGATACAAACCCGGGTGTATGGTATGTCATGTACAAGGCATCACCCTATACACTTAGAGGGAGTGAAGTAGGAAATCCCAATTATTCTGTTAAAGTACAATATTGGGCACCTTTTACACTTGGTGGACAAGGGTTCCACGATGCTGGCTGGCGGCGAAACTGGTCAAGCTCTGCTTATCTTCAACAAGGTTCAGGTGGCTGTGTCAACATCGCACCAAGTGTCATGAAAACCGTGTATGAGAATCTTGTAAAAGACGAACCGGTTGTTATTTATTAAAATAAGGGGAACGGCTTGGAGGTAAATTCCAAGTCGTTTTCTTATTATATGAAAATTCTTAACAAACTAGACTAGTCTCATGTATAATGGTTTTCATTAATGATTAGAAAGGAATTTACTACAAATGAACTCTTTTATCAAAGATCAAATCGATCAATTTACCCAACGGAACCAAAATCGCGGCCGTTTATTAGTCAGCTGCCCTGACCGGCCGGGGATTGTCTCTGCCATCTCACAATTCTTATTCTCATATAACGCTAATATTATTGAGTCTAGTCAGTACTCAACCAATCCTGTAGGTGGGGTATTCTTTATTCGCATCGAGTTTGAATGTCCGTTTTTAAAAGAAAAAGCGAAGGAAATGGAGCAGCAGTTTCACGATATTGCCGTAAAGTTTTCAATGGAATGGCGTTTAACACCGGTTTACAAAGTGAAAAAAACAGCGATCTTCGTTTCAAAAGAGCTGCATTGTCTGTTGGAGCTTCTGTGGGAATGGCAAAGCGGAGATTTAATGACCGACATTGCTCTAGTCATTAGTAACCACGAAGAGGCCAGGGACGTAGTGGAAGGCCTTAATATTCCTTTCTACTATATTCCAGCAAATAAAGAAATACGTGAACAAGTAGAAGAAAAACAGCTGCAGCTGCTTAACGAATATGATATAGATGTGATTGTTTTAGCGCGTTATATGCAAATTTTAACGCCAACATTTGTAAAAGCAAATCCGAAAAAAATCATCAACATCCATCATTCTTTTTTACCAGCTTTTGTTGGGGCACGACCGTATGAACGCGCCTATGATCGCGGCGTGAAATTAATTGGGGCGACTGCTCATTTTGTAACCGATGATTTGGATGAAGGACCGATTATCGAACAGGACGTTGCCCGTGTCGATCACCGTTCCGATATCGAAACCCTTAAAAAAACAGGTCGTTCTATTGAACGAAGCGTATTGGTACGGGCTGTCAAATGGCATCTGGAAGACCGGATCATTGTTCAGCAGAATAAGACGATTGTTTTTTAATGGAAGGGGAATGATACAAACATCTATTATGGTATTTTGCAGGGGTTTCTAAGATATAAAAAGTAGAAAGGATAGAATATTCTGTGGGGGTATACACTACAGGATAGTTTGGCAAGTATTTTTTTTAAAGAAGAAAGGGAGATCCGATTGACAATAGAAGCAGGATGGAATTTAGACAATAGTTATGCCCGTCTGCCGAAATCATTTTTTTCCAGTCACAAACCAACGCCTGTTCGTGCACCGCAGCTGCTCATTCTCAATGAATCACTAGCTGTTTCCTTAGGGTTGGACGTGGATGCCTTGCAAAGCGAAGAGGGGGTAGCCGAACTTGCGGGCAACCGGCTTCCGGAAGGCGCTTCACCGCTTGCACAAGCCTATGCGGGACATCAATTCGGGCATTTTACCATGTTAGGTGACGGCCGTGCGGTGCTGCTTGGAGAACAGATTACTCCTTTAGGTGAGCGGGTCGATATACAGCTTAAGGGTCCTGGTCGAACTCCGTATTCCCGCGGCGGCGATGGTCGGGCGGCACTTGGACCAATGCTGCGCGAATACATCATCAGTGAGGCGATGCATGCCCTTGGCATACCAACGACTCGCAGTTTGGCCGTGGTGAGCACTGGTGAGCAGGTTATTCGCGAAACGGCGTTGCCCGGTGCGATTCTTACCCGCGTCGCGGCTAGTCATATTCGTGTGGGTACGTTTCAGTATGTTGCCAATTGGGGCACGGTAGAGGAACTTCGGACCCTGGCAGACTACACAATCAATCGCCATTATCCAGAACTAGCTGCTGACGAGAATCGCTATCTGTTGCTGCTTAAGGAAGTGATGAAACGTCAGGCTTCACTGATTGCCAACTGGCAGCTGGTTGGTTTTATCCACGGGGTAATGAACACCGATAATATGACGATTAGCGGCGAAACGATTGATTATGGTCCGTGTGCCTTCATGGATACGTATGACCCGGCGACAGTATTTAGTTCTATTGACACAGAGGGCCGTTATGCCTATGAAAATCAGCCCTATATGGCCGGATGGAACCTGGCACGTTTTGCTGAAACATTATTGCCGGTGCTGCATGACAATCAAGATGAAGCCGTTAAACTGGCCCAAGAGGAAATTTCAAATTATTCTAACATATATCAGGCCTATTGGCTTGAGGGAATGAGAAAGAAGCTGGGCATTTTTAACGAGGAAGACGGCGATGAGTCTCTGATTAATGACCTTCTTAGTATGATGGAGAAGCAGGGGGCAGACTTTACCAATACCTTCCGGGCATTAACAGTTAGTAAACCGGACGAAACTGGCCTGTCAGGGACACAAGAATTTGCCCGTTGGCATAGTCGATGGCAGGAGAGGCTGACCAGGCAGAAGGAAGAGAATGTCTCGGTATCGGTAGAGCAATTGATGCAAAGCAGTAATCCAGCAGTCATCCCACGAAACCATCGGGTAGAAGAAGCACTAGAAGCGGCAGTGGAACAGGGCGATTTAAGTGTAATGGAGCGTCTGCTTGCAGTTCTTTCTAAACCTTATGCATACACCTCTAATCAAGAAGAGTATTGTACCCTGCCTGAGCCGTCAGACGAACCTTACCGGACCTTCTGCGGAACATGATTTACCTTAGGTAAAAGAAGTTTTGAATGAAACTGTTAAAAGAATTTCATTTGTTTTCTTAAAGGATTCATCATGACAGAAAGGGTTGAATGATAATAAGGAGCTTCGTTGCCTCATCAAGGGGTAAAGACAGAAAGCACTCAAAAGGATAATTGTTTTGCTTCATTTAAAATTTAAAAAATGTTCACAATAATCGCCATAGTAGTAAGGTACAATGAGTATGTTACGTAATTCACAAACTTTAACATATTCAAGGAGATTCCATACTATGGCGTTTAGTAAACCGGAAAAGATACTGGAAATTACCGTAAAGAAAGGCATGGAGAAGACAAAATATCCACTATTGCAAACTTTGATCCTCGGGTTTGAGGCCGGGGCATTCATTGCTTTAGGCTATTTGCTCTTCATTCGTGTGACAGCACCTCTGCCCGCTAGTATACAAGGATTGAGCAGTTTAATAGGGGCATCGGTTTTCCCGATTGGACTGATTCTTACCTTATTGGCAGGGGGTGAGCTTTTAACTGGAAATATGATGGCTGTATCGCTGGCGAGACTGGCTAAAAAGGTAAAGACAAGGGAAGTTGGCTTCAATTGGCTTCTTGTGACTTTGAGTAATTTTGTTGGCGCCGTTTTTGTTGCTTACTTTTTCGGTCACCTCATTGGTTTAACGGAAAGTGCTCCCTACTTGAATCAAACGATTAGTATCGCCCAACATAAGCTAGAGGCCACCTTTCTCCAGGCTTTTATATCGGGAATTGGTTGTAATTGGTTAGTTGCATCAGCCGTTTGGCTCTCCTATGGAGCAGAGGATATGTCGGGGAAAATTCTAGGAATTTGGTTCCCGACGATGGCATTTGTTGCCATTGGTTTTCAACACGTAGTCGCCAATATGTTCGTCATTCCGGCTGCCATCTTTGCAGGACATTTTAGCTGGGGAGAATATTTAAATAATTTTGTCCCTGTTTTTCTTGGAAATGCCGTTGGCGGTGTCGTATTCATCGGAATGGCCTATTACCATTCGTTTAAGAAAAAAGAATTACCCGCCAAGAGAACACCCGTTGTGCAGTCGTTGGTGAAAAGCAGCAGCTAGTTGTCTTAGAAGCAGCGGAAATCACTGCCTAAACAATAATAGCAATTAATGATAAATTTTAAAAGTATGATTGAAAAGTGCCAGGCACCTGGCACTTTATTTCTGTCACAAACTGATAAAAAGCAAATCGGTAGGTAACAATAGGATAGAATCTGATCTCCAACAAGGGGGTTTCTGTAAATAATGAGGTGGATGCTAAATGAAATGCCCGCACTGTGTCTATTCTAATCCGGAGGGAGTGAAGTTCTGTCTAAATTGTGGACAAAATTTTTCAAATCGTAAGAATCCGAACGAAAACCCGAATAGTTTATTTTATGAATTTGCCCATTATGTTGATTTCGTTCCAAGCAATGAACGTTCCGTTGACCCTAAATTTCAAAATATCTTCTCCCGGGTGTTCCGGAAGCATAGTGAGTTGGAGGCGGACCGGCTTTTCATTGTCGGAACAGCCATAACCACGCCGAAAATTGAGGAAGTAAAGGGAACATGGCCGAAACCGTGGCTATTTGCGAGAGTATTTCTTATTGGTTTGATTGCATTCCTAGGTATGCACTTAGGGGTCAGTGTATTTCAAAATATCAATTTTTTACCGGGACTTATCATTATAGGTGCCTTTGCTGTCCCCGTCACGACTTTGATTTTCTTCTGGGAAATGAATGCGCCGCAAAACATTGCTTTTTATCGAATCATCTATATGGTCCTAATGGGCGGGATTCTCTCGATGTTAGTAGCACTGGTATTTTTTGACCTTCTTAAACACAATCTTAATCCAATCACAATTGGGATCGTCGAGGAGCTGGCCAAGGTCATTACGGTCATCTGGTTCGTTCGCAATCGTAAATATAGGTATATGCTTAACGGATTATTGGTAGGTGCCGCAGTAGGGGCAGGATTTGCGGCCTTTGAAACCGCAGGCTATGCGTTACGAAGCCTTCTAACAGGAAGCTTTCTGAACCTGTATTCCACCATCCTTTGGCGCGGTATTTTAGCTCCCGGAGGCCATGTTGCCTGGGCCGCATTAACAGGAGCCGCCTTCTGCAAGATACAAGGAAACGATAAATTTGACCTTTCCTTGTTAAAAAAGCCAACATTTTTCCTTGTATTTATGCTTGTGGTTTCGATGCATGCCTTATGGGACGCACCTATCAATACCAGGTTTCCGTTTATCCAAATCATCCTAATGATTGTATCATGGTTTATGGTCTTTCTAATGATTCGGATGGGCCTCAAGGAAGTCGCCAATCAAAAATGGCGGATTGCCTATGAGCCAACACAGCCAACGCAACCTTAAGAAAGGTGTCAGGCACCATGTGAATTTTTCACATGGTGCCTGACACCTTTGTGGAGAAATGGTATGATGAAGGTATAGAGTGATTGTTTTGTTCCTACAATTAAATGGGTGAGGAACAAGGCATTTGATACATAGTTGGAGGGAGTAGAATTGGAATTTAAGCCGAAGGCGATTTTTTTGGATATGGATGGGACGATTTTAAACCATCAAAATAAGGTTACTTTGCGAACAAAGGAAATCATCGATGAATTACGTGACAAAGGATTTCATGTTTTCATTGCAACCGGCAGAGCATTTGAGGAAATAGAGGGAATGGTCCCACCGGGGTTTCAAGTTGATGGCGTTGTGGCTTCTAACGGTATGGTTGGATATGTAGGGAATGAAATAGTATTTAAACATACCCTTCCATTTGAACTGGTGGAAACCGTTATTAAAAAAGCAAGGGAACATAAGGTGTATTATGAACTTTTTCCATATGGCACCCCTCGCATCACGCTGAAACAAGATCAAGCGTATATGCTGGATGAAATTAGAGATCCAAAGCCGGAAAGCGTTGGTATCAATGAGTGGCTTTCCCGCAAAAAGGCAATAAAAGATGAAATTGCTTGGAAGGAACACATCGAAGGAAGTGAATTCTCCAAATTTTATTTTTTTGCACGAACAAAAGAACATATTAATAGCTGGAAAAAAGAGCTTGAGCAATTAAAGCAGGAAATCGATTTTACTACGTCAACTTCTTCAGAGCACAATGTTGAGATAATGGTGGCAGATGTGAATAAAGCAACCGGCGTGCAACAGATGTTAAAACGCTTTGGCTTGTCTGAGAGGGAAACATTGGCCATTGGTGATAGTGACAATGATTTGCCTATGTTAAGGCTGGTCCATTACGCTGTAGCAATGAAAAACGCATCCGACACTGTAAAAGAAATTGTTGATGAGATAACGAAATTCACCTGTGATGAAGATGGAGTTTACCATTATCTAAAGAGATACATTTAGAGTTTGAATAAAAAAATGCTGCGTCTTAATGGAGACCACTGGTGATATTTTATCCTTGTTTATACAAGATATAGATGCCAAAAAACGGCGAGACACTATTAATGGTGGTGTCCCGCCGTTATTAGGATATCTGCAATTTTACATAAATTCCTCTTAACTTAGGTTTGCTTCCCTATAAGTAATGAAAGTAATGAAGTTTTCACTTGCAGATAAAGTGAAATTTAATTATTATCTAATTAGATAATAATTAAAGTAGGTGATGGTCACATGCAGTTAAACAAAATGGTTGAATTTCATAAAGCAGTAGGGGACCTTACACGGATACGGATTATTGCCTTGCTGCAGCAAGGTCCTTTACACGGTCAGGCGATTGCCGGCAAACTGGGGCTTAAACCGCCAACGATTACGCATCATATGGCAAAACTGCGGGAGGTCGGACTCATTAAGGAACGTCGTGATAAAAATACGATCTATTTTTCTCTTAATACAAAAATATTGGAGATGAGTGCAAAGGCCATTTTAACGGTCGGAATGGGAGGGGCAGAGATGGAAATGTCGGTAACGGCAGAGGAACGGGCAGCTATTATTGATCATTTCTTTACCAAGGACGGAAAATTGAAAAACTACCCTGCCCAACGAAAGAAAAAACTCGTTGTGCTTGCTCACATCGTCAAAGGACTTGAGATGGGGAAGGTGTATCCAGAAAGAGAAATCAATGAATTTTTAAAGCAGTTTCACGACGATTTCGCCACATTAAGACGTGAGCTGATTATGTGCCGATATATGTATCGAGAAAATAATCAATATGAATTAAATCCGGCTGAATTGTGGTGGCTTCAATAATATCGGCTATTTTTTTTATAAAACTAATTAGATAAATATGAAATTAGATAAATACAAAAATAGGTGTTGAGATGACCACTTCTTTCATTAAATCGGCAAATCCTTACCGGCAATTATTTCTGGCGGGAATTGTAAATGGGATTGGCGACCGGTTTAGTTCTGTTGCTGTATTAGCGATGCTGCTACAAATAACAGGGTCAGGTTTGGCCGTGGGAATGACGTTAGCCATTCGCCTGCTGCCGTTTGTCATTTTTGCACCCTTAGGGGGGAGGCTGGCGGACCGATTTTCACGAAAAATGATTTTAGTAGCAACAGACCTCATCCGAATTGTGTTTGCCTTATCCTTTCTATTGGTTCAAACTAAAGAGGATCTTTGGATTATTTATCTAAGTTCCTTTATGTTAGCTGCGGGGGAGGCCATCTATAGCCCAGTTAGAAAGTCGGCCATTCTCCAGCTCGTGAACAAAGAACAGCTCCTAAAAGTGAACAGCTTGGAACAAGTATTGACCGGGATTGTTTTAATCGCTGGAGCTATTTCAGGTGGAATCGTTGCGGCTCTATTTGGGGCTAATTGGACGTTTGTGATCAATGCCGCCTCCTTTTTAGGGGCAGCTGCCATGATTTCTAGCATAACATTTCCTGAAAAAAATCCTCTTCAAGAAGAAGTGGAAACGAAAAAGGAAAAATTGTTTCCAACCTTCAAAAAGATCATCTTGATGTCGGTTCCGGTTCAAATCCTTCTATTCTGTGAGATTGTCATTGCTTCTATGAACGGAATTGATAATGTCCTGATTAGTGTATATGCCGTAAACGAGTACCATTTAGGCGATGCGGGTGTAGGGCTTTTTTATGGGGCTCTAGGGATTGGCTTAACATTAAGTTTTTTAGTAGCCGACCGGCTGCGCATCAATTTCCTTGCGGCTGGCTTGGTCTCCCTCGTGCTTGAAGGAACGTTCCTGGTTTTATTGAGCCAGACCTATTATGTGGCTGGAGCGTTTCTCTTATTTTGCGGGGCAGCGTTTATGTCAGGGATTGGGAATGCCTGTTTTGACACGGTTTTGATGAAGGAAATTCCGGAGGAGCACCATGGAACCATGTTTGGATTATTGGCATCCATTATAAACCCTTTATTGGGTATTTCGATGCTTATATCCGGCATTGCTTTAGAATATATTACCCCAAGGTCCTTAGGTTTTTTAGGCGGTATCGCCTATATGTTCGTTGCCATTTTTCTAATAGCCATCCTTTCCGTCAAACGGTTTCGAGAGAGGGACATGTATTGATGGAATGTTGTTAAGGAAATTGTGCCTTTCGTGCTCGTTTTGATCGCCGAACTGGTTCAATAGAAAACATTTAAGCAGTCGATAAACGTGGCGGTTGCCACCTTTATCACCTTTTTAAACGGACATTGGCCAAAGGGTGTAATAAACGTGGCAATCGGTAAAAATGAAGAAAAACCAATCTCGGCACTACCAGAAATCTGGAAAGGAAGGGACTTTTTTAAAATTTCCTAAAACAACCGCATTTGCTCACTTTTACTACTATCTTTACTGCTAACAGAAACATACCCCATTGATTTATAGCCTTTAAGCCGCTTTTCATACATAGTTTTTAATACAGGAACTTGTAAATCGACATAATCAAAAACTTTTACTTCCTGTTTATTGGAATGAATTCTGTGCAATCTACCTACATATTGCTGTAGCGTACCTTTCCAGGAGATGGGCATGGCTAAAAATAGGGTATCTAACCGAGGGTCATCAAATCCTTCACCGATATATTTACCGGTTGCTATAACCAGCCGCTCTTCGTTATCGGGAATTTGACTAAGACGTTCTAATTCTTGTGTTCGTTCTTTTTTCGTCATCTTCCCCGTTAAAACAATAATGTTTTTGGCAAAACCTTGAAATTTGCTTTTAAGATTTAAAAGATGGTCAATTCTTTCGGTTAAGATGATAGGGGAACGTCCCTTGTCTAGTTCATGTAAAACATCATCAAACACTATTTGATTCCGAACGTCATCACTAGAAATTGCTTGATAAAGTTCTTGAATATTAGTTGAACGTGATCGGAAATTAGTATATCTCGGAATTAAAGTATGCTTAAACGGTCGGATTTTCGCTTGGATTTTGGCATCCGTTTTATAACGGATAGGACCGCACTGCATAAAGATAATAGGCTGCAACCCATCTTTCCGAATAGGAGTAGCAGTTAGACCGTATACATACTTTGCACGAATTTGTTTTAACACTTTTTCAAAACTAAAGGCAGAAATATGATGGCACTCATCAACAATGATCTGACCATACTGTGTAATAAATGATTTGATTCCATTATTTGAAATTAAACTTTGTATGGTTACAACATCAATTTTTCCAGTAATTTCCTTTTTGCCGCCGCCAATTTGCCCTATTTCTTTTGAAGGGATATCAAGAAAATTGGATAAACTTTCAACCCATTGCTGTAGTAGTTGGATTCTATTTACAATAACTAATGTATTAGTTTTCCGTTGGGCAATAAGCGCGGCAGCCGTAACCGTCTTTCCAAAACCTGTTGATGCCGAGAGCGTCCCGTTTTCGTGATTCAAAAGTGTCGAAACTGCGTCTATCTGGTGAGATGTTAATTTTCCTTTAAAATTCACTTCAATATTTTCTCCAGTAAATGAGTGATCCTCCATTTCTAATTCTATTGAATTCTCTTTTAGGACCTTTTTTAAATCTTCAAAGCAGCCGCGAGGGAGGATGAGATATTGAGAATCTTCTTCAAAGCAGCTAATGACCCTTTTCATTCCATAGGTTGACATCCTTTTGGCCTGTGCCTTATAGAATTCAGGATTCTTAAACGATGCCAGTGAAATCAATTTTACAAAAATAGAGGATGGAATCCCTAGCTTTTCAATATATAAGCCGTTTTTCATGATGACTTTCATTTTAGATGGAAGCGGTAAAGTATCAGCAGGTTTGTTTTCGGAGTCATTTAATTTATTTAGTGTTGACAAAATATCCTGTTTATTTATTTTTTCAATAGAAGACAAGTACAGCCATTGATCTGGGAACGGTTGAAAATTTTCGTCTACAAACACACTTTTCCCCTCGTTTTTTGAATTTAGCTGGAGTGGGAGAGCGATTAGATTGCCGAAACCTCCTTTTGGCAGTGTATCTTGGTTAGGAAACATTCGATCGAAGGAGTCTATGCCAATTTGGTGCCGTACCTCTAATGTTTTCGTCAGAAGCTGCATACCTAATTTTCTTGCTAATGCTGCCGATATCTTCTCAGTAAAGAAAATCCAGACATGTGCCCCATTACCAGACCTTGAACGTTCAATATAAACTGGTAATTCAACCTTTTTACAGACACCTACAAATGCTTGAACATCCTGCTGCCAATTTTGTTTATCAAAATCAAACGCAAGGAAGAAACATGTTTCATCTTGGAGGAGAGGGTATAGTCCAACTGTTTTTTCTCCACTTAAATGTTGAAAGATTACCTGATTCGTCAGCGGTGAGAGTTTACGATGCCGACATTCCAAACATTTGATCTTTGGTTTCTGACAGATCGGTTTTTGCCATTCTAATTGACATGCAGGGGTATAACCCCTTCGGCCATCCTTTGATTCCCAACGATAAGCAAACACATCTGTTCTACCTTTAAATAAGCTATTAAAAAGCTGAATTTTCTCATCTGGTAATGATCTGTTACTGACCATTGTCTCTCTAATCGTCATAGTTGCTGATTCCTCACGCTGGTGCATCATATTTGACAGCAGTTGTTTTAAATACTTATTTTCTTTTTTTATCCGTTCGAACTCTTTGAATAAACGATTATTCTCCACAATTAATCCCTCAAAAATAGTTTTTATAGTACCATTTTACCATATTTGTAATTATGTATTCAAAAGAAGAAAGTTAGATGTTCTTCTATAAAAATTAATGCTAGGCATTTATTAACCGATAATCTAAAAGGAATCTGGGATTATATGATTCAAGACCATCAAGCGAAAAAATTTAAAATTTTGATAGTAGGATTACCCTAAAGAAAAAAGTACAATAAAATCATAATGGTATAAAAAAACGAGGAAATTGCACTGGAGGTATACTATGAAAATTAAAATTACAGAATTGAAAAAGCGGCTAAAGGAATATGATCAAAAAGAACTGATTGAACTAATTGTAATGATGTTTAAGGCAAACAAAGAAATTCAAAGCTTCTTGTCAAGTAAATTTCTTGGTGACGAAGCGATTGAATTTCTCTTTAAGGAAGCCCGGAAAAAAATAGAGAATGAATTCTTTCCAGAAAAGGGAGACGGGAAACTCAGACTGGCAGAAGCAAAAAAAGTGATTTCTACTTTTAAGAAAATAACAAATGATGAGAAACGAACAGTCGATCTTATGCTTTTCTACGTTGAACAGGGCGTTGAAATTACTAATTCATTTGGAGACATAAATGAGGGCTTCTATACTAGTATGGAGAAAATGTTTCACGAAGTTGCTCAGGAATGCGATCGCAGCGAAGATCTGTTTCAAGAGTTTTCGACTAGATTACGTAATGTTGTTGAAGCAGCAGAGGGAACTGGCTGGGGATTCTATGAGGGTTTGGCAGATTCCTACTTCTCTATTGCATGGGTCTATGAAGAGGATGAATAGTGTTAGATCCAGATTTACAAGTGTATGTATCGGAGGTAGATTAAAATAAGGAGAAAACCAAAAAAATAAAAAGAGGAAAGACAGAGAGACCGAAAAATAGTAGAACTTTATCACCAAAAGGTAACCGAGGATGCATTAGAGCCATTATATAAAAACTTTCAAGAATGGAAAGATGGGAAATTACCTTACTATGAATTAACAGAAAAGATTCATGAATTCCATAAACTTAATCAAAAAATATGGTCGCGCTTTCATTATGATGGATGGAATGATGAGTTTCTTATATTTCAAGCTAAAAAGGAATTAGATTTATTGAATGATGAGGACAAAGAAAAATATCAACTTTGGTTACAAGAGTGGGAGTAAGGATGGCTAAAAATAAGAAAAAAACAAGCAGCACTCCTAGATGAAAAAAATATAACAGAGAATAATATACTTTATCAAATAAATGAGTATGAACTTATGGATGAAAACGAACAATACGTTCTCTTCTTAAGACCTTTAACAGATACAGATCACTACTTTACCAAAGGTGTTACTTTTGGAAAAGTAGGTGTAAAAAATGAGGATAAAGAAGCAGATTCACTCAAGAATATTCATAAAGAGGCAAGAGCAAAATTCAACAAATAGGATGGATTTTTATCAAAGCTCGGCGGGGGGGCAACAATGCACAAGATTAAATGGGTTTATGGCTTGTTATTTTTGATTCTTGTTATGAGTGGTTGCTCTAATAACGAAGAACAGAAGATAGTTGTTGAAAAACTAGCTGATAACGGGGAGTATAATCGAACTGAAATTACGGACCAAAATCAGGTTTTAAAGATAAAAGACCTATTAAAGGAGTATGATTGGAAAAATGAAAAGATAGAGCATAAAGGTAAAGCTGACTATATATTTAGTTTTGCCTATACGAATCCAAGTGCTGAGGCGAAATCAATTACCTATTATGTTTGGCTAATAGATAATGATACAATTCAAATTTCTAAAGATGAAAGTGAATATGTCTCATTAAATAAAAATGAAAGTGAAGAATTGTTAGAGGTATTAACAAAAAACTAAATTTGGTCTAGAAATATACAGGAGCAATTACTACAAATTAAGTAGGATAGCTTTTTTATCATTGTGTTTTCATGTCGAAATTTGCTTAGCGTATATTTTTTCCGATTGTTGGTAGGACCCCTTATAGAAATGAAAAGAACTCACCTTTAACTAAGGATGATTTCAAAATAGTTGATTATGATGAATTTTAATGAATGTTATGATTGGATTTGCCAACCTATCGCTGGAAAAGCACAGTAAAATCAACAGATATTCCCTATAGTACTTATCCATCTAATAGATTCATTTTTGATTCCTCTAAGAAAAGATTCGTATAACCGACAATGAATGAATCCAAACTAAAAAAGCAGAAGCCAAAACGAATGGGAATTGGAAGGATGGTGAAAACATGTCCAACAAGAAGAATAAGCAACTAAGGAAGAATGATGCCATGCCAAAAACAGATGTGGAATTTGCCAATGATGGACTTGAAAAAGTAGTAATGCAAGCTCAAGAAAAAAAGAAGAAATAGACAACATGAACTGCACCCCAATTGTTTACACATAAGACAATTGGAGTGCGGTTTTTATTTTTGGGCAATTTATGTTTTATCCGGAGTGTTTCTCAATTCTTCATCAACCATTTTATCCAGTCGTTCAATCATTTTTATCGCCTTTTCTTTCTCTATTTTTCGATAATGATGCATGCCGCCTTGTTCCTCGTCCATCTCATCTGCTAATTTTACAATTTCTTGTAACGGCGTCCTTTTTATAAAACCTTCCGGCATATAAGAATCCGTATGAAATAAAATAGCTATTGCAATTTCTTTTGCAATAATTGGATTTTCTCCTAATCGAATCAACAATTTATGAGCTCTTTCTGCCCCTTTTATCGCATGAATATCATGCTTTTTATAAAGATCGTAATCCCATTTTCCATTACGATACCACGTATAATGACCCATATCGTGCAGCAGGGCTGCCTTCGTTGCTAAGTCAACCGATACGTTGTATGTTTTTGCTAATCTGAAAGCGTGATAGGCACAAGCAATCGCATGAGCAATTCCCGAACGGCTCAGATATTTTTTCGCGATATGATGATTGAAAATTTGCATCAACGTTACATGTCTCATTTGCATCACCCTTAATAAAATTATTAATTTGTATTATAAAACAGTTTCATGTTGTTTTGATAACAAAGGACTTAATTTGAGTGAAAAGTGTCTCGAAGGTGCCCATTTTAGTGAACCACTTGTTTGTAAAAATCCACCCCAGCTTAAACACGCACAAATGTCGTTCATTCACAATTTTTTGTTTTGTCATAAAATATTCACTTATTTTAAAAAAACTGCCTGTCCATTTACTTCCTAAACCTCTATATACACTATGAGTAGTATATGGAGAAAGGGTAGTGGTGAATGATGGCAAAATATAGGATGATACGTGTTGATTTTTGGAAGAATCCGATCGTTTTGGAAGAGATGACCCCTGAATATAAGTATTTTTACCTTATCTGCTGACGAATCCGCATACGACTCAAATTGGAATCTATCGCATTACGAAAAAACAAATGGCTTTTGATTTGGGCTATTCGATCGAGGGCGTGCATTCGTTAATGGAACGGTTCACACTACATCATAAGTTGATTCGCTACAATCCAGAAACACGAGAACTCGCGATTAAAAACTGGGGGAAAGAGAACCTGCCTAAAGGCGGGAAACCGGTCATGGATTGTCTCTATTCGGAATTAAAAGAGGTCGACGATACCTCGCTTATTCATTATGTTTCGGAAGCTATACAAAAAAGTGAAATTCGCAGCTTATATGAATCTTTTTGTGGGCAAGAAGAAGAGTGCAATCAAGACGAAAATGAACCCTATGTTGATTCTGAATCTAAAGCGTTTGACGAAACGTTCACGTATCGTGATACGATGCGGGGGCAAAAAGAAAAAGAAAATAAAAAAGAAAAACAACAACAACAGAAAGCAGTAACAATTCAGACATAGAGAACGCCTTAAAAAGTCATCAAAAAACAGCAGATGTAAAAGAAATTGTTGAGTTTTGGGATGCAAATGGATTTGGTTTTACAAATGTGAATGCAAAACAGCTGCTGTTATCTTGGTTGGAAGATTCTAGCTTTTTACAGCCGAAGGATATGATTTTAATAGCCATGAATATTGCCTGTGCCAATAACAAACGAAGGCTGAATTACATTGTGGGGATTATGAAAAACTGGGAAAATGAATCTTTGCTGACCGTAGAAGAAGTTGATTCATATGATGAGAACCACAAGCCGTTCCTTAAGTCGAAACCATCAACCGAAACATATACCAGCGGAAGGGAAATTCCAAGTGGATTTGAACTCGATTTAACGGCTGGTGAAAAATGATGAGTATGGCAGAAAAGGCGTTCTTAGGAAGCTTGATGAAGGCGGAGTACTTGCTTAAGGATACTTGTGTTCCAGCTACTGAATAATGGAGATAAAACAGACCGTTATAAGTAAATTCAGGATGAAACGCAAGCCCTAGCAATCCCCGTTCATCATATCCACCTCGAGAAACACCTGGCTCAGATATACCTAGTTTTATGATTTGTGGACTGATATCTAAAAAAGTCTTTATTACCCCATTGCCTATGTAAAAAATCTCTCCGACCTGGGTGGCAATAAATAAAGTTTCAATGGACTCACCCGGAAGGATAGTTGTTTTTAAAACAGTGGGTAAATTTAACTTGGTAACAATCGGCCGTAAACGAACCTTCACTTTTCTCACCCGACTATACACTCCTTTTTATCTGTCTCTTTCATAAGAATATGAATGAAACGGGTCTATTAGTATCAATTTTGGGGTAGGAAATGGGGGAATTTTTGAATTTACACCAGAAGGTAAAGATAATTGTATCAAAAAACATAGAATGATAATTTTGTTACAAATATGGAGAAAGAGTGATTAATTTTTGAAGTAATAGATTTAATTAAAAGGTGGAAAAAACTTTAATCAAACTTTATTCCAAGGCTCCGCTAAATAAATGTTTATCCGAATATCGTTATGGAAATAGTTGACATATTCGCATTGTGTACAATATAATATACATATAGTAATTTATATTATACAAAAAGTCATTTATAAATTACTTGAGGGGGAGGGCTTTCGTGAATGTATCCAAAATTAAGTTGGCTAGAGTAGCCAAGAATTTGACGCAACAGGAACTCGCTGACCGTATAGGCGTATCACGTCAAACTATTAATCTTATTGAGAAAGATAAATATAACCCAACGATAAAACTGTGCATTAGTATAGCTAAGGCATTAGGAAAATCACTCGATGAATTATTTATGGATGAAAATTAATGAGGAATGGGGGAAAAACCAAATGATATTCAATAAAGAGGTTATTGACGAGCGTATCCAATCAGAGAGGTATAAAGCCCTTGCTATTTGTGGTTCCGTTTTTTCTATCGGTATCCTTAGCGATATACTCTATAAGGCAATTTATTTAGATTTGCCCATAAATAACTATTTAATGGAGCTAATTATTTTTGTGGTTGCAGGTCTAATGTATATTATTTTTGGCATTGTTAAAGGCATTTTATTTCAAGCTGACTCAAAAAAGGGGAAAAGTATTTTAAAATTTAAAGCCTTTATTTCCAGTATTGCATTTGCGACCTTTTTTCTAATCTCAGACTTATTGTCCGCAGCCACCTTCGATGGCGGTTATATC
>NZ_JADDIU010000072.1 GCF_016464375.1 Bacillus renqingensis
AGAGGATTATAGAAGAATTAATGTGCGAGATTACATAAATAGTTATATCGATTTCTTGTACACCTTCAGGAACTTGACTAGCCGTAATGATGCCATCAGTATAATAATGTTGGATTGCTAGGCATGGTAATGTACCCCAATCCATTAAAATACCTTCTGTACGACCTTGTGAGCGAAAATAAGCTTTAATCATCATTTTATGGTCATATCGGAATGGCTCACCTATCCATATCAGTTGTGCTTTTTCGCCTTTAGCAAAAGGCCAAGCTATTTTAACCTGTTGTTTGTTCATAACTTTTCCCTTCCTGTTTTGTTCGTAAATACTCTTCCAAATACGGTTTTATTTCATGAAAATGATGTGACTTAACAGCGCCTATACGCTGTACTTCCCATAATACAACTGGTTCTTGCCTCTGTAACATTCGATCAATAATCTTACAACAACGTCTGATTTGGAATTGCTGAGTAGATTCCGCAATTTCAAACAGGAGCTTTTTAGTTCGGGGTAGCTTATCAAGGTATTTCTCCAAGTTTGATAATATTCCAAGCCGTTTTCCAACAATAGAGATTGTAATCCGAACAGGTTTATCTAGTGCGATTAGTTCCTTATAAAGTTTTTTCACTTTAGAGCAGTATTCTCGATCACGTGCTGCCCAATCGACAATTACTTGGTTATTCTCCTTCTCTCGTACTGTAGGCAACTGTTCAAACAACCACTCTTTATCGTGACGATACAAGTACATATATTCTTTTGGGAAACGCTTACGAATTTGTGTTCTTGAATAACTTGGGTATTGCTGCATTCCTTTTAATAATTGTTTTCGATTAATCAGCAACATTGGTGGAATATCCTTTTCTGATAATCCTTCTATTCTCATCTCTGAAGAAAGATATTTTTTAACCGTTTTCGAATCTACGTCAAGCATTTTTGCTAATGCCCTTGTACTGTAAGTACCTTCAGCTGCCAATTCGTGTAATTTGGACTTCCAGACGTCTCCAAACGCTTTTATACGTCCAATATGATATTTATCTTCAGATAATCTATCAGGACCTTTTCTAGCGTATATAAAGCCACAAGAGCATTCAAACGTACCTATAGGTGCTTTTGATTTAAAATCTCTCGTAACATTTACTTCTTGGATCATATACTCCTTATAATGACTAGCTGCTTTATTTAAACAAGGCCATGGGCCACTACCGAAAGGCCCTGTATCAGCTTCAATTTGTAAAAAGGACTTCACATCTTGCTCTAAGAAATAAATCATAAGCAAATGACGGAAAGGATGTACATGACGTTTTAGATTGCGTGTAATAACCTTCAACCAATTGTACTCATCATTTAGATTTATTGCTGATTCGTATTTATCTAAAAATCTTTTTGGGAACTTTGATTGAAATGCTTTGTATAGCTCATTTTGCCGAATTCGATTAGAAGTTGTTATTAAATTTCGCTCTCGTAAAAGAGCTCGATATTTAAGATTAATAGATTCTCTTGAAAATTGATGAATTGGAACTTGCAGCAATTGATAAGCCATCCTTGCTAAAGCAATTTGAATGGTCACAAACTCTTTTGGTTCAACTTCTTGAATCATCGATAAGTTCATTAGCTTTTTATCGAATCGAATAAACTCAATTCGACTTTGCTTTGAAAAATCGATAGGATACTTTTTTAATTTCAGTTTATGATGCGCACAGAAATCAATCCCTTGTAGTTGATGCTCACGATGAATATAGGGTTCTCCGTATTGATCAATATCATTAGTTGCACATTCTGGACAATAAAAGAGTCCGTATCTTTTACAAATACCTCCTGCGACCATTCCAAGTCTTGTATATAGTCCTTGTCCATCTCCTTGAACATCTTGTAGAAGTTCTTCCTGACGTTGTTTGGAAAGAAAATGAGCATAGAAAGGATAAATTGTGTGCTTAGCCAACAAGCTTTCTATCGAATAATGCGTGCCCATCTGTTTAGCGAGAATATTAAAATGGCTACCAATCTCAACACTCGGAATTACTAAACGACTTTGAAATACTTCTTCTAACGTATCTTTGCAATCAATATTTCCACTGTAAAAGTGATAACGTGCAACTGCTGAATAAATCAATTCATCTGGATATGGATCAGTAAAGAACGGTAGCATTTGATTCCCTCCTAGTAGAATTCCTCCAAAGGATTTTTAATGTATCCATTTGCTTTGAGTAGTTCATAGGGGTGTTGTTTTTTATCCAATGCTTGCTTTCTTAGCGCTAGTAATGGTAATACCTCTGCATTTTTCGCTTTTGGCTTATCTTTTTGTTCCTTCTTTTGTTGATTTAATGTAATCGCCTGCTGAATTGCTTCTGACTTGAGTTGATGAAATTCAGTATCAAGTGAACTTCCTTCAACAACTTTTTGTACCAATTTTTTAATATCGTTAACTTTCAGACTATCAAAAATACCAAGGGTTGCTACTTCGATACATAAGTTTTCAATGGTGTCTTGGCGTTTATACTCAATTGTCTTTTGGCGTTCTTTAAACGCTTCTTGAATGCGCCCTGTAATTTCTGTATTTCGCTTATGATTCAGCATGACTTCATCAAGGTTGATCATGATATCTTCATATTTCGTCATATCAGCTAAATTGTTCGTTTGAATAGCTCTCATCATTGGTTGAATCATTTGCATATCTTCTTTCGCAGTCTTTTTTAATACTTGTGGCGTAATGGTTTCATTTGGGTTATCCTCATCAAATAATGCTCGTTCTTGCGCTAAAATAAATAGGTTCACAGCAACAGCAGTAATTCCTTGGCATTCATGATAAAATGCCTTCTTTAGTTCCTCAGTAAGTTCAGAATAAGATTTTAAGCACTGTAATTCCCAAAGGGTTTCTAGGAAGAACTCCCATTCTTCACTATCCTCCGACATTCGATCCCAAATAATAGCACCATCACTTGCAGCCCTTCTTGCCTGCCTAAAGTTCCCTTTAAATAGCTTTTCTGCCTTAGAAGTACCAATTAAGACGGTGGGAATCCCAACTGTATTGGACAGTGTTACAAAAAAATTCAACATCTCCTCCTGATCATTTTTTGAATGTAGTAAGTGCTGGATTTCATCAATCACTAGAACACCAATGCCATACATACTTGCCAATGATGTCATATGCAACAACATGGTCGATGTTACACGATTTAAATAACCATACTTTTCTAAATATCGAGTACCTAGTAAATCATCAATTGCTTTGAAAAAGCTTTTGCAAAGTGTAGATAAGCTTCCATCATACGGGCAATCAATTTTAAGCCAAACAATTTGAGTACGATTAAACGGTTGCCCTTTGTATTCTTCATGCTTGATCACTTGTGGATACATAAGCAAAAGACGTTCAATTGCCGTTGTTTTACCAATTCCTGAAATACCAATAATTGATAAACTATCGGCAGTTGACCGAATATAATTCAATCGCTCATCAATATATTTATGGGATGTATCCTCTTCCTCACGCAATTCATGCAACACACGAACACGTTCTAAAAATGTAGTATCTAACGGATTTCGTGCTAAATATCCTCTTCGAATCAATGTAGACAATCGACGTTCTACCTCAAAGTGAATCGGTAACGGCTGGATAAAATTCCTTACACGTTTTAATACGTGATAACGAATATTCATTGCACTTTGTTTGTCTTGATCGTTAATTCGTGGGGTTACCATAAATCTATCTAGCACATCATCCTCACTAAAAATAGGTGGAAGGGCTTCGATGAAAGGATTGTTGGTATATTCACTTAAAGCTTGTTCCTTATAGATGCTTTTTTCAAATTCTCCTTTTAAGACAACCATGTCATTTGTTTTTCCCAAATTCTTCATCTCGTTTCTTCTTTAACTTTTTCATTAGACGTGATGGTGATTTCTTCGGTGTGGTATCATCGATTTTCTCTTTTGTAGCGAAGTCGATTACTTCAGCTGATTCACTAACCTTATCAGGAGATAAATCAAATTTTTCGGATTCACGGTTTAATAGTTTTTCAACATCCTTGTTATCACGAATAGAAGCTATTTGGGCTTTCTTACTCGTTGGTTGATTGTAAGATTGCTTTTTGTTTTTCACAGCTTTTTTAATGATTTCTTCCATTGCCGCATCTGTATTTACTGTGAGTTGAATTTGATTTATACGTTCTATTTCTTCTAGCTCATTCCGAAGTTGTTGTTGAAAGACAATTTCTTCTAAGAAATCTTCTTTATATTGCTGACTTGGTTCTAACAAAATACACGTCTCAAAGTCCATTCCGTCATCGTTGGGAATATAGATTTTTTCAACGTTTCGAGGATCATAAACAACTTCTACACTTCTATTTTTCAACTTCAAATACCAATGTTCTTCAATAGCTCTTTGGGAACCATATAAGAGATTTTTAAATTTGATGCCAGCTCTTGAAATTGTCGCCTTTCCTCGTGGTAGAACATTCAGGCGAAGAATATTTCTATCAATTTTTCTTAGCCTTCCTGTGCGATTTTGAATACCCCAATTCCATAAATTAATCGGCATCGGAACTAACCCTTCTGTAACCATTTCTTTTTCAACAGGGTATTTATCAATGACTTTTTGATTGTGATGCAGTGCCATTGTAATAATAAGAGACGTAAACTCCTTTAAATTCAACGTAGCATTTAAGCGATAATCCTGATCTCCACGCTCACGATATTCCTTTTGAATAGCCCCAGGCGCTTTTTGCTTTACTTTCCCGTTAAATGTACGGAATTTTCTTTCAACAATTCCCTTTAAATCTCCGCGATAAGCTGTAGTGTTCTCAATTTTAATATTTAAATTGTTAATAAGGTTGTCTACCGAATAACCTTCAAACTCACCTCGGTCAGCAATAATAATTTCAGGCAAATGATGTGTTGGCCATTGCTCAGATGTAATATCAATACCATATTGCTTACAAAATTCTACTTTGTCTGCGACCATATTATCTAAAGCCATCATTGCACCAACCCAAGATGGACCTTCTAGTCCAACGTAGAGACCTGTGATAATGCGCGAATATACATCCAATATCGCATAAATAACTGGTCTTCCAATTACTTTATTCACATCAAGTGAACTAACTAAGTATATATCCGCAATGGTTGCGTCAATCTGAAATCTAGTCCCAGGACCATTTGTTTCCAAAGTAGAATTACTTAAAATCGGACGATGCTTCAACTCATACTCTTTCGTACTTTTGCGAAATTGAATATCTTTTTTTGGATCTTCAAGCTTTTTAAACCAATAGTAAAACTGATGATATGAGGGAGTTCGGGTAACATCCCAAATACGGTATTTCAGCTCGCCATTTTCTTTATAGCGATCAGAATAGAAATCACGTAGCATAAAATTATAGACATCTTTCAATGAATAGTTATTCTTTTTCCTATAGTACTTATTGATAACGTGTTCAATTTGCACCTTTACTTCTTCTGTAATATTAATACCAATTTGATATTCATTATTTATATTTACTCTTCTAGGACGACCAACTTTTTCTTTCGTTAAAGCTTTTGTTTTACCCTTACCACCTGAATTAGAGTAGTCAGGTAACATGGCGTTTTTAGTCATGCCACGCTGCCAATATCGGCTCAGTAACTTCTTAATCCTTGTAGAGCTTGTTCCACTCTCATCTGCAATTTCTTTTATTTTCTTTTCCCTACCTCGTTTTTGAAGCAATGCTTTCATGTGTTCTATACAATAACGCTGAATAATCCACCAACCCTCATCTCTTTTCTGAATTTGTCGGGTGGTTAATTCGCTATCTTTTATTACTTTTGCAAATGGGTCGCTAATCACAAGCAATTCCCCTTGTTGAATCTCTGCTATGAGGTTTGAATATAATTCCTTTTTCGGCATCGAACTAATCCCATCAATATTTACAATAAAAACATGGGGCTCTTCTATTTCGATGATACGAATACGTTTAGAATCGACAACATATTGAAGAACCTGATTAATATAAATCATCCATATTTCACCTTCTTCAAGCTACTTTCATCAATATACTTAATTTCAATTGACTGCTCTAGATTTATTGGTTTATGCATATCAATGACAATAATTTTTCTAGCAAGCAAATGATAAAGAAGTGTAACACCACTACCAATTGGAAGGTGTGTATCTATATCAAATTCATTCGTAATGGTTCTTATACTTATTGAACTATCTAGCAATCTATTTAACAAAGACATTGCCAAATCCTCAATATGTTGAGCGTTCAGCTGTTGAAACATATCGTAATCATTGATTTCGTAATAATCATGGATATAGCTAATATTTCTCGCCATTGTTTTATCGATTTCTTCTTCCGTTACAATGCCCCATTGGATACCTTTTCGATCCCAATATTTACGTTCAATTTCAAATTTCTCTAACACTCGTTCATCCATTAGCTTATCTTTCATTTTGATAGTACGAGCAACTTCAAATATCTCTTTTCCTTTATTAACAGTTAGCAGGAAGTCTGTTGTCATTACAATAGACTCTCCTGTCTTTGGGTCTTTAGGATGTTTAATACCTAGTTCCTCTGCAATTAAAATCGTTTCTTCTTGTGGTAATAGAGGAAACTGTTCACGAATATCAGTAATACCATTTGAAAATTCAGTCAAATAAAAGTAGTTTCGTTCCAAGTCTGATAAAAACTCATGCTGTCTGCCCGTTTTTATACCTTTTAATCTCGTTGACCGACCTAGTGAGGAAACATCTTGAATTTTTAGCCATGGCTGATAATCTGCCCCACTGCCAGTTCCTCTACCTTCTTTAATCCACTTTTCGACTTTAGATGTTCTTTTCCTTTTAGACATAAAAACACCCCTTTAGACAATCATATCCAAAGGGGTTAAACGGTGCAACTTTATTATAAACAGTTAATCTTTTTTTTAAACGGTCGAACTTTTTTACAAACGGTTAAACTTTATTTCAAAGCCACAACAACACAAGCCCCACTTCAACTTCCTACTCCACCGTGACCGACTTTGCGAGGTTGCGCGGTTTGTCAACGTCGCAATTGCGGTGTAAGGCTGCATAGTAGGATAATAATTGTAATGGTACAACAGAGATAAGTGGTGTTAATAATTCGTGTACTTCTGGAATGACGAAGCTGTCTTCGTCCATGTTGAGACCCTTCATCGAAATAATGCAAGGGTTGGCGCCGCGGGCAACCACTTCTTTCACATTGCCGCGAAGACTCAAGTTTACATTTTCTTGTGTAGCGAGCGCAATAATCGGCGTGCCTTCTTCAATTAATGCAATCGTGCCGTGCTTCAGCTCGCCGCCGGCAAAGCCTTCAGCTTGAATATAAGATATTTCTTTCAGCTTTAACGCACCTTCTAGACAAACATAGTAATCCAGCCCACGGCCAATGAAGAAGCAATTGCGTGTAACCGCTAGGAATTCCCTTGCTATGACCTCGATCAATTCCTTAGAATCGCAAAGGACATCCATTGCATTGGCCACCAAGCCAAGTTCGTGAATGAGATCAAAACCAATATCAATACCTTTCCTCCTTGCCGTGACTTCTGCCAAAATGGCAAGAACGGCAATCTGAGCAGTATAAGCCTTTGTCGAGGCAACCGCAATTTCAGGACCAGCCTGAAGTAAGAGTGTATAGTCTGCTTCTCGAGATAATGTGGACCCTGGTACATTTGTGATTGTTAGCGATGGGCAGCCCATTTCTTTCACTTTGACAAGAACGGAACGACTGTCCGCTGTTTCGCCGCTTTGAGAAATGAAAATAAAAAACGGCCTTTCCGATAATAGCGGCATGTTATAGCCAAATTCACTGGAGATATGGACCTCAACCGGAATCTTCGCCATCTTTTCAATAAACTGCTTGCCAACTAAACCAGCATGACTAGAGGTACCTGCAGCGATAATATAAACCCGATCTGCTTCTTTCATCGCTTCAATAATATCTTGGTCGATCGTAAGCTTGCCTTGATCATTCTGATAGGTCTGGATAATTTTCCTCATAACAGCTGGCTGCTCATCGATCTCCTTTAACATGTAATGCGGATAGGTGCCC
Source organism: Bacillus renqingensis (assembly GCF_016464375.1). Taxonomy (GTDB): domain Bacteria; phylum Bacillota; class Bacilli; order Bacillales; family Cytobacillaceae; genus Neobacillus; species Neobacillus renqingensis. The sequence goes on from NZ_JADDIU010000072.1 coordinate 8,035, forward strand.
TTTTCAATATCGCTTGCATCCAATTCTGCCGTATAGGGGACGCGGCTAATGACTTCACCGTCAAGATTTTGAATAATCACACCACTTTTAGTGACAATGACAACTTCTTTGTCCATTAATTCGACGAATTGGTCCGTTACTTGAAGCATTGCCAGCGCATCGCTGGCGACCACATTACAGCCGCTCCCAAGCCCTACTAAAAGCGGGCTTTTGTTTTTCGCTACATAAATGGTTTCATTCTCCTCGGCATCTAACAGTGCCAGTGCATAGGAACCATGTAAGAGTGACAATGTTTTACGAAATGCTTCCAGTACCTCAAGGCCTTCCCCAACAAATTTTTCAACAAGCTGTACAATGACTTCTGTATCGGTTTCACTGTTGAATGTGACATCTGCTAAATATTTGCGCTTTAATAGCTCATAGTTCTCAATAACGCCGTTGTGAACAAGCGTAAAGCGGCCTGTTGCACTTTGATGGGGGTGTGAATTCACTTTACTTGGAACCCCGTGTGTCGCCCAGCGCGTATGGCCAATTCCGATGGGGGCAAACACATTTCCATCCACAGCTTTCCGTAAATCAGCAATTCGGCCTTTTTCTTTAAAAACATGAACCCCTGCTTCACTTATCAAAGCAAGACCAGCTGAGTCATATCCTCTATATTCAAGTTTTTCCAAACCTTTTAGCAAAATTTCCTTTGCGTCATGATTTCCAATATATCCAACAATTCCGCACATATTTCTTTTCCTCCCTAATGAAGGGGGCAAGAAACCTTCAGAGGGCATACTTGCCCCCTTATCTCCGTTTTTCCAACTATTTTTGTCGCATTTTCTTCCCTTTGTGCACAAAGTTGCCTTTGTGTTTTAAAGAAGAAATCTTCGGTTGTGCGTTCAACCGGGAGGTACCCGCCGAAAAACTCGATAAACCTCCTCCTCGTCAACTAACCACTCTCTTGGTTAGTTCAGGCGCTTTTCCAAAAACTCTTTCTCCTATCCTCCTTTCTAGAAAAACTGCTTTTAAATTACAAAGCAAATTAATATTACATGAAACAGAAGCATTACGTCAATTAAAAACGTAATTTCCATTCATAATAAAATATGCATAAGAGGCTGAAACGTTCCCCTTATGCATATTTTTTTCCTTATTCTTTTAAGCCCATCTCATCTTGAACAACTGAAACGATTCGGTTTACATAAGCTGCACAGAGTTCTTCGGTTGCTGCTTCAGCCATTACTCGGACAAGCGGTTCTGTCCCTGATGGGCGGACAAGGATTCTCCCGTTTCCGGCCATTTCCGCTTCCACCTGTTCTATTACCTCTTTTACTTTGACATTATCCGTGACATGATACTTATCCGTTACCCTGACATTAACAAGCTTTTGCGGGTACTTTTTCATTTCCCCTGCCAGCTCGGACAATGGCTTTTGGGTTGCCTTCATGATATTGACTAATTGCAGACCTGTTAACAAGCCGTCGCCAGTCGTGTTATAGTCGATGAAAATGATATGACCGGATTGTTCTCCGCCTAGATTATAACCGTTTTTCTTCATTTCTTCGACTACGTAGCGGTCCCCAACAGCAGTGGCAACACTCTGAATACCATGAGATTCCAGCGCCTTATAAAATCCAAGATTGCTCATAACCGTTGAAACAATCGTGTTATGCTTTAGTCGACCATGTTCCTTCATATATTTTCCACATATGTAAAGAATCTGATCACCGTCGACAATATTTCCATGCTCATCAATCGCAATCATGCGATCGCCGTCACCATCAAAGGCAAGGCCTACATCAGCTCCTTTTTCCTTTACAAAAGCTGCAAGTGCCTCCGGATGTGTGGAGCCGACACCATCATTAATATTCAGGCCATTTGGGGTTGCTCCCATTGTTGATAAATCCGCATCTAAATCAGCATACAAATAGGTGGCAAGCGAAGAAGTCGCCCCGTGTGCACAATCTAAAGCAATATGGATACCGGAAAAATCCTCTTCAACGGTATTTTTCAAATATTGCAGGTACTTTTGCCCGCCTTCAAAATAATCCATTACGAGACCAAGGTCCTCACCAATTGGACGTGGTAATTGATCTTGTGGCAAATCCATTAATTCCTCAATTTCAATCTCTTGCTCATCAGACAGTTTGAAACCGTCAGGGCCAAAGAATTTAATCCCATTATCGGCAACAGGATTATGCGATGCCGAAATCATCACCCCTGCCTGGGCCCCTAATGCCTTGGTTAAATAGGCCACACCAGGTGTGGAAATCACTCCAAGGCGCATGACCTCTGCCCCAATTGAAAGCAAGCCGGCAACTAATGCGCCCTCCAGCATGTGACCGGAAATGCGGGTATCACGCCCAATCAGGACCTTGGGGCGGGCCTTGTCTTTTGTTAAAACATAGCCGCCAAATCGACCCAATTTAAAGGCCAGCTCAGGTGTTAGTTCACTATTTGCTATTCCCCTTACACCGTCAGTACCAAAATATTTTCCCATTTAAAAACCGCTCCTTCAACGTTTATTACTCGATACTAAGCATTACTTTTGATTGTAATTTTTGCTGTCGATTTATTCGGCTTCCAATTGACATTGGGAGGACCTTCTATATGAATATTTACCACATGGCTGCCCTCGTCTAAGTTTGAAAGATCAACATACGCATTAAAATCTTTTGGACCAATTGATTTCAAAGCAGTGCTTGGGCCGTTCACAAGTAAATCGATATCCGGGTCATCTATGTCCGCTTCATAATCGTTGGCTAGTCCATTCATTTTGATTGGAATTTTGGAAACTGTTTTTTCTTCTTCTTTATTAACCTTGACCTTCACTTTTACTTTTACCATCTGCGGTGAAACCTTTGTTACCCCGTTTGAAATGATAACAGGTAAATCCAGTGTCGTGTTACCAATTATTTTACTTACATCCACTTCTACTCGGACACTATTCGTATTTTTCAAGATATTTTCGTTTGCCGAAATGGTTGCCTCTCTCGTATCCAGGTCTATCTTTTCAATTGTAACACCTGCAGGAGGTGTCCCTTTTTGGACAATGCTTATTGGGACGGTCTTACTGTTATCCTTGATTGGAATCGTCACATTGACCGTTTCCGGTGATAAGGTAACATCTAATTTATTTAAATGTTTGTCCAAAACTTGTACTCCAGTCGTTCTTGAAATCGTATCCTTCAGTTCACCTTTTTCTTCAATAGCTGCCTTCACATACGTAATCCGGTCAATAAGGCTTCTTGCACCGGTAATCTTAACCTTACTTGGTTCAACTATGGGTTGCCCGGCAACATAGCCGGCTGCTATTTGATTGCGATTAAACTCAGCCTCCACTTTAAATTCCTTCGATACCTTTTCTTGAACGGTAACATAGACAAATTCAGGTTTAATGGTTGCCTTTATCCTGTCAGATAAATCCCTTACCTTAAGTTCAACTTTTTGCCTGCCAATTTTCGCCTTTCGTAAATCCACATATACTTCAAAATTTCGCAGCCCTTTCGCCGTTTGAACAAGCGTGATTGGACCCTTTATCGAGACATCCACTGTATTGGGGATCCCTGATACCACTAAATTTTCGCTATCATAATAGGCTTTAACAGGGAAATTAGAAACGACCTCCGTCTTTTGCTCTCCGGGTACATAGACGTCTGTAAATTTCTTACCTGGATGAGGAATGGACGAATATAACAATACGGCAAGCACTAAAGCAAGACCTTTAATAAACCAGGGATTATCCATCAATTTATCCATTATTTTTTCCCCTCCAGTTCCAACGTGCTGAAGAAGTTTGCTTTGACTTGATATGTCTCAATAATTCATTGGAGAGAACTTCTTTTAATTCCTCTGCTTTTAAATCACGATGAAGTTCCCCATTTCTTGTTAGGGAAACTGCTCCTGTTTCCTCTGAAACAACCACGGTTATGCTGTCGGTTACTTCACTTATGCCCAGCGCCGCCCGGTGTCTCGTTCCTAACTCCTTTGAAATAAACGGACTTTCAGATAAAGGAAGATAACAAGCTGCTGCTGCTACATTGTTTTTTTGAATAATGACTGCCCCGTCGTGAAGCGGGGTATTGGGTATAAAAATATTAATTAATAGTTCAGACGAGATTTGGGAATTTAACGCAATACCGGTTTCGATATAATCGCTCATTCCTGTCTCCCGCTCGATTGAAATGAGGGCACCGATCCGTCGTTTGGCCATGTATTCTGCCGCCTTCAGGATCGCTTCCACTGTTTTCTCTTGTCCATTATCATCAGGGTTCGTACTTCTCGAAAAAAACTTCCCGCGCCCTAGCTGCTCAAGGGCCCGTCTTAGCTCAGGCTGAAAGATGATGATAATAGCAAGGAATCCATACGTGATGACCTGCTGCATCATCCAGCTCAAGGTAGTTAAGCCGAAAAAGTCACTTGCGACCCTGACAAGCAGAATGACAAGAATCCCCTTCAATAGCTGAACAGCCTTTGTCCCTTTTATGATATTGATCAGTTTATAAATGACATACCACACAAGAAGAATATCCACAACACTCGATATATACTGCCAAAATGTCCAATCCGGTAACGGCATGGTCTTTCCTCCGTAATTTTGCTTTGAAAAATAACTGTCGAATACAACTCATTTATTATAACACAAAGTGAGCTTGTACTTATTATGATGTTATCTTTTTAAAAAAACAAATCACCCGTTATGAGTGATTTGTTGTTCATTGTCCTTCCTGATGCTCAAAAAATCCTGCCGCTTCCTTCGCCGACCTTTTCATATGATACCAAATCCAGTCAAACACTTCATTGACCTCATCTATCTCACCTGTGACATGTCCCGCGGAGGCAAGATATTTTTCTCCATGGATGACTGTTACGTCGCCTTTAATTTCACCTTCAATTTTCAGTTTTCCATTCCGGACTACTACATCACCCTTCACTACTTCTCCTTTAGGAACAATCACGGTGTTATTTTTTACCACTAAGTTTTTTTGCTTGGACACCGAAAATTCACGGTCCTGATTCCAGGTGGAAAATAAGCTGCCCATCATTAGCACAACAAACAGCGATGCCGCAGAGAGAAATGGGTGATTTTTCAACAAGCGTGCTACTAAAATTTTCTTCTTTTCCTTTGGCAGATTAGCCAGAACATTACTAGTGAAATTTGCAGGGGCTTGCATAGTTGATATACTTTTAACAAAAGCAACCGTCTTTTTTAATTCATTAAAAATCGCTTGACACTCGTTACAGCCTTGGAGGTGTTCTCTTAAGATCTGTTCCCCTTCTGAATCAATTTCTTCGTCTAAATATTGGTGCATTAGTTCGATGATATGGTCTGGACACATAAAAGCTTCACCTCTTACACATACCGTAATTGTTGTCTTAGGGCTTCCCGGCCACGGTGAATTCTCGTTTTAACCGTTCCAAGTGGGAGGTTAAGAATTTCACTTATTTCATTTAAAGACAGATCCTCGATATATTTTAAAACAATGGCCGATCGATATTTTTCAGGAAGTTTTAAAATTTCCTTTTGTACCGTTTCCTGCAGTTCTAAACTTTCTAACTCTGTTTCAGGCAAAGAATGGTCAGACGGAATCTGCGAGTACATCGTCAACCCTTCTGTACCAGCTACTTCTGCATCTAGATAGTAATCTGGTTTCTTCTTTCGCAGCCTGTCAATGCATAAATTAGTAGCAATTCGAAAGAGCCAAGTAGAGAACTTTAAATCTTGGTTAAATGTTTTTATATTAACATAGGCGCGCAAAAATGCTTCCTGTGCAACGTCTTCTGCCTCGTGGCGGTTCCCGAGCATTCGAAAGCAGAGCTGGTAGACACTGTTTTTATAAATTTCAACGATCTCGCCAAATGCATCCTGATCGCCTTTGATTACTTGCTTTATTCTTTTTTTCACAATTGCTTCCATTGAGTTCACTCAGCTCCAATGCTGCTATCCGATAATACGAATCGTTAGCAAAAAAGTTTCGTTATTAACGAAAATTGTCCTTCATCCCTTTAATTTTAACAAAAAATCACTCTGTACTGCCAAAAACTTGTTTATATTTTTTGGCTGGGCCGATACTCTGCTTTTTCTTCAAAAAAATACAGCTGTTCATAGAAAGAGCAGCTGCATTGTTTTTCAAATTACAATAGTTTTTCGCCAAAAAGTGAAGCCATCAGTCCAACAGCGACAGATGCTGTCTTATTTTTTTCATCTAAGATTGGATTTACTTCAACAAATTCTGCAGATGTAATCAGTTTCGCTTCTTCTAACATTTCCATTGCCAGGTGGCTTTCCCTGTAGCTGATTCCTCCCATGACAGGCGTCCCCACCCCGGGGCACTCTCTTGGATCTAATCCGTCTAAATCAAGTGATAAATGGACTCCATCTGTTTTATCTTTAAGATAGGCAATCGTTTCTTCCATTACCTTTGCCATCCCCATACGGTCAATTTCATGCATCGTATAGACTTTAATCCCTTTTTCTTTAATTAAAATTCTCTCTCCCTCATCTAAAGATCTGACCCCGATAATCACCACATTCTCGGGCTTAATTTTCGGCGAATAGTCTCCTAAGTCAGTTAATAAAGAATGACCTATCCCTAAGCTGACAGCCAGTGGCATTCCATGGATATTACCAGATGGGCTCGTCTCTACGGTATTTAAATCCCCATGGGCATCATACCAGATCACACCGAGATTTTTATAATGTTTTGCCACACCCGCTAATGTCCCGATTGCAATACTATGGTCGCCGCCAAGCACCAAGGGAAAAGAACCTGATTGAATCACTTCATCAACCTTTTCAGCAAGCAATGCGTTTTTCTCTGCTATTAAATCTAAATTCCTTAGATTAGATTGTGGATCGACTATCACTTCCGGTCGACCAATCGGAATATCGCCCATATCATGGATTTCATCAAAAAAGGGGCTTAGACGTTCATTCATTCCAGCGTAACGAATCGCACTGGGCCCCATGTCGACCCCGCGGCGCATTTGTCCTAAATCCATCGGCATCCCAATAATTGAAAGTTTTCTGTTCATCTCTGGTTCCTCCTGTGTCTCATATAATATTATTTTAATCGCTTTCATAGGGATGACTCAACACGACAAAAAATTGTATATATATACATTTTATATAAATATTTTTAGGCTGATTTATTTTATATTTTTTTCTAAACAACAAGAAAAGTCCAATAAAGCAAGGCTTGTCCTACCTGCTTTATTGGACTTTGATATGATTATCCTAATTTCCGATTCGGAATCTTGTCGATATTATCAAGCATGATACCTGTTCCAACGGCTACACAGTCCATTGGATTATCGGCAACAAGAACAGGAACTTTAAGTTCTTCGGCCAGCAGCATATCAATCCCATGCAGGAGTGCCCCCCCGCCAGTTAAAATAACGCCGCGATCGATAATATCTGCAGAAAGTTCAGGCGGCGTTCGTTCGAGAACACTTTTTGCCGCTTGAACGATGACCGAAACCGATTCACGCAATGCCTGCTCAATTTCTTCGGAATGAACCGTGATGGTCCGTGGTAAACCGCTGACCATATCGCGACCGCGAATTTCCATTTCCTCTAAGCGCGATCCCGGGAAGACGGTTCCGATGTTAATTTTAATATTTTCGGATGTACGCTCACCAATCAGCAGCTTATACTCACGCTTGATATAATTTAAAATTTCTGCATCAAACTTGTCGCCTGCCATTTTAATGGAGGAAGAAGTAACAATATCACCCATCGAAAGGACAGCAACATCTGTCGTTCCTCCTCCAATGTCTACTACCATGTTTCCGCTTGGCTGGAAGATGTCCATCCCAGCGCCGATTGCTGCCACCTTTGGTTCCTCTTCTAAATATACCTTTTTACCGCCGCTCTTTTCAGCAGCTTCTCTGATGGCTTTTTGCTCAACGCTCGTAATGTTCGTTGGGCAGCAGATTAAAATGCGCGGCTTTGATAAAAAACCTTTGACATTCAGCTTATTAATAAAGTGCTTTAACATCGCTTCCGTTACATCAAAGTCAGCAATTACACCATCTTTTAATGGACGAATCGCAACAATATTCCCTGGTGTCCGCCCAACCATTCGCCGGGCTTCTTCTCCAACCGCCAGCACGCGATTAGTATTTTTGTCTATTGCCACAACAGAAGGCTCATTCAATACAATTCCACGGCCCTTTACGTGAATCAGCACGTTAGCCGTTCCTAAATCAATCCCAATATCCCTTGCAAACATTCTCTCTTCTTTCCTCCTCGAAAGATTCCACATACTTCTCCTAATTTTTTATTCTACCATACTCATTGCAATTTACATAACATTTTCGTTAAAAGATGTAAATTTTTGATGAATACTGTCGGAATTAGAGGACCGAAAAGAGAACAACTTGGTCCGGTTACGAGACGGGTTAAACCTTATCTTGACCAGCACTTATTTAACCGGCTCGCCCTCCTTTTCTTCTTTCTGATACTTCATTTTTGTCGCTTCCCCGCCCCTTAAGTGACGGATCGATTTATGATAATCTAAAATTTCTTTAACCTCGTTTGCAAGCTCAGGATTTATTTCAGGAAGTCTCTCAGTCAAATCCTTATGGACTGTACTTTTGGATACGCCAAACTCTTTCGCAATCACGCGAACCGTTTTCCTCGTCTCCACGATATACTTTCCAATCTTGATAGTCCTCTCTTTGATGTAATCGTGCACACTCTCGCCCTCCCTAAATTGGATGTGGAGTGTGAAATGAGACTCGCTTATCACTATGATGAAATACTACATCCGCATGGTGTCAGGCACCACAAAAAGACATTTGTCCACGTGGGGTGGACAGTATCTTAGAGACTAGGCACCACACGGCAGAAAGTCACTCTTTCTGAATCATACGATGAATAATCATGTCCCCGGCTGAATTCCCGCTATCTTCAAACGACTCCTCACCTCAAACACTCTCTTTGTAAAGGTTTGTAACCATTGTATTAGCTTGGATACGGGTTTATGCACAAATTACATAAACAGGACAAGGTGTAGAGGAATTAATGGAATCGTTTGCTATTCATTCTCTATTTCGACAAGGCAAAAGATACCGAAGAATTCCTCTGTCATCAAGGATTTTCTTGGAAATAGGCAATTTTTTAGAATATTTCCTGAGAAATTTGTCGAACTAATCTCATGCTGTAACCGGTACACTTCTTGTGTTCAATACTTTCTATGACCTGAAAAAATAGCCGGGAATGCTGCTCCCGGCTATTTTGTACTTGCTTATTCCTTTTTATCTCCAAGGGCGAAAGTGATTTCCGCCTCACAGGCCACTTCACCGTCCACAGTTGCAACAGCCTTTCCTTTGCCGATTGGCCCGCGCAGCCGAACCATTTCAACCTCAAGCCGAAGCTGATCACCAGGCTTGACTTGCTTTTTAAAACGGCAATTGTCAATCCCCGCAAAAAATGCCAGACGTCCGCGATTCTCTTCTTTTTTTAATACAGCAACGGCCCCAACCTGTGCAAGTGCCTCGACAATTAATACTCCAGGCATAACTGGGTAATCCGGAAAGTGCCCGTTAAAAAACTCCTCATTGGCGGAAACATTTTTGATGCCAACCGCCTTTTTCCCCTCTTCCACTTCTAAAATTCGATCGACTAATAAAAATGGATAGCGGTGCGGAATGATTTCTTTAATTTGATCAATATCAAGCATGTTTTTAGTACCTCCTAGTATTAGCACGTAATAACTCCATTTTACTATCAATGGCATGTTAAAGGGAAGGACAATCAGACTGTCCTTCCCTACTTATTTCTCCTTATCCACTAAATCGATAATATGTGTCCATGTGGATTCTTTAAAAACATCCGTCACTTTCCCGCTGCCAAGCACTCCGTATCCGACGACCGCCCCCACAATCAGGCTAACGAACATAAAGACTATCAATAAGATGAGCCGGAGCCATATTGGAATAAGACGGATTCGAACTCGTGGATTTTCTACTGTTTCCGCCTTTTTCTTAAGGTTAGTTCTTTTCTGAACCGCTTCGGATCTTATTTTTTTATATTCCTCTCTCGTTCTTGCTTGATCTTGATTCAGATTATTTAAAGCCATTTTTATTCCCCTTTTGGGCTGAAAATCCGATTTTTATACGTCCTCTTTCAGAACAGACCAAATTAGTTACTTTATATTATAACCATTTATGACTGGCAACACGATTGATTTTTATCCAATATTCCCATTATACATGATTGACATTAACTTTTGAAAAAATCAGCAATCCATGCAATATTATTATCTCTTGGTTAGAGGTATTTTCTTTGATTCCTTTATGTTTTCATAAAAAAACACAAGAGACGAAAATCTCCTGTGTTTTCCTTGCCTTTTAGATTTATGAGCCATGAAGGACTCGAACCTTCGACCCTCTGATTAAAAGTCAGATGCTCTACCAACTGAGCTAATGGCTCAGTTTGACTTTGCTTAAAATACCCAATGATATTTTGTACAAAATCCACTGAAGTTCTCAGGACTAAAATAATTTGGCTGGGCTAGCAGGATTCGAACCTACGAATGACGGAGTCAAAGTCCGTTGCCTTACCACTTGGCTATAGCCCAATAATGATATATATAATAGAATGTTCAAATAAAAAGAAAATATACATGGTGGAGGGGGACGGATTCGAACCGCCGAACCCTGAGGGAGCGGATTTACAGTCCGCCGCGTTTAGCCACTTCGCTACCCCTCCATAATAC
>NZ_JADDIU010000073.1 GCF_016464375.1 Bacillus renqingensis
GAAGATTGATATCATACTTAGGTTGTACTCGCTTTGTCAAGCATTCGTCATTCCGACCTCAGAAAGCCTGCAAGCAGCAGCTCGGTCGGTATGCTGAAGTTTATTCAAGAAGCTTATTCGGTCGTACTCTACCAATTGAACTAGGCTCACATGAAATGAATAATGGAGGATGACGGGATCGAACCGCCGACCCTCTGCTTGTAAGGCAGATGCTCTCCCAGCTGAGCTAATCCTCCTTTATGTATGGTGACCCCTACGGGATTCGAACCCGTGTTACCGCCGTGAAAGGGCGGTGTCTTAACCGCTTGACCAAGGGGCCATTATTAAAAATAGTTAGGTAAGCTTCCAAGCGGGCTCGAACCGCTGACCTCTTCCTTACCATGGAAGTGCTCTACCTGCTGAGCTATGGAAGCATAGCTGTTCATCCTACAGACAAAAAAATGGCTCCGCAGGCAGGATTCGAACCTG
>NZ_JADDIU010000074.1 GCF_016464375.1 Bacillus renqingensis
TTTGGATCCAAATTATTTAGTTCCATATATATAGATAATCAATTAATCATATTTAACTCTTTCCTAATTCAGTTCAAAAATTTCCCTACCAAATTTTAATAATAAAACAAAATTCCCTACCGAATTTTATTTTTGGTAGGGAACCATATTATTTTTATTCATTTTTTACATTTAAGGCTAGGCTACACACTGTCAATTAGGCGTTCTTTTTTCAAATCAAGTTAGCCTTTTACTCCCACTCAAAGATTGCAGGTGACACCAAAACATTGCTATATCAACGTTTATAGCACCTTTAAGTTGTTTTGGCGGGGATTCTGGCGGAACTCATTTTTTTACTACTTGATTACCATTAAATGATATAGCTGATTTTTCTGCGGTTTGTATGTTGATGTTACCTGTCATTTCTTCCGCAATCAGTTCATCTACCCCAGACCACATATGTGAATAATGTTTTAACGTAATTTCTGGGCTAGAATGCCCCATTCGCTTTGATAAAATCAAAACAGAAATATTAAATTCATTGATGAGATAGGAAGCGTGCGAATGTCTAAGCCCTTTGGCTTGAATACGATGAACCTTCGCAAGTTTTGCAAAGCGAGGAATGATTCTACCAATCGTCGATTTAATCATTGGTGTCCCATCATAACTAAAAACAAAATCGTCAATCCCCATTTTTGATTGCCGCTCTTTCCATTCTTTCAACACTTGTATCGTATCTTCATCTAAAGAAATGATTCGCTTTCCATCATCTGTTTTTGTATAAGCTTTTCGTTTCCAATCACTTTTATTTTTTAAATACAAGGAATGATGGACGCGAAGCCGTTTGTTTTTGAAATCAATATCTTCCCACCATAAAGCTGTTCCTTCACTAACTCGTATTCCTGTCATGAAATACGTCCACAACATCACAAAACATAAGTGTTCATAAAAATCATCCAGACAAATAGTAGAAATAACCTTCTCAAATTCTGTTTTTGTCCAATAAGGAACAACCGCTTTTCCTTTAGGAATAGCTTTCACCTTTTTAGATACATTTACTTCTAGATATTGCATATCAACTGCCATATCCAGACTTTTACGAAACATACCAAATACCAAACTTGCATATGCTTGGGAATACCCAGCTCCCCTATCAGAAAGTAACCAGGTTCGATAACGTTGGACATCTTCTACAGCTAAAGAGCGAAGCTCAATGTTTGAAAAGCGATCTCTCATACTTTCTAAGGTTCGTTTGCGAACATAAAAAGTACTTTCTTCCACTTCTGTTTCATAAGCTGGAATGTACACAGTGTCCATGAATTGACCATATGTCATGTGGTAATTTCCATAACCATTTGCTTTATGGTATTCATTTTTCACCCGTACCAATTCTTTATAAGCTTGTAAAGCAGAAGTAAATTTTCTTCCTTGTTGATTTGTACGCCCCTTTTTACGAAGTCGTTTACCAGTAATACGATCTGTTCCTAACTCCGTTTCATAGAAGTATTGTCCATTGTTATCAATATAGACCCCTGCATATTTAGTTTTAGCCATGACTGTCTTCCTCCAATTCTAGTTCACAACCTAGAATCCATTCGACTGTCATTTTTGGTACACGCCCTAAGCGCTTATTATTATAAAATGGATACCCTTTTTGTACCATGATTTGTTTGGCTTGTCTAATAATTCGTATCGAAGTATATTTAGGATACCCAAGTTGAATTAAATCATCTTTTGTAATCAGTTCCTTCATTAATATATACCTCCCTTTTCATTCACAGAGGAATACATACCAGAAACAACAATTCTCTAATTTACTAAACTATTATAAAAATCAGACGGCTGTTGGTACAGCTCCACGGGAATTTCACCCCTGCAAGTATTTCTTCCAGCCCTAATCATAGCTTGCGACGCTTTGAACGCTCGAACCATGACGATAGGGGAGTATCATTATCCATACTGATTGGTTATCGCCAGCAATCCACCACAATTGCGTTAGACTCATAGATTATCGCTTTTCCCAGTTAGAAGTCATGGCGTATGAATCAAATAGCTCGTCATCAGTAGAAAGTATCTGATTTTTTGTTTATACTACACGGCGTTATCTTCCGTGCTTTCTTTGTCAAAGAACAAAATTAAAATGAAGAAAATAATATAGTGAAAGGGGAATGACAACTATTTTTCTACTCAAACTTTGAAAGCCAAAACGGACTGCATGAGCTTTGAGCGCAAGCGATCACGTACATCCTCATCTATGCCCCAATAAGTGTTTCCACGCTCATCACGAAGCTTGCGCATAGATAGACTTGCCACGTAACTTCCATAATGCTGGACAACTATTTTCATTGCTTCTGGTTCACCCTTGTTTGCAGCTAAAATAATTGGATACGGCAACAAGCCACACTCGTTGTTTTCTGTGTTGGTATTAGCCATCCCATTCATCTGCATGCACCTCCAAAAACTGTTTTAACAGTTCAAAAGAGCTTGTCCGCCTATACTGCACGGTGCTGCGTGGAATATTGAGTAGTTGACTGATTTCCACATCAGACATGTTAAAGAAGTAGTATAGTAGGACTGCGGTTCGCTTCTCATCTGGCAAGGTATGCATCGCTTTAGCAAGAAGTTTAGGAGTAATTCTCTTTCCTGCTACTTGAAAACCTTGTGTTTCCTCTCCCTCATAATGCTGGTCTAAGGTATAGAGTTGATTTTCTTCCTGTGGCGTGAGATCGGAAAAGGTCATTTCTTGTGACTGTCGTTGCCGCCTTTGGTTATAGGCATTAATTGCTTCATTCTTCAACACCTTTTTACAAAAGCCATTAAAAGCACATCGCACTTGCCATTGGGTACGAGTAGGTTCCATTTGTTCACCTCCCTTCGCAACCGCAAAGGCGGGTGATGATTTCCCCCTTCATAGCCCTCAACAAGCGTTTTTTCTAAACGCCAAAAATAGAAGCAATTTTTCGAAAAAATATTGACGTAAATGCAAAAAAAGCTCAACTAGTTTTAAGTCAGTTGAGGAAAAATTGGATGTTATCAGATAATTTATTATGTAAATAGATTGCAACCGTAATAATCTCTAGAACAATAAGTCCTTTTAAATCAGAATATGTATAAACAAACATGAAAACATACTTTTTTTTTTGCTTTTATGTTAAAATATAAAATGAGCTTAATCCACCTATCTAATCTTGCTTTTAGTAGGGCAACAACGGATTTTGAAGTATTTAATTTTCAATATCGCTGCTTGTATATTAGCATTTATATAGATTATTAATTCTAAAGAGATAACCATTTTACTTGTGGGTTGGTGAGAAAAAATATATTGTATACTCAAAATCCCTCGTGATTATTGAGAATTGAATTAACCTACTTGTGGTGCGATTCACTGTACAGTATCAAAACACAAAACATCATCGAACCACAAAAAGATATTTATCAACATAGATGAATGGGCCACTCCTACTCTGGAGTGGCTCTTACTTTTGTTTATTCAACTTTCTCCCTTAAGAATTTTTTGGCCTTAGCCTTTTTACACCCAAATTGAACATAATAAAATGTGACCACCACAACAACTAGAATGGCTAGTGCTAGAAAAATGTTGCTATATACAAAAGTAGCGCTATTTTGATTTATCGGATTTAAGCGAATGGTCGATGTGCCAAAATCAAGTACCTTGCCGACTACAGCTGTTGATGCAGCTGCTGAAATAAAAGTGATCATGGTAAACAACCCCATTCCTACTCCCGTATGCTCTTTTGATAGCGTTTGTGAAACAGTGTTCGACATAGCGATTAGCATGAACGACTGACCTAGGACAGCAAAAATAAGAAAGATTGCAATAAGGACTGGCGACATGCCGACGACTGAAGACAAACAGATAAAACCGATAATAAGAAGTGTTGCTGCAGTATACACAAGAAACGGATTTCCCTTTTCATCAGCCAACTGGCCTCCCCTCCGTCCCAATAATGCAGCCACAAGGGCTGCCGGCGACATAACAATTCCAATGAAAGCCGCTGACAATTGGTTTATAGAAGAGAGTAACTGAGGTGTAATAAATGGAATGGCAAAGCTAACTCCAATCATTACGAAAGCAATGATAAGACTGAATGAAAACGGTTTGTTTCGAAATATAGCCGGATCTATAAATGGCGCTGAAGCATAGAAAATACGTAATAAGAACAAAATAAAGAAAATGACCCCAGTCGCAACAACCCATATATTCCCATTTGTTAAAGCCAGTAACAGGGTGGCTACTGTACCTGCCAAAAGTGATCCGCCGATAAAATCCATTTTGCCGGCACCTCGCTTTTCACCATTTAAATATTTACGATACATTGGCAATGTCAGCAACGATAGAAGGGAAATCACAAATAAAACTTTCCAGTTCCACATACTGCTTGTCACCCCGGCCACAATCGGACCTAAAGCCGAACCTAGTGCGAACCCGATTGCAACGGTACCCAAAGCACGTCCACGTTTTTCGGGTGAAAAGTAACGAACCGGAACGATCATTGAAATCGCAGGAATGACAGATGCACCAGCTGCCTGTACAATTCGTCCCACAATAAGCATCCAAAATTTAATAGCGACCAAACCAACAACTGATCCAATTGCAAAAAGTAATAGACCAAAGGTCAACAAATTCTTTAAGCTATATGTGTCTGACAATTTTCCATAAGTTACCGAGCCAATTGCATAGACAATCATATAACTCGTGACGATCCAGCCTGCTTGTGATAGTGAAAGCTGAAACTGTGTACTGATATCTGGAAGTACAACATTAAACATGGTTAAATTCATGACGGCGATAATGAGTGTAAAGACAAGAACGCCTAATAATAACTCTTCATTATTCCTTTGAATTCTATGATTGGTTTGCATTAAGAGATACCTCATTTCTTTAGTTAAGCATTGTTGAAGCAACACTCTTTTATTTCTTTGATGATTAATTTATCGCTCAGATATGTCTGTGATACGAAAAACATCGCCGTAATTTAATGTGGCGATGTTTTTCTGCGATTCAGCTAGACAAACTTCAAAATCTACTGTTCGAATTTTTTCGCTTCTCTTCCGGCAATATGGTTTCGATTACGTCCCAATGCTCGGCGATTTTTCCATCCTCTACGCGGAACAAATCATAGAAAGCAGTATGTTGACCATTAAATAGACCTTCACTCACCGCAAGAACAAAATCACCTTGTCCGATAATCTGATGAACTTGAGTGTATTGAAATTTAATACCTTTCTCCTCGAGTGCCTTCGTTGCAGCGTGAAGACCGGAAAGGCCATCTGCAATATGTGGACTATGCTGAATGTAGTTATCCCCATCAAAGTATGAGGTAAGCAGATCTGGGTTCTTCCCAACTAAGATATTCTCTACAAAACTTTTAACATATTCTTTGTTTGCAACGGTCTTGTCTATATCCTTAATTGTGGTCGGTCCGTCAATCATCGTATGATTGCTTGGTGTCTTTTCTACCTTTTCTTGCAAATTATCCCAATGTTCAACGATCAGTCCATTCTCAAAACGAAATATATCAAAAACGATTTTTGGGCCGAAAAAATCATATTCAGAATGAAGTGCAACATAATTTCCGTCCACTAACGCACGCTTAACACTTACCTTTGTACCTATTTCCTTTAAATGATCAAGTGCGCCAAGCATGGCATCACGACCATCGAGTAAGGACTGATTGTGCTGAATATATTGATCTGGATGAACGTAAGCCGTAATCGCTTCGGGGTTGCCGCTCTCAAAACTTTCCAGCACGGCGACCGCCTTACGAACAAGCTCATTTTTAGTATTTATTGTCATTTCAAAAACCTCCGTATTTATTAAATTTCACATTATTTAAGTTAGATAAGTATAATCCCTAATTGACCAATTCCTAACTATTCATTTTCACTTTATTTCCCCTCCTTCAAATTTATAGGCAATAGATAAATAATGAACGATATGTTGTTTATTTATCTATCGCCCATTATAATAAGAGGAAATACCATAAACAATATCCAATATTTTTGTTTTTGATGGATAATATACAATTCGTAGAAATTTGTCGCTTAACGATCTAAATTTATTTTTTGAGAGGGGACGAAAAAATGAATAAGAAAACCGATCTAAGGGTATTGCGGACGAACCAATCGATTCGAAAGGCATTTTATGAACTTATTCAGGAAAAAGGCTATGAAGCCATAACGATCCAGGATATTGCCGATCGCGCAATGATCAATCGAAACACTTTCTATCTTCATTACCAAGATAAGCCTGATTTATTAGATATATGTGTGGATGAGTTATTGGAGGAAATAAAAAACGCCATCGTTCAATGTCCTATCAGCATGAGACCTTTTAGTATTTCTACACTCGAGACCGTCATGCAGACTATATTGGAACACATTTCGCATAATACCTCTTATTATCAAGCAATGTTAGTTGGAGAGAATAAAATTTATTTGTTTCAGTCAAAAATGGAGAAGATTATTAAAGATAAGTTAAATGAGGGATGGAATTCCCCTCAAGGAAATTCCACTTTAACGATATCCAAGGAATTGCTGCTCGAATATCTCGTGTCGTCTTTCATGGGAGTTGTTATTTGGTGGATTAAAAACGATCTGCCTCTTCCTGCGGAAGAAGTTTCATCACAATTTAGTAAAATCGTTGCCTATGGGCACTTGAAAACTGCTGGGATCGCTGTCAAGGAATAAAATTAGTAAGAAAGAAAAAGCCTAAGTACTAAGTATAAATATATATATTTTGTTGTATAGAAGTATACTAGCGATAAACCATGTTGGAACTGACCTCAATGGTAATCACTCGCTTATTCCAGTTAACTCGATGGATGTAAGCAACACGCGGCCTTCAACATCAAAAGCGACATGAGCGCCCTGTTTACTTATCAACAAAAGAATAAAAAGTTACGATCAAACAAATGAGTAAGAGATGCACGGAACCTAGCTACTCAAAAAAGAAGACAATTCTAAAGTTCCAGATGAGCAAATCAAAGAATGGCTCAAAGATGACTATTCCAACGGATATAGAAAATTGGCGAAAATATTACGTAGAAAAATCAGAAATTCAATTTGGCAATATAGCATTAAAGATTTATTAATATAGAAAATAAAAACATTAAAAAGGCAAACATTGTTTAATTCAAATCATGTTTGCCTCCCATATTAATTAATCCTAATTAACCGTTTTACTTTTTCTCGTTCTCAATGAGTAACATCACACCTAATTAAAGAAAAGCAAATACTAGAGAAAATAATAAACTTTTTTTTTCTATATAAAAACAATATTCCATCCTGCTTCTTGTAATTTCCCAATTTCAGTGGAACTGATTTTATCAAATGGAATTGCTAGACATAATAACCCCCTAGGTCTTGTCATAGCTACATAATGACATTTTAAATTATCAAACTTGCTTTCCGGTACCTTTTTTTTACCCTTTTTATCATAAAGAAAAGGTAATATACTTTTTAATCTATGGCTTTGTCTAAAAGTCTCTAATACTAATGTAGATAAATGCGTTTTTCCTTTTACTCCATGTATACTATCAAGACTAATAGTTACCTTTCTATTTCCAGATATATAATTAAATGTGTTCGTTGAGTAATCTTTAACACTATCATCAGATTCAAGCGAGATAACTTCTGGGCTTATCCATTTACTAAAACCTGAATTTGAAATTTTAATATCAAATAAGTCAAGAAGCAAGTTAATATGTTTCAAAGCCTTCTCCCAATCATTTTTTGTATTTAACTTTGATTTTTGTAAGTTAACCATACATTGACGAAAAATTGGAGTATCTTCTTCATTCTCGAGGCAATCCAAAAAAGATTTCATAAGATTCGTGCGATTGTGGATATAAATTCCATTCTTTTTTTCATTGATTACCTCTCGTAATCCAGACAATAGCCATGTAATTTGTTTATATACATCTCGATTCGAAAGCAGTTCCTGACTACCCATTCTAAAATATTCAATCAGGTATTTAGGCTTATATCCCTTACTAGCTGGTTTTGACTTATAGGCGGACCAATAATCATAAACACCTTTTGGATAATGTTCTTCTTTAGTCTCGGCTTTCTTGTTATGAACTAATCCTACAGCATAACACCCATCTGAATGATATCGCTCTAACTCTTGATCAGTAAACGTTTCTAAAATCAGCTTCCCATACTCTTTGAGCACATCTTCTATTTTGTCTTTTTTAAAAACAAAAATAGAGTGCCTACTTTTGTTAAATTCATTATTTACTCCTACCATATTTGATTTGGAAATAGCCAACGGATTAGCTAAATTGGCAATATTGTTGGAAAACCTTTTGCTTTGTTGAATAATCAAAGGATTAGATTTTGGAAACCTTACTGAATTATTTTCTCCTACATAGTTATATATCGCCTGATTTTCATCTCCAAAACCTTGTTGTATGGATTCATTAAAACATTTATCGATTAAATTATACTGAAAATCATTAGTATCTTGAGCTTCATCAATAAAAACAATCGGAAATCTTTTAGATGTAATTTTCGAAATAGAAGGTGCGCCCTCTAAAGCTTCTTTCGCAAAAAGTAACATTTCATCGAAAGTAAAATATCCACTCTTTTGTGATGAATCAACTATATTTTTTACGTACTCATAAGGTTTACTGTTCGGTTTATAATTACCTAATTCTAAAGTTCCAATAGCCCCTTTGTAACTGCAATTATTTTCAGTTATAAATTTTTTTTCGAAAATATCTTTATAAAAAGGTAAAATCTTATTCCACCTATATGCTGTAGTTAAATCTGTTTCAATAATTTCAATTTTTTTACCGTGAGATTTCACCCATGGTGAAGCTATATATGTAGTGAAAAATGAATGAACGGTACCAATAAAATGTGGATATTTTAATAATTTAGCCCCGACACTAGTATTACCTAATCTTTTTTCAATCTCTTCTCTAGCTACATTTGTATGTGAAAGAACACATATACCTGAAGTAGGCAAATCCCATTTTTTAGCTAAAATCGCCAGTTTGGCTACTAAAACAGTTGTTTTTCCACTACCTGGGAAAGCTTGTATGTCTTTTGACTCTAGATTTTTAATTATACTTCTTCTCTCAGAATCAAAAGTTATATCCTCACCCATAATTTTTTCTACCCAATCAATGTCCTCATCAGTAATAACAATATCACGAATTATACTCATTACTTCACCTCAGGCTCTTCTGTGACATAATAAATAGAGTCTAATAAATATTGAGGCAGAGTTTTAGTTAAATCTGAAATATTATCTATAAATGCTTTTTCTAATTCTATAGCTAAATGTTGAGCAAAATCTGCCTTTGAAGTTTTTCCAGAAGTAAAAAAACTATAAAAATATGAAGCTTTTTCTTCTAAATTAGTATAATCACTGATTGTTTCTTCTATGTCTGTCTTTTTGCTCGCTCGATTTTTTTGGGCGTAAGTAGAGTTGACTAGCGCAGCTAATAACACAGATTTCATATTTTGATCATTTAATCCCGAATATGCTAAATCATATTCAAGAGTCCATTGGTCTGAAATAAATGTTTTTACTAGCTGACCATTAGCTTTATCACGAATCTTTTGCAAATGCTGCTCTTTTTCATCTTCATCTTTAAAATCACTTTCAGCAATCCATTGTCTTTTTTCCTTACTCGGCCATTCCTTTATGTCGTCAGATTGAATATCTTTTATGCATATTTTAGGTGCACAGTCAGGCATAACATCGCTATCTGTTACACAAGCTACGTTAATATCCAACCACTCCGAAGATTCACTCGTGTTTCTTTGAAATATTTTAGAATATCTTCTTAATCCAGTACTTCTAACATCCACAAGAGATACACCATAGTCAGTGAAATCCCTTTTTAGTAATCTAGACAAAGTGGGAATCAATAAAGCTTCCCCTGGACCTTCAACTATCATAACACTACGAGCAAAAAATAAATTTGCCTTTGTAGCATCTAAGTATTTCTCCAAGAAAATATAATCGTCCTCATCCAGTTTAGTATGTTTTTTTGCTAATGAATATGGTCTGCTATTCTTTATAATTACAATATTCTCCAATTTAACTACTGAAGCAAGTAGTGGAGAGTGGGTAGTCATAATTATTTGTTGGTTAGCTGTTTCAGCTTCTTGCTGTAGAGATTTAATAAGCTTTAACTGTCTTTGAGCATGAATATGAGACTCTGGCTCTTCTATTAACAGAAACTGACTGATATCATTAGTATTTTTTTTGAGTAAGAGTTCACATGCCATACTCATTATATTACTAGTACCTAGTCCCGGCAAACCTTTTATGTCAGTCTCTTCTTTATTGATTGTTAAATCTAATTTTTCTAATAAAGTTGAGGTTTTTCTAACATCTGATGTGTTGACTCCAGAAACTTCAAAATTAGTAATAATATTATCTCCTTCTAGCAGCATTTGTCTTTGCAATATAGTTGACATTTGACTGTTAGCCTTCTTTAATGGTTCGTAATCAGTTAATAATTGATTTGATAAATTAAATATACCAATAAGTGATAATTTCTTTGGATCATCTCCAGTTTCATATTCATCATTTCCAACATTAAGATTAGGGAGATTTTGTATTACTTGGGATAGCCTGGAGTTCCGTCCTGACTGCATATCGCTATATGCATCTCTCAATGCTTTGAGATGTGTAACTCTTAAAAGCTCTTTTGCTTCAGGGGATAGGCTAGGTCCGTCACCATTTAATCCAGTTGCAGTGTGAATAATTGGTCTTGGAGGCTTCATGCTTTGTAAGTACTTACAACTCCACTTTAAATAGAGAACCGGATACCGCTCTCCGTCTTTATTCTTTTCATAAGTTAAATATTCCAAAAGGGCAGAACACTCCGAATCGGATAAGTCCATAAATTTACAAGATATTTCTATTTCTTTAGAAATATCTTCGTTATGAAAATCACTTTCTTTAATCCTGTACCAACCTAAGTCAGTTGTTCCAAGAACTATTTTCAAAGCATCAACAACTGCTGATTTTCCAGAGTCATTTTCTCCAACCAAGAGAGTTAGACCAGGATTAAAACAAATTTCTCTCTCCGTTGAATCAAATGCTCTAAAATTTTTTAATGATATTGATGATATATACATAGACAACCACCTCTCTCATTTTTAAAACTCCTATATGAACATTGTACTAGAAAGCTGATGAGTCAAAAAGGCAAATAGATAAAGTCTCTTTTAATCCTAAGTCTTTTAATCCTAAGTTAATAGAGTAATAATTTTAGGTCATTTATCAGATTTATTTTTAATAATCTTGTTAAATGACCTAAATACATTTAATAGTGCAATAGTATTAGTTTTTGATGTCTCCTTTTTTATTCCACAATCATCCAATTCGTATCTTTCTCTAAAGTAAGTACATATTGTGAAAGTTGCGTTGCCTTTGTCGTTCCATCTAAATAATTCACCGATGCCCAAACATGCACCTGATGTCCAGACTGTTGTAATACGGGATTAACTAGCTCTGAAAACGTATAATCCTTACAAATCGGTGGTAAGGCATCGTTTTTGACATAATAAACGAGCTCTTGCTCAGTCGCCGTCGGATAAAAGGCAAAGAATGTCTCCAAAAACTCTGTCACTTCCTTTGCAGTATCAGAATCGACTGTTCCATTGCTTTCAGGCTGCTTCGGCACATAGTCTGATTTTTTCGGTAAGCTCCACAAAGTTGGGTTTTGAGTAATCACTAAGTTTCCTGTATCATCCTGATGAAGCAGAATGCGATAAGTCGAACGTGTCAACGTGCTGTCCTTTTCTTCTGCAATCTTTTGCTGTACGGAGTAAACCACCGAAAAGGTATTTTCCTTTTCTTCCGCTACCGACCAAATGCTTATATCTCTCACACTAGAACTGGTTGGAATATCATCTCTAACGGTATCGGCATTTAAAGCTTGTAGTTCTTCTGTCAAGTAATTATTAATCTTTTCCGTTCGCTGTTCAATGGAATCCTTTTTGTTTTGCCATGTGTAATAGTCCTTCACGAAGTCTTTTGTAAAGCTCTCAATTGCATTCGTATCCATGATGTTGGTTTGAATGAATTCTCTTTCATGGACAGTATGCTGATCAATCGCTGTAAAGTTTTTATAAATCCCGAAGGTAAGACTACCAAGAAGCAGTATCCATAAAACAATTACTGATTTTTTGTGCGTACCAACAGTCCTTACTTTCGTTTTTTTAGGTTTTGTTTTCATCACTTGTTTTTCTTTATTCTTAAAAAAGCCTTTCATCTTATCCAATCCTCTCTTTATTGTTTGATACGTCCAGCTCCGATCAGGTGCTTTTGCCAGTAAGAAGATGTCAAATCGGCATACCCTATCGGATCTCCAGCATTATACATTTGATTGTTTCCAACGTAGATACCAACGTGAGTAACATATGTTCCAGCGTTATATGTGGAGTGAAAAAACACTAAATCACCTGGTTTTGCTTGAGAAAGGGGAATATGCTCAGTCACGTCATACTGTTGCTGCGCTGTACGTGGTAAGTTGATACCAGCTTTCCGATAACTCCACTGCGTCAGTCCACTACAATCAAAAGAGGTCTTTGGATTGTCGCCACCAAAGACGTAAGGAAACCCTTCATACTTTAAGGCTTCATTCATGACAACTTGAACCGTTTCATCATCAAATTGGACAGAAATGAAATACTGATTGACTAACTCCACGTAAAACATATTCCCGTATCGATAACGCCAGCCCCCGTTTTTCTTAACTGCGATCGGATTTGTATAGGTCACTTTGTTTCCGCCTGAACGTTCCTTCGCAAAGTTTTGCGCTAGTTCAAAACTGTATTTCGTTCCTCTTTTTGCCACATAATCAATAAAAGCACTGCCATAGTTATAGGATTGAATAACTGTATTGCCATCGACACCACTTCTTTCTGCGGAGCGTACTAAATCCGAAAAGTATTTTGTTCCTTGTTGAATAGATGCTTCGATTTCTAAAGAATTGGGTGGAAGCCCCAATGATTCGCTTGATTGCATCACGTCTGACAATCTGCCACCACTTTCAACTTCAATAATGGCAAGTAGAGTCGAAACATACTCGCTAACACCATATTCGTTTGCATATTTTTCTACCATTGGCTGATGTTTTAAGACATCTGCGGAGACCGATATACCGCCTATATCACCAATGAAATCACCACCATCTGATGAGTGTTCCTCATTGGATATAAAGATAGTTACAAATACTAATAGCCCAAACAAGGCAAGAAAGCCCAACCCCCAAGCAAATAATAGGATCTTTAACCTCATGACCTTCATCAGTGGTTCCTCCTATTGGTATACATGAAACGTTTACTGATTTGTTTTTGCCTTACACGTTTCAATGGTTTAGAGGCACGCTTGATGATTTGCTGCCTGTTGTTTATTCGAGAATGATTTTTAGACAGGGATGGATTTCTTTTTGTGACACGCTGTTTGGTATTCTCGGTATGAATCGAATATTCTTTTGTATTTAGAGTTGATAACCGTTGATGTAATCTTGTCTGTTCCATGTGATCTTTTTTAGTGGCAGGTCTTATCTTTTTCTTTTGATGAACAACTGGTTTTTTTGGTCTATTCCGATGGAAAGATTCATTGCCCTCATACGTGACTGGTCGCACATGAATGGCAGTGGCTGTATCACGAGATGGCATGCGCTTTTTATCTAATGCCAGCCGTCTATCTGCAATCGTTTGACGGTGTTTCGCTTTGCGCTCTACATTTACTTGTTGTCTCTTTTCTTTTGTTTGCGTGATGCCTTGCTTAAAGTCACTAGCAGGTTTTTTAAGCTTGTCTTTTCCTTGCATAGTCGTAGGCAAATCATGTAGTTGTTCTTTGTGGTGCTCTATATTTGCATGGAACTGGCTTTTTGCTTCAAGCACCTTTCCCGTTGCTTGACCTATCTTTTGGCTCAAAGATGTTGGTCTTGTACTGTCACTTGAACGTTCCTTATCTTTTTTTGCGGTTGATGTTAACCTCTGTAATGGTCGGAGAGGAGAAAAGGAACCTTTTGTTTGCTTTGATTTCCCAACCATCGCTCCAACTGTCGCACCAGCCGTTGCTCCTGCAAGCGTACGTCCAAGTGTGCGTTGTAATCGACGACTGCCACGATTGAACATTCGGTAAGGACGGCGCATGACTTTACGTCCAACCTGTTGGGTATCATTACTTTGTAAGCTAAACATGCTCATGATGTCAGCGAGCTTCATGTAAATCCCCGCAAACGTCACAATCTGCAAAAAGGCAATGAGGAAGAACGGATAACTTGTCGTTAAACTATAAAGCATGGATGAAATACTAAAAGCAACGGTAATAACGAGTGTAATCCCAGCACGAAGCATGATCACATTAAACAATTTCATAATTGCTTGTTTTCCCATGTTTTCAAAGGTTGGTATCATCGATAGTAAAAAACTGATGGGTAAAAACATCGCATAGATAATAAAGAGAATCTGCGAGAAAATCATAATGCCCGATAATAGAAACACGAAAATCGATATTCCGATATTAAACAGAAATAAAAAGAAGACCATTCCTAAACGTGTGGTGGTCTTCGTAATGGTTAAATTTTTATTGTCATGGTCTTCAATTTCTGTTTTTACAGCATCTTCACGGTCTTTTCCGTTATTTGTATCAGGGCTAATGGAAACTAAAGCTTCAACACGATCTTCACCGATGGTTTCTTTGTCCGAATCATCAAACTGCAATAACATCCATGGCTGTTCTACTTGAATGGAAAAGAGGTTATTTCGTATCATATCGACACTGTCTTTTCCTTGACTATTAGAGTTTGGCATCAAAATCTTAGTTCCTAAATCTAAACTCGCTTGACTAATATCTGCGGAAAAATCATTAATTTTCGTGATATACGTTGGAGCATAGGCGATAAAGGAAGCGGACAAAATAAACACGACTAAAAAATTGAGAATCGCACGAATTGCTTTCGTCGTTTCTCGTTTCATTACGCCTGTATATGCCACGTAAATACCAATGACTAAAATAAAAAGAAGTAGGAACCCCACATAAAATCCCGAACTACTAAAACCACTTGTGGTGATTCCAGACAATGTCTGCATATTCTTTCCGATGGCATCCGCTGTTTGTGAAATAAAGTCGAGTGAATAGACTTGTTGGATTAAGTAGCCTGTCGCATTCGATAAATACAAGCTTATAATCCAGATGAAATTCGTAATCGTGTAGAGCCCATACATCACTTGTTTGCCGATTCCATCGTTCCAATTCCATGGCAACCAATCCCAACCTGTGTCCACGTAAAAATCAAGTTGGTAATGGTCAAGTGGATAGTTGGAATATAGATTGTCTCCCGATACCGTATCATCAACTAAACCAGCAGCTTGAGCGAATGTACCAATTAATAGAAGACACAGAAAAACGGCAGCACCAATGAGTACCACCGTTAGGACGATCTTTTTCCATGTTTGTTTGTTCATTTAGTCACCGCCTTTCCTTTTCCCTGATAGGTGGTCGAGTATCAAAAGCATCAAATAAATCTTCAAAGACAGGGTGGACTTGAATAATCCCAACACGTCCATATAAATCTTGCATGAGGCATTGTCCATTTTCTAATTCTCGTAACCGTCGTTGATTCGCTTCATCTTCCGCATCCACACCAAAAAAGGAGAGTGTTTTCTTAATTTCCGTCATATCTCTGGAACGAAAAGCGAATTTGACACCGATATTATTCTTTAATTTCTCATCGGTTAAATCGTCGGCGTTCTGGGTGACAAAGTAGACACCAGCATTCATGGCACGCCCTGCACGTACTAGCTTATTAGAAAGTGTTTTCCCTTGGGCGACTTGCAGGAATGCCCAGGCCTCATCCAAATCGACAATTTTAAAAATACTGCGGTCAGAATGAATAAAATCTAAGGCAAAAGTAGAAATGATAATCAACATGGCAACACTTAGCAGTTCCATCGTTGTATATTCTTCAAAACTTGTTTCTGCATCTGGTAACACTAAATCCGCCACTTGAATCATATTGAGCTGTTTTTCTAAACTAATCGAATTTTTCACCGTTCCATCGGAAAAGAGCAGATGGGCAAAGTCATAATCCGTAAAACTTTCAATATGATCTGCAATGGTAGCCGCGAGTGGGTTCGGGTCGCTTCGTAACTCTTGAATTACAAGAAGGAGTCCCCGTTCTTCCTGTTGACTCACAGCACGAATCGCTCTTCTTAACACAGGAAACTTTTCACCATCTCGACTAGAAATACCAGTAAGGAAAGTGAGAATATCAATCGCAAGGCTTTCCGAATCCTTTTTCTTTTTCATAATGACATAGGGATCAAGTAGTCCTTTATTGCTTTCCTCACTCGTTAAATTGACAATATTTATTTCATGTGCGATTTCAGGTAACGTTTCTTTCCATTTTCCTCGTTCTGCCTTTGGATCAACAATAAGTGCTTGACCACCAAAGAGAACGGCATAATAAACAAGTAGATTATTAGAAAAAGATTTACCTCCACCAAGTGAACCTAAGAAAGCAGAAGCTAACGCGTTGGTGACAGAACCTTTGACGCCCTGACTGGCAAGGCTTGGATTCAAATAGACATTACGTCCTGTATCCAAGTTGTAGCCAAAATAAATACCTTCTGTTTCTCCTAACATTTGTGTTGCTCCAAATCCAAGTCCTGCAAGAAAATCAGACGTGACATATTGAATATAATCATTCATATATCGTTTACTGGAAGGAATAAACTCACCATGTAAGCCCAACATATCACCAAATGGGCGAACGAGTTTCACGTTTAAGTCGTCATAAAAATCTTTCACCTCATTACACCGCTGTTTGAGTTCGTCTAAGCTCGTGGCAGACACTCGAATAACATAGCTTAACTTATACATGGATTCTTTGGTTTGGTCGAGAACATCTTCAAGTTCATTCACTTGTTCTAAGGCTTCTAGGACATTGTTTCCTGTTTCGTTATTGGATTCCCATGCATGATTGTCCAAGTCTTTGAGTTCCTTTTTCTTATTCCGAATAGTAGATAACGCTTTTTTATTCGTCACAATTTCCGCATTCATGGACGTATCAATCGGGAAGGTGAATTGTTGTTGTTGATAATAAAAGACTTCATCCGATGGAAACTCCAAATCACCTACAATCGAATTAATCGTAAAATAAGCAACATACGTTATCTGTTCTTCCTGTTCAATTTTTAAATAGCGTTGATTTTCCTCAATCAAACAACGTGTCGGTTTAATGATGTCATAACGTTTAACCAAAGTTTCCTTCTTCAACTTTTTTAATGGAAGTACATAATCATATTCCTCATATGCAATCCCTGATTGGCCATGAAGATGTTCAATCAAATAGCCAAAGTCATTTTTATTTAAAGGACGAATCTTAAAACGTCTGGAAATTTTGTTTTGTAATAAAGACTCCATTTTAAAGAATCGCCTAATTTCATCATGTGGCATCGAAACAAAATCACCCATCAGATGATGGTTCACGTCACGGATAAAAGAGGAAAAAGCATTTTTAATAGACTTTCCCATGGATTTTATACTTACTTCTTCTTCATTGAGTAACAGCTTAAAACCAATAAAAAAACGATAATCGACTTGATGTTCTCCAATCATGGAAACAAGCGCTTCTGTTTGGTCGTCAATCCGTTCATAAGCAACGTCTTGTAGCCGTCCTGTGACTAAGTCTTTGCTTCGTCCCTGTACCGATCGGATACTACTTGCGGTACTAATCTGTAAAGCATGAATTTTTCCTTCTTGATTTTGTGCAATCAATTGACGGAAGTGGTCATGAACCTGTATTTTTTCATCTTCCGATAAAAAGGAATAATTATATGGAAACAGCTCATAATACGCGAAACATTCGCCATCATGGTTGAAAACGAGATTATTTTCAATATATTTAATCGGATAACGCATGTATATCACTCCTCACAGCAGTCATATTTTCATTTACCTTCATCCGTTGTAATTTAACTGTCTTACCTGCATAAGTGACTTTAGGTTGGAACCAATAAGTCAATACGGACTTGAGAAAGCTATACGGTTTTTTGCCGTCAAATGTTTTTTGACTCATAAACCATGTCAAACCAACTGGTATTCCGACATATTTTAATAACGTTCCATTAACCAAAGAGAGGGGCGGAAGATTTCCTAGTAACATCACGATCAAAAGAGAGAGAACAAACCATGACATTTGATTAAAGGTCACTGGGAAGGGAAGACGAAAATCATTGATGGCATAAATTACTTTTTCTACCGACCAAATTCGGGTATAACTTTTTAATTTTTTCATATTTCATTTTCCTTTCTATAGTAGAGTAGAAAACAGGAATTAGATATTGCC
>NZ_JADDIU010000075.1 GCF_016464375.1 Bacillus renqingensis
TAACGCCTTTTTTTTATCCGAAAGCGTGGACCCTGCTATAATACTAGAAAATGGTTCCCCATCTAAGCAAAATTCTCTGATTTGACTCTCATTTAATCAATGGAACCTATTCACTTATTTTACAATCATCCAATTCGTATCCTTCTCTAAAGTGAGCACATACTGTGAAAACTGCGTTGCTTTTGTCGTCTCATCCAAATACTTCACCGATACCCAGACATATACCTGATTTCCAGACTGTTGGAATACAGGATTAACTAGCTCTGAAAATAAATAATCCTTACCAATCGGTGGTAAGGCATTATTTTTCACATAATAAGCAAGTTCTTTATCCGTGGCAGTAGGATAAAACGCAAAGAATGTCTCCAAAAATTCCGTTACTTCTTGAACAGTATCAGAATCAACCGTTCCGTTACTTTCAGGTTGTTGTGGCTCATAATCTGATTTATTCGGTAAGCTCCATAAGGTAGGATTTTGTGTAATAACTAGGCTTCCCAATTTATCTTGATAAACTAAAATACGATAGGTGGAGCGAACCCACTCACTATTTTTACCCTCTGTAACTTTTTGTTCTACCGAATAAACAACCGCATAGGTATCCTCATTTTCTTGCGATATCGACCAAATATTTATATCACCTACACTGGAACTGGTCGGAATATCATCTCTTACAGTATCAGTATTTAGAGCTTGTAAATCCTCTGTCAAGTAACCATTGATTTTTTCTGTACGTTGCTCAATGGATTCTTTTTTGTTTTGCCATGTGTAATAGTCTTTCACAAAGTTTTTCGTAAAGCTTTCTATGGCATTCGTATCTACCATCTTGGTTTCAATGATTTCTTTTTCATGAACCGTATGCTGGTCAATTGCTGTAAAGTTTTTATAAATCCCAAAGGCAAGGCTTCCTAGGAGAACTATCCATAACATCATCACTGACTTTTTACGTGGTCCAACTGTCTTTACTTTTATTTTTTTAGGTTTTGTTTCTTTCGTTTGCTTGTCTGTCTTCTTAAATAATCTTTTCATCTATTCCAACCCTTTCTATTGTTTAATCCGTCCAGCTCCAATGAGGTGCTTTTGCCAATAAGAAGATGTCAAATCCGCATAACCAATCGGATCGCCTGCGTTATACATCTGATTATTTCCAACATATATACCAACATGAGTAACATACGTTCCTGCATTATATGTGGAATGGAAAAATACTAAATCCCCCGGTTTTGCTTCCGATAAAGGTATATGCTCGGTTACGTCATATTGTTGCTGTGCTGTTCGAGGTAAGTTGATACCGGCCTTCCGATAACTCCATTGTGTCAGTCCACTACAATCAAAAGAGGTCTTTGGATTGTCACCCCCAAAGACATAAGGGAACCCTTCATACTTTAGGGCTTCATTCATGACAATTTGAACCATCTCGTCATCGAATTGAGATGAAATGAAATATTGACTTACTAAATCGAATAGCGATAGGTAACTCTTTGAAACTATCTCCAAGTTTTCCCTCGCTCCACACCGTGCATGCAACTTTCACCGCACACGGCGTTCCATCAATCATTTTCTTACTTGCTATATATTTTTCAAGTTAAACTGTAATAACACCATTTTTGACCTGTATTCTTAATTCATTTATTTTTTCAAACTGTTTTTGAGTAGGTTGAAATTGTTTAATAACTCTATTGATTACTTCATGCGATGTCGCATGAATCAGTCTATGAATGTCTTTATGGACAATAATTAGGTTTTGAAACTTATCTGTACCACCATCTGCTCTTGGTTTGATATGATGGCAATGAATTTCTTCACATGAAAGTATTGTTCCTGTGACCGCACACTTCCCTAATTGTGCAGTATATTTGGAAATTCGATTGTCATTGTATTCAATCGACCTATCCTGTACAGGATTTCTCATAAGTTGGGTAAGCACACCTACATCTAAGTTAAGTGATTTGTGTATAAGTTGTCTGCCTTGTGAATTAAATTTACAAATACCATTTCTTAAGGATATGGCTCTACTATGTTTCACATATCCTATAGGTATGATAGGACAATTATTCAGCCATCGTATTTGCTTGCTTTTCCCATACTTTTTCGATAAATACTTGTTATAAATTACTCCTTGTTTCGTTGTATTCAACCTATTATCTATCCAGTTACTTATGATGTAATTGATTTTTGAGCAATCTAATGCTATGAGCGTTGCTTTACTATAATAATTGTGAATACCAACTACCATTGAATTGTAAATTCCGATTTCCTTTACTTGTTCTTTGTCAGTAGAGGGATGTTGTATTCTTTTAATCTGTTCTTTCAGAGTATTTTCCACCTTTTTTATTGCCTTTTTACTCATGTGAGATTCTACTACATCCTTATCTGATTTCCGAACTAATTTCATTTCAAATCCAAGAAATTCAGAACTATGTTTTTTCAGATTTACAATCTTCGATTTTTCTTTGCTAATATCAAGCGAAAGCCTTTCTTTTAGCCATTGCGTGACTGCATGAAAAATCTTATTTGCATCATTTCGTTTTCGACAAAATATCTTGAAGTCATCAGCGTATCTGACTATATAGATTTCTTTGAGATTAGATTTTCGCAGTTCTTTGTATTTATTGCCTTTGTCAATGCCCTTTCCTTTATCTCGCCTATCAATTACTCGTGCTGATTTACTTTTTGCTGGTAGCTCTTCCCATTGGGAAGCAATCCACCAATCCAGTTCGTTAAGCACAATATTTGATAACAGTGGTGAGAGAATTCCACCTTGTGGAGTTCCTTTTTTTGGATGTTCCACTTTTCCATCTGGTAAGATTATCGGTGCATGAAGCATGGCACGTATAATACCTAATAAATGCTTATCTCTAATTCCTAAAGTCCACATTTGCCGAATCAGCTTTGCATGATTTACATTGTCAAAGAAAGACTTTATATCTATATCTACGACGAAATGTAATTTGCTTCGATTCATCAATCTATAACATTGTGCAATGGCATGATGAGCCGAGCGATTTGATCTGAAACCATAGCTGTTGTCATGAAACTTTGCTTCGCAAATTGGTTCTAATACTTGAAGAATACACTGTTGAATAATTCTATCCCATATAGACGGTATCCCTAGGGGTCTTTGTTTTCCATTGGGTTTAGGAATGTTTACTCGTTTGACTGCTCTAGGTTTATAACAACAGAACATTTCCTTAATAACGCTGAGAAAGTCTTTTTCAGACATTATTCCAATATCCTTTATTGTCTGTTTGTCTATACTTTTAGTGTTACTGCCTTTATTCTTCTTAATATTTCTATATGCCAACATGATGTTTTCATCTGACATAATAACGCTCATAATATCAGTAAATATTTCCTGATTTTGACTTGCTTCATATAATCGGTCAAAGGTTTCCGTCATATCGTAATATTCGCTATGACGAAGTGTTTTGTTTGTTCTTACTCTATTCATAGCACCAGTCCTTTCTATTAGGAGTTGGTGTTTATTTGGTCTTACTCGATTCTATGAAATATATAGCATAGCTAAGTTTAAAGATTGACTTGTGGCTATCCCTCCGCCATATTTCTATAACTTCATAGGTACTGTGCCACTACTCTCACTGACATAAATGCAAGTTATATATTCCCTGCAGCCGTTTCATTGGTTTATAGCAACCTTCACGTTGTCAGCTTTCCACGTTCCGATAACCTTATCTTTACATCTACTTTTAGGTGCTTGCTTTAAGCCTGCATATATCCAATGCCTGTAACATTGCATGGTTGTTCATATCTACGATTCTTACTAAACCACTATATGCGTCCGTTTTATAGAACCCGATACATTACTGTACCGTCATGTTATAGACTCTTTCATTCACAAGTTCGTCAGTATATTACATTCTCACCATGAGTAGTTTATAGACTCCCGACCTATAGGCTACACCATTCACCTCTGAATAGATTTCGTGTATCCTTTATGAATACTTACGGTAGCTTTCAGCCGACTTCACCGAGCTTTTAACACTTATCTGCTATATGATGAATGCTAATCGGAGTATCAGAGAGGGCGTTTCCAGGCGTTACCCTGTCATTCCACCCTTTGGGTTATCAGTTCTCCTTAATAGAAAACGATACTTTCGTTTTCAGATTTAAGTGCCTAACCTTTTCAGTTAGAAACGTGTCGCACCATAAAACATATTGCCATAACGGTAACGCCAACCACCGTTTTTCTTTACGGCTATTGGGTTCGAGTAAGTGACTTTGCTGCCGCCTGAACGTTCCTTCGCAAAGCTTTCAGCTATTTCAAAAGAGTAAGAGCTTCCTCGTTTTGCGACATAATCAATAAAAGCACCGCCATAGTTATAAGCTTGAATGACTACATTAATATCGCCCCCATTTTTTTCTACCGAACGTAATAAATCTGAAAAGTATTTTGTTCCTTGTTGAATGGAAGCTTCGGTATCTAAAGAGTTGGGAGGAAGCCCCAAAGATTCACTACTCTGCATCACATCTTTTAACTTTCCGCCACTTTCTACTTGGATAATGGCAAGTAGGGTAGAGACATATTCACTAATTCCGTATTCTTGTGCATATTTCTCTACCATTGGCTGATGTTTTAACACATCTTTGGAGACCGATACATCGCCTATATCATGGATGAAATCCGCGCTATCTGATGAATGTTCTTCATTTGATATAAAAATAGCTACAAATGCTAACAGCCCGAAAAAGGCAAGAAAACCTGCTCCTCCAGCAATTAACATGACCTTTAATTTCATGACTTTCATTAGCGTTTCCTCCTAGTTGCATGGATTGTACGCTTACTCATTTGTTTCTGATTTGCACGTTTCAACGGTTTAGAGGGACGCTTAATGATTTTCCGACTATTTTTTGGTCGAGAACGTTCTTCATTGAGAGGTCGGTTTCCTTTTTTAACAGGTTGTTTGGGATTATCTGTAAAATGCTCTTTTCTGTCTGGACTCGATAACTGTCGTTGTAATTTGAATTGCTTCATATGCTCGCTTTTTGTGACAGGTCTTGTCTTTTCTTTTTGTTGAACAGTTGGGTTCTTTAATCTATCTTGATGTAGTGATTCATTGCCATCACGTGTGACTGGCCGTTCATGACTGGTAATTTCCCGAGAAGGAGTACGCTTTTTATCCAATGCTTGTCGCCTATCTGCAATCGTTTGACGATGTTTTGTTTGACGCTCCGCATGTGTTTTTTGTCTCTTTTCCTTTGCTTGCTTCATGCCTTCTTTAAAATCACGGGCAGGTTTTGTAAACTGTTCTTTTCCCTGCATGACTGCATATTGGGCAGTAGTAGGTAAATCATGCAGTTGTTCTTTGCGGTGATCTATATTCGCACGGAACTGATTTTTCGCACCAACGATTTTCCCTGTGACTTGACCCATTTTCTGACTTAAAGATGTTGGTTTCGT
Organism: Bacillus renqingensis; assembly: GCF_016464375.1. Classification (GTDB taxonomy): domain Bacteria; phylum Bacillota; class Bacilli; order Bacillales; family Cytobacillaceae; genus Neobacillus; species Neobacillus renqingensis. Next base: position 5,417 of record NZ_JADDIU010000075.1, read on the forward strand.
ACGATCAGTTGGCCGTTCTTTGTTATTTTTTGTCGCCGATGTTAACCGTTGCAGTGGGCGTAGGGGAGAGGACGAACCTTTTGTTTGCTTTGATTTCCCAACCATTGCCCCGACCGTTGCTCCAGCTGTTGCCCCTGCAAGGGTGCGTCCGATTGTTCGCTGTAATCGCCGACTGCCCCGATTAAACATTCGATAAGGGCGACGCATAACTTGACGTCCAACTTGTTGCGAGTCACTACTTTGCAGTTTAAACATGCTCATAATGTCACCAAGTTTCATGTAAATGCCCGCAAACGTCACAATCTGCAAAAAGGCAATCAAGAAAAACGGATAACTTGTTGTTAAACTGTAAAGCATGGATGAAATACTGAAAGCAACGGTAATAATGAGCGTAATCCCAGCACGAAGCATAATCACATTAAACAACTTCATAATCGCCTGTTTTCCCATGTTTTCAAAGGTGGGTATCATGGAAAGTAGAAAACTAATTGGTAAGAACATGGCATAGATAATAAACAGAATTTGCGAGAAGATCATAATTCCCGATAATAGAAAAACAAAAATAGAGATACCGATGTTAAATAGAAACAAAAAGAAGACCATTCCCAAGCGAGTGGTGGTCTTCGTAATGGTTAAATTTTTATTGTCGTGATCTTCAATTTCTGCTTTTACTGCATCTTCACGGTCTTTTCCGTTATTCGTATCAGGATTGATAGAAACTAAGGCTTCGACACGTTCTTCGCCAATCGTTCCTTTGTCCGAATCATCAAATTGCAACAACATCCACGGTTGCTCCACTTGAATCGAAAAGAGGTTATTCCGTATCAAATCAACGCTGTCTTTTCCCTGACTAGTAGAGTTAGGCATTAAGATTTTTGTTCCCAAATCTAAACTTGCTTGACTAATATCAGCAGAAAAATCATTAATTTTAGTAATATAGGTCGGCGCATAAGCGATAAAAGACGCAGACAAAATAAACACGATTAAAAAGTTTAGAATCGCTTGAATGGCTTTCGTCGTTTCTCGTTTCATTAAACCTGTATAAGCCACGTAAATACCAATGACTAAAATAAACAGAAGCAAGAAACCAACATAAAAACCTGAACTACTAAACCCACTTGCGGTAATCCCAGCTAATGTTTGCATGTTTTTCCCGATAGCTTCTGCCGTTTGTGAAATGAAATCGAGTGAATAGGCTTGTTGGATTAAGTAGCCTGTCGCATTCGATAAATACAAGCTAATAATCCAGATAAAATTTGTAATCGTATAGAGCCCATACATGACTTGTTTTCCTATTCCATCGTTCCAGTTCCATGGCAGCCAATCCCAACCTGTGTCCACATAAAAATCGAGTTGGTAATGGTCAAGTGGGTATTTGGAATACATATTGTCTTCCGATACCGTATCATCAACTAATCCAGCAGCTTGGGCAAATGTTCCAAGTAAAAGAAGACATAGAAAAACGGCAGCACTAATGAGTACCACCGTTATAACTATCTTTTTTAGTTTTTGTTTGTTCACATTGTCACCTCGTTTCCTTTTCACTTACAGGAGGTCGAGTATCGAAAGCGTTGAATAAATCTTCAAAGACAGGATGGACTTGAATAATACCCACACGCCCATATAAGTCTTGAATTAAACATTGTCCGTTTTCCAGTTCCCGTAATCGCCTTTGATTCGATTCATCTTCCGAATCCACACCAAAGAATTGAAGGGTTTTCTTTATTTCTGTCATATCTCTGGAGCGAAAGGCAAACTTCACACCGATATTATTTTTGAGTTTTTCGTCGGTTAGATCATCCGCATTCTGTGTAACAAAGTAGACACCTGCATTCATGGCACGCCCTGCACGTACTAACTTATTAGAAAGTGTTTTCCCTTGTGCGACTTGCAGGAAAGACCAAGCTTCATCTAAGTCCACAATTTTAAATACACTGCGATCGGAATGAATAAAGTCTAGTGCAAAAGTGGAAATGACAATCAACATGGCTACACTTAATAATTCCATCGTCGTATATTCTTCAAAATTCGTTTCTGCATCAGGTAACACCAAATCCGCCACTTGGATAATATTTAACTGTTTTTCTAAACTGATTGAATTTTTCACCGTTCCATCCGAAAAGAGAAGATGGGCAAAGTCATAGTCGGTAAAACTTTCGATATGGTCAGCGATGGGACTAGCTAATGGATTAGGATCACTTCTAAGTTCATGAATCACAAGAAGCAAACCACGTTCTTCCTGTTGACCAACAGCTCGAATCGCTCGTCGTAATACAGGGAATTTATCTCCATCCCGACTTGATATACCAGTGAGGAAGGTAAGAATATCAATTGCAAGACTTTCCGAGTCCTTTTTCTTTTTCATAATGACAAAAGGATCAAGTAGTCCTTTGTTGGTATCATCACTTGTTAAATTGACAATATTTATTTCATGAGCAATTTCAGGCAATGTTTCTTTCCATTTTCCTCGTTCTGCCTTTGGATCAACAATAAGTGCTTGACCACCAAAGAGAACCGCATAATAGACAAGTAGATTATTGGAAAAAGATTTTCCCCCACCAAGTGAACCTAAGAAAGCAGAAGCTAAAGCGTTCGTTACGGAACCTTTAACGCCTTGACTGGCCAGGCTTGGATTAAGATATACGTTTCTTCCAGTATCCAAGTTGTAGCCAAAATATATTCCTTCCGTTTCTCCAAGCATTTGTGTTGCCCCGAATCCAAGTCCCGCCAAAAAGTCAGATGTGACATACTGAATATAATCATTCATATACCGTTTACTGGCTGGGATAAATTCACTGTGTAAACCAATCATATCTCCAAATGGACGAACGAGTTTTACGTTTAAATCGTCATAAAAATCTTTGACCTCATTACAACGCTGTTTGAGTTCGTCTAAATTAGGGGCAGATACACGAATCACGTAACTTAACTTATACATCGATTCTTTACTTTGGTCGAGCACATCTTCTAGTTCATTTACTTGTTCCAACGCGTCGATGACATTGCTGCCCGTTTCGTTATCGGATTCCCAAGCATGGTTATCCAAATCTTTCAATTCCTTTTTCTTATTCCGAACGGTAGACAATGCTTTTTTATTCGTTACAATTTCTACGTTCATGGAAGTATCGATTGGAAAATCAAATTGTTGTTGTTGATAATAAAAGATTTCATCTGATGGAAATTCAAGGTCACCGACAATGGAATTAATCGTGAAGTAGGCCACATATGTGGTTTGTTCTTCCTGTTCGATTTTTAAATAACGTTGATTTTCCTCAATCAAACAACGAGTTGGTTTAATCAGGTCATAACGCTTCACTAAAGTTTCCTTTTTTAATTTCTTTAGAGGTAGGGCATAGTCATATTCGTCATAAGCAATCCCAGTTTGACCGTGAAGATGTTCAATTAGATAACCAAAGTCATTTTTATCTAATGGCCGTACCTTAAAACGCCTAGATATTTTGTTCTGTAATAACGATTCCATTTTAGAGAAACGTCTAATTTCCTCATGAGGCATGGAAACAAAATCTCCCATCAGATGATGATTCACATCACGGATAAAAGAAGATAGGGAAGTAGTCACTGACTTTCCCATCGATTTTATATTTACTTCTTCTTCATTCAGCAACAGCTTAAAACCGATAAAGAAGCGGTAATCTACTTGATGTTCACCAATCATAGAAACAAGGGCTTCCGTTTGGTCGTCAATCCGTTCATAAGCGACGTCTTGTAATCGCCCTGTGACTAAGTCTTTGCTTCGTTCTTGTACCGAGCGAATACTACTTGCGGTACTAATCTGTAAAGCATGTATTTTCCCATCTTGATTTTGTGCAATCAATTGGCGGAAGTGATCATGCACCTGTATTTTCTCATCCTCCGATAAAAAGGAATAATTATATGGCAACAACTCATAATAGGCAAAACATTCGCCATCATGATTGAAAACTAGATTGTTTTCAAGATATTTAATCGGATATCGCATGGACTTCACTCCTAACGGCAGTAATGGATTCATTTATCTTCACACGTTGTAGTTTGATAGGTTTTCCTGCATACGTAACCTTAGATCGAAACCAATAAGTCAATGCAGACTTGAGGAAGCTATACGGCTTTTTGCCATCGAATGTTTTCTGACTCATAAACCATGTCAAACCAACTGGAATTCCGACATATTTTAATAACGCCCCATCAATAAAAGAGAGTGGGGGAAAATTCCCAAGTAACATCACCACTAGAAGCGAGAGGACAAACCATGACATTTGATTGAATGTTACGGGAAAAGGTAAACGAAAATCATTAATGGCATAAATCACTTTTTCGACTGACCAAATACGGGTATAGCTCTTTAGTTTTTTCATACGTTCTCCTTTCAAAAATTGAAACAGCCTGCATATAGACAGACTGTTTCACAGTTTTATAACATATTTATTTACCCAAGATACTCAAAGACGCCATGTGATGTAACGAGAAAATTACCGCTGATTTCTAGATCACGTCCAAAGGCTTCATAATCAATATAGTTTTGTAAATTGGCAGGAACTTCTCCAATTGCTCCTGTTTCTTCTACGAAATACCTTGCGACATCTGCCATATTCTCACAATCAGGGTAATACATAATATCATCTTGGTTCTCCAGCAATTCTTCTATACTATTAAACCAATAATTTTGAACTTCAGAAAGTGAATCATAAAGTGGTGTACCCTCAATTTCCGCGACCATTGCACATAATCGGTTCACTTCTGAAATAGGTGTATATTCGCCAATTTCAAAGGGAAGTTCGTAATCGAAGATGGCATATTCTTCATACTCACCATTTAACCCGATACGCTCTTTCACTTCCTCAAAATCAATTGGAGGTGTAAACCAAGCACCATTAATTTCTCCTTCGTTATATTTGCCGAGGTTCGTTATAAAAACTTGCATTTCCATATGAATTCATCGTCCTTTCTTCTGAAATGAGCAATAAAAAAACAGCCAACTGTTTAAAGTTAGCTGCTTCTTTCATTTGAATCATGTTCATTTATTTCTACTGTTCACTTTACTTTTGATTAAGAATGTATCTATAGACCCATCTTAATTAAATGCGTCCGTTTGTTAAATAATGTTTCCTATTTTCTTTTACTTATCATTTAAACTATTATCTGACCTGAATTTTGAACTTTCTATTTTTAAGCCTAATACCCATAGCAATGCAAATAGATAATTTTCAATCGCTCCAATCAAACTGACCAACTTACTTGTATCATCAATAAATCCTAAAAGATGATTAGTTCCAAATCCAATTCCACCGATAATGAGTGATATTACTACAATCCTTAAAAAGTAATAATCGTATTTCAAATTTACCCCAATTAAAATGGGTAAAATTGCAAGGTTCCAAAATCCGATTTCTCTTTGCCATCCTGGAGCAATTCCATATTCCGAATTAGAACCCATCATAACAGGGAAAAACAACTGTAAAATTGCAGCACTAGACATTGCAATAATTATAATAATAAACATAACACGTAATAATTTATTCATATGTTTTTTCTCCTAATCTTTGAACGTTACACACCAAAATGACCCAATAATCGAATAAAGTTATTAAGCAATAACACCTGTTTGAAGCATAATTGTTCAACGAATAGTCCTATTATTTAATAAAGCGGCACAACTATTTTTTACCAATCATTCCACGAAACCATCCAGCGAGAATAATGATAAGACCGCAAAAAATCAACCAAAATAAATTAAACCAAGCTCCTAAAATCATTATTGCAAAACCAACAAAACGAACTATCTCCATACCTTTTGTCATAAATCTTTGAACATAGTTTCCAAAAGAGGATTTCTTCAATTTTTCAAGGTTTACATATTTTATAATTATAATTGATACTAAAATTGATGGAACAAACATCACTATGAGTGTCGTTACAATTTGATGAGACCACAAAAGATAAAGTGATATCACACCTGTAATCCAGTCTGTTAATAGCTTTAAAGGATGAATTTGATGATATAATTTCTTTTCTTGAAACTCCATTCTCATTCACCTCCTTATTCCACAACCGGATCCGATGATTGAATAATTGACATTATAAACTCTTACATAAAGCAGTCTCAATAAATTGTACCATCTATGCACCTATAATCCTATTGAACAAATTCAACAATACATCTTTCACTCCACTTGCATTAAAAACTAATCCTACTGCAACCAAAGCAATAATTAAAAAGCCAATCAATTTGGAAAACTCTCGTTTAAAGCCTAAATAAATTCCAATCACGACAATTGCCATTAATACTAACGATTGTGCATTACTTAGAAACCAATTGTATAAATTCTGCCCAAAATTCATTTGGATTTTCTCCCTTCATAAGTTAATCATTCGTTATCTGATGATGGTTGAATCACTTTCTCTATAGGAATGGTTTGTTGCATGAGTATTTTTTGATGGCGCTTGGATAACTCTGTCTGTTCCAACATATCCTTAATTACACTCGTTTGATTGAGTTCATCTATCTTTGTCGCTAGTTTCCAAGTGGGGGCGACTTGATGAGCTAGCCATCTGAGTGTCTTATCAAACGTATATGGTTCAGGTTTTGTCGTTAAAGAAATTTTTCTATTCACGCCCAAATCCAAAAATCGTTGCCATTCCTTATTCATTTTCCAACTGCTGCGACGTTTTTCCTTGTTTTTATCGACAAAACGAATATATCGATTAATAATCGAAAAGGCGGTTCGTCCAGCATCTTCATACATCATTAGATCGACAACCGCATGGTAAGCACGATCATTTTTCAAACGGATTTCAAAACGATTTTTCACGTCCGTATCTTCGAGTGATGTTCCATATTTCACGTATTGTTCATAATCCTTTTCATACGCACAAAAGTACACGTCACTTTTTAAAGAACCAATATATAACGTATTTCCCATGTCAGGCTTGTCTTCACTCTGCACAAGTTCACCAGAACGATAGCTTTTAAAACTACGGAAAACAGAGATACATTCTTCATTACGACATTTGTTAGTCAGAAATGGAATATCCAATATGCCTGTCTTATCGTTTATCGCAAGATCAATTCGTTTAAAAACTCCACCAACACGAAACACGTCCATAAAAAAATCGAACCATGTTCGTTGCTGTGCTAGTAGAAAATTCTCAAATTGCCTGCATCCTTTTCCTTTAAGTTCGAGTAAACAGCCTTTGTCTTCATCTGGAGAAACCATGACGACAATATCACCAAAAACGTATTGTTCCATATAAGAGTAAAATGCATGATCTTCATGTAATAAATATTCCATTTTCAGTTTCAGAATCTCTTCAATGACAGGCTGTGGATTGGTTGTTAAAAAGCGAATCCGTACATAGTCAAACAAAATTTCCAAAGGAGCACTTGGATTAAATTGTTCTAAAACATTAAATATAGTATTTTGTAATGTTCGGGTGGGAGTTACTTTTCCTGTTTCGATTTCACTAATATATTGCCTTGAAATCCCAATATGAGTAGCTAACTTATTTTGCGATACACCGTATTCCAATCGTTTTTCTTTTAACCGTTGATACCAAGTTTCTTGATTCATATGCATTCCTCCAAACTCAAAAAAGATGTCAACTAAAGGTTAAAAGCTGACATCTTCTTCATATGATCCAAACCGTTGTGCCATCAGGTTTTATTGGCTTTTGGAACAGTTTCTTATTGTTTTTCTACCCCCCTGTTAGAAATGGGGGGTTAATGCGTGGCTGTCGCCACGCAGGCTTAGCCCAGCACAGCGGCTTTCGCTTCGCACGCCGCCGCACTGTGCAGCCTTTATGACACTAATTTTTCAATTTCTTTTAGAAAATCATGACCTTTTGGGACAAGTGGTGTGTAAAATTCAGAAATCACATTATCCCCTTTATCAACATACCCTCGGCCTTTAATCTGTTTTAAGAAAAACTGTTTTTGTACGTCGCTGCCGAAAACCATGCCGTATCCGAGTTCACTCATACGACCTAAAGCCACCCGAAAATTAAACTGATCACGAATGCCATCTCCAAGGTATTTTGCGTCTGGTCGTTGACAGGCAAGAATAAGGAAGAATCCAGCTTGACGTCCTAACATAACAATCTGTTTTAGCTTGGTTAATACTGCTGTATTTTCCTTAGAAGCAAGCATTTCCATAAAAGCTACGTACTCGTCAAAAATTAAAAAGTGAGGAGATAGGCCTAAATAAGCATAGTTTTCTCCTGTTTTATAATTAGGCATCTTTTTCATCTCTTCACTACGAGTCATCATAGATTCATAAAACTCATCGATACAGGTTATCATATCTTCCTTTTTGTAGTACACATCAGGCATAACGGTAGCTAAGTCGGCTAAATCGGCATTTTTCGGATCTAAAATATACAATTTTGCATCTGTTTTTAATAGCGCTTCAATCAGCGTGAGAATAAAATACGTTTTCCCACCGCCAGTTCCGCCAGCAATCAACATATGCGGAAGTTTATCGTATTCCCAATACATCGAATCCATGAGCTTTAAACTACCATTTTGTGCGATGACTTCATCAATCGATATTCGATTCGCAATCATATCATAGAAAAGAACATACTCTACATAGGAATCGTGTAACTCTTTCGATACCAACTCACAGTACAAGCCACTTTCCAGTTTGTTTTCGAGGTTTAGTAATTGATCTTGATATTTTCCTAGTGTGATTTCCACTTGGATATGAAGCAGTCCTTTTTCAAGTCGATAGTACATTTTAGGAAAGTAACTAATTTTATCTTTTGTTTTTCCGCTTGGTATATCTTCAAAGAAGCTACTTGATTGTACTTGTTTCGTTTCATACCAACCGTTTTCTAAGAGCATTTTAGCGAGTTTTTGACGGTGAATAATCTGTCTGATACGATCATATTGATAATGATAATATAGATAGGCACATAACGCTGTTATGGTAACACTGATAAAGAATGTTACCAATCCATAAGAACTAATAAAATGTTCTTGGAACAGAGATAGCTGCCATTCTGTAGATAATAAAAATGACAGATGGAAAAGTGTAAAAGGGATAAGCCATACGACAAATAACCGACTGAACAAAAATTGAAAGAGGAGGGAAGCATCACTAGCTCGAATTCGTTTCCCTCGTCTTCTAAAAGCTTTCACTATTTTTCCTTACTAGGTGTAGACTTTGGAACATTACTAGTCGATGTTGTTGCTTTTCCCTTTAAGACTAAATCATCTGCTTTAATGTACCAATCAACATCCGCTCCACGAAATGTCGCATTTGCGACGGTATCTGCGACAGGGTTAATAATTTCTACTTCCGCATTATAATCAAATTCTTTCAAAGGCACAGAAGCAGGAATACTCACTTGAATCATGCGACCTTGTTCACGAGATTTTAAGTCATAGGTGCGTTCCTTAACTTCTGATGATACCGTACCATCTTCGTTTTGAAGAAATACTTCACGTCGTAATGCGGAAAATTTTAATACCCCAAACGTCTTTTCCTTATCAATGACAATTCCTTGTGCTAATCTCATGTCTTTTTCCTCCTTATGCTTTTACCATGTCATCTGCATGTAAAATATAATTTGTGAAACCACGTTCTCCAATTTTATAACCCTCTGCGGTGATTCTTGCATTGACTAATTTTACTTTTTCTTCATGTTCAAAGAATTTTTCTCCTGCTTCTTGTGGGAGAACCACCTCAATATCATCTGCACGTTGAATATCGGAATATAGATTATAGCTTCGAGAAAGAGTGGTCATACGTCCATTAATCCGTCGCTGTTCAACTTTTCCTTCTCCTGCATATTCTAAATTTCCAAAGGTCTTTTCCATGTTCGGAATGACATATTTTAATTCCATGATACATACCTCTTTTCTTATTTTAGTTCTTGCTTAACCGTTCATATGGGAAACAAAAAGAGTGGGGAGGAGAGCGAGAATAAAAAGCATTCATAGAGACATCACTCCCTCTGCAAATTCTCTAAAGAAAGGCTATTCTCTACTTCATTTCCCCAAGCGTCCCATCCAGTAGCACGTTGTCTAGCGAATAATTCAATACGTGGTAAATCACCCATTAATTCAACAATTTTATCTCTAGCCATATCAGGTTTTTTACTGTGTCCTTCCACTGGACTAACTATGAGTTGATGAACCTTCTTTGATACTCTTTTGGGACGTCCTTTTACTGCTAATAAACAAATTTCCGCATTCGATCGTGTCCAGTGACCCAACCCAAAGAAATAACCATTTCCTGATTTATTTTGTTTCACCCATACAAAAGCAACAGTTTTAAACGTAAAGCCCCATGCAGTGATCACTTGTAATGCTTCTTGGAGCATGGGGAAGGTCGCCCATAAAAATAAAACACTATCTTTATGAGAGATAGTGTCTATAGGTAAACTACATATATCATTTAAACTCATGGTCGGATAGTGATTTTCTGCCACACCTTTTCCTTTACTTTGTTTATACCGCCATGGAGGATCTCCGTATACAACGGAATATTTCATTCGTTTATCCCTCCAAACATTAGTCGCAACTAAAAAAGCAACCTTTTATATAGAAGAAAGCCTTCAAAAGTCGCTTAGATGTGCTAATAAATTTATTAATATTGTATTTTTGCCTAAAAAAGGATTCATTGTCTCACGCTTCTTGAAAACGATAATCTACACGCCCATAAATCACACACCAAAATACAATCATTGTTTCTCCATTTTCATCACGGATCAATTTCCCGTAAGGGAAAAACGGGAAATCTTCAATCTCAATTTCATTCATAACAAAATGATCGTCAATCCATTCCATCACCTTTTCTTCATTTCCTTCCAAAGAAACCACTCTCCCTCATTGATCTAGCCAATAAAAAAAGCATGACAGATGGAATTTGTCACACGTTAGTTTGCTATCTATAAAACTTCTGCAATACCAGCCATTATATATTCTGCACATGGTACGGCAATCGCATTTCCAGTCGCCTTGTACCTTGCATAATCACTAATCACTTCATCTTTGTGTCCTAAAGCTGTCCAGCCCTCTGGTAATCCCATTAAACGTTCACATTCCAGTGGTGTAAGTTGTCGGATATAACCTTCTTTTTCTTTCCCTTCATACCAAAAAGAAAAGATATTGACCGAACCAGCTAACAAAGTGGGGAAAGGGTCATTTGTCCGTCCAAAACTTCCAATGAATCCTGATTTGTTTTTATCTTTTGCGGTACTTCGCATACGTCGTTCTTGAAAGGGACGGACGATGGGTATTTTCCTCCTTGTTTTTTCAGAAGATCTTCGACTGGCCGCGGTGGAGGGTAGCCTGTCTTCTCCGCAAGACGCAGGAAATGATTGCAATTCGCGGGTTTTAAATAATATTTCTCTGGCACGTTTTCCTCCAAAATCTGCCACGAGGAAGATACGTCTTCTTCTTTGAGGAAGCGTGGGCTTTCCCCAATATCGGGCATCCAACACGCGCCAGCACACATCAACTTCATTCCCTCGGACCATTCCCGCTTTTGCCCAGACTCCAGAAGTAGGCATTGGAATTTCGGTATTTGTGAACGACTCCAGCACGGCTTTAAAATCCAACCTGTTATTTGATGAAAAAGCTCCCATGACGTTTTCCCAAACAGCGATAATTGGATATGCTCCATTCGTTGCACACCTCATTTCTTTGATAATTCGTATCGCATGATAAAATAAACTGGATTGGCTTCCTGTAAGACCTTCTCGTTTACCGATATTCGATAAGTTTTGACAGGGTGAACCAAAGGTAATGATATGGACAGGTGGTATTTTCCCACCATCTATTTTTGTAATATCTCCAAAATGAAGCATAGTTGGAAAATGGCGTTTCGTTATGGAAACAGGTGCTTTCTCTATCTCGCTTGCCCATGTAGGTATAATTCCACAACGATAAGCTGCGAGAGGGAAGACACCGATACCGTCAAAGAGACTTCCAATTTTTAATTCTATAAGATTTTTTTCTTTCATTTTCCACCTCTATTTTAGGCACAAAAAAAACATCATCTGTCGGTTAAAAACCGTTCAAATGACGTTTAAGTGTAGTTATAGGATTTATCTATTAATATTTTTTCACATAGAGTTAAACAAGGAAGGGAAAAATCTTACTTTTTAATTGTAGTCTGTTCTGATTCACTTGGATTTTTGGGTACCAAATTGGGTACGTAAAGTATAAAATTCATTGAAATCGAATAAAATTTTACTTATTCTATAAACAATCAAATCCTTGATAATAAAGGTCTTTTCAACTTATTCAAAGACCTTGGCATAAAATACGGTCTTAAAGGCGCACGTCGTGCACCTCAGTTCTCGAAGCGTTAATCTTAATAAAAACATTGTTCATTTTATCAACGTTTACAGGCTATCTCACTCTTGATGGGATAGCCTGTTTTTGTTTAAAGAAACGTTAGGGAATGCAAATTGGATGCAATTATTTTTGAGAAAGATTTATTGATCAGGGTTATCATGGTTCCGTTAAAATAAAAAGTTAAAAAAACATAGGTAACCTGAATTATTCATACCTGAACATTAGTCAATA
>NZ_JADDIU010000076.1 GCF_016464375.1 Bacillus renqingensis
AGGCAATATCTAATTCCTGTTTTCTACTCTACTTTTTTTAGATCCTCAATTGAGTTGATGTCCATATAGGATGGGACGACGAGGCCTAATTTGGTTCCTTTTAGGTTTGCGCCTAGGTCCTCAAATTTTCCTTTGTATTTCTTGTAGTAGTCTTCGTGCGTGGTAGGGAGCCATGCGGCGACTATACCGTCTAAGCTTCCGTCAGCAACACCAGTCCACATCGGGCCTGCTTCCACTTGGCGGAGTGTAACTTTATAGCCCAGGTCTTCAAGGACCTTTCCAATTACATTAGTGCTGGCAACTTCGCTATCCCAAGCCACGTAACCAAGGGTTATCTTATCGCCTGATACTTTGTTTACACCATCGGTCCATTTCGAAACTTTATCCTTGTTGTCTTTAACCCACTTAGCGGCAGCATCCTCAGGCTTATCGCCGGCTTCAATATCACTCATCACAACTGCCATATCATCCGGGGTCCACTCGAAGTTATCCAATACTTTAAAAGCATCTGGTGCCTCAGCTTTCAAACCTTTTCTGACAACGGTATTAATTGTTTCGTCCGGGCCGTATACACCCTTTGGATCCTCTAAGTATTTTAAATCAAATTTTGCGAACATCCAGTGTGGTGTCCAGCCTGTCACAATAATCGGCTCCTGTTTGTCATAGGCTTTTTTCAATGCAGCAGTCATCGCGGCGCTAGAACCTTCGATAAGCTTCCAATCATCAAGTTTGTACGCATCAAGAGCCTTGGTAGTGGACTTCATCAGACCGGCACCAGGGTCAATCCCAATAATTTTATAATCGACACTATCTCCAACAGTTGAAGCGCCGGAACCTTTCTTATTATTATTAGCTTTGTCTGATCCGCTGCAGGCAGCGAGACCGATTGTTAAAAAAACAGCGATAAGCGGCAGTATCCATTTCTTCACCATTTAAGCAGTTCCTCCTTGTTTTTTGTTTTTTCCAATATTCTGCGTCAAGCGGTCGAGAATGATGGCAATTACCACAATCGCCAGACCTGCTTCGAAACCTTTACCAATTTGGATTTGGGTAACAGCACGGTAGACATCGGCGCCAAGCCCCGGGGCTCCGACCATCGAAGCAATAACGACCATTGATAACGCAAGCATGATACTTTGGTTAATTCCAGCCATAATCGTTGGCATCGCCAGCGGCAGCTGCACCTTTAGCAATCTTTGGCCAGTTGTCGAGCCAAAAGCTTCTGTTGCTTCAATAATATCGGCTGGAACTTGTTGAATTCCGAGAATCGTTAATCGGATGGTTGGAGGCATCGCAAATATCACGGAAGCGACAACGCCGGGCACAACTCCAATATTAAAGAAGAAGATCGCCGGGATTAGGTAGACAAATGCAGGCATCGTTTGCATAAAGTCTAAGATAGGGGTGACGATTTGCCGTACTGATGGCTTCTGTGATGCCCATATGCCCATTGGGATTCCTAAAAGAATGGAAATGATCACGGCTGTTAACACAAGTGCCAGTGTTTCAAGCATGGGGTCCCAATAGCCAAGATTGGCAATGAGAAATAAACCGATGAGGGTAAAAAGGGCAATCGTTTTATTAGCAATCTTCCATGCGATTAGTGTTAAGAGAATCATAAATACATAGGATGGAATATAGCCGAAGCCGCTAACCATTCCATCCACCACGGTTTCAAGCACGCTGGTAATTGCATTAAAGGCAATCTCCAGGTTCGTTGTCAGCCAGTTAACAAAAACATCAACCCAGTCAGCAATCGGTAGCTTTGGAAGCCAATTTTCCATTTTAATTCACCTCCCTGTCGGAGTTCAGCGATTCGTTTGGTTGACTAGGTAGATTTAAGATGGTGTTATCTTGCTGTATCACTTTTCTACGTTGATCAGACTCACTTGAAAAATGATTGGATTGTTTTGTCTGAACTGATTTGCTTGAAAAATCTATCCGGTTGATTGGTTCAAGCCTGCCGGCGGCAACTTCAGTTTTTCCATTAGGTATCGTGTTTAAGTCGATGTTATTGCCGGCGAGTGCACCAATCACGGCACCCCTAACTAATATCCCCAGTAATCTATTGTTTTCGTCGACAACTGCAACAGGGATAGAAGCTGTTGAAACTTTTTCAAATAAATCAGTTAATAACGTGTCTGGTAAAACGGTTTGAACGTCTGCTTGTAAAATAGTTGCTAGACCTTCATTTCGCTCCAGGGCATCAATGGCGTCTGATGCGGTAATCGCACCAAGCAATGTTTTCTTTTTATCCACGACATAAATACTCGAGATTCCTAGCTCTTTCATATTTTTTAAGGCAACCCTTGGACCTTTTTCGATTGAAACGGATTCAGCCCGTTTCATGACATGACCCGCAGTTAACACCTTGGAGAGGTCAACGTCCTCTACGAATCTCTCAACATAGTCGTTCGATGGGTTCATAAGGATTTCTTCTGCAGTGCCAATTTGGACAATCGATCCATCCTTCATGAGGGCGATTCGGTCGCCGATTCTAAGTGCTTCATCTAAATCGTGGGTAATAAAGACAATCGTCTTTTTCATTTTTGCCTGGAGCTCCAGGAGTTCATCCTGCATGTCCTTGCGAATCAAGGGATCTAGTGCGCTAAAGGCTTCGTCCATCAGCAGGATATCGGCATCATTGGCCAACGCCCTCGCTAGCCCGACCCTTTGCTGCATGCCGCCGCTCAACTGTCCGGGATATTGGTTCTCGTATCCTTCAAGCCCAACAAGCTTAAGGGCATCCATCGCCTTCACAGCGCGGGTTTCCTTTGGGATTCCTTGAATTTCTAAACCGTATTCTGTGTTTTCTAGAACGGTTCGGTGGGGGAGCAGGGCGAATTTTTGAAAGACCATGCTGATCTTCTTGCGCCGGACGTTTCTTAGCTGCTCTTTATTCATCTTAACAATATCTTCACCATCGATGAATACTTCACCGGCGGTCGGATCAATTAAACGATTTAACATCCGGACTAATGTCGATTTCCCACTGCCGGATAAACCCATGATCACGAAAATTTCCCCAGCCTCTACTTCAAAATTGGCTTGGTTCACACCAACCGTCGCCCCGGTCTTCTTCAAAATACTTTGCTTCGACTCACCTTCACGCAAAAGCTGAATCGCCTTCTTCGACTTCCCAAACATCTTCGTAACATTCCGGACTTCGATTTTCTTCATATACTCACCTTCCTTTACTAAATGGTGCCTGACACCATCCGTGGACATTTGTCTTTCTGTAGTGGACACAAAAAATGGAAAATTACCCATTTACGGTGGACAAAGTACCGTAGTTTCTTTCTTTGGTGTCTACACCGATAACGATACCGAAATATTGTGACCTTACCATTGTATGTGAAGTTGGCTGATTATGGCAATGTTGGTATTCAGCTATATTCGTTCGTAAAATATGTACAGAAAAAACTGTACGGAGTGATTTTATATTATTCTTATAATTGCTACGAATAACTCATGTTTCCTCCATATTTGAGTCCTTTACTTTTAATGGAAACATGGTAGTCTATTAAAGGACACGTTTAGGAAATGGGTGTGAAAATAAACATGAACGGAGAGAAGAGGCTGGAACAGGCCCGTGAACGGGTGATTGATGCGATTTCACAAAATATGCATTTATATGGAGTAACTGAATCCGTTGGACGTTTATACGGTGCCTTGTATTTTCAAGAGGGACCAATGACATTAGATGAAATGAAAGAAGAGCTCGGTATGAGCAAGACGAGCATGAGCACATCCGTAAGAAATTTGGTGGATTTGAAAATGGTCGACAAGGTTTGGCGAAAAGGGGTACGAAAGGACCTTTACCAAGCGGAGTACGATTGGTATCAAACCTTTACTGATTTTTTTACTATTAAATGGCGAGCAGGGGTCTCCATTAATGTTTCAGCAATGGAAAAGTCACTTGGAGAACTTCGATTATTAATGGAAGACGAACAAGTGGATGAACATATAAAGGAATCGGCACAAATAGATATTCAAAAAATAACAGCTGCCCTCGAATACTATGATTGGCTAAACCGCTTGGTAGACAGCTTTGAATCACAGGAAATCTTTAAATTAGTTCCGAAAAAACAGTAGTAGTGTCAGGCACCACTCAAAACAAAAAAGACCGTAGGTTCATAAAGAATCTGAGGTCTTTTTTTGTGTAAGTGGTCAAAGCAACGCACTAAAAAAGGTAATATTTTAGCGAATTTAACTGTCCATTATTTAATCAATTGTTTTTAATAATACGACAGCATTAAATGTCAGCAAAGTATCATCATGAGTTAACAAATTACCAGAGTCATAGTTTAACTTTTTCATCGATATCAATTTCTATGAAATGCCGAACACTGTTGAAAAAACTACCCACTATCTATAAAAAGGGAGAAAAAAAGATTGACTGAAAGCGTTTTTGGTATTAAGATGTAATCAAAGATAACCAAAAGATAACCAAAAGGTAATAATTTTTGCTAAAAGCTCCGTAAGGTTATCAATCCATCAGTATCGCTTGAAATCAGTTTCCCACTATTAAAATGCAATACTTAAGGAGGAAAAAGAAATGGCTGAAACAGCAGTAAAAGTAAAAAAGCTAAAAAACTATATAAATGGTGAGTGGGTAGAAAGCAAGACGACTCAATATGAAGATGTATACAACCCAGCTATAAAAGAAGTAATTGCTCAAGTTCCGATCTCTACTAAAGATGATCTTGATTATGCGGTAGAAGTTGCTGCGAAGGCATTCCAGGAGTGGAAGGATGTACCAGTGCAAAAACGTGCCCGCATCCTATTTAAGTTCCAAAATTTACTTCAAGATCATAAAAAAGAGCTTGCTCGCATTATTACAGTGGAGAACGGTAAAAATCTAACCGAAGCATTGGGTGAAGTGGGCCGCGGTATTGAAAATGTTGAATTCGCAGCAGGCGCTCCAACACTTATGATGGGTGATTCCTTAACAACCATTGCGAAAGATGTTGAAATTACGAACTACCGTTATCCAATTGGGGTAATTGGAGGAATTACACCATTTAACTTCCCAATGATGGTACCTTGCTGGATGTTCCCAATGGCAATTGCTGTAGGTAATACATTTGTATTAAAACCATCTGAAAGAACACCATTGTTAGCACAAAAATTAGCAGAACTACTGGAAGAGGCAGGTCTTCCAAAAGGTGTATTCAACGTTGTTCATGGTGCACACGATGTCGTAAACGGACTTCTTGATCATCCTGAAGTGAAAGCTATCTCATTTGTTGGTTCCCAGCCTGTTGGTGAGTATGTGTATAAACGCGCAAGTGCAAACCTAAAACGTGTTCAAGCTTTAACAGGCGCCAAAAACCACTCCATCGTTTTAAATGATGCAGATTTAGATCATGCAGCAACAAACGTGATTGCTTCTGCATTTGGTTCTGCCGGCGAACGCTGCATGGCTTGCTCTGTAGTAGCAGTGGAAGAAGGCGTTGCAGATGCATTCCTTGAACAATTAATCGAAAAAGCAAAACAAGTAAAAATTGGTAACGGCCTTGACGAAGATGTGTTCTTAGGACCGGTTATTCGCGAACAAAACCATCAACGTACATTAGGCTATATCCAAAAAGGTATCGAAGAGGGAGCAAAATTAGTTTGTGACGGTCGCGAAAACGTGCCAAAAGATGGCTACTTCGTTGGACCAACAATTTTTGACGGTGTGACAACTAAGATGCAAATCTGGAAAGATGAAATCTTCGCACCGGTTTTATCCATCATCCGTGTGAAAAATTTAAAAGAAGCAGTTGAAACTACAAATAAATCAGAATTTGCAAATGGTGCCTGTATATATACATCAAACGCTTCATCAATCCGTTATTTCCGGGAAAACATCGATGCAGGTATGTTAGGAATTAATTTAGGTGTTCCAGCACCAATGGCGTTCTTCCCATTCTCTGGCTGGAAATCCTCTTTCTATGGAACATTACATGCAAACGGAAAAGACAGTGTTGATTTCTACACACGTAAAAAAGTTGTAACAGCAAACTATAAAGCACCTACATTTGAATAAGAATTAAAGCGTAAGCTATTATCCTAGCGATACCCGGTTAGGATAATAGCTATTCATCAATGATTAGATTAGGAGTGAAAAATCAGTGAGTACATTACTCCGGAAACCAAATGCAGTCGAAATATCACCGGGTGTTAAACTCGTTCATGAAGTAAATAGTGAAAATTCTCCATTAGAATATGTGGCCTTAAAAGTAATGGATTTTGCTCCAGGAGCAAGCTATCGAGAAGAATTAGGAAAAGTTGAATGCTGCATCGTCGCTTTAACTGGGCAAATCACGGTATCAGACGACAAAGTGACATTTGAAAATATTGGTACGAGAAAAAATGTCTTTGAAAAGAAACCAACAGACAGCGTGTATATGTCCAACGATCGGACATTTGTAGTGGAAGCCGTAACTGAGGCCCGGATCATTCTTTGCTATTCTCCATCAGAAAAACAGCTGCCAACCAGACTGATTAAGGCGCAAGATAACAGCGTTGAACATCGTGGTAAATACAATAACAAACGGTTGGTACACAATATTCTGCCTGACTCGGATCCAACAGCTAATAGTTTGCTAGTGGTAGAAGTGTTTACGGACAGCGCTAACTGGTCCAGTTATCCGCCGCATAAACATGACCAGGACAACTTACCGTACGAATCATTTTTAGAAGAAACCTACTACCATGAAATGAATCCAAGACAAGGCTTTGTTTTCCAACGTGTATATACAGACGATCGTTCCATTGATGAAACGATGGCAGTGGAAAATGGCGATGTTGTATTAGTTCCAGCTGGATATCATCCTGTAGCCGTTCCAGATGGATATGATGCCTACTATTTAAACATCATGGCAGGACCGAAACGGATTTGGAAATTCCACAATGAACCTGAACATGAATGGATATTAGACCGTAAATAAATCGTGAGGAGTTGTCATGGACGTGAAAATAGAATTTAATTCAACGAGAGAATTTGACATCATTGCCATCGGTCGTGCTTGCATTGATTTAAATGCAGTGGAATATAATCGTCCAATGGAAGAAACAATGACATTCAAAAAATATGTCGGCGGTTCTCCTGCGAATATTGCGATTGGAATATCCAAGCTTGGCTTAAAAGCTGGTTTTATCGGCAAATTGGCAGATGACCAGCATGGCCGCTTTATTAAGCAATATATGGCTGGTGTCGGTGTCGATACATCCAATATGGTAATGGACAAGGAAGGACATAAAACAGGTCTTGCTTTTACCGAAATTAAAAGCCCGCAAGAGTGCAGCATTTTAATGTATCGTGATGAAGTGGCTGACCTTTACCTGGATCCTTCTGAAGTAAGCGAAGACTACATTAAAAAATCAAAAATTCTATTAGTTTCGGGTACGGCTCTTGCCAAAAGCCCTTCCCGTGAAGCGGTATTAAAAGCCGTTCAGCTAGCTAAGAAACATAATGTGAAAGTTATTTTTGAATTAGATTACCGTGGCTATACATGGACATCCAAAGAGGAAACTTCTGTCTATTATACATTAGTTGCCCAGCTGGCCGATATTGTTATTGGGACGCGCGATGAATTTGATGTATTAGAAAATGTCGAACAAGGCAATAACGAAGCAACAATCGCTGCGTTATTCCAACACTCTCCTGAACTAGTCGTGATTAAGCATGGTGTCGAAGGCTCCTATGCCTATACGAAATCAGGGGAAACCTTTAGAGGTCATGCCTATTTAACGAAAGTTTTAAAAACATTCGGCGCTGGTGATTCATATGCTTCGGCTTTTCTTTTTGCGTTAATCTCCGGTAAAGATATTGAAACAGCTTTAAAATACGGCAGTGCCTCTGCAGCAATTGTTGTTAGCAAACACAGTTCCTCTGAAGCAATGCCAACAGTAGAAGAGATTGAGCAATTGATTGCTGAACACTCTAAAGAAACAGTGACAAATCACTAAGAGGTGAACAAGGCCATGGGTAAAATCAGATTAACCACCGCTCAAGCATTAATTAAATTTTTGAATCAGCAATACATCCATGTGGACGGTGAGGAATTCCCATTCGTAGAAGGTATTTTCAATGTGTTTGGACATGGAAATGTATTGGGAATTGGCCAGGCGCTGGAGCAGGATTCAGGTCATTTAAAGGTTTTTCAAGGAAAAAATGAACAGGGGATGGCACACGCGGCCATTGCCTACAGCAAGCAAATGTTACGTCGGAAAATCTATGCTGTTACCACTTCTGTCGGTCCTGGCTCCGCTAACTTGGCAGCTGCTGCAGGAACAGCATTGGCAAACAATATCCCGGTGTTGTTTATTCCTGGGGATACATTTGCGACAAGACAGCCGGATCCAGTACTGCAGCAAGTTGAGCAAGAATATAGCCTAGCCGTTACAACAAATGATGCCTTAAAACCGGTTTCAAGATATTGGGACCGGATTACCCGTCCGGAACAATTAATGTCAAGTTTAATTCGGGCGTTTGAAGTCATGACCGATCCAGGCAAAGCAGGCCCAGCAACCATTTGTATCGCACAGGATGTTGAAGGGGAAGCTTATGACTATGATGAAAAATTTTTCGAAAAACGTGTTCACTATTTAGATCGGAAAGCGCCGGTAGAACGTGAATTAAAAGGTGCAGCAGAGCTGATCAGATCCAGCAAAAAGCCTGTCATCCTTGTTGGCGGCGGCGCCAAATATTCGGGAGCACGGGATATTTTAATCGCTCTGTCAGAAAAACATACTATTCCATTGGTAGAAACACAAGCAGGGAAAGCAACGGTAGAATCCACTTTCAAAAACAACCTGGGCGGAATGGGAATCACTGGTACGCTTGCTGCTAAT
This sequence comes from Bacillus renqingensis, assembly GCF_016464375.1. Lineage (GTDB taxonomy): Bacteria > Bacillota > Bacilli > Bacillales > Cytobacillaceae > Neobacillus > Neobacillus renqingensis. The sequence goes on from NZ_JADDIU010000076.1 coordinate 8,845, forward strand.
AAAGCAGCCCGTCAAGCAGATTTAATTATCGGGATTGGTACCCGCTATACGGATTTTGCGACTTCATCGAAAACAGCCTTCGACTTTGACAATGCTAAATTTTTAAATATTAATGTCAGCCGCCTGCAGGCATACAAACTGGATGCCTTCCAGGTAGTCGCAGATGCCAAAACAACATTAGAACAATTGGAACCGCTTTTAGCAGGATATAAGAGTGAGTTTGGAGAAACGATTGCTGAATTGAAGCAAGAATGGAATGCGGAACGCGAGCGTTTAAGTAAAGTTACCTTTACCCGCGAAAACTTCGATCCAGAAATTAAAAACCACTTCACACAGGAAGTACTCAATGAGTATGCGGATACCTTGAACACTGAATTGGCACAGACAACAGCATTAATTACTGTCAACAATACAATCGATCCAGACAGTATAATTATTACTTCTGCCGGATCACTTCCTGGTGACGTACAGCGTATCTGGAATCCAACTGTGCCGAATACGTATAACGTAGAATACGGATATTCCTGTATGGGCTATGAAGTGTCAGGGGCGCTTGGGGTTAAATTGGCGGCTCCAGATAAAGAAGTTTACTCTCTTGTTGGTGACGGAAGCTTCCTATTGCTTCATTCTGAACTAATCACAGCCATTCAGTATGGTAAAAAAATTAATGTGGTTCTTTTTGATAACTCTGGGTTCGGCTGTATTAATAACCTGCAAATGGATAACGGCGGCGGTACGTATTTCACCGAATTTAGAACACATGACAACAAAGTTTTAAATATTGATTATGCCAAAGTTGCAGAAGGGTATGGTGCGAAGACATACCGCGTCAATACCGTTGAACAATTGAAAACAGCTTTGGAAGATGCGAAGAAACAAGAGGTTTCAACATTAATCGATATCAAGGTCCTCCCAAAAACAATGACAGACGGGTATGACAGCTGGTGGAATGTCGGTGTTGCGGAAGTTTCTAATAAAGAGAGCATCCAAAAGGCTCATGAGTTAAGACAGGAAAAATTAGAAACAGCAAAACAATATTAAATTAGAGCAATAGAAGGCTGCGAGGGTTCGAAACCCTCGCTTCCTAATCGGTACTAAAGAGAGGTGAAACAGGTGACAGCAGTACTATCATCAAGATTAGTTTCTATGAAGGAAATGCTAACAAAAGCAAAAGAAGGAAAATATGCAGTTGGTGCATTTAACATAAATAGTTTCCAATGGGTGGAGGCAATTTTAGAAGCGGCCCAGGAAGAGCAGTCTCCTGTTATTGTATCATCTTCTGATCGGCTTGTAGATTATTTAGGCGGCTTTAAAACGATTGCCGCAATGGTTAATAGTATTGTAGAAACAAAGAACATAACGATCCCGGTTGCGTTGCACCTGGACCACGGAAAAAGTGTCGAACGTTGTAAAGAGGCAATTGATGCCGGTTATACTTCCGTTATGATTGATGGATCCCATTCCCCAATTGACGAAAATATTAAAATGACCAAGCAAGTAACAGATTATGCTAGACCTCAAGGCGTTTCGGTAGAAGCGGAGGTGGGGACTATCGGCGGAAATGAGGACGGACTAATTGGCGGCATTCAATATGCTGACCCCGAAGAATGCTTACGTCTTGTGAAAGAAACCGGCATTGATGCTCTAGCAGCAGCACTTGGTTCTGTCCATGGCCCATACCAAGGTGAACCGAAATTAGGATTTGCAGAAATGAAAGAAATTTCAGAAATAACCAATGTACCGCTTGTATTACACGGCGGGTCGGGTATTCCTGATTACCAAATCCAAAAAGCGATTGAACTAGGTCATGCAAAAATCAATGTCAATACAGAATGTCTGCAGGCATGGACGAAAGCGGTTCGTGAAGTTCTGGATAAGGATAAAGAGCTTTATGACGTACGTGCCATCCTTTCTCCCGGAAAAGAAGCTGTCAAACAGACAGTAAAAGCGAAAATAAGAGAATTTAAATCAAATCATAAAGCATAAAAGAGGGGGGTGTCTATGTATCGAGGCATCCCCTTGCTTTTTACTATGTGAACTAATGACATACAAGGGAGGGCTTTTATATGAAATATACTCAATTGAAAAAAACGGATATTCAAATTTCACAAATCGGCCTTGGGACAAACGCTGTAGGCGGTCATAATTTATATGACAATTTAAATGAAGAAAACGGCAAGGACTTTGTCCGGGCAGCGATTGAAGAAGGAATTACGTTCATTGATACCGCGAATATTTACGGGAAGGGCCGTTCGGAGGAACTGGTCGGGGAAGTGCTGCGTGAAGTGCCGCGCGACCAGATTATACTGGCAACAAAAGGTGCCAACGAATGGTTCCCGGATGGAACGGTAAGGTTGAATAATGAACCTGCATTTTTACGAAAATCACTTGAAGAAAGCTTGAAGAGACTTCAAACCGATTATGTTGATTTGTATTATATTCACAATCCGGATGGCAAGACTCCCATCGGTGAAGCAGTTGGAGAATTGGTCCGAATGAAAGAAGAAGGAAAAATCCGCGCGATAGGGATTTCCAATATGACGATTGAACAGGTAAAAGAAGCAAATGCCCATGGTGACATTAATGCACTGCAGCTGGAGTATAGCATGCTAAATCGGTCGGTTGAAAAAGAATTGCTGCCATACTGTGTGGAACAAAATATTTCTTTTATTCCGTTTGGTCCGCTTGCTTTTGGTCTGCTTGGCGGCAAATACACGAAGGATTTTACACTGACAGCTAATGATTGGCGGAATTCTGTACAGCTGTTTACGAACGGCGAATTTGAGAAAAATCTTGCAAAAGTAGAAAAATTAAAGGAATTTGCAGCTGCTAAAAACACAACAGTCAGCCATCTGGCACTTGCTTGGCTGCTGGCGCAGGATGGCGTTGATGCGGTGATTCCAGGGGGAAAACGTCCGGAACAGATTCGTGACACCGTAAAAGCAATTAATGTCAATTTATTTGCGGAAGATCTCAAACGAATTAATGACATACTAGCTTAAATGGATGCGGAAAGGAATGGTGTATTGTTTTCAATCAATCATCATCCTTTTATTAAATAAAACAATGGGTGTGTTGTATTGAGGGGATTACATTCAAATCAAAATAAATATCTGTTTATGGTTGTTTCTTTTTTGCTTTGGTTTCCACATTTTATTTATGTACCGATTTTATCTCCTTATATGGAATCAATCGGGGCTAAGTATACCTTTATTGGCATTGTCCTGAGCAGCTATGGCCTGATGCAGTTTTTGTGCCGGCTTCCAATCGGAATATCCTCAGATTTACTAAAATTCCGTAAGCCTTTTGTCATTTTTGGGATGATGGTAAGCACTTTGAGCTGTGCGATATATCTTTTGACTGATAGTTTATGGTGGATTCTGGCGGCTCGGACTCTTGCTGGACTAGCGGCAGCATCATGGGTAGCCTTTTCGGTGCTGTACCCGAACTTTTTTACAGAAAAAGAAGTGCACAAGGCGATGGGGAGCCTTTCCTTTGTCGTGGTATTGGCACAGTTTTTGGGGATGAGCTTTAGCGGTTATTTGGTCGATGAATGGGGCTGGAAGGCACCGTTTTGGATTGCAGCGCTGTTTAGTATCTTTGGTACGGTTCTATCGTTCTTTATTATTGAACCGAAAGAAAGGATTGCAAGAGAGCCTGTAAAACTAAGGGAATTGGCATCTGTTATGCGTGAATTGTCCTTATTGAAGGTGGCGGCCTTATCCATACTAGCTCATAGTATCATATTCTCGACGATGTTTGGATTTACAAGCCAATATGCATTGGGAATCGGTTTTAAGCCAAGTGAAATTGCCTTCATTGTGGCTGCCTTTATGATTCCTCATGCCAGTGCAACTCTTTTTATGGGAAGTGTCATGGTGCCGAAACTGGGAGAATGGAGATCGCTATTAACCGCCTATTCCTTGACGGCTATTTTTACGTTGATGATTCCCTTTATTCAGACGAAAGGGTTATTTCTGGTCATACAAGGATTTAACGGCTTTGCCTTAGGTTTAATTTTTCCGTTGCTGTTAGGAATGTCAATTGAAAAGATTGTACCGGAAAAAAGAGCAACGGCGATGGGAGCCTATCAAGCATTGTATGCAATCGGTATTTTTGCCGGGCCTTTTTTTGCCGGAATCTTTAATTCAAGGTTTGGAATTACAGCCGGGTTTTACTTTGTTGGGGTCCTTGGCTTGATCGCAACCGTTTTAGTGATTGCTTGGGGAAAACGTAAAAAAACTGCAAAGTCATACCGTGGCCAAGGAAACATGGCGGGTTAAAGAATGGATCAGAGATTCAACGTATAATCTGTTGGTTAACTTTTGACGGGTTGTGCTGATATCGCTTTAATATGATTGGAAAAATAAATGATTAATAAAAGGGGAGTGTTTTATTACTCCCTATTAACTAAAAAAATATTTTAAAAATATTGACTGTAAGCGTTTTTAATATTATGATTAAATAAAATGTAATCAATAGTTACCCAAAATATAGCTAACTGGTGATCAATTTTATTAATGGAATGTGGTAAAGGAGGAGTTTTTCTGAGTTTTAGTGGACAGAACAGAAGAAACATAACAACCATATAATAAATACTAATGGTTGTTATGACCAACTTCTTAAAATGATTGTTATTTTTTAATGGTGAAAGCGCCTACATTGGATTATGGTATGAGTGATGCTGCGTTATTTTATATAGAATAATTTAATCCTTGGGGAGAGAATAGTATGAGTCATCAAGCAACTAATAAAGTGAGGAATCACAAAAGTTATTTGCAGCTTATTATGATTTCAGCGACATTTGGCGGGCTATTGTTTGGGTATGATACCGGTGTTATTAATGGAGCCCTGCCATTCATGTCGAAACCTGATCAGCTGAACCTGACTCCTGTTACAGAAGGTCTTGTAACGAGTACCCTGCTCATCGGGGCTGCCGTCGGTGCCTTATTTGGGGGTCGATTAGCCGACCATTACGGCCGCCGTAAAATGATTCTGAATCTAGCATTCTTATTTTTTATTACATCATTAGGGACAAGTTTTGCTCCAAACGTGCTAATTATGCTTATTGCCCGCTTCTTTTTAGGAGTTGCAGTTGGTGGAGCATCGGCAATGGTACCGGCCTTCTTAGCCGAAATGGCACCTGCGGAAAGAAGAGGCCGGATGGTTACCCAAAACGAAATCATGATTACAGGCGGGCAATTATTGGCCTATGTTTTCAATGCAATTCTTGGTGTGACAATGGGTGATGTCGGCCATGTTTGGCGTTATATGTTACTTATTTGTGCGATTCCGGCAGTTTTGCTTTGTATCGGTATGCTGTTTGTTCCAGAAAGTCCTCGCTGGCTGGCCTCAAAAGGTAGAAATAAAGCAGCTTTTGACGTTCTGAAACAAATTCGTGAAGAAAAAAGAGCTGAAATTGAATTTAAGGAAATTGAAGCATCGGTCAAGCGTGAAGCCGACCTTGAAAAAGCAACATTCAAAGACTTTGCCGCTCCATGGTTACGGAGAATTTTACTTATCGGGATTGGGGTAGCCATTGTTAACCAAATAACAGGTGTTAACTCTATTATGTATTATGGAACTCAAATTCTTGAAAAATCCGGTTTCGGTACGCAGGCCGCACTAATTGCGAATATTGCAAACGGAGCTGTATCAGTTATATCAGTGTGTTTCGGTATTTGGTTTATTGGTAAAGTGAAACGCCGTCCAATGTTAATCCTTGGTTTATCCGGTACGTCAACAGCTCTTTTGCTTATTGCGATATTCTCCCTCGTGCTTGAAGGATCAGCTGCCTTGCCATATGTTGTTCTTTCTTTAACGGTTTTATTCTTAATTTTTATGCAAGGGTGTGTGGGACCGGTCACTTGGCTTGTTATAGCTGAAATATTCCCGCAGAGGGTCAGAGGTCTTGGTACAGGTATAAGTGTATTTTTCATGTGGATTGTAAATGCTTTAATCGGCTTCACCTTCCCAGTATTACTAGGATCAATCGGATTAGCCTCAACATTCTTTGTATTCGTGGCAATCGGAATAGCAGGAATCTTCTTCGTTTATAAATGTATGCCAGAAACTTATCAACGTTCACTTGAAGAGCTCGAGCAAGAGTTTCGTTCGAAATATGACAAAAGCCACAAAGTAGGAACGGCTGGGATGAAAAAGGCTCAATAGATAGAAGAATTTTTAGTAAATGGAGGACATCTTATTTTGAGACAAAAGGTGTCCTCTCTTCTGTTTCATGGAACTTCTTATCTGTAAAGACAATCGTATTTTGGAAGGTGATTGAGCATGACGACGTATTTTTTAAAACAAGACTTTGATTCCGCATTTGAGAGTGGATTCATACCGAAACTTCTATATATTTGTGATGCCGTCCAAGTACATACAAGTCTGCCGCGCACTATGCACAGTCATGAAGATATTTTGGAAATCGTGTTTATCAAGGAAGGCATTAAATAACTTTAAGTAGATTAACTGAGAAGGTCTTTGGGGGTGATGGTCCCTAAGGTCTTTTCTTCGTGTATAAATCGTAAAAAAGTAATTGACATTAGTCTTTATCAGTAATAATATTTGAATATAGGTAACCAAGATATAATCAAAACATAATAATATTATATCCAATTATACTGATATACTATTATTTTTATTTGCACACTCCCTAGTATATTATTTTTTATGTTATATATGAAAACGCTTAAATGATCAAAAGATAGACTGGAGGAAATGACGATGGCTAATATTAAAGTAGGAATTGTCGGATTAGGAAGACTAGGAAAAGTGCATGCTGCTAATATCGCAAAACATACTCCTGGAGCGGAACTTTTTGCTGCATGCAGTTTTGTTGATGAGGAACTAGAATTTGCTAAAAACGAATTAGGTGTAAAAGAAACCTTTAAAACATATGAAGAAATGGTAGAAAACTCAAATATTGATGCGGTAGTCATTGTATCACCTTCAGGATTTCACCCAGAGCAAATACGCTTAGCGATGGAAAAAGGCAAACATGTATTTAGTGAAAAACCAATTGGCTTAGAAATTGGGGATATTAAAAAAACAATTGAAGTAATTGCTGCGCATCCTGAAAAAGTCTTTATGCTTGGCTTCATGAGACGCTACGATGAGTCCTATCAATATGCTAAAAAAATGGTGGATGAAGGCAAGTTAGGTGAACTGACAGTTGTCCGCTGCTATGGAATTGACCCAAGCTCTGGATTGGAAAGCTTTGTGAAATTTGCTGGGGCGAGCAACAGCGGCGGTTTGTTTGCGGACATGTCCATTCATGATATTGACTTAGTGAGATGGTTCACGAAGAAAGAAGTAAGCCGTGTTTGGGCAATGGGTAAAAATGCTGCATACCCCGAATTAGACAAAGTGAATGAATTAGAAACAGGGGCAGCCATGATGCAGTTAGAAGATAAAACAATGGCGATCCTTGTTGCCGGAAGAAATGCTGCACACGGGTATCATGTAGAAACTGAATTAATTGGGACGAAAGGAATGCTCCGTGTAGCTGCTGTACCGGAAAAGAACCTAGTAACTGTTTTTGATGAACAGGGTGTTGTAAGACCAACATCACAAAATTTCCCTGAGCGTTTCAGCCAAGCCTTCAAAAATGAAATGAATGAATTTGTTGCTTGTATTAAAGAAGGGCGTCAGCCGGAAGTTGGAGCCATTGACGGTTTACAAAGCACCACGGTGGCTATGGCCTGCCAGCAATCCGTCGATACAAATCAAATTGTTGAACTACATGTAAACGTAAAAGCTTAAGCCTATATATTATTCCATAATGGAGAGGAGAACCCATCATGAAATCAATCGAAAAAATTAAATTTGGCTGTGCTCCAATCGCTTGGACAAATGATGACCTGCCAGAGTTAGGCAAGGAAAATACTTTTGAGCAATGTATCAGCGAAATGGCATTAGCAGGCTATACTGGAACTGAAATTGGAAACAAATATCCTAAAGCTCCAGAAACATTAAAAAGATATTTAGAACTAAGAAATCTACAAGTGGCAAGTGCCTGGTTCAGCGCTTTTTTAACGACAAAACCATTTGAAGAAACAAAACAAGCTTTTATCCAGCATCGCGATTTCTTACATGCTATGAACGCAAAGGTGATTGTTGTTTCCGAACAAGGTCGCAGCATTCAAGGACAGATGGATACACCGCTATTTAAAGAAAAACCGGTATTTACCGATGCAGAGTGGGATTTATTAACTCAGGGCTTAGAGGCGTTAGGTGAGCTGGCGCATGAAAAGGGTATGGAGATTGTGTATCATCACCATATGGGAACAGGTGTCCAAACAACTGCGGAGATTGAACGCCTGATGGAAAATACTTCTCCTGAAAAAGTATCCCTATTATTTGATACAGGGCATCTCGTTTTTTCGGGAGAAAATCCATTAGAGATTTTTCATAAATACCAATCTCGCATTAAGCATATTCACTTTAAAGATATTCGCGAACTAATGGCGAAAGAAGTGAAAGAACAGAATGACAGCTTCTTAACCGGGGTTAAAAAAGGTGTGTTTACCGTACCTGGAGATGGAATGATTGATTTCCACCCAATCATGAATGCTATTGTCGAAAGCGGTTATGAAGGTTGGATTGTGGTAGAAGCAGAGCAGGATCCCGCTAAAGCAAATCCGTTCGAATATGCATTGAAGGCAAGGAAATATATTGATGAATTGATTGTTAATAGCAAACAGTTAGTAAAATAATGTTTAGGAAGGTGTCTTACCAGGCATCTTCTTCTATTTTTTGTTCTTAGCACTGGATATACAAAAAAGCCAATTCTCTATTCCTTTGTTTGAGAATTGGCTAGGGTACTGCTTTTATTCCTTTTAGAACTTGCATTTTTTTAACATCCCTTCATGGCGGCGTCATTTCGCCATTATTGTCAAACATCTA
>NZ_JADDIU010000077.1 GCF_016464375.1 Bacillus renqingensis
TTGACGTTTTTGTTTGTTTAGTTTTCAAAGAGCGACTTTACTAATATAACATTTTAGGATGTTAATGTCAACAGCCTTTTTTGTTATTTTGTCACCAACTCAGTGGCGACCTTTAATATATTACATGATTTTCGAGCTATGGTCAATACCTTTTTTAAAAAAATTTTGGTACAAAAAAACCGCAGAATTCTGCGGTGCCGTAATTAGATAACCCAATGTTGAATGGCAACTAAAGCAAATAAACCAGGGATCCCAAGAAAGCCCGAAACGGCAGATGTTGCGAAATTAACCGGTACATGAACACCATATTGGTTGCCTGCCACATTTAAAAAAAATAAGAATAACGCTCCTATGATTAGTTTAATCGCAGCTTGGCCAACAAAGCGGGCCGGTTTAAAAGGAGCACCGAAGAGTAACATTAAAATAATGAGTCCACCGAGAACAGAGATAACAATAATTGGTTCCAAGAGAGCAATCCCCCCAAAGGTCACTTTTAGTTACAAGATATGTACAAGTTCACTAAAATAGACCCAATAAAAAAGCCCAAGCAAAGTTGGCTTAGACCTCTGTGAAATGTGCTCATCTCGCTTTAACGTGAGTTTATCTTTTTAACGATATCTTTCTGTGTTTTGCTTCTCGCAACAGAAAAATGTACTTAGCTTCTGCTATTTTTGCTTGACAAATGACTTCCTCTGATGGGTCGAAGCTTTTTTCCAGCAGTAGTTTTTCCTGCTGCCAATGTTCTTTAAACCTATTTAACTGAACGAACAGTTTTTCATCGTACTCTTTTCGAAGCCTCTCTTTTCGCCGAAAAAACATGACTGATACCCCCGGTTTAGCTCACTGATGCTTTTCATTTTAATTCCCGCCGGCCCTCTATCGCCTTTGATAAAGTGACCTCATCCGCATATTCAAGATCCCCTCCCACCGGCAGTCCATGGGCGATTCTTGTTGTTTTAATTCCTGACGGCTTGATTAAACGGGATAAATACATGGCTGTTGCTTCCCCTTCAATATTCGGATTAGTCGCTAAAATGACTTCCTGCACGGTTTCATCCTGCAGTCGTTTTAACAAATCCGGGATATTGATATCCTCGGGGCCAATTCCATCCATTGGGGATATGGCTCCATGCAAGACATGGTACAGACCGTTATATTCCTTCATTTTTTCCATGGCAATCACATCTTTGGGATCCTGTACAACACATATTATGCCCTTATCTCGGTGCTGATCTTCACAAATGTAACATGGATCTTGATCCGTGATGTGGCCGCATATAGAGCAATACGTTAAATTGCGCTTAGCATTTACGAGTGCTTTTGCGAAGTCAAGCACTGTCTCTTCCTTCATGCTTAAAACAAAAAAAGCCAGCCGGGCAGCTGTTTTCGGGCCAATCCCTGGCAGCTTCATAAAACTATCAATTAACTTTGAGATTGGTTCAGGATAATGCATTTGCTTTTTCTCCTCTGATTCGCTTTTGCGGCGTTTCCTTCCCTTTTCCTAAAAGTAAAAGTGCCCGCGAACAAAAGTAGCTAACGGGCATTTTTGCTTTTTAATTTAAAATGGCAGGTTCATTCCTTTTGTAAACTGCCCCATTGTATTGTTTGTCAGCTCATCGGCCTTTTTGAGGGCATCATTGACAGCTGCTAGCACAAGGTCCTGGAGCATTTCCACATCATCTGGGTCAACCGCTTCTGGATTAATTTGTACATCTACCACTTCTTTATGGCCGGTTACTACGACCTTCACAATCCCGCCGCCTGCCGTCCCTTCAATCTTTTCTTCCCCTAATTGTTCTTGCGCTTCCGCCATTTTCTTTTGCATTTTTTGCATTTGCTTCATCATATTTTGCATATTACCCATTCCACCGCGCATCTAATTTTCCTCCAAATTCGATATATTTTTTATCATAAAATTCTAAACATATGCCTTTATTTTCCTAATCAACGATTTCCACAAATTCAGCACCAAATAATTTCTTTGCTTCAGCGATATGAGGTTCTTCCTCTTGAGCAGATTCATCTGCACTGCCATCCTCAACATGCTGATTGGTACTGAGAAAACTTTCACGAATCGACTGCCATTGGTCTTCGGGCACACCTAGCAACAAAAAACGTTTGGACGTTAATTGAAACAAGGCGGCCGTAACTGCCTCAAGAAAATCCTTGCGATTCATCGCCATTTGGCAGATCATTTCATGCTTAAATTTTATAAGAAGGGACGTAGCTGAAGCCGCAACCGGCTCTGCTTCGTTTAACAAAGCGGCATGGGATTTTAATAGACCCCCGCGCATTTCACCCCAATTGGCTTTGACAAGATTCAAATCACTTTTGGTTGCCTGTTTTAAGACCTCATTTATTTTTCCAACAGGGGCTTGAAACGAATTTCTTGAAGATCTTTGCATCGTTTTTTGCGGCTGCGGTGTTACTTCATGTGTACTTTGAGATATACCTGTTGCTTTTAATTGTTGGAGTTCATTTTCAAGCTGGCCAATCTTCGTTACTAATTGTTCGATCGACCCTTGTGGCTGCACTGACTGGTTTGTCTCCAGCTGACAAAGTTTAACAATCGCCACCTCTAGAAAAATTCTCGGGTGGTTCGTCCAGCGCATATCCTGCTGTGTTTTATTCAAATTGTCAATCAACTGATAAATCTCCTCAATGGAGATTTGCTCCGCCATTTGTCGGAATTCGTCATCCAGCATGACCCTTTCGAGAGATTCCTCAAGCTTCGGGGCCGCTTTATAAAGCAGCATATCACGATAAAATAAGATGAAGTCCTCGATAAAGCGTGCTGGGTCTTTTCCATGATACAAAAGCTCATCCAATGCCGCAAGGCCGCTGACAACATCCTTGTCTTTTATCGCCTGAGCCATTTTATTTAAAAAACCTTGCGATACCGTCCCTGTCACTGTGAGGGCATCTTCCAGTGTTACCCGGTCTTGGCTATAGGATATCGCTTGGTCCAATAAACTCAAAGCATCCCGCATTCCGCCTTCAGCACTTCTGGCAATCATTTGCAGTGCCTGCTCGTCGCAATCAATCCCGGACTCTTCGACAATCAATTTCATCCGGCTCACAATGGCCCCCGCCGTGATTCTTCTAAAATCAAAGCGCTGACAACGGGAGATGATCGTCAAGGGGATTTTGTGCGGCTCTGTTGTCGCTAAGATAAAGATGACATGCTTCGGCGGTTCTTCTAATGTTTTTAATAAGGCATTAAAGGCGCTGATCGACAGCATATGCACTTCATCAATAATATACACCTTGTACTTGACGGCCGTTGGGGCAAATTTGACCTTGTCGAGAACATCCCGCATCTCTTCTACCCTTGAATTGGATGCCGCATCAAATTCTAAGACATCTGGAATTGTCCCGTTGGTAATCCCATGGCAGGCTGCACATTGATTGCATGGTTCAGAAACCGGAGCATGCTCACAGTTAATGGCCTTTGCTAATATTTTGGCTGCACTTGTTTTCCCTGTTCCTCTAGGACCGGAAAACAGATAGGCATGGGAAATTTTTTGTTGAAGCAAGGCGTTTTGCAATGTCGTCGTGACATGTTCTTGTCCTACCACATCAAAAAAAGTTTGCGGACGCCAAACACGATATAATGCTTGATATGCCACAAGACACCGCCTCCTTCAAAAAAATTTTTCATCCTAACTATTATAACTTATTTCCAAAGAGTTCACAAAAAAACTCATCCCAAATTTTTGAGATGAGTTTGATTTTATGTAACACTGAAATTTAAAAACTATCTAGCTCCGGCATCCAGCGTCTAATGTACTCCGTTAAACGGATGCTTCCGCTTTTATAACTGCCGTGCACCTTCCTTCGACTGACGCCCATAAGCGTTACTTAAGCAGTTAGCTCGGCCCAGGAACCCCTGCGGCACATGGGAGCGTCCACTTAATGCTGCTTCCTTCCGGACCTGACATGGTTCATGGATTCCCATTGCGCAGGACCCAAGCGTCAACACCACTTACTTAAGGCAGACCCTACAGGATATCAGCCTCAGGAAGGGATTCAGTCCCGCTAGAGCGGATTGCGGATACAGGGCACCGCTACCTCCCCACCTAGCACGGCAAAGTTGATACCAAATATGAAGTGCGTCGTATCTGACGCTTCTTAAGTATACAAACAATCAGGCAAAAAAGCAATCGTTATTCACTGTTAATTTCTGTAAAGCCCTCAGCCTGCCGCAGTTTTTTCTCCTGCCTTTTCCGCTCCCTTATTTTTCTAAAAAAATCAGATAGCAGTTCGCTGCATTCTGATTCCAGTACACCTTTAACTACCTCACATTGATGGTTAAAGCGGGGATCCTCCAGCAGGTTCATCAGTGTTCCGGCACAGCCGCCTTTCGGGTCGCTTGCTCCATAAACAACCCTCTTGACCCTTGATAAAATAATCGCACCGGAACACATCGGACACGGCTCAAGCGTAACATATAGAGTGGTATCCTCCAACCGCCATGAGCCTTGGACCCGGCAAGCCTTGTCAATGGCCAAAAGCTCTGCATGGGCCAGGGAATTTTGCTCCCTTTCCCGTAAATTATATGCCCGGGAAATAATCTTCCCCTCATATACGATAACGGCCCCGATCGGCACCTCATTCAAGCCTTGCGCTTTAGTGGCTTCCTTTATCGCTTCTTTCATAAAATAGCTATCTTGATCATCCATTTAAGTCAAACCGCCTTATAGATAATAAATGTTGAAATAAGCCTCAAAAATTAAAGACACGACAACTATCAAGTAAAGCTGAAATTTACCAACATTATAACATGAATTCCTCTCCGCCCACATAGAATGATGGTAGCGTTTGTGTGCAAAGGAGGGATCAATCATGCAAATCCACGTTGTTAGACAAAATGAAACATTGGCGGCTATTGCCAGAACCTATCAAACAACAGTAGCGGACATCACTGAAGCAAATGAATTGCCGAATCCTAATAATCTTGTGGTTGGACAATCTTTGGTCATTCCGATTGTCGGCCATTTTTATTTCGTCCAGCAAGGTGACTCGCTTTACTCTATTGGACAAAAGGTTGGTGTCCCTTACCAGCAGCTTGCAGCCATTAACCAGATTCCCGTTAATCAACCATTACAGATTGGCCTCAGGCTGTACATTCCCGAAACAGGAAAAAGAGATGCGGAGTTTAATGCCTATGTTGAACCGCGCGGTACCGCTGTAGCTCCTGGATTAGAAAACAGCGCCCGTGAGGCCGCACCCTACTTAACCTATTTAGCGCCGTTTAGCTTTCAAGCGCAGCGTGATGGGACATTGAAAGAACCGTTGCTTAATCGGTTCCCCGCTATTGCCAGAGCCAATCGAAACGTCCTCATGATGGTCATCACTAACCAGGAAAATGACCAATTCAGTGATGAACTTGGAAGGATATTATTGAATGATATCACCATCCAAAATAAATTCATCGATACGATCGTAGCAACGGCGAAGCAACACGGCTTCCGTGATATCCATTTTGATTTTGAGTTTTTACGCCCGGCTGACCGCGAGGCCTATAACCGCTTTCTCAGAAAGGCGAAGCAAAGGTTTCAAAGGGAAGGGTGGCTCATGTCTACTGCCCTCGCGCCGAAAACAAGCCGAGAACAAACGGGTTTATGGTATGAGGCCCATGACTATAGAGCACACGGAGAAATCTCCGACTTTGTTGTCATTATGACATATGAGTGGGGCTACAGCGGCGGCCCGGCAATGGCCGTATCACCCATTAATCAGGTCAGAAGGGTGTTGGAATATGCTATTACCGAAATACCGTCTACTAAAATTCTAATGGGGCAAAATTTATATGGCTATGATTGGACGCTGCCGTTTGTCCAAGGGACGATGGCGAGGGCCGTTAGTCCGCAGCAGGCCATACAGCTTGCTGTCAGTCATCAGGTTGCAATCCAATATGATACGGAAGCCCAGGCACCATTTTTCAACTATACAGACGCAGCGGGTAAACAGCACGAGGTTTGGTTTGAAGATGCCCGCTCTATCCAAGCCAAATTTGATTTAATCAAGGAATTAAATTTAAGAGGAATGAGCTATTGGAAGCTCGGTCTATCCTTCCCGCAAAACTGGCTCTTAATCGTAGATAATTTTAATGTCACAAAACGGTAAGAAAAGCGCAAGGCGCCCGCCTAGCGGCGACAAGCACAAGACGAGCCGGCGAGAAGGCTGTTCTTTAGCCTTCTTGAGGACCCGCTTGTGACCTCGAGCCGCTGGCTCCTCCTCGAAAAAGCTAACGCTTTTCCT
>NZ_JADDIU010000078.1 GCF_016464375.1 Bacillus renqingensis
TCTTTGAACCATAAAACTGCCGTCTTTCGGCAGTTTTTTCATTTTTCAAAACGAGTTTCGATATCCCTTCCTGCAGAGGATTATGATAAAATATTCTTTGCATCGATAGACACACGTGATGGTATCGATGGAGAAGGAGGAAAACAAATGGGGGAGATTCCCTTTATTACCGTTGAGGGGCCGATTGGTGTAGGAAAAACCTCACTTGCCAAAGCCATTTCAGAACAATTTCAATTTGCACTGTTAGAAGAAATTGTCGATGAAAATCCGTTCTTAGGAAAATTTTATGAAAATATTGAGGAATGGAGTTTCCAGACGGAAATGTTTTTCCTCTGCAATCGCTTTAAACAATTGAGCGATATTAATACCCATTACTTAAGCAAAAAACAAGCGGTCGTCGCCGATTATCATATTTTTAAAAATTTGATTTTTGCAAAGCGGACATTAAATAGCGAAGAATACAAAAAATATGACAAGATTTATCAAATCTTAACAGAAGATATACCAAAGCCAAATGTAATTATTTATTTACATGCCAGCCTGGATACCCTATTAAAACGGATTAAACATCGCGGGCGGGAGATGGAAAAAAATATGAGTCCGCTCTATTTAGAACAGCTTTCGCTAGACTATGAAAACACCATTGCCAACTTTGAACAGGAACACCCGGAAATACCTGTCCTGCGCTTTAATGGGGATAAGTTAGATTTTGTAAAAAACAAACAAGATTTAACACTTATTTTTGAAAAACTATCATCGGTACTGAAATCAGCCAGGTGGATGAATAGCTGCAGAATGGGGGGATGTTCGTGAGCATCGTGATTGGCGGGATGATTGGTCTAGGAAAAACAAGTGTTGCCGATCTATTAAAGGCATATTTTCAACATAAAGGCATTGAAAGCAAGGTATTTTACGAAGCAGTCGATGATAATCCGATCCTGCCGCTTTACTATCAATTAACGCCGGAAGAATTGGATGCGAAAAGAATTCCGTTTCTGCTGCAATTATTTTTTCTAAACAAACGGTTTAAAACAGTGAAAGAGTGCATCAATTGGAAAAATCCAGTTTATACAATTCAAGATCGCTCGATTTATGAGGACTGGTATTTTGCTTATGTCAATAAGAACCTAGGCAGAATATCTGATCTTGAATTCAAGATTTACGAGGAACTTGTTGATAATATGTTGGAAGAATTAGACCAGCTTCCGAAAAAAGCACCGGATTTGATGGTTTACCTAAAAGGATCATTCGATACGGTCATTGATCGGATTATGGCCCGCGGCCGCAGCTTTGAAATCAATCCTGAGCTAAAGGAATATTATTTTGAGGTGTGGAAGGGTTACGATGAATGGGTCATGAATCATTATAACGCTAGTGACGTTTTCATGATTGATATGGATGTGACCGATGTCGTAAATAACGAGGCGGACGCTAAAAAAGTGTGCCGTGACATCGAAACCAAATTGAATGAAATTCTGTATACGGCAAAGGCACATATTGGCTAGACCAGTATGTGCCTTTTTTTGAATTCTAAAAGAAGTGTCAGTAGAACATTTAAGTTCTGATAACTCTACCATTTTCAACAAAAAAATTCGTTACAATTGCTTGTAACGAATTTTTATCTCCAGTTTTATGCGCGATTATAAATAAATGGCGGAGGAAGAGGGATTCGAACCCCCGCGCGGTTTAACCCGCCTGTCGGTTTTCAAGACCGATCCCTTCAGCCAGACTTGGGTATTCCTCCGTACAACAAGAGATAATTTATCATATATTTTATCCCGGTGTCAACTAAATGAAGAAAAAAATTTTCGGGCGGGGGATACCGCCCGAGATCGGATTAAACCGGCTTAATGACCTCACGTCCGCCCATATAAGGACGCAGTACCGTTGGAATGGCGACACTGCCATCTTTCTGTTGATAGTTCTCTAAAATGGCGGCGACCGTACGGCCAATCGCAAGGCCGGAGCCATTTAACGTATGAACATGTTCAGGCTTCGCTTTCGGGTCACGGCGAAAGCGAATATTGGCCCTTCTCGCCTGGAACGCCTCGAAATTACTGCAAGATGAAATTTCACGATATGTCCCGTAGCTTGGCAGCCACACTTCGATATCATACTTTTTCGCAGCTGTAAAGCCAAGGTCGGCAGTACACATGCTCAACACATGGTATGGCAGCTCTAACAGCTGCAGCACCCGCTCCGCATCATTTGTCAGCTTCTCAAGCTCTGCATAAGAATCCTCCGGTTTAACGAACTTGACAAGCTCAACCTTATTAAACTGATGCTGACGAATTAATCCTCTTGTATCACGCCCTGCTGATCCTGCTTCAGAACGAAAGCAGGCGCTGTAAGCAGCATAATTAATCGGTAAGCTATCGCCACTGAGGATTTCATCGCGATATAGGTTCGTAACAGGTACTTCAGCTGTCGGAATCAGAAAATAGTCTTCACTTTCAATTAAGAATGCATCCTCTTCAAACTTAGGCAGCTGACCTGTCCCCGTCATGCTGGTCCGGTTCACCATATATGGCGGCAGCACCTCCGTATAGCCATGCTCATCCACATGCAGATCAAGCATAAAGCTCATTAAAGCGCGTTCAAGCCGGGCACCCAGCCCTTTATAAAAGACAAAACGACTGCCGGTTACCTTACTGGCACGTTCAAAATCAACGATCCCTAAATGGTCGGCAATCTCCCAATGCGGTTTGGCTTCAAAGTCAAACTTGCGTATTTGCCCCCATTTTCTGATTTCGACGTTATCATCTTCTGATTCACCAACCGGAACACTTTCATGCGGAATATTGGGAATGCTTAGCAGCAGCAGTTCCAATGTCTCTTCCACACCTTTTAGCTCATCATCCAGTTTTTTAATGCGCTCACCCACCTCACGCATTTCCTTAATCAAATGATCCGCATCCTGCTTCTCCCGCTTTAAAGCAGCAACCTGCTGTGAAACTTCATTTCGTTTTGATTTCAGCTTTTCCGACTCAACGATTAACTCCCGCCTCTTATGATCCAGTTCTTCAAACCGGCCTAAATCGGTCAAATCTTCGCCGCGATGCTGCAGCTTATCCTTTACTTCAGCAAAGTTGGCTCGTAAAAATTTTAAATCCAGCATTATTTAGACACTCCTTTTCTTTTATTGTTTTGCCGCACCTGATGCTTTGGTAAAAACAAAAAACTCCCGCCCCTAATACAGGGACGAGAGTTACTCGCGATACCACCCTGGTTGACAGCCGATCCTGTCCACCTCGAAAAAAGTTAACGGTTTTAAGCCGAAAGTACTTACTGACCTTACTATGAGGCGTTAGGTACCTTGCTCGAGGAGGGATTCACAAGCATTATCCACCGATTCACACCAGCCACCGGCTCTCTTAGGAATAAACCTCTTGTTACTAGTTCCTCTCATTGCTTTGTTCCATATGATTTGTATTGATTACTGTACTATATTTATAATCCAATTGCAACCATATTATACAAACTGCTTTTGTTTTGCCTCCTTGACCATCTTTACAAAGTAAGCGGTAAAGCGATGGTCCTCTGTCAATTCCGGATGGAAGGAGCATCCTAGAAATTGCCCTTCCCGTGCAGCGACAATGCGGCCATCATGTTTCGCAAGAATTTCAACATTCTCTCCTGCTTCCACGATATGCGGTGCCCGGATAAATACCGCCGGAAAGTCGGAAGCGACACCTTTAATCGCGAGGTCAGCCTCAAAGCTATCGACTTGGCGGCCAAAGGAGTTACGTTCAACCGTAACGTCCATCACACCAAGATGCGGCTCACGATAGCCGACTAGATTTTTAGCTAAAAGAATCAGCCCGGCACATGTACCGAACATTGGCTTACCTTCCCTGGCAAATTCCTTTAATGCATCCATAAAGTCGTACTTATCGATTAACCGGCGCATTGTTGTACTCTCTCCTCCGGGGAGGATCAGGCCGTCAACGTCTTTTAACTCTTCTTTATGTTTAATCGCTATGGCATGAGCACCACACGCCTCAACAGATTGAATATGCTCACGGACAGCCCCTTGCAATGCGAGAACGCCAATTTTTATCATAAAAATACCCCTTTGTTTGCAAAACAGAACTTTTTTCAAAGTTCTGTTTTTAAGAATTTAACCAAGCCTCATGGCATCGTAACGCCATGATTTCTAATAAATGGTGTTATAGCGCCGACAAGGGCGCCTTTCGCTTTTCTATTGTCCAGCTCCAGGCGCCATCGGCTCGAGGTCACAAGCCATTCCGTCAAGAAGGCTAAAGAGCAGCCTTCATGCCGGACCGTCTTGTGCTTGTCGCCGATAACCGGGCGCCTTCCGCTTTTCTGTTTACCAGCCTCTCTCCTGCATCCGGTCTGCTGGTGCGAGTGATGAAATTTCAATTCCTTTCATCGGTGTTCCTAAGTTCTTAGATAGTTCGGCAATTAATTGATAGTCTTGATAATGTGTCGTGGCCTCGACAATGGCCTTAGCAAATAAAGCAGGGTTTTCCGATTTAAAAATACCGGAACCAACAAATACCCCGTCAGCACCTAATTGCATCATTAACGCTGCATCAGCAGGAGTTGCCACACCGCCAGCTGCAAAGTTAACGACTGGCAAGCGGCCGAGACGTTTAATTTCGAGCAGGATTTCGTATGGTGCACCTAATGACTTCGCTTCAGTCATCAACTCGTCTTCACTCATCGCAACGACTTTACGAACTTGGGCATTTACCTTGCGGATATGACGGACCGCTTCCACAATATTCCCGGTTCCGGGCTCACCCTTTGTTCGAAGCATGGAAGCCCCTTCGCCGATTCTGCGGGCAGCTTCCCCTAAATCACGGCAGCCACAGACAAAAGGAACGGTATATTCCTTTTTATTTAAATGGAATTCCTCGTCAGCAGGAGTTAATACTTCACTTTCATCGATATAGTCAACACCCATAGCCTCAAGCACTCTTGCCTCCACAATGTGGCCAATCCTTGCCTTGGCCATGACAGGAATAGAAACAGCATTCATTACCTCTTCTACGATTCTTGGGTCTGCCATTCTAGCAACACCGCCGGCCGCCCGAATATCAGAAGGAACCCGCTCAAGAGCCATTACGGCTACTGCCCCTGCCTCTTCAGCAATCTTCGCTTGCTCAGCATTCACGACATCCATGATGACGCCGCCCTTTTGCATTTCTGCCATCCCACGTTTTACACGATCCGTACCTGTTACCATGTCTACAAAATCCCCCTTTTATTTCTAATATTAAGAAAAATCTTTTGATAGTTTAAGAAGCTTCATTTCAAATACTAGAATAATTTAATCCATAAATTTATTAAAGCAACAAAGAAGGATTCCTGTCAAGAAGGAATCCTAACTTCGTTTATCCAAATTTTAGTACATTTAAAACCAACCTGTAACAGTTGAAGAGATTCCATCCCATAAATCACCGAAGAAATGGCCAATCCCTCTCATCATGAGCACAAACCAATTGGCCTTTTCGACATCCTGGGCGGCAACCATATCTACCTGAACCTTCTTCTGGCCCTCTGCGGTTAAATAGCTTATTTTATCGCCTTTTTGTGGTTCAATGGTTAAATAGCCGATTTTTTCGCCTTTTTTAATGGGAGCTGTTAACTCACCATTTTTATTAATCTTCTTTTTATCCAACACTAACACTGGTTTGTAATTCTTTTTCTCACCGTTTTCAATTACCATATCAATGGCTGACTTCGTATAAATTT
Source organism: Bacillus renqingensis (assembly GCF_016464375.1). Classification (GTDB taxonomy): domain Bacteria; phylum Bacillota; class Bacilli; order Bacillales; family Cytobacillaceae; genus Neobacillus; species Neobacillus renqingensis. Next base: position 5,722 of record NZ_JADDIU010000078.1, read on the forward strand.
TAACCTGGTCATCTTTCCCTTTAATTACCGGGATCGTTTTATGCCCCTTCACTTGGTAGTGTTTTGGAACGATTTCTTCTTTTGTCGTATTGCTGAAAGCATAATCAAGCATTTTCTTTGTTTCATCAAAACGGGACTTATAAGTACCTTTACCGCTCGCATCCACTGCATGTTGGACAACCGTAATAAATCGTTTGCCGTCACGGCTTGCCGTTCCTGTAAAACAATAGCCGGCAAGATCAGTCGTTCCTGTTTTCAATCCGTCCATTCCTTGATAGCCGTAAACTAGGGAAGGCAGCATCCAGTTCCAATTCTTCATTACAATGCGGTCATCCGTTCCCTCACGAAATACTTTCATCGGAGTGCTGGCTGTTTTTAAGACATCAGGATATTCATTTATGAGATGAAATGCTAAGGTGGCTACATCTCGGGGTGACATCATGTTTTCTTCATCAGCGCCTGTTCCTTTAGGCTGTTCCCCATGATAATCCTTATTATTTAAACCGGTTGAGTTTACGAATTTAGTATGTTTTAATCCTAATTTTTTGGCCTTTTCATTCATCATTTTAATAAAATTCGATTCTGAACCGCCAATAACTTCAGCTAAAGCAATTGTCGCACCATTAGCAGAATAAATCGCCATCGCTTCATATAATTCTCGTACACTATATTTTCCATCTTTGCGCAATGGCACATTCGATAAATCTCTTGGTTGGGAAATTTTATATACAAGGTCACTGACAGAATACTCTTGATTCCATTTTACTTTTCCTTGTTTTACGGCATCAAGCAATAGATATTCCGTCATCATTTTCGTCATACTGGCAATTCCAAGTGGACTGTCCGCATTCTTTTCATATAAAACCTTGCCTGTTTCTCCATCAACTAATATGGCTCCGTCAGCATTTACATTTAATGATGCTTGTGCATTCGCTTGTTTCGCCCCGGCAAAAAGGCCGACAAACATAAACATTGCCATCGCACCGGCAACTACCTTCTGAAAAACATGTTTTTTCACTATTACGCCCTCCAACGATTTAGTACACCTTGGTTATTTTAACACAAGTCCTTAGTAAATCATAGACAGAGCCTTGTATCAACTTATTTCCAAATAAAAATAGGACTTTTGACTAAGAAAAGCGCAAGCGCCCTGGTCAGCGGCGTATGGCCTGGAGCGCTCCAACTGAGATAAAGGAAACACGGTGAGCGAAGCGAACCGATGTTGACTTATCGTAGGGCGGAGAGCGAAGGACACTAGCCGCTAGGGCGCTGGAGCTAGACATTTCTCAAAGCCCAATGATATAAATTCTGAAATTACAAAAAAAAGAGAAGCCAAGCTTCTCTTTTTACATTGAGTAGTTTGGTGCCTCTTTTGTAATTTGAACATCATGTGGATGGCTCTCTCTTAAACCCGCACCCGTCATTCTTATAAATTGTGATTTTGTTCTTAATTCATCCAAGTCTTTCGTACCACAATACCCCATTCCAGACCGTATACCACCAATTAATTGATAAATAGTATCGGCTAAAGGACCTTTATATGGCAGGCGTCCTTCAATCCCCTCTGGGACAAATTTTTTGTTATCCTCTTGGAAGTAACGATCTTTTGATCCTTTTTCCATCGCTGCGACAGAACCCATACCACGGTACACCTTAAACCGGCGGCCTTGAAAAATTTCCGTCTCCCCAGGACTCTCTGAAACACCGGCTAATAGGCTGCCAAGCATTACAGCATGTCCTCCGGCAGCAAGTGCCTTGACAACATCTCCCGAGTACTTAATTCCACCATCCGCAATAATGGTCTTACCGTGCTTTATCGCCTCAGTGGCACAATCAAATATCGCTGTAATTTGCGGTACACCTACGCCTGCGACAACCCTGGTTGTACAAATCGATCCCGGTCCAATTCCAACCTTCACTACATCGACTCCTGCATCGATTAAAGCTTTAGTACCCCCTGCAGTTGCCACATTACCGGCTATGATGGTCAAATCAGGATAGGCATCTCTAATTTCCTTTACTGTATTAAGAACACCTTTTGAATGTCCATGAGCTGTATCAACTACGATAGCATCTACATTGGCCTTTACAAGTGCCTCTACTCGTCTCATTGTATCCTTTGTAACTCCAACAGCAGCTGCTGCAAGTAAGCGACCTTGCTTATCTTTAGCCGAGTTAGGAAACTCAATAACCTTTTCAATATCTTTTATCGTAATTAACCCTTTTAAAACCCCTTGTTCATCCACAAGCGGCAGCTTTTCAATCTTATGTTTTTGTAAAATTTTCTCGGCTTCAGCTAATGTTGTACCGACCGGAGCAGTAATCAAATGTTCTTTTGTCATCACATCAGAAATCTTAAATGAATAATCTTCAATAAAGCGAAGGTCGCGGTTCGTAATTATGCCAATCAACTTTTGTTCCTCGACATTATTGACAATCGGGACACCGGAGATACGATATTTTCCCATTAAATGCTCAGCATCATATACTTGGCGGTCTGGTGTTAGAAAAAATGGATCGGTAATAACGCCGCTTTCAGAACGTTTTACCTTTTCAACGAGTTCTGCCTGCTGCTCAATGGACATGTTTTTATGGATAACACCTAAACCACCTTGACGAGCCATAGCAATAGCCATTTCTGATTCCGTCACCGTATCCATCCCTGCGCTAATAATTGGGATATTAAGCTTTACATTGGGTGATAATTCCACTTGTAAATTTACATCTCTTGGAAGAACCTCGGACTCACCAGGGATTAACAACACATCATCGAACGTTAAACCTTCTTTTGCAAACTTATTTTCCCACATTTTTATGGCCTCCCGGACAAAAATATTATTTGTAGGTTATCAATTGGACAAAATACTGTCAAGGGACATACGTTAAGTTAGATTATTCTGAAAAAGGTGATACGATTTGAAACATATTGATTGGACAAGCTTTTCTTGTTTTTTTTCAGCAGAATACTGTCAAAATTACTTAAAAAATTGTTATCAAAAAAGCAATGACGCAAGCCCAGAAGCTAAAAGTTATAAAAACTGTTATTCCTTTCTTTATTATTTGGAACACGGACAAATATATTATCAGCAGGCAGAGAAAGCCCCGCTCATTTTAAAACCAATTTTGCTTTTTTATGGCCTTGTCCATTTGATCAAGGCCTGCATTTTAACCATTGATCCCTCTTATCCGGAATCAACAGCTGTTTTAGCCCATGGCGTTTCAACGAGAAAACGAAAAAAGCAAAACTACCTTTTTTTTCAGGATGAAGTGAAAATACAAAAAAATGGACTTTTCCCTTATATGTCTGAAAAAATGTTTTACATGAAACAATTAGAGGGGGAAAAAGTCCTCATGGAGGATTTATTCCAATTTATACCGGAGCTGAACGAGTTATTTCTTTTACATGATAATAAAAGGACATTTGAAACACTGCCTACTGATGGGGAATATTTTGTGCTTCCAGAAACAATCTTAGATTCCTACCATATGACAAAAAGTCGTTTTAAGGAATTTCTAACCTCTAAATTCATTCATGGTGTGGAGTTTTTAGACGGAGGGGGCCGCTTTAAGCCGCAAGACATCGGGGTTTCAAAGGCGATGCCATTAAAATATAACCTTGATGAACAACAATGGACATTCCCATTATATAAGAGTAAAATATTCAACTTTCCCGAACTGCTCATCCACTATTTATTGCTATACAACTTAAGTATGATTGCTCGTTATGAAACAGAATGGTGGAGTGAGTTAACGAAAATGATGCCTAATCGAGACTATCCATTTATTTATTCATTCCTTCAAATCACCTTGAAAAAAGGACCATTTTTGGTTTATCAATATTTGACAAAATAAAAAAGACAACCTATAAAACAGATTGTCTTTTGATTGCCCGGCAGCGTCCTAC
>NZ_JADDIU010000079.1 GCF_016464375.1 Bacillus renqingensis
TAGCAAAAAGTGTTCAAAACTACTTGACGGTTACAGTTACGTGTATATTCTTCATGGCCTGGTGTATCCGCAACTATGAATGAGCGACTATCAGTGGTAAAATATCGGTAAGCCACGTCTATTGTAATTCCTTGTTCTCTTTCAGCCATTAAACCATCTAATAAAAGAGAGTAATCAATTTTGCCACTATTCTTTCCAATTCTACTTTCTAACTCTAATAATCTTGCTTGATCAGCGTACAGTAGTTTGGCATCATAGAGAAGATGACCTATTAATGTTGATTTTCCATCATCAACACTACCACAAGTAATAAATCTTAATAAATCTTTCATACTAAAAATACCCCTCTCGTTTTCGCCTCTCCATGCTTCCAATAGCTTCTTGGTCAATGACACGACTAGCACGCTCTGATGAGATGGTTCCTAGGGTTTCATCAATTATTTTATCTATACTGTCTGCATCTGACTCTATTGCCCCAGTTAACGGATAACAACCTAAGGTTCTGAATCTAACTTTTTTTATAAAAATTTTTTCATTTGATTTTAATTCCAAGCGATTGTCATCAACCATAATAATGTATCCATCTCGATAGACCACTGGCCTTTCCTTTGCGAAATATAGCGGTACTATCTCAATATTTTCTCTCCTTATATATTGCCAAATATCTTTTTCTGTCCAATTAGATAGAGGAAAAACACGTATACTCTCCCTTTTATTAATTTTGGTATTATAAAGCTTCCACATTTCAGGTCTTTGGTTTTTGGGATCCCAAGTATGATGTTTATTACGAAAGGAGAAGATTCTTTCTTTCGAACGTGATTTTTCTTCATCTCTTCTTCCACCACCAAAAGCGGCTGTAAATCCATACTTGTCTAATCCTTCTTTTAAAGCTTGTGTTTTCATAATATCTGTGTATGATGCCCCATGATCAAAAGGGTTTATTCCTTGTTCAATACCTTCCTGATTTGAGTGTACTATCATTTCAATCCCCAGTTGCTTTGCTTTTAAATTACGAAATTCAATCATTTCTTTAAATTTCCAAGTAGTGTCAATATGCATAAAAGGAAATGGAGGTTTCTCAGGATAAAAAGCCTTCATTGCTAGATGTAACATTACGGAGCTATCCTTTCCTATTGAATAAAGCATAACTGGTTTTTCACATTCAGAAGCTACTTCACGAATTATATAAATAGCTTCAGCTTCAAGTTGATCAAGATGAGTTAATTCCCACATGGTTATTTCCTCCAATAATAATTGCATTTTAGTAGGTCTTGAATTTTTATTTTAAAATTGAAATAAGCCATATATTAAGCCAATTAGTAGAAATATACTGAAAAATTTTTATTTTTCACAAATAATATAGCACAATATTTGCCAATAATATATAATATTAGACAGGAAATTCATTATAGATTTAACTTTTCGGCAATTCTAGGTCTTTACAAGGAGTTGTTTTAGTTTTTTCTTTATTGTTTTTTTCGCGTGCAGCATACTTTTAAAAATGAAGTAACTATAAACTGAAAGGGGGGTGAGAGTGAAAAAGTACGTTTATATTTGCAGGGCCTTTGTTTGCACAATGTGACAGATGCCCATTGGAACAAGATTGGAAGGTAGAGAGCGTATTAATTATACACTCGCGATGTAAAATGAACATTGACTCGATATAGTGAAAATATTGATGTAAAAGTTGCTGTAATTTTTTCAGCGAAGAAAGGGAAGGGAATATAAATATGAGAACACTTAAACATATAGACAATGGAAACATTTTTGATTTTGGCAGAATGTCTGAGGATTATGCAAAATACCGCGACATTTATCCAGATGAGTTTTATCAAAAGATCCATGACCTTGGGTTGTGCGGAGATGGTCAATTGGTGCTTGATTTGGGAACGGGTACCGGCGTATTGCCCCGTCACCTTGTTAAGTACGGCGCTAAATTTGTTGGTGCAGATATTTCTGAAAATCAAATAGCGCAGGCGCGAAAGCTTTCTGAAGGAATGAATATTGAGTACATAGTCTCGCCCGCTGAAGAAGTAGACTTTCCTGACGGTACATTTGATACTGTAATGGCTTGTATGTGTTTTACTTATTTTGACAAAGCAGTTTTGCTACCTCGTCTTGTCCGGATGATGAAGGACGATGGACACCTTGCTGTCATGTCGCTGGTATGGCTTCCTGGAGAAAGCTCTATAGCAAAAGGAAGTGAGGAACTTGTACTGAAATATAATCCTTCTTGGAATGGAGCGGGGTACAACCGTCCTACTTTTGACAGCAACGGAATACCAACAACATATAAAGTGGATACTTCATTGGGGTTTGAAGTGGCTTCATCATTTGCGTTCGATGTTTCCCTGACTTTCACACGGGAAACATGGCATGGACGAATAAAAGCAACCCGAGGAATTGGTGCATCATTACTAACACAGGATCAATTAGCATTGTTTGAAAAAGAACATTGGCAGTTTATGCAAGAGCAGCCAGAATCGTTTGAGATATTACATTCAGCAACTTTTTGTATTTTAAAGAAACGGGTATAACTGAATCCAAAATTAGGGAAGGAAGCAGAGGAATTGTTGGGTCTGTGTGCTCATAAGACAATTCCCTCCTTCTTTACAGTCTCTTTTGTTTGCGCCATAGCATGCAGCGATACCTCAAGCGGCAAAATCCGAATAGGAAACGTTTACGTTATCTTTAAGTAATGCCAAGTAACCCGATAGAGGCTAGCTGATAAACGTCGACTCTATATAGTTTTTGTTTGGTATCATCTGAGCTGAAAACATCGAGGTGCATAGTTTTTACGCTAAATTTAAATTATAAGACAAACCCCTACGATTTGTTGAGTGAAACAATAATGAGAATGACATTGTTGTTATTCTTACCTGGGGATTGAGTGGCCAGTATGGTACACGGCAAAATCAGTAAAGCCGGATGTCATAACCTGTGTCGGTGGCGGAATCATTACAGCTGATCCTGCTGTCGCTATGGAAGCCCTCGAAATGAACGATTATGACATAATCGGCGAGAGAGAAAAGTTACCACACTTGCTTACGCATTGGAGAACAATTAGGATGCAATACAAGAGGCGGGCATTATAAGCTGAGACGGCGCAATGGGTCCGCGTAACCCTGGAATCCCTGATTTAGATATTCTATCCTTTCCAGATTATGATGGATTTGGGTTTTAATTCATCCTGAGGAATGATCCCCCTCGCCACAGAGCCTCATTTAGAGATAACAGTATCCTTGTTGTCACAGGTCGTTCCAGCCTATATAATTGTACGTTTTGTTTTCATCCTAGCGGTGTAAAGTATCGCAGGCGTTCTTTTAAAAGTATCGTCAACAACAAGATTGGATACTTTGCAAGTACCCTGCTGTTAATTTGATACAATTTGTTGAAGAAATGTTAGGTAAAGATATCGAATTTCTACAAAAATTACCATGAAGGAACGTAATTATCTTTCATTCTGTGGTGGAGCTTTGCTTCATGGATGGTTAACGGGTTACATAAAAAAACGCAATATTAAATACCAGGTTTTTCACCGCTTGGACTCAGTTTCAAGATACCCAGAGAAAATGGCATAATATCAGACAAGGTTCGGTATCTGCTCATGGCAGCAGATCTGTAGGCAGTAGGTTTACAAATAAATAAATAAAGGAAGTGTAACCATGCCATTGCCAATGGTTCATTTAAGTGTTGCGAGAAATATAGCTAAAATGGGATTCGAATTGGGGGACTTATCTCAATTCTACCTTGGTTCTATTTCACCCGATGCTATACATATGCGGTCTAACGCTGACAAATCTGCAAAAAGAAAAACCCACTTAACTCCGATTGGGCAAAGGCGGATAGAAGTTAATGATATTGATTTTGTAAAATCCCTACCTAATTTCATTAAGGCAAATCAAAGCAAATCCGATGTAGATTTCTTGTGGGGATATTGCGTACATCTTTTAACAGATGTTTACTGGATAAAACGCATTTATCATAAATTTGTTGAGGATTATAGAAATGACCCATCCCCTGTATATAACATATCAGAGGCATATTACAACGATACTGGAATCTTGGATCAAGTGCTGTTTAATGAAAGCATTTGGAAGAACAGTGTATGGCAGCACCTGCAGGCTGCGAAGGTTTCAGACTTTTTGGATTTATTGACCGCACAAGAAATTAATCTATGGAAGGAACGAACGCTTCACTGGTACGATAACGGTGAAAGCAAACTTAAAAACCCGATAAGATATATTACTAAAGTAGATACTGAAAATTTTATTTCAGTATGCTCTGAAACAATAAAAAATGATATTAGAATTGCCACATAGACATAACGTTAATAAATGCTTCATTTCGCAACTGGAGGGCCCGTGAATGTGGCATTCAAATGATTGTATACACCTATGAGGAGACCGCGCAACAGGTCTAAACCCATTTGATCACTGGGTCGCGTACACCGATATAATGAAAACCAAATCATTAAAGGACGCGTTGGAAAAGCCGGGTTTACAGCAGTAATCGGTGGAGGTCAGAGAGATGAGGAAAAATCACGAGCCAAAGAAGAGGTTTTTCGCTTCGAAACACGACCCACACGTGGTGGGATTCAGGAAAACGAAGTGCGGAATGCATTCAATTTAAGGAGGTGTACTCAGCTTGTCGATTCTTGCAGTTACTATCGGTTTATTTTTTGCCATGAATATTGGCACGAGCGGGGCCGCCGCTTCAATGGGAATTTCATACGGGGCCGGAGTGGTCAACAAACGGATCGCTTTATTTCTTTGCGGTGTCGTGGTCTTTTTAGGTGCCTTGCTCGGTGGCGGTGAAGTGATCAAGACAATCGGCTCAGGAATCGTCCCAAGCAGCACCTTTACAGATGCCATCGCGTTAATCGTTCTTTTGTCGGCGTCCTTATCATTGTTTCTTGCCAATACATTTGGTATTCCACTATCTACAAGCGAGGTCGCCGTAGGATCCGTCATTGGTGCAGGAGTAGTCTATCAATCTGTTTTTGTCGAGAAATTTTTGTGGATAGCCATGTTTTGGCTTCTTACCCCTTTCGCCGCATTCGTTATCGCGCTTCTTGCTTCTTATTTTTTAAAAATGAAGTGGATCAAACATTGGACCAAAAGGGAGAAAGCGGTTCCTATCCTGGCGTTTCTATTGGTAATCATGGGATTATTCGAAGCATTTTCAGCCGGGATGAACAATGTAGCAAATGCTGTCGGTCCACTTGTTGCCGCCGGATTGATGTCATCAGGAACTGCGGTTCTTTGGGGCGGCTTGGCGGTTGCATTGGGGGCATTCCTTTTCGGACAGCGGGTGCTCGAGACGAACGGAAAAAAAATTACGAAAATCAAGCTGGAAGAAGGCTGCGTGATTTCAGGATTAGGTGCTAGCCTTGTGACGGTCGCATCCATATTCGGAATACCGGTGCCATTGACGCAAATTACCACATCATCGATTATTGGAATCGGTTTTGCCAAGCACGGCCGTGCCGTTTTAAAAAAAGATATTGTCGTGCAACTGCTGACAGTTTGGATCGTTTCTCCGGTGATCTCAATGGTTCTTTCCTATACAATAATTCAGTTAGTGATTGTGAGGAATATTTATCCGATTATTGCAATGGCAGGAGGCTTAGTTGCGGTTTTCGGAGTGTTGTTTTTATTGAAACGTTCCAAAGCGGAGGTAAAACTGCCGCAAACGGAAACAAGGCAAGAATTAAATTTAGTAGAGAAAGGTTAAATTAACAAATATCATTATTACCAAAACCACATAGTGGAAAAACTGATTCAAGCATTTGGCCCGTCATATGATGTTGCCTATATGGAAATGAAATTTCCATCGGTGCAGTTGCCATAAGCGATCGCACGAAGAACTCACTCCGGATATTGAAATCGACACCAACGATTGTATCATTGATGAAGCCGTTGAAAATATTACTAAGGGGATTTTCCTCGATATGATAGACCTTCATCTCCATACAAATAAGTTGGACGGCTAATATTTCCCTAGCGATTGTTCATGCAAGCTTGACCGGCGTGATGCGCTAGATAGCCTTATCGCCCTTCGCACAAAGCGTAGCAGCAAAATTATTAAGGAGAATAATGAGCATGACAAAAAACCGAAATTTTAAAAAAAGCTTCGAAAGTTTATTCGAAAATAAAATTGTCCTTTACGGCGCAGGAGTGACAGGGGTAGAGACATACAAAATATTAACTAATTATTTCAAGAACGTAAATGTCGCCTATTTCTGTGATACCTACAAAACGGGGCATATGAGTGGCTTACCGATCATATCGCCAGAAGAATTAAAAGAAATGTGCGCACACGAATCGATTATCATAGTTGTTACAGGATTATCAAATAATCCTAAAGAAATAGCGGATAACCTGCAACGTTTAGATATTGCAGCTGACTGTGTATACATGCTTTCAGAATTAGATAGCCTTATAATGCAAAATTTAAATGATTCCCGGATTGACGAATGGTATCGTACTATTAAACGCTATAAAGGAACTTTGCCGAATGATGAAAAACGTAATTTATATTTAAATTGGTGGTGCCCTGAACACTATTGTGAAAATGATATATTAGTATACCAGCCCGGAAAAGTCGGTTCTTCATCTGTTTGCAACAGCTTGGCTACAATAGGTGTTAATGTTACTCATGTTCATATGCTTACGGATTGCTTTATATATGATTTGATACCTGAGCTGGCATGGGAGCCGGAAGATATGAAATTAGAAACAATCCGCAAAAGTTCGCAGTATTGTAGTGATAAAATAAAACTAGCAAAGCACTTAAAAATAATTACGCTGGTAAGGGAGCCTTTAAGTAGGGATTATTCACATTTTTTATACCATATGAGTGAACTTGTTAAAAATGGATATTTGCTGTCGGATAATTCTTTATTGGAAGCGTGTGCCGAAGGTATTAGAAAACGAGCTTTACAGAATGGAAAATGTAAGTATGGTTATCAATTTGAGTGGTTTAATAAAGAATTAAAGGAAGTATTTGGGATTGATGTGTATAGCCACCCGTTTGACAAGGAAAAAGGTTATTCAATAATAAAACAGGATAATATCGAAGTATTGGTAGTTAAACTGGAAAAATTGAATGATTTAGAGCAGGTCGTCGGTGAATTTGCTAATGCACCGCATTTTAAGTTGATCAACGTAAACGAAGCGAGTAAAAAAGAATATAAGGATTTGTATAAAAGCATACGGGAGTCGGTAAAAATCCCTCGCCAAGTCGTTTCACTATATTATAATGGCAATCGCTACATGGATCACTTTTACAGTGAAGAAGAAAAGAAATCTTTTCTAAAGAAGTGGCAAAACAACATAGCGGATTAACACTAAAAGGTGGAAATAAGTGACTGTATAAAAAAAGCAAATCGATAGCATATGCATGTTTATATGTTTAATACCGGGCTTACTTACATCATAATTGAAAAGGAAAAATAATAACCACCACCCTCACAGTGGATCATTCGAAAAGGGAATTGTGATGACTAGAAATATGAAATCAGTATGCATTTCTCATAATGGAATATATGTTACAATTTTATTCAACTAATAACGAAGAAATTAATGCGATTAAAAATTGCTTTGGCCATTTTTGCACTGTTAGAGATTCTTCAAATACAGTTGAAGGGTGGTCTGTTGTATCACACCAGGTTTCATCTATAATAGATGTTAACAAGTTAACATTATCATCTGGATTATTCAAAGTTGCACCAGTAAAAAAATGGTAATTAACAAAAAGCATTACTATGTCCATGATATTCAAAATGTAGCTTGCGCAACCTGTTTTGATTTAGAGAGTATGACTACTCATTTTTATCATGAACATAAAATAAATGAATATAGTTATATACGAAATCTTGTAAGAGAACCAATAGCAGCGAAGTATATAGAATCAGGATATATAACTATGCACGCTTCAGCATGTTCAATAAATGATAAAGGCATATTAATGCCAGGGCTTAAAGGGGCTGGCAAATCCACTTTATTGACCCATCTATTAGAAAGTGGTGCAAATTATATTGGGAACGACGCCGTATTATGCAAAAAAAGAAAATGATTCAATCATCTTAACCGCATATTCTCAATGTGTTAGATTAAGTAAAGAAACTATCCAAAACAACAGGAGTTTATCAGAGTACTTTAATAATACAGAACATTATGATTTTATTAATAACAAAGTATAGTTTTTACCTATACTATTTGATAGCATTCTTTCAATGCACCATTTATCATTTATTTCGAGGCTTGAATTAATAATAATTCCATCAATTGATATATCTAGAACTGATTATTCTATAGAGATTATCGATAATAAAGAGATTAGCGATACTAATAGTTACTTGTCGTTATTACAAAAATCAATATTCCATCAATATCATAGCTATATTTGGTCTCCATTTTTCCATAAGCTAAATGATCCATTAGTAGATATATCTAATTTTGTAAATGCTTTTAAATCCATACCTAAAATATGGTATTCTAGATTATAAAACGCAAAAAAATTATTTTACGATATATCAAATATTATATAGGCAGAAAAAACATGAAAACAATAATTACAGTGTCCACACGAGTTGACGATTTATAATATTTTTGTAATTTATGTTACATGAGATAAAAAGTATGGACTGTATGACAGCAAACCTTTAGGAGTGAGTGGTGATAAAAGCTCATTCCTCGTTATTGTTTAACTTTCTGTTATCTGTTTATTCAAGTCCGATATCTGGGTATGCAATAAGTTTTGATAATTCGAAATCTAATAATGTTTTTTTCTTCTCTTTAAGAATGCCGTCACCATCCATGAAAAGACCCATTTGAACAATTGGATTAGGGCGGTGTTCTTTCGATGGACCGCGTTGTTTCATCGTCTATAAGAGATTGAACGGAACAAGGGAGAAGCTGATCGAATTACATAAATCCATCTCCACTTTATTGGCGAAGGTGAAAACTCACGATTAGAACAGCCGGAAAAAGCGCTAACGGTTTCGACAAAGAACTACCCAATGATCCAAACCGTAAAAACTCATAAATAATTTCCGAAGAACCAAGGTAATAGCTTGGTTTTTCTATTTTAATAAAAAGTAATAATATTTCAAAAAAAACTTGCAATTAGTAAAATATTTGTAATAATATGGAGATACTAGAACAACTCTCTAACAAAAGGAGGGAACAATCTATGCATCTTTTTGCTAGATTGCTAGAGAGTTTATTGCTAAAGACTGCTATGGCACTAATCGTTTTTTTTGATTGTGTTATTGCCTAGAGATACCCACTCAGATCGGGTAGGCGTATAAAACCAGTTTTCTTAGTTATGGCTTCTAGTGCTCTGTAAACATGTTGGATTTTGAAATCAGGTTGTCTAATAAATGTTGACGAAAGTTGATGTTAGAAATTTGGATGTCGGAAAAATAATTCTTCCGTAGATTAAACGAGAGAGCATGAAAGAAGCAATGAAAAAATAGCAACACTAAAAGCATAAGTAATACTATTCTATTTGCTTGGTAAAGGTTCATACAACATGCTTGGCAAGATATTGGGCCGTAGTCGTTCATTGATATAATGGTGGGTAAAGGAGACAGGTTTAGGGACGGATGAGCCATGTATTGATGGAGAAATAAGAGAAAATTAGAATAATCCAAGGGAGAAGAATGATGATTGATATTTTAAAGCTTTTTGCGGCTTTAGCTTTGGGCTACCTTTTAGGCAGCCTTAATACAGCAGTGATTGTAGGAAAAATATACGGCAAGAACATAAGAAACCATGGAAGTAAAAGCGCAGGGCTTACCAATACTCTGAGGGTACTTGGGAAATCTGCTGCAGCGTTTGTTCTTGCGGGAGATATATTAAAAGGGATAATTGCCTGTTATATAGGCTTGTTCCTTAGTGTTTACTTTTATTCGGGAGAGGCTAAAGATTGCGTAAGCCTTTTAGCGGCAGGTGCTGGAGCGGTTATAGGGCATAACTGGCCGATTTATTTTGGGTTTAAAGGGGGCAAGGGAGCACTTACAGCAGTAGCTGTGCTTTTTATGGTTAACTGGGTTATGGCCCTTATATGCCTTGGCTTTTTTGTGATAATAGTAGCTTTAACCCGATATGTTTCTTTAGGCACAATATGTGCTACAACGCTTATTGCGCCTATTTCTTTTATTCCTGTTTTTGGGAACACCTTATATTTTTATATATTTGAGTGCCTAATGGCGTTTATGGTTATTTTTAGGCATATGGAAAATATAAAAAGGCTGCTTTCGGGAACAGAAAATAAACTTAATTTTTTGAATTTTTATCGGGGATGAGTGTAGTCAAAGAATAAAAATTTGGATTAGTTAACCATTTAAAACAGGAGGTGGCCACATGAAAAAAAACAAAGCCCACATGCTCTCTGACAAAGAACTTCGCAGCCTTCAGATGGTTCTTCTGGAAATGCTTTTGGAAATTGACCGGGTTTGCAAAGAAAACGACATAAGCTATTGTCTTTCAATGGGCACTATGCTTGGTGCAGTACGACATGGTGGTTTTATTCCTTGGGACGACGACTTGGACATAGCGATGATGAGGCCTGAATATGAAAAATTCAAGGAAGCTTGCAAGCGGGATTTGGATCATAGCAGATTCTTCTATCAAGACTGTACAACTGACCCCCATTACCGCTGGGGATATGCCCGGATTCGGCGCAAGGACACGGAATTTGTGCGTTTGGGGCAAGAGCATATGAAAATGCGTACGGGTATATTCTTGGATATATTCCCGATGGATAGCTCTCCCGATTTTGCTCCTCTTCGCGCTTTACATAGCTTCTATTGTTTTATTCTGCGTAAGCTCCTGTACGCAGAAACTGGTCGTAAATCAAGCAGAACAGCCGCTTTTAGAGTATGGTATGCTTTTTTGAATATAATCCCTCATACTTGGGTTCTCCGAAGAATTGAAAAGCTCTCAATGAAGCGAAAGGAAACCAAATTGGTGCGCATACTTTCCTTTCCTATGCCTAAAGGCCGAACCTCTGGATACTTGCGTAAATGGTTCGAAGATTTAGAAGATATAGAGTTTGAAGGTTATATGTTTCCCGGCATCAAAGATTACGACTGTTTTTTAAAGTTTAATTACGGCGACTATATGCAATTACCTCCGCCTGAAAAACGCATGTGTTGTCACCCAGCAGCAAAATTTCGATTACCACCGGACACGAACCTTGATGAAACGTTTAAATTAGACGTGTAATTAGCAAAACCATTGAGAGCACCAAAGGAATGAATAAAAAAATCTACTGGCTAAATGGACTCTCGTGAGCAGACGAAACAACTATTAGAAGACGGTAGTTTACGCACGTTTTTTGGCGATAGCTTTGAGTATTCAGCCGAGGGAAGGTACAAGTGTGCTATGCATGACTCCCAGTTATGTAAGCTTTTAGCGGATCAAGAAATCACAGTCGTGAGCTGCACAATCTCCTATTTGACAGCGTGAGAGAACGGAACAGAGCAAATATATCCGGATATGTTGAAGTGTGAATGTGACCAAAAAGAACTCTATAACTGGCTTTAAAAAGGGGCGGCATCTAATGTTATAGGGTTGAAATACAAATGGAAGAGCCGAAAACATCGGATACCGTTATCGAAAATAACGGGGCTTTAACCATTCTCGAATGTACTTAAATTATATTAAAAGGTGATACATATGTTATATTTCTCAACTAAAGCTAAAACTCTTTCCTTCCTTGAAAACCGTGTTACTAAGAGCCGAATATTGCCTCAATTATGTTTCTCGGTTTCAGATTTACACACATCCCCAGATGCTGTTCACGCCAAAGTAGCAGAACGGTTCGACATGCCGCTAATCGTGCGGTCTTCGGCATTATCAGAGGATACTTCCCTAGAATCGCAAGCAGGAAAGTGTTTATCGATCCCAAATGTGCTACCGGAAGATATTCTTTTCGCAATGGAGAGGGTTAAGGGCTCCTTTACGGATAATAACCCCGATAACAAAATTTTAATACAACCAATGCTTACCGAAATAACCATGAGCGGCGTTCTGTTTACAATCGACCCTAACACCGGCGGGAATTATTTCGTGATAAACTACGATAAGTCAGGCTCCTCCGATTCCGTTACCTCCGGTATGGGCCAGGATTTACAAACCTGTTATCTCTTTCATAAATGTAAAAGCGGTGATGAGTATCTGGACAGGCTTACTGATGCGGCTTGTGAGTTAATGGAATTATTTAACAGTAATACAATCGATATTGAATTCGCGTTTACTATGTCGAATGAATTATATCTTCTGCAAGCGCGTCCTTTGGTTATGGCAAAATCTTCGACGGATTATAACGTGCAAAAAAAGGCCCTTTCGCGAATTCAAATGTTTTTGGAACGTGAAATGCGCCCCAAACCTTTTGTTAAGGGTAAACGCACAATCTATGGCGTTATGCCCGACTGGAACCCGGCGGAGATGATAGGTACTCGGCCAAAACCTCTTGCCCTTTCATTATACCGTAGGATTATTACCGACAGGACATGGGCGTATCAGCGGAACAACTACGGATATAAAAATCTGCATAGCTTCCCGTTGATGATGGATTTTTGCGGGCTGCCCTATATTGATACCCGGGTAAGTTTTAATTCATTTATTCCCAGGGATATTGACGAC
The DNA here is from genome assembly GCF_016464375.1 of Bacillus renqingensis. Lineage (GTDB taxonomy): Bacteria > Bacillota > Bacilli > Bacillales > Cytobacillaceae > Neobacillus > Neobacillus renqingensis. Next base: position 12,660 of record NZ_JADDIU010000079.1, read on the forward strand.
AGATTAACAGAAAAGCTTGTCGATTACTACTTGGATAACCTTGCAGTCCAACCGAACAAGCACGATAAGGTAGAGTTTGATATCATTTTTTCCTGTTACACTTTTGATTTGCGCGAGCGGATAAAGGTTCTTAGCGAGCATGGTTTTCAGGCGGATGAACAGGACATACTGATGGATTCATTGAGACAACTTACTAATAATATCATAAATGCATCAAACGGTCTGTGGATTGGTGATCTTGAGCAAATAAAACTACTTCAAGAACGCCACCAAACCCTTATAAGTTGTGATTTAGACATAATTAGCAAAACATATTGGCTGCTTGAAGATTGCATTAGATACGGTACACTCCCATTTGCTGGATTGGCACGGGCCGGTTTTATCGCGGTGCTTTTGTTAAAGTCATTGGTATCTATCGGTATCCTTTCAAGTCAAGATTATGAGAATTATATGGGCCAGCTTAATACTGTCGGTTCGAAAATGACTACCGATCGGTTTGAATTGTCTGAAACCGCTTTTTTAAGAAAGTACGGGCACCTTCGGCCCGGCACATATGATATTACTTCGCAGCGTTATGACGCCTCGCTAAATCTTTATTTTTCTAGCGAGGAAAAGAGTCAATTAGTAGATTTGCAGCGGGGAAAGGAGAAGTTTTCGTTAACATTGGAGCAATATACTGCAATACAAGCGCAAATGGAACAACAAGGACTGGAAGGCGATGTAATGACGCTTTTTAAATTCATAAAGGCGGCGATAGAGGGTCGGGAGTATTCAAAGTTTATTTTTACCAAAAGCTTGTCCGACGCGCTTGAGATGATAGTACGATTGGGAGCAAAGCACGGCTTTACCCGCGAAGAAATGGCGTTTATGGACGTTTCGGTTATAGACCGCCTGTATTCAGGTGCAGACGATGTTAAATTTTTATTAGAAAAATCAATCGCCGAAGGGCGAAGGAAGTACGCTTAGACTCTGACATTCACCTTGCCGTCGGTTATCCTTAACCCAAGCGATATTTACTCTTTCCACTTACCATCCGGTGAGCCAAATTTCATCACAATGAGTAATTCTGTGGGTGATGTATGCACAGATTACTCCGGTAATGAATCTATAGCGGACAAAATTATTATGATTCCTGCCGCCGATCCGGGTTTTGACTGGATTTTTTCCCATGAGATACGCGGTTTTATCACGGCATACGGCGGCGCAAATTCACATATGGCTATCCGAGCGGGTGAATTAGGAATCCCTGCGGTTATCGGGGTGGGTGAAAAGCTTTTTACACAGTGGGGAAAGGCCCAAGCCCTGTATATTGACTGCGCTAATAAAAAGGTGGAAATAGTCTGTTGAAACGAATTTTAATAAGCCAGCGAGTGGATATAATAGCCGATTATGGAGAGCGCCGAGATACGTTGGACCAGCGGTGGGCATCTTTTTTAAGGGAAACCAGGGCGCTTCCTTTCCCTGTCCCCAATGACTATCAATCAATTCTTGAAATATTAAAAACGGCTCCACCTGATGGGATTTTGCTAACTGGCGGAAATAATCCGGTCAAGTATGGCGGAAACGCACCGGAGCGTGACGAAATTGATGCACTGCTGATTGATTATGCCGTGACGTATAAAGTTCCTTTAATTGGTGTTTGTCGTGGAATGCAGTCGATAATACTCTATTTTGGAGGGAGTCTAAAAAAAACGGATGGCCATATAGCAGTAAGGCATCCGGTAAATGGGCAGCTAAATCAAATAGTCAACAGCTATCATGGATTAGCTCCAGACATAGTTCCTCCATGTCTGGAAGTCATTGCTTATTCAAAGGATGGACTGGTTGAATCTGTAAAACATCCATCACTACCCATCATGGCGATTATGTGGCACCCCGAACGGGAAAAGGAATTTAACAAAGACGACATTGAACTGTTTCGTAATATTTGGAATAGAAAGGCTGACATCATATGAAAGCAATAATTTTGGCAGCGGGGCGCGGCAGCCGTATGAACGAAGGAACAGCAGAAATCCCAAAATGTATGATGGAATTATTCGGCATAACGCTTCTTGACCATTGTATTAAGAGCTTGGAATCAGCAGGGTTTGCCCGCGCGGATATCGGCATTGTCACTGGATATAAAAAAGAAAAAATACAGGTTGAAGGAGTGCGGTACTTTCACAACCAAGATTGGGAGAGTACCAACATGTTCGTTTCTCTTACTGTGGCCAGAGAATGGCTTCGGAGAGGGCCATCCGTCGTAAGCTATTCAGATATTGTATTTCATCCATCCGCAATAAAAAAGCTAATGGAAACCGATGGTGATATTGCCATAACCTATTACACAGGTTTTTGGAAGCTATGGAGAAAGCGGTTCGCAAACCCCTTTGACGATTTGGAAACGTTTAAGATGGCCGATGGAAAATTAATCGAAATCGGAGGGAAGCCCGACTCAAAGAAAGATATACAGGGGCAATACATGGGGCTGCTGCGTTTCACGCCTACCGGCTGGCAAAATGTCGAAAGCGCGGTGAAAAAAAACATACCAAAACCTCTGGAGCGTTTGGATATGACGACGCTTTTACAGCATATGCTGACTTTGGGATACGAAGTAGGCACTATCCCCACGGATGAATTATGGCTTGAATGTGATAACCAAAGTGATATCCGGCTTTATGAAAGGAATTTTACAGATTTCAACCGGGGGACATGGTAAAAAAATTCAGATAATCGGTATGCCCTCATCTGGTAAAACGTGGTTAGGAACTGCCACATACTCTTTTTGTGAATTTACCCATTTGGCTAAGTTGTCCGCAGCCACCTTCGATGGCGGTTATATCGC
>NZ_JADDIU010000008.1 GCF_016464375.1 Bacillus renqingensis
TAGGAGCCAAACTAAAAAATGCAAGATTCAAGTTATTTATCAAAATCCAGAAGAAGCAATCGAAATTGTTAATAAAAATCAATATATGGTGGATATTTGGATCTTTGCAGGGCCGGTTCTTCAACCCATTGTGGAACAAAGTCAATCTAAGCAACCTTTCTTCTTTCTTCAATTGGATGGTGCCAGCTTAACTAAAACCCTGGTTGAAATAGGATATAAAGATCAACAAAAATTAGATAATTTAAGTATCGATATTATACCTAAACGTGATGTGTACGAGATATTTATGGATTTGAAGCTGCCGCAGGAATCGATTTTTTCTCTTGAATTTAGTCATGACACTACAGTAAATGACTTATTTACTTTTCATAAGGATTTGTATGAGCAAAATAAAGTAACGGTTTGTATAACTTGTCTATTTACGGTTTATGAAAAACTGAAATCAGTACATATTCCTGCATATTATATTTCCCCAACCCGTACAAATATTAGAGAAATATTATCAAGTGCTATACAGTTTTGGGAAACGGAATATTTTAAAGAATCGCAAATAGCTGTTATCTTTATTAAAAGTGAGAAAAAAGAAAAAGACACGGATTTTTCTCTATCTTATGAAGAACACCGTTTACATTTGCAGTTACAATCGGCGATTATCGATTTTTCTGAATCGATTTCGGGTTCTTTTGTTCTTTCGGGATCAGATTTTATTATTTATTCAACAAGGGGATCATTGACAAAATCAAATGATAATGTTGTGAATTTGTTAGATAAAATTGCATTAATCACTAACAATTCAACGAATATTGGGATTGGTTATGGGGATACGGCGTTAGTAGCTGAGGGAAATGCGAGAAATGCCTTACAACATGCTCAAAATTATTCTCCTTTTTCTGCCTTTATAGTAGATGTAGAGGGTACCATTGAAGGTCCGTTACGAAATAAACATAGTATTACTTTCGGATACCGCCTTGATAAGGAGCATGATCTTAAACTTAGCGGAGTCACGATTACAACTTTAAATAAGTTATTATCCATACAAAATCAAATCAAATCGCATTCAATTACCGCTTCGGATATTTCAAGATGGTTAAAAATGACTCCAAGAAATGCCCGCCGAATTTTAAATGAACTAGTCGATCAGGGATATGCCGAGATTATTGGGGAAGAAGCACCTACCACAAAAGGCAGGCCGAGAAAAATATACCATATAAAGTTACCAAGTACCCGGTAACAGAATATTTCACGCGCGTAGTTGAATTTTTTGGCGTAAATGACAGTAACTGTTAAAGGAATGCCACCACTCATTTTTTCAGCACTTACAACGTATTTGTTGTATTAAATTGAAAACCAACTTTTTCCGGAAAATGGGAACCATCCAAAAGGACGGTCCCCATAAATTACTTCAAATCTTCAATTGAATTAATCTTCATATATTTTGGGACAACCAGGCCATTTCTTGTTCCATGGAGGTTGGAGCCTAAATCAACGATATTGTCCTTATATTGTTGATAATATTCTTTATGGGTACTTGGCAGCCAGGCTGCGACCATTGCGTCAACGCTTCCGTTGGCTACACCGGCAAACATCGGACCGACCTCAACTTGGCTTAATTTCACCTTATAGCCATTCTGCTCCAGAACCTTGCTGATGACATTGGTACTGGCAATTTCCGTATCCCAGGCCACGTAGACCAAATTGATGGTTTGTCCGTTGCCTGCTGCAGCCCCATTGGTCCATTGCCCCACTTTATCACCGTTGGCTTTAACCCATTTATTCGCGGCATCTGCTGGATCACTTCCGTCTTTAATATCCGTCATGACTTTTTCCATATCAGCCGGTTTCCAAGAAAACTGATCAAGGATGGTGTACGCACCTGGTGCATCCTGTTTTAGACCTTTCCGGACAATGGTATGGATATCTTCCACCTTACCAAAGGATTGATGAGGATCTTTGAGAAATTTCAAATCGTAGGTTGAGAACATCCAATGTGGTGCCCAACCGGTAATAATAATTGGTTTCTTCTGATCATAAGCCTTTTTTAATTCAGCAGTCATTGCAGCCGATGAACCCTCTTGCAGCTGCCAATCCGTTAGTTGATAATCCTTGATGGCTTTTTTGGTTTGAGCCATAATACCTGCTCCAGGTTCAATCCCGATAATTTGAAAATTAGTTTGAGCGCCAATGGCGTTCCCACCCTTTTTCTCAGCCGTTTCTTTGGTCATTCCTGTCACAATGGCGGTAACGATGACCAGGACCGCTAAAATGGAGAAGACAATTTTTTTTGAAATCACATTCTCATAGGCCGGTTTTCGTAAATTTTGCGTAATCCGGTCGAGAATCACAGCGATGAACACAATTGATAAGCCTGCTTCAAACCCCCGCCCCACGTCAATTTGGCTAACAGCTCGGTATACGTCAGCTCCCAGACCTGGTGCACCGACTAAGGAAGCGGTCACGACCATCGATAAGGCAAGCATGATACTTTGGTTGACTCCGGCCATAATCGTTGGTGTGGCAATCGGCAGCTGGACCTTGAATAGTTTTTGACTATTGCTGGAACCAAAGGCATCGGCCGCCTCGATTAAATCCTTTGGGACTTCCTGAATCCCCAAATTGGTCATCCGAATGGTTGGAGCAATAGCAAAAATAAAGGAAGCAATAATTCCTGGGACCACCCCGATGCCGAAAAATAAAATGGAAGGAATTAAATACACAAAGGCCGGCATCGTCTGCATAAAGTCTAAAATCGGTGTGACGATTCTTTGGACTGTTTTTCTTTGGGCACACCAGATTCCAACAGGGATTCCAATGATAATCGTAAGCAATCCTGATAATAAAACAATGGCAATCGTTTGAATACCGGAGTCCCAATAGCCAAGATTATCGATTAGAAGTAAGCTCAGGAGCGTAAAAATTCCTAATGGCCATCTGCTGGTGTAAACCACCAATAATGTTAAGACGATAATTAAAACGAGGGGAGGCCCGGCACTTAATACATCTGCGATGATAGTTAACATACTCTCAATGGCGGTAGTTAATAAGGTAAAAAATCCGGCAAAGGCAACGGTCACCCATCGGACCAGTTCATCTACCCAGTGGCCTAACGGGATTTTTGGTATATTCATTTTATTTGCCCTCCAAATCGTTCAAAGAATCTTTGTTTCCCGCTAATGCCCCAATGACGGCGCCGCGAACTAGAACGCCTAGCAGACGGTGTTCTTCATCGATAACGGAGAGGGGCAAACTGGACGTGGCCATTTTATCCATCAGATCGGTCAGTAAAGTATCTTTGGAAACCGTTTGAATATCGGTTGTCATCACATCTGCAATCGATTGATTTAGGGCAATTGCCTGCCGGGCCTGTTCAGCGGTAATCGCCCCCAATAGTTTCCGGTTCCGATTAACGACAAAGATACTCGAGTACCCTTGCTTCCGCATAATTTCCAATGCCACCCGGGGCCCGCGGTCAATTGCAATTCGTTCCGCCCGTTTCATTACATGGGAGGCCGTCAATACCCTCGATAAGTCAACGTCCTCGACAAATTTCTCAACAAATTTGTTAGCAGGATTCATGAGAATTTGTTCAGGTGTTCCAAGCTGAATGAGACTGCCATCCCTCATCAGGGCAATCCGATCCCCGATTCTTAAAGCCTCATCTAAATCATGGGTGATAAAAATGAGGGTCTTCTTGAATTTTTCCTGAATCTCCAATAATTCATCCTGCATGTCCTTCCGAATTAACGGATCAAGGGCACTGAACGCCTCATCCATTAAGATGACATCGGTATGACTAGCAAGGGCCCTGGCCAGTCCAACCCGCTGCTGCATGCCGCCGCTCAATTGTTGGGGAAACTGGTCTTCGTAGCCTTTTAACCCGACCACCTCCAGTGCTTTTTGTGCTCGTTTACTACGTTCTTCAGCCGGGACTTTTTGAATTTCCAGCCCATATTCCGTATTTTCGAGAATTGTTCTATGGGGAAACAGGGCAAAGTGCTGAAACACCATGCTAATTCTTTTTTGCCGTACTTCCCTTAAGCGCGCTTCGCTCATCTTTACGATATCTTCATTTTCAATCAGGATTTCCCCAATCGTCGGCCTAATCAGCCTGTTGAACATCCGGATTAAGGTGGACTTTCCGCTGCCGGATAAACCCATGATCACAAATATTTCACCTGGATATATTTCAAACGAAACATTATTTACGCCAACGGTCTGCCCGGTTGCCTTCAAAATTTCTTTTTTGCTCTTTCCCTGTTTTAATAATTCAACGGCTGCTTTCGGATTATTACCAAATATTTTTGAGATACCTTTGACCTCTATGTAAGGTTTCATGCTGTCACCTCATTCTAATAAATGACCGTACATATTCATTTTTTCCGAATGTTGGTTTTCTATGTTACTTTAGTGCTAAAAGGTAAAACTTTCATATATAAATGCAAGAAGTCTCAAATTAGTCCGATTAGGAGTATTCTCTCTTTAAACCAAACAAAAAACGGGGATCATCCGCATATGATCAACCCGTTTTTGATGTTTGTTCATTTTCTATACTTTTGGATAAAAAATCTTTAATTTCCTCAACCGTTAGTCCTAGATGTTTTGCTTCCATTATTAGTTCTAACCACTCTTGATCCACCATATATTTCCGTTTCACTCTCCTTTAGGCTTATCAAGAAACCTTATTTCTTTTAAAAGATGCGCCGTTCAAGTAGTAATAATGTCCTATAACTACTATATTTCATCAAGGTTAAAAACAAGTTAAAATATTAAAAAAATTTCTAAAGACCTCCCTAGAAATAGAAAAAGAATCAGAAACGATGTCTGATTCTGTGTTGAACGTATCTTTCATTCAAATATTATCCGAAAATTTGTAACCAAATCCCCTTACCGTTTGAATATATTGTGGATTTTTCGGGTCGTTTTCAATTTTTTTTCTTAATGTACTGACATGTACTTGAACGGTTTTTAAATCAGCATCAGAATTCATTCCCCATATCAGGTCGTATAACTGGTCCGAACTAAATACTTGGTTTGGATACTGGGCTAGATGAAAAAGCAGCATCTTTTCTTTTGCAAAAAGATCAATCCGTTCTCCCTTTTTGAAGATACTTTTGTCAGAAAAATTGATCAATAAATCGCCTACCGTTAAATTATTGCCAGTACTCCTGCCGGTTCTTCTCAAGTTGGCCCTTATTCTCGCAATGACTTCCGGGGGATCAAAGGGCTTTGTGATATAGTCATCACAGCCTATTTCAAACCCTTGGATGATCGTACTCTTTGTTTTTTCACCGGAAATAAAGATAAGGATTCCCTCAGATATGGCACGATATCTTCGGGCCAATTCGAACCCATTTGTATCAGGAAGGTTGAGGTCGAGTAAAACAATATCGGGATTGAGTTCTTCCATCAGCTGTAATCCATCTGCGGCAGTTAGCGATGAATAAACCGAAAAGCCTTCCCGCTCCAGGTACAGACGTAAAATTTCAATCATAGAATGGTTTCATCAGCGAAGTGCAGGCTTGAACGAGGAGATTTTGATCGGTGAACCGGAGACGATCCTGAAATACAGAGAAAAGTCACTCATTTATCGGGCTGTTATCGTCGTCAGCCTGGTTATTATCGGGCTCTACCATATTGTTTTGTTCGTATTCCGCAAACAGGAGTATTCGTTTCTCTTCTTTGCAATTGTCTGCATCCTTGTCGCCATTCGGGCTACTCTTCTTGAAGAAGGGCTCGCCTCTTATCTGCTGTCCTTTTTGAACTGGGAAGTAGCACGAAAACTAGAATATTTGGGGGCATCCTTAGGCACTTTGTTTTTTACTTTATTTGCGTATACCCAATTCCCGGATGATATGAATCGTAGGTTGAGAAACCTCGTAACGATGGCTTTATCCTGCTACAGTCTATTTGTCGTTTTGACGCCAGCCGTTATTTTTACCAGAACGCTGATACTCATTCAGGTACTGATTATCCTAACATTTCTTATTATTCTTTCGGTTTATATTACAGCAGCAAAAAAGAGGCATGAAGGTTCTTTCCTAAATACTGTTGCCATTTTCCTGGTGTTTCTGACAGTGATCAATGATACCCTATTTTTTAATGATCTGATTCACACCACTGAATTAGCCTCTGTTGGCCTGTTTTTCTTTTTATTTACTCAAGCGATTATTCTTTCAAAAAAATATTCTAAATCCTTCGCGCGGGCTGAGCAGTTGTCGCAAGATTTAGGTCTTCTGAATGAATCATTGGAGCAGCAGGTGCAGGAAAGGACAATGGAGCTTGAGCAGGCCAATCAAGAGCTTTTCGTTACTAATCAAAGGTTGAATGAAGCACAAGCATCGAAAAATAAATGGATTCGCAATATTTCGCATGAAATCGCGGCCCCTTTAACCAATATTCGCTCCTATACGAAGGGGATGATGGATGGCGTTATTCAACCGGATAAGCAGTATATTCAATTAATTTATAACCAAAGTTTGTATTTTTCTCAGATGCTTAATGACCTTCATGATATCGCAGATATAGAAAACAACCAAATTAAATTTACAATGAAGAAAGTCAATATTCGGGAATATGCCCGCAGCTTATATGACAAATATAGATGGGATATCGAGAAGCAGGGAATTGTATTCGTGTTTAAAGATTTATTATCTGAGTATGCTGATGAGCCATACGTGTTGATGGATCCGGTACGAATTGAACAAGTAATTGTCAACCTATTGACAAATGCCCAGCGTTTTGTAAGCGATAACGGGAAAATTACCCTAGAGCTAGTTGGGGAAGGTGAAAATGAGGTGACTATAAAACTAAGGGATAATGGAACCGGAATAAAGGAGGCTGAGCTTGACTTCGTATTCAACCGATTTTATAAAAACAATCATAAAGGCAGACCGCATAATGGGGCAGGATTGGGACTAGCCATCTCAAAGGAAATCATTGAATATCATAAAGGGAAAATCTCGGTTGAAAGTAAACCGGGAGAAGGAAGCTGCTTTTACTTTACCCTGCCGTTAATCAGATAAGGCGGGTCATGTGTTCCTAAGGGATGCACATGACCGTACCTTGTGCGGCTTATTTTCCTTCTCCGTCAACCGGCACACTGTCGACCAGCAATTGCATATTTTTTAATACCTTTGTACTATAGGTAAAGTCACCGTAGCAGTAGGGGTACCGGAAATTTTTTTTATCACCGCCGCAATTATAAAGTTCTGGCTTTTTTTTCACTTGAGCCTTTGAGTATTGTTTTGCGAGTTCTTCGCTATGTTTCCCACCGTGTTGGGCAACAAAGGTGATATAACCGCTGCCCATGTTGTAGGCTTGAACAACCGTTGGGAAATCTACCTTTTGCTGATTGCCATAGGTGAGGACTTTATGAAAATGTTTTACCCCTGCTTGAATACTCTGTTTAGGGTCCTTAATCGCATTCCTAGCCAAACCGGCTGATTCCGATGCCTGCATGGGGTCCCCGCCTTTTCCGTGGCTTTCCTGCTGCATCAATGCTACCAATACATCCGTGTATTTTTCAAGATGATATTTTTTTAATTCGCTTTGAATAACAGGTCGATATTTTTTCACATTGGCAAATCGATCAAATAGTAATGGAGCAGATGTACTGTGCTGAAAATAAGCTTGTATCGTGGCCAAAGCACAGAAAAGCACTAGCAGACCGAAAATTATTTTGAAATTCTTCCTTCTTCGTTTATTCATATTGACTCTCCTACACTATTTAAGTCCAGTTTCTACCGTTGCCTGCAGCTCTATTTCCACATTTCCTTGAACGGCTCTGCTAATCATGCATGAGGTCTCTGCCTTCTGGGCAAGCCGGTGTGCCAGCGCAATATCTTTGTCTGTGGCATCTGCCTTTAACGTAATAGTAGGACGATGAATGATTTTTTTATAGGTAAAAATCCCGTTGGTGACATCGACAATCCCATCTGATTCCATTACTAAGCTTTCCTTCTCAAGACCGCTGCGCTCCATCATGGCAGCAAGCGTGATGATATAGCAGGTGGCTGCGGCACCAAGCAGCATCTCATCCGGGTTGGTACCAACCCCTGGTCCATCCATTTCCGGAGGGATAGAAATTTTGGTTAGTAAGTTTCCAGCCTGGATCTCCCCGACATCATTTCTTAGCCCCGGCCAGTTTGCCTTTAAATGAAAAATATGTTCTGCCATTCGAATGTCTCCTTATTTTTTATATAGAATTTGAAAAATATGGTATAGTTATTTTGATAGAATGAACATGGGGTAGTGAATAGATCGTTAACTAGTATTCTTTGCATTATTGTGCTTTCCTTACGAAACTAATATTCTATTCGTACTTGAGACCATCGTTGGAAATAATACGATTGGCTTTACCCCATTCGGATTTATTTTACCATTGCTGGCGATAAAGTTTCAAAAACTTAAGGCTATTATTGCTGCCACATTTTGTCTTTTGTGAATGACTGCAGCTGAGATGGGGGTTCGGGAGCTTTGATGTTCAATAACCTTGGCAGGATTTGGGGGATATTCTAATCTTGATTTTTTCAAAATAATCTTTTCAGAGGTGAGCGGGATTGAAGAAAAAGGGCTTCGTTCGTATATTTGCTAAAAACCTTAAAAAGTCAATGGGACCCGGCCAATATGAGGCGAATGGAATGAAAGTTACCTGCGTGCATTGCCATGGTGATCGGTTTGAGCATGGGGACGCCCAATTGAACACGGCTTTGGCCACATTTCTTAATTTGGACTTTGCCAACCGCACGGCCACTATATTAACATGCCAACGCTGCGGGTATATACACTGGTTCAATAAGAAGGTTAACCGAATAGACTAGTTGCTATTAAGAGAATAGGGTGAGTCACCATTATGTAACTAGGTAGGATGCTAAATTTATATTTTGTAAACTATTTAGGTGGTCCAAAGTACGCGAGAGTGAGAAAAATTGGTCGGCGCGCGCACTTAGCGAGGTCCAAAGTACGCGAGAGCAAGAAAAATAGTCCGCCGCGCGCACTTAGAGATGTCCAAAGTACGCGAGAGCAAGAAAAATGGTCAGCCGCGCGCACTTAGAGCTGTCCAAAGTACTCAAGAGCAAGAAAAATTGGTCGGCGCGCGCACTTAGTGAGGTCCAAAGTACGCGAGAGCAAGAAAAATTGTCCGGCGCGCGCACTTAGCGAGGTCCAAAGTACGCGAGAGCAAGAAAAATTGGTCGGCGCGCGCACTTAGAGCTATCCAAAGTTCGCGAGAGCAAGAAAACCAGCCCACCGCGCGCATTTAGAGCGTTCTAAAGTGTGCGCAAGGGACATCTGAACCTTTAAAATCACCATCTTTTAAAGGCGTTGAATAAGGGAAAAACTTAATCAATTTAAGACTGATAGATTTATTTCTGAAAAACACCTGTTTTTATTTACAGATTTAGTACCTAAATAGAGCAATTTATAAAAGGAACAAAATTTCTGAAATGTTGGGGTATAACTTGGCCATAATGAAGAAGGAATCATTGCGGTAAAGCGAAAAAGTTTGGTATCATCAATAGTAAAGTTACAATAAATCGGAGGGAACCGAAATGTCACGAATTCAGGCAGAGCAAGTGAAGCATGTGGCCAATTTGGCACGATTGGCAATCACTGAAGAAGAAGCTGAAAAGTTTACGAAACAGCTTGATGCCATTATCACGTTTGCGGAACAGTTAAATGAACTGGATACGGAAAATGTTAAACCTACATATCATGTGCTCGATATGAAAAATGTCTTGCGCGAGGACATCCCGGTACCGGGATTACCGCAGGAAGAGGTACTAAAAAATGCACCTGAACATCAGGATGGCCAATTTAAAGTGCCAGCAATATTAGGGGAGTAGGAGGAAAGAAAGTGAGTTTATTTGATCATAAAGTATCAGATCTTCATGAGCTTTTACATAAAAAAGAGCTAAAAGTATCTGATCTTGTCGACGAATCGTATAAACGAATCGCCGCGGTAGAGGACAAGGTTCGGGCTTTTTTAACATTAGATGAAGAACGGGCACGGCAAACGGCAAAAGCCCTGGATGAAAAATTCAGCTCAGATGCTGACAAAGGGCTTCTTTTTGGGATGCCTATTGGGGTAAAGGACAATATTGTTACAAAAGGCTTAAGGACAACCTGTGCCAGCAAAATTCTTGAAAACTTTGATCCGATTTATGATGCTACAGTCGTTCAAAAATTACAGCAGGCAGAAACCGTAACCATCGGCAAATTAAACATGGACGAGTTTGCGATGGGCTCATCAAATGAAAATTCCCGCTTCCAAAAAACACACAATCCATGGAATTTAGACAGGGTTCCGGGAGGCTCCTCCGGCGGTTCAGCAGCATCAGTTGCCGCGGGTGAAGTACTATTTTCCCTTGGTTCCGATACAGGTGGTTCGATTCGGCAGCCTGCCGCATTCTGCGGTGTCGTTGGCTTGAAACCAACCTATGGCCGTGTTTCCCGTTTTGGACTTGTAGCATTTGCTTCGTCTCTTGACCAAATTGGCCCAATCACCCGGACGGTTGAGGATAATGCTTATCTGCTGCAAGCCATTTCCGGTCTTGACCCAATGGACTCGACATCAGCCAACGTTGACGTTCCTCATTTTGCGAGTGCCCTAACAGGTGATATAAAAGGTTTGAAAATTGCTGTCCCGAAAGAATATCTTGGCGAAGGTGTCAGTGAATCTGTCCGCCAATCCGTGTTAGATGCCTTAAAGGTGCTTGAAGGTCTTGGTGCCGTTTGGGAGGAGGTTTCGCTGCCGCATTCAAAATATGCTTTAGCTACTTATTACTTGTTATCATCGTCAGAGGCCTCAGCAAACCTTGCCCGTTTTGACGGTGTCCGCTACGGTTACCGCTCGCCTAATGCTAAAAGCCTATTAGATTTATATAAAAACACAAGAGCAGAAGGCTTTGGCGAAGAAGTCAAACGCCGGATTATGCTTGGGACTTTCGCGTTAAGCTCCGGTTATTATGATGCCTACTATAAAAAAGCGCAAAAGGTAAGGACATTGATTAAACAAGACTTTGAAAATGTATTTGAAACCTATGATGTCATTGTCGGCCCGACTACACCAACACCTGCTTTTAAGATCGGGGAAAAAATCGATGATCCGATGACCATGTATGTTAATGATATTTTAACGATTCCGGTGAACCTTGCCGGTGTACCAGGAATCTCTGTGCCATGCGGTTTCGATGGCGGACTTCCTCTCGGCTTGCAAATCATTGGCAAGCATTTTGATGAAGCGACAATTTACCGCGTTGCCCATGCGTTTGAGCAGGCGACAGACTATCATAAGCAGAAGCCACAATTGTAGGGGGTGAACGAAAGTGGAATTTGAAACAGTGATTGGACTTGAAGTCCATGTAGAGTTAAAAACCGATTCGAAAATATTCTCATCCAGCCCGAACCATTTTGGGGCGGAACCAAATACGAATACAAGTGTGATTGATTTAGGCTATCCCGGGGTCCTGCCGGTTCTAAATAAAAAGGTCGTAGATTATGGGATGAAGGCGGCAATGGCGCTGAATTGTGAAATTGCCACCCACACAAAGTTTGACCGCAAGAACTATTTTTACCCGGACAACCCGAAGGCCTATCAAATTTCGCAATTTGACCAGCCAATCGGTGAGCATGGCTGGATTGAAATTGAAGTAGATGGCTATACGAAGAAAATTGGGATTACCCGCATCCATCTGGAGGAAGATGCCGGCAAGCTGAATCACGAAAAGGGCTATTCATTAGTGGATATTAACCGCCAGGGAACACCGCTGATCGAAATCGTTTCTGAGCCGGATATCCGGACACCAGACGAAGCCTATGCCTATTTAGAAAAATTAAAGTCAGTTATTCAATATACAGGTGTTTCGGATTGTAAAATGGAGGAAGGTTCACTGCGTTGTGACGCCAATATTTCAATTCGCCCAGTGGGACAAAAGGAATTCGGGACAAAAACCGAGTTGAAGAATCTGAACTCCTTCAACTTTGTCCGCAAAGGTCTGGAATTTGAAGAAAAGCGGCAAAGGGAAATTGTATCATCCGGTGGAAGAATCGAGCAGGAAACACGCCGCTTTGATGAAGCAACTGGTACAACAATCCTAATGAGGGTAAAAGAAGGATCGGATGATTATCGCTACTTCCCTGAACCGGACTTGCTCGAACTGTATATTGATGAGGATTGGAAAGCCCGAATTCGTGCCGAGATTCCTGAACTTCCAAATGAACGGCAAAAGCGTTATGTGGAAGAATGGGGACTGCCGGTCTATGATGCTAAAGTGCTGACCGTGACAAAGGAAACGGCTGACTTCTTTGAAGCAACAGTTAAGATAGGCGCTGATCCGAAACAGGCTTCCAACTGGATGATGGGGGAAGTTTCCGCCTATTTGAATGCCGAAGGAAAAGAACTGCATCAAGTTGCCTTGACCCCGGAAGGTCTTGCCAGCATGATCAAGTTGATTTCAAATGGAACCATTTCTTCGAAGATTGCCAAGACAGTGTTTAAAGAGTTAATCGAAAACGGTGGTAATGCCGAGCAGATTGTCAAAGAAAAAGGGCTTGTGCAAATTTCTGATGAGGGTACCCTGTTGAAAATTATTACCGAGGTTCTTGATGCGAACCCGAAATCCATTGAGGATTTTAAAGGCGGTAAAGCGAAGGCAGCCGGCTCCCTTGTTGGGCAGGTGATGAAAGCAACAAAAGGACAAGCCAACCCGCAGGTAGTGAATAAATTATTGCAGCAAGAATTACAGAAACGATGATGTGAAAGCCGGCAGCATTCCATCTGCCGGCTTTTTTGAAGGAGGATGTCGAAACTCATTTCGACATCCTCTTCATCATTTCCCGGGAAAAACCCTTTGAAGGTAAGGGATTGTTCATTTTTTAACTAAACGTTTGTTTGATAAGGAAGTTTGGTTTTTTTGTCGAAGAGCCCTTGAATCGGGATAATAGGGCGTTTTTAACAATTTACTTGGGTAATGCGAAGATCTATGCCGCCGTCAGCCAGGTACACTCGGTCAAATGCAAATGCTTCAACATTGTTTTTGCATATGGATGGTATCGGGTAGTAAGCTGACATTAGCTTCTGTCCATTGTTTTTATCATTTGTACAGCCCTTCCGTATACATTTGTGCAATATTTCTGGCAATCGTTTGATAATCCTTATCTGTTTTATTTAAAGATACCTGCCATAGATATTTTTCCCCTGTATAAAATAGAACACCAGCTACCACTTCTGGGTCAAAATCAGGATTCCGTACTAGACCTTTTTCAATCGCCTGCTCTACATTTTCAGTGATTCGTTTGTGAAATTTCCTGCAAAAGTCTTCCCAGTTTTTTTGAATTACCGGAGATAGGCCTAAGGCTTCATGGAATACTGCCAACAATTTTTGATGTTCTAGGGCAAGAATGAGGAAACTCTCAACATTTTTTTGCGTAAATATAAACGCTTCTTTTTTAGATTTTACGGTAAATTCCTTATTTGCAATACTATAGAACTCTTCCATCAATTCCTCCATAATCTTTAAAAAAATATCTTCTTTTCCTTTTGGAAAATGGGAATAGGCTGTGCCATAACCGAACCCCGCATTTTTTGAAATCATTGTGATCGTTGTATCTTTAAAGCCAAATTCGAGGAAGAGCTCCTTGGCTGATTCTAAAATTTTGATTCGTGATTTTTCAACTTTGGCTAATTTTCGATTGTTTTTTTCACTACTCAACTTGATTCATCCCTTTAAACGTCAACTTAATAAAATAATAACCCGAAATACAGGCGAAAGGGTAGCTTCTTTTTATGAAGATGTGACTAATTATTGTTTAATTTTTGAACTTTCAGATAATATATTGACAATTTGAAACAGGAAATATATACTAATCATCAGGAAGTGACATGATGTCATTTTTTGAAAACCTATTAGATAACGGGGGGATTCTATGTGGATTGAGCCAAATGAAACGACAGTTGAAAAAGTCCAGTATCTTGATGAGAATGGAAAGCTTCTGGGTGAACGACCAGATGTAAGTGATGACGACCTGCTTAGTCTTTACAAGTGGATGGTTCAAGCTAGAACCTTTGACAAAAGAGCATTAAAGTTGCAGCGCCAAGGAAGAATCGGGACTTACGCACCGATGATTGGACAGGAGGCGGCCCAGGTTGGAAGCGCCTTCGCTTTAGAAAAGCAGGACTGGATTTATCCGAGTTATCGGGATTTGTCGGCAAGTTTTGTTCATGGATTCCCTATGAAAAACTTTTTTCTATATACTATGGGGCATTTAAAGGGTACTGATGCGGAAGGGGCTAATGTTTTTCCGGTTCAAATTATCATTGGCGCTCAGTGTCTCCATGCGGTTGGCGGTGGATGGGCAGGTAAAATCAACAATGAAAATAGCGTAAGTGTTGCGTACATTGGCGATGGTGGTACATCGGAAGGAGATTTTCATGAGGCGTTAAATTTTGCCGGTGTTTACAAACTTCCTGTGGTCTTTTTCGTTCAGAATAACCAGTGGGCGATTAGTGTGCCAATTGCAAAACAAACGGCAAGTAAAACGATTGCTCAAAAAGCGGCAGCATATGGAATTGCCGGTATACAAGTAGATGGAAACGATGCCCTTGCTGTTTATTTGACCATGAAACAAGCGCTTGAACGAGCGCGCAATGGTAGTCCTGTATTAGTGGAAGCTGTTACATACAGACAGGGTCCACACACGACTTCAGATGACCCAACTAAATACCGTGAAAATAGTGAGCTGGCGGAATGGCTTGCTAAGGACCCGGTAAAAAGAATGAAGGCATTTATCGTAGAAAAAGGAATCTGGAACGAGGAGTTGGATCAACAGGAATTTGAATTGGCGGAGCAAAAGGTTTCAGAGGCTTTTGAGCTTGCTCTCAATACTCCAAAAAGTAATGCGAAGGAAATATTTGACCTGGTTTATGAACAAAAAACAATACAGCTTACAGAGCAGCAAAACTCTATTCGGACAGAGAGGGTATTGAAATGACCACAATGACCATGATAGAAGCGATTAATTTTACCTTGAGAAAGGAAATGGAACGGGACAATCGCATCATCTGCTTGGGAGAGGACATTGGAAAAAACGGCGGTGTTTTCCGTGCTACTGATGGCCTGCAGGCATTGTTTGGAGAAGAGCGCGTCATCGATACCCCGATTGCCGAGTCAGCGATTGTCGGTACAGCGGTTGGTATGGCGACAAGGGGACTTCGGCCCGTTGCCGAGATTCAATTTTTTGGCTTTATATATGAAGCGATGGATCAGGTGGTAGCCCAGGCTGCAAGGCTAAGGTTCAGGTCTGGTGGCACATTGGGAGCACCAATGGTTGTTCGGGCACCTTTTGGCGGCGGAGTCAGAACCCCGGAACTCCATTCTGATAGTTTAGAAGGTCTCTTTTTACATTCGCCTGGATTGAAGGTGGTTATGCCAAGCAATGCTTATGATGCGAAGGGGCTGTTAACCGCTGCGATCCGTGATAATGACCCCGTAATGTTTTTAGAGCCGATGAAGCTTTATCGAGCTTTCAAGCATGAGGTGCCTGAGCAAGATTATCTGATTGAGATTGGCAAGGCCAATGTCCTGAAAGAGGGAGAAGATGTAACGATCATTACTTGGGGCCCGACTGTACCGCTTGTCAGCAAAGTGGTTGAACAGTGGGAGAAGCAGTTCAATGCTTCGGTTGAAATTATTGATTTGAGAACGATTTCACCAATCGATGAGGAAACGATCATTACTTCGGTACAAAAAACGGGCAGAGCCTTGATTGTCCATGAGGCGGTAAAAACAGGAGGCCCTGGTGCAGAAATTTCTGCGTTAATTAATGAAAAGGCTTTATTTTATCTAACAGCACCAGTACTAAGGGTTACTGGATTTGATACCCCGTATCCTGTTCCGGCGGTGGAGGATGAATGGCTGCCGAATGCCAACAGAATAATTCAGAGCTTGAAAGAAGTATTAACGCATTAATTTTTGACAGGAGATGCATAACGAATGGCTTACGAATTCCGACTGCCTGACATTGGTGAAGGACTGCATGAAGCAGAAATTCTTACATGGTTCAAAAATATCGGGGATCCTATCAAGGAAAATGAAAATTTAGTAGAAGTGCAAACAGATAAAGCGGTGGTTGAGATTTCCTCGCCGGTAACTGGTACGATACAATCGTTTGGTGCGGAAGTGGGAGAGGTCGTGAAGGTAGGAGACATTCTTTTTACCGTTCTTGAGGCCCAAAATTCCACTGCCGCTGCGGCAGCTGGCAGCACCCCGTTACAGCAAGAGATCGCTGCCCAGGCAAACACCCAACAACAGGAACAACCCAATCAACAAGACTCTACTAAATTAAACATTCCGCAACAGGACCTACCCATTCAGCAAGACTTAACCCAGTTAAACACCCTACTACAAGAACAAACTAACCAACAAGACTCCAGACAAACACAAATTAATCTAATGCCGAAAAAGCGAGTGATTGCAGCACCTTCCGTAAGAAAATTGGCCCGGGAACTTGGAATTGATATTGCTGAGGTGATGCCTTCCGGCAAAGGCGGCAAGGTAACAGAAGAAGATGTAAGAAACTTCAAACCTCTAGCAAAGGATAAGGCTGCAAGTGACTTCAAGCCCCAAGCAGAAAAACAGGTTGCAGTGGCTGCTGCCCCTGTTCCAGCCCCAACCGAGCCAAAGGAAGTACTTCAAATCCAGCCGGCCTGTGCCTTACATGGACTGGAAGATGAGGTAAGGGAGCCGATTCGCGGCCTAAGGAAAAGAATATATGAAAATATGAAACGTTCTAAATCCACGGCAATTCATTGTACTGGCATGGATGAAGTCGTCATTACCAAGCTTGTCAAAGTAAAAGATCAGCTGCAGCCATACGCAGAAAAAGCGAAAATCAAACTGACATACCTTCCGTTTTTTGTAAAGGCAGTGGCAAAGGCACTTAAAAACAATCCAATTTTCAATGCAACTGTTGATGATGAGAAGATGGAAATTGTTTATAAGAAACAAATTCATATTGGGGTTGCTACAGCTACGCAAGATGGCTTAATTGTCCCGGTTATAAAATATGCCGATCAAAAAAGCATTTTAGAAATTGCCCAGGAGATTCAAGAACTTTCAAGTCGCGCAAGGGAAAGGAAGCTAAAGCCTCAGGAACTTACCGGAAGTACGTTTACAATTTCAAGCACAGGTAGCAAAGGCGGTTGGTTTGCTACCCCAGTGATAAATTACCCTGAAGTGGCGATCTTAGGCGTACACAGTATAAAGAAAAAGCCGATTGTCCAAGATGACCAAATCGTAATTGGGAATGTAATGGGTATGTCCATCACCTTCGACCACAGGGTGATTGACGGTGAACCAGCTAATATCTTTATGTCTGATGTTCATGCATACCTAGAGAATCCCGAACTGTTCATATTAGAGGGGTATTAAGTAATAATTTACAACCGTTAGCGGCATTGGCAGAAGGTCAAACACCTTGGGCATGGGACTTGAGAAAGTGGGGATTCGTAGTGACGCAAAAGGATTTACCTTAACATCTGTCCCCCATATATTTGTTTGGAAATTTGAGTGGAGGGGATTCCACAGTGAAGCTATATGAAGAGTTGTTGAGTTTAATAGGAGATCGTGATCGGGTTTCTATTAATGAAACTGTTTTGGAGCAGCATGGTAAGGGGGTTGCCTACCATGAGGGACACATGCCTGATGTGGTGGTATTTCCGATTTCCAAAGAAGAGGTAAGCCAGGTTATTCGGTTTGCCAACGAGCATGGCATTCCAGTTGTACCTTTTGGCGCAGGGACTAGTCTTGAAGGGCATATCATCCCAGTTAATGGGGGAATAAGTCTAAATTTCACGTTAATGAATCAAATATTATCAGTCCAGCCTGATGATTTTATCGCTACCGTTCAGCCCGGGGTAACAAGAGACCAGTTAAATCAAGCTTTGAAGAAATATGGCCTGTTCTTTCCAATTGACCCTGGAGCAAACGCCTCCATCGGAGGGATGGCTGCCACCAATGCCAGCGGCACCAATAGTGTCAAATATGGCGTGATGCGTGATCAAGTCCTGGGCTTGGAGCTGGTTTTGGCAGATGGTTCGATTATTCGGACTGGCGGTTATTCATATAAATCTTCGGCGGGCTACAATTTGACAGGCCTTTTTGTCGGATCGGAAGGGACGTTAGGAGTTTTTACAGAAATCATTCTGAAGCTGCAAGGGATTCCAGAGGTAGTTTCTGATGTAAAAGCAACGTTTCCATCGATTGAAGCAGCAGGAAAGGTTGCCACGATGCTGTTAAAAGCAGGTCTGCCAATCGGAAAAATCGAATTAGTGGATCAAAAAACCATTAAGGTGGTCAATGATTACAAAAAAACAAGCTATCGAGAAGAGCCAACTCTATTTATGGAATTTAGCGGCAGCGGCCCTGATGTTGAATATAGCATTGAACTGGCACAGGAGATTGTTAGTGGCGAACAATGTGCATCCTTTGAATTTGAAAATGATTCATTAAAAAGAGCGCAGCTGTGGGAGGCGCGGCACCATGTTGCCTTTGCCATCCTGGCCGCAAATTCAGGAATGGGATTGATGTCGACGGATGTATGTGTTCCCCTTTCTGAACTATCCAACGCTTTATCGCACACACGAGAAGTAGTGGAAGCTTATAGTCTGGATGCGGCCATTTTCGGTCATGTCGGTGATGGCAATTATCATGCCGTTCTGCCAGTTGATCCTAATAGCACAGAACAACGGAAACGGGTCGAGGAAGTCCACAAACAAATCGTCCGGTTTGCCCTATCCAAAGGAGGAACCTGTACAGGTGAACATGGAATTGGCATCGGCAAAAAGGCATTCTTAATTGAGGAGCATGGCGATTCACTGCCAATCATGCGAGGAGTCAAAGTGACAGTTGATCCTAAAAATATTCTAAACCCTGGGAAAATTTTCGATAGTGTCACTGTCGCTCCACAACATAACTAAATTTCAACGTTTTATGGTATAAGTGAACAATCATTGGTTGGACAAGAGGGAAGGTTTTATAAAGCAACCCTTCATATTCTCTGACATGAAGGGTTGCTTATTTTATAAGAACAGTGCAACGGGTCTTATTGCAGTTTTAACTACACTTGCTTTAACAACCGGACACTTTCCTCAAATTCCTTTTCAATTCCTTCATTTTTCCTATAAGTAATCAAGCTGACGACTATGGCAACTATTAAATTGAAGATAAAGCCTGGAATGATTTCATATAATGATTGCCCAAAGAGGGCCTTTCCAAGGTCAGCGTTTTTCCAAACGATGACCGTAACAGCCCCGACAATCATTCCGGATAAAGCACCCCAGTTCGTAATTTTTCTCCAGAATAAGCTTAAGAGAACAATAGGCCCGAAGGAGGCACCAAAGCCCGCCCATGCATATGCAACAAGGTTTAAGATGGTATTATCCTGCTTAAACGCAAGTGCGGTAGCAACAATCGCTACAATAAGCACCGCCATTCTTCCTAAGAAAACAAGCCGACGATCCGTTGCCTGTTTGTTCATGACCACTTTGTATAGATCCTCAACCAACGCACTGGAAGTAACAATTAACTGCGACGAAATCGTACTCATGATGGCGGCGAGAATGGCAGCTAGAGCAAAACCGGCAAATAATGGATGAAAGAAAATTTGGCTCAACGAGATGAACACTGCTTCAGGATCCTTAAGTGTATGTGCTGTATTGTTATGGAAGAAGGCGATGCCGATTAAGGCGGTAAAGATGGTTCCAACTAAAGAAAGAATCATCCAGCCCATTCCGATCCGGCGGGCACTCCTCGTTTCTTTAACGGTTTTAATCGCCATAAAGCGGACAATGATATGAGGCTGACCGAAATAGCCCAACCCCCAAGCAATTGACGAAATTAATCCAATGAAAGTTGTGCCTTTAAAGAGGTCAAGTAAAGCCGGGTTTATTGTTCGAATGGTATCAAACGTTTCGACGGGACCGCCTGTTTTGAAGATTCCAATGGCTGGAACAAGCAGAAGGGCAATCAGCATCATTAATCCTTGAATAAAGTCGGTATAGCTGACGGCAAGAAAGCCGCCGAACAGCGTGTAGGCAACAACAACGCCGCCCACGATAAACAGCCCGGTATGATAGCTCGTGTCAAACGAGCTTTCAAAAAAAACAGCCCCAGAAACCATTCCGGACGAAACATAGAAAGTAAAAAAGGTGAGAATCACAATCCCGGATACGATACGCAATAGCTTTGATTGGTCTTTGAAACGGTTTTCTAAGAAACTGGGAATCGTAATGGAATCATTGGCAACTTTCGTGTAGGAACGCAATCGTGGTGCGACGAACAGCCAGTTGAGATAGGCGCCGATTGTTAACCCGATGGCAATCCATGCTTCCGCTAATCCGCTGACATAAATCGCCCCAGGCAAGCCCATTAACAGCCAGCCGCTCATATCAGCTGCCCCCGCACTCAACGCGGTTACTGCAGGACCTAATGATCTGCCCCCGAGCATATAATCTGTCAGATTACTAGTTTTTCGATAGGCATACCAACCAATCAGAAGCATACCGGCGATGTAGATGATGATGGAAACAAGCTGTAAAGTCTGCTCAGACATGGAAAATCCCCCTTTTTAAAATTTAAATAATATGGCAGGAATATTTGCTATTTACTTAAAATTATAACTAATTGATTAGAAGTATTTTAGTGTAATTAATAAAAAACCTTTCTAGAATAATTTTGGAACTATTTGTAAGCGTTATTATTGTATGCTTTAATTAAAAGCTTTATTATAAAGAAGTTGAAGGGAGTGTATGATAAATGGATTTAAATGGATGGTTTCAAAAGGGAATGACTGCGGATCAGTATATGAATTCTATGAGCCGAAATAAGGAAGAAATGCTTTCCATTTACCAACGTTTTGCAGCGAAGGCGGAAGATCGAAGTAAACTGGAAGCATTGCGGTCCCGGAAATTACGCGCTATCGTGTTATCTGAAGATTGGTGCGGTGATGCACTGTTGAATAATCCGGTATTACTTCGGATTGCTGAGGCCGCGAATATCGAGGTTCGTTTCCTGCTTCGGGATCAAAACCTTGAGCTGATGGACCAATACTTAACAAACGGGACTTCAAGAGCGATTCCGATTTTTATTTTTATAAATCAGGAAGGCGAGGAAGTTGGCGTATGGGGGCCGAGAGCGCCTGAACTGCAGGCGCTGGTGGAAAAAGAACGGGCAGCATTGCCGGACAAGGATGCGGAAGATTTCCAAGAAAAGCAAATGGCTATGTACAAAGGCCTGGCCAAGAAATATCAAACTGAACCAGAAATTTGGCAAATCGTGGCAGATAGTATTCTTTCTACACTTTTAAAATAGAAAAGTGTCTTTCATCAAATGGGGGTGGATCCAGAACGATCCACCCCTTTCTCATATCTTAAATCCGCCGCCCTTTGGCGGAATGCGGTCGTTTATTAAACCTTTATCATTGATTTTTGGCTCAATCCCGAGTATAAAGTTTCGGATATTAGAGCGGTGGAGGAAAATTAATAAGAATAAGAATAATAAAAAGATAAGTTCAAAGTCAAGTTCAGCTGAATAGAAATCATAAACAAACATACTGATTCCTACAGAAATAGAACCGAAAAATACATATTTCGTTAAAAAGATGACTAAAAAGAAGGTCGTATACGCAATAACCAATAACGGCAGGTTGACAATTAATAAAGCCCCAGCGGTGGTGGCAATGGCCTTGCCGCCTCTGAATCCAGCAAATAGCGGGAAGCAATGACCTACAACTGCAGCCAAGCCAAAATACATTGGTTCTGCCTCAAGATGAAAAAGCGACGGAAGGGATGCTGCAAGGGCTCCTTTACCAAGATCAATCAGCAGGACAAAGATAGCTGACTTTTTTCCAAGAACTCGCATTGTATTGGTTGCTCCGGGATTTTTGCTGCCCAATTCCCGGATATCAACTCCAAAGAATAATTTGCCCACGATTAAGGCAGTGGGAATGCTTCCTATTAAATAGGAAACGAACAGCAGCAGCCAAATCATATAGATCATTCCCTTAATTAGTAAATTGATAAGGTTATTGTATCATGATGAAATAGTAGGATTTTGTTGAAATTTCTCGAATTGGAAAAAAACCGATGGAGATCTATTTTTGTCCCCTGGGAATAACATTTTGCACGTTTTTAATATTTCAGGAAAAATTTTTTAAAAAAGTGTAGGGTTATGTCAAGGTCGCTTCGTCTATTAAGTGACGCAGCTGAGATAGAAAGGGGGAGAGAATAATTTCTGATATAGTGTTAATCGAAAAGGTTCTTAAAGGCGATGATCATGCCTTCCGCCTATTGGTTGAGAAGTATCGCAATGATGTGTTTCGAACCGTCTTTGCAGTACTTCGTGATCAAAAAGAAGCTGAAGATGCGGCACAGGAAGTGTTCATAAAAATGTATACCTCTCTCCCCCAATATGAGCATCACGGCTTTAAAACGTGGCTGACACGAATTGCCGTGAATCATGCCATTGATATCAAACGAAAGCAGACAAAAAGAAAAGAGGAAATCGTCGAGATACCCGAGGAGCAAGTCATCGCCATTCCCCCACAGGATGGGGTGGAAAAGGTGATGATCGAAACCGACCGGCGCAGGCTCGTTAGAAAAAAGTTAAATGAACTCCCGGAGAACTATCGCGACGTCATATACGGTTTCTATATCGAGGAAAAAAGCTATCAGCAAATGGCGAAGGAACAAAATGTTCAAGTGAAGACGATTGAAACGAAGCTGTACCGGGCACGTAATTGGATGAAAAAGAATTGGAAGGAGGACGATTTTTCATGACGCATTATCCCTTTGATGAATGGCAGAAATATGTAAGAAACGAACTTGATGACAACACAAGGGAACAACTTGAAACGCATTTATATACATGTGATAAGTGCCTAGATCACTATTTGCAAGCCGTTGAAGCAAATGAATCTTCGCTGCCGACCCTTTCAAACTTGAACCGCTTCACCGATCGTGTGATGACTCAGATAACGGTGCCTGACACCAAATTACAGAAAAAGCCATTTTATCAGCAGGCCGCCTTTCATTATTTACTTGCGGCTGCTGCGACGCTTTTCTTGATGTTTTCAGGTGTCTTTCAATCGCTAGCAAGGTATGCAAATTCTATCGACTCACAGCAAGTCCAGGAAAGAAGGCCTTCAGTAACGGAGGGGGTTATGAATAAGACATTTGCATGGATGGATTCTTTAGAAAAAAAGGAGACATATAAGAAATGAAAAATTCAACGAAGGCATTAACATTATCTCTATTTCCAGGTCTCGGTCATATTTACTTCGGTAACGTAGTTCGCGGGCTGCTTTATTTACTGTCCATAGTCGGGTTGGCATTTGCTACCGTTATTGGTTTGCTGACTTATTATCAGCCATATCCCATTTTTACTTTTATGGCGGGGGTTTTCATCTATTTAGTTAGTTTCATTGATATGGGCCTGCAAATTTCCAAACAAAAGAAAGCGATTGTAGAAAAAACCCCCAACTATCAGCATTCCAAGATTGCTCAGGACTCAGAACGGTTTTATACCATTGTTCTGTCGTTCATTCCGGGACTTGGACATTTTCAGCTGGGGTTAATGAACCGTGGACTAACTTTGCTGGCCACCTTTCTGGGTCTTGGTGTGATGGTCATTTTCGTAGCAGTGCTTTCGAATCGCAGCGAGTTTTTAGTTTTTCTCGCTGCTCTGCCGATCATTTGGGTGTACGGCTTTTTCGATGCTGTCCAGCAAGTAAATAGGAAGCAGCGTGGGGAAGAGCTTGTGGATAAAACGATTTATGAAGATTTTGAAACAGGTCGTGAGGACGGAAAAAAAAGCAAAGCGATTGCAACGTTCCTGTCAATCTTTCCAGGGGCTGGGCACTTGTATTTAGGAATGCAGCGCCGCGGTATTCAGTTAATGGCGGCGTTTCTGCTCTCAGTTTACATCTTAGATGTATTAAGACTTGGCATCTTCCTGTTTTTAATCCCAATCATCTGGTTTTACAGCTTTTTTGACGGGTTGCAAAAGGTATCAAGGTACAGTGAGGGAGAGGTTGAGGATATTCCGATTATGAACTATTTTATGAATCATCAAAAATGGGTAGGAATCGGTCTTATCTTAATGGGGCTTTATTATTTAGCAATGAACATTCTGCTGCCTGCCTTCCGCCCAATGTTAACAAGAATTTTTACTGATGAAATAATGTATTGGATTCAAGATTACGTTCAAACAGGGGTTGTCTGTCTGTTATTTATTGGCGGCGGGATTAAGCTTTTATCCGGAAGCAAACAAAAAAGGGAGGAGCGAAAATCATAAGAAGGTGGATGAAAGGGTTAGCAGGTGACTTCTCTCTATCCAGTTGAAGCTGCTGCCGAATGAGGATGTCAGCCTCTCAACAGGAAAGTATTTTTTGCAAAAAAGCTAAAAAGGGTTATGATAGGTATGGACAAATATTTTGTAAAAAAGGCTGACTGTTGGTAAAATATAGAATTGGTATGAATGTTGATTTTTAAAAATGGGTGGATGAATTTATGAAACGAGCAAGATTGATTTACAATCCGACTTCTGGCCGCGAAATGATCAAGCGTCATTTGCCGGAAATCCTCGAAAAATTAGAGGTAGCCGGATATGAGGCATCCTGCCATGCAACGACTGGTGCCGGTGATGCAACGAAAGCGGCGAGAACGGCTGTTGAACGGCAGTATGATGTGGTCATCGCTGCAGGCGGCGATGGAACTATTCATGAGGTGGTAAATGGGTTAGCCGAACAGGATTTCCGCCCGAAATTAGGGATTATCCCGTCCGGAACGACGAATGACTTTGCCCGTGCTCTCCATATCCCAAAGGGAATCGCCGCAGCTGTTGACATCATTACAAGAGGGGAACTCATTCCTGTCGATATCGGCCGCATCAATGATAAATATTTCATTAATATTGCCGGCGGCGGTCGGCTCACAGAGCTAACCTATGAAGTGCCAAGCAAATTAAAGACCATGCTTGGTCAACTTGCTTATTATTTAAAAGGGATAGAAATGCTGCCTTCAATTAAACCATCGGATTTAAGTATTGAATATGATGGAAAGCTTTTTGAAGGGGAAGCGATGATGTTTCTTGTCGGCCTGACGAATTCAATAGGTGGTTTTGAGAAACTTGCGCCTGATTCCTCGATTAATGACGGCCTGTTTTCCTTGTTGATTTTAAAAAAAGTAAATCTTGCCGAGTTTATCCGCGTTGTTACATTAGCAATCCGTGGTGAGCATGTGAATGACCCAAATGTCATTTATACGAAGGCAAACCGAATTAAGGTTTATTCCAATGAAAAGGTTCAGTTAAATTTGGATGGTGAATTTGGCGGCTTACTGCCGGCGGAGTTTGCCAACCTGTATCGTCACTTAGAGGTGTTCGTGCCGCTGGACGACATCCGCTCAAATGACCACCCAACCGATTGGGTATCAGGAACAAGATATAGCTAATGAGAGTTCGTTCCTTATAGGGGGCGGACTTTTTTTAAAAAACTTTTGACTTTGAGAAATGTCCGGCTCCAGCGTTGTTATTAGGTAATTGAAAAAATTATCCAATCATGTGTATAATTGATTAAAGACACGAGTAAAGACACTAAAAATGGGGATGAACGAATATGGCAAAAGAAGCTTTATTAATCGTCGATATGAGTAATGATTTTGTTGCGGATGATGGAACTTTAACCGCCGGCAAGCCAGCACAAGAGATTGTACCGTACATTAAAGAGTTGGCATCGCGGTTCTTAGCTGATGGAAATGTCGTTGTAGTGACAATGGATGCACATCAACCGGATGATCCACACTTCGAATTATGGCCGCCACATAACATTGTTCATACAAAGGGACAAGAATTATACGGAGAATTAAACGAATGGTATCATGAAAACGCAGGTAATCCCAATTTAATTTACACTCCCAAAACAAACTATAACGCCTTTTTTCAAACAGATTTAGCTGAAACTTTGAAAAAATTAGAGGTTAAAAAGGTTCACATTGTCGGAGTCTGTACGGATATTTGCGATTTTTTAACAGTAGCCGGGGCGGATGCAGAAGGTTTCAAAACCGCCATACACAAACGAGGGGCTGCCACTTTTACAAACCTTGGAGAAACAATGATTCATCATATGAAGCTGTGCTTTCATACTGAAATTATTGAATAAAGTGAAACTTCAATCGGCGCGGTTTTCCCACCCTCACTGATGGTTAGTTTTGCCGGGGACATTTTAAAAAAACGCTCGCGGTTATGGTTAAATAGCTTTATTAATGGTATGATTGTGAAAATAGTGTAAAGCTGTAATAGTATTTTGGAGGGCATTTTATGAAACACATTTATCACGATGATAGTTTCACTCTGCATACAGATCTTTACCAGATTAATATGGCAGAGACGTATTGGAGGGATGGCATACATAAGAAGCGTGCAGTCTTTGAACTTTATTTTCGTAAGCTTCCGTTTGGAAATGGGTATGCGGTGTTTGCTGGCCTTGAAAAAGTCATCCAATTTATTCAAGGCTTCCGTTTCAGTGAAGAAGATCTTGAGTACTTGAAAAATGAAGTGGGCTACAAAGATGATTTTTTAGACTACCTAAAAGAGTTACGTTTCACCGGTACGATTCGTTCGATGAAAGAGGGGGAACTCGTATTTGGCAATGAGCCGATTTTACGGGTCGATGCTCCTTTGACGGAAGCGCAATTAATTGAGACCGCCTTGCTTAACATTGTGAATTACCAAACACTCATTGCCACGAAGGCTTCGCGCATCAAGCAGGTCGTAGGTCATGAGGTTGCGATTGAATTTGGGACAAGGCGGGCTCAGGAAATGGATGCAGCCGTATGGGGAACGAGGGCCGCATACCTTGGCGGGTTCGAGGCGACAAGTAATGTAAGAGCTGGTAAAATGTTTGGTATCCCTGTTTCCGGGACGCATGCCCATTCAATGGTTCAAGCCTATAAGGATGAATACACTGCCTTCCATAAATATGCTGAAACACACAAAGATTGTGTTTTTCTAGTGGATACGTACGATACCCTTCGTCTCGGCGTCCCCAATGCGATTAAAGTCGCCAAAGAATTAGGCGATAAAATTAACTTTATCGGCATTCGCCTTGACAGCGGGGACCTTGCCTATCTTTCAAAGGAAGCAAGAAGGCTGCTTGATGATGCAGGGTTTAAGGATGCGAAAATTTTTGCATCAAGCGATTTGGACGAGTATACGATCATCAACCTGAAAGCACAGGGGGCCAAAATTGACAGCTGGGGGATTGGCACAAAGTTGATCACTGCCTATGACCAGGCTGCCTTAGGTGCTGTCTATAAACTAGTGGCGATTGAAGATGAGGCAGGTCAAATGGAGGATACAATCAAAATTTCCTCTAATCCTGAAAAGGTGACAACTCCAGGGTTAAAAAGAATTTACCGAATTATCAATAACAAGAATCACCATGCGGAGGGTGATTACATCGCGATGGAGGATGAAAAGCTGCCGAAAAAACGCTTAAGAATGATCCATCCGACCCATACGTATATAAACAAAGTGGTGACGAATTTCACCGCCAAAGAACTTCATGAGGATATTTTTGTGAACGGTGAACTTGTTTACGAAATACCTTGTTTGGAAGAGTCACGTGAATATTTAAAGCAAAGTCTCGCTGAACTCTGGGATGAATATAAGCGGACGATGAACCCGGAAGACTATCCAGTCGACCTAAGTAAAAAATGCAGAGATAATAAAATGCACAACATCGAAGAAGTAAAAGAAAAAGTAGCCGCAATGAAAGAGTAGAAAATGAAAGGTGTCAGGCACCATGTGAATTTTTCACATGGTGCCTGACACCTTTTTCAAAGTTATTTCAGCTTATCCTTTAGATCGCCGACCCCTTCTTTGATTTTCCCCTTTGCTTTATCGACTTTTCCTTCGGCTTCCTTGGAATGATCGTGGGTGTATTTGCCCCATTGCTCTTTTGCTTCCCCTTTCACCTGATCAAGACTGCCTTTTAGCTGATCTTTATTCATGTTCAATTCCTCCTTCTATTAATCGGATTGGTAAGTATATTCCCTGCAAACAAGGAAATGAAACATTTAAAAAACAAGCGTTTCAAAAACGTATGAAGGGGTATTACTCCTAGCAAACATTAATACAAAAGGAGAGATGGTACATGAATAGTAAAGATATTTTGAAGGGCTGGTACATATACATCGACCAAATTCCTCACCTGCTGTTAGCCCTTCTAGTATTATTAATAGGCTGGCTTGCCGCAAAAGCAATCGGCAAAGCGATAGAGGCCGCCCTAAGAAAAACAAATTTTGACGATAAGCTATTTGCGAATATTGGAAAAGGAACATACTCATCCGAATCCATTATTGGAAAAATTGTCTACTATCTCCTGCTAGTCTTTGTCTGGATTATCTTTTTCAATATGCTGCATCTGCACTTAATCGCAGAACCGCTGGTTGAAATGGTTTCGATGATCACCTTAGCGATTCCCAATCTATTAAAAGCGGCTCTCATTCTACTATTTGCTTGGATTGTTGCCTACTTTATCCGCATGCTGCTTACAAAAGCGGCAGATAGGCTACACTTCGAAAACCGCCTAGTAAAATGGAAAATGGCAAAAAACAAACTCGAAGCGGCACACAAATTGAATAGTATCACCCAAACAATCTTCTACTTTGTATTGTTGCTTTTTTTACCGGGGATCTTAAGCGCATTGCAAATAGAAGGTATTTCTGAACCGTTCTCCAATGCGCTGTCGTCAATAGTAGCTATCGTTCCTAAGCTATTTGCTGCCGCATTGATTGTATTGATCGGCTGGCTTGTAGCAAAATTAGTCCGCGATATTTTAACAAACTTTTTAAAAGGGATTGGTGCAGACCGGATCGGGGAACGGTTTGGCCTGGTGAAAACGCCAGAGGGGCCTAATTTTTCAACGATTATCGGAAATATCGTGTTCATCCTTATCCTTATTCCAACCATCATAACGGCATTGGAAAGATTAAATCTAAAGGGGATTTCCGAACCGGCCATCGCGATGCTGCAAAATATTTTAACCCTGATTCCAAACATCATCGCAGCGATCATCTTGATCCTTGTGGGTATCGCTCTTGGTAAATGGGTGGAAAAAGTAGTTACGCAACTGCTGTGGCGTCTGCGATTCGACACTGTTTTTCACCATATGGGAATCGGTTCATTAACGCCGGAAAAATCGAAGTATACCTTGTCACAAATCGTTGGCATGATTGTAAAAATAGTGATTGTTCTATTATTTACAGCAGAAGCCTTACAAATTGTCTATTTAGACTTCTTAGTTACCTTGGCAGCAGGGGTTATTGGCTACCTGCCGAGGCTGTTAGCGGCACTGTTGATTTTAGGAATCGGCTTATATTTGGGGCATCTCGTCGAGCGGATTTTACAAAACGTCTTGAAAACTAATTACACGCGCACTCTAGCGGCAGTGGCGAAATA
Source organism: Bacillus renqingensis (assembly GCF_016464375.1). Taxonomy (GTDB): domain Bacteria; phylum Bacillota; class Bacilli; order Bacillales; family Cytobacillaceae; genus Neobacillus; species Neobacillus renqingensis. The sequence continues at coordinate 29,511 of NZ_JADDIU010000008.1, forward strand.
TGCAATCCTTGCGATTACCATCTTTATGGCATTAGATCAACTCGGTGTTGCACATTCCATTGTCAATGCGGCCTTCATTCTCATTCTCGGCGGCTTGGCGCTGGCCTTCGGACTGGCTTTCGGTCTTGGCGGAAAAACATTTGCCGCGAAGTATTTAGAGAAACTCGAAGACCGACTATAGGCCTCAAACGTGAACAATCCGAAATCCTTAAGCGGTTTCGGATTGTTTTTTAAAAGAAAAGCGCAAGCGCCCTGGTCAGCGGCGTATGGCCTGGAGCGCTCCAACTGAGATAAAGGAAACACGGTGAGCGGAAGCGAACCGATGTTGACTTATCGTAGGGCGGAGAGCGAAGGACACTAGCCGCTAGGGCGCTGGAGCTGGACAATTCTCAAGGTCGAAAACATATAAATTCTGGTACTAAAAAAAAGGAGGTGGATGCGCTGATGCTGTTGTTAAATTTGGTAATTATTGCGGTATTAATTGCCTTGACCGGCTTCTTCGTGGCAATGGAATTTGCGATTGTAAAGGTAAGGAAGTCGAGGATTGAACAACTAATAGCGGAAGGAAGACGGAGTGCTGCCGCAGCAAAACAGCTGGTCACCCATCTGGATGAATATTTATCAGCTTGTCAGCTTGGGATTACGGTGACGGCATTGGCACTGGGCTGGCTCGGTGAACCAACGGTAGAGCAGCTTTTTCGACCGTTGCTTAAGATCTTCCATTTGAATGAAACGGTCACACATATTGTCTCGTTTACGCTTGCGTTTGCCGTTGTCACCTATATCCATGTGGTCGCAGGGGAATTAACTCCAAAATCCCTCGCCATCCAAAAGGCGGAGGAGATGACGCTGATCTTCGCCAAACCGATGATCCTGTTTTACAAAATCATGTATCCTTTCATTTGGGCATTGAACAGTTCTGCTCGGCTGCTTGGCAGGCTATTTGGTTTAAAACAGACGTCTGAACATGAACTGGCCCACTCCGAGGAGGAATTAAGAATCCTCCTCGCTGAAAGCTACAAGAGCGGAGAAATTAATCAAAACGAATGGCAATATCTTAATAATATTTTTGAATTTGATGAACGAATCGCAAAGGAAATTATGGTTCCTCGCACGGAAATGAGCTGTATTTCGGTGGATGGATCGCGGCAGGAGATTTTGTCCCAGTTGAAAAAAGAAAAATATACCCGCTATCCAGTGATGGAAGGGGATAAGGACCACATTATTGGGATGCTCAATGTAAAAATGTTTTTAACAGCGCAAACCTTTATGAAAGGGTCGGAGTGGGAGATAAGGTCGTTTATCCAGCCGGTAATTCATGTAATTGAAACGATCCCTATTCATGATTTGCTGTTACGGATGCAGGCCGAGCGGACCCATATGGCGATTTTGATGGATGAGTATGGCGGCACCTCGGGGCTGGTGACCGTGGAGGATATGATTGAAGAAATAATTGGAGAGGTTCAGGATGAATTTGATGCCGATGAAGTGGCAAAGATTCGCTCGGTTGAGAAAAATCATTATATTGTGGAGGCGAAGGTACCGATTCGTGATGTTACGAAGCTACTAGAAATTGACTTAATCACGGAAGATGTCGACACTATCGGTGGCTGGTTTCTTTCGCAAATATCTGATACGGAAGCCGAAGATGATAAAGAAGTCGAAGTGGCTGGATGGACATTTAGGGTTCATGAAGCAGATGGGTATCATATTCGGTTTTTGGATGTTGAAAAGAGTCAATAACCAGGGGGCCTTGGGTAACGCAGAGGGGGTGTCTAATTACCCGTAACGCCGCTTCATCCCCTTGGATTGCCACGGAAGGAGTTTTTCCTGCTTTACGGTCAAAGGAGCCCCCCCTGGATTGCCCGCGAAAGTGATTCTTGCCATTTTTCAGTCAATGGAACCTTTCCACTTAAATGAATAAAAGATTAGGAACCACAATTTGTCGTAAAATTAAATGCAGAGGGGACAGCCATGGTTGTGATTTGCGGAGCTGCACTATTTTTCCATAAATAACCTAAAAAAGGGCTCCCAATGCCCCGCTAATGCACTTCATCTTCAGTGGCCTCAAGCGTCTTAATCCTATCCTCCATAACCTCGATATCATGTCCAAACACCTCAAAAATGACCTCTTTCAGCCCATAAACCAAGATCTGGTCTCCTTCCTGAAGCCTCGTCTTATAAATATTTTTCCTTAAAACAACATTTCCACGTTTGATAAACAAGACCACCAGCTCCAGCCTATCATGCTCCACAACGACTTGCTCCAAAGACTGTCCAGCCAGCACAGAATCGCTAAAAATTTGCAGATTCACCAGGGTATCTTGTTTATTTTTTAAAAAAACCTCTCGTATTGGCAAATCGGCAAGCTCTACCTGACGCGTGACTTTTCGGTTAAATAAAGCTGCTAACATCTGCTGCAGCCCGTTGATCTTCAAAACACCCCAAACCGCCAAAACCAAACCTGTACCAATTAAAATTTCCTTCAATCCTAGTCCCTTCGATAAAAATTGACTTATCGAGGAAATAATTACAGCAAGGGAGAAGACACCGAACAGAATCAGAAAGGTGGCCAGCTTGCGGCGGATGGGGTGTCCCAAAATCAGCTCCGATTCCTCGGTGGTAAAGCCGGTTGCTGTCATCATTGAAATGACCTGAAACCGGGAAATATCCTGTTTTAATCCTGTTAGGCGGAATAGAATTACAAAAATTTCAATAACAGCAAGAATAATAACGAAATAGATAAATAGGAAAAGTATCATGGCTCACCTCGAAAAAATAGTTGGGGGTTTGCTCCCCCCAACTGTTATTGCATTTTCTCGTTATAAAATTTCACCGAATACATCGCACCCTCGTCGACCATTTTGTTATCTTCAAGATCATGCGGGTGAGGGTGGCCGCCTTTTTCAATCGGAAGCTGTTCGCTTTTTTCAAATACCGTCGGCTTTATCTTTCGCTTCAAATCTCGTAAAAAATTTTCCGCTTTGATGCGGTTTGGTTTGTTTGATAACCACACCGCTGATGCCCCAACACCTACAGCTAGTAATGAACCCATACTTAATGCTCGTTTCATCTGGATTTCCTCCTTTATCCTATTTGTCCTATAAATACCCGCAAAATCTAACTACGAAACCTAAAACAGGTTTCATTTTCCTTTTTTGCGGGGATTTAAGATAAAAAAGGAGAGATGGAATTTGGAGGAATATATCGGTACAAAAAAGTGGAAATGGGTACAGCTGAGCAAAAGCGAGACGGGAAATGATAGCATTCCAATTACAGTCTACAACTGGTTGGAGCAGGTTCAGAAAAATCAAACCAATTGCCTGCGGGTGAGCGATTTGGACAAGGAGATAAAGGGGTCGCTTATTTATAAGCAAAATTTGAACAAGGAACGGGATTATAAGATTTTTCATTTTTTCCTCACAAAAGATATGCTGGTAACTGTGGACCTGGATTGGACTGTGCTTACCCAGGCAAATCTCGATCAGCTGCAAAGGCAGCTGGAGCGGACGGAAAATGCCGCTGAAGGCTTTTTACTTTTACTAGGAGAGTTATTGAATGATCTGTTGGTGGAAATTGATCAGTTTGAGGTAGCGCTTAGGACGCTGGTTTGGAGTGTAAAAAAACGAAATGAAACGGGGATTCTTGAGCTTGTGTATCAGCGCAGGCATGAACTGTTGATTTGGAAAAATCTATTGATTCCGATTAAGGAGGTAAATATGGGGATAGAGGAGATTGGCCTTAATGACGGGGAGGTCTTCGCCAGTACGGGCAGGCGGATTGCGCGGGCTTTTGCACTGCTGAACGAATATGAACATGAGGTTGATGCGATGATTAATCTGGAAGAGGTTATTTCCTCCCATCGCGGAAACGAGATTATGAAAACCTTAACTGTGATTACGACTGTTTTTACCCCGATTATGGCATTTGGGGCGCTGTGGGGCATGAATTTCAAGCATATGCCCGAGCTTGAATGGCGTTTTGGCTATATTTTTTCAATTATTCTCATCATCATCTCCACGCTGCTGCTTTATGGCTATTTAAAAATCAAAGGCTGGACAGGGGACCTATTAAAAGGAAAAAAGAAAGGTTCTTTTTTTGAATAAAGGACATTTATCGTTAAAGAGGAAATTGGGCGGGGCTTTGTTATTGTTATGGAACTTGAGTCGATTTCCTTCACGTAACTCACTGCCCGTTTGCGTTTCCTCCACTTCCTTGCCGAACTTTAAGTATATTTAAATTTTTTAGAAAAGAAAGGGTTTAGGCCTCCATGGAAGCGGGTAAGTATCAAATAACTATTTCATCTGCAAAATAAAAAAAGTGGAGGCAATGAAAGTGATAGATTATATTGAAATGAAAATTCCGGCAAAACCAGAATATGTCGGTGTGATTAGATTGACGTTATCGGGAATCACGAGCCGTATGGGTTATACATATGAGGAAATTGAGGATATAAAAGTTGCAGTAAGTGAAGCATGTACAAACGCGGTCCAGCATGCTTATCGTGACGAAGAAGGCGGGGAAATGGTCGTTGGCTTTGGTGTTTATCGGGATAAATTAGAGGTTATGGTAGCAGATTACGGCAAAAGCTTTCATTTTGCCAAGACGAAAGAAGAGTTAGGCCCATACACACAATCTAGCACCTTTGACCAACTCGTAGAGGGAGGGTTGGGTCTCTACTTAATTGAAACGCTCATGGATGAAGTTCATTTATCCCATCACAATGGTGTCACGGTCTTCATGGTTAAGTATGTATGTGGGGAGTGTGAAAATTATGACACAACTATCTCAAACCATGAAGCACACTAAAGAGGAAATCAATGCGCTTATTCAACAATATCAGAAAAGTGGAAATTCAGCGGTCCAAACAATCCTGGTAGAGCAGTATTCAGCCTTAATCGGGAGCCTTGCACGAAAATATTCAAAGGGGAAATATTTACATGAAGACCTCATGCAGGTAGGAATGATTGGATTATTAGTATCGCTAAGAAGATATGACGCAAGTTTGGGGAAGCCATTTGAATCTTTTCTAATCCCTACTGTAATTGGCGAAATGAAGAGATTTCTGAGGGATAAAACATGGAGCGTCCATGTACCAAGGCGGATCAAAGAATTATGGCCAAAAGTTAAAAAAGTGGTGGACGAGCTGACCACCCAATATCAACGGTCCCCAAAAATTCAAGAAATCGCCGATTATTTAGAGGTTTCAGAAGAAGAAGTATTAGAGGCAATGGAAATGGGAAAAAGCTATCAAGCCTCTTCTGTTGACCAGCCGATTGAAACAAGCTCCGATGGAAGTACTGTTACACCATTGGATATCATCGGAACCCCTGATAAAGGTTATGAAGAAGTGAATCAAAAGCTTCTGCTCAAGAGCGCTCTCCATGTGTTAACTGAAAGAGAAAAGAAAATTATTCAATACACCTTTGTGGAAAATAAAAGTCAAAGGGAAACGGGTGAGCTATTAGGGATTTCACAGATGCATGTTTCTCGCCTGCAAAAAAAGGCTATTCAAAAATTACGAAAGGAACTTGTAAGCAATGCCTTTCAAGAATAGAATTGAAAGCTGTGCCGGACGCTATTTCATAAAATAGTAGTCCGGCAATTTTACTGGGATTCAGTTACTTTTCATCTCCGCTAAAAACACCTTCAAAAAATTTGAAGGTGTTTTTTATAATCTTGTTAGTTTATTAACTGCTAATAAATTGACCGCCGTTAATATGAATGATTTGTCCTGTCATATACGAAGAATCATTGGAAGCCAGTAAAACGTAAACTGGAGCGAGCTCTTCTGGTTGTCCAGGGCGTCCCATTGGAGTATCTGTACCAAAATTCTCAACCTGTTTCGCAGAAAATGTGGAAGGAATTAATGGTGTCCAAATCGGTCCAGGAGCCACACCGTTCACGCGTATTCCTTTTTTAACAAGAGATTTAGCTAATGATCGGGTAAAAGAGACGATGGCCCCTTTAGTAGCGGAATAATCAATCAATTGTTCATTCCCCTCATATGCTGTAACGGAAGCTGTATTAATAATCGTGCTGCCTTCTTGCAGGTGCCGGAGTGCGGAGCTGGTAAGATAAAACATGGAAAAAATATTAGTACGGAATGTTTTTTCCAGCTGTTCCGAACTTATATCCTCAATACTTTGCTGCGGGTGCTGTTCACCGGCGTTGTTGACTAAAATATTTAAACCTCCCAGCTCACTCACGGTTTTGTCGATCGCTTCTTGACAGAAGGACTTATTCCCAACATCTCCTGGAATAATAAGACAACGGACACCTTCCTCTTTTACCAAGGCCTGTGTTTCTTCTGCGTCACGCTGTTCATTCAAATAAACAATGGCGACATCAGCTCCCTCTTTGGCAAATGCAATCGCAACGGCTTTGCCGATACCGCTATCACCGCCGGTAATAAGGGCAACTTTCCCTTTTAATTTCCCGCTGCCTTTGTAGTGGGAATCTTTATCAAGAGGTTTAGGCTCCATCTTAGATCTTACTCCTGGTTGTTGATCTTGATGCTGTGCAGGTTGTCCATTTTGCTGGCGATTTTCATAGTTCACTTACATTTCCTCCTTTGAATTAAATAATGGCTCATCATTTATAACTACCCAAATATTGCGGTTTTAAACTTCCATCCGTCGAAGCTAATCACCAATTGGAGTACTATATTCGCCGATAAAGTACGGATATAAGGGAACTAGAGCCTTATTTAAAGCCTCATAATTGGCATGCCTATTTAGTTAACGTTTGTTAATAAAATGACTCCTCTTCTTTTTACACAATTATATGGACTCAATTTTTATATTTTGTTTAAAAGTCTTCATTAGTACCATAACAAGTATTTTAAAAAAGATTAAAGTGAAAAAAGAGGTTTTATCCACGTAAAAAGGTGGTACATCATAAGTAAGGTTACAACAAGTTAACCTAGCAAAGTAAAAAGAGAAGGAGGTATATTCAATGGAACTTTTAAAAGCGGCTGGAAATACCTCAGCTTCTATTTTAAGTACCGCTGAGACTTAGTGGATGAAGCTAGATTAACTTTTTCTTTTTTGTAAATGCAAACGATGGAAGGCACTATTCAAAATTAAAGGAGGAAAATAAAATGGCTAACAATAATGATAACAAAATGAGTATGGAAGAAAGAGGACGTAAGGGCGGACAGGCGACCGCTGAAAAGCATGATAAAGAATTTTATCAGGAGATCGGTCAAAAAGGCGGCGAAGCCACAGCCGAGAACCATGATAAAGAGTTTTATCAAGAGATTGGCGAAAAAGGTGGAGAGGCCACAGCTGAAAACCATGATAAAGAGTTTTATCAAGAGATTGGCCGAAAAGGTGGAGAAGCGACATCCGAAAACCATGATAAAGAATTTTATCAAGAAATCGGTCGAAAAGGCGGCGAAGCCACAGCTGAGAATCATGATAAAGAGTTTTACCAAGAGATCGGAGAAAAGGGCGGAAAGTCCCGCGGTAATGATTAACCCTTTTGACAGGAGCCGGAGCTTGCACAAATTTGTGCAAGCTTCATTTATGGGAAAATAACCTTCGAAAAAGAGGGGGTAGTTTAGCAAGGAAGGATTAATAAATGCGGATACGGGTGAGGATGTTCTATACGGCAAGCTAGAAATGTTTCCTTCTGAAAAATACACGGAGGGAGAGGCACAAAAAATTTAATAAAGAGATAACCCAATAACCTTCTAGGTGGGGAATCTTCCCCACCTAGAAACCGCGGTGACTAGTTACTTTTGTTTCCAAGATTGCCAAACGAATAAGCTTTAATTTGATGTCCTTGCTTAGTGAAAGCCATTCATATGGATAGATCTTCAATTTACTTCCTCCTTGGTTGATAGATTTTTTAAAAATTATTTAGAATTTTCCAATATAGTCTTTTTATTCCCGCCATTTTGAATGATTTAACCTACATTTCATCTTCAATTTCCCTGAACTTTCTACATTTTTTTCACTTCTTCTTTTAGATTGTTGATGGAATGCAGGAGTATCGCACGAAGAAAAGGCATTAGTTTTTTCAAGGAGGCCATACACGGCTGACCAGGGCGCTTTCGCTTTCCTTAATCTAATTAGCAAAAAAATGAGTAGAATTTTAGAAAAATAGGTTTTAATTATTCAAAAAACGGTTATTTAATTAATAGAAAGCCTTTGGGCTTAATTGGTAAAAATTTACTTCATTAGAGAGGGTTGATGGTAAAATTTAGAATTTAAGAAAATGATGCGTTCAAGCCTGAATCTTTGGGAATAACAAGGACAGAAGCTGAGCATCTCGAAGAAGAAATGGACCAGGGGAAACGTTAACGTCGTAGTTTCCAAATCAGCATAATCTTCACCAGTGGCCCCTTTAAACAGAGCGGGTCCACATAAAAACAAAGAGAGGAGAATAAATAATGAAATATTCCAATCTAAGCTTTGAAAAATTAATCGGAGCCCCTAAACGGGCAAGGCATAGGCTAAACGAATCCCAAACGTTTGAGGATCCAATCATCCATCGAGAAATCCAGGGAGAGCGGATCTATGTACCGCTTAATTTAAATAAGATATGGAATGAGGTATAGAACAAAAGGTGTCAGGCACCATGTGAAAAATTCACATGGTGCCTGACACCTGATATCTACCCTAAATAGGCTTTTAGCATCCATTTGTGTTTTTCTAGTGATGTCCGTATGGCAGTGAACATGTCAGCGGTTGGCTGGTCATCTTGGTCCTCTGCCGCTGTGATTCCCTCTGTAAGCTCGGTACATATAGTGTCAAAGTCATTAACCAAATCCTGAACCATATCTTGTGCAGACGTTTTCCAGGCTGAGCTGGAATCGGATGCTTCTTCAATCGAAGCAAGTTCTAAATGCTCCTTCAAAGTTGCTGTCGGACTACCTCCCACGGCCAGCAATCGCTCGGCGATCGTATCGAGATGCAACGCAGCTTCTGTATAAAGCTCTTCAAACTTCACATGCAGAGTGAAAAAATTCTCGCCTTGGACATACCAATGGTAGTGGTGCAGCTTCATATACAGAACCGAGAAATTTGCAACCTGTTTGTTCAGTGTGTCTGATAATTTTTTCATTGTTTTTTCCATAATATCTACCTCCAAAATATGTGTTACCTATTACATACCCCGCCGCCAACTCTTTTAAACTATTTTTTTTAAAAAATGTTTGGGACTTTTTTCCCGTTGGGTTACAATAATCAAAGCGATATGATAGAAATATAAATTTTTTAAAAGGGGGTAATCACTATTAAAAAGTTTAATATACACGTAAAAATCATTACAGGCTATTTAACTATCTTGATTTGCCTGGTGTTGGCGCTGCTTATCGTCATGAACCGAATGACCGCGCTGCAGAAAGAGGTAGATTTTGTCTCGCAACATGATTTAGAGGTCCATGATTTGGCGAATCAGATTCAAAAAAATATGCTCGATATGGAAACCGGGATGAGAGGATATGTTATAACAGGTGATGAGCAATACCTTGAGCCATATAATCAGGCGAACCGCAGCTGGCTCGATAACTACAACAAACTCCATTCCCTACTCGCCAAAAATGGGAGCCAGCAGCGTACTTTGGAGGAGATGAAACCGCTAATAATCAACTGGGTCTCAAACTACGGAGAAGCAGCGATTCAACAAAAAAAGGCGGGAAACATAGCCGCTTTGAATAAGCAATTCAACAATCATAAGGAAGAAAAAGTAATGGAGCAGCTGCGTACGCAGTTTACATCGTTTCTTACTAAGGAAAAGAAATTGACTAACGAGCGTATTAACGAGCTCCGACAGAACAATACCAATTTAAAAATTACCTTGTATGCGCTGGTTGTGGTTGTTACAGTAATTACGCTCGCGACTGCCTTTTTCCTATCTCATTCAATTGTCAACACCATCAGGGAGGTAGTCAAAACCATTCATAGTATTACCGAGTCAAAGGTTGACCTAACAACCCGGATTCATGTGAAAACAAAGGACGAGACCCGCGAGTTGGCGGAAGCAATGAACAGCCTGCTCAGCAGCCTTGAAAAACAAAGCTGGATCCAGAAAAGTGTCACCGAAATTTCGTTGATTTATCAAGGAATTACCGATGTTACCGAATTATCACGTGCCTTTTTAACAAAGCTTGCCCCAATGCTTGAAGCGGTTTACGGAGTGGTCTATCTTCGCAAAGACCAGGACGATGACACCGTTTACGTAAAAGCAGCCGGCTACGCCTTAGCAGATGATCAGACGGCGGCCAGTTTCCGCCTGGGGGAAGGGGTTATCGGACAGGCTGCGGCTGATAAAAGAATCTTCCTCATTGACCAGTTGCCGGAGGAGCATTTTAAGATGACTACAGGCCTAGGCGCGTCTTCACCGCGAAATTTATTAGTCGCCCCTATCTTATATGATGGAAGGGTCGAAGCGGTGGTTGAATTTGCAGCACTTCAGCCGTTTCAGTCACAACATCTGACACTGCTCGACGTGCTGCAGGATAAATTCGGCTCGGCGATTACCAGTGTTCTCGGACGGATGGAAGTGGAACGTCTCCTCGGAGAATCGCAAGTCCTTACCGAAGAGCTGCAGACGCAATCAGAAGAACTGCAGGCGCAATCAGAAGAATTACAAATGCAGCAGGACCAGCTACAAACAACCAACGAATTTTTAGCTATGGAGAAGCAGTCTGCCGAACAGCGGGCGGTAGAACTCAAAAAAGCAAAGGACGAGCTTGAGGAGTACTCGCGCAAGCTGCAAGAGAGTTCACAGTACAAATCAGATTTTCTTGCGAATATGTCCCATGAGCTGCGCACGCCACTGAACAGCATTATCATTCTGTCACAAATGCTGATGGAGAATGATGGGGAAATGGATATGGACGAGGTAAAGGAATCTGCCCGCGTTGTTCATACCGCCGGCGGTGATTTGCTGCGAATGATCGACGATATCCTCGACCTTTCCAAAATTGAAGCTGGAAAAATTGAAATTCTAACAGATGAAGTCAATGTGACAGAGCTGCCGCAAATGCTGCAAAATATGTTTGACCCGGTTGCTGCAAAAAAGAATTTGGCCTTTGAAGTGGTGACAGCACCGGATGTACCGGATGTGATTGCAACCGACGGTCAAAGATTGCAGCAAATTTTGAAAAACTTATTATCCAATGCTTTTAAATTTACGGAAAAAGGATCTGTAACGGTGCGGATTGAACTGGCGGAACCGGAAAAAACAGCGGAATACCTAGGGACGAACAGACGAGAACCAGTGCTGGCGATTTCTGTAACTGATACCGGAATCGGCATACCACACGATAAACAGGAAATTATCTTTGACGCCTTCCAGCAAGTCGATGGAACGACCAACCGGCAATACGGCGGAACGGGACTAGGTTTATCCATCTGCCGCGAGTTTACCCATTTACTTGGCGGCGCCCTTACGGTGGAAAGCGAGCCGGGTGAAGGCAGCACGTTTACATTATATATTCCTAGCAGGCTGGAATCGGAGAAGCCTGAACTGCTGGCACGTGAAGAAGTGGCGGTAAGCCTAAGCGAGCCGGTTGAGCAGGAAGAAGTACCGCCACTGGAAGACACGAGCTCGGATGAACAAATTTTTAAAGGGAAAAAAGTCCTGCTTGTAGAGGACGATGGCCGTAATGTATTTGCGCTTGTGACGGCACTTGAGAAAAAGGGAGTCGCTGTTCAAGTGGCGGAAAACGGCAAAGTGGCTGTCGATATGTTGCAGGAACAGGGCGATTTTGACTTGGTGTTCATGGACATCATGATGCCGGTCATGGGCGGCTACGAGGCGATGAAGCTCATCCGGGAAGAACTCGGGATGCACGAGCTGCCCATTATTGCACTGACTGCGAAGGGAATGAAAGGTGAGCGTGACAAGTGTATGGATGCAGGGGCCTCTGATTATATTATGAAGCCGTTTAATATTAATCAGCTGTTCTCTTTGATGCGCGTATGGCTGACGGAGCAGGTGGAATCAGAATGAGCTTTGAAGAAGAAACCGAGACTACCCCGCTTAACGAACTGGAGCAAATCGAAATTAATTTGCTGCTGGAGGGCCTTTACCAGAAGTACGGCTATGATTTTCGCAGCTACGTCCGGACTTCTTTAAGCCGCCGGATTATTCACCGCATGCGGGCAGAGAGACTGCCAACGATTACGGCTTTGTTGGAAAAAATTCTCCATGATCCGGCATACCTTGAACGGTTATTGAATGACCTATCCATCCGGATGACGGAAATGTACCGTGACCCTAGTTTCTTTGCAGCGTTTCGCAATGAAGTGGTACCACTGCTTCGTGACTTACCGGAAATCCGCATCTGGCATGCCGGCTGTGCAACTGGTGAGGAGGTCTATTCGATGGCCATTCTTATCCAGGAGGAGGGGCTTGCGGAAAAAACAAAAATCTATGCAACCGATATAAATGAAAAAGCATTGCGGTCTGCACGAAAGGGCGCCTTCCCGTTGGAGAAGATGCAGCAGTACACGAAAAATTATTTAAGAGCCGGTGGAAAAAAGGCATTTTCTGAGTACTACACTACAGATCACCAATTTGCCTATTTTCATCCGATTATGGAAGACAATCTCACCTTTGCCCAGCATAATCTGGTGACCGACGGCTCGTTTAACGAGTTTCACGTGATTTTATGTCGAAATGTGATGATCTATTTTAATAACGACCTGCAGCAGAAGGTCCATCGCCTACTATACAATAGCCTGGCGGACGGCGGTTTTGTAGGTCTCGGAAGCAAAGAGTCGATTTTGTTTATGCCTCCGGGGTTGGACTACGAGGAATTTAACGCGACTGAGCGGATTTATCAGAAGAGGAAATAGGGAGCCCTTGTTCCTACATGTTTTTAATAAATATACAAAAAGCAAGGGAGCTTCATCCTATAGTGCCTTTTTGAAAATAAAATGGCTCAGCATAGTTGCTGAGCCATTTTTTAAATATTCTTTTTAATTATGCATGCCTGACGCTTTTCAGGATGAGGCTAAGGATGAATACGAGGATAATGGCCCCGATGAGTGCGGGAATAAAGTAGAATCCGCCAATCACCGGTCCCCAGCCACCGAGAAGGAGCGACCCCAGCCAGGCCCCGATAAACCCTGCAATAATATTTCCGATAATTCCCCCTGGAACATCACGTCCTAGGATAAGTCCGGCCAGCCAGCCGATAATTCCTCCAATAATTAATGACCAAATAAATCCCATAATGTATCTCTCCTTTCAGTTTGATTAACGAGTCTACTTATGAAGTACCCAGATTTTTAAAAGATAAACCGGTGAATGGTCTGTTTTTAAGTTTTTTTCAATGTGATTGGGGCAGCCTTTAGCAGCGGCTACGGGAACAGAGGCTTTCTACCATTCGCCCAGCGTTTAATTTACGTGTAATACAAAAATAGTTTTTTCGTTAAAAAAAGGTTTTAATTTTTTAAAAAGCGGTTATATACCTAGTAAACGAAAAGGAGGAATTCATAATGAATACAGTAAAAGTAGTAGAAAATGGTGTTGAAGCGAAAAAGGTAATTGAGCAGTTTAACTTGCAAGGTTTCACCAAGGATGATATCTATTTATTGGCGCACAATGAAAACCGCTCTGAGGATCTGACGGAATCTTTAGATGTTCAGGATGTCGGTGTGAAAGAGGAAGGGGTTCTCGATTCGGTTGCCAACGTTTTTCGAACCCGCGGTGACGAACTCCGCTCAAAGCTGGAGTCATTAGGCCTTTCACACGCGGAGGCCGAGCGCTATGAGGAAGAGATGGACCATGGTAAAGTAATAGTCATCGCAGCAACTCAAGCATAAATCGAGCGGGGGCCCTTCAGCCCCCGCTTTTCCTGTTAATAGATAAACAGATACAATAATAATTGTATTTGAAGCATATCTTCTTCGATAATTTTGAAAAAGAAAAAGCAGGAACATCAAGTTCCTGCTTTTAAATTTGTTATTTTTGTTTAAAGTAATCTACAAAGGCGTGGAAAATTTCTATCCCCTGATAGGTAAACATGCTTACAGCAGATAGAGAAAAAAAGCCTATTAATAAAAAACGGATCCACATTTTTTCAGCCTCCCTTGTTATTTTTTTATTTCATAACGCAGGAGTGAGTAGTAGATAATTCGATTGATGAAAAATTGGAATAAGAAAGGCTGTATCACGGTTAAAGTTTGTAGAAAAATAGGTTGCTGTGATGCCGATGGTGGATATGATGAAAAGCAGCACGAAGAGGTTTGGCAGATTGATGGGTTGTTTCTTTTCATCGTCCCACTGAGCCTTTACCTTCCAATCATCAAAAAAGATGGTGGCCTTGCTTTCCTGATGCGGATGCGGAGGTGCATTAGTAAATTGCAAAACACCGATAGCTAAGAAGCCCAGGAGCAGGCGAATCACTACGCTTTTTGTCGTCTTCATCATTATCCACTCCTTTCTATTTTAGATAGTTATAATCATAAACACTTTTATTATATTTGAAAACAAAAAAGTTCTGACAATTTTTTCGCCTGTTTTAGCGGAATTTGATGCATTATGATACAATTTTGCTATTCAGCGGAGCGGTTGAAAGAGGTATGTGCTTGCTAATTGCAAATGGTTATCCGCCAATTGGAAGTGGCTATCCGACAATTGAAGGTGGCTATCTGACAATTGGAAGTGGCTATCCGACAATAGAGAGCAGGTTACCCGATAATAGCAAGCAGCCATCCGCCAGTTGAGGCTGCATAAGCCGCTGTTTTTTACAAAACATAATAAGTAAAGGAAGAAAAGAAATATATGAGCAGAACATTGCCAGTTAGTAAAAATGATTATATAGACGTAGTTTTTGAAGATTTAACCCATGACGGGGCGGGAGTAGCGAAGGTTGATGGGTATCCGTTGTTTACCGTGGGCGGCTTGCCCGGTGAAACAGCCAAGGTAAAGGTGATTAAAACGGGAAAAAGCTATGGTGTGGGGCGATTGATTGAGATTTATGAAAAGAGCCCTTACCGAGTCGATATTCCCATCAGCGAAAGACATAAATATGGCGGTTGTCAGCTGGAGCATATCCGCTATGACGGTCAATTAATTTATAAAGAAAATCAGGTCCGGCAGGCGCTGACCCGCATCGGTAAACTTGAGGACGTTGTCGTCCATCCGATTCTTGGAATGGATCATCCATGGCACTACCGTAACAAGGCCCAGGTACCCGTTGGCGAAAGAGACGGTCAATTGATTGCCGGCTTTTTTAAACCAAGAAGCCATGAAATTGTCGATACCGATGAAAGCGTAATTCAACTACCAGAAGTGAACGAAGCGATACAAACTGTTAAGGAGATTTGCAGTAAACTGGCGATTCCTGCGTATCAAGAGGAACCACATAAAGGCGTATTGCGCCATATTATGGCCCGATATGGAAAGCAAACGGGCGAACTCATGGTAGTCATCATCACTAGGACGGCGGATATTCCCCATAAGAACAAGCTGGTGGAGGAAATCAGCAAACGACTCCCTAAACTGAAGTCGATTGTTCATAATGTCAATTCGAAGCGGACCAATGTCATTCTTGGAGAAAAAACAACGGTTCTTTGGGGCAGTGAAGTCATCTATGACTATATTGGCGATGTAAAATTTGCCATTTCCGCTTTGTCATTTTACCAAGTGAATCCTGTCCAGACAAAGGTGCTTTATGACAAAGCACTGGAATATGCCAATTTAAGCGGTGAAGAAAGTGTAATCGATGCCTATTGCGGCATTGGTACCATTTCATTATTTTTAGCACAAAAGGCTAAGAAGGTTTTCGGTGTGGAAGTTGTACCTGAAGCAATAGAAGATGCGCGGCGTAATGCTGAGTTGAATGGAATGACGAATGTGGAATTTGCTGCCGGCGAAGCAGAGGTTGTGATCCCAAAGTGGTATAAGGAAGGCAATGCAGCCGATGTGTTGGTCGTCGACCCGCCGCGCAAGGGTTGTGATGAAGCACTGCTGCGAACAATTATTGAGATGAAGCCGAAAAAGGTTGTCTATGTGTCTTGTAATCCGGCTACATTGGCACGGGACTTACGGATATTGGAAGATGGAGGGTATAAGACGGTAGAAGTACAGCCGGTGGATATGTTTCCGCATACGACGCACGTGGAGTGCTGTGTGTTGCTCGTAAAAAAATAGAAGATATATAAGGGTCCGAGAATCGGTAGTGGATTCTCGGACTCCCATCTTCTTTTATTTCAATTCTTTCTATTAGTTTGTGATGCATTTCTTCGTCAAGAACAGGATTTTGAACAAACCGTTCAATTTGTTGGATTAGTTTTGTAAAATCTATCGTTTGTTTTTGTTGAAGCAATCCCTTTTCTAATTTTAACTAATCCTCTTTAGTTTAGCGAGTTGTATACCATTATCCTCAATGAGCAATCTGTATTCTTTATCTTGGATTTCACCCCGTATTTTCATGCGAAGTGCAGTCATTTTATCTTTCTTTATGGTTTCCACCTCCTTGACCAAAAAGTAAAGTGTTTAAAGTGAAACGGGTTAGGGAGATGGAAAAAGAAATGCAGTGGGGAAAGTGATATAATAAAAGAAAATTATTGTTGAACCGGGGGTGTAAGTAAATGAAGTGGTCTGAAGTACGAGAGCATTTTCCAGAACGTTGTGTCTTAGTAGAAGCATTAAAATCAGAGACAAGAGGAAAAGAGAGAATCATCGAAGAAATGTCAGTAATTGACGATTATGAGAACGGCAATACTGCATGGAAAGTATATAAAAAATTGCATGCGGAAAATCAAAATCGTGAATTATATATCTTTCATACAAACAATAAGGAAATAAAGGTAATTGAGCAGCCATATATAGGAGTGCGCAGAAGAGTATGAAATTTGTGATGGATGACCATTTGCCTCTAGTTGCTGTTCAGATTGAATACAATGGAAACAAAAAGACATTCAATAACGTGTTACTTGATACTGGCTGCTCTTCAACCATTTTAGATACGGACCTATGCGAAGAAATTGGGTTGTTGCTCGATTTAGAAAATGCCATTACACGAAAGATGTACGGAATAGGCGGTACGGAAATTTGTATTGAGCAAAAAGTTATCGGTATGAATATTGATGAGTTCCAACTTAATAATTTCATTTTACAGCTAAGCGATGTTAGAGAAATGCATGGATTTGACGGGATCATCGGTAGTGATTTTTTTATTGTGAATAAATTAATCATTGACTTTGGAAATATGGAAGTAAGAAAAAACTAGGTTAGGGCTTGCTGAACGAATCAGATTCGGTGAGATGCAAGCCAAATTCCGGTTATCAAAATGTACTTTAGTTAAAAAATTAGGATTCCTTGCAAACAATTTCAAAAAATGCTATTATAAGATGAATTATTTTTGTTCGGTGTAAAGGATAGTATAAGTAAAACTTTCGTCTTGATGATCACTGAGAGCAAGGATAGTAACACATTGTGTGTACTAACACACTAGGAGGCAACAAACATGGAAAAAGGTAAAGTAAAATGGTTTAATGGCGAAAAAGGCTTCGGATTCATCGAACGTGAAGGTGGAGAAGACGTATTCGTTCATTTCTCAGCTATCCAAGGCGAAGGGTACAAATCATTAGAAGAAGGTCAAGAAGTGACTTTTGATGTTGAGCAAGGTCAACGTGGAGCACAAGCTGCTAACGTTCGTAAGGCTTAATAACAATGACAAATATGGACAGGCTCTTTTTTTAGAGTCTGTCTTTTATTTTTTTAAAAACAAAAAACCCCACTCACTTGTGGGTAGGGAACATGAAAACAGTAATTCAAATGGTAAACACATTCTACCATATAATTTGTAGGATTCCTAATTTTCTTCAACCTAATGGATAAAAATAACCAGGTAGGTAAATCAAAGTAGAATCATAATGGGGTGAATATATGAGTAAAGCTAAGGGGAAAAGCGGAACAGGGAGAGGAACTGACAAGAAAGGATGGAATCGATGGCAAGCTAGTGTAAACAAAGCAAAGAGTGCCAAACCCTATATAAGTAAAGGTACAAAAAAAAGCGGAAATTGCCAAGACCACGTGGAATAGTAAAAGTATTATATCCAAAATATAGCGAAGCAGATTACAATACAAATGGTACTGAAGGAAAGAAAAAGATCTTCCACTGGTCAAGCTTTGTGACTTAATGTATTGGGCAAATTTTCAATTGGTTTTTGAAGGTAGATTAAAAGTGCCACGGGTGCCATGGCGTCATTTCTTCGACATGATCATACCCCCATAAGTTTTATTTTAGGCATCTGCTGGGATTCATCTGGATGATATTTAATATTATTTCTCTTCTCAGCAGCACCCATAGAGGGAACCGTTTACTGCTTGATCGGACATGTATTAGCATGTTCGGTCTTTTTTTATGTTTTTTTATAACTTAATACCGAGCGGAAAGAAACCCACACAGGCATCGCGAACGGTGACCGTCACTGTGGAAGAATCCAAACTTCATCTTGACCTGCTCACGACCCAAATGGAACAGATGTAAAATGCAGATTGAGCCATGTGCGTTTCAGGATGACCCGTATACCTATCCAGACTGATTCATGGATGAAACAATCCCGAACCAAGCATTACCAGAGAGTAACACATAGATTACAACAGAGTAAAATATATATTGTTATCCCGCAAATACAAAACAGCAAATAAAAACCTCTTAAGCGCAAGTAAAAACGCAGTATCCGTAAATAAAAACCGCTTATCCGCAAGTAAGAAAGTACTATCCGCAAATAAAAACCGTTTATCCGCAAGTAAAAACATCCTATCCGCAAATAAAAATAAAACTCACAAAAAAATTTTTAAAACCACCCTGTCCTTTTTATGTCCTAATCGATATATAGAAGGTGAAGCGGATGAGCCGATGCATCGGTCTGCCGTTCAAGCCGCACGAACCAGTCCAGTCCATTGGCGATTAACAAGAGGAGGTATTGGGGTGAGCAAATTATTGATCAACGAAAATCCGGTGATGATCATCCCATCACTGGCAGTAAAAATCGGCTTGAACGAAGCCGTCATCTTGCAGCAAATCCATTATTGGGTCCAGACAAGCAGACATGTCATCGAAGGGCGGAAATGGATATTTAACACGTATAAGGATTGGCAGGAACAGCTTCCGTTCTGGTCTGAAAGCACGATTAAACGGACGATTCACTCGCTGGAAAAACAAGGATTCCTGCTGTCCGGCAACTGGAATCGCTCGAAAATGGATAAGACCAAGTGGTATACCATCGATTACCAAAGGCTGGAGGAACTGACAGAAGGCGAGCCAACCAACCCTTCTGAGGAAACTCAACTGGCCGACCATGAAACCACCGCAACAGGAACAGCACCAAACCACACGCAAGTCGACTTATTTGAGTTGTTGGATGAAAACGTAGAAAAATCGGTGCCACAGCAAGCAACACCAACACCAGCAGCAGAAAAAATACCGGTTACTGAAGTCATCCATTACCTGAATGAAAAAACAAATGCAGCCTACAAGCCAAGCAGTCCGAAAACAAAGGAACTGATTCGTGCAAGGTCAAGAGAAGGATTTACCCTGGAGGATTTCAAAGCGGTGATTGATTTAAAAGCGGCGGAATGGCTGGAGGACCCGGTCATGTGCAAATATCTCCGGCCGGAAACATTATTTGGCTCGAAATTTGAGGCCTATCGCAACCAAAAGTCATGGAAAAAAAAGCTAAACGAGGAGGATTTTGATTTAGATGAATAAGCGGGAAACGTTCACCCTTTTGAAAATGATATCGGTATTTTATGAACAGTTTAGTTTTGATCAAGAGAAAGTGAACCTTTGGCACGATGCGGTGAAAGACCTTACGTTTGTCGACATGGAGGAAAATCTGTTAAAGCATGTACGGCAATCGCCTTTTCCACCCAAAGTGTCCGAGCTTTACATAAAGTCCAATGTTTCAGGGGTTGTTCCGGACCCCGATGAGACAAAGGTCATCCTCACCCGTCATTATGTGCCGGCAAACAGCGAAGTAGTGCAAAAGGAACTGGCTAATATAAGAAAAGTATTAGGCATAGAAAGGGAGCAGCAGGATGAGACCATTTGAACCTTATAATCAAGAAGCGGAAGAAGCCTTTGTCGGGTCCTTTTTCCTCGACGGTGAGTTAGTAAAAGAGTGTAATATTCGCCCGGAGCAGCTATACATTCCGGAGCTTAGACTCCTCTATACCGGCATTCGCAGCCTAGTTGAAAAAGAAAAGCCTGTAGATTTGGTTACCATCATCGATGAAATCGGGATTGAACGAATTCAGAACGCAGGCGGCATGAGCTACATCTCCCAATTGACAGGAAGCGTGCCAAGTATAGCCAATTTTCACACCTATGAAAAACTGGTCATAGAGTACGACAAAAAACGAAAGCTGATCGCAGCTGGCGAAAAAATAATGTACCAGGCAGCCAGTGAGGATACGGATAAAACAGTGAGGGACGGAATCCAAGAGTTGATGAGTATTGAAGAAGATCAGACGGACGATGACACGGGCGAGATTACCTCATCATTGGTGGACTTATTTGTAGAGTGCGAGCAGGACCAGGGCGAAATGCTGGGAATCCCCTCCGGCTTTCATGATTTGGACAAGCTGACAGGAGGATTTCAAGCCTCCGATTTAGTAATTATCGGGGCACGTCCAAGTATGGGGAAGACGGCATTTGCGCTAAGTTTGGCACTTCAAGCGGCAGAAGAGGATGTGAGCCTGATTTTTTCACTGGAAATGTCCAAAAAGCAGCTGATCAAACGAATGACCGGGTGTACAGGGCGAATCGACAGCCTCAAAATGCGGAATCCCCAACAGTCGTTCCAAAACGAGGATTGGGAACAATTCGCCAATGGAATCGGCAAGCTGTCACTCCTAAAGCTGCATATCTTTGACCGGGCTGGAATGGATGTTGCCTATATCAGGTCGAAGGTTCGCAAAGCGCGCAGAGCCTATGGCGAGCAAAGACGGCTGCTCGTGGTGATTGACTATTTGCAGTTGCTCGAGAGCGATCGAAAAACCTACCAAAATCGCCAGGCAGAAATCAGCGAAATCAGCCGGGCGCTCAAGAACATGGCGAGGGAACTGAACGTCACCGTCATCGCCCTATCGCAGCTAAGCCGCGGAGTCGAAACGAGACATGACAAACACCCGATTCTCTCGGACCTTCGCGAAAGCGGGCAAATTGAACAGGATGCCGACCTAATTGCGTTTCTATATCGCGACGACTATTATACAAGCGATTCGCCAAAGAAAAACAGGATGGAAATCATCCTGGCAAAACACCGCAATGGACCGACCGGGACCATTGAGCTTGGCTTTAACAAGCAATATGGGGCGTTCGTTAACCTAAATGCATAAGTAGGAGCGCGCCAAGGCGGCCGGGAGCTTTAAAAAAATAATGAAGAGGAAGTGTGAAAGATGGGAAATCGTAGAGGGATTAATATTGAAATTTGGGATGATCCGTTTTTTTCAAAACAGATGAGTATAGAGGACAGGACTTTTTATCTTTATCTACTAACGAATCGTCATACGACTGGTATCGGAATCTATCAGATTGCAAGAAAACTAATGGCTTTTGAACTGGGTGTTTCGAGGGAAAGTGTTCAAGCATTAATCGACCGATTCGCCTTGGAGTACAAGCTGATCCGGTTCAATCCTGAAACAGGCGAGATTGCCATAAAGGACTGGGGCAAATGGTCGCTGCTAGAAGGAAGGAAACGGGACAGGATACCTGAGTTTAGAAAGATTAAGGATCACTCGCTGATTCCATATGTTTCAGCATCAATTGTGAATCCGAAAATACGCAGCCTTTATGATTCTTTTTGTAAGGAAGAGCAAGGAATGTCATGACCGAGATGGAAGTGATTGTATGTAACGAAATACGAAAGAATGAAGTCAAGGGGGCCAAGTTATGCGAAAACAAGCAGCCGGCACGGCCCTCCTGACAGCAGCCGCCTTGTTTATGGTGGAGCTTCCAGTACCGGAACCGAATAATTCGAGCGACAACCTACAGGATGACGATCAACCAAATGTGGTATCCATGCCAAAAGGTCAGATTCCAGTCACCCTTGTGGAAACAATCGATGGCGATACCATCAAGGTGAAATTTATCGGTAAAATCGAAACGGTTCGCTATTTGTTAGTCGACACGCCGGAATCGAAAAAGTCGGGGGTGTGTGTCCAGCCCTATGCCAAGGAAGCGTTCTTACGGAATAACGAGTTGGTTAGAAACGGCTCACTCACATTGGAACTGGAACAGGGAAGTACGAGAGATGGCTATGGGAGGTTGCTAGCCTATGTCTATGTCGACGGGAAATCGGTTCAGGAAACGCTGTTACAAGAGGATTTGGCACGCGTAGGCTATATTATGAATCCACCCTATAAATATCTGAAACTATACAAAGACGATGAGAATTTGGCCAGACGCGGCCATATGAACATATGGAGTCGGAGTGGGTTTGTAACAAAATGGGGGTTTGCTGGGTGTGAATAATGGTTTGGGGAATATAAGGGGGTACACATGTAAAAGGTATAGAGCTTATACAACAAAAAATAATATTTTTAAATTAATACTTAGGCATTAATCCAGTCGGTTAACTTAGAAAAAGGTAACTGATTTTTTTATTTTTAACAAGAAACAAACGTTCCGTGACAATACGTTGTCATAAACTTGTGTTACAATAAATTCAAGTTTAGGTAATGAGTTGGTAAAATGGAGGCATAATTTGTGGAACGCTTAATTCGATTATTGATAATTATTAATAAAATTCAAGCATCTCCAGGGATAAAGGCAGTGACCGGCCTGAGTAAAGAAGAATTATTGAAACTAGTGGAAAAAGAATAGATGTTGGGACTGTCAGGAAGACTAGCTTGATTCTGACAGTATCTGTAATTGAATATATTGCCTCTAAGTTGCTCTCTTAGAGGGTCATTCTACTGCTAGGCCGGACACGTTTCTGCATGTTCGGCCTTTTTTAAATTTTGAAATAGTTACATCAGCTTCTGACTTTAATAGTATTTCACACATGTTTTAGCGAGGTCAGAATCCATAGGAGCAATCAGCACTATGGATTCCTCCTCGATATCTGCAAGCTGATGAAGGAGAAACTTTTACTCAAAAAACAGGCAAGCCATTTTCATACGATGTATTTGGAAATTCAATCAAGTTAACGACAACCAATCAGATTGTGCCAAAAAGTCAGTTTGAAAGGGCTTTAGAATACATACCTTTGCAAAAGGTTACTGTCATTCAACACCTTAGAGCCCCATCCTATCTTAATGCAATATTAATGGGTCCCTGGATTAAGCAAAATGAATATTGATAAAGCAGTTGTGGCAATCGTTGGGTTTTTTTATCAGAGATTAGACGTAAATTGCGAAAAAATTATTATGCATATTTACGGAGCATACGTTCTTAAAGTGGGGTAAATGGTATAATATTATTGCAATAGAATAGGATTTCTCAAGGGTGGTCGGCTCACTCCCAAACAGAAAGGGGGTGATGCTGGATGACAGTTTTTGAATTATTAATGTTTGCGGTTGGATTTGCTAGTTTAATCGTAACCATCCTGTCATTTAACCGAAAAAAATAATCCACCCTTGATTTAGGCAACCGGGTGGATTATTTTGCCCCAAAAGCCGATCCCCTAAAAGGGAACCGTCTATTGCTGGACCGAACATGTAGCAGCATGTTTGGTCTTTTTTAATTTATGAATTTACTAATTATATTATAACCTATTAATAGCGATAGCAACAAATAAAGTTTAAAGCTTATTTTTAAAAAATGTAAATACTTGGATAAAATTGTCCTAAATAACGTGTTATACTTGAAATAAGATTAACCTGAAAGGGGGATTTACCATGAGAAAAATGGATTTCTCCGAGTTAAATAAACAAATTTTTGAGAAGAAAAGTGATGTTGAACGAACCATTTTAAGGTCTAAATCCCCTAATAGAATACTAAGAACAAGACCTCAGGATAAGGATGAGGCTAAGATACTGGACGAGTTATGTATTAGACGATGGAAAAAGGCTGAAGAGGCGGGAAAGATAAAATATTTAAGTAAGCGGGTGTGGTATTATGAATTCGATTAGTGAAGAAAAGCAAAAGCTTTTTTGCACCACGGGTGGCCCTGAAACTAAGAACCCCGGCTCGCTAAAGCTTTAACGCGACGGGGGGGTCTAGACCCTGGATTTGATTCTTTATTTATGGTTATACAGCTTGTCTATGCCCTGTGGTTTATTGGAATGGCAAAAAATTAACTGAATCAGGTTAGCAATACATTATTGTTAATTGAAACAAGAAAGATAGGGTACTAATTTTTATTTCATGGTAAAAGTGAGGCAATATCATGGCAAATAAGAAAAATAACAAAAATAACACCCCAAGAAGGAAGCGATATTCTCGAGCTGGCCGTCTTCAAAACGCCAAGAAGTGGGCTGAACAATACAATGGAAAAAATCTTGCGAAGGGGTATAGTAAGTGGTTTGGTGTGGATCTATTATGTGCCATTACGGAATTGGAAATGCTGGGTTATCAATTTAAACAGTCCTATATAGAAGAGGTCAAGCGATCTCGTAAGGCTAAACAGATACAGAAGGAAAAAAGAAAGCTTGAAAACGCAAAAATGAAAGAGGATTTTGGGGATGAAACTTTTTATTTTATAGCAGGATATACTGAAAATGGAGTCCCTTTTGGTTTGACTCGGGGAGAAATGGAAGAAGATGATGAAAATATTATTTTGGATAAAAGTACAGTCATTCATCCTTTAGATGATGAGGGTTTGCCATTTTAAGAATTCAGTTAGCGAAAGCCCTAGTTCTTCTAAATTATAAGATAAATCATTGGTGGTTCAGAAATGATTGAATCATTTCTTGGTTGATCAATAGATTGCGCCTTAAATATATTTTCGAAACTGGATTATTTGTTTGTACTTACTGGACAGTAAAAGGATGCTTACTGACGACAAGATGTTGGCGGGCTTTTGCAACCGAGGAAAGCCAAGCATTGGTTTACCTGATAGAAAGAGACCAAAGCATTTAGAATTATTATCTTTTCTTCACTTTCATTTGCCTAGGGAACTAGAGCTAGCTGTGACAAGGTTAGAACAGCTAAATAAGGGAATACTACTATCCATAGTGAATGATATTCCGAAAGATATAATGAGCGATTTAGATAAAGAATGGGTTATCCGCCTTTTGCTTTACCGGAAAGATTGGATCCTAAATTGGTATGAAGGGAGTGTGAAAGCATGAGAAAGAGACCGTTTGAACTATGGCTGATTTGGCAAAACGTCGAGACAAGACAGCGTTACCATGTAGGTAGGTTGCTTCATGAAGATGGAGTATATACATTTTTATACGAAACGACAGGGTATAGACGGAAGTTGGCGGAAGCCATGGACAATGGATATCGACCTCACTTAGCATTCCCGAATACGAATAAGACATATACTTCCCGTACTCTATTTGGACCGTTTGCACGACGTTTACCGGATCCCCGAAGACCCGATTATCCATCTGTACTTCGGGAATTGGGACTTTCATCAGAGTGTTCGGAAATGGATATTTTACGGGCGACAGGCGGTATTTTAGCGACAGATTCCTATGAGTTTGTTTCACCAATATTGGTTGAGAATAACTACTTTGACTTGGATTTCTTTGTTGCAGGGTGGCGCTATTATAATGGTGATCAGGTGATTGACCAGCTCCAGGTGGGTGATAGTGTCGAGTTTTCATTAGAACCCGAAAATGATCATGACCATAAAGCAGTCGTTGTGATGTCTGTGAATGGTGAGAAGTTAGGTTTTATTCCCGCCTTCTACAGTGGTTGGATGTTTGAAATTATTGAGAAAAAATGCAACTATCAGGCAAAGGTATGGGCTATTCACCCACAGGCAGTCCCGCATCGTAAAGTTAGTATTTCTATTGCTGGCGAAGTGAACCAATTCGTTGATATTCAGGAAGTGCTAAACGATAAAGAGGAATTACAAGTCGTGATGTACTAAGCGTATGGAGCTAAATTGCATTCCAAATTTGCATACAATCATGGTACGATTTAAATAAAAATATGTAAACAACCAAACACGAATAATTTTTGGAAGGCTCTCTGCTTTTGCGGAGGGTCTTTTTAGATTAAATTGTGTGAATTTAAAAAAACACACCATGAAAAGCCATGTTAAGCCACCCAATCCCTGTGATAGAGTGTAAGGTGTAGAAATAGCATAGATACAGCCCTTGGAGGATAATCTGTCGGGGCTTTTTTAATTGAGTATGGAGTTGAGAACAATGCCAAAGAAACCAAAGAAGCCCTGCAAACATAACGGCTGCCCTTTGTTGACCGATGATAAGTATTGCGAGTTTCATGCAAAGATTCATGTAAATGATAGGCCAAATACAAGCTAGCGTGGGTACGATAACCGCTGGAGTTAAGCAAGAACGGGTTACAATTAGTTCCCGGATTGTAACAGGTAATAGTGGTGGGCCGGTTATTAATTTGCAAAATGAGGTTATTGGGATTGCCACAAAAGGATTTAAAGACATTTCACCGAATTCGAAAGATGATTCGACTGCTGAGAGCATGATAGTAAAAATTGAAGATGTTTTGGCAGTTTCTTCTGAAATAAGTAAAATATTATCGTAAAAACAGAAAGCATCATTGATAGCTTTCTGTTTTTCTGAAAAACTGGGCTTACTGAATTTCTCAAACAAGATTGCTGCTGAAAGCATAAAATTTCCTCAACATTCCTTCTTTTGTATTGATTTAAATACATTCATTTCCCCCACAACCAATATACAAATATATCGCTAGCATTTTTAAATAAGCCATTAGGTTTCTTAATATCAAAAAATGATATAATCAAAATAAAATTAAGAATGAACCGGAGGCGCATATGTATGAAATGGTCTGAGGTACGCGAACATTTTCCAGAACGGTGTGTCTTAGTTGAAGCGTTAAAATCCGAATCGAGAGGAAAAGAAAGAATCATCAAACAAATGTCAGTAATTGGTGACTTTGAGAACGGCAATGCAGCATGGAAAGTGTATAAAAAACTACATGGGGAAAATCAAAATCGTGAATTATATATTTTTCACACGAATAACGAAGAAATAAAGGTAATTGAGCAGCCATATATAGGAGTACGAAGAAGAGTATGAGATTTCAAATGGATGACCACTTACCTCTAGTATCTGTTGAGATTGAATACAATGGGAACAAAAAGATATTCAATAACGTATTGCTTGATACCGGCTGCTCTTCAACCATTTTAGATACAGATTTATGTGAAGAAGTCGGATTGATGCTCGATTTAGAAAATGCCATTACACGAAAGATGTATGGAATTGGCGGTACTGAAATTTGCATTGAGCAAAAAGTATACGGTATGAATATTGACGAGTTTCAACTTAATAATTTCACTATACAGCTCGGCGATGTTAGAGAAATGCATGGATTTGACTGCATCATCGGCAGTGACTTTTTTCTTGCAAATAAATTAATCATCGACTTTGAAAATATGGAAGTGCGAAAAAATTAGGTTAAGGTAAACACCACTACATCAATATTTATCTGCCATCACCATCCAAGCCACGTGGAGACAGTAGTGTTGATGTCAAGAGTTGAAAAGTAGAAAACGGAAAAGTGTAGAAAAATCAAAACCACCAGTGTGAACTGGTGGTTTGCTCTGCGGCTGAAAGCCTCTCTTACCGGCCTCGGCCTAAAAGGCCCACTGAAAGGGTTTCCCTTCTGCACCACATTCACACACCAATTCTAAAGAATTTCTTTATTTTTCCGATTTTTCTCCCCCGTAAATGGGTCAAATTCTTCGAATAATGTTAACTGATCTGCCATATAGTCTTCTCTTAGCTGATTTCTAATATATTCTTGTATTTGTTTCTTGTTTCTGCCAACTGTATCGACGTAAAAACCTCGACACCAGGATTTCCGATTTCCATATCGATATTTCAAATTTGCATGTCGATCAAATATCATCAGACTGCTTTTCCCTTTTAGGTAACCCATGAATTGAGATACACTTAATTTAGGTGGGATACTAACTAACATGTGGATATGATCCGGACAGGCATTTGCTTCATGAATGTTTCAGTGATCGGCAGGCTTAATCGAAATATAGTTTCAATTATTGCCATAGCATTGCCAACATCATTGTTAATTCTATTCCTATACGTATCTTTTCGTTTAAATGGGGTGTTGTATACTTCCTGGTTAGGACAATACGTATCCATGGAAGTTGGTACACCGCATTATGCTGCAGTTGCCATTTCAGTAATGATTGCCATTTTAACGACAGCGGAAATTTTATGGCAAAATATGAAGGAACGTAGTCATGAAATTTCTTTATTAAAAGCATTAGGTTGGAAAAATAAACATGTACGATATATGGTGTTGCTGGAAGGGGCAGTTATTGGATTGTTGGGGGGACTTTTTGGTGGTCTCATTTCACTGGTAATCATATATTTTATGTACGGACTTATTTCATTTAGTGAAATAGGGTTACCGCTTATTACCTGTCTTAGCCCAATTCTTGTTGGAATTATTGGAGGATGGATTCCCTCAAGAATGGCAATGAAAATGGAGCCTGTTGAAGGGATGAAAGGAATCGGAACTATAAAGTGGAATTTCAATTTAGATATTGAATGAAATCCACAGCTTGAAAGTCGGTTTAAAGAAAGTGCAGAACAATACAAGAACGGACTTGAAATCACCCCCTCAGACCTTTTAAAGTCACTTTCGAAAAGGGATTCCAGGTAATGGAAAGCCGTATGTGATTTAGGCCCCTGCTGTTAGAAAAAAACTTATTGAATTTAGAAGTTCAAGGATTTAAATCAGAAGAAACACTAGGTTTTATTTCTCAACTTGAAAATATTCAGGTGCTTATTCCTACAGCATTGTAAATTACTCATATTTCTAATAAGCTAAGAGTAACACTTATATAGAAAAGGGATGGCTGGAAATGGAGGAGAAGCTTAAGGAACTTACTCTGTTATTGTTATATTTAACATCTTGGAAAGAGGATGAACTGCCTATAGAAATGAGAAGAAGCTGGAAGGGATATCCGTTCGATGTCTTAAATGAACTTTCGGACGAGGATTTTATTCGTGGAAGTATTAGGTCTAAATCTGTTTATTTAACGGAAGCAGGTATCAAAGAGGCTAAGGCTTTAATGAAGAAATACCAAATTAATGATGTTTAAAGGATAAAAGCAAGGAAATAATTACTTTCTAAGTAAAATTAAAGTTTCATCTTGTGATTATGATAGTGGTTGCTCACAAAATTTTGTGTTTTAAAAAAGGTAAATTTGTAACAGTAATAGATGAAAGGGAGAAAAGGTATGCTTAAAATTGGAAGAAACGATTTATGTCCTTGCGGAAGTGGTAAAAAATATAAAAAATGCTGTATGGCTAAAGATGAACAATCCATGCCGAAACAAATTGTACGGAATCCTTTCAATCCTATCCTTGCTTATGAAGAAGTAAACGTAATGAATACCGATGAAATCATTCAAAAGTTAAGTGAAATAGGCATTCCATTTAGACAAGAAATATTTTTAAAAGATATCGAAAAGTTCTACTCCGCTGAAGAACTTTCAGAAAACTGGTTCAATCAATATTCTGTTTCAGTAAAAGGTAGAGATGATAATTTCCCTTGGCTGGCGGCCCGAATTTTATGGGAAAGATTGGCTCCATCAAATAAACTATCCATGGAACAAATGAGTGACTTGATTGATAGGGGTTATGAGTATTTAGCTGAAAATGATTCTATCTCAGCTTGTGACACATGGTTGAAGGTCTGGGAGGCAATAAAGGATAGGATTGAACCTACATTCCAAGACCTCGATTATTTGGACAAGCATTATAATAGAAGCTTTTTTATAAGGAACTTTTGCCAGGATTTAGAAGCTGAACTTCATAATGCGGGCTTGGACGATCCTGCTTATTTTGAAAAAAGAATTCATTATTGTCATGAGTTTTGTAATTATTTTCCAGGAGAAAGTGAGCTAATCACTCATAATATGCGGCGTGCCATTGCGGAATCTTATGCTGAGTTAGATCAATACGGGAAAGCTGAGTCCGAGTTTGAGAAGTTAGTACAAGATTTTCCGGATAACCCTTGGGGATATATCGGATGGGGGGATCTGTTCATCTTCAAACAAAAGAAGGATTATCCAAAGGCGCAATCACTATACGAAAAGGGTCTAATAATTGCCAAGGATCAAATGGATATTGAAGTAATAAAGGAGAGGCTTGAAGATTTAAAGGAAGAATTATAAATCAAGTGTTTTTTTATGGTGGAGTTTTTTGTGATTAAATATCGTGTAATCTGGAGACTGTACGATCAAGGCATCAGTAACCGCAGTATTCCCAAAGTTGCCGATGTTCATGGAAACTGCAAGCTTTTTCACGTATTTTCCACAAAATCTTTACACTTTCTAGCAAATAACTTAATCATAGATTTTGAAAATATGGAAGTACGGAGGAACTTTTATTGTAGACTATGATTTAATTACGTTGGAAGAAAAGGCTTGTTAAAATATTTTTGGGGGAGACCCGTTTTTCTAAAGCAAAGGAGCCTTTTTCTCATGATTATTCAATTTATTCGTTATAGATAATGATAGGTATAGACATTTTTTAGGCTTTCGTCATTTTTTAAAAATAATATGACGAAGGTTTATTTGTCTATGCCTTTTTCATTTATCAAAACGAATGAATGAGGTGTCATTTTTGAATAAAAGAATCATGAGTGCAAACTATGTAAGTGATTTCGAGTCCATGTTCAAGTGCCCAATTTGTGGCTCATCAATGAGGGTGCTTGACTTTTAAAATTTCAGACTATTTTAAATTTGGTAATGATCCAATCAGAATTAAATGGGATTGAAAAACCAAATGGAAGTTAAACTCGTCTATATGTTAAAAGGGAAATGAGGGTTATTCGATTAAGGAATCCTGAAAATTTTAAGATTGGAGTTTGACGAGTATGAGGGTTTTTGCAAAAGTAGGTTTAATAATTTTATTGGGTTTATATCTGATAATTCTATCAAAGTTAATTTTATTCAAATATCTTACAATCCCTGATATAATAAATCATTTTACTTTTAGTTATGAAGGTGCTATTTGGAATCAACATAATTTTATACCATTTAAAACAATTGCTTATTACTTGTTTCTTGCAGACATTAATGCAAATATACGAATTGAAAATTTAGTGGGAAATATTATTGGTTTTGCACCTTTTGGTTTCATGGTTCCGTTATTATCAAAGAGATTTCTAAATTTAAAAAATGTTATCATGGCCACAGCTTGTTTAAGTCTATTATTTGAGCTTACTCAATTAATATTTAAATTTGGCAGTTTTGATGTTGACGATTTGATTTTGAACACACTCGGGGGAATGTTAGGCTATTTACCAATTAAATTGATTTGGATATTTATAGTCCAAAGGCAAAAATATAGCTCGAAAGATGCTTAAAGTTATCAAAAGGAAAGCTTACTAGAAAATAATTTAAAAGTATCAACGGTTTCGAGTCATATGATTATAATAGGTACTGAAAAAACGTATCACATTTCTTTATAGGGATGTACAAAATTATTCAAGAAGTGTTGATTATAAAGGATTTTTACATAAATATAGTGCGCAAGCAGACAACCTTTAGGTATTGGGGTATTGTTCCCATTTAATTGCTGATAAAATATATAGTTAAGAGGATTTAATCTTTATTGGTTACGGAACAGAATGGATGCGGATGAAGGATTATATACCTTATACCATAATGATTTCCGTTTACTAAATGGAAAGTTACTAGAATACTATGGGGATACAGATGAATTAAGAAAAACGTTTAGTCATTTTCCCGCTATTAGATAAGGATGGAAAAGCAGTAATAAAACCAAATAATGAATAACATAAAGTCCACAAAATAAACAAACGGGAATCTATAGTACACAATTGGAATAACTTGAAACGATTCGTTAATTGGATAGAGACAGTCACGGTCCTTGTTTCTTCAGGAACCGCCTATTTGTCTATCAGAAATCATGCAAGGGATACATGTTGTGGACAATTAGATTCCCATTGCCAAGCAGATACCTTTGTATATCTGCTTTTTATTAGGGGAAAACATACATCTCTATTGGCACATCATCTCGTCCCAAATGGGAGGAATATTTCATAAAAGTTAGTACGAAAACGAAGAAATACTAACAGGAGGGGATGTCTCAGGCGTATATCATTCGGGGGACAGTTCGACGAGATTTAAAACCAAATAGTAGCGAAATCGATAAGCTATTGAAGCATGGCCTCTATTGCCCGCTGACGGAGAAAAAAAGGGATCAACGGTAAAAGGAACTGGCTTCTATTGTGGAGAAACATAAAATTAATAGACCGAATCGCATCTGATTGGGTCTCTTTTTTTTCCTATATCAATATTTATTAGATAGTAACATTTGGATTTTAACACTGTACACTAACGATAAAAAAGGCAGGATCGGTGAGTGCTCTTATCCTGCCAGGGGTTTATATGCTTTCTACTGTACTAAACTATCCAATTCCGGCTGTAATTTGTTTCGCAAAACAAACAGCATAACAGCGCCTACTAGGAATGTAACGGCATCCGCAACGACTAGCGACCAGATCACTCCGTGGAAGCCGAACATTTGATTGGCGATAAACAGCACAGGTATCAGAGTAATTCCTTGGATAATGGACATAATAAACGCGGCAGTTCCTTGCGCTGTTGACTGGAAGATCCCGGTAAACAATGAGGTCATTCCTGTAATGAACAAGGATAAAAACGTTACATGTAGAATATAGCTGCCCATTTCAATTAATTGCGGATCATTTGTAAACAAACCAATTAAGTGGTCGGAAATCAAATAGACGATGACGCCGAACACTGCGGCCAGCGCTACAATTGCTTTGATCGTAAATCCGATGGTATTCTTCATGCGTAATTTATTCGCTGTAAAAGAAAAGGCAATTAATGGCACGATTCCCTCGCATAAACCCATCAGAATAAATTCAGGAAATTGTAATAAACGAGATGAAATTCCGTAAGCTGCTACGGCCTGATCCCCATATTCGACAAGAAAATGGTTAAAGATAAGTGACATGGCCCCCAAAAAGGTACTCATAATAAACACGGGAACACCAATTTTTAATACATTGCTCAGAATGTCTTTGGTAGCCTTGAACCATTTTACGGAGATCGTTAAGAATTGGCTCTTGTATCCCATATGGAAGGCGTAGAATACACTCGCAACTATGTTGGAAATAACCGTTGCAGACGCAACACCGATGACTCCCCAATGGAACACGAAGATGACGAACGCATCGAGAATGATATTGACGATAACACTGAGAATCATACCGATCATTGACGTGATTGCAGCACCCTCTGAGCGCACGATATTCTCCTGCGTGAAGAATAATATAACAAATGGTGAACCCATTAGCATAATCGTGACATACTCCTTCGTGAACCTAAAGGATTCAGACGTTGCCCCGAGGCCATCAACGATTGGATCAATCAACGGAAGACCCACGGTCATCACCATAAGACCAAGAACTAAGCTGCTGTAAAAGGCGAATGATGATACATGCTTTACGTCCTCATATTTTTTCTCTCCAAGTAAACGGGAGATGAATGTACCGCTGCCCATGCCAATCAAGTTGCCTAGTGCCATAATAATGGCGAATAACGGCAAGGTTAGTGCGAGTGCAGTTAACATGGCGGTATTGTGGAGCGTACCAAGGAAATAGGCATTTAATATCGAATAGATGACATTCATTGATGTACCTAGCATCATCGGTATAGCGAAGTGAGCTACGGCTTTTGTGACCGGTGCTTTTTCAAAGTAATAAAGGTTTTCTGCATCCATGATGGATCCCCACTTTCTTCTTTATTTTGACCTTCTGCCTAACGGTGTAAGGTTGTGTCTTACAGTGTTAGATGATATCATGAATCTATAAACCTGTAAAGCATAGACTTACACTGTTAGATAAAAGGATGGATATCGATGAAAAAACAGCAGCCTCAAATTTCCGAGGATAAAATTTTGGAAACCTCGTGGGAGCTTCTTAGAGAGGAAAGCATCGAAAAATTCAGTATGAGACGATTAGCCGACAGATTGGGGATTCAGGCTCCCTCTCTGTACTGGTACTTCAAGAGCAAACAGAATCTCTACCAGCGTCTAGCCAACCATGTATCAAAAATGATTCTGGAAGAGTTCCACTCCGAGGGGGACTGGAAGGAGCAGCTGATGGAGCTTGCGGTGACAGTACGGAGCGTACTCAGCAGATATCCCTGCTCTACGCAGCTCATGATGATGACGCTGCCCCACGAACCGGACATCATCCGGTTCATCAACCGTATGCTGCTCTGCGTGGAATCAACGCCACTTAAGCAAGAGCAGAAAATGCAAGTGGTTACTACGCTTGTGAACTATGTCTTCTACTTTGTTCTAGATAATTATCAGCACGAGCGCAATGTCTCCGCTATCCAAAAAGACCAGGATGAGCTTCCGGGTGAGGAAATGATTCGCCTTCTTGATTCTATGAGTGAGTCGGAAGCAGGACTGTTCCGAAGGATGTTCACGAACAGGCTGTTCGAGCTGATGGGGACTGACGAGGCGTTTGAGTTCGGCTTGAAGCTGATTCTGTTTGGGATTGAGCGGATGATAAAGGAGCAGGAGAAGTAGTAAAAACCGCTCATCTGTTTATCGGGTGGGCGGTTTTAATGAGGTTTAACCTTTACCCCAAATTGTTCACAAACGGGCCTCAACTATAATAGATGATTATGGAGAGGATTCAAATGATTAATATAAGAAGAGTATATAAAAAAGATTATCCCAACGGCAAAAAAGTAATCTATCAATATAACTCCGATCAATATTATGATATATCCATCACCAAAAAAGAGAATGGTTGGAGGGTTGATTTAGTCGCTAAAGATTTTGACGAACCATTTCATAAACATTGGGAGGGAGAATTTTTTGACGAGAGTTTATCTCAATTAGAATGTTATATTGCGGAATTACATGAAGATGAGGTGGGTATCATTAGTTTCAACTATGAAAAGTGGAATAATGTGTTGAGAATATGGGATATACATGTAAAGCCATCAATGCAAACAAAAGGTATTGGCAGTGGATTAATCGAATTTGCAAAGAAACGGCGAGAGAGATAGGAGTTAGAGCGATTGTCTTAGAAACCCAGACCTCTAATTTTTCAGCGATAGAATTTTATGGGAAGCATGGGTTCAAACTAACCGGTTTTAACCTGCTTAGTTATTCAAACCATGATGTGGAAAAGAAAGAAGTCAGAATTGAAATGGGATGTATTTTAAAATAGTCCGATTTAGGAAAACACCGTTTAGACATTTTGTTTGAACGGTTTTGGATAACGTGACTCTGGAAGATATTATAAAGGATATTGCCGAAAAAGAAAATTTAACATGTTGAAAAAGGCTTTTCAAATTAAATTCCGTATTGAAGTACTTTCTATCAGAAATAAAATAAACGAAAGCTGAAAGAATAAAAAATGGTAGGGAATGATAAGGCCATCAATAACTTAAATGAAGGAACAACCCCATTACCGCTTTAAAGCTTTAAACAGTTGAGAATCGGATTCTGGAAAACAAGTATACTTTATGGTAATTTAAAACTGTAGTGTTGCTAAAAAGAATTACATGGAGAGTAGTCCAAGTGTAAATCAAGATAGATCATCCATGAATGATGCAGCCTATGGACATCAATCCCGGATTTTTATTATGAAGGGTAGAATGGAACAAAAGATCACGATAATAAATAGAAAGGAAAGGGATGCAAAATGTCAAAACAACAAATCGGCGTTGTAGGATTGGCCGTAATGGGGAAAAACCTTGCCTTAAATATTGAAAGCCGAGGTTATTCGGTTGCAGTGTTTAATCGTTCCTATGATAAAACAGAAGCATTTTTAAAGAACGAAGCAGTAGGAAAAAACTTTGTCGGTGCCCAAACTGTTAAGGAATTTGTGAATTCTTTAGAAAAGCCTCGTAAAATTTTGTTAATGGTAAAGGCTGGGGCTGGAACAGATGCTACCATTGAATCATTAAAACCATATCTTGAGGAAGGGGATATCCTGATTGATGGCGGGAATACGTTCTTCCAAGATACCATTAGACGGAACAAAGAGCTTGAAACAGCAGGCTTCCATTTTATCGGTACAGGTGTTTCTGGCGGGGAAGAAGGGGCTTTGAAAGGTCCTGCAATCATGCCAGGAGGAAAGAAAGAAGCATACGATCTAGTGAGGCCAATCTTAGAAGCGATTTCTGCTAAGGTAGAAGGAGACCCATGCTGTACATATATTGGTCCAAACGGTGCCGGTCACTATGTGAAAATGGTTCATAACGGAATCGAATATGGTGATATGCAATTAATTTGTGAAGCCTATTCTATCTTGAAGAATGTTCTTGGTTTCAATGCGGAAGAACTTCACCAAGTTTTCTCCGAATGGAACAAAGGGGAATTAGATAGCTATTTAATTGAGATTACTGCTGATATTTTTACAAAAGTGGATCAAGAAACCGGTAAACCAATGGTTGATGTGATTCTTGATACTGCCGGCCAAAAGGGAACTGGAAAATGGACAAGCCAGAATTCTCTCGATTTAGGTGTGCCGCTGCCAATCATCACGGAGTCAGTTTTTGCTCGCTTCTTGTCTGCCATGAAGGCTGAGCGTGTACATGCCAGCAAGGTATTGGGTGGTCCGAACGCAAAACCTTATGATGGAGATAAAGATGAGTTGGTGGAAGCAATCCGAAAAGCGCTATATATGAGCAAAATTTGTTCGTATGCACAAGGGTTCGCCCAAATGCGCGCCGCTTCTGAAGAATATGATTGGAATCTTCGCTACGGCGATATTGCGATGATTTTCCGCGGTGGCTGTATTATTCGCGCCCAATTTTTACAAAAGATTAAAGATGCATACGACCGCAACCCTGAACTTGCCAATCTATTATTAGATCCATACTTTAAAGAGATCGTTCAGAGTTATCAATTGTCGTTGCGGAAAGTTCTTTCTGTAGCGATTGAGCGGGGCATTCCGGTACCTGGATTTTCCAGTGCCATCGCTTATTATGACAGCTATCGTGCCGAAACATTACCGGCAAACCTCCTTCAAGCCCAGCGCGACTACTTTGGTGCCCATACGTACCAACGGGTTGATAAAGAAGGGGTATTCCATACGAACTGGATGCAGTAAATCATAGTCCCTGTCACTATGCCTTCCTTGGCAGGGCTATGTTTACCATTTACACAAAGGACAGGGGACGGTTGTGCCTTCATTTGAAACAAATTAGGCAATAAGAGCCGTCCCTTGCTTTAGATAATTGTTTAGATTAATTCCAAAAACGAACAAATCGTTAAGATGCCTTTATCAAAGTTTTCTAAGTTAAAATGTTCATTCGGGGCATGAAGATTTTCATCAGGTAAACCGAATCCCATTAAGACAACAGGAGCATTTAGTGCTTGGTTGAAATCCGATACAATCGGAATCGAGCCGCCTTCTCTTTTATAAACAGGCGATTGCCCATACACGTTTTGATAAGCTTCGGCCGCTTTTTGAATCATCGGGCTGTCAATCGGCGTTAAAAATGGGTTACCCGTATCCTGAAGAGTTACTTCTATTGTGCATCCTTTTGGTGCATGTTCTTCCAGATGCTTTTTGACCGATTCCTGAATCTTTTCAGGCTGTTGATTGTGGACAAGACGGCAGGTAATTTTCGCATGCGCCTCGTTCGGAATCACGGTTTTTGTCCCTTCTCCCTGGAATCCACCCCATAAGCCGTTTATTTCCAATGTTGGCCGGGAACTGATTTTCTCTGGATAAGGATAATTGTTTTCCCCGCCCGTTAATTCCGTTAACCCTAACGATTGTTTTAGTTTTTCTTCATCAAAACCCAATGCCTTAATTTGTTCCTTTTCAAACGCTGTTAGTTCCACGACATCATCGTAAAAATGGGCCACATTTACTTTACCATTTGCATCATGAAGGGTAGAAAGCAGCTGTACCAATAATTGATTCGCATTTTGGACTCCCCCGCCAAACATGCCTGAGTGCAAATCCGTATTGGCTGTTTTAAGGGAAACCTCGAGTGCACACAGACCTCTTAGCGAATAGGTGATGGCCGGGACTCCTTTGTCCCACATATCAGAATCGGAAATAACAACCACATCACAGGCTAGTTTTTCCTTATTTTCGGATATAAACTGTGGAAGATTTGGACTTCCGATTTCTTCTTCTCCTTCGATGCAAAATTTTACGTTTACTGGTAATTTTCCATTTAACGCTAACAAGGTTTCCACTGCCTTGATATGTAAGAACGTTTGTCCCTTGTCGTCTGTTGCCCCTCTGGCAAAAATCTTTTCATCGCGGATGTCCGGTTCAAACGGAGGGGTTTCCCATAAATGAAGAGGGTCAACGGGCTGTACGTCATAATGCCCGTATACTAAGACCGTCGGGGCCTTTTCCTGATGAAGCCAGTCCGCATAAATAACCGGATGTCCTTTTGTCTCGATGACTTCAACATGTTCCATGCCGATATTTTTCAATTTATCGGCAATCCACGAAGCTGTTTTTTGGATGTCCTCTTTATGCTCAGATAAGGAACTGATGCTTGGAATGCGAAGTAATTCTTTTAATTCCTCGACATTTTGCTGATGATGTTTGGATACAAACTCGGATACTTTACTCATACTCTCACCTTTTCTAATTTATTTTTCTATTCTTATTGTATACGAAAACGGGAGAAAACCCACAACCAACGCTTAATAAAAAACATAATTAACATTAATCTCAGGAATATATTACAGAGGAAATAGCCTAATTTAACTCTGACTGGCCTTTTGCTTAATAAATCAATCACAAGAATGTAGGTGGGTATTGAGGTATGTAAGATGATGAATAATGCAAAATATTTGCAAAAAATGGCAAGTTTTTATATAATAATTAAGTTTAAAAAATAATTTATCCGTTAGGCATTCCTATATTAGAAAGATTTTTATACTTATGTCTAAAATTCTTATGTATTAGGAAGGTGAAACACTATGAGTAATACTCTAGTGGCAAAGGAACGCAAAGAATTTAAAAGGTCAGTTTTAACTAAATTAAGAAAAGAAGGGAATATCCCGGCAGTAGTGTATGGAAGGCATGAAGAAGGCAAATCAATTGCTGTAAGAAATGTTGATCTTCTAAAAGTCATCCGTGAAAATGGAAGAAATGGAATTATCTCTTTAGAGGTGAATGGAAAACCAGAAACTGTTGTACTAGAAGATTTTCAATGGAACCCGCTGAATCATGAAATTCTTCATGCTGATTTTCTCCATATAAATATGACGACTGAGATATATGCAAAGGTCCATGTCGAGCTAATCGGGACTCCAAAAGGGGAAGAACATGGAGGGGTTC
The DNA here is from genome assembly GCF_016464375.1 of Bacillus renqingensis. Lineage (GTDB taxonomy): Bacteria > Bacillota > Bacilli > Bacillales > Cytobacillaceae > Neobacillus > Neobacillus renqingensis. The sequence continues at coordinate 68,932 of NZ_JADDIU010000008.1, forward strand.
TGCAGCAATCTCTTCACGAGTTAAATATTAAAGCAAAACCAAAAGAGATCCCTGAAATGATTGAAGTTGATGTCTCTAACTTGGAGTTAGGACATACAGTGAATGTTGGGGCCATTAGAGAAAATTATAGTAATATTACAATTAGCCATGATGACGATGAGGTAATTGCTACAATGCTTTCTTCAAGGCTGGAAACGGAAAATAAAACAGAGGAAGAACAAACCCCGACTACTAATGAGGCGAAAGAACCCCAGGTTTCTTAAAGAGTTTAATCGAAGTTAATAGAGTATATTTTAAATATATGAAGTGAAGGCAACGAACCCTTGTGAACGTTGCCTTTTTAGTTGATTTATCAGTTGCAGATTAAACAGAACAAAACGATGCGAGGGATAAACTTGAAAATTCGTATTGCGTCATGTATTTTGAAAAGAGTTAATAAAACGTTTAACCTCAAGAATCGAATTCAGAATAGGAAGTGAAGATTATGATTAAAATTGAAATACCAAATCCGGATGTTGTATTAACAAAACAAAAACAGTTAGGAGAAAAAGTAGAAGCGGTGATTAGCAGTAAATATGGCTTTACAGATTATCACCGGATTCCTCGTGATAAAGGCGGTATCATCTTGCTATTTAACGCAAAGGACGAACTGTTATTTGTCGGCAAAGCCCGGAAGTTGCGTCCAAGATTAAAGAAACACTTTGAGGATACCGTTTCTCCAATTAAAATGCACCGAGATGAAGTATTTAAAATTGCGGTATCGATAGTTGAGGATCCAATGGAAAGAGAAATTTACGAAACGTACATCATCAACAAACTACAGGCTAAATATAATATTGATAAAGTGTTTTTTAAGTAGTGTTAAAGGTCCCTTCAGTGGATCAGGGATCTTCAAGGAGGAACTCTACATCCGGGCCATCTAATAAAATCACCTTGTTCCATAAACTCAAGGTGATTTTTCTATTTTCTAAATACTTAATTCTCTAGCTGAGACTATTTAAACAGCAAGATCGAAAACTGGGGTTGTACTTGAATGCGACTATGTTCTTTTAGGGTGCTAATCCTATTTACGAACAGTGCTGGATATTTGTGCGAGACAGGGACGAAATGTGAAACATTATCGTTTCTTCCACGTAAATACAAATATAAAGGATGGTGTGCTTGATGGGTAGATACTCAATGGAAGAATTTGTTAAACAAACGGAGCAGCAGGATAAAGGAGAAGGCTTGTTTGAATTAGAGACACCCCGGATGTTGGAAGTAAACTTGGATGGCCTTGTTTGGGCGAAAGCGGGGTCGATGGTTGCTTACCATGGAAAAATAAAATTTGAACGTGAAGGCATTTTAGAACACGGACTGGGAACGGCGTTCAAAAAGGCGATTACCGGTGAAGGTGCCTCCTTAATGAAGGCAAATGGCCAGGGAAAACTCTACCTTGCCGATGAAGGGAAAAAAATTATCATTTTAAATCTGCAAAATGATTCAATCTTTGTAAACGGAAATGACTTGCTGGCATTTGAACCAGGGATCCAATGGAAAATTAAACTAATGAAGCGGATTGCCGGAATGATGGCTGGCGGTTTATTCAATGTTCGTTGTGAAGGCACAGGCATGATTGCGATTACTACTCACTATGAGCCGCTGACATTACGGGTTTTACCGGGCCAGCCGGTTATTACGGATCCAAATGCTACGGTCGCCTGGTCAGGAAACCTCGAACCCGAGTTTCAAACCGATATTAGCTTTAAGACATTTTTGGGCAGAGGCAGCGGCGAATCGATTCAGATGAGATTTGAAGGGGATGGATTTGTCGTCGTTCAGCCGTACGAAGAGGTAAAGAGAGTGGAGAAGAGTTAAATGAGTACGACGGCAGAAAAAGAGTGTATCCTTACACCGCTTCATTAACTTAAGCGGTGTTTTTGAACAGGAGGTATTGGGATCTCAATGTTAAATTATGGTGGACACCAGGTAGGCTAGAAAAGGATATGGGCGAAGGCAACAGTCAAATGTTGAAAAAGTTAAATGGGGGGAATATAGATTGTCAAATGATTGGGGGCGGCCAAAACTAAACATTCCCAAGTCAAAAAGTGAATGGGTTTGGGACATTATAGGCTATTTATGTTACGTTGGGTCAATCATTCTTTTGATCATTATGTGGAGTGTACTTCCGGACGAAGTGCCTGGACATTACAATGCAGCAGGTGAAGTGGACCGTTGGGGCTCAAAATGGGAACTATTTATCTTACCATTCATTGGGGCTTTAATTCTTATTTTCATGACGGTTCTTGAAAAATTCCCTGAGGTACATAATTACCCAAAACGATTGAATGAATCCAATGCTGAACAATTCTATTTACATAGCCGAAAACTTTTGAACCAAATAAAAAATATCTGTCTTATCCTCTTTTCTCTTATTGAATTGGAATCGATATCAATCGCTTTAGGCTGGGGAGGCGGTTTTGGTATTTGGTTTTTACCGATAGCGATAATCGCAACTGGTATTCCGATTGTACTAGGAATGCTCAAGCAAAGGCGGATAAGATAAAGAAAACGGAATAAGGGTCCGCCCCATTGCTACTTATGGAGGGGGGACGGACCCAGGTGATATAATAATTATTTTGAAAAGGAAATCATAAAGAAGCAGAGTAAACGGCTGGTACGAACTTGGTAAGTACAAAAAGGTAATTAGGGGGAAAAGGAAAAAATTATGTTATATTATAATAGGCTTACTGCATGGGATAAGGATGAAAATATTAACGTTTAAATGAAGGAGTTGGGGAAATTTATGAACAAAATCATGGTAGACACTTATAAACTAGATAGAATTTCAACTAGAATGGCGAAAGAATTCGGAACGATACCTAAAGGACAGGAAGAGCATTATGCATATCCTCTTTCGGCAATGGAAGGAAACATGTTGAAGCTCCATCGTCAAGACCCTAATCGTTCTGGACGACAAGCATTAACCGCTATTCGAATGGCATTGCTTACCATAGATGGCTATATCAAACAAGTTGAGTACGATTTTAGTAGTCACGCTACTCCGGAAAATCAGGCTTTATTGCATGGACTTCTTATGAGTTTTGACCCTTTTACCAATAAGGATGTTCATGAGGTTGCAGTAGAGGATGCCAACTCTTTTGATACTAAGAACTACTTTGTGATCCCGATTAAATGCTTATTAAGGATTGAAAAATCCATTAAACATTGGACTAAAGAGTACGGGCCGAACGGTTATTTTACTTTTATTGAGAATCATATGGGAAAACTGGTAGAGCAAGATGATAAAATGAATTTTGCTATTATTGCCGAAGAAAAGAAGCTTTCATCACCTTTTTAAATTAAGGTGCGAAACCAAGTGATAAGAAGGACAGCTTAAAAATTGTCCTTCTTATTTGTTCTCCCGACATGGATTCAATCTTTATATAGGATAGGCGAGTATTAAGCCACGAATGTCTATATATTAAATGAATTAGCTATTTCAATTATTTTCTTTCTTTCTAAATCTTTATCTTGGGAAAACAAAATCAAATAATAGTGAAGATTATCTTTTTGAAAAGACAACATTGTAGGATGGTTAGGATTAGGATTTTGGCGAATATATATTTTTGTACCTTTTTTCGTATAATAATTATATCCCCCTTTAAACGTATCTAATTTATTTAATCTTATTTTAACTTGAAGCTGATTTCCTTTAAAATCGTCTCCTAGATAATCAAAAGTTACTTGTGAATTTTTTTCTTCGAGCTTACCGTATTTATATTTAACTTTAAAAGGGATTTTTTGGGGAAGATTTATTTTTGAATTAAACTATACAAAAATAAATTACCAAAAAAGTAAATATAGTTGTTTAGAAAAATATTCAACTTTATGGGAAAAGAGTCTAGATTGAGCAATATATTCTAAGGTGCTGAATATGGGGAATACTCTTCGAGTGATAGATAATCTATAAAGAGACAATGGTGATGAGGCTGGAGAAGAATCTATGGCTTATATCCATTTCTTAATTAGAAGCCTTTTATTTTTCTATCCTATAGTATATAATTTCCTAATAGGAAAAGGGGTTTTTTATGGAGAAATCTAAACCGTACGGGACGGTACTTTTAAAAGCTGCAAAGATTATGGATTATCTTGCTGATAACCCAAATAAACCATTGCAAGATATTTCTCGAGCGACTGAGATGACAAATCCCACCACGTTAAAGATACTGGAAACTCTGTTATTAATCGGCTATGTTAGCAGGGATAAAAATAAAAACTATCGCTTAGGATCAAAAATTATTCGTTATGCCAATCAATATTTCGATCAAATTGATTTGGTAGAATTGACGTTACCGTATTTGGAAAAGCTGCAAAAGTCGATTGATGAAACGATCCATCTAGGTGTCCTAGTGGATAATGAGATTATATATGTCAATAAACTGGAGCCTAAGTACCAGACAATTAGAATGTCATCAAAGGTTGGTATTACAAGACCTTTGTATAGCTCAGCAATGGGAAAAGCTGTTCTTGCAGAATTTAATGAAACGGAGTATGCAAACTATCTGGAGTCAACTCCTTTAGTGCCTCACACCGAGCATACAATCACTAATTCCTTAAAATTAGACGCTGAGTTACAGAAGATTAGATCAACAGGAATTGCTTTTGATGACGAAGAGATGGAAAAAGATATTTATTGTATTGGTGCTTCTTTAAAAAAAGGAGATCAGATTATTGGAGCCTTTAGTGTAAGCTTACCGAAATATCGACTTACAGCTGACTTTAAAAATCAAATCATTCGAGCTGTCGCCGAAACGAAAGATGAGTTGGAACAAGCATTGATTCATTAATCGTTTCGGCGATTTTTTTATAGAGAAACGTTTGCTATTTTATTTTTACGGTGTATAATAAAAACGTAAATTTCCTAATAATGAAATTAAATTTCCAAATAAGAAAGTAGTGAGTTATATGAGACGAGTTGAAACCTTACAACGCTTAAAGAATGCTGGAGTAGTGGCCGTTATCCGCGGAAAAAGTAAGGAAGAAGCGATAAAAGCAAGTCATGCGGTTGTAAAGGGCGGTATGAAGGGAATTGAGTTAACCTTTACTGTTCCCCAAGCCGATAAAATTATAAGCGAGCTAGTTGAAAAGTATAAGAATGAACCTGAAATTGTAGTTGGGGCTGGGACCGTTTTAGATGCTGTGACCGCCCGTTTTGCAATCATGGCTGGTGCAGAATATATCGTTAGTCCATCCTTCGATAAAGAAACGGCTGAAATTTGTAATTTGTATCAGATCCCTTATCTTCCAGGCTGTATGACGATTACTGAAATGAAAGAAGCACTAAAAGCAGGTGTGGATATCATTAAATTATTCCCAGGAAGTGCGTATGGTCCAAGTATCGTATCAGCTTTCAAAGCACCGATGCCACAATTGAATATTATGCCGACTGGTGGAGTAAGCTTGGATAACATGGAAGACTGGTTTAAGGCGGGGGTTGTCACTGTAGGTGTCGGCGGCAATTTATTAGCACCTGCAGCTCAAGGGGATTTTGATAAAGTTACGGAGATTTCTAAACAGTATATGGAAAAATTTTATAAAATTAAAGGGGCTTAAGAATGGGGAAAGTTGTCACACTAGGTGAAATCATGCTTCGCCTTTCGACGGATTCTGGTATTCGTATCGCTCAAACGGAAAATCTGCATGCTCATTACGGCGGCGGCGAAGCCAATGTGGCGATCTCACTTGCCAATTACGGACACGACGTCTACTTTGCCAGCAAAGTGCCAGAAAATTCATTAGGCGAAGGAGTGCGTAAACACTTGAATCGTTATGGTGTTCATACAGACTTCCTGCTAACTGGCGGTCCCCGCTTAGGAACTTATTATATGGAAGCGGGGATAGGAGAAAGAGCGGCAAATGTGATTTATGATCGTGCGGGTTCCAGCTTTGCTGAAATGATTGAAAATGAATGGCAACCGAAGACCTATTCAGAGACGTGGATATCTTTCATATTTCAGGTATTACACCTGCATTATCAGCGTATTGGAGAAAAAATACGATTGAACTGATCAAAGCTGCTAAAGCGGCCGGCTGTAAAATCAGCTTTGATATCAATTATCGAAATAAATTATGGACTCAAAAAGAAGCAGGAGAGACAATTTCTAAGATCCTGCCTTACGTAGATTACTGTTCGGCAGGAAAACTGGATGCAGTCTATCTTTTGGGAATCTCGGAATACACCGGGGATGATAACGAACTCATCTACTATTATCAAGAGATTCAAAAGAGATTCCCCAATATTTCAATTTTATATTCTACAAAAAGGAAAGTATTTTCCGCTAGTTCCAATGAACTGACAGGTATCCTTTGGGTAGATCGAACTTATTATGAATCCCAGGTTCATTTAATCAATCCTATCGTAGATCGAGTAGGGGGCGGCGATGCCTTTTCCGGCGGGGTCCTCCATGGAGTCTTAGTTCAAAATACACCCCAGGAGATGATTAACTTTGCAACCGCAGCTTCTGCCTTGAAACATACCATTCATGGCGACTGTAATCAATTCAGCCAATCAGAAGTTGAAAGCTTTTTAGCAGCCGGCTCTGGAAAAATCGTTCGATAGAACCAGAGGATATTTGCCATTATACTACTGAACAATTACGTAATTTAGTAGAAAAAGTATTTATATCTGGTGAAATCAGCTTAATTTATACACACAACGATCGGAGTAACACCAATAGAAACTTTCCAAGTTTACGAAGCCACTGAAAAAGTTCAAAATAAAACATAATAGCAGCGAGACACCACCATTAATAGTGTCTCGCTGCTTTTTTTGCATCTATATCTTGTATAAACAAGAATAAAATCTCACTTTTTCAGCGGTCTCCAGGTTTACAAGGCTATTTTTTTATAAATGTAGTACAAATCTCCTGAAACAAACACATCTAAAGTACCTATTAAAGAATAATCAGAATTGTTAAACTATTAATAACATCATGGGTTGGCTTCAACTTAATTCTACAGGAGGGAATAAAATGGAGCGAAAAGTAAATTTGATTCCGTTTCAAGTAGTAGAGCAAGTAGAAAAGGCCAATGAAGTTCCCGAGGGAGTAGAAATGATTCAGGCTCCAAGAATTTGGGAGAAAACGAGAGGGAAAGGTATAACAGTTGCCATATTGGATACTGGCTGTGATTTGACTCATCCTGACTTAAAAGAGCAGATTGCCGGCGGAAGAAATTTTACTGGAGATGACAACGGAAACCCTGATGTATTCAAGGATTACAATGGCCATGGCACCCATGTTGCAGGAACGATTGCTGCTATTCAAAATAATAACGGTGTTGTAGGGGTTGCTCCTGAAGCCAAACTGCTTATTATTAAGGTGCTTGATCAGAATGGTTCTGGCCAATATGAATGGATTATAAATGGGATGAATTATGCAATCGAACAAAAGGCTGATATCATCTCTATGTCGCTTGGAGGTCCGGTGGATGTTCCAGAACTGCATCAAGCCATTCAAAATGCTGTCAATAACAATATCCCCGTAATCTGTGCAGCGGGAAATGAAGGGGATGGTAATGATTCAACGGATGAATTTGCTTATCCGGGATCTTATAATGAAGTGATAAGTGTAGGAGCAATTGATTTAGAGAGAAATACCTCAAGGTTTTCAAATTCAAATAATGAATTAGACTTAGTCGCACCCGGGGAGAAAATATTATCCACCTATTTAAATGGACAATATGCTGCATTAAGTGGAACCTCTATGGCAACACCTCATGTTTCCGGGGCAATGGCTCTGATAAAAGTTCTGGCCACTTCAAGCTTTGAACGGGATCTTTCAGAGTGTGAACTTTATGCTCAACTAATAAAAAGGACGGTGCCGTTAGGAAACACCCCAAAACTTGAAGGAAATGGATTAGTTTATCTAACCGTAATGGAACATTTGTCCGAAGTCTTTCCTAATTCATTGATCCCCGAAAAAATGGGATTATAATGATGAATTATTTAAATGAAAAAGGGACTGTCCAAACAAGGCAAATCCTATAAAATAAATCAAGAATGCTGTTATATCAACATTTTTGAACAGAAAAAGGGGCGTCCAAAAGTCGGAAAATCGACTTTTTGGACAGCCCCTTTCATTTAGGCATTTTGTTTTTTTCTATTTGCCGATATGCTCACATTCCCCTTAAGATTGCTCAAGGGGGCAATTCGGCTGCCTTTTGTTCCTTTAACGATCGCCCCATTTCGTTTGATCGTGGAGGAACCAATCGTGTTTGATTTGACTGTTCTCGTCATAAAAGCCGTCTCCTAATTTCCTGTATTCTTTTTCCTTTTGAAATGTCTTAATAATCGGTTATTTGTTCCTAATAAAATCATTTTCGATGTGTAGTAGATAAATTCCTTCAAGTTTTCTTTTGTAATTATGTTTTCTTTGAGGATAAATACAGCTAGTCCTAATTTTAAATTGCCATAATTTCGAACGGTGATGAACTGTTTAATAGGGCTTTCTCGTAATTCCATTCTGCTGTTGACAGCGGTCTCTTGAACCCGAACATAGGGCATGTCTAGTGCAGAATTAATTAATTTAGCTGCACCTTCAATATCTTTTGGTGTTTTTAAATAAACTAATTCAATATCATTGTTTTTCCCCTGAAAGTACCATACAAATTCAATTTGGCTTTCGGGGAGATCGAAAATTCTTTTGATTTCTGCATGACTACTCATCATAAAGATTGTGACTTTTTCGTCAATTGCTCGAAGGGAAGATTGTTGATCAAATGCTGTTAATACATCTCCTAACTTGTCTTCAAGTTCTAAGTAAGATTCGTATTCATCAAACTTGGGTGAAATAATCGAAGGAGTTGTTTTCATAATCACATTCTTAACCATTAAAACAGCACTAACGAAACCCACAAGGAATAAACCATAAATCAAAATTAACAATACAAAATGTAATGCTTGTAGTAATGGACTTGCTTGTTCCCGGTATTTAAAAAAATCAGCCGTAATAAACTTGGACATTTTTAGATGAAGATCTTTCATTAGTTCGGAGTCATTGGTGATTAAATAAAAGGAAAATAAAGAAATGATAAGAAATAAAATAAAACCTGGTAAGCCAAATTGTTTAAATTTCTCTTTCCAAGCCAAATAAGCACCCCCTTATTTGGCTCAATTTTACAAAAATAATGATTGGTTTACAAGATATTCAAGTATAAATAGTTATTATTTACCAGGAAAAACAGGTCTAGTTCTTTTCAAAGTAGTACTAAATACCTTGGCCCCATTTTTAAGAGTTTTTTCCTTTTCGTTAGAAATTGTAACCTGTATATCAATTTCCAAAAGATTTTTAATGTTGTACAGTACCATCAGAACAACTCCTTTCCATTGGCTATATTATTTTCTATTCCCTCTGGATAGAACATGATATGAGCAAAAAGAAAAACAGCCATTGTATTTTATCAAAACTTGCAGCATATTGCGATTAAATGATTCGAAAAATAGTGTGGAAAGAGGGCTAAAAAGAACCCTCCTCCATTGCCTTAATCAGATTCTAAAAATAGGCAATTAATTCTTTAGGAACATTTGAAAGCCAGTTTGGGTATAGTTGATAGGCATCGTTGATTTCATATTGGGTAACATTTATTCTATCCTTTTCTTAAGTTGGGCATTGGAATTATCGTGTGGAAAAGTTAGTATCACAGATTTCTTCAAACACCACATTAATATAATATCCAATTATATAAATCCTTTTTTTCGTATCATGATTTCTGCAATGCATAAACTGATCACCCAGCATAACCATACAGCTATCGTGTAAGAAGTAGCATACGAAAATTGCAAGGCATTGTGTGAAATGGCCACAATGATGTAGATGAACATATTGGCAAAGGTAAGAAAGAAGCTTCTTGACATCCATGAACGATGCTTTATCAAGTTTTTTCTTCTAATATTGATATATCCTAGAATTGTTGTACCAAACCATAGTGTATTTAAAACAAGAAATCCAATGGTGCTCAACCATCCTCCTGTTGCAAAAAAAGAAACGTAAACACCAGGGATAAAATTTAACAAAACAGACAGCGCATAGACTCGACCATTCCAACGATGAAATTGGATAGATTTAATTCGTAATTTCTTAATCACACCCAAGGGTCCAGTGATAAGGGAGATAATAGCAAAAATTATATGTAATCTGATCATAACTATCCACAACGATTCGTTAGTTAGAACTTTATCTTTTTTAGCAAGAAAATCCTGAAAAGTGGGATCAACCATGAAGTTTTTTGAAAATGTATGCATAACCCACATGAACGGCACGATTAAAAAAATGATCCAAATGTTCTTTTTCATTTATCGTTATCCTTTTCTATTATATTTAGGCAAATAAACCACGATTTGTCATAACAAAAACAACAGTAAAAATAAGCACAAATGTAAACCAACCGAGTGTATTAAGTTTGGCCTTATTTCGTTGTAACGCATTGTCAGGATCCTCTGCAAGAATGACTCGTTTCAAGTTATTTTGGATCATACCTATCAAAGCACCAATAAGCATAAGCAGGATTAATGATAGCACCACCCATAACCAAGAAGGATAAGCGGTATATCCCATTACCATCCATCCTCCTGTAATGATTAACAAAATTAATGCATAATGGCCAAAGCGGGTAAAGCCTACCAATGTTTTAACAGATATTTTTAATTCATCACCTGAACGTGACAATAGAGATTTAAACGCAACTGGAAATGCTAGAAAACTACCGAGCAATAAAGCACCTATTACATGAGCAAATACAATAAATGAATACATAACTACAACTCCATTTTTAAGAAATACGATGTCCCATTAATTTTGATGAGGGAAGCATACCAGCCTTTGCTTCACCATACATACTGTTTCCATCTACAGAAACGATAAATTTTAAAGAAAGTCTTATAGGTTTCTTCACTTTCATAGACCACTTTAAACTATTATGTCCTCTTTTGAGTACATTCCAGCTGCATTAAACACTTCATAAGGAGCAATTGCATCCAATAAATCAAATCCATCAAACAACACAATTTGAACATTCACACATATTGCCTCCATTTTTTAAAAATTTTAATCAAGCTTTCTGGCAATTAATTTGATTCCGTGCCACAAGAAGCGTTCTTTATTTTGTAAGAAGCTCTTTCAACCTTTGATACTCAGCTTCATCAAGTTCTCCCTTGACTAACCGATTTTTAAGAATCATGGTTATGTCCCTGTCTTTGTAATTGGAATCCTTATAGCGACGGCGAATTTCAAAGATTCGAACCGCCATAAAGCAGAAAAGTGTAAGGCAAAACAAAGCACCGAATGGAAAGAATGAGAAACTGTGAGTTTCGAAACCCATTTGTATAACCCCCTTCAAGTAATAAAAGTGAGGCGAAACACTTATTTATAGTGAATATTCGCCGATCGTTTCACAATTAAAGAATAACCTTTAAGTGTCTCAAATTATGGTACAAAAAGGTCACAAAACAATCACAATCCATCACAAAAAAGTGATGTGAAGTCATTGTTGAAACAGTGATATACTGAAAGTAGATTTCGATGGAAGGTTCGTTTCTTTAACAAGCATCGAAGGGAAGGTAGGATTTTGTGAAGGAAATACAGACGATTCTGGTTGTGGATGATGACAAAAGCATTGTCGAACTATTAAGAGATTTCTTGGAGAATGACGGTTTCTATGTAAAAACTGCTTATGACGCCGATCAAGCACTGTCCGCACTTAAGCAGGTTACAATTGATTGCATCATTCTTGACATTATGATGCCGAAACAAAATGGTTTCGAGTTCTGTCGGCAGGTACGGGAGGAAAGTAACATTCCAATCCTCTTCTTGAGCGCCCTCAGTGATGATGTAGATAAAATTCGCGGGCTGGCACTTGGAGGGGATGATTATATAGTTAAAACCGCATCTCCGGGTGAGATTATTGCCCGAGTGAAGGCTGTATTGCGACGCTCTGGTTCCCAGAAGGGATTTAGCAGGAGGATCTTGGATTACGGAGGCCTCACTTTGGATTTATCCACAAGAGAAGTATTTGTAGAGGGAAGATACATCTCACTTACACCCAAAGAATATGAATTATTGCGACTGTTTGCCGAACATCCGCAAATTGTTTTTACATATGATCAATTACTTGAAAAATTTTGGGATGGAATTGGCGATAAACATACTGTCCGCGTCCATATTAGCCGCCTACGCGAGAAAGTTGAGTCCGATCCAAACGAACCAAAATATATATTCAATGTCTGGGGTATAGGCTACCGTTTTAAAGGAGAATAAAATGAGATCAATTCGCATTCGTACATTTTCTGTACTTAGTTTGCTTTTAATCTTGATGTTGCCGTGGGTATTTTACGTAACGGCCCACTTTCTAACAACAAAATCACTCAGTTTCGATACGAATGAAGCTCAGAAAGAAGATTTGAAAAAAATGAGCCACTTCATTGAAACAAATACAGAAAACTGGTCTGACCCCAAATGGCAAGATGATTTAAGAGGAAAGTTACAAGCTTTGGACATGGGTGTGGAAATTTTAACCGAGTCAAATCAAGAGATTTTTTTTCGATTCTTCCCTGAGGAGGACCGCTCATTTACACGATCGGAACAGTTTTCAATTATGCAAGATGGTCGCATATTTGGAAGAGTAATGATTTTTCAGCCGAATTCAAGGGCGGTTCAGATGATTGTGGCATTTGCGGGATTATTGTTAGCTTTTTTTATCATCGGTTATGTCATGAGAAGGTTCATTCTCAAACCGCTTGAGAAAATGAGCCAGGCAGTCCGACAAGTCGCAGAAGGAGATTTGGACGTCCAATTACCTGAGTCCCCGATCAAAGAAATTACGGAAGTTCATGGCGGAATTCAAATAATGACAGATAGTCTCCAAGAATCCATGCAAAAACAAGTGGAATTGGAGGAAGAACGCCGATTTATCATTGCTGCAGTCGCCCACGATTTACGGACACCATTATTCGCCTTACGAGGTTATTTGGATGGTCTGGAAAAAGGAATTGCTGATTCACCGGATAAACAAGCAAAGTATCTGGCGGTTTGTAAGGAAAAGTCAGCACAATTGGCCCGTCTTGTAGAGGATCTTTTTACATTTACAAAGACGGAATATTTGGAGATGGAACTCAAAAAAGACACGGTTAATCTTCCGCTTTTATTACAGAGGTCGATTGATAGCCTGAATCCACTAGCTAAGCAAAACAGCATCTCTATTATCCCAAACTATTTTGGGGACGATTGTATGATCATGGGCGATTCATATTTATTAGAGCGTGCCATAAATAACTTATTAGATAATGCTGTCAGACATACACCACACTCCGGTAAAATTTTTATACAATGCTATAAGGACGGTAACAGAGTGGTCTTTACTGTTCAAGATACGGGGAAAGGTTTCTCTTCAGAAGAGATTCATCGTGTTTTTGATCCACTATACCGTGGTGAAGCATCACGAAATCGTTCAACCGGAGGGGTCGGGTTAGGGTTGACTATTTCAAGAAGGGTCGTTAGACGACACGGGGGTGACCTTGTCGTAGATAACTATTCAGAAGGTGGTGCACTGATCAAAGGGTGGATACCAGCTCATTGTTCTAATGCTTGATAACCCTTATCTTAAAATAAACCTTAACAAGCCAGTTTCAGTTTAAGTTGGAGCTTAATCTTGAAAAAGATTAATCAAATAGGTTAAATGGACTTTAAATAAAATTTAGATATGTTATAATTAGTACCAGGTAATAATACTAACTTCTAATTATAATGGGGTGAAGTGTATGATAGGGGCAAGGATAACAGCTATTGGAACCTATGTACCAGAAAAAAGGTTAACAAACTCCGAACTTGAGCAAATGGTTGAAACAAATAATGAATGGATTATTCAAAGAACCGGAATTCATGAACGTAGAATAGCCCGTCCAGATGAATTCACCAGTGATTTATGTATAGCTGCTGTAAATGATTTGATGCATAGATATAATAAAAAAGTTGCTGATGTAGATATGATTATCGTGGCAACAAGTACACCAGATTTTCCATTTCCGTCTGTCGCAAGTATTATCCAAGACCGATTCCATATATCCCAAACAGGGGCAATAGATCTAAGTGCCGCATGTGCAGGATTTGTTTACGGATTGCATACAGCCTATACTTATGTTGCCTCTGGACTCCACAAAAAGATACTTGTTATTGGCGCGGATACAATATCAAAAATTACCGATTACACTGATAGAAGCACATGTATTTTATTTGGCGATGGGGCTGGTGCAGTATTGGTTGAAAGGGACGAACAATCAAACAGTTTTATCGGGTTTCATTTAGGCAGTGATGGAGGAGGTGCACAACATGTTTATCGCCCTGGACTTGCCAAAAAAGTCAATGGGATTGAGTTAATCGATACTCAATACCTTGTTCAAAATGGAAGAGAAGTTTTTCGATGGGTTGTAAGGAATGTCCCTGATAGTATTAGACAAATTTTAGCAAAAACTCAAACGAGCTTAGAAAGTGTTGATTGGTTTATCCCCCATAGTGCTAACTTGCGGTTGATTGAGCCAATTTGTGAAAAATTAGAATACCCGATGGAAAAAACACTTTATAGCTTGGTCAACTTTGGAAATACTTCGGCCGCAACAATTCCTCTGGCTCTTGACCTTGGAATCCGTGAGAGAAAAGTTAAAAATGGAGACCGAGTTCTTATGTATGGTTTTGGATCAGGTTTGGTTCACGCTGGTCAACTTTTAGAATTACATCTTGACGAACAAATTAACACTCCTTCCCCGTTGTGATGACTATGGAAATTTCATTGATTAGACATGGAAAATCTAAGCAATTAGAAAACAATCGAATAACTTGCAGGGATTTTCAAAAGTGGGTTGAAAAGTATGATAGTAGTGGCGTTTTTCAAGAAAACCACTACCCAACAGAAACACTTGAAAAAATAGCTACAGCAAATATTGTGATTACGAGTGATTTGAAAAGGTCGATTGAGTCAGCAAATTTCCTGAATCAAAATATAGTGGTTATTTCTGATGCTTTGTTTCGAGAGACAGAATTGCCCCCCTTCCCAAGAGAATTAAGGGTGAAATTGAGCCCAAATTGTTGGGCGTTTATTTTAAGGTGTCTTTGGTTCTTTGGTTATTCAAGACACTGTGAGTCTCGGGCAAACGCTAAGCAAAGGGCAAAAAAAGCATCTGAACAATTAGTAAACTATGCAAAGGAACATAAATCAGTTGTTTTAGTTGGGCATGGGCTTTTTAATAGGTTGATTGCTGAAGAACTAAAGAAAATGGGTTGGAAAGGAAAAAGAAAATCAAGTGTTAAACACTGGAATTGTACGACATATTCGTTTATTAACTAAAAAATAAATCACACGAGCTCTAGCCGAATGTGCCATAACTTTAACTTATTTTTAGTTTAAGATACATTATTTAGCATGTTTGGACATTTAAAACCATTAACTCTTCGTCAAAATACTGGCCGTTAAATTTTAAAGCATTCCGTTCTACACCATAGGTCTCAAATCCTAAAGACTTGTATAACTTCTTAGCTGCTTTATTTTCGGATATAACGGTTAAATTTATTTGTTCTAAACCGTTAAGATTTTTTGCCCTATTCATTAGTTCAAGTAAGAGTGCCTTTCCTAATCCATGACCTCGCATTTCTGGTGCTACAAACATCCCATACACATTTCCTTTGTGGGCAGTTTTAAGGTTACTTTCACGTACAAAGGTCACAATACCAATTAAAAAATTGCGATTATCAAAAGCCCCAAGCACAAATTTATTATTAGTGGGTCTTAATCGCTCTACTACAGTCTCTGTTGTGAATTTAATCTCTCTCTCATACGTTGAGCTAAATGCTTCTGGGTTGACTTTTAATGCTCTCAATCTTAATTCTTGGTACATCTTTGCATCAGACTCATTTAAAATACGAATATTCATTGGATTCTTCCCTTTCCTTTCTTCTAAAAGGTACTTAAACAAAATTTCACATATAGCATATTAACAAAAAAAAGATGGTACTCAGCTTGTTAAAAAAGACCTGTTTTTTAGTTTTTTTATTAAAAAAGGAATTCCAACCTAAAGAATTGAACAGTTAATTATATCAGTATGTTATTTGAAAGGGATGTTTTTATTATGTCAAAAGGTAAAAAACAAGCATTATTATGGTTGGTTATTGCAATCATTTTAGTAATTGTTTGGTATGTTACAAAATGAATTTTAATTAATAATTTATAAGGGGTAAAAAGAAGTCCTCCTTCCAGCCGATGAAGGACAAATCTGTGCCGAAAGCCGGAAGAAAAGTCCTTCATCCAGCCGATGAAGGACAAATCTATGCGAAAAACCGAAGGAAAAGTCCTTCATCAAGCCGATGAAGGACAAATCTATGCGAAAAACCGAAAGAAAAGTCCTTCATCCAGCCGATGAAGGACAAATCTGTGCCGAAAGCCGGAAGAAAAGTCCTTCATCCGATTTTCATTCATAATAAGTCCATTGATGAACGCCGACTTTTTTAAAATTTTTCTCTAAAACCCTGCTAACTGTCTTTTTTAAATCTATTACACTACACCATTCATAGATAATATTTGTAGTAATTTTCCTATTGGGAAAAAGAAGCTGGTATTCCCTTACACTCCGTAAAACAGCAGTTGTTACGAGCTCTTCATGCCCACAATCCCCGCAAATACATTTCCTTCCGTGAACCAAAACATCAAACGAGTTACAGATCTCACAAGTCATCCCTCTCTGTTCGAGGTTTATAGACGGCCATATGCCACATCCTCCCCCAAAATTTCAACTCCAAATCTATTTTATTAAAAAATACCAGTGCCGTTGTCCTCAAGACATGAATATTTTGTTAACCTTTTTGGAGTAAATCTAATAAAGGTAAGCGTATTTTATTTGAAAAAGGGGTATAAGCACTGTATAAGTGAATTAGTATAGCCCAGGATAGTGAAGTTTAGCTCTGTTAACATAAGTTTTCGTTTCACAATTAAAAGGCTTTTTTTAGAAATAGGGTCTGATACTTCATCATTTAAACCTTAAAAAAACGGGGGAACCAGGTTTTACTTTTACCAATAAAAGAGGATTGCAAAATGAATTGGAATATTGTAGTATAGGAAGAAATTAAAGTTCATTTGACTATTAAAAAAATAGCTAAGATAAGGACAGGAGCTGCTTTTAACGGTTTACAGAGAGGGAAGTTATGCTGAAATCTTCCTAACGCAGGAAAAAAGTGGGCTTACCACCTTTGAGCTGTATTGGGGAACCCAAAAAGTATCCAATACCGTTAATGCTGCGTTACAGCACCAGAGCCATAAAGCTATTTCTTTCTTTATGGGAATATGGGTGGAACCGCGGATCACACATTCGTCCCTTTGTAGGGATGGGTGTGTTTTTTTATTGAACAAAGTGATAAAGGAGTGTTTTTGACTATGAGTGAAGAAATTGTAAGGGTTAAATTCCCAGATGGTCGGGTAAAGGAATTTCCTGTAGGTACTACTATTGCGGAAGTCGCAGCAGCTATTAGTTCAAGTTTAGGAAAAAAAGCAGTAGTGGCGAAGGTAAATGAGCAACTTGTAGATTTGAGCTATGAGTTAAATAGTGACGCAAACCTTTCCATTATGACGCTGGAATCGGAAGAGGGAATACAGGTTTTGCGTCATACATCAGCACATGTACTAGCACAGGCAGTCAAAAGATTATATGGCAATGTGAAACTAGGTGTAGGGCCTGTCATAGAGGATGGATTTTACTATGATATGAAATTAGAGCAAAGTTTGAATGCAGATGACTTACGTGCTATCGAAAAAGAAATGGAAAAAGTGATACATGAAAATTCCAAAATCCAACGAATCGAGGTTTCTTACGAAGAAGCTAAAAGGTTATTTGAAGAAAACGATGAGCCTTATAAGATAGAAATATTAAAAGGTCTTCCGAAAGGTGAAAAAATTACTTTATATAAACAAGGAGAATTCATTGACCTTTGCCGTGGTCCACATTTACCTTCTACAGGTTTTATAAAAGCATTTAAATTAACTCGTGTTTCAGGCGCTTATTGGCGTGGGGATAGTGATAATGATGTCCTGCAACGAGTTTATGGAGTTGCTTTTAAAAATAAAAAAGATTTAGAAGAACATTTGAGTTCTTTGGAAGAAGCGGAAAAGCGAGATCACCGTAAGTTAGGAAAACAATTAGCATTATTTATGTTCTCAGAGGAAGCTCCAGGCATGCCGTTTTATTTACCGAAAGGACAAATAGTAAGAAATGAATTAGAAAAGTTCTCCAGAGAAGTCCAAAGCAGTGCATCTTATGATGAAGTTCGTACGCCTTTTATGCTGAATCAAAAACTGTGGGAGAAATCAGGCCATTGGGATCATTATCATGAAAATATGTACTTCTCTGAAATAGATAACACAAAATTTGCCTTAAAACCGATGAATTGTCCGGGGCATATGCTTATATTCAAAAACAATCTCTACTCGTATCGGGATTTACCTATCCGATTGGCAGAGTTTGGTCAAGTTCATCGCCATGAATATAGCGGAGCATTAAATGGGCTGCTTAGGGTTCGCACATTTTGTCAAGATGATGCTCATCTATTCGTCCGAGAGGATCAAATTGAAAGTGAAATTAAGCAGGTGTTTCATTTAATTGGTCAGGTATATCGCACATTTGGTTTTGATTATTCGGTCGAACTTTCAACTCGACCGGAGGACTCGCTGGGTGATGATACTCTTTGGGAGATCTCTGAAACAGCATTAAAAAATGTACTTGATAATCTTAATGTTGACTACCAATTAAACGAAGGGGACGGGGCGTTTTATGGTCCAAAGATTGATTTTCACATCAAAGATGCCTTAAAACGAAGTCACCAATGTGGAACGATCCAGCTTGATTTTCAAATGCCTGAGAAATTTGACCTTACTTATGTAAATGAGAAAAATGAAAAGGTCCGTCCAGTTGTCATTCATCGTGCTATTTTTGGATCTATTGATCGGTTTTTTGGAATTCTGATTGAGCATTTTGCTGGGGCTTTTCCGTTATGGTTGGCACCAGTTCAGGTACAGATTATCCCTGTCTCAAAAGTTCATTTGGACTACTGTTTAAAAATTCAAACGGAACTGAAACAATTAGGGGTGAGAGTAAAAATTGACGACCGTAATGAAAAGCTTGGATATAAAATAAGAGAAGCACAGATACAAAAGATTCCGTACGTGGCAGTTTTAGGGGATAACGAAGTAAAAGAAGAAACAATAAATGTAAGAAAATATGGGGAACAGCAGTCAAACAGTGAGTCTTTTGATGTTTTTAAAGAAAAGGTTGTTCAACAAATCAAAGAACGAAGCTTATAGATGGTAGTTAAAAACTCAATATAGTTCAAGAAACATTCACATTTACGAATTGTCAAAGCCAATATTGTATATTATAGTGAATAGTATACAATATATAGTATTTATTTTTAATATATAATACTAAGTATAGATATTAACCCATAATGATGGTGTCTAAAAAGACCTAATAGGGAATCCGGTGTAAATCCGGAACTGTACCCGCAACTGTAAGTGCTGGCGAAATAATAAATCCACTGTCTGATGACGGGAAGGGATTAGAGTAGGAGGAAGCACAAGTCAGGAGACCTGCCATTGTTATCGCGTCTGATCTTCTTCGGGAGTTAAGAGGATAACGAGGGTATCCTTGCTATGACAGTTTAGTATAAAACTGTTTTAAAGATATTCTACGTTAGTAACCCATCTTCCTTGATGGGTTTTTTGCATTTTATAGCCAAAGGTTCATTTATAGGAGGAAAGGACATTGGAAAAAGAACAGGTGTATACGAAATTAATTGATGATTTTAAGGAGATTGTAAGAAGCACGAATCATGATTTGATTCAGGAAAATGCAAACGTGGATGGAAAAAGCCCAATGGGGATGATGGGTTTATTCGCTTCCACGGTTGGAAAGTTTTATTGTAAAGAAAATTTACTTTCAGACGATGTGAAGCAGGCTTATGTAGATGGCTATATTCATATCCATGATATGAATTATTATGCCAGTGGGACAACAACCTGTTGCCAAATACCATTGGGAAAGCTGTTGAAAAATGGTTTTGATACTGGTCATGGGCATATGAGAGAACCAAACAGTATTATGAGTGCGATGGCCTTAGCGTCTATTGTCATGCAATCGAATCAAAATCAACAGCATGGTGGTCAGGCTTTTGCCAATTTTGATTTTGATTTAGCTCCTTATGTAACGAAAACTTTTCAGAAAAATACGGCGCTACTCGAAAGCGTAAACGCCAATTGCGACATAGAAGCAAAGGCTTGGGAAATGACAGAAAGAGATGTGTATCAAGCGTGTGAAGCTTTCATACATAATTCAAACTCCATGCATAGCAGGGGAGGAGGTCAAGTCCCTTTCATCTCAGTAAACTAAACTATGGTTTAGATACATCAAGAGAGGGAAGAATGGTGGTTAAAAACATGCTGTTAGCCACTCAAAAAGGTCTGGGGAATGGGGAAACACCTATTTTCCCGATACAAATTTTTAAGGTCAAAGATGGAATTAATGTAAAAGAAGGCGATATGAATTACGATTTGTTCAGATTATCATTAGAAACTACTGCTAAAAGATTGTTTCCTAATTATTTGTTTGTGGATGCTCCCTTTAATCTACAATATTATAAAGAAGATGATATAGAAACACATATCGCTACAATGGGCTGCCGTACAAGAGTAATTGGAAATGTGAATGGAAAAGAAACACCTGTCGGAAGAGGGAATCTTTCCTTTACTTCGATTAATTTGCCTTATCTTGCTGTTGAGTCAGCGACAATCGAAGAGTTTTTTGAGAAGTTAGATAAATATGTTGACCTTGCAAGCAAACAATTGTACGAACGATATATCTACCAATCTACCAGAACTAGTGAGAATTTTACGTTCCTGATAGGTCAAGGTGTATGGTGGGATGGTGAGAAACTTAGTAAAAATGCTATGTTGGATGAAATCCTAAAACAGGGAACATTGTCTGTGGGGTATGTTGGTTTAGCTGAAGCATTGGTTGCACTTACGGGAAAGCATCATGGTGAAAGTGATGAAGCCCAAGAACTAGGTTTGAAAATTGTTGCCTTTATGAGAGACAAAATGGATGCTTTAACAGAAAAGACAGGGATGAATTATACCCTGTTAGCAACTCCAGCTGAATCCTATGCGGGAAAAGCTCTTCGTATTGTTCGTAAAAAACATGGTATTATCAAAGGTGTAACCGATAAGGACTGGTTTACAAATAGTAATCATGTTCCAGTTGAATTTAAAATGAATGCTATCAATAAAATAAAGAGAGAAGCCCCTTACCATGCTTTAACGAATGCTGGACATATCACTTATGTGGAGCTTGCTGAGGATGCCGCAAAAAATATTGATGCATTAGAAACGTATTGTTTGGCAATGAAAGAGAATGGAGTCGGTTATGGAAGCTTTAATGTCCCTGTGGACAGATGTACGGAGTGTGGCTATTCAGGTGTCATTTATAATGAATGCCCGAAGTGTGGAACCAATGAGATCCATAAAATTGAGCGAATTCGGAGAATTACTGGTTACTTAGTTGGCAACCTTGATCAATGGAATAGTTCAAAGGCTTCAGAAGAAAAAAATCGTGTCAAGCATGGGGAATGATCATGAAAATCATGAAGATTGACACCGACTGTACCGATAATGGTGCAGGCATAAGAACAACGATTTACGTATCAGGCTGTACTCATTATTGCAAGGGGTGCCATAATCCCTCTTCGTGGAATCCTCTTAATGGGGATGATTATGAGATCGATGAACTTGTTAAAATTATTGAAGAGAATTCTCTAGCAGATGTAACGATTAGTGGGGGAGACGCCCTAACGTGTCAATATGAAGAGACATTGAAATTGGTTAAAGCAATTAAGGAACGAACAAATAAAAATGTGTGGCTTTATACCGGCTATCGTTTCAAAGAACTGCTAGAAGATAAACTCGACATCTTATCGTATATCGATGTAATAATTGATGGACGATTTGATAGCTCCAAAAAAGATTTACGTTTACTGTTTCGCGGATCATCTAACCAACGTATTATAGGCGTACCCCAAAGTATAAAGGAGTCTACTATCGTCCTTTGGAGAAACGGAGAATATATTTAAAGATTGCAGGTTTTAAAAGAGTTTAAACCGCTGAGCGAAAGCATTCAAACAATTCAGACGCCTAATACTTTTAAAGAGAAAAACAGTAATTTTTTTAAAAAGGCACCACTGGGGTGCCAAATGTGGGATAGAACATTAATCCAAAAGGAATTATTGTTCTAGATTTTTATAATAATTAATTTGGATTGCCAACTTGGGCTTTCTGAAACAACTTGGTTAGGAAATAAGCTATCAGGGCCACAATGTAATCTATGGGGATTATATAGTAAATATGAAAATTATTTCCGAATTTTAATAGTCCTAATAAGTACAAAATTCCTGCAACGATATAAGCCTCAGAAATTGCTAATACAATAGCTACAATATAGAAGTTTTTGTGTTTTTTAATTGAATATTGATAAAACATCATGAACCAAACTGGAACTAAAGATGCCGTTACAGGTATGGTTATAGGGGCTTGTTTAAGAAGTTGATAAGGGTGAAACCACAGGAATCCTTTTTCCATAAATCCATTTATATAACTAAAGAGTACATGAACACATAAACCATAAAAGCCGATAGTTAATGCATGTCTTCTATTTAATAAAAAGTATAGGGCAATCAGCGGTAAAATTAATAATAAGAGCATCGCCCACCACTGCCATGTACCTAGATTAGAATAATGTACCCAAAAGGTTTCGAATAAATGGTTGATTTTTTCCTGATTAGTTTGAATTTGTTTCAAAATTTCTTCCTTAGTATGAATCAAAGGGATTTCACCTCATTCTAATTATTCTTATCAATCAAAAAACCTTGGATAGTTAATCTATATATTGCACTAATTTTTTTTAGTTATTCAAATTTTGATTTCCTTAATGTTTCGTTTGAGAGATATGCACTTATTGGTTGTTCGGCTCCTTTCCGGTTAATTTTTGGGTTAAAAACCCCTGTTCATATGGCCTTAGAATAAATTTTTTAAAAAAATATCCTATTCTTTGGTAAAAGTAGATCAAGCCAAAGAAAGGATATGTCATCAAGCTAAATAAAAGCAAAAAGGCTAACGAGAGTTAGTCTTTTTGCTTTTTGAACGTCCAGTGATCAATGGTGAAAACTAATGTCGTATTTCGGGTCATGTGGAAGTGACCTATTGAAGGAATCCAAAAATGAGACGGCTTGTATTAGATTCATCAAGAACAACTGAGCCATGTTCATGGAAAATCCATTTCGAACCACAACGCGCATTATCGTTACATTTTCCATATCTGGGGGCAAAGGATATGCCGGTACTTGCCAGCCAAATGTGCGCAATTGCTGGGACAGATCATAAAGATTCCAGTTTGATGGATATCCTTCTTTCAGCCGCCACGAAAATACTGGAAGATCCGAGCCGTCTGTAAATAGCTCAAAAGGACCTATTGTCTGAATCGCCTTACTAAGGAAATGTGCCACTGCTTGAGAAGCCTTTTGTACCTTATAGTAGCCTTCCTTTCCTAAGCGGAGAAAGTTGTAGTATTGCAGGAGTACTTGTGCGCTGGGGCGGGAGAAACTGAGGGCAAACGTTGGCATGTTCCCTCCCAAATAGGATACCCGATAGATGAGATCCCGAGGGAGATCTTCAGCCTCACGCCAAATGATCCATCCGAGACCGGGATAGACCAATCCATATTTATGTCCGGAAGCATTGATAGATTTCACTCTGGGCAACTGAAAATCCCATACTAGGTCCGATTGTAAGAATGGTGCGATAAATCCTCCTGAAGCAGCGTCTACATGTATTGGAATATTAAGACCCGTTCTGGACTGAAACTCGTCCAAGACTTTGGCAATGGCAGCAACTGGTTCGTAAAGACCTGTATAAGTCACCCCCAAAGTTGGTACCACACCGATTGTGTTTTCATCTACGGCAGCGAGTACACCTTCGGGATCCATAAAGATGCGATCTGGGGTAATGTTCACATAACGTGGTTCAACTTCCCAATAGTTCGCAAATTTTTTCCAAACGACCTGTACAGCGGAACTAAAGACGATATTTGGCCGGTCAATTGGCTTTCCCTGTCTCTTGCGCGTATTTTGCCAGCGCCGCTTTAATGCAAGCCCCCCAAGCATACATGCCTCTGATGATCCTGTTGTCGAAACACCCATCGTATTATGTGGACAAGGTGAATGCCAGAGGTCAGCTAAAATTCGTATACATCGTTCCTCTATCGCCGCGGTATGCGGGTATTCGTCCTTATTAATTAAATTCTTGTTTACGGATTCGGCATATAAGCGATTTGCCGCAGGCTCCATCCAGGTAGTAACGAATGTAGCAAGGTTGAGATAGGCATTGCCATCTAAAGCCATTTCATCGTGGACTTTTTTGTACGCGGTTTCGGGCAACATGCCTTTATTAGGGATACGATATCGTGGAATGGAACCTTCTCCTTTGCGAGCGAATGGAGGATTTGCAGAAAAATCATGAGGCAGCATCGTTTGTCTGCGGCACCGTGGACGCCATTTTGAGTTGCCTCTCCTTGCTGGTTCGTGTGGATGGTAATAAGGATCATATATGGGTCTCCATAAGGTTCCTGGCCTCAGTGCCTTTCCGGGAGTTAACGGTGAAAGGTTTGGCGGCCGATCTTCCATATATAAATACGGCGGGTGGGAGTATGTTTTGCTCTTTATAGGCCGGTAAGAATCAAAAGGGCCCAAATAGGGTCGATATATTTTATCATGTCGATTCATCAAGGTCCTCCTTAGTCAACAATTAGTTAATTAGTATGAGAAACATCGATCATTTAGAAGTGTAAATCCTTTTTAAAAGAAAGGAAGACATTTGAAAAATCCTTTTTCAAGGATGGATCAAACCCTTACTCCCTTCAGTTAAATTTCCCTTCTTGTTTACAGCTTGATTATTTAAATCTCTAAATCCTTTATAATATGATAGTATCTTGCAACCTTTTTCCTGCTTCATTCGACTTTATGATGAAAAGGAGGGGGATATCATAATGGATATAGCCCAATTAGTACAAAAGGCGAAGAGGGGCAATGATGAAGCATTTGAACAATTGATTAGTTCTGTCCGCCATAAATTGTATCGGACGGCCTATTCATATGTCAGAAATGAGCAAGATGCCCTTGATATTTATCAAGAAACAATTTATAAGGCCTACACTTCTCTTAAAAAGTTAAAAAAACCAGAGAGTTTTCAAAGTTGGATTATAAAGATTCTTGTTTTCAAATCTATTGATTTTATTCGAAAGGAATCCAGACATTTTTCTACGGGTGATGAGGAATTATTTGTTGAATTAATTTCTAAAGAAAGCACCGATTACATAGATCAATCAATGGATTTATCTGAAGCCTTTAAATTCTTGGATCCTAAGTACAAAACTATTATTTTGCTAAGGTATTATCATGACCTATCTATTAAGGAAATTGCTAATATGATGAATTATCCGGAAGGAACGGTAAAGTCGTACTTAAGTAGAGCACAAAAACAACTTAGACCCATTTTAAAGGAGGGCTATTTTTATGAATAAAGAAAAATTCATTCATTCTATTGATAACATTGACATCCCTGTTGAAAAGTTAGTTGCAAGAGAAAGGATGGCTATGTTTGAAGCAAAGAAAAAAATTAGAAAAGGAACAAAGAGTTCAATATTGATTGCATGTGGAATATGTTTAACCCTGATAGGTTCTGGCTTTGTTGTTCCGCAAATGAATCACGTATTGGCGAAAATGCCGATCATTGGCGAACTTTTTTCATATTTTAAAGATTCAGTAGGGGAAAATCTTGCAGCAAGTCAATTGGTGCAGGAAATAAATCAACGAGCAGTCAGTAACGGTGTCGGAGTAACGGTTAATGGTGTGTATTATGATGGAGGGAGAATTAGTGTAACCTTTAAGGTTGATCATTTTCGTCCAAAATCAAAAGAATTTTGGTATGATGTAAAAATTGCGGATGGGAGTGATAAATGGGAGAGAGGTGCTCAGTACGACGGTCGGGTAACATCAGAAGGTTTTGTTGGTCAAATTCTCATCGATTATCCGAACAAAAATCTCCCGCAGCATTTAACATTGCCCCTCACTTTTACATCAATGAATGATATAAAAGGAAAATGGAGATTCGATATCCCAATTCAGCAATTGGATAATAAAAAGGTAAGTATCAGGCAGTTAGTACAAAGTAATGATAAAGCACAAAAGGTAAATTTTGAAACAATGACAATTGGAAAAGGATCAGCAGTCATTGATTACACAGCTATCCATTCACTCATTGGTAAATCTGACTTGGCTCGGATTGAAAAAGTAACGGATGATAAAGGGAAAGAGATTGATGTGTTATCTTCAGGCATCGAATTCGGTAGAAAAAAGGTGGACAATTGGATGGAATCAGAAGAGCGTTCCATTATCGCAAAAATACCGGATAACACAAAGTTTTTAATGATTTTTCCTTATGTCAGGGAGTATGAACATGATGCTACTCATTCATTAAGTGAGCCTGCATTCAAAATGCATAGTACTCGTAACGATGTAACGCTAACTGTTGAACAAATGGAACAAAGTAAGAATGAATTAACCATTCAATATACACTTGATCATGTAGATACAAATTTAAGTCTTGGGGAGATTAAGAACTTTGGGGAAAATCTGAATCTTATTGATTCATCGCAAATTGGCAAGGATCGACCATCAATTGGTCACATCGTTAAAGGCAGTACTGTCAAAGTTTTGGATAAAGATAAATTACAATTTCAAGCAACGTTCAAATTAGGTGGTGAATATGGTATAGATGATTTCAGCTTGGAAAACTATTCACTAGAAGCCCCATTTTCAATTTTGCTGCCGGAAAAAACATTACCACCGATAAAGGTAAATTTAAAATAGGAATCACTACACTCCATAAGTTGCCACATATCCTTTGGAGACTTGGTGATCTTCCTCTCTAAAGATTGTTATATTAGGAATCAATATTTAGCATTATTTTTTAGATGGAGGAGAGAAAGAACCATAGATATTCAGTATCTGCATAGGGATTAGGGGAGCGGTTCCCCTGCCGCTGCTTTTCTAAGTTAGAGGTGAAGCATATGAATCGTTCTCACGAGTCCCAGTACGCCTTTCAACCTTTTGTAAATTTACAAGTTAAAAATTTTGAAAATGTAATCGTTTTCATTTATAATAAGATTAGGTGGATGGCGTGTGTGGCCATCATCGTATTGTGCGTAGGGTGGGGCCAATACGATTAGTTATTATAATATGTTTAGTGCGAACATGGGGATCGTTCTCATGTTTATTTTTTATTTGTTGTAAAAAACGTCTTTCCTGTTTCTTTCTCGACCTCGCGGGAACTTTGGGCCGTCCAAAGAGCACGCTTTCCTATTTTCCTTGGGCAGACGCGTCCTTTGAGCCGTCCAAAGAGCACGCTTTCCTATTTTCCTTGGGCAGACGCGTCCTTTGAGCCGTCCAAAGAGCGCGCTTTCCTATTTTCCTTGGGGAGACGCGTCCTTTGGGCCGTCCAAAGAGCGCGCTTTCCTATTTTCCTTGGGGAGACGCGTCCTTTGAGCCATTCAAAGAGCGCGCTTTCCTATTTTCCTTGGGCAGATGCGCACTTTGCCACTCCCAAGTTCGTGTATTACGGGCACCTTAATAAATTTCCCTCCCTTTTCCCTTTACATCCCTTAATAGCTCCGTTATATTCTAAATAGATTGAATTTACTGAAATAAACAGATCCGTTGGGGGGATTGCCTTGGAAGAGGAGCTCCGGGAGCTTGTGAAAAGAAAGAAACGATTCCTTATCCATATTCTTATTTTCCTGGTTTTCTTTTATTTTGGGTTGCCTTTTTCCTTAACGTTCTTTCTCGAATGGATGAATAGGCCGATCTTTTTCAATGGCTTAACATGGGGATGGTTGTATGCTTTTGTTCAAATCCCAATGACCTGGGTGTTGGGAAGTGTTTATGCGCACAAGGCCAACTATTTGGATAGGCTTCGAGAAAGACTAAAGCGGGAGGGGAGATTGTGAATCTTACCTATTTTTCGTTTTTCATTTGCATCATTGTTTGTACGCTCATTATTACGTACTGGGCCGCGAAACGGAGCAAAACGACGAATCGTTTTTATACGGCTGCGGGGAGTTTAACAGGTTTTCAAAACGGACTGGCTATCTCCGGTGATTTTATCAGTGCTGCGTCATTTTTAGGAATAGTAGGCACCATTGCCATTCATGGATATGATGGATTCTTGTATTCTGTCGGATTTTTGGTTTCTTATTTGATCGTCATGTTCTTAATCGCTGAGCCGGTTCACCATCTTGGTAAATATTCGTTGGCCGATGTTGTCGTTTTCCGTTTTAACAGCAATAGCATACGTTCTGTCATGGCGTTTGGCACGCTTACGATATCGTTTCTTTACATGATTCCACAATTAGTTGCTTCCGGACTGCTGCTGCGGTTGCTGCTCGATATTGATTATTCCATTTCTGTTGTCATTATTGGAGGCTTAATGACGGTTTACGTTGTGTTTGGCGGGATGATTGCCACCTCTTGGGTGCAGATTGTAAAAACTGTCGTCCTCTTGTCGGGAACATTCCTGCTTTCACTCATTGTTTTATCCCGTTTTCATTGGAACCCTTCGGCCATCATTACCGAAATCATCCAGCAAACGCCGCTCCGCAAGCAATTTTTTATACCTGGAAAGCTTCTAGACAAACCGATAGAATTAGTATCCCTGCAATTGGCATTATTGTTGGGAACAGCAGGCTTGCCGCATATTCTTATTCGTTTTTTTACCGTCAGAGATACAAAGGAAGTGCGCCGTTCTATCCTTAGTGCAACATCGATTATCGGGACGTTTTATTTGATTACACTTATTCTCGGTTTCGGAGCCATTGCTTTAATCGGGTATGAAAGATTGGTGGACGCGGATCCCACCGGAAATCTCGCTGCTCCATTATTGGCGAAGGAACTTGGCGGGGACTTTCTACTGGCATTTATTTCAGCTATTGCTTTTACAACGATTGTGGCTGTTGTGGCGGGCTTGGTCATATCGGCCACCACCGCTTTTTCGTATGATATCTATCATCATATATTGAAAAGAGGCAAGGCATCAGAGGAAGAGCAGCTGCGTGCAGCAAGATTGACTGCACTGGGAATTGGCTTGATTTCTACTGTTTTTGCCCTGCGTTTGGAAAATATGAATGTGACTTTCCTCGTGTCGTTAACATTTACTGTTGCAGCTTCCAGTAACTTTCCTGTCCTTTTATTAACAATTTATTGGAAGCGTTTTAATCGAATAGGGGCCATCACAGGTATGGTCACAGGGTTGATTGCGTCCCTTTCCTGTTTAATTTTAGGGCCGCATATCATGAATCTAAATGGAGGGTGGATTACAAGGGAACCGATACTACCCTTATATAATCCTGGTATTATCGCAATACCCATTGGTTTTCTAAGTGCGATGATTGCGAGTCTGCTTTTTCGAAATTCATCACAACCGGAGGATGAAGAGATGGCGCAGTTTTTTGTTCAAGCACATACTGGAATAGATATAAGGAGAAAAAGCATGTGAAAGAGATGACGATTCTTTTATTTGAACGTCTTGGATTATTATTGGTCATTGCCTTTGTTTTGACAAGGTTACCTGGATTTAAATCATTGTTATATCGGGAATTTAACCTAAAGTTGTCACTTGTTCATGCAGGTGTATTTGGCCTATTTGGAATGGCGGGCACGATGGCTGGGATTGTGATCGATGGAGAGACAATTGGTCAGTTCAGCTTTGTGATTGGGGCGGTGGAAAAACATCAATTTATAGTGAGTTTAAGTCTTGTTGCGATTGTGATTGCGGGACTACTCGGTGGTCCACTTGTCGGTACGGGTGCAGGAATTGTCGCCGGAGTACATTTGATGATCCTAGGTGGGGTAGGCTCGATTGCAAATGGTTTAGTAAACCCATTAACCGGACTGCTTGCAGGATGGACGGCACGCTTCTTTTCGCAGGAGCGGGTTATTCCTCCGTTCAAAGCGCTATTTATTGGTGTCTTCCCGCCGATTTTACACATGCATCTATTGCTTATTTTTTATCCAGATTCCAATGAAATAGTTGATAGAATTGGGCTGCCGCTTGTGTTGTCAAATAGTCTTGCGATTGCGATCTTTACTGCTATGATCGGTATTGTTCTCAAGGAACAGGAGAATGAAGCGGCAATGGCAACAAGAAGAGCATTAACGATTGCTGAGGAGGCACTCCCGTTCTTAAAGGAGCATCACTCTAAAGAAATGGCAGCCGGGCTTAGCAGCCTGTTAATGAAGCGTTTAAAGCTTGCCGCGGTATCGGTAACCAATAAACAGGAAGTATTGGCACATACAGGAATGGGAGATGATCACCACCAAACGGAACAATCTGTTTTTCCATCGCTTGCCTATGAAGCAATGGAATCGAAAGAAATGAAAATAGCCACAACACGCTCACAAATTGAATGTAAGCATAAGAACTGCCCCTTTGAGGCGGCGATTATGATTCCGATAACTGAAGCAAATGAAGTTTTGCTGCTCATAATCTTTTATTTTCGTAAAGCCCATCATATCCGGCCTGTTGAGCTTGTTTTAGCCCAAGGATTAGGGCAATTAATTTCGAACCAACTGAATATACTTACAGCGGAGGCGTTGAAATTTCATATTCGTGATGCGGAATTGCGAAATCTTCAGGCACAAATTAACCCTCATTTTCTTTTTAATACCCTGCATTTAATTGCCACATTATTTCGCGAGGATCCGAAAAAGGCCCGTCACATCACCGTCCAGTTGGCCCACTATATGCGGTTTAATCTGAAGCTGGTTTCTAATTCGCTAGTACCGCTTGAGAAAGAATGTGATCATGTGAATGCGTATATGGAAATTATTCAAGCCCGCTTTCCGAATCAGCTGAAGATTACTTTTCATGCTCCGGAAACAATTCCGGATGTATATATCCCGCCATCGACTATCCAGCCGCTTGTTGAAAATTGTATTCAGCATGGGTTGCGAAATAGTGCAAGCGGTGGAAAGGTAGAGGTCATCATTCAAAAACAGGATGATCACTTGCAGGTCATTGTACGGGATAATGGCAGCGGTTTTCCTCGAGAATTACTAAAACAGGTAACAAATAAACCGTTAACCGAACATCAAAATGGCGGAACTGGACTTTACAATGTCAACCAGCGTTTAATCAGTTTGCTGGGAGAAGATGCAAAACTTCATGTTGATAATCGACCCGCCGGGGGTAGTGAGGTTTTTTTTCAAATTCCCATTGAGGTTCAAACGAAAAGGGGTGTTGCTTTGTGAAAATTCATGCCATGATTGTTGAGGATGAACAAATGGCAAGAAAAGAATTAATGTATTTGTTAACTGAGGAAGAGGATGTTGCCCTTTGTCCAAGTGCTGAAACAGGGGAACAGATGCTGCAATTGTATGGCGAATATGAACCGGATGTTATTTTTCTCGATATTCATATGCCTGGAATTTCCGGTATTGAGGCGGCTAACCATCTGATGAATCAATTCGTTCATTATCCCCCATTGTTTATTGTTACATCGGCCTATGATGAGTATGCACTTGCAGCATTTGACATGGAGGCGGTCGATTATTTGTTGAAGCCTTTCGATGAGCTACGTTTTCAAAAAGCCATGAAACGTTTACGAAACCAGTTATTGCAACGGGAGCGAAAGCTAATGGAACCGTATGTTTCCAATACGAAATCTGGTCCAGCGAAATTACTGATTGATGATGGGGAACGAACGGCTGTATTATCACCGGACATGATTTATTATGCGGTTCCACATAAACGGATGCTGGAAATCCATACGAAAGATAGAGTGATTTCAAGTCGTATGACATTGCAGGAATTGGAAAAAAAGCTTTATGGGTTTCCCTTTTTCCGACCACACCGCAGTTATCTCGTAAACTTGAATTATATTAAGGAAATTACCCCGTGGTTTAATGGTACGAGCAATATTACGCTCAAGGATATGGAGCACATTCAAATTCCGGTCAGCCGAACGGCACGGAAAATGCTGTTTAAAATGTTTGAAAATAACCATTAATTCCTGAATCAGAACCATTTAACCATTGATAACGACCATTGAGACAAAAATCCCCTCTAAGTAATTGAAAATTCATATAATTAGTAAACGCTTACAATAAAGAGAGGGGATGATTTATTTGAATGGTAATGAGTACCTCAAAGGGTCACATGTGAAAGAGAGAGTGGATTATGTTCAGGTGGAACAAAGTGAACAGTTTCAACAATTCATGAAAGAAAGAAAAAGATTTATCTTGCCTTATACGATATTTTTTCTTGTATTCTACTTTTTACTTCCTATCTGTACTTCTTATACCTCCTTTCTGAATACACCGGCAATAGGTGATATTTCATGGGTGTGGATATTCGCTTTTGCACAATTTGTAATGACATTTGTTTTATGTATTATATATGTGAAAAAAGCCGGCGCACTGGATAAACAAGCGGAACAAATCATTCATGACCAGATCCAAAAAGGAGGGGCTGCCTGATGAGTATGACGGTTATCGTCCTCTTCCTAGCAATTGTTTTATTAACCCTTATTATTACGTACTATGCTGCAAGACGAACAAAAACAACCGGCGACTTTTATACAGCGGGTGGTGGTTTAAGCGGTTTTCAAAATGGGATTGCCATTTCCGGTGACTACTTGTCGGCAGCTTCCTTTTTGGGGATTGCCGGAGCGATTGCTTTAAATGGTTTTGACGGATTTTTTTACAGCATCGGGTTTTTGATTGCCTATCTGGTTGTCATGTTTTTAGTAGCCGAACCTTTAAGAAACCTTGGAAAGTATACGTTGGCAGATATGATCAACGCTCGCTTTGATGCCAAGAAGGTAAGGGGTGCAGCTGCACTTAGTACGATTACGATTGTGATTTTTTATATGATTGCCCAGCTTGTTGGAGCAGGTGCCCTTATCCAATTATTATTTGGTATAAAGTATTGGATTGCTGTCTTAATCGTTGGAGTGATGATGACGATTTACGTTTTGTTTGGCGGGATGATTGCCACAAGCTGGGTGCAAATTGTAAAAGCTGTCCTGTTAATGGCTGGAATGGTAATTATTTCATTTCTCGTATTGTGGAAGTTCAACTTTAATATTGGAACAATGTTTACAGAAGTAAAATCAGCAACAAGCCATGGGGCGGCCTATCTAAAGCCTGGCATCCAATATAAAGACGGCCTTGGCACGATTTCCCTAATGATTGCCTTAGTATTGGGAACTTCCGGCCTGCCACATATCCTGATGCGCTTTTTCACCGTGAAGGATGCTAAAATGGCAAGGAGTTCCGTAATCACGGCAACATGGACGATTGGTATATTCTATATCTTAACGCTTTTTCTCGGGTTCGGAGCGGCAGCATTTGTCGGTCAGACGAAAATTTTGGAGGCGAACCCAGGGGGAAATATGGCAGCACCACTATTGGCACAGGCGATTGGCGGGGAATTCTTATTTGCTTTTATTTCCGCTGTTGCGTTTGCGACAATTTTGGCGGTGGTGGCAGGGCTGGTCTTGTCGGGTGCATCTGCCTTCGCCCATGATCTGTATGGCCAAATTATTAAACAAGGAAAGGCAACCGAACGCCAGCAAATGCTGGCAGCCCGTTATGCCTCCTTGGCTGTGTCGGTCTTTTCGATCCTTTTGGCCTTGGGTGCTCAAAAGCTAAATGTGGCATTTCTTGTTTCATTGGCGTTTTGTATTGCCGCAAGTGCCAATTTACCGGTTATTCTTTATACCGTTTATTGGAAAAGATTTAATACAACCGGGGCGATAACGGCAATATTGTCAGGATTGCTTTCGGCACTCGTGTTGGTATCTGTCAGCCCAAGCGTATTTTCGCCGGTTCCAGGTGCGGCTTTATTTGTTGGAGACCCCATCTTCCCATTGGCCAATCCGGCATTGGTATCTGTACCACTTGGCTTTTTAGGCGGATATATCGGTTCAATATTATCAAAAGAATCCGATCCGAAAAGATATGCCGAGGTAAAGGTGAAAGCAAACATTGGATATAATGAGCCATCCTAAATGAGGGTCAGTCCTCCGTTGTTTTAACATAACGGGGGACTGACCCCTTTTAAAATTAATAGATTGTTAGGGATAGTTTTGAATGAGGAGCGGCGTTTACTGAAATTTATAGTCGAGTCAACCATCATAATGATTCTAAACCGATGACTCCAATAATGATTGCTATGATACTAGCTATTCGCTTCCAACTTTTCGATTCACCGAAAAAAATCATATTGATGAGAACAGCACCAGCTGTACCAATGCCGATCCATACTGTATAGGCTATACTTAGAGGTAAATAACGGAAAGAGGAGTAAATAAAGATAAATGAAGCACCAAGACCTCCAAGATAGATTATACTATTTTTGAAAGTATGCTTTTTGCTGAACAAATTCAATCCTAAGACACCAATTAATTCACTAACAGCAGCCAAAAAAACATAAAACCACCCCATCAATAATCACCTCCCTCGATTGATTTATTATCCGAAAGCTTTAATCCAATCACTCCGCCAACGACCAACATAGTAAAAAGGATTTTCATGATGCTAATATGCTGGCCAAAAAGAAGTACATCCATCAAAAATGTACCAACTGTTCCAGCACCGGCGAAAATAGCATAGACGGTTCCAGTAGGTAAATTTCCACAAGCTTTAGCAAGAAAGTAAAGGTCTAGTAAAATAAACCCTACAATAATGGCCCATTCCCACAAAGAGGATGCGGTATTAAATCCGTATATCCAAATCAATTCTGAAAGACTCGTTAACATTACATATATCCATGATTTATTCATTTTTTTCTGTCCTTTAACTTGATGACTGACATTCAGTCTTTTATAGATAAAAAGTTTTTCAATTGTTCTTAATTAATTCCTTTCACGCCTAAACCATGCATGGCAAAATCTAATACAGCCTTTTTCTTCATTTCAGCCATATCTTTATCCCCATATGAGTATAAAAATGTTTGCTCAGCCACTGATTCAATCAATCCAATTAGCAAAACGGCAGTTTGATCTGAATCCAATGATTCACGAAGAATGCCAGCCCTTTTGGCGTTTTCCAAAAATCGGCTCATCCATGAATAGAAGGGGGAATAGATTGTTTCCCACTCTTGGAGAAAATCCGCTGAAGCTAATCCGGCGTAGATCAGGGCGAAAATTTCCCTATATTCCTTCGTAATAGAAAATACTGATTCAATTACACACTTTAATTGTTCCGGAAATGGCTCATTTTCCTTAACATTTTCGCTGATTTTTTTCAGTTCTTTTTCTACCATCACTTGGGCAATTGAAGGCATAATCGATAATTTTGAAGAAAAGTAGATATAAAATGTCCCTTGAGCAATGCCTGCTTGTTTAACGATATCCGATACTTTTGTCTTTTCTATTCCTTTTTCACGAAAAACATCAATTGCTGCATGAATGATCTTTTCCTTTTTATTTTCCATTTAAGACCTCCAAAAATGACTGATTATCATTCATTTTACTCTATAAATAAGAAAATATCAAATGAGGACGACGCTTTTGTTGTTTAACTGTAAAATTATTCTCCAATTCTTAAAGGGATTTTATTGATTAATGTAGAAATTTACCGAAAGGTAGTGAATATCCCTCGATGGTGGAGGCGGAAGAAATGGGATTCGTTCAACTTACAAAAAGGAATATTGATACTGAACACATATGCTGTGCCTTGGGGGCAAAACAATATCAAAATGCCGTAACTGAGAAGAAGAACTGGCTAAAGGAGCGAATGGATGAATGTTTAGTATTTTATCGCTTAGACGAACGTGCAAAGGTATTTATCGAATACTTGCCCGCTGAAATGGCGTGGGTCCCTATTCAAGCACCCAATTATATGTATATCAACTGTTTGTGGGTTTCTGGCAGATATAAAAACAACGGGTATGCTAAGCAATTGTTGAATTATTGCAAAGAAGATGCAATCCATCGTGGTATGGATGGGATTGTGCATATCGTAGGAAAGAAAAATGTCCCGTATTTAAGTGATAAACGTTTTTTTGAACATATGGGGTTTGAGTTAGTTGACCAAGCAGAACCATATTTTCAATTAATGGCGTTGAAGTGGAATAAACAAGCTGTCGTCCCTTCTTTTAAACCACAGCGAAAGACTTCTTTCAGGGATGAAGGGATATCGATTTATTACACTGCTCAGTGTCCATTTGCTGTTGGTATATTGGAAGAGTTAAGAAAAGTTGCTGAAAATAAAAATGTACCCTTTAACGCTTATCGGATATCCACTAAAGAAGAAGGACAAAACGCACCGATCGTATGGACAACCTTTGGTTTATTCTATAATGGAAAATTCATTACACATGAGATATTGAGCGCCAATAAATTTGACAAATTACTGACAAAGCTACTATCAGAAGAATGACTCTTCATTAAATAAAAGCTTCAATTCTATGTTGCTAGAAATGGGGATATGGAGACAGGCCTTCCTAATCTCCGTATCCCACATTTGTTTGGTAATTGGATAAATTTGGCGTCCCTCTATTATCGAACCTGCGCCTGAAAGGTCCAGCGGTAAGGAGGTAATGGTGATGGCTGCCTATATTACCACAAATGAACTGGAAACTTTCGTCGCCCTGCTTTCCTCCTTCTTTATTGTCCAGATATGGGTATAATAAAAAATACGTTTACAAGGGGGTACTGGGATGAATGTTTTAATGACCGTGTTATTATTGTTGCTGTGTTTGTTGATTTCAAATATTATCAGCCATTATATTCCTTTTATTCCTACTGCTTTAACGCAAATTGCTTTTGGAATTATCATTGCCCTGTTATTTAGGAACTTCACGCTTGAGATTGAAACGGAGTGGTTTTTGCTGTTATTTATTGCCCCGCTTTTATACAACGATGGAAGGCGTTTTCCACGGGAAGAACTGTGGAGGTTGCGGGTACCTATCTTTGGTAATGCGATTGTGCTTGTCCTGCTCACCACTATTGGCGGCGGTTATTTCATTCATTGGCTGATACCGAATATTCCCCTTTCGGCAGCCTTTGCACTGGCAGCGATTTTATCACCAACGGATCCTGTTGCCGTAAATGGAATTGCCAAGCGGATCCATATTCCGGAAAAGGTATTAAATTTGGTAAGGGGGGAATCACTAATCAACGATGCATCGGGGTTGGTTGCCTTTAACTATGCCGTTGCGGCAGTCGTAACGGGCTATTTTTCATTAAAAGCAGCAGTTATTAATTTTTCTTATATGTTCATCGTTGGGGCCATTGTAGGTCTCTTGCTGGGCATCTTGATCACATGGATTCGCTTCCTGCTCCGCAAACAGGGAATTAACGATGTCACCTTCCATTCATTATTACAAATCATGACCCCGTTCGTTATTTTTATTATAGCTGAAGAACTGCTGCATGCATCTGGAGTGATTGCCGTTGTTACTGCCGGTATTTTTCATTCGCTGGTAAAAGAAAAAATAGCAACCTTAGTTGCCGAAGAGCAGGTGCTGACGGAAAATATCTGGTCGCTTGTGTTATTTGTACTAAACGGTGTGGTCTTCCTTTTATTGGGATTAAATATACCCTCCTCAATGGCAGAAGCGGTTGCAAATCCGAATATTGGCAATTGGTTAATTATCGGCTATGTGCTTGCGATTGGGGTTGTCATCCTTGGGATTCGCTTTGGCTGGGCATATCTTTTTTCATATTATGAAAATCATTTTATGAAGTCAAAGGTTATTGGAAAGCCCAACCTGAGAATGTCCCTGTTAACGAGTCTAACAGGTGTTCGCGGTGCGGTGACAATGGCTGGTGTTCTTTCGATTCCATACATCATTTCGAGCGGCGCGGCGTTTCCAGAACGTTCATTAATTCTCTTTTTAGCAGCGGGTGTTATTCTGTTTACCTTGGTTGCAGCTACAGTGTTTCTGCCGCTTTTAAGCAAAAGCAAAATTGTCGAAGGCGAAGCCAACCATTACATTGGGATAAATGAAGCTAAGCGCAATATATTGTTAGCAGCGATAAGGAAGATAAAGGAAGAAGTAGATGAAGAAAATGAAACGGCAGCGTATGAATTAATGACTGAATATAAACGGAAGTTTCGGCAAATCCAGCCAAAAAGGGATTCAGCTGTTCATTACTCTGATGATTTTCAACAAAAGGTAACAGAAATCCGTTTACTGGCATTGAAAGCAGAAAGGAACTATATCCATGAATTATTGGAGAAAAAAGGGTTGGATGAAGAACTTTTTCAAACATTTGAAAAATCACTTGACTACCGAGAGGAAGCACTGTCAAATACTATGCGTTCTAGAACCTTATATTTGTTAGGGCTGGGAAAAAGAGCATGGAGGCGGTTTCGGTTATATTATCGGAAAGATAAAGAAACAAGAATGGCCAAATTACGTTTAAGCAGGGGGATTCAATTAAAGGCCATAAAAGCGGCGCTTTTATTTTTAAAAGGATACGCGAAAAAGACAGAGAGACCAGATGCGGTAAACTTGGTGATAGTAGACTATCAACGAATCATGGATCAATTAAAACGACCAACGACCCGATTTAATGAAAAACATGAAGAGCAAAAGGAAGAATTACGACTTAAAGTGATGGATATCGAACGGGCGGAAATTCACGGCATGTACGAATCCGGGGAGATCAGCAGAGACCAAGCAAGAGAGCTGCGAAGATTTATTAACTACATTGAAAGTGTTACATTATATGAACATATGGAATAACTGTGGGGCAAGGGGACGGGACAGGATGATGGTGGTTCCCGTCCCTTTATCTCGACACGTCCGTATCTGGGTTAGGAACAGGTAGTAGGAGGAGGGCCCAAAGAATGCGCGTGCCACGAGTAAAGTAAGGAACCGCGCAAAGAACGCGAAATCCGTGAAGAATGATAATTACGTGCATATAAGGGTGAATCTACAGCATAGTATACTGCTTGGAAAAATAATCATCGAACATATTCCTAACTATTTTCTAATGGAAAAGTCTAATTTATTAAAAGATGAGTATTATTTTAGTAAGAAAGGGAGGGATTATCATGAAATCAATTGGAATATTGGGGGTCGGTCAAGCCGGCGGTAATATAGCGGAAATTGCCGGATCCATGGGCTTTCAAACCGCACTTATCAACACGAATCAACGTGATGGCCAAGTGAATACAAGGGTGGAAAGGAAATTTTTCGTTGCTGGCTTTAATGGTGCCGGGCAAAATCGCTCCATCGGATTAAAAGCGGTGAATGACAATTATCGAGAAATCATCGACTTTGTCCAACGTTCCTTTAAGAACATTAGGCTTCTGCTAGTGGCCTTTTCTACAGACGGTGGTACCGGCTCCGGAATGAGCCCATTATTAATGGACCTGTTATTAGATCACCTGCCAGGGGTCAACATAGGGGCAATCGCAATTGTGCCCGATCGAAACGTATTAGCTGGAAACCGAATCAATGCCGCCGAGTGCATTGAAGAGATTTCCCGAATCGACTCCCTCTCCTCTGTATTCCTTGTTGACAATGACCAGATGCGAAAGTTAAACCCGCAATCCAGCAAACACCAAATCTACCTTTCTACCAACCAACAAGTCATGGAAGCGATCAATCATGTCCTGCAAGTAACGAAAAAGAGTTCATTTTACGGAAACTTTGATGAAACAGATTTAATGAATATACTCAGGACAAGAGGCGTAACCGTCATTTCTTCAACCACAATAACAGACGCAAAGACTACTTCAGATGTTGCCAGCAAAATCCAGCAATCATGGGCGAATACAGTATTTTGTCCGGTAGAATCAACAGGAGTCATTCGGGCAGGACTAATCTATGAGGGGCCTGAAAAAATGACAAAACTGATCAACGTCCCGGCAGTTTTTGAAAGGGTGGGTGAGCCGCTGGAATTATTTGAAGGCACCTATATTTCCGAAACGGACCCAACCATTACCACCATACTAGCAGGGATGCCATTTCCGAGCCGAAGGATGCTGGCCATTGAGGAATCGCTGGAAAAAAACAAGGAGCGGTTACAAAACTTAGTCAAAAAAGAGTTTACTCAAGCCTATGCTTCACGAATAACCTGGGCTTCAAGTCTAAAGGCCAGACCACAGGAGAGAAAGCCTGGAAGCATTTCATCAAAGTTATCTAAATATCAAAAATAACAGCAACCAAGGGTCAGTCCTTCACCGCGTTAAAACTGCGGGGGACTGACCTTTTTTGCCGTCTCCATCGTATTGGTAATTTAAATTGGTGTCTTGTTCAGGTTCGTTTATTTCCATCTCGGATGTTTATTGATAAAGCAAGTTATGATTGGTTATTTAAATACGATGAAATTAATCCGTTTTTATAAAGAAAAAAGGAAGGCTGCAAGTGGAACAAGTATATGGTAACCTTTTAGTACAATGCTTTGATGAAATTTTAAGAAAACATACATCAATTTAAGGAGGAGAAATTCTTTATGGATGTACAAGATTTATTAGCTAGGATTTTCAAGGATTTTAAAACCTCAGAAGGCTATCAAACCCTATCATCTTCTGAAAAGCTTGAGTTTGATAAACTATTAAATCAAGTTGCCGATAAAGCAACCTTAGGTAAAAAGCAGCCTCGGATTGGCAAAAAACGAATCAATAGTAGGCTAACCTACCAGCTAAAAATAAGGCTTAGCGGGATACGGCCACCTATATGGCGGCGGATCTTAGTGCCGGGAAACATCACTTTCCACCAGTTGCACAACGTCATACAGTGCGCTATGGGTTGGGATAATTATCATTTATATTCTTTTATGGTAAACAAAGTCCAAATTGAAGAGCTAAATGATCAAGATATGTGGATGCCCAGCGTTAGTGAACAAGTCGATTCAAACAAGGCGAGACTGGCTGAATGGGTAAATGAAGAAAAAGCCAAGTTCACCTATACCTATGATTTTGGAGACAATTGGGACCACATCATTTCTGTTGAGAAAATAGACAAAGCGGATGGAAAATTAGATTATCCTGTTTGTTTAAAAGGAAAACGTGCCTGTCCCCCTGAAGATTGCGGTGGTGTTTATGGATATATGTTGTTGATAGATGAAGATATAGAGAATGATGAATATGGAGAGGAATACCAACAAGAGTTGCAAGAGTACTATGGGAATATTGACCCAGAGAAGTTCAATTTGAATGAAGTAAATGAACTACTAAAAGAAATAAAATTGTAAAAAGGATGCTAGTCCCCTGCAAGGATTCGGTATTTTACTCCTTTTAAAAGGGAGATCAAATGGAGTAATGTGTCCAGGTCTGTGGCCGGGTAGGGGGGCAATTACTTCTTTTTTTATGGGTGATTGTGTAGTGTTAGCTACTATAAGTCCAAATGCTGTAGCTTGTGTTGTTTACTTGTACCTGATGATTTGTTGAGTTATGATCAGAAGAATTCCCGCAAGTTTGCCACTGCATTTTGAACTTGACCAAACAGAGAAAGGTGAAGACCTATCTGCGGGTAGAAGAAATTAGGTAAAGGGTCAGACCCCCCATTAATAGATAGAAACTGGCCCTTTAGTTGTTGTTGTTTGAATTTCCTCATTTTCCCATTCCTTTATGAGTGATTCCAAATGGAGAACCGCCCTCGGTGTGGTTTGCAATCAGAACAAATCTATCGTCGGATATTTAAACTCTTCGTTTCCAAGGTTTTCTTACGTTTTTTTTGAGTTTTTTTCTTTTAAAATCGGTTTGGTGAGTTCCTTTTCTTTAAAGGAATATAAATTTATTATTTTTAACAGTAGAATTTATATCATTCGACTTTGAGAATTGTCCAGCTCCAGCCGCTAGGCGGGCGCCTTACGCTTTTTTATTTTTTTTGAAACTTTTCTCCGCTATTTTTCCCACTAATAGTTTGAAAGGGGGGTAAGAACATGAAGCAGGAAGAGCATACCATTGTAAAAAAGGCAATTAAGGGAAATAAAAAGGCTTTTGAACAATTAATTAAACAGCACTACGAACAAATCTACCGTACTGCATATTTATATGTACATAACGAAGCGGATGCTTTGGATGTTGTGCAAGAAGCCTCATACCAAGCCTTTACGTCTATCCATTCGTTAAAGAATCCTGAGTTTTTCATGACTTGGTTCACCAAGATTATCATTCGATATTCAGGGAAAGTTTTGGAAAAAAGGAGTAAGGTTGTACCACTGACAGATGAAATATTGCTAAACGAAGTGCCGGCAGCTAAACCTGACCGTGAGGAGTCTATACTGATATTACATGCCCTAAGTCAGTTGAAAGAGAATTATCGAACAGTGCTCATCTTGTTTTACTACCATGATTACTCGATTAAAACCATTAGCCAAATGCTTAAGTTACCAGAAGGAACGGTCAAAACATATTTAAGCAGAGGGAAGGACGCCTTAAAAAAGTACTATATGGGGGAGGAACAAAGCCATGGATGAAAAGGAATTGAAAGCTGCAATCGAAAAAATAAATGTGCCAAAAGAGAAAGTGTTTAGGGCGATAGAAGAAGGGTTAAATAAGACGGATGAAAAGACTAATTCTTCTACTAAAAGGAGAGTTATATTCGCTGCTATCGCTGCCACGGCATTACTGGGGATTACCGTTACCTCCGGCTTTGTTCATCCTACGATGAATAAAGTGCTGGCGAAGGCACCCTTTATTGGGCAGATTTATCAAGAGTTCGAAGATCCATTAGGATTGGATTTAGCAAAGCAAAACTTAGTCAAAGAACTAAATCAATCAATAACCAAGAATGGAGTAACAGTTAAGCTAACTAGTGCCTATTTTGACGGAAATGTGGTTTCCATTACAGGACATGTGAGCGGGGATTTAGAAAAGGGCCATAATGAAAAAGGGGAAGTAAGTTTCGATGTGAATTTTGACAACAATAAAGACGATCACGACCCTTGGTTAGATGGGAAAATGACGGGCATTAAGAAAAAAGGAAACGGATATAATTTCCAGTGGCAATTGGAATACCCTCATAAGACAATTAAAGAAATGTTTACCCTTCCCATATCCATCCATTATATTAATGGGATTAAAGGCGAGTGGGATTTCGATATTCCGATTACGCAAGAGAAATTTAGGATATTGTCCGTTATGCAGGAGAAAAGCTATCAAGATGAGGGCATCAAGATTGGGATAAAAGAGATTTTGGATGCAAAAGCCTCTTCATCCCTAGTATTTGAAATGGTAACGCAATACAAGGATGATGACATTTATTTGGAGAAAGCGATTGATAATAATGGAAACGTGTACCATTTTGGAAATGGCAGAATTCTCTCTGAATTGAAGGAACAGGATGGTTATCATCGTTCAGTACGAGCGTTGATGGATAAGCTGAATGCTAATCGTTCATCGCTTACCTTCTATCCAACTCTATCCATTGCTGATCCTGCTGTAGATCAATTATTAAATACAAAAACCTTTACATTAAAAAGTAAACGAACGGACTTCGCACTAAAAATAAATGATGTAAAACAAGAAGGAAACAAACTGATTCTCGATTACCATTTCTTAGGACTTCCTAAGAGTCTCAGCAAACATAATATCAGGTTACTGACGAATAATTTAGGTTATGGATTTATATTAGTTGATCAAAAGTATGTGAGTAAAATGGATCCAGAAAATCCGGTTCCACCTGAAAACCATAGTGTTTCAACAAATAAAGTAACCGTACTCGATGCAAAAACCGCCCATTTTCAATCTGTCTTTAATCTTACCGGTGATGAGAAGATTGAAAACTTTAAACTGGAAAACACAGTTCTACGCTTTAATTTTAGCAGCTTTATTGAAACGAAAAAGATGGAACCATTTACGGTAAATATCCCAAGTGCGAAATAAGCAGAGATAGAATGAAGAGCCTAGGTAAACTTTTTGCCTGGGCTCTTCTTAATTCTGCCCCTCCTATAAGTGAATAAACAAAGAGGAAGGTATAAAGAAAAAGTGCCTAATTTGAAGTGGTAATACACAAAAAGATATCTTTTAAACTATGGCAATATTGTGATAACAATTGACATTATTTGAGAAAATAGTCACTATAGGACTATAGTATGATTTTTATATGTAAATTAACATAATCGAATTAATTTTTGAAACCATTTCCATTCGCTATGCGGCTAGAGTAGTAGAAGTTAGAACTCTTAGGGGTCTTCTGCTTTTTTATAACTTATATTAAATCTAAGGAGGTATTTAATGAGCTATATTGCACACATTCGTGAAAAGGATGGCGAAATTCAAACGGTTCATGAGCATTTAGAAGCAGTTCATCTATTATGTGAAAATATAGGTGGGAAAATTGGAGTAAAATATTTAGCGGGTTTATCTGGAATGCTACACGACTTAGGTAAAAATACGAATATATTTAGAACTTATATTCAAGATGCAGTGGCAAATCCAGATAATCCACCCCCTAAAGGTTCTGTGGATCATTCAACTGCAGGAGGGAGATTGCTATATCAACGATTCTATAAAAAACAATCAAATTTTATTGGGAATCTAGCTGTTGAGTGGATGGCGATGAGTAT
This sequence comes from Bacillus renqingensis, assembly GCF_016464375.1. Taxonomy (GTDB): domain Bacteria; phylum Bacillota; class Bacilli; order Bacillales; family Cytobacillaceae; genus Neobacillus; species Neobacillus renqingensis. Next base: position 113,627 of record NZ_JADDIU010000008.1, read on the forward strand.
TATTTCCCATCATAGCGGTTTAAGAGATTTTTTAACTACCGATTTGTCATCCGATTTTTTACGTAGAGTTTCGGAAAAAGAAATTCCAGAGTTTGAAAAAGCAGTAGCTACCTTTTTTAAGGAACAAATATCTGAAGCCGAATTTGAGGAATATTTTAAAAAGGCGAAAGGCGAAGTTACACATATTCTCAATGTTATAAAGGAAAATAAATTGAAACCGATTGCAATGTCGTTCATTATAAAATTTATTTTTAGTTCCCTAATTGACGCAGATCGGACAAATACAAGAATGTTTGATGAAAATGAAGTTGAAGAAAAAATGGTTGATAGGCCTGCTTTTTTCAGAGAGAGTTATGCTGCCTTAATGGATAAAATTTCATCTTTACGTAATTCAGAGCATGCTGGCAAACCTATAAATATATTAAGAATGGAAATGTCTAATCAATGTGAAAGATTTGCTTTTAATCCTTCTGGTATCTATACACTATCTATTCCGACTGGTGGAGGGAAAACATTGGCAAGTTTAAGATATGCTCTTAAACATGCAATGGAATATAAAAAAGACAGAATAATATATATTGTCCCTTATACGACAATAATTGAGCAGAATGCACAAGAAGTAAGAGATATTTTAAAAAATGATGAGTATATATTAGAACATCATTCCAATATTATTGAGGATCGAAACTTAGAAGATGAAGATTACGATCTGGTAAAAAAGAAATTAAAATTAGCTAAAGATAATTGGGACAGCCCAATTATATTTACCACAATGGTACAATTTTTGAATGTATTTTATTCAAAAGGAACAAGAAACGTTAGAAGATTACATAATTTATCTAATTCTATTCTTATCTTTGATGAGGTACAATCTGTTCCTATTAAATGTATTTCATTATTTAATGAGGCATTAAACTTTTTGAGTAGTTTTGGTAATTCCAGTATTGTTTTGTGTACAGCAACACAGCCAGCTTTAGATTTTGTTGAAAACAATTTAAAAATTCCACCGGATTCAGAAATGATTAAAGATTTGAAGATGGTTGGTCAAAGCTTTAAAAGAGTAAATATTATAGACAAAACAACTCCACAAGGTTTTAGTGCTGCAGAGTTAAAGACATTTATATTAGATGAGATGGAACAGGTAAATAATCTGCTTGTTATTTTGAATACGAAAACAGCTGTTAGGAAGCTTTTTGAAGAATTAAACAATAAGGAAGAACGAGAAATTCATGATTATGTGCTATTTCACCTAAGTACAAATATGTGTCCCGCTCATCGTAAAAAAGTGCTAAAAGATGTTAAAGAGGCACTTTCAAATAAAAAGCGAGTAATTTGTTTAAGTACACAGTTAATAGAGGCTGGAGTCGATATTAGTTTTGAGTGTGTCATTCGATCTTTGGCGGGGCTTGATTCAATTGCACAAGCTGCCGGAAGGTGTAATCGCCATGGAGAGTACGGAATTCGAAACGTATATCTTATTAAGTCGGCGGATGAGGTGCTTACGAAGTTAAAAGAAATTAAAATTGGTGGGGAGCAAACTACACGAATATTAGAAGAATTTAAGGTGGAGCCTGAATTCTTCGGGAATAACTTATTATCCCCTGAAGCAATGAGTGTTTACTTTCAATATTATTACTCTCAAATTAGCAACAAATTGAATTATTCTATTGCAAAGTTGGATAAAACCATTTTTGATTTGCTAAATCAAAATCAGGATTACTATGTTGCTTTTAATAATAAAAATAAAACAAGATTTCCATTGATTAGCAGGCAGTCATTTGCAACTGCTGAACAGCATTTCCAAGTAATTGATAATCACACTACATCAGTTCTCGTCCCATACAATGAAGAAGCTAAACAAATGATTGCGGATTTGAATGGGAATTTAGATATTAGGGAACTAGGTAATCTACTAAAAAAAGCTCAGCAATATGTAATAAATGTGTACGACCCTGAACTTAAAAAACTGGATAAGGAAGGGAATATTGACCTCTTACTACATGGGAATGTTTATGCACTAAAAGAACCGGCGTATACAGACGAAATGGGATTGGATCTAAAAGGCGAGGGAAGCTGGTCATTAGAAATGTGGTGAAAGGGAAAAACTCACCCTTGTGAATAGGTGAGTCCTCAAACAATAATAAATTAATTTCAATCCACGCTGTAAAAGCGACAGTATTATTTTAGCACGATTTCCCAAAATGTATACCATTCTTTATAGTTTAATGATAAAATATATATGGTAATTTTATAAACCATAATTAATTAGAAGATGTACTTTGAAGGAGAATTGTTAAAATGAATAAGAATCGTTACAAAACAAATTTTAAAAAAGCGATTGTGGAACTTTATGCAATGGGGAGATCTGTAAGTTACCTCAGCAAAGAATATTCGGTACCTAAAAGCACTATTTATAACTGGTTACATGAAAAACAGCTAGAAGTATTAAAAATTAAAATAACAATCGTTAGATTTTCTAAATTAAACATTTCAATTTAGTAATAAAGAAATTGTATTAATGAATGTGACAGAGAGATGCTTTAATTGAGGTAAGAACTTCTTAGTGATTATTTCCCAAGCTCTCTCTGACGATTTCTAATATTTATTGATAACCCTTTGGTATGGAGACCGAATAACACAACACGCTTATTAAAAATTGTATTGTAAACGATAAGATTATTTGTAATAAATGTTGGAGGTGTTTTTTTGAGAAACCAAATTGAATTTGAAGTGTATGGAAACTATGGCTTGTTCACAGACCCTTTAACAAAAATTGGTGGGGAAAAGATGTCTTATCAAATCCCAACCTACCAAAGCTTAAAAGGGATTGTAGAGTCTATTTATTGGAAACCGACGATTATTTGGATTATTGACGAAGTACGGGTAATGAACGTAATTCAAACAGAGTCGAAAGGGATTCGGCCAATTGAGTATAGTGGCGGGAACACATTAGCATATTACACATATTTAAGAGATGTAAAATATCAGGTTCGTGCACATTTTATTTTTAATATGAATAGAAAGGATTTATCATTTGATCGTAATGAACATAAACACCACAATATTGCTAAAAGGGCTGTTGCAGCAGGTGGAAGAAGGGATATATTTTTAGGCTCTAGAGAATGTCAGGGTTACGTAGAGTCTTGTACTTTTGGGGAAGGAAAAAGCTACTATGATGAAATACCTGAAATTGATTTTGGAGTAATGGTTCATGGAATTAATTATCCTGATGAAACAGGGCGGGATTATTTAGAAACTAGGTTGTGGAGACCTGTTATGAAAAATGGAATTATCCAATTTATTCGCCCGGACGAGTGTACCTTAATTCGGCAAGTTGGTGAATTTTCGCCAAAGCAATTTAATCATTCTAATATGCAACCTGTGGAGGAGTTATACGAAGAAATAATAAAAGAGGGGGGTGATTAAGTGACTTGGTTAAAAAATTTATTTGAAACATATGAAAATAACAAACAGTTAATAGGTGAATTCGCGATTAATAAATACGATCAAGAATATGCGCTTATTCCTTTATCACATACGACCCAAAGTGCACAGATTGAAGTTATATTAGGTATGAAGGGTAATTTTATTTCGGCTAAAGTTGTCGATAAGAGTGATGCCAGTACGATTATTCCTTGTACTGAGGCTTCAGCTAATAGAACAAGTGCACCTGTCCCACATCCATTATGCGATAAACTTGTCTATGTTGCAGGAGATTATATTAAGTATGGAGGAGCTGCAAAGAAAGGAAACCCTCATGCAGATTATATGAAGCAATTAAAGAAATGGTGTGATTCTGAGTATGCTCATCCAAAGGTTAAAAGTGTATATGAATACTTAACAAAAGGAAGACTCATAGAAGATCTTATTAACGAAAAAATTATATACATTGATGAAAATCAGCACTTTATCGATAAATGGGATAAAGATATTGAGAAGAAATATGGAGAAAAACCAGAGATTTTTAAAGTGATTTCTTCTAAACAATATGATGCTTTTGTTCGTTTTTCAGTAAATAAAATAGGGGATCCTGAATCTAGACTTTGGAGAGACAAGTCTGTACATGATTCATTTATTCATTTTTATGAGAGTACTCTTCAAGATAATGATTTATGTTACGTTACAGGTAAACAATTTCCCGCGACTGAAAGACATGCTTCTAGAATCCGCTATTCAGCAGATATGGCGAAGTTGATATCTGCCAACGATACAACCGGATTTACCTTTCGAGGTCGTTTTAAAAACAGTAAAGATGCCGTATCAATTAGTTATGAAGTATCACAAAAAGCCCACAATGCATTAAAATGGTTGATTGCTAAGCAAGGATATTCAATTGATGGAAAAGTCTTTCTTGTGTGGGGGACAGAGAAGCCTAAGATGCCCTCTCCATTCGAAGATACATTGGGCTTGTATATGGATGCAGAAACTGAGGCATTAGGTGATGTTACCCATAGAGAGTTTTCTGAGCAAATTAAAAAGGCTATAGGTGGCTATAGACACGATTTAAATTACAAATCGGATGTTAACATTATGATTATAGATGCAGCAACGCCTGGACGGATGTCCATTGTCTATTATCGAGATATGGATGCAGATCTATTTTTGAATCGATTGGAATCTTGGCATAAGACTTGTTATTGGTTACATCGTTACCAAAAAGATTCAGATAAAAAAACAATCATTTTTACGGGTGCTCCGGCAACAAAGGATATTGCTTTTGCGGCCTATGGGTCTAGAGCAAGTAATGAAGTAGTAAAAGGTCTTGTAGAAAGAATGTTACCGTCCATTATTGATGAAAGACCGATTCCAATTGATATTGTCAGAAGTGCTTTTATTAGAGCTTCAAATCCTGAAGCAATGGAAGAGTGGGAATGGGAAAAGACCCTAAGTATTACATGTGCATTGATTAATAAAACATATAAGAAGGAGGGCTTAAAGGTGGCATTAGATGTAAGTAACGATAATCGTGATTATTTATTCGGAAGGATGCTGGCAATCGCTGATGTAATGGAAAGGCGTGCCCTTGATAAAAGCGAGATACGGGCTACTAACGCTATTCGCTACATGAATGCTTTTGCTAGACACCCATTTAGGACTTGGAATATTATTCAATCCAGTTTGCAACCATACCAAGCTAAACTAGGAACTCAGTTGAATTTCTACAATAATTTATTAGATGAAGTGGGTTCCAAAATGGATCCTCAAAAATTTAATGATGAACCGCTTACTGGTATGTATCTTCTTGGTTTTTATAGTCAGAGGCATGAGCTATATAAAAGCAAAAAAGATAAAGAAACTGAAAAGGGAGAGAGATAAATGAGCACTTTAGACCACAAAATTGACTTTGCAGTAGTGTTATCTGTTCAAAATGCAAACCCAAATGGAGATCCACTAAATGGAAATCGTCCGAGGCAAAATTATGATGGACATGGTGAAATATCGGATGTTTGTCTAAAAAGAAAAATTCGAAATCGTTTACAGGATATGGGTGAATCTATTCTTGTTCAATCAGATGAAAGAAGAGATGATGGATTTCGCAGCATAAAGGACCGTGTAGATAGTAATGAAGAATTGCTGAAATATTCCAAAGGAAAAACAAAAGATAATTTTCTTTATGCAAAAATAGCTTGTGAATCATGGATGGATGTTCGAAGCTTTGGACAAGTATTTGCTTTTAGTGGCTCAGAAATATCTATAGGTATAAGAGGACCGGTTTCAATTCACTCTGCTGTTAGCCTTTCTCCCATTGATATCAGTAGCATGCAAATTACTAAAAGTGTGAATTCTGTTACAAATAAAAAAGATCCTGATAAAAAGACCTCCGATACAATGGGAATGAAACATCGTGTGGATTTTGGAGTCTATGTGTTTTATGGAAGTATCAATACACAATTAGCAGAAAAAACAGGATTTACTAATAAGGATGCAGAGAAAATTAAACAAGCGTTAATTACTTTGTTTGAAAATGACACATCATCTGCTAGACCTGATGGAAGTATGGAAGTGAATAAAGTATTCTGGTGGGAACATAATTCAAAATTAGGTCAGTATTCATCTGCAAAAGTACATCGATCATTAGAAATTAAACCTGAAATAGAAAAACCAAAATCAATAGAAGATTATACGATTGTTGTAAACGAGTTAGAAGGTTTAAAGGTCGAGATAATCGATGGACTTTAATGAAGAGGACAGTTATCTAATGCTGTCTGGTATTCAGCACTTTCAATTTTGTAAACGACAGTGGGCGCTCATCCACATTGAACAGCAATGGGAAGAAAATGTTAGAACGGTTGAAGGTCAGTATCTCCATCAAAAGGCTGACCAGCCGTTTATTCGAGAGAAGCGTGGAGAGAAACTTATTGTTCGAGCGATGCCTGTAAAGTCAAATGAACTTAAAATTACCGGTATTTGTGATGTGGTAGAGTTCATACAGGACCATAATGGTGTTGAGATTGAAGGTGCCAAAGGAAAATTTACAGCCTGCCCGATTGAATATAAACGTGGAAAACCAAAGGTTACTGACGCAGATATTTTGCAATTAACCGCACAAGCATTATGTTTAGAAGAAATGCTGCTCTGTGAAATTAGTAAAGGTTATATGTTTTATAATGAAATAAAACGCAGAGAGGAAGTACATCTAACAGTTGATCTTAAAAATAAGGTAAGGGAAATTACTGCTGAAATGCAAGATTATTATAATCGCAGGCATACACCTAAGGTTAAAACAGGGTCATTTTGTAAAAATTGCTCCCTTCAACATATTTGTTTACCAGAATTAATGAATAAGCGTTCTGTTAAAAGTTATATTGAAGGGAGAATTTGCGAATGAAGAAGCTGTTGAATACTTTATTTATCAATCAACCTGATGTCTATTTATCACTAGATGGGGATAATATTGTTCTTCTTAAGGAAGAAGAGAAGTTAGGCCGGCTACCGCTACATAATTTGGAATCAATTGTATCCTTTGGTTATACGGGCGCCAGTCCAGCATTAATGGGTTATTGTGCGGATAGAAATATTTCACTAGTATTTTTTACGATGAATGGACGGTTCCTTGCCAGGGTAATTGGGGAAAGCAGGGGAAATGTCGTTCTTAGAAAAAAACAATATCGGGTATCAGATGACGAGCAAATGTCGGCTAAGGTTGCCCGTAACTTTATAGTAGGTAAGATTTACAATAATAAATGGATTATCGAGAGAATGACAAGGGACTATCCATTGCGGGTGAACGTAGCTCAATTTAAAGAAATTTCTCAGCAGTTATCTTCCCTTATTCTAGAGGTCAGGGAATGTGAGGATTTAGAAAGGTTAAGAGGATTAGAAGGTCAGGCAGCTATTAGTTATAATAAGTTATTTGATCAAATGATATTGCAACAAAAGGAGGACTTCTATTTTCATTTTCGTTCCCGCAGACCTCCATTAGATAATGTGAATGCCATGCTTTCGTTTGCTTACACATTATTAGCAAATGATATGGCATCCGCACTGGAGGGAGTAGGCCTTGATGCATATGTTGGTTTCTTACATCGTGATAGGCCGGGTAGAGCATCATTAGCTTTAGATGTGATGGAAGAATTACGGGGTGTCTATGTAGATAGGTTTGTTTTGTCATTAATCAATAAGAGGGTTGTCAGTAAAGATGATTTTCTTAAAAAGGAAAATGGCGCGGTTATCATGACGGATGATGCCCGTAAAAAGTTTTTGACGGCGTGGCAAAATAAAAAACAAGAAAAGATCACACACCCTTTTCTAGGTGAAAAAATAGCATGGGGATTAGTACCGCATGCACAGGCGTTATTGTTGGCTCGTTACTTGCGAAATGATTTAGATGAATACCCACCATTTTTATGGAAGTAGGTGTTTCATTTGTTAGTATTAATTACCTATGATGTAAGCACTGTTAGCAGTGGAGGACAAAGAAGACTGAGAAAAGTATCGAAGGAATGCCAAAATTTTGGTCAGCGAGTGCAAAATTCCGTCTTTGAATGTATTGTAGATGCAACGCAATTTACTGTTTTAAAACAAAGACTTACTGATATTATTGATAAGGATCATGATAGTCTTAGATTTTATCAGCTTGGTAATAATTATAAGACAAAAGTTGAGCATATCGGTGTAAAGGAATCTATCGATTTAGAGGCTCCTTTGATTTTTTAGTGCGAATGTATAGCGCACATGGATTTCCAGCACCTTTCGCACCTAAATTTACTGTCTTTGATTGTTATGTTTTGTCGATTTATGTAATAGTTCTTTAATTTTTAAAGAAAATGGCGGATTTTTAATCAAAAACCACCCTTTTTAATTGTTTTTGATTGAAAATCGCTGTCGCACTCCTCGTGAGTGCGTGGATTGAAATCAGAAATACCGTTTACTTTACCTTTATCGGTATAGTCGCACTCCTCGTGAGTGCGTGGATTGAAATAAGTGTTTATGCAACGAAAAACTCCTATTATCCAGTCGCACTCCTCGTGAGTGCGTGGATTGAAATCAGAAATACCGTTTACTTTACCTTTATCGGTATAGTCGCACTCCTCGTGAGTGCGTGGATTGAAATCCGATATGTTGATACTTCGGGTTTAGGCACTGAAGTCGCACTCCTCGTGAGTGCGTGGATTGAAATTCTTTGGTAACTTGGTAAATATCCTTCGTTTTCGTCGCACTCCTCGTGAGTGCGTGGATTGAAATACTCCACCCAACAAATTGGTTTGCTTCATCAGACGTCGCACTCCTCGTGAGTGCGTGGATTGAAATACTCCACCCAACAACGTGGTTTGCGTCATCAGACGTCGCACTCCTCGTGAGTGCGGGGATTGAAATTCCACGCACCCAATCCTCAAGAGCTTCTTTACATGTCGCACTCCTCGTGAGTGCGTGGATTGAAATTCCACGCACCCAATCCTCAAGAGCTTCTTTACATGTCGCACTCCTCGTGAGTGCGTGGATTGAAATACTCAACAAATAAAGGTCATGAAATTAGGGTTGAGTCGCACTCCTCGTGAGTGCGTGGATTGAAATTGGTGATGTTACACAAATTGCAATAGCCTTCACAGGTCGCACTCCGCGTGAGTGCGTGGATTGAAATACTCAACAAATAAAGGTCATGAAATTAGGGTTGAGTCGCACTCCTCGTGAGTGCGTGGATTGAAATTGGTGATGTTACACAAATTGCAATAGCCTTCACAGGTCGCACTCCTCGTGAGTGCGTGGATTGAAATAATTCGATCTAAACGTGCTTTACTTGCAGATACAGTCGCACTCCTCGTGAGTGCGTGGATTGAAATAACATTTTAGGCTTAAAAGTAAAAGACAACCTAGGTCGCACTCCTCGTGAGTGCGTGGATTGAAATATGGTATCTATACCTCCTGATTCATTTGATAACGTCGCACTCCTCGTGAGTGCGTGGATTGAAATTTTGCCCATCCGGGCATGCGCTCCAGCACATCGTGTCGCACTCCTCGTGAGTGCGTGGATTGAAATGTCAGCTGGAGCGGTGCGGGATAAAGGGGCAAGCAGTCGCACTCCTCGTGAGTGCGTGGATTGAAATTTTGCCCATCCGGGCATGCGCGCCAGCACATCGTGTCGCACTCCTCGTGAGTGCGTGGATTGAAATCTCAAATCCACCTACCAAAACCTTAAACTCCACTGGTCGCACTCCTCGTGAGTGCGTGGATTGAAATCTCTAATCCACCTACCAAATCCTTAAACTCCACTGGTCGCACTCCTCGTGAGTGCGTGGATTGAAATCTCTAATCCACCTACCAAATCCTTAAACTCCACTGGTCGCACTCCTCGTGAGTGCGTGGATTGAAATGTCAGCTGTAGCGGTGCGGGATAAAGGGGCAAGCAGTCGCACTCCTCGTGAGTGCGTGGATTGAAATCACCAACCTTGCTACTATCGTGATAAATTGCTTGTTGTCGCACTCCTCGTGAGTGCGTGGATTGAAATTGTTAAATCTAATTTTAGATCATATACTTGGGCAGGTCGCACTCCTCGTGAGTGCGTGGATTGAAATCACCAACCTAGCTACTATCGTGATAAATTGCTTGTTGTCGCACTCCTCGTGAGTGCGTGGATTGAACTTGTTAAATCTAATCTAAGATCATATACTTGGGCAGGTCGCACTCCTCGTGAGTGCGTGGATTGAAATCTATAGCGGTGATTGACCATGAAGAATGAAGATGGTCGCACTCCTCGTGAGTGCGTGGATTGAAATGTAAGTCTCCCGTATTGACTCGTGGGGGCTTATAGTCGCACTCCTCGTGAGTGCGTGGATTGAAATTCTTTACCAAACTGCTTAATAACCCTCTTAGCTGTTGTCGCACTCCTCGTGAGTGCGTGGATTGAAATGTAAGTCTCCCGTATTGACTCGTGGGGGCTTATAGTCGCACTCCTCGAGAGTGCGTGGATTGAAATTCTTTACCAATCTGCTTAATAACCCTCTTAGCTGTTGTCGCACTCCTCGTGAGTGCGTGGATTGAAATCCCAGTTACTACACGAGTTTGGTTTGTTTGATTTGGTCGCACTCCTCGTGAGTGCGTGGATTGAAATCCCAGATACTACACGAGTTTGGTTTGTTTGAGTTGGTCGCACTCCTCGTGAGTGCGGGGATTGAAATATTGCTTGGTACTTCTTCACGCTAGTCTTGGACAGTCGCACTCCTCGTGAGTGCGTGGATTGAAATATGGCTTGGTACTTCTTCACGCTAGTCTTGGACAGTCGCACTCCTCGTGAGTGCGTGGATTGAAATATTCTGTCGCCGATTTTTGTGAGGCGGGTTCCTGGTCGCACTCCTCGTGAGTGCGTGGATTGAAATCGTTGCCGGCGCCCCCGCCTGCTCGCCGAAGTCCTGTCGCACTCCTCGTGAGTGCGTGGATTGAAATTAATTCATCCAAAAAATCGTTGTCCAAAACCATCGTCGCACTCCTCGTGAGTGCGGGGATTGAAATCGGCGATTGCCAGCTAATGAGCCCCCGACAAAACGTCGCACTCCTCGTGAGTGCGTGGATTGAAATCGGCGATTGCCAGCTAATGAGCCCCCGACAAAACGTCGCACTCCTCGTGAGTGCGTGGATTGAAATTTCTTCCTCCAAAAAATCGTTGTCCAAAACCATCGTCGCACTCCTCGTGAGTGCGTGGATTGAAATTATAGACTCGGTGAGGTACTCACTCAATGACGAAGTCGCACTCCTCGTGAGTGCGTGGATTGAAATCCTTTCCAATTCCTCGTCCATGAATTGATGGTGGGGTCGCACTCCTCGTGAGTGCGTGGATTGAAATACAAAGTGACCGGATTTGCTTATCCAGCATCCGAGGTCGCACTCCTCGTGAGTGCGTGGATTGAAATCCTTTCCAAGTCCTCGTCCATGAATTGATGGTGGGGTCGCACGCCTCGTGAGTGCGTGGATTGAAATACAAAGGGACCGGATTTGCTTATCCAGCATCCGAGGTCGCACTCCTCGTGAGTGCGTGGATTGAAATAAAATCTTCGGCTATTAAAGCAATGTAGCAATCATGTCGCACTCCTCGTGAGTGCGTGGATTGAAATTATGTATGGCAGATTAAAAAAGACAACATGATAAGTCGCACTCCTCGTGAGTGCGTGGATTGAAATTACCCCCCTGTTAGTATACGGGGGTAGTACCTCCGTCGCACTCCTCGTGAGTGCGTGGATTGAAATTGCTATCAATGCTATGTAACAATCATTATCCGTTGTCGCACTCCTCGTGAGTGCGTGGATTGAAATTGTTAAACCAAATTCAGCTAGCAACTCTTCAAAAGTCGCACTCCTCGTGAGTGCGTGGATTGAAATTATTGGTGCTATTACGGCAAGTAGTATAGTTGTGGTCGCACTCCTCGTGAGTGCGTGGATTGAAATATCAGGCTTAGAATTATTCCCACCATCACCATCGCGTCGCACTCCTCGTGAGTGCGTGGATTGAAATAAAGCTATTTTCTTGTTCAATTTCCGGTCGTTCGTCGCACTCCTCGTGAGTGCGTGGATTGAAATCGAATGACGTTGTAAAAGTCACCAAAATGAATCAGTCGCACTCCTCGTGAGTGCGTGGATTGAAATAAACTCTTTATAGTTACGAACCCATGACCCCATAGTCGCACTCCTCGTGAGTGCGTGGATTGAAATACCTACCATTGCAACGGTAGGGCTGTCAATAATAGTCGCACTCCTCGTGAGTGCGTGGATTGAAATGCAGATATTGATTTAATTACAGAATCAGGCAGAGGTCGCACTCCTCGTGAGTGCGTGGATTGAAATAATGTAGTTGAACAACTAACCCAACTTATCAAGGTCGCACTCCTCGTGAGTGCGTGGATTGAAATATGGTCACTTATCAAAGGCGATAAGGGTGACACCGTCGCACTCCTCGTGAGTGCGTGGATTGAAATCATACTTTGTAGATACTTTCAGGCACCTCAAAGCTGTCGCACTCCTCGTGAGTGCGTGGATTGAAATCATACTTTGTAGATACTTTCAGGCACCTCACAGCTGTCGCACTCCTCGGGAGTGCGTGGATTGAAATGATTGAGTTTGAAGCGGCTGACTTATATACACGTGTCGCACTCCTCGTGAGTGCGTGGATTGAAATTTTTTTCGTGGAACTATACTACGTATATAGGAGGGTCGCACTCCTCGTGAGTGCGTGGATTGAAATGATTGAGTTTGAAGCGGCTGACTTATATACACGGGTCGCACTCCTCGTGAGTGCGTGGATTGAAATCATACTTTGTAGATACTTTCAGGCACCTCAAAGCTGTCGCACTCCTCGTGAGTGCGTGGATTGAAATGATTGAGTTTGAAGCGGCTGACTTATATACACGTGTCGCACTCCTCGTGAGTGCGTGGATTGAAATCGTTTTTTAGACCACCGGATAAAACGTATACGGTAGTCGCACTCCTCGTGAGTGCGTGGATTGAAATTCGATGAATGGGTATATGGTGCAAAAGAGAGTAGGTCGCACTCCTCGTGAGTGCGTGGATTGAAATCAAGTCCGCTAATGTTGCTCCGTCACCTTTAAGAGGTCGCACTCCTCGTGAGTGCGTGGATTGAAATCCATCCCATTACATGAATAGCAACTAAACGATCAGTCGCACTCCTCGTGAGTGCGTGGATTGAAATTTTATTTGGCGAAGAAGGAGAACTACCGGAAGACGTCGCACTCCTCGTGAGTGCGTGGATTGAAATCGGCACCAAAAGTATATCATCGAAGTGTCCGAAGTCGCACTCCTCGTGAGTGCGTGGATTGAAATAACGTCCGTTTTGCGTCGAGATTAGCCAGTTTTGTCGCACTCCTCGTGAGTGCGTGGATTGAAATCGACGGAGAACCTATCGGGCGATTTGCACGGCTACTCGTCGCACTCCTCGTGAGTGCGGGGATTGAAATAGCCGATTCTAGGACCGTTTTGGGCGCTTTGTAGTCGCACTCCTCGTGAGTGCGTGGATTGAAATAGCCGATTCTAGTACCGTTTTGGGCGCTTTGTAGTCGCACTCCTCGTGAGTGCGTGGATTGAAATCGACGGAGAAACTATCGGGCGATTTGCACGGCTACTCGTCGCACTCCTCGTGAGTGCGTGGATTGAAATCGTTCTGAGATGTTAGAGGCGCTGGGATTCGGCGGTCGCACTCCTCGTGAGTGCGTGGATTGAAATGACATCCCGGTGGGTGCCGACCAATTGCGATTCTAGTCGCACTCCTCGTGAGTGCGTGGATTGAAATCGTTCTGAGATGTTAGAGGCGCTGGGATTCGGCGGTCGCACTCCTCGTGAGTGCGTGGATTGAAATGACATCCCGTTGGGTGCCGACCAATTGCGATTCTAGTCGCACTCCTCGTGAGTGCGTGGATTGAAATGATGACACTCTGCATCGATTGCTGTCGGTACTGATGTCGCACTCCTCGTGAGTGCGTGGATTGAAATAGCAGGATAAAAAACCGCAATTTCAAGCGAAATAAGTCGCAAACCTCGTGAGTGCGTGGATTGAAATTCTTACGCACCAAAGCCAGGCGGCGAGGAAGCAATGTCGCACTCCTCGTGAGTGCGTGGATTGAAATAGCAGGATATAAAACCGCAATTTCAAGCGATATAAGTCGCACTCCTCGTGAGTGCGTGGATTGAAATTCTTACGCACCAAAGCCAGGCGGCGAGGAAGCAATGTCGCACTCCTCGTGAGTGCGTGGATTGAAATTTCTAACCCAATTTGACCATCCGCACCGTAATCCGTCGCACTCCTCGTGAGTGCGTGGATTGAAATACTTTTGCCACCAACAGTGAGTTATTTTTCATCGTCGCACTCCTCGTGAGTGCGTGGATTGAACTTTCTAACCCAATTTGACCATCCGCTCCGTAATCCGTCGCACTCCTCGTGAGTGCGAGGATTGAAATGGATATAATTCACTATAGTCAAAGGAGGTGAAAGTCGCACTCCTCGAGAGTGCGTGGATTGAAATACTTTTGCCACCAACAGTGAGTTATTTTTCATCGTCGCACTCCTCGTGAGTGCGTGGATTGAAATGGATATAATTAACTATAGTCAAAGGAGGTGAAAGTCGCACTCCTCGTGAGTGCGTGGATTGAAATATAAAGTCTTTTGCCTCAACAATTGCATCATTTGGTCGCACTCCTCGTGAGTGCGTGGATTGAAATAAGGTGCGGGAATGGCAAAAATCAGCAAATTGGCCGTCGCACTCCTCGTGAGTGCGTGGATTGAAATCAAACTCCGCAACAAATCCGTTTGGCAGCCATCCTGTCGCACTCCTCGGGAGTGCGTGGATTGAAATTATACATGATAACACTTCCTTATTTTTAGTAGCGTCGCACTCCTCGTGAGTGCGTGGATTGAAATCAAACTCAGCAACAAATCCGTTTGGCAGCCATCCTGTCGCACTCCTCGTGAGTGCGTGGATTGAAATTATACATGATAACACTTCCTTATTTTTAGTAGCGTCGCACTCCTCGTGAGTGCGTGGATTGAAATATACACCACACCCGAAACTGCGATAGAAAAAGTAGTCGCACTCCTCGTGAGGGCGTGGATTGAAATATATACTACCGGTTCTTGGGCGAGTCACTTTCGTCGCACTCCTCGTGAGTGCGTGGATTGAAATATACACCACACCCGAAAATGCGATAGAAAAAGTAGTCGCACTCCTCGTGAGTGCGTGGATTGAAATATATACTACCGGTTATTGGGCGAGTCACTTTCGTCGCACTCCTCGTGAGTGCGTGGATTGAAATAAGACATCGTCACTGTAGGCGACGGAGAAGTAAGTCGCACTCCTCGTGAGTGCGTGGATTGAAATTCTAGTACCAATGCGAGCCTCATCTTTTCCAACCGGGTCGCACTCCTCGTGAGTGCGTGGATTGAAATTACAACCTTCGGAGCGATACGCAATCCTAAGTAACTCGCACTCCTCGTGAGTGCGTGGAGTGAAATATTAAAGTGCAAAGAAAGCAGAATCCCGAAAGGGGGTCGCACACCTCGTGAGTGCGTGGATTGAACTTCTAGTACCAATGCGAGCCTCATCTTTTCCAACCGGGTCGCACTCCTCGTGAGTGCGTGGATTGAAATTACAACCTTCGGAGCGATACGCAATCCTAAGTAAGTCGCACTCCTCGTGAGTGCGTGGATTGAAATATTAAAGTGCAAAGAAAGCAGAATCCCGAAAGGTGGTCGCACTCCTCGTGAGTGCGTGGATTGAAATTACCAAATTGTCAAAAGATGATTGTCTCGATCTGGTCGCACTCCTCGTGAGTGCGTGGATTGAAATATTTTTCGAAGCTTACCTCCTTGTTTAATGACACGTCGCACTCCTCGTGAGTGCGTGGATTGAAATCCCCATACCTGGATACACACAAAGTCGCTGTCGTCGTCGCACTCCTCGTGAGTGCGTGGATTGAAATGTATCTAAATCATACAAACCGCCTTTTTCCTTTGTCGCACTCCTCGTGAGTGCGTGGATTGAAATATCGAATATATCGGTCTATTATTTTCATCATTTCGTCGCACTCCTCGTGAGTGCGTGGATTGAAAGTGCCGTCTGCACCCTTAGGGCCGTGGATGCCTTGGTCGCACACCTCGTGAGTGCGTGGAGTGAAATTGCCGTCTGCACCCTGAGGGCCTTGGAAGCCTTGGTCGCACTCCTCGTGAGTGCGTGGATTGAAATTGCCGTCTGCACCCTTAGGGCCTTGGATGCCTTGGTCGCACTCCTCGTGAGTGCGTGGATTGAAATCTTTCGCAGCCCGAGAAGGGGTGGCGCGAACCATCGACGCACTCCTCGTGAGTGCGTGGATTGAAATTGCCGTCTGCACCCTTCGGGCCTTGGATGCCTTGGTCGCACTCCTCGTGAGTGCGTGGATTGAAATCTTTAGCAGCCCGAGAAGGGGTGGCGCGAACCATCGTCGCACTCCTCGTGAGTGCGTGGATTGAAATTGGTTCGATAAGGTTTTCTGCCGTTGCTTTGCTGGTCGCACTCCTCGTGAGTGCGTGGATTGAAATTGGTTCGATAAGGTTTTCTGCCGTTGCTTTGCTGGTCGCACTCCTCGTGAGTGCGTGGATTGAAATCAATATTTTAATCATGCAACCATAGCTGGCATGGGTCGCACTCCTCGTGAGTGCGTGGATTGAAATCGTTGCACCTGGTGGGACAGTATCTAATCGGAAAAGTCGCACTCCGCGTGAGTGCGTGGATTGAAATAACCATATTTGGTTCGTGATTTGCCTCTATGACAGTCGCACTCCTCGTGAGTGCGTGGATTGAAATCGTTGCACCTGTTGGGACAGTATCTAATCGGAAAAGTCGCACTCCTCGTGAGTGCGTGGATTGAAATAACCATATTTGGTTCGTGATTTGCCTCTATGACAGTCGCACTCCTCGTGAGTGCGTGGATTGAAATTGCTTACCCTGACATGACTCACACTTAGTTAGACGTCGCACTCCTCGTGAGTGCGTGGATTGAAATTCATAGCTGTTATTATTTGACGCATTTTTGGGTCGTCGCACTCCTCGTGAGTGCGTGGATTGAAATCAACTGTTTATGTGTATCTAATCTTGTGGCCAATGTCGCACTCCTCGTGAGTGCGTGGATTGAAATCAACTGTTTATGTGTCTCTAATCTTGTGGCCAATGTCGCACTCCTCGTGAGTGCGTGGATTGAAATCAACTGTTTATGTGTCTCTAATCTTGTGGCCAATGTCGCACTCCTCGTGAGTGCGTGGATTGAAATACAAAGGTTGCCAGTGGGGTTGTAGTAAAGCCGAGTCGCACTCCTCGTGAGTGCGTGGATTGAAATCAATTTCCCGGCGATGGCATCCACACGATACAATTGGTCGCACTCCTCGTGAGTGCGTGGATTGAAATCGGGGTGAAGTATCTTTTGCATTTTGTCTTATGCGTCGCACTCCTCGTGAGTGCGTGGAGTGAAATGCAAAAATCACAATCGTTGAATACATCCGCCAATCGTCGCACTCCTCGTGAGTGCGTGGATTGAAATGCAAAAATCACAATCGTTGAATACATCCGCCAAACGTCGCACTCCTCGTGAGTGCGTGGATTGAAATAGGGGTGAAGTATCTTTTGCATTTTGTATTATGCGTCGCACTCCTCGTGAGTGCGTGGATTGAAATTAGCACACTTGCCGAAACACGAGCAGGAACAATTGTCGCACTCCTCGTGTGTGCGTGTATTGAAATCGTCGATCAAGATGCCCTCGGTGCTGCCGATGATGTCGCACTCCTCGTGAGTGCGTGGATTGAAATAGGGGTGAAGTATCTTTTGCATTTTGTATTATGCGTCGCACTCCTCGTGAGTGCGTGGATTGAAATTAGCACAATTGCCGAAACACGAGCAGGAACAATTGTCGCACTCCTCGTGAGTGCGTGGATTGAAATCGTCGATCAAGATGCCCTCGGTGCTGACGTTGATGTCGCACTCCTCGTGAGTGCGTGGATTGAAATTCCAATATGGCTTAGTGGTTGCAATAATGTATAAAGTCGCACTCCTCGTGAGTGCGTGGATTGAAATCGACTCGTCAATTTGGATGGCTCGGGCGCTGATGTCGCACTCCTCGTGAGTGCGTGGATTGAAATCCGATATCATCCGGTGACGAATGTTCGGTTGTAAGTCGCACTCCTCGTGAGTGCGTGGATTGAAATTCGCAGAACTGGACGAATCGGACTATAATGATACGGACGCACTCCTCGTGAGTGCGTGGATTGAAATTCGCAGAACTGGACGAATCGGACTATAATGATACGGTCGCACTCCTCGTGAGTGCGTGGATTGAAATTCGCAGAAATGGACGAATCGGACTATAATGATACGGTCGCACTCCTCGTGAGTGCGTGGATTGAAATTTATTGGCTCCCACGCTATGGCAAGGACAATGGTGTCGCACTCCTCGTGAGTGCGTGGATTGAAATAATTCGGAAATGGAGGGATTGGATTTTGGACCGTCGCACTCCTCGTGAGTGCGTGGATTGAAATTTATTGGCTCCCACGCTATGGTAAGGACAATGGTGTCGCACTCCTCGTGAGTGCGTGGATTGAAATAATTCGGAAATGGAGGGATTGGATTTTGGACCGTCGCACTCCTCGTGAGTGCGTGGATTGAAATCCACCCCTTTTGAATGGCAATCGATAGGAAGAAAGTCGCACTCCTCGTGAGTGCATGGATTGAAATACCTCCAATAAAATGCATCACTTTATAGAAGTTGGTCGTACTCCTCGTGAGTGCGTGGATTGAAATGAAGTAAATCCAAAATGTTTTGAATTCCCTCTTTATTGAAAATAATATATATCTAAAGTTAAGCAGTAAATCCCCCTGGAGCAAAAAATGAATAAACTCTACCTTTTAGATAAAACTAAAGGGAAAATATCCAGTGAAGGGGGTTTTAAGTGGTGACCATTAAACCAACCAAAATAGAAACGATAAAGGCGAAAAATTCCAATGAAAAATTAACAGCGGCGGAGATGGGGAAACTTTGGGCAACCTATACTGGGAATACGATGGCCAAGTGTGTTCTAACATATTTTCTGAAACATGTTGAGGATCAAGATATCAAAAAGGTTGTAAAAAATGCCCTGACTTTATGCGAAACGCTTATAGAAAATATTAAAGAAATATTTATTCAAGAAGACTTTCCTATACCAATTGGGTTTACCAAAGAAGATGTGGACTTGGGTGCGCCGAGGCTGTTTTCTGATGAGTTCTATCTTCACTACTTGAGATATACATCAAAAGCAGGGATGAGTATTTACAATATTGCCATCCCACTAATGGTGAGAGAAGATGTAAGGGAATTCTTTATTAATACTCTTCATTCCACCGTAAAGTTAATTACTGAGGTTAATGATGTATTAAAAAGTAAAGGGTTTTTAGTAAAGCCACCAGTGATTCCTACTCCAAAAAGAGTGGACTTTGTGAAACAACAAAATTATTTAAGTGGCTTTTTTGGAGAAATTAGACCACTACATGCTCTTGAGATTGCTCATCTGTATGATAATATTGAAAACAATATAGCAAGTAAGAGTTTATTAATTAGTTTTATTCAAGTAGCCAAAACGGATAGGATTCAGAGGCTTTTTATTAGAGGAAAGGAAATAATGAATAAACATATAGAAACTTGTTCACAGCAATTTACTAAAGAAAATCTACCATCTCCACCATTATTGGATGACCTAGTTACTACGTCCACGATCCCCCCTTTTTCAGATAAATTAATGCTATGGCATAAAATAGATATGTTTTCCATGAAAATTAGGTCGTATGCAAATGGTGCATCGCTCAATGTAAGGCGCGATATTGGGGCAATGTATGGTAAGTTTTTAATGGACGTTAGTCTATTCGTTGAGGACGCTGCAAATATTATGATCGACCAAGGATGGATGGAACAACCACCAGCAGCAATTGACCGTAGAAAATTGGCACAAAAGTAAAAGAGGCACGCGGAGAGAAGTACGGGACATTCGTTTCTTTACATTGTTTTTTGTACGAAGAGATGACCCTCTGCGTTTAGAAGAGGGTCATCTCCTTTTCATTCACCATTGGCGGGTTATGCAGCCCAGAGTCCATACATAAGGTGATTTCATTGGTAAATCCCAGTACATCCAGTCGTGAGAGGTAAACACTTATTTAAATATAAAAAATATAATCTTCCGGCAACACTCTGTGCAAGAATTGCTTTGTCCGCTCCTCCTTCGGTTTGGAGAAAATCTCCTTTGGCGGGCCTTCTTCGACGATAACGCCACCATCCATAAAGACTACTTTATTGGCGACATCCTTGGCAAATGACATTTCATGGGTAACGACCAGCATCGTTGTCCCTTCTTTGGCAATATTTTTCATCACGGATAGAACCTCGCCGACTAGTTCCGGGTCTAAGGCGGAGGTGGGTTCATCAAATAAAATAATATCCGGATTTAAGACAACAGCTCTGGCGATCCCAACCCGCTGCTGCTGTCCGCCAGATAGTTCACTAGGATAGGCGTCGTATTTTTCCGACAAACCGACTTTATCCAACGCCTTTTTGCCCATTTCATTGGCTTCCGCTTTCGGGATCTTTCTTCCAATGATTAACCCCTCCGTTACATTTTCAAGGGCTGTTTTATTATGAAACAGATTATAATTTTGAAAAACAAACGCCGTTTTCTGCCGAATGGTATGAATTTGTTTCTTGGTTGCGGTGTTCAGATTGACATCGATATCACCGAAATTGGCATGCCCTTGGTCGGCTTTTTCGAGAAAATTGATGCAGCGAAGCAATGTTGTCTTACCCGATCCGCTCGGTCCAAGAATGACCACTACATCCCCTTTTTCAATTTTTAAATCTACGCCTTTTAAAATCTCATTTGGGCCAAATGATTTATGAATATTTTTAATTTCTAACATTCTTTTGCCTCCCATTTCATCTAGGCGTGTGCGGTTTTGTATTTACTTAAGCGTTTTTCATAGCGTTTAAAAACATATTCTACTAAACTGCATAAAATCAGGTAGACAAGAAAGATATCGAGGTACGCCTCCACATAGTTATAGCCGACATTGGCTGCCACTTTTGCCCGTAGGGTGATTTCCTGCAATGACATGGCATACCCTAAGGAAGTAGCTTTAATTAAGTTGACCGTTGCCGTACATATATTTGGCAAGGCAGTGACCAAGACTTGAGGGATGATAATTCTTCGAAAAGCCTGGACATTGGTTAAACCGACAGAATAGGCGGCCTCGAGCTGCCCCTTGCTGACAGTGCCTATAGCCGAACGAAAGATTTCAATCATGATCGCCGTCGTGTTGATGGAAAAAACAATGAAGGCATACCAAATTGGATTGATATCATAGACATTCTTATCGATATGATATTTTTCAAATAGTGACGTTAACAATAACGGGACACTGCTATAGACAATGAAGATTTGGACAATGACAGGCGTTCCCCTGATAAAAGAAACATACACTTGGGCAAACCGCTGCAAAACCGGAATTTTATTAATCCTTGTTAACGCAAGCATAAACCCTAACGGCAGGGCGATGAGCAAAGAGATAATTGTAATAATCAGTGCTATTGGTACACCCGATAATGCAACAAAAAATGTATCCACCAAAAACTTAAAATCCACACTGTCACCACCTTATGTTGTCTTAATGACCTGTTTTCCTTTGCTAAATATTTTTTCTAATTTTAAGAAAACTTGTTCGATAATAATCGAAATTACCCAATAAATCACAGATAGGGCAATATAGGTTTCAAGTGCATGAGCATTAAATCTACCGTCGATAATCAGGCTTGCTTTTCCCATGACATCGATTAATCCAATGGTATAGGCTAACGAACCTTCCTTAATCAATTCCAGTAGGCTGTTGCCGAAGTTTGGCAGGGCGACGACAAAGGCCTGTGGAAAAATAATTCTCCGGTAGGCTTGAAAATCACTTAGACCGACACTTACTGCCGCCTCAAATTGCCCTTTATCAATAGATTGATAGGCTGAACGGATGACCTCCGCCATCGCAGCGGCAAATTGCAGTGAAAAGGTAATCACAATAAATACAAGTTTGTCGACATTATCGAACAGCAGGCCAAAGTTTTCGGCTATTGCCGGCAAGCCATAATATACTAAAAAGAGCAGGACAATGGATGGTGTACATCGTAATGCCGTGATATAACCGTTTGCGATTTTTCTTGCGATCCTGCTGCTGCCTAATTTCATTGCTGCTAAAATAAAGCCGAGAATCGTGCCAAACAGAACCGAGAGACCGGCAACAAGAAAGGTTACTTTTACATAAGGAAGTAACATAGGAAATGACTCCCATATATAGCTTGCGTTGAAATACTTCTCCATGTTTGACCCTCATTTTTCCATATAATTTATCTCACTCGGACAGATTTGTTATCTTTTTACGCTATTCAAAACCTTGAACAAATCCCTGCCGTAGAATTTCTTACTTAATTCATTCGGTTTCTTTTCGTCTTTCAGCTTTTTCATTGCTTGATCAAATGCATCAGCAAATTTTTGTTCTTTTTTGTTAAACAGCGGCCACGTTTTAATAACAGCAAATTCGTTATAAACGACGTCATCCTTTAAATTATAATAGGGACCGTTTTTATCAAGTACTTGCTTTTGAAATGCTCCTTCAATAATAACCCCGCCGTCTACGCGTCCTTCGTTCACCCATTGGACGACATCCACGGTAAAGGAATCGCCAGCCTTTAGTTTCACCTTATTATCAGGATGGGCTTTATTATACTCATCAATAATCGTATATTGCGCATTGTTTGCGGCAATTGGGGCTAAAGTCAATCCCTTTGAAGCAAAGTCTTCCAGTGTTTTAATGTTTTCATTTTTCTTCTTTAAGACAAGGCCGGCACTGCTAAGACCAAGAAATTCCTTTGGATAAATAAACTTCTTTGTTCTTTCTTCTGTCCAGAAGGCATTTTTCACCCCGACCTGATATTTTCCTTGTTCCACACCTAGCAATAAGTCATCGCTTGATGTTCCAACGAATTCAAATTTGTAATCTGGAAGTAATTCATCTACAAGTTTCATCACTTCAACATCATAACCAGTTGGGTTTCCATTTGGATCTAAGTAGGACATCGGTTTTGAAGCTTGGTCAAAGGCTACCTTTACTGTCCTTACTTTTGAATCACTGCTTTTATCTGACGATGACGCTGAATGGCTGCCGCAGCCGGCCAAAAGGGCCATTAAGGCAAGAGATGTTGCTGCCGCTTTTAAAAGTTTTTTAGCTTTCATTTTCCATACCCCTTTTTATAGAAATATATTTATAACTAAGTTTATTTATTAATCAAACAGGAATAGTTGGTTTTGATATAAAAAGATACCCCTCCTTTATAAGAGGAGGGGGCAACCTCCCAATCACTAAATCGTCATTTTTTTACAGACACCTCTATACTTGCTCGGCGGATTTTACTTTATCTTCTTCAAGAGCGGTCAATGCTAATTTTTTGATGGTCATATCGTCCATTGGCGGGTTATGCAGTCCTGCTCTTACATCTCGATAATGCCGTTGTAATGGATTGTTGCGCTGCAGACTTTTTGCTCCTACAACCCGCATTGCTTTATCAACAATGGAAATCGCCGAATTGGTAACCACATGCTTTACTACTCCAAGTTCATTTGTCAGCTGTTCTCGTTGCGATTCATGATCATATACCGCTGCCACACTATAAATGAGATGTCTGGCATTGATTAACTCTAAGTCGATCTCGCCTAAGAGCTGCTGTACATTTGGCAGCTGGCTGATTGGTCCCTTTAAACTATTTGGCGAATGATGATTAGCAAAATGAACAGCATAATCACGGGCAGCCTGGGCAATACCGAGATAACAGGCTGGAATATGCAGGATCCAGCCATTGATTTCACCGCCACGTGGCAGTTCAGGAAGCTCAACGAGATTAGATTCTTCTACCTTTACATTGTCCAGCACAAGGTCATGACTGCCAGTACCCCTCATCGCCATAACATCCCATGTCTCATCAATGGTCAATCCCGGGGTATCCTTGTGAATGAGAAAGAAGCCTATACTTTGTTTTTCTTCAATCCAAGCGGAGGTGAGAAAATACGTTAATGCCGGCGACATGGTGGTAAAGATTTTACGCCCATTTAATATCCAGGAGCCGTCTTTTTTAACCGCGTATGTTCCGGGACGGCCTCCTCTTGTTGGGCTTCCTGTCTGGGCTTCACTAACGGCCCGGTTGACCAATGCACCATTCACAATTTCCTTTGCAAAAAATTGCAAGTTGTCATCCGACCAAAGTTTTTTCTCATAAATTTCCCCCACAACACCAAGACTCCAGCCGATGGAGAGGGCCGTATTGCTATCGATACTTGCGAGCGTTTCTTGAAAAAGGACCATATCGTACACCTTTAATCCTTCTCCACCATAGGTCTTTGGCAGTGTAATACTTGTATATCCCATTTTTACAAGGTCATGGATATTTTCCTCAGGGAAAATGGCCAGATCATCAGAAATCATCCCTTTTTGATGAAACTCCACTTCATTTTTTCGCAATCTATCCAGCCATGTTCTTTGACTTGGTGTTTTAACGAATAGATCCTTCAACACTTTTTCCCCCTAAACGAATAATTCCGATTAATTTTATTGGATTAATGATAGCGAAGGTAAACAAAGCTGTCAAGAGTTATTATTGACTCTTGTTAAAATTCTAAATATTAATGGGAACATAGCTAAAGGTTGTAGTGGGTAGTTTCTACTGTTAAGGTATTGTTTATTAGTACATTTTGTGAAGATGGCTTTTAATTACGAAGTTAATCACGAATTTATGGTAAGATAGAAAGAGGGAAATATTTGAAACTTATTTTCAGAGGGAATATGTGGTCTAAATTATGTTATTATGACAATAGATTTTTCCGACCATTTAGGAGGAGACGATTAGATGAAGGAAGAAAGCTACGCCATTCCACGAAATGATGGTAAGGCTGTATTATCAAATGAACGGAATGCTTCAAGCTTATTTTCTGATTTAAAGTTATTATTTAAAGGTCCGGTTTTAATAGCGAATAGCCTTCCTGTTGTTACTGGTTTTTGGCTGGCTGTATATTTTCTCGGTACATCCTTTAGCGATTATCTCGATTTATTTTTCCTGACAATTGTTGGCAGCACCTTGGTGATAGCTGGTGCCCTGGTGATCAATAACTGGTATGATGTCGATATTGACACAGTGATGGACCGGACAAAAAATCGTCCGACAGTTACAGGACATTTTTCACTAAGGTCTGTTCTCATGTTGGGAATCGTTTTAACAGTTCTCGGTTTTGCATTGTTGCTGTTTACCACTTGGGAAGCCGTTCTTTATGCGTTTATCGGCTGGTTTACTTATTGTATTTTGTATACGATGTGGTCAAAGCGGCGGTATACGCTGAATACTGTTATTGGGAGTGTTTCTGGCGCCGTTACACCTTTGATTGGCTGGGCTGCCGTGGGATCAAGTGACCATATTGTTCCGATTATCCTGGCGCTGATTATCTTTGTTTTTCAAATGCCGCATACGTTTGCGATTGCGATAAAAAAGTATGATGAATATAAAGCAGCAAAAGTGGCGATGCTCCCGGTTGTCTATGGTTTTGAGATGACAAAACGGCAAATGGCCGTTTATATTGCCTGTTTGCTTCCACTGCCGTTCTATCTCGGTTCGCTTGGGATCACCTTTGTTGTTTTAGCAACATTGATGAATGTGGGCTGGCTTGCCGTTAGCATTTACGGTTTCTTTGCGAAAGATGATAAGAAATGGGCCAATGTGATGTTCCTTTGTTCAGTAAACTATATAACCATCTTGTTTGTAATGGCAATTGTTGTAACGTTGCCGGTATTTCGTTAAAGAGGAAACCTTGTCAATGATTTTGACAAGGTTTTTTTGTACTATAATAATTTATAAGTTTTTAACTTCGAGAAATGTCCAGCTCCACAAGGAAGGCCTCGGCAGGATTAACTTTGCATGAAAGTACTTAAAGTGGTCCAAAGAGCGCGAAGGATAGAAAAAAGCAGGGACGCGCGCACTTAGGGAGGTCCAAAGAACGCGAAATAAAGAAAACAGCAGAGCCACGCGCACTTAGGGAGGTCCAAAGAGCGCGTAGAAGAGAAAAAACGAGAGCCGCGCGCACTTAGGGAGGTTCAAAGAGCGCGTAGAAGAGAAAAAACGAGAGCCACGCGCACTTAGCGGGGGCAAACAGCCAAAAAGAGAAACATCCAGCCCCCATGACGCTCAAAAAAGTAATTAGACCGTTACACCCGGTAGAATATTTCGTAAATTTTTTTCTTCTTCTGCACTTAAAGCCACCAACGGTAACCTGACACTGCCTACCGGAATCCCCGTCATATGTAAGGCTGCCTTTACCGGAGCAGGGTTGGGTGCTGCAAATAAGGCTTTCATAACCGGAAGCAGGCGGCGATGTAATGAAGCAGCCCCCTGTATGTCACCGCTTTTAAGCCGATTTATCATTTCTTGCATCTCATTACCGATAATATGGGAAGCAACCGAAATAACCCCCGCACCACCAATCGATAAAACGGGTATTGTTAAAGCATCATCACCACTAAACAGCAGAAAGTCCTCAGCTGTTCTTTCAATGATTTCTGCCATCGCCTCTAAATTGCCGCTTGCTTCTTTGATAGCAACGATATTATCAACTTGCGAAAGACGAACAATGGTCTCCACAGACATGTTTACCACACTTCGACCTGGGATATTATACAGCATTACTGGTAATGATGTAGCTTCTGCAATTGCTTTAAAGTGTTGAAATAATCCTTCTTGTGATGGTTTATTATAATAAGGAGTAACGAGCATAATCCCATCAACACCTGTTTCTTCTGCCATCTTAGTCAGGGAAATCGATGCTCTCGTGTTGTTGGATCCTGTTCCGGCTATGACCGGAACTCTGCCATCGGCAACCGCGACGACCACCTTAAATAACTCTATCTTTTCTTCTGTTGTTAATGTAGGAGATTCACCTGTTGTCCCAGCAATAACTAATCCATCCGTCCCATTGGCAATTAAATGATTTACTAAGTTTTTTACAGCGTTCACATCTACCTCGCCATGTTGATCAAACGGCGTCACCATGGCAGTTAAAACTTGGCCAAAATTCATCATTCTCACCCTTTTTAAAAAATTTTTTTAAAAAAATTAGAGGTGGATCAGGCCGTTCCAAATCAACGCAAAAAAGCAGCAGCGGTGGAAGCTTCCTCGCTGCTGCAGTAGAAACATCATCATAAACAAGTTCCTATGCGTGAGATAGCCCTCCATATAGTTTCCTATATGACAGTTCTGTATTTATTCAATAGCAGAACCAGCTTCAAGAACAATGAGTTTCTTGATGCTTCGGCAAATTCCCCTTTCTATAATCGTCAATGGATCTCATTATCCTCCAATTATATACTCATGGTCTTTGCGCCTCTATCCTCACTTCAAAAGGTATTGAAGTAAGAAAATATTTAATTAACTGTAAATATATCAAAGATTTCCTACTCTTTCAAGAGTTAAATGATGTTTTATGATATTTGAGATTTTTAATGCAGAGTAGTAAAGTGATGAAAGGGAAAATTAGTGAGAGAAGGGTTTTTTAATGAGTAAGTTGCAACAAGGGACAACAGCATTTCGTAAAGCCAATTTTGCCCTGTTTGCCGGGGGATTCATTACGTTTTCGATACTCTATGATGTTCAACCGTTAATGCCGATTTTTTCAAAGGAATTTCATATATCAGCAGCAGCGGGTAGTTTAACGTTATCGGTGACAACCTTAACGCTGGCCATCTCGATGCTCATTACCAGCTCTTTGTCAGAGGCATGGGGCCGGAAAATCATGATGTCTGTTTCATTGCTGTTGTCATCCCTGATTGTTATTTTTACGGCCTTCAGTCCAACATTTGGGTCGTTGTTAGGGTTTCGCATTTTGCAGGGGGTTGTTCTTGCCGGGCTTCCGGCGATTGCGATGGCCTATTTGGGTGAAGAAGTCGAGCCAAAAAGTCTTGGCACGGCGATGGGATTGTATATTAGCGGTAATTCCATCGGCGGGATGGCAGGGAGAATTATTACTGGTTCAGTGACTGACTTTTTTTCATGGCGGGTTGCCATGGGCAGCATCGGGGTGATTAGTTTAGCCTTAAGTATCTGGTTTTGGCTCAATTTGCCAAAGTCACGCAATTTTACCCCAAGGCCATTGAAGATGAAGGCCCTGTTTACTTCCTTGTTCCACCATTTACGCGATCCGGCACTTCTCTGTTTATACGGGATTGCATTTATTTTAATGGGCAGTTTTGTAACCTTGTACAACTATATCGGTTTCCAGCTGCTGGCGCCGCCATATCGGTTAAGTCAGACGATTGTTGGCTGGATTTTTATTGTCTATTTAACCGGCACCTTCAGCTCAACCTGGATGGGACGGCTGTCTGATTCACTCGGAAGGCGAAAGGTTCTCTGGATCGGTCTTGTGATCATGGTCGCGGGGGGTTTGTTAACACTTGTTGCACCATTGGTGATAAAGATTATCGGTATTGCTATTTTCACCTTCGGCTTTTTTGGCTCCCATTCGATTGCCTCAAGCTGGGTCGGGAGAAGGGCGAAAACCGAGAAGGCTCAAGCTTCGTCCCTTTACTTATTTTTTTACTATAGCGGTTCAAGCGTCGCCGGTACTGTTGGGGGATTTTTCTGGACAAATTTTGGCTGGACAGGGGTTATTGGTTTTATCACTTTCCTCCTGCTTTGCGCCTTTCCGCTGTCGGTTAAACTATCCTCGATACCAGTAAAAGAGTTGCAGACAAAATAGACAGCGGGCTCTATCTTGGCTGTGCCAGTTTTATTATATTTACTATACTAAGGTGATAAGTATATGGAGCTACCAAAAGATTTTACAACGAAAATGCAGCGGCTTCTACAAGAAGAGTATGATGATTTTTTAAAAAGTTATCAGGATGAAAAAACACAGGGCCTTCGGGTCAACACGTTGAAGGTTTCAATTGAGGAATTTACAAAAATGAGTCCTTTCTCTTTGAAGAAAATTCCATGGGTAGAAGAGGGGTTTTACTATGGGGGCGGGGATAGGCCGGGCAAGCATCCATACCATGAGGCAGGATTGTATTATATCCAGGAACCAAGTGCGATGGCGGCAGGAGAAATTCTCGACCCCCAGCCTGGTGAGAGGGTTTTGGATTTATGTGCGGCACCTGGCGGCAAAACCAGCCATATTGCCGAAAGAATGAAGCAGCAAGGTTTTTTAGTAACCAATGAAATCTATCCAGCCAGGGCCAAGATTCTGTCACAAAATGTTGAACGAATGGGGATCAAGAATGCCGTTGTTACAAATGAAGCTCCTGCTCGTTTGGCGGAAAGGTTTCCCGGCTATTTTGACCGGGTGATGGTTGATGCCCCTTGTTCCGGGGAGGGAATGTTCCGTAAAGATCCGCAAGCTTGTGGAGAATGGAGTCTAGAGAATGTGGTACAATGCGCAGCACGTCAGCTCGACATTCTGAAATCTGCCGGAGAGATGCTGCGGCCTGAGGGCCGGTTAGTTTATTCCACCTGCACCTTTTCACCTGAAGAAAACGAGGGGGTGATTAGCCGGTTTTTACAGCTTCACCCGAACTTTGAAATTGAAAACGTCCAAGTATATAAAGGGTTTGGCCGCGGCAGAAAGGAGTGGGTTGAAGGGGCAGCAGCGGAAATAGAAAAAACCTTCAGGCTATGGCCACATCAGCTGCAAGGCGAGGGACATTACATTGCGGTGTTAAGAAAAATAGATGGAGAGGAATCAGGGAAGCCGAAATATGTTAAAACGGTGTCGGACCCAAAGCTGCTAAAAAGTTATCTTCAGTTTGCGGAGGAAAATCTGGCAGCTGCACCAACGGGGGAATTTTTATTATTTGGTGAGCAATTGTATCTTGTTCCGAAAGACATGTTATCGTTAGAAAATCTCAAGGTCATTCGCCCAGGGTGGCATTTAGGTACGATAAAGAAAAATCGCTTCGAGCCATCCCATGCACTGGCACTGGCGTTAGCGGGCACTCAGGTAAAGCAACGCTTTAGTTTGAGCAAGGATTCCCGGGAAATCTTAGCATATTTAAAAGGTGAATCGTTGCCGGCGGATGGTCCAAAAGGCTGGTACTTGGTAGAAGTAGATGGTTATTCTATCGGTTGGGGGAAATTGTCTGATCATCTGTTAAAAAACCATTATCCAAAAGGATTAAGATGGGCGGCGACTTAGGGATATAGGTGGATTGTTTTTTGAAGAGCCCTTTTCTGTGTTGTTGGACTTTGAGAATTGTCCAGCTCCACAATGATGATGAATCCGCCTACACAACTGAATTATATGCTATAATTAGTGTGACTTTATATTGATCACATGTTATACTTTCGAACAGGCATAGTTGTTAAGATGGAAGGCTTGTTCATCCTTCTATGACACTCCGATGCCTTTTTTGTTGGCCAATAATCCAAGTAAATTGGATAAAGAGAAAAAGTAGGTTCAACTTAATTTCAATCATAGCCATAAAGGAGATAGATGAAATGTTTAATTTTTTTAAAAAAGCAAAATCATTAGATATCTATGCCCCAGTAAGTGGAGAAATTATCCGGATTGAGGATGTCCCAGATCCGGTATTCAATCAAAAAATGATGGGCGAAGGGGCGGCCGTGATGCCAAACGGTGGAAACCTCGTTGCCCCGGTAAATGGAAAAGTGATTCAAGTTGCCCCTACGAAGCATGCCATTGGTCTGCTCGCCGAGGATGGAACAGAAATCCTCATTCATGTTGGATTAGAAACGGTTGCTTTAAATGGCGAAGGGTTTAAGCCTGCTGTTAAAGAAGGAGATAAAGTATCCGTTGGGCAGCTATTAATGGAGGTTGACTGGGATTATATTGGTGAACATGCCGCAAATACGGTTACACCGATTGTGATTACTAACAGCCAAGGCAGCGGCAAACAGTATGACTTAACAGAAGAAAAGACAGGTGTCGCGGGTGAAACGGTTATCATTAGCGTAAAGTGACGATCAATCCAACTGGTGGTAGAAGATGGGTGCGGTTTTTCTGTTTTTAAACGAAAAACTAAAAAACAATAATAATTGAAGTTAAGTGCCAGTTCATTTTTGAACTGGCTTCTTGTATGTGCAAGTACAGGGTTGGTTCAATGTTTCATCGTTTGTGCAACCTTTCAGTATGCAAAAGTACGTGATTTGGCGGTGTGATGTCAAACAACCGTCCAAGGCGGCCAGCGACGGTTGTTGCCCATTTATCGGTTGTTTTCTTTCTCTAAACTTCCGACAATCAGTATACTTTCCGGTATTTTCGTGTCTTTTTTGAAAAATTGTATTATTCTATAGAATGAGTTGATGGTTGTTAGGAGTTTGTTTATGAAGGAACATTATTATGATAAATTGCTGAATATAAAAACGCGGGGAGACCTTATAGTGTGGTTAGCACAAAAGAGTTTACACTATCACCCTTATGAGCCAACACCTTACAGTGCGCTTGAAGTGTTATTTGGAAGTTATCAGTTGAAACCAAGTGATCGAGCGGTTGATTTTGGCTGTGGAAAAGGGCGGCTCAATTTCTACCTCCATTATTTTTTTCGTGCTAAGGTTGTAGGGATTGAAATGAATGAAACCCTGTACCAAGCGGCTATTGGAAATAGGGAGACGTATCGCAAGAAAACGAAAATCTCCCAAGATAAAATTAGTTTTCATTGCTGTCTGGCTGAGGAATATAAGATAGACCCATTAGACAATCGGTTTTATTTTTTTAATCCATTTTCTGTTCAGATTTTTAGGCGGATCATAAATAACGTACTGGAATCGCTAGAGGCGGCGGAGCGGGATGTCGAACTAATCCTGTATTATCCATCGGAAGATTATATCTATTATTTAGAAAACGATACCATCTTTGAATTAAAACAGGAAATCACCCTCCCGTACGATTATCCGCGCGATTCCAATGAACGATTTTTAATCTATCGGGTGTCAGGCACCATGTGAAAAATTCACATGGTGCCTGACACCCATCGTGGGGGTGATGGATTTGATGAAAAGAATTGATACACTTGATTATCTGCGGGGGTTTGCCTTGATGGGGATTATTTTGGTGAATGTTGGGTCTCTGTTGGCAGTTCCGCGTCCTGCATCCAATTCATTGGATGCTTCGTATTGGAAGCTTTTGTATTTGTTTGTGGAAGGTCGTTTTTATACGATTTTTACCTTCTTATTTGGGGTGGGATTCTATATATTTATGACCAGGGCCATTGCCAAAGGGAAGAACGGTTATCTCTTATTTATCAGGCGAATGACCGTGCTATTCATGTTTGGCTTAATCCACGTGATGTTTCACCCGGGAGAAGCGTTAACGGTTTATGCGATATCCGGTCTTATCATTTTGCCCTTTTATAAGGCTAATAGAGTTATGAATCTTATAGTTGGATTAATGATGCTGATTGTTTTTGGAATCTTTTCCATCAAAATCTTTATGGTCGTGCCACTCATGCTTTTAGGAATTGCCGCAGGGCAATTTCGTGTGTTTGAAAACCTTCCGCAAAAAAGGATAGCTATTTTTACAGGAATCATGTTGTTCCTAAGTGTAGCAGGGCTACTTTATCAAGCGCAACTTGCACCAACGCAATTTGCTATGAAATCGGAACAATTTTACCTAGAGACACAGCCATTTTTTAGTACTGGGATTGGAATCGGCCCAATTGTCTCGGCGTTCTATGTTGGATGCCTCATGTTCCTTTTGCAGCATCGACCTTTTCAAAAACTAT
Organism: Bacillus renqingensis; assembly: GCF_016464375.1. Taxonomy (GTDB): domain Bacteria; phylum Bacillota; class Bacilli; order Bacillales; family Cytobacillaceae; genus Neobacillus; species Neobacillus renqingensis. Next base: position 146,414 of record NZ_JADDIU010000008.1, read on the forward strand.
TTTCTCCGCTAAAAAACTATGGTCGGATGGCATTGACGAACTATGTATCGCAGACAGTCTTAATAGTAATAGCCGGAAACTGGTTCCATTTATTTGGCAGGATTACCTACCTACAATCTCTTTATCTATGCCTAATGATATATGTCATCCAGCTTGTTTTCAGTGTCCTATGGCTGCGATATTTTCGATTCGGTCCTTTGGAATGGGTGTGGCGGATGGCAACCTATTTGGAAATTCCACCGATGCGTAGGTAGTTCGTCACACATCGGTGTAAAAAACCAAGGAATATTATTTTTTAAGCTTCACCTCATGTTCCTTTGCTAGTTTTTCCAATTTTGTCCGGTATTCCCGGATTTGCTTGCGGGCATCAGCTAATATGTCATTTGCCTCATGGATTAAATTGACATCCTGCTCCTCTAGAGCCTGTTTTATTTTGGTAAAAGCCTTGAATTGAATATCAGCCCCTTCTATATAAAGCTCGTGAATTTTTCTTACCTCATCCGTTTTAATTTTTACTGCATCCAGTTCTTTAATCAATTCATTATAGTTAGGGATAACATCGTTCATCAAGGCATCATATAGTGTTTGGTCATCCGTATAATTTGCTCCTGTCACCCCTTCATAAGCAGATATTGCCTTTTTTTCAAATTTCGCTGCATCCTTCATTTCTTTGTTTACATAATTAAGTAAGTCATCCTTTACAGGATCTCCGCCACAGCCGCTAAGGAAGACCATCGTTAGAAAAAGAAATGCTGCTGCTATCCCTTTTTTCAATCATACCACCCCCTAATTTGAATGTATGAGGGGCTGGAAGTCCAATATGTGCAGTAAATTTTTGTAGAGGAAATTTCTTACAAAGCCGTTACACGCCACCATTCACTATGAAAAGTAAGTCGGTGTGAGCAGCGCTAAGTGACCACTACAAAAGATTAAAATCATCCCCTTTTCGGCGCTTCCGATCCCTATTTCATGCGGCAGCAATCAAGAAAATCAATTGATAGAAATTCTCATTTAGTCATTGACTTAAAAAGAATCGATGTTATAATCGACATTGTAAGGGTAATTGATAATGATTTTCAATGTCACTAATAAAAAGCTAGAAAACGAGAAATGTTGGGGACGCCATGAAGATAAAATATTTATTAGCTGCATTATTTGTATTATCCGTTGCATCGTTGTTTGTTGGGGTTAGCAGTATATCTCCCATGGATTTACTGAACATTCAATCCGAGGAAACACAAATATTTTTGATTAGTCGGCTGCCAAGGCTTGTCGCGATTTTACTTGCGGGGGCAGGAATGAGTATTTCAGGATTGATCATGCAGCAATTGAGTCGAAATAAATTTGTTTCACCTACAACGGCTGGGACATTAGATGCAACCAAACTGGGAATCCTTGTCTCCATGTTGCTGTTTGCAAATGCAACTAGCTTGGAGAAAATGGCCATCGCTTTTGTTTTTGCCCTTGCCGGGACATTTTTGTTCATGCAGATTCTAGACCGCATTAAATTTAAAGATGCGATTTTTATTCCGCTGGTTGGACTGATGTTCGGTAATATTTTGTCTTCCGTTACGACCTTTTTTGCTTACCGGGCGGATGTCATTCAAAATATGTCGGCATGGCTCCAAGGCGATTTTTCCATGATTATGAAAGGCCGGTATGAACTACTGTACATAAGTGTTCCGATAATGGTTCTGGCTTATTTTTATGCTAACCGCTTTACAGTAGCAGGAATGGGGGAGGATTTTTCAAAAAATTTAGGGCTTGCTTATCGGCGAATTGTCAATATTGGCTTAATCCTTGTTGCCCTGATTACCGCAACAGTCGTTTTAACAGTGGGGACGATTCCTTTTCTAGGCTTAATTATTCCTAACATTATCTCGATTTTTAAAGGTGACCATTTACAAAAAACATTGCCGCATACCGCACTGCTTGGTGCTATATTTCTTCTGGTATGTGATATATTAGGGCGGGTCATTATCTATCCGTATGAGATTTCGATCAGTCTCATGGTTGGCGTTATCGGCAGCGGCATTTTCCTTTATCTCCTATTTAGGAGGAAGGCCTATGCGTAACTCCATCAAAATGGCGATTCTTGTAGTGATCGCTGCAGGATGTTGTGCCATCTACCTATTTCATGATTTAAACGGCAGCTTTGATTATGCATTGCCAAGGCGTGCGGTTAAAGTGATTGCTATGGTAATTACAGGCTTTACGATTGCCTATGCAACCGTTGTTTTTCAAACCATCACCCATAACCGAATTTTAACACCGAGCATTATGGGGCTTGATTCACTTTATTTGCTGTTACAAACGTTAATTATTTTCTTCTTAGGCTCCGGTCATATGATCGCCGTCAATAAACAGGTGAACTTTTTAGTATCTGTTGCCGTTATGATTGTGTTTGCTCTCTTGCTCTATCGCTTTTTATTCAAAAAGGGCGACCAATCGATTTACTTTTTATTACTCGTTGGGATCATAATTGGAACGTTTTTTTCTAGTATTTCAACTTTTTTCCAAGTGTTGATTGATCCAAATGAGTTTCAGATTGTTCAAGACCGGATGTTTGCGAGTTTTAATAATATCAACTCAGACCTTGTGTGGTTGTCGCTTATTATTGTTGGGGTTGTGATGATTTATGCCTGGCGCTTCGTCAAATATTTGGATGTGTTGTCGCTCGGCCGGGAGACGGCCATCAACTTAGGCGTTCCCTATGACTCTATCGTCAAAAAAATGCTTATTATTGTCGCTGTGTTTATTTCCATCTCGACGGCACTTGTCGGTCCGATTACCTTTTTTGGTTTAATTGTCGCCAATTTATCGTATCAATTTTTCAAAAGCTATAAACATCGGATTTTGATCAGTGGTGCGATTGTCATGAGTATTATTGCTTTGGTCGGTGGACAATGGGTGGTTGAGCGGGTGTTTACCTTTTCTACCACGCTCAGTGTCATTATCAATTTCATCGGCGGGGTGTATTTCATCTATTTACTATTGAAAGAGAGGAATGCTGGATGATTCAAGTGGTTTCGCTGTCAAAGTTTTATGGAAAAAAGGCAGTTGTTGAGGATGTTTCAGTTACGATTCAGCCGCGAAAAATCACCTCGTTTATCGGACCGAATGGGGCGGGAAAGTCGACATTGCTCTCCATGGTCAGCCGGCTGCTTGATGCCGATACCGGGGAAGTGCTGATTGACAAGTCCGATGCCAAGAAAATGAAATCGAATGATTTTGCTAAAAGGGTCTCGATTTTGAAACAGTCTAATTATATGAATGTCCGCCTCACCATTCGGGAACTCGTTTCCTTCGGCCGTTTTCCGTACTCAAAGGGTCGGCTGACAGATGAGGATGAACGGATTGTCGACCAATCACTTGAATATATGCACTTAACCGATATGCAGGAGCGATACTTGGATGAGTTATCGGGAGGGCAGCGCCAGCGGGCGTTCATCGCTATGGTAATTGCCCAGGATACGGAGTATATTTTGCTCGATGAACCGTTAAACAATCTGGACATGAAACATTCTGTTCAGATTATGAAAATCCTGCGCCGGCTTGTCGATGAGCTTGGGAAAACCGTTGTCATCGTCCTTCATGACATTAACTTTGCCTCTGTCTATTCCGATTGGATTGTTGCGATGAAGGATGGCAAGGTAGTGAAGAATGGTCCGACCGAAGAAATTATTCAATCGGAGTCTTTAAAGGAAATTTATGATATGGATATTCCAATTCAGAAAATGGAAGGCTGCCGCATTTGTGTTTATTTTAATTCATAAAACTTAAGGGGAGATTTACGGATGAGAAAATGGAGTTTACTAAGCATTATTTTTTCGATTATCCTTGTGCTGGCTGCTTGTGGCAATGGGGCAAAGGATGAAGGCAAGGCTGAAAAGGCTTCGGGGAGCAAAGCTACAGCTGAGAAAATCACGGTAGACCATAAATATGGCAAGGCTGATGTTGAGAAAAATCCTAAAAAGGTGGTCGTGTTTGATTTCGGAATCCTTGATACTCTAGATGAGCTTGGGGTGGAAGTGACAGGCGTTCCGCAAACAACAATTCCAAAATATTTAAAAAAATATGCGGATAAAAAATATACAAATGTTGGGAGCTTGAAGGAGCCTGATTTTGAAGCGGTACAGGCCTTGAAGCCGGATGTGATTTTTATCTCTGGACGTCAGGCGGATTTATACGATCAATTTGCTGAAATTGCACCAACGGTATTTATTGAAACTGACTATGCACATTATATGGATTCCTTCAAGAAAAACATGAAGCTGGTCGGTGAAATTTTTGGAAAAGAAGATCAGGTTGCAGCTAAATTAAAAGAGATTGACTCAACCGTTGCAAAAGTCCATAAGGAAGCTTCGGAAGCAAATAAAAAGGCATTGGTTGTTATGGCCAACGAAGGAAAAGTGAGCGCCTTTGGACCAAGTTCTCGCTTTGGCATCATCCATGATGTGTATGGCTTCAAACCAGCTGATGAGAAAATTGAAGTTTCGACCCATGGACAGAGCGTTACCTTCGAATACATTATGGAGAAAAATCCAGACGTATTGTTTGTCATTGACCGCAACGTCGCAATTGGCGGCGAATCCGGCGCCAAGAATACGATCGAAAACGATCTCGTCAAGAAAACGAACGCCTATAAAAACAACAAAATCATCTACCTAAACGCCGATACATGGTACCTCAGCGGCGGCGGTTTAAAATCCGTCAAACTCATGGCAGACGAAATCGAAGCAGCCCTATAATTTTGGTGTCAGGCACCACAAAAAGACATTAGACCAAAAATGTCCACCTCAGGTGGACATTTTTCCTTTTAATGGTGATTTTGCCAAAGATAGATTGTTAATAAGCTGGTAGATGATCAATGGTTATAGTTAGGGAACCCTTTTTTGCGGTGCCTGACAGCTATTTTGTGTAGCGGTTGGCGTAGCTTGAGGCGACGAAGGCGTTTGGTTTGATTTTGGGCTCAACGCCCATGGATTCCATCCTTGTGACCATTTCCTTGACGAATTCACTAGTTTTATTTCTTTTTCCTGCGCCGATGTCGATATGTCCTTCCATCGTGAAGGTGGCTCCTTTGTATAGGTGGGGCAATACAATTTCAATCAGTTCGTTTTTTCTTTCTTCGGTGAACAATGCCACAATCTCCTCGGTTAATGATAATTCGAAGGAAATCCTCTCGTGTAACTGGGTCATTTTTCGAGGAACAACCATTTTTTCAATACAAGCCCATACGCCTTTTCCCTCATTTTGAATCACAATTCCCGTAATGAACACAGTCTCCTGTTTGTGTACCTGGGAGTCGGTTCCTACCATTAAACGAAAATGACTGCACGGGTCATTATTCATAAATTCAACAATCTGCTTGAAAACCTGCTCAAATGACATTCCATTCTCTTGAAGATTGTTAAACACGTGGCTCCTAGGCCTGGGATTCTTCATAATAGAAACACCACATCTTTCCCTTCTTGTTAAAAATTCCATCATAATTCCCACTCCTATTTTATGGAAGGGATCTATTTGGTATGCAACGATAATGGTGACTTATGGTGTCAGGCACCACTCGTGGACAATTGTCCGCCCTGAGTGGACAATTCTCCTTTTTCTGGTATTTTGAATTTCCTTCTGTTAATTTGTTTACGTTAAGAGAAAGGAATGTTGACAGGTAGAATGTTAAGGAGTACAATTTAAACATAAGTTTGATTGATAAACATAAGTTTATGGAAGCGGGGTGAGAATTTGTCTGAAAGAATGACTGAGAAAGAGCAGTTGATTTTTGATTTAATTCGAAACAATCCCTATATTTCACAGCAGGAGCTTGCTGAGGCGGTGGGATTGTCACGTCCTTCGGTTGCTAATATGATTTCTGGTCTGACCAGAAAAGGGCATATTTTAGGGAGGGCCTATATTTTAAACGATTCACAGCAAATTGTTTGTATTGGCGGGGCTAACTTAGATCGTAAATTCCAAGTGAAAAATAAAGCTCAGCTGGGGACATCTAATCCGATTAAGTCGATGAAAAGTGTCGGCGGTGTAGCCCGAAATGTTGCAGAAAACTTGGGGCGGCTTGGGCAGGATGTTACCTTATTAACGACATGTGGCGCGGACAGTGATTGGTCCTTCATTGAAGAGTCATCAAAGGTTTTTATGAATCTAGACCAAGTGACGAAAATCCCGGGAGCGGCAACAGGTTCTTATACCGCCGTAATAGATACCAATGGAGAAATGATCATCGCCTTAGCTGATATGGAGGTGTATGAAGCCCTTTCGCCAGAGCTGCTCTCACAACAAGAAGCATTATTAAATCGGGCAAAATGCATCATCGCTGATTTAAACTGTCCAAAAGAGACGCTTCAGTTTTTATGTTATTATGCTAAAAAACATGACAGACCACTCGTATTAATTCCGGTTTCATCCCCAAAAATGGAACGGCTGCCCGACGACTTAAGCGGTGTGACATGGTTAATAACCAACAGGGATGAATCGGAAACGTATTTTAAGGCAAAAATTTCCAATCATCAAGAGTGGAAGCAGGCGATTGAGAAATGGCTTTCGCTGGGGATAGCCAATGTCGTGATTACAAATGGTAAAAAAGGATCGATGCTAGGCAATAAGGAAGAAGGGATTTATTATGTTCCTTCCATTGAAACAAAGGATGTCGTTGACGTTACCGGTGCCGGAGATGCCTTTTCAGCGGCTGTTATTTATTCATGGCTGGAGGGAAAAAATTTAAGCCAAATCGGCAGGGCCGGGACAATTAACGCTTCAAAAACATTGCAATCAGCCTATACTGTTCGTCAGGATTTATCAGCAGCACAATTACAACAAGACTTGGAGGAATTATCATGAAGGAATATATTACATTATCGGAAGAAGTTAAGCAGGCGAAGGAACAGGGGAAACCAATTGTGGCCCTCGAGTCAACGATTATTTCACACGGTATGCCGTACCCGCAAAACGTTCAGACTGCCAGAGAGGTAGAGCAGATCATTCGTGACAACGGGGCAGTTCCAGCGACAATCGCCATTGTGAATGGAAAAATTAAAATCGGCTTATCGGATGAGGAACTTGAAATGTTCGGTAAGAGTTCAGACGTTGCAAAGGCATCGCGCCGTGATTTGGCCTATTTACTTGCTACTAAGAAATTGGGTGCAACAACGGTGGCGGCAACGATGGTTTGTGCAGAATTGGCCGATATTCCTATTTTTGTGACCGGCGGCATTGGCGGTGTTCACCGTGGCGCGGAAACAACGATGGATATTTCAGCGGATTTAGAGGAATTAGCGCAAACCAATGTAGCGGTCATCTGCGCAGGAGCAAAATCTATTTTAGATTTAGGATTAACATTAGAATATCTTGAAACAAAGGGGGTTCCAGTGATCGGCTATCAAACAGATGTCCTTCCAGCGTTCTATACCCGTTCTAGTCAATTTGCCGTTAACTTCCGGGCAGACGATGTAGAAACGATTTCCAATACGTTAAAAACAAAGTGGGATTTAAACTTGAAAGGCGGAGCTGTAATTGCTAATCCAATCCCTGAGGAAGATGCAATGGATGAAAAAACGATTACAGACATCATCGAAACAGCCCTTAAGGAAGCAAAAGAGAAGCATATTTCCGGGAAAGAAGTAACACCATTCCTATTAGCAAAAGTAAAAGAACTAACCGCTGGAAAAAGTCTAGAAGCCAACATCGCCCTAGTAAAAAATAACGCCGTACTAGGAGCAAAAATTGCAGTAAGTCTAGGGAACTTAAAATAATGGGTGCCAGGCACCGCTCGTGGACATTTGTCCGTCTGGGGTGGACAGTTTAGCTGGAAGGTTCTATCTCAATTGAGTGTGCTACCACTGTCTTCCACTATAAATAAAGGATTAGGCTAATAAAGGGCCTAGTCCTCTTTTTATTTAAATAGGGACCCACTGTTTTATTGTTAACCTAAATGAAATTAGGTTGACAATAACCAACCTTACCATTTATCTTTAAACTATGAAAATATATTTGAAGGTGGGAGCGTAATGAAATTAAGAGCACTAGATATAACCCTTGTTGGGATGTTCGTTGCATTAATGGCGATTGGCGCCAATATTACATCTATAGCCCCGTTTTTGACGGTGGGTGGAGTGCCAATCACATTGCAGACATTTTTTGCTATTCTCGCAGGGTTAATCTTAGGGAGCCGATTAGGCTCCATTACAATGATCAGTTATATGCTGGTTGGTTTGGTTGGGGTTCCTGTTTTTTCAGAATTTGGCGCAGGTCCTTCCATTATCCCGAGTCCTACGTTTGGCTTTATCGTGTCTTTTATTTTTATGGCCTTTATTATAGGAAAAATGGTAGAAAAGAATAAATCCACGGCTGCTTTTATTACCGCGTCCTTAATTGGAATGTCTGTTAACTACCTTATCGGAACAACTTGGATGTATTACGCTTATAAATTGTGGTTTACAGCCCCAGAAGGATTTACATACAAAATGGCCTGGCTGTGGATGCTTCCCCCACTGCCGAAAGACATCATCCTAACAGTATTCGCAGGGATCATGGCACATCGACTTGAACAAACAGTCCTATCAAAAGGACAATTTAAACACTTAAAAAGGGTTTCATAACAGTTGGTGTCAGGCACCATCCGTGGACATTTGTCCGCCGTAGAAGGACAGTTGAAAATTGATAAAGGCACTATCCAGTGAAAGCTGGGTAGTGCTTTTTTGTGTTGGAGAGAGGTGGGGCTGCAAATCGCTTTAAAATGAACAAAAATAGGATTGTTTTTAATTTCCAATTATGATATAGTACATTACATCAGTAATGTACTAATCCAGAGAGAAGGGAGGAGCTTGCATTGGCTCTTAATCTGGACGGGGCGAAGCCGATTTATCTACAGATTTCGGAGTGGCTTGAGAACGAGATTCTGAACGGACATTTCGTAAGTGATCAGAAAATCTACTCCCAATATCAGCTTGCCGATATTTTTAATATTAACCCGGCGACGGCTGCCAAGGGGCTGAACATATTGGCTGAAGAACAGATTCTTTATAAAAAGCGAGGGCTCGGTATGTTTGTGACAAGTAATGCGAAAGAGATGATTGTAAGCAAGCGGAAAAATCAAACCTTAAAACGATTGGTGCAGGAAATTGTCATCGAAGCGGAACGATTAAAGGTAAGCAAAGATGAGCTAATTGAGATGATCAATATAACCATCATGAGGAGGGCTGGGGAATGAGTGTTATTGAGTGTAAAGGATTAACAAAAGCTTTTGGCGGCACAAAAGCACTAGACAATTTTTCATGTAAAATTGAGGGAAATACGATTACCGGGCTTATTGGCCGTAACGGCGCAGGCAAAACAACACTGCTGAAAATCATCGCAGGCTACCTTCAACAAACAACCGGTGAAATAACGGTCTTTTCTGAAAGGCCATTTAACGATTTAACCGTTTCAGCAAACGTCATCTTTGTCCACGATCAATTGAACCTTCCGACTGCCTTAAATCTTAAAGAAATCTTAGATGTAATGGCAAGCTTTTATCAAAATTGGGACCGTGAACTTGCCCAGCGGTTGTTTGATTATTTTTCTTTACACCCTATGCAGTATTATAACGGGCTTTCCAAAGGAATGAAGAGTACCTTCAACATGATAGTAGGGTTAGCAGCACGTACTCCATTAACACTTTTTGACGAACCGACAACAGGAATGGACGCAGCGGTTCGAAAGGATTTCTACCGTGCTTTGCTTAAAGACTACATTGCCTATCCAAGGACGATTATTCTTTCCAGCCATCATTTGGATGAAATTGAAGACTTATTGGAGGATATTTTGCTGATGCAGCGGGGACAGATGCTTCTTCATATGTCGGTTACCGATTTGAAGGAATGGGCAGTTGGGCTGGAAGGGCGGACTGTTGCAGTGAAAGAATGGACGAAGAACAGAGAGGTTATTTTTTCAAAGAATGGCGGATTGGATCAAACCTATGTGGTAGTTAGAAATGATTTCACGGCAGCGGAACTGCAAAAGGTGAAACTGGCGGGAATCAAAACGCTGCCGGTAAGCTCCAGTGATCTCTGTGTCTATTTAACCAGTAAAACGAAGGGAGGCATCGATGATGTCTTTAACAAAGGTTAGTTTGGCGGAGGTTGTGAAAAAACAATATATTTACAAGCTCCATGCGTATACTCAAGTATTTCTGTCATTGATTATTCTTCAAGTAATTGCCATTTTGTTTTCGCTGAACGGCTCCGGCATGATGGGAAGCGGCGGTGGAATGATTGATTTAGAGGTCCATTACTATTCGGCGGATATCGTCGTTGCTTTCACGATGCTCTGGGGGTTTATCACGGCTATCCTGATCACAACGAAGGCGTATCGAAATGATGATTTCATATTGGTTACGAACCGAATTAGCAGTAATCTATCGAATGTGCTGTTCTTGTTAACGGCCAGTCTGATTGGCGGGATAACAGCAAACCTGTCTTCTTTTTTATTAAAAATAATCATTTCTATTTTTAAAAGTGATTTTTATATCGATAGTCCTGCGGACATAGTTACGGTAATGGATTTGTTTGTTGGCAGCGGGGCAACGGTCTTATATATTTTCCTGTTCTCGGCGTTAGGGTACTTGGTCGGGATACTTGTCCAATTGAACAGGGTGTTCGCTGTTGTGCTGCCAGTTGTGTTTGTTGGCGGATTGATTCTCGATGGAATGCGAGGAGATGCGGGAGTCATCGCCGCTGTCTTTAAGTTTTTCTTTGCAGAGTCCTCTTTTACTCTATTTCTAATAAAAGGAATCTGCACATTGGTTTTGTTATTTTTAGCTGCATTTGGTTTGTCAAACAGAATGGAGGTCAAGCCGTAATGGTGAATATTTCAATTCTCGTCCTGGTATTAGCCATTGGCAGTGTCGTTGGTTTGACCGTAAAACTTGGGAGAAATGTTAAAAGGGAGGGGAATCTTGCATACAGTAAACGGGTCCGTCTGATTTTTAGCGGTTATTTAGCCGTTCTCATCATTTGCATGGTAGTAAGTACGGTATTGCCGGTTAAAGGCATCATCCAATTGCAAAAAGTTAATCGTGATGAGCTTGACCGGGAAAGTGTAGCTTTATATGATAAAGCGAAAGCCGGGGATATTTCCCAGTTTGACCGAACGTTTTTACACAAAAAATGGGACTTTGACGTTCAGGGCCAGCAGCTAAAAATAGCGGGCAATGGAGAGAATTTCTATAACATTACCGTCATGGTGGAAAGAAAGGGACAAAATGATGGACATATCGAGGCCGGCTTCTATATGACGAGATCAGAAGTGGACGGGCTGGATATCTCAAAATTAGTCGCTCCTCCCCAGCTTAAACTAGCAAATGGTCACTTAAACGTCACGAATTCACCGAAAAATAAACTAAGACTATCACAATTCACGAATGTATTTTCAGTAAAACAATTCACCGGAGAAAACCCCTTCGGACATGAATCCTACACAAGCGAAGGCCAAAGTATCTTATACATGAAAATACCCAAAGACCTGAAACTAACCGCCGCCGACAACATTAATTTAGAATACGTTGATGGTGCCTGACACCACTCGTGGACATTTGTCCGTCTGGGGTGGACACTTCTTGAACTGAATGACCTTAATGGTTATTCAGTTTTTTAATAGGGAGAAACCCAAGATTTGTAAAACTTATAATTCCGACTTGATTTATTGGAATTAATGATATAAAATGATTCCATAAATATAGAGGGGAAGGAAAACAATGAACATCATTTTGATTATTATCAATATTGCCGTGTTGCTTTTGTTAATGGTTGGCCTGTTTATCATGCAAAAGAAGCACGTTTCATTTTCAAAGCGTGTATTTACCGCGCTCGGTTTAGGTATTGTTTTCGGTTTATTACTGCATTTTATTTACGGAACCACATCGAAAGTCACCACTGGTTCGATTGACTGGTTTGACATTGTCGGCAATGGCTACGTCAAACTGTTACAAATGGTCGTTATGCCACTTGTATTTATTTCCATCGTGGGTGCCTTTACGAAGCTAAAACTAACAAAAAATATCGGAAAGATTAGTTTCCTAGTTATTGGCATCTTGCTTGGGACAACAGCCATTTCCGCAGCAATCGGTATTGGTTCGGCATTAGGATTTGGTCTTGACGGCATCCATCTTACCGCAGGAGAGGCTGAAAATGCACGAAATGCCCTGTTACAGGAAAAGGTAACCGGGGTCAAAGATATGACGATTCCCCAGCAAATCACTGAGTTATTGCCAAGCAACCCATTTCAAGATTTAACGGGTGCCCGGCCAACATCAACGATTGCCGTGGTTATCTTTGCCGCATTTATCGGGGTGGCCTATCTTGGTGTGAAACGCAAGGACCCAGAACATGGGGATTTCTTTGCAAAAATAATTGACACGTTGTATGCGATCATTATGCGGGTTGTCACCCTCATTCTTCGTTTAACACCATATGGGATATTGGCAATTATCACAAGGGTAACCGCAACCAGTGATTATGAAGCAATTGTAAAATTAGGTAAGTTCGTCGTCGCATCATACGTCGCATTGATTCTTATGTTTATTGTTCATTTACTTTTAATTACATTTGCGAAATTAAGCCCTGTAAACTACATGAAAAAAGCACTGCCAACCTTAACCTTTGCGTTCACATCGCGTACAAGTGCAGGGGCATTGCCATTAAATATTAAAACCCAGACAAAGGATTTTGGGGTATCAGAAGGGATTGCGAACTTCGCCGCCTCCTTTGGACTTTCTATCGGTCAAAACGGTTGTGCCGGTATTTATCCTGCCATGTTAGCCGTTATGGTAGCACCAACCGCCGGTATTAATCCTACAAGTCCATCATTCATTCTAACTCTGATTCTGGTAGTGGCCATCAGCTCCTTTGGAGTCGCCGGCGTCGGCGGCGGGGCTACATTTGCAGCCCTGATCGTCTTATCCGTGATGAATCTTCCAATCGCGATTGTCGGCTTGCTCATTTCCGTTGAACCTCTCATCGACATGGGACGTACAGCCCTGAATGTCAGCGGAAGCATGACAGCCGGAATCCTAACCGGCAAAGTAACCGGCGAGCTGGAAAAAGAAGTATACCAACAACCCCATATAGTCGAAGCATAACGATTGAAAAGGTGTCAGGCACCATGTGAAAATTTCACATGGTGCCTGACACCTCTTTTCCAAAAACAGTAAATAAGCAGCCTTTATTATAATTCATCGAATTAGCAAAATTGCACCCGCCATTATTGGGGTGAGAACCATAGCACTTTTTAAAATTGGCAGTGGAACATTGTTGGTAAATTTAGCTCCAATATAAGAACCAATCATTGTTCCAGCTAGTACCTGAATCAGAAGCAAAATATTGAAGTAGCCCTCGAAATAGTAGCCAATCCCGCCAGCAATAGCGACAGGAAGAATAACCAGCATGGTTGTGCCAACTGATTCTTGTACAGAAAGGCCCAACATAATCATCAACCCGAGCTGGATGAATGGAGCCGCCCCAATACCAAACGTACCAGATAAAATACCAGTCACTATACCGACAGAAGCTGCTCTAACTAGAAAGCTGCCAGTAAATTTTGTTTCCCTTTTATTTGTCTCTTTAAGCCTATTCACAATAAAAAGACGGATCATAAGCATAACAGCGGATAGGAACAGCATTCCCGCTGTGAGCCAATGGAGTGAGTTAACCGGAATCCATACGGCAATCTTGGAACCAAGGTAGGACATAATCGCCCCAAATACCCCTACAGTTATTCCTGTTTTCACATCAATATTTCCCTGCTGGTAATGGCTATAAGCTCCGGACAAAGTGGTAAACACCATAGCAGCAAGAGAAGTGCCTAACGTTGTGTGGATAGGCACATCAAAAATAACGGTTAAAAGAGCAATGATAAAACCGGATCCTCCAGCCCCAATAAACCCTAATAAAATACCCATTAAGAACATAGTAAGTGTAATAATCAAAGATGCCTCCCCCTAAAATACACCTTCAATTCAGTAGTGATGAAATCTGCCCAAGTTTATTATAGCATTTGTAACCAGCAGGGCTTATTGAAATTAAAAAATGAGTTTGGCTTAGTATCTGCATCTGCTCTTTTGTCTTGTTCTAAGTTATTGCATTTACCCTTTTTACAACGAGCATAATAACCGGATAAAACCTTTCTAATTAACAATCATCCAATCTTCGGAGCAGCTTAAACGAGTTTCATAGCTGGCAGAGCCGCTATGGGGGAGGATCACAACATTTTTTAAGTAAGCAGCGGAGGATCCGTTTCAATTGGTTCCTGGAAAAACACATCAAGCCCTGCGTTAAGAATTCTCCTTGTCTTCAGTGCCTGAATTATGGCTTGTTCGTCGACTGTTTTTCCTCTTGACCCATTAATAAAACTAGCTGTCTCTTCATCAAATCGAATTCCCTTTTCCCGATTGTAGCCTTCATGCTTTTGTTGTCTGTGTCCGTAAGCCCACCTCTTATCTATTAACCTATAAAGTCTTTAAGCAATAAAATACGAAACAACAGAAAGAATGACGGATGTTATCAACATCGCTGTCAGCGGCCGCAATGCTTTTGTGCGCAGGTCACGCAGGCTTACATTCAATCCGAGACCGACCATTGCTGTAGTCAGAATAAAGGTTGTGGCGGTGGAAATCCCGTCCATTACCGCCTGTGAAACGGGAATAGATTTACCGAGGACATAACTTCCAAACAAACTCATGAAAATAAAGCCGATAAGAAACCAAGGAAATTCAATTTTCGTATCTCCAGCATTGCCGACGTTGCGTTTTTTGACCCAATACATCAGGATAAAGCATAATGGAACAAGCAGGAGCACCCGGCCTAATTTTGCCAGCAAGGCGATTGCTAACCCGTCCGGACCTGCGGGAGCACCGGCTAAAGCGACATGGGCAATTTCATGAAGGCTAATTCCGCTCCAAATCCCGTAATCCATCGCTGATAATGGAAGAATAGGGCGTAAAATCGTATAGATAATCGAAAAAATCGTCCCCACGAGAGCAATAATCCCTACGCCAATAGCAGTCTCCTCATCCTTCGCCTTCATAATCGGTGAAACGGCAGCAATCGCCGCGGCTCCGCATACACCAGTACCCACACCGAGCATGAGCACTAGAGAGGATTCCGCTTTCAGTAATTTTCCGAGCCATACAGTAAACAATATCGCAAACGTAATAACACCGACATCCCGTACGATTAGTCCCAGTCCTTGATGGAGGACAACGTCAATATTCAACTTCAATCCATATAAAATAATCGCAAACCGTAAAAAACGTTTAGCAGAAAATTGAATTCCGGCGCGAATCTTTTCCGGATATCCGAAAAATTGACGATAAATGACCGCGATCACGATAGCACATGCAAGCGGCCCCACACGATCGAAACCCGGGACTTTCGCCAAGGCAAATCCGAACATTGCCATCACGATGGTGAAGGCGATGCCACCGAGCCATAATCCGCCGCCTGAAGGTTTGGGTTCAGGCTTCTTTTGCTGCTGTTTGTCCTGCTCGTTCAAAGTGAGCAAGCTTGCACTTTGACTTCCCATCCATATCACCTCTGTCTTTTAGCTTACTCCTGATTTATGCATAAGGAAAATAAAGATATATAATAAGGATGATAAGTAAACTTATATATATAGGACGATTCTATGGAGAAGGGGGCAACAGGATGGATCAACATTTAGCGGTATTTATGAAGGTTGTGGAGAAAGAGAATTTTTCCAAAGCGGCAGAGGAGCTGCATATGACGCAGCCGGCAGTGAGTCAGTATATCAGAACCTTGGAGGAATCTATCGGCACAAGGCTTCTGGAACGGAGTAATAAGTATGTCCGCCTGAATCAGGCCGGGGAAATTGTCTACCATCATGCAAAAGAAATCCTCGCCCTCTACACAAAAATGCAGTCACTTGTCGATGATTTGACAAATAAGGCGAGCGGGCCGATTGCAATCGGGGCGAGCTATACGTTTGGCGAGTATATCCTGCCCCATATTATTGCTAAAATGCAGGAGGAATACCCTCTCATAAATCCGTCGATCAGGATTCAAAATACAAAGGAAATTATTGAACTTGTCAAAACACATCAATTAGATATTGGCATCATTGAGGGATTTTATAAGCGGGATGTTCTTAATTCTGAAGTAGTATCTAAAGATCGAATGGTGATAGTTGCTTCACCGCGCCATCCTCTTTTGAGAAAAAAAGGAGAAATGACTATCGCAGATTTGGAGGAAGAAACCTGGATTCTACGGGAAGAGGGGTCTGGTACAAGGGAGGCGGCTGAAAATCTCTTTCGGATGTTTGATTTTACTCCAAAAAAAATGATGGAATTCGGCAGTACTCAGTTAATCAAGGAATCAGTGGAAGCAGGGCTGGGAATTAGTCTGCTCTCAAGCTGGGCAATCAAAAAGGAGCGCAACAACGGCTATATTGGAATCATTAACATGAAAGGACTGCCTTTTAAACGGAATTTCTCGATTCTGACCCATGCAACATATCAAACAAAAGCGCTAAAGATTTTTATCGAAACATTAAGGGAATACTTGGCGGATCCTAAAATGCACACACTTTGAATACGTCATTTAGTAGAACCAGTGGGGAAGATGGAGCCCACACTGATTAATGTTTCACTTTATCAGGCAGTAAGCCCCCACCCAAGATTTTGAGTGGGGGATCAACTGCCCGTAAAGATCGGATTGGTTCAACTAACCATCAGTGGGGAAATGAAGAACCCCCCCACTGATTATAAATCGGCTCCTTCTCCGAGACGAACGACATGGGAAGTACCATGATGTCCTTTTGTCACATTCCGCGTATCAAACACTAGGGGGGCATGGTGTAAAATTTTGTCCAGCGGAATGTTGGAATGATCTGTTAAAATAATTACACAATCCATTTCCCTTAACATCTTCTCTGTCAACTCAGTATTTGTCATTAACTGCCCTGCAATAGTTAACCTTGGAATATAGGGATCATGATAGCTGACTTTGGCTCCTTTTTCGCGGAACTGCTCGATGATCTCCAATGTTGGGGAGTCGCGCGTATCGGCTACATCCTTTTTATACGTGACACCGTAAATTAAAATGTTTGCAGAAGAAAGCAATTGCCTCGGTTTCAGTAACTCTTCTGTACGGGTGACAATGTAGTCGATCATTCTTTTGTTTATTTGGTCCGATATAGTGATAAACGTACTGCTTGTCTCATATTGTGACAGCTTCCATTGAAGATATAAAGGATCAACCGGGATGCAATGTCCTCCGATTCCAGGCCCCGGGTAAAATGGGGTAAATCCATAAGGTTTCGTCGCAGCGGCTTCGACCACTTCCCAGATATCAACCTTTAATTGATCGCACAGTAGTGCCATTTCATTGATAAATGAAATATTGACAAAACGGAATGTATTTTCAAGGAGCTTGGTCAACTCAGCGGCTTCTGTCGAGGAGACAGGAACCACGTTATGATAAATTTTCTTGTAAAGGGACAATGCCTTCTCCTTACACTTCTTCGTGACTCCCCCTATTACCTTTGGAATTTCATCTACTTGATACGTTTCATTACCAGGGTCAATTCGTTCAGGTGAATTAGCCAAGAAGAAATCAGTGCCTGCTTGTAAGCCACTTTGTTCAAGAATAGGCAATAGTACTTCTTTCGTTGTACCAGGGAAGGTTGAACTTTCTAAAATAACAAGCTGGCCTCTTTGCAGCCTTGCTGAAATTTCCTTTCCCGCGCTGATGATAAAGCTTAAATCTGGTGTCTTATGTTTAGTTAATGGGGTTGGTACACAAATAATAATGGAGTCGACTTCTTTTATTTCATCAAAATTAGTTGTCGCATGGAAGGACCCACTACCAACTACTTTCCTTAATAGAGTGTCATCGATATCCCCGATGTAGCTTTTTGCCTGTTGCAGCATCGTTACTTTACGGGTATCCAGATCAACCCCTTTTGTATGAAACCCTTTTTCCGCCAGCATGACAGACAAGGGAAGACCCACATACCCTAATCCGATAACGGCGATTTTTTCTTTATGGATGTCCATTTAATCTACTCTCCTCAATTTTTGAAAAATTTAATATATAGTATGTTTAGTCGATGGCTTGGAAATGGACAAACATCTAAACAACGAAAATTAAGTAACTATATCGGGATAACTGTTGTTTGATTTTGATTAAGCAAGGATCTACCGACTAGAGAATTGAAAAGGCAAATTCAATGATGAATGGGTTACCTGCCGTTTCACCTTGTATAGGTTTGTCATAGATTAAGGTGAACTACACTTAATGACTAGATCAAAAGGGTGTTCATCTGGTTTTTCTACTTTATGGGCAAGCCGGCAAAATGTACATGCATTTTAAAAAATGACGGATGCTTAAGTTGCCAGTGAACATGCCTATTTGAGATAGAGATGGGGAGAAGAAGATGATTAACCTTGTAGATTTAAGACGTCAGTTTCAAAGTGTGAAAAGTGAAGTACTCCAGCAGGTAGCGGAGGTGATTGAAAGCGGACAGTATGTTTTAGGGTCAAAGGTCAATGAGCTTGAAGCAAAAATCGCTCAACGATTAGGTGTCACAGAAGCGGTTGCTGTTGCAAATGGTACCGATGCCCTTGTGCTTACCCTTGAGGGATATGGAATCGGTGCGGGGGATGAAGTCATTACGACGCCATTTACCTTCTTTGCCAGTGCGGAGGCCATCTCGCGGGTTGGTGCTGTGCCTGTCTTTGCCGACGTAGACCCGGTATCTTATAATATTGACCCCGTTGAAATAGAGCGAAAAATCACTAAAGCCACGAAGGCCATCATTCCTGTGCATCTATTCGGCCAGCCGGCTGAAATGGATAAAATAATCGAGTTAGCTAAAAAGCACGGGCTTCTAGTGATTGAAGATGCCTGTCAGGCGTTTGGGGCTACTTATAAGGATCAACCGGTAGGCAGTCTGGGAGATGCTGCGTGTTTCTCCTTTTTCCCAACGAAAAATCTTGGAACGATGGGGGATGGGGGGATCGTTACGACTTCAGATACAGACTTGGCTGAAAGAATAAGAAAACTCCGTACTCATGGAACGACAAAGAAATATTATCATGACCGCATCGGCTATAATAGCCGCCTTGATGAGTTACATGCAGCCATCTTGCTTATCAATCTAGCGAAAATAGATGAATGGAATCAAAAAAGGAGAGAGCTTGCTGAACGTTACCGTCAGCACCTTGGAGGAGTACCTCATTTAACATTGCCAGCTGAATCAGATCACAGTTCCCATATTTATCACTTGTTTTGTATAGCGTCAGACCGTCGTGAGGAACTCATGAAGGCACTGCTAGAGGCACAGATTCAAGCAGGCGTTTATTATCCGCGCTGTCTTCACTTACAAGAAGTATATGCCGGGCTGGGGTATAAAAAGGGGGACTTTCCGATTGCCGAATCGCTCTCTGAAAAGCTTTTTGCGATTCCGATGCATCCGTTCTTACAAGAGAGTGAACAGGATCAAATTATCTCCATTTTAAAACAAAAGGGTGAAAACTAAATGGTCGTTCGATTTGGCTTAATTGGCTGCGGATTTATTTCAAGAAAGCATCTTCGGGCGCTATCCAGCTGTGAGGCTGCACAGCTTGTAGCGATTAGTGACCTTCAAGAGACGCGAATGGCTGAAACAAAGAAGTTTTATCAAACAATTTCAGAAAAGAATCAGCCCATTAAGTGTTATAAGGATTATCAAGAAATGCTCGCAGATTCACAAATTGATGCAGTGATTATAGCCTCCTTCTCCGGTCTGCATGCCACAATGGCTAAAGATGCACTCCACTTACGAAAACATGTGGTCCTTGAAAAGCCGATGGCATTGTCTATTGAGGAATCTAATGCATTGATTGCATTGGCGCAAAAACAGCAAAGGGAGCTGATGGTTTGCCATCAACTGCGGTTTCGGCCGCTGATGCAAAAAATCAAAAAGATGATCGACGAGGGAAGGCTGGGAAAACCTTATTTGGGGGTGTCTTCCATTCGAATTAACCGTTCCCCTGACTACTATTCAGCTGCCGCTTGGCGGGGGAAATGGGCCAGTGATGGAGGAATGCTGATCAATCAAGGCATTCATCTTGTCGATTTGCTTCAATGGTTCCTTGGTGACGTAAAGACCGTGTACGGAGAAATCAATCAAGTCTCTTCATTAAAGGAGACAGAGGATGTTGCAGTCGGCATCATTCACTTCAAAAATAAAGCCAAAGGAATGGTTGAGGCGAATATTGTCACTCAGCCAAATAATATTGGCTATTCCTTATCTATTTTCTGTGAAAAAGGGACAATCGTAATTGAAGGCCCGTCTCTCAATCAAGTGACCCGCTGGTATATTGACGGGGAAGAAGTGAGTAAGGAAGAGCTTGAGCGCCTTCAGAGTGACGAAAATGAGCAGATTCATATGTATCAAGACTTTATTGAAGCGGTAAATTCACCGGATCAACATGTGCTGATTGATGGGATGGAAGGGAAAAAGGCACTGGAAATTATCTTTGCGATGTACCAATCAGAGTTGACGAAACAGGCTGTGCATCTTCCATTGCCATCTTTCTCTACAACTGATATGAGTAGAAAGGAAGGAAACGGACAATGAATCTCGGAAAAGTTGCCGTAACGGGCGGAGCGGGGTTTTTAGGGTCACAGCTTGTGAGAAGGCTTTTACCTTTGTGTGATCATATCTATATTATTGATGACTTGTCAACCGGAAACAGAGCTGCCATTCCATCATCGGATCGGATCACCTTTTATGAAGAAAGCATCACAAATGAAAAAATACTGGAAGAGGTATTGCCGAATGTGGAGTATATCTTCCATTTTGCCTGTAAAAATCTTGTCTTATCCGTTGAAAATATGAATGACGATTTCGAAACAAATCTATACGGAGGCTATCTGCTTCTGAAGAAGGCAGTAGAATGCTGCCAAGGGTTAAAGCGGTTTGTCTATGCCTCCACCACTTCGATTTACAGCCAGGCTGATATCCTGCCTACGCCTGAATGCTACTATAATATTAAACTCCCTTACGCAGCCAGCAAATTCTCGATGGAGCATTATTGCCATGTCTATCATCAAATGTATCAATTGCCTGTTACTATTTTGCGATTTTCAAATGTATATGGTCCGGGACAGCTGGCCACGAACCCGTATTGCGGGGTGGTTGCAAAATTCTTCGAAGCAGCATTAAAGCAACAGCCTATGGTGATCTACGGTGATGGCAGCCAGACGCGGGATTTTACCTATGTGGAAGACGCGATGGACGCCGTATTGTTGGCAACGGTTGAAGAGAAGGCGGTTGGAACTGTTTATAATGTCGGCACCGGTATAGAAACGAGTGTTCTAGATCTTGCCAAAGAGGTTCAGAAGGCTTGCGGACAAAAAGACCTTCCATTAAAATTTGCACCTAAACGAAAAGTGGATGTTGTGCAGAGGAGGAGTATTCTGGCTGAGAAAATTCATGCTGAATTAAATTGGCAAACCCCTCATTCGATTGCAGAGGGGATTGCAAAAACCTATGCATGGCTTAAAGGAGGGGAGGAAATTGAGGATCTTTCACGGAACAACTGAAATTGCCGGGCAAATGGGTATTTTGAGCAGTGCTCTGACGAAAAAGGGGCATTGTGCGCTTGGCTATAATACGTTCCACTCTTACCTGGGCTATAAAGATTTCCTTGTCAATACCGATCAGGCCGGGCTTGAGGAAAAGGTTCCGGAAATTCTAGACTATTATGATCTATTTCATTTTCATTATGGCACGACCCTCTCCCCGGAATTTACTGATCTGCCGGAAATTAAAAGAAGAAATAAAAAAATGATCATGCATCACTGGGGGAATGATGTACGTTTCCATGAGCAGGCAAAAATCCACAACCCATATGTATACACGGGTGATTCACCGCCTAACGAAGAGATTCACGCTAAATTAATGAAAATTACGGCCTATATTAAAGAAGCGATTGTTCAGGATTACGAAGTGTATGATTACATCAAGGACTATTATGAAAAGGTACATGTGGTCCCAATTGCGATTGATCTTGCCCATTTCGAGCCCCGCTATCCATCGATGGAAAAAGTGCGGCCACTTATTCTCCATGCCCCAACAAATCCGGATTTTAAGGGTACCGCCTATATTGAACAGACGATTGAAAGTTTAAAAGAAGCATACGACTTTGACTATCGCCGGATTGAAAAAATGAATCATGAAGAGGCGATTAAGCTTTACAGGGATGCGGATATTATTATTGACCAGGTTCTATGCGGCTCCTACGGCCTACTTAGTGTGGAATCGATGGCACTCGGCAAGCCGGTAGTAACGTTTATTCGTCCTGATCTTATTTCCAGCTTTCCTCCTGGTTTGCCGATTGTGAACGCCAATCCTGATAATTTATATGAACAGACAAAAATGCTGCTCGATCACCCGGAGCTGCGCCGGGAGCTTGGCGTAAAAGGACGTATCTATGTAGAAAAGGTACATTCACATGATATTGTGGCTGAGCAATTGCTTACCATCTATTCAAACTTAAGGGGATAGGAAGGATATTTTAAAGGTTGGGTCAAAAGAGATAATCTCTTATTTGCCCCAGCCTCTTCTTGTTATGTCTAATTAAAAAATAAAACTGGCCTCAAGGAATCCCCTATGAAACCAGTTTGTCCTGTTTTTATAACGGGAATGCTGCGGTTGGATAAATAGGCGTATAAGCTTTTTGGATGAAGGAATAAAGGTAAGCATATTCATTAGGATGATTTTGATAAATCTCGCGCATCGTTTGATTAGGAAATTGAAATACGAGAAGACTTTTATTCATGTATTCGTTGTATACACCGTAATTTAAATAATCAAGCAAATGGTTTTCTTTATAAAGCAGACCCTTGCCAAAGGTGATTTGCATACCGATATGGTAATATTGTGCAAATACCGTAGAGTTGGCAATCCAGGAAAAGTCAGGCCCTGTAGAGCCGTAAAAGTTCGGATGGGTGCAGGCAGCGTCAAACCCAAACTCCTTCCATTCCACACATCCTGTAGAGCCATACTGTTGAAGCCATAAGGAAAGCAGCCCGTTTTGGCGAATATAGGCGGTCACTTGTTTTACGAGGTCCTCATCACGGCCGTCAATAGAGGCCCTTGGCCAGACAAACCCTTGGAAAGTTAACTTTTTATGAAGCTGCTTGGATTTTTTCCATTTACTTAGAAACTTGTCAATCCACCACGTCACCGCTAAGAATCTATGTTCTTCGGTTTTAAAATTAATATTTTCCCCTTTAACCTCACCAAAATTTGTCTGTGTAAAAAATGGATAAGGGATTGTCACCCATATATCCGTCTTTTTTCCATCTGCCGTGTTACTCGCTGCGGCATCGAAATTGTAATTTTCCATAAAAATCCTCTTTAATGCTAGTTTCCAATCTTCCTTTTCTGCTAATATTCCAAAATCACTATACATTGGGTAAATAAAATGATTTTCCCTGCCGCAGATTGGATTGAAGATCAATCCTTTAAACATCGAATCTATCGCGACGTCATTAACTAAATAGTATTGATACGGCTTTAAATCCTCAGCCGTCCAATTAGTCACTCCATTTTCAGATTCCTCTCCATAGGGAAGCACACAAAGATAATTCTGTATACCGAGTTCTTCTGCTGACATATATTGATTTGTTGTCAAATGATTTTCACCCTTTCTTATTGTCCTATTACAACGTATGAGCCCCTGTAAAAAACGGTGAGTCCGCATGTCCCCATTTTTCGTCTTACAACTAACCAACTTATCCAACGTGAATATACTATAGCGGAAGGAGAGATGTATATGAACATTGTGCACGCCCCAACTGAAATCGCAGGGCAGATGGGGATTATTTGTAAGGAACTAAGGAAGATGGGTCACCATGCAGCAGGATATAACTGCTTTCACACGTATCTGAATTATAAGGGTGATATTATCAATACGGATGCATTTGAGGTGATGAAGGAAATGGAGTTTCTGATAAAAAATACAGATATCTTCCATTTCCACAATGCCAATACGTTTATGCAGGATTTCGCTGATCTTCCGTTATTAAAGGGAGCGGGGAAGAAAATGGTGATGCATCACTGGGGAAGTGATGTCCGTAGTGTTGAAATGGTCAGCCGGTTGAATCCCTACCCACTTCCGCCGACCTATTACACCGATGAAGAAATTCACAAGCAGCTTACGTTTCTATCACAGTATATTGATACGGCAATCGTTCAGGATCACGAAACTTACCCTTATGTGAAGGACTATTACAAAAAGGTCTTTGTCCTGCCGCTTGCTTGTAATGTTGAAGACTTTGAGGTTTCGTATCCATCCGTTACAAATCATCATCCTGTCATTATCCATGCGCCAACCAACCGATCATTTAAAGGCTCTGATTATGTAGAAGAGGCGATTAATCAATTACAAGGCAAAGGCGAGTTTACGTTTCAAATTCTCGAAAAGATGAGTCATGAAAAGGCCCTTGCCATGTATAAGAATGCAGATATTATCATTGATCAGCTGCTTTGTGGAACATATGGAATGTTCAGTGTCGAAGCAATGGCCATGGGAAAACCAGTTATTGCTTTCATCAGAGACGATGTCAGGAGCGAGTTCCCTCCGGACCTCCCAATTGTACAGGCAACTCCGGAAACCCTTGCTGATGTGCTGCTTGAGTTAATTCAAGACCCACAGCGTCGCTATGAGATTGGCGTAGCTGGAAGAAGGTACGTGGAAACCTATCATTCGGCTGAACGAGTAGCGAGTGAGCTTTTAACTATTTACCAACAACTTTAATAACCTAGTAAGTTCTCCCCTTTATGGGGAGAAGCTTCACTTATTGCTAATACAGGAGAAGGGGGCCAGTGTATGATTCATGCATCGGCACAAATAGGCAATAACGTTACGATTGGAGAGAACGTGGTTATCGAAGAGAATGTCGTAATAGGAGATAATGTAACCATAGGGCATAATACGATCATTAAAAAGGAAACCCAAATTGGTAACTTTGTTCAAATAGGAGAACTGACGGTTCTTGGAAAACCAACATCTTCTAATAAAAAAATGGCACGTAAGCCAGGAGAAACACTTGATCCCTTAATTATTGAAGATTATGTCACAATTGGCTGTAATAGTGTGATTTACCGTCATGTAACGCTGGAAACCGGTGTTTTTGTCGGTGACTTAACAAGTATCCGCGAAAAGGTAACCGTCGGTGAAGACAGCATTGTTGGCCGTAATGCGATCGTGGAGACAAACACGTTGATCGGAAAGCGTGTGACCATTCAAACCGGCTGCTATATTACAGCCGACATGGTGATTGAGGATGAGGTATTTATTGGACCATGCTGTTCATCCTCAAATGATAAGTATATGGGGATGGGAAATTTTAAACATCAAGGACCTGTTATTAAAAGAGGGGCGAAGATTGGAAATAACGCTACCCTCCTGCCAGCTATAACGATTGGCGAAAATGCGATTGTTGGAGCAGGAAGTGTGATTACGAAGGATATTCCTGCCAATAAGGTAGTTGTCGGAAATCCCGGGAAGATAATAAAGTGACACTTTAATCAGTAGGGCTTTTACTGCCCGATAATCCGGGATAAACTAGCCATTTACTGAGGAACTGGTGAAATATGGTGATAGATAAGGAGTAAATATGTCAGTAAAAGTTTGTATGCTGTCGAAGTTTAATTCATTATTTGACTCAAGAATGTTTGAAAATGAATCAAAAAGTCTATTGAAACATGGATTTCATGTTACATCCATTATCCCAAGGTACAGCGGGTATATAAGCAGGTTAGATTTTACCACCATTAGAGATCAGTATTTGGAAAAGTCGTTTATGCATGAAGGTATTCATATTCTTACTTACGAATATGCACAGGAGCCGCTAGAATCGATGCTATTAAATATAAAAAGCAAAAATCATCATGGCTTTAAAGATCCATTAATGGAAGCTGGGTTAACAGTAGATGCAGACATCTATCATGCTCATTCTCTCTATTCCCTATATGCTGGAATTGGGATTAAAAGAGCAATGAGGGAAAGTGGAAAAGAAATTAAATTGATCTATGATTGTCGCGACATGAATGTCGATCCGCTTAACAATCTTCCCGACAAACAAAAAATGATGGATTTACTGCTTTGTATGCTTGACGAGGTAGATTATTTAGGCTCTTCGCTATTTAGTGTTGAAAAAA
>NZ_JADDIU010000080.1 GCF_016464375.1 Bacillus renqingensis
TCACTGATCTTTCTCATAATGGCACCGATGGCATAAGAATCCGATGGTTTTAGCATTGATGCCTCTTTACCGAAACACTCACACCAAATCTCCATATTGCAGACAAGGGTCCTTTTTACTGTTCCAACACGGGTGCCGCCGCCAAATTCGCTACCGCCGAGAAAATTTCTACGCTCGTACAAAGACATTGTGTCCCAATCATCCGGCAAGAGCGTATCCAAGTAAGTACGAACCAGTCCTTCTCGTTCATCCGTTTCCATAGCATCTGCCTGTTCACTGGTTGCCATGGATACATCATCACCTTCAAGGTAGAGTTTTTCACCCTTCTCATAAAGCACTAGTGCCTCCGCCCAAATCTGCTGTACTTCCTCTTTGGTCATTTGCCAAGCTTTCTTTTTACCGTTACCGCTAATGCGGACTGGCCAAAATCTGCGGTTGCCCGTAATATCTCGAAGAAATCCGCTTTCTGCATTAGTAGAACCTACAATTACGCATTGACGAGGATGGCTTTCGACGTTGACCCCATAACTGGCACGGTACTTATCATCCGCCCTCGAAATAAAAGACTTCACAATTTCCACATCCGTCTTACGCATTCCGGCAAGCTCACCCAGTTCCAATAACCAATATCCCTGAAGTTTCTCAGCGCCGGATTTATCTTTCATGTCCGTAATGGTCAAACTATCTGAAAACCAATCTCCAGCAAGTTTTGCAAAGAAGGTTGACTTACCGATACCTTGAGGACCGTTTAAGATAAGGACACTATCAAACTTTGTGCCTGGTCTATAAATACGGGCTACCGCCGCAACCATCGTTTTGCGAATGACTGCTTTTGTATAGGAATTATCTGTAGCACCGAAATAATCAATGAGCAGATTCTCTACTCGACTAATACCATCCCATTTTGGCAGGGAGTCTAGGTACTCCTTAACAGGATGGTATGCTCGTTCTGATGCTACCGCTAACACAGCATCCTTGGTCTTGGTAGGAGAATAGACTCCATATTTGCTGCTTAAGTACACCTTAAGAAGTGCATTGTCCGAATCATTCCAACCAGCCTTGATCTGATCCCAAGGCAGACCACCTTTGGCATCGATACCATCACGGTGGCAATTAAAAGCTATATGTTGTAAATCCTCATCATGCCGAATAATCAAAACGATGTTGTCTAGAGTGTCTTTTATTCGGCCTTGCTTATCCAATTCCAAAGCTTTCTGCCAATCCTCATCACTAAACTCCTCTTCAGCTTGAGCCTGTCTTTCCTTTGCGAATTCAGCCTTTACCATTTCATCTTTTATAGCAAACTCGCACATTGCCACAAAAGACGGCATCCTGCCAGGAGCCGTAGTAGTGGAAGCCCTATCATCTAAAGAGCCGAATTTATGAATACGAACGAGGTCAAAAGCATTGAGGAGCAGGCCGCTTGCTGGGTCGGTGGCATGGTGGCTGTATGCGAATTTATCATCATAGATAATCACACCTGCACTACTGTCAGCTGGGATATAGTCATAGCGCCCTTCCATAGCGGATGGAGCATAAACTGCACCTAAAAATTTATCAATTGCTTCACAAACGGAATAGGCGCGACAGAATGTTCCGACCACACCTTCCTTTAAAAGCGGATCAGCTTGTTCTTTAAGACTGCGATTAATAACCTCAGACTGCCTACTTGATACGGGCCAAGTTGATGTATCGTGCCAGTTTTCATATTTTGAAAGATAAACATCCGGGTCAAGTAATGCTCCATCCTGCTCTTCGTAGACAAATTCACCATTAGAGGAAGTAGATGGCCAATACATAAGGCGATGGGCTTCATATGTCGTATCATCGAAAAGGTCAATACCGATTTCTTTTGCCACCATACGTCCAACGGCTGCATATTCTTCTTCACTGATCTCACGAGCAAGAGGAACGATAAGTCTGAGTCTCGGATTTTCCGGTGTGTGCTTATGAGTGGAGTAAACGCAACATTTGAAATCGAAAAGCATGCTGATTTGCTCCCAGATATCGGGTCTACCATAATCCATATCAAGGGTGAGCAAAGAGCGACATAGAACATTGCCCTTCTTTCGCCTTCCTTCTTTTAAATGTCCCCCGACAAAGCCGCCCACGTCTTTGATATCATCTTGCTGGCCTTTTTTAAGTTTCCGATATTCTTCTACCGTTTCAGTGGTACGTTGGGTTGTCTTTACACGGGAGCAAAAATCCTCCCAGGAGATATCTTTGTTTTTCCATTTCCTGTCCATCCGGCTATTGCCCACTGCAATTTTCATAAACTTTCGACCTCCTCATGCTCCGGACTAAAATACCTGACCGTTTGTCTGCGTTTCTTGGCTACTTCAATTTCCCTCGCCATACCGCTTGAGATGGTATTGCCCAGCACCCACACCTCGGAGCATTTGCCCATAAGCACGATGTCCATAAATATGGCCAGCTCCCGTTCTTCGGGATTTTCATCATCCATAAACTGAGGAAACATAAGATGGGGAGCAATCGGAATACAGTTTTGGTCTAAGGCAAACCTGCAAAATCTACGAGCCTTTTCAACGTTTCCTTCTATATCCCCAGAATAGGGAGAACAGATATATACAAGCGGTTTAAAGGCAGATTTTTTCTCTGCCTTTTCCTTTTTCATTATGTTGGTCAGTGCTTCATGGGGAGTTGGGTCATGGTATCCTTCGTGATTAAATTTGTTGATTCCCATTACACACCCTCCATTTCTATCTGTGGCAAAATACCGTCCGCCTTCATCAGTTCGTAAATGAAGAGTCTGCCTTTTTGAGTCCAATATGTATGGACCTTCGTATGCTGTTCACCGTTACTGCCAAGGTAACTATGTGTCTTAGTGCTGGTGTAGCCTTTTTCCGCATGCTTCTGATATAAAAGCCAAATGCCGCCTTGCTTAAACTGGACACCCTTTTTATTGAGATAGCGGTTCATCCAAATAGCTGATTTGCCATAATCTTTGGCAATTGCTGAGGTGGAAATGAGGTCTTTACAATTTAAAACTACATCGTAATATGAGACTTTCGGTTTCATTTCTGCAATTTGCTGATTCTGAACAGCAACCGTACCTTCAAGCACTTTATTTTGATTCCTTACTTGAGTTAATTGTTGATTGGCAAACTGTAATGCCCTTGCCATGATTGCCTCTGGGGAATTCCATCTTCTTTCAATTTCAAGAAAGTATTGGCGGCATTGTTTTCCTTTTGGAGTACGCTGTATCATACATAGCTCTTTTGCCATATCAATTGTTAACTGATGGTCTATGCTTGGTCTGCCTCCAGTACTTTCGCTCAAAAATGAGCTAAAGTCTGACCCTTCCTCAAATCCGTACTCACACATTCTTGGAAACCAATCTTTATAAGCGGTCTTTACTTCCAAGGCTTCATGTAAATCACGACCGAGTACGGTTGGTCGTTGATTTTCATAATTGATTTTTACTAATTCGTCCATACGAATTACCTCCTGCAATATAGTCAGAGGAAAGTTCCTCTACCTAATAGCCACAGGAGGTAATGATTGTTGAGGATTTTAAAAAAATTAATTAGGCATTCTGATTATCGTGTGGAATTTGTGTATTAATATAGATTTATAGATTGATTCAGCAGTTTTTCACTTCAACAAACGGGCTATTTATCAGAAGAAGTTATAAAATAAATAAAACCCCCCCAATCTAAGGAAGATTGAGAGGTTAGTTGGCATTTCACTTTATAATTATTTTTTTACAGCATGGATGTAATGAATTGTTTCGAATGCAGACAAATAATCTGAACGATCACCAAAGAATTGATTATTAATAGTAGCAGGTGATAAATGTTCATAAATAAGTAAACCTGAGTTTTCTAACATTTTCTCTATTTCATCAAAAGTAAAACATGATTTCATTGGCTCACCGCCAGTTGAAGCCAATTTAACCATATTTTGAACTCTATTAGACATTCCTTTTTCTTCAAAAAGTTTGTCATCTGCATAATCAAAAACGATAGAACTTCCTGATGGTACTTTGGTAAATAATGTATTTATCAAAGTGGAATTTTCCTCTTTTGTTAAATAATAAGATACACCTAAAAGACTAAAGAAAGTTTTTTTGTTAAGCATAAAGCCTTCTTCGACAAGATTTTGAATAGTAAATTCTTTGGTGAAATCCATTGAAACAAAATGAAGATTATCTGGAATTTGATAATTGGCATTTGCTAATCTTATCTTTTTAAAGTCTTGAGTGGCTGGATAATCAACTTCAAATATTTCTAAGCTGTTATTTAGTTCGCTATGTCGGAAACAAAAGGTATCTAACCCAGCTCCTAGAATGACATACTGTTTCACACCTAGTAACATTTCATGAAATAATACATTTTCGCAATAGGCAGCACGTGCTAAAGTAATTGGAGAAAGTTGTACTTGCGTAATCCATTTTAATATTTCATCCGGCTGATCCTGAAACTTCATTGCAATTTCTTTATTAAAGAATGAAATTCCTTTAATCATGTTTTCACGAATATCTGAAAATTCCTTTTGAGTAATTAGATCCTTTGCAATAAAATCATCAAAAATTTTGGGTGTATCATATTGACTATGGTATGCTCGACCGAAGGCTGATATTAAGGAAGTTAAACTTGATTCATTCTTCTTCATAAATTAATCCTCCCATTTAACAAAATAAGATTCCCCTGGCCAGGAGAATCTTATTATACACAAATTTAATTTAACTGTAAATTATAGCACAAATAAATTTATTTGTCAATAAAAGCGATTTGTTTTTTAATAATAAATCTACTTGTAGAGGTGGTCTTATTTGCAGTCTTAATAAACTGCGTTAAATAAGCAAACCAAATATAGTGCTATCCTGTTTTCGTTATTTAAAAGTTGAAGGTCTTTTTAATCTTTTTCCACAAGATAATCCGAATACCCAATTTATTTAATCTTTTTGATAAAACAGACACTCATAACCATCAGCACTAAGTAACAGGCCATTTGCCCAGGTTGGTGTCCTAGCCATCTGCTCGCAGATAGCAGGAAGTGACATCTCCATATCCGCCTCGATGATAATTTCATCGTGTACATGAGCCACAATGGAACAATTCTTTAATGTCTGCATGGCATGACACAAAATGTCACGACTGATAGCCTGAACAATATTCTCTACAAATTTGGGTCCATAGCTTTCGATTCTTTCCCATTTTTTCGTCCCACCAACACCTTCATAAGTAACCGACTCACCGCCAAACATATTCTCTCCCATACGAGGTTTCACATAGGCAAGCCGCCTACCAGAAGGAAGAACAATAAAGAGCATTCCACTTTGATAGATAAATTTAATGCCGTGTGTCTCTGTGGGAGTTTTTTGCTTAACACAAGTTTTTACTGCCCGGTCAACATCCCACCAGAGTTTTGTGATATTGGGGTTGGACTGTCTCCAAGCCGTTACAAGAGGCTGAAGTTCCTCTTCTTCAATTCCCATCTCCAAAGCACCCATTGATTTTAATGCTCCAACAGATCCGCCGTAACCGAGGGCTAGTTCAGCAATTTTTCCTTTCTGACGAAGATGGCCATTCACACCATGCTTTTCAACAGGTACATTAAACATTTGAGAAGCACTGGCACAGTAGATGTCTCCGCCGTTTTGGAATACGTCTATTCTCCATTTTTCGCCTGCTAGCCAGGCAATGACACGAGCCTCAATCGCTGAAAAATCTGCAACGATGAACTTCATGCCCTCTCGAGGTATAAAAGCAGTGCGAATAAGCTCTGATAGTGCCTCTGGGATAGAATCATAGAGTAAAGTAAGAGCATCAAAGTTTCCGCTTCGAACTAAAGCACGAGCCTGTTCTAAATCGGACATATGGTTTTGGGGGAGATTTTGTAGTTGAATCAGCCTGCCAGAGAATCTGCCAGTTCTGTTGGCTCCGTAAAACTGGAACATTCCTCTTGCACGACCGTCACTACATACCGCATTCTCCATTGCCGTGTATTTTTTCACCGATGATTTCGCAAGCTGCTGGCGAAGTTCCAAAACAGTGCCTAGTGGTTCAGGTGCTGTCTTTAACATCTCAGCGACAGCCTTTTTACCAAGAGTGTCTGTTTCTAGCCCATTATCGGAAAGCCAGTCTTTCATTTGTTGTACAGAGTTTGGATTCTCTAAATTGGTTATATCTTGCATTAAAGCCATTAGCTTTTCACGGGAATGTTCATCCATCACAACAGCCTGTTTTACGAAAGTCATGTCAATGGCAATGCCACGATCATTGATTACCTGGTCGAGATGATATTCCTCCCAGATGTTCTCCGGTACTTGAAACTTGGATAATCTCTGTTGTATTGACATCTCGGATTCCACATCGCGAATGTTATATGCTTTAAACCGCTCCCATTTATCCATGTCGTGTTCTGGTAAATTACGAACTCGACCACCATTTGATTTTGTAGGGGAGCAAGGTGTACAAAAATATTTGATGAGGTCTTTACCCTCTGTTAGCTTTTGTTTCTCCAAACCTAGAACTGAACCGACTCCCTCCAAAGAAAGAGGTAATCCCATATATGCCGACCATATCATGGAACATTTCCAAGATGTGGGGTCAAGATAGTCAGTAAAGTTAAGCCATTTTGATAGACACACACGCTCAAACATTGCATTAAAAGCCCACTTGGTGACGGAATTATCCATAAGTGCGTTTATAATTTCATCTGGGATTTCCTCCCCACTGGCGAGGTCAACCACCTCCACTTCGCCGCCATCCACCGAATACCCAAATAGTAGAATTTCAAAATCATGACACTCAGCATAACGGTAAACACCAGACTTTTGAAGATTGGCACTACTAAATGTTTCAATATCAATAGAAATAGAATTCATGTATTACCCCTCTTTCCAATGCAAACGAGGTGGCAGAAGAACCTCCACCACCTCGTCTGTATTTATTCTTTATGCTAAAAAATCATCATCTTCAATAGTTGTGAAGTCATCAGCTGCATTGGTTCTTCCGCCTAAAGGCTCTCCATCTCTTATCTTCTGGATGTTGCCTAAACCACATGCAACACCCTTATTGCCATTAGAGTTAAAAGCATAGAAATTCAGGGATACTCTTGCATAGCAACCACTGTAAACCTCGTTGCGATCCAAGATAGGTCTGACTGCTTTATCTACTATTTGGGGTGGAGTCTTGCTGTTGGCATTTACAAAATAATGCCCTTTATAAGCCTCATCATCACGTTCTACATCACCATCACGAAGTGGCAGTTTGATAGCCGCCTTATTCGGCTTTTTTCCACCAAACTTTGCAAGGCCCTCTTCAATGGCTGCATCTACTGCTGCATTGATAGCATTGATGGTTTCCTTATCTGTTTTGGGAATCAATACGGATACGCTGTACTTTTCCGCTCCGCCATTGATGGATACGGGCTCCCAGCCGTGAAAGTAGCTAAGACGTGTGTTGACGCTTGTAACAACCTTCGTTCTGTTTTGATTATTCATATTCCAATTCCTCCGTTATCTCATTAAATTCGTTTTTTACGTTTGATCTATTCATAGCTGGCCGCTTATCCGATAACGGGACCAGAGTCGGCTTTCCCGGTGGTTTATGTATGAGACCACCGAGGATTTCTTGAAATTTCGATTTACCCATCAGCTTCTGCATTTCCGTAAGGGTAATAAGACTCTGACGATAGATATCATTATAGCCATTTGCCTTGGCTGCTTCAGCCACGGCCTCTTCGTCCTTATATTTACGGATAGACCTGCCCTCGACTACCTTAAAGCCGTGCCACTCTTTCCCTTGATTAACGGCAGCATCCGTCGCATAAGCAATGATTTCATTTGCCCACTTTGTAAGGTCGGACAGTTTAGAGAGAACTTCCTCAATTTCGGAATCCGTAAGCAGGGGAGGCAGTTTAAATTCCATCTGTGCTAATTTCAGCTTTTCTTCTGCTCTTGCACGGCATTTAACAGCCGCTCGACAGAATGTACACCATTCACCTGGAAGGTAGTTACCTTCGCCTTCATAAGCTTTTTTGGCCTTTGGTCTAAGCTCGTTTTCTGCCCAGTCTTTTAATTCATTTACCGGGATTGTCCATGTGCTGACATTTTCCCTGCGAGGTTGGAAGATGGTCATGGAAACCTCTTCGATGTCATACAAGCTATCGTAGATTTCCAAAGCTCCAAGGGCGTACAATTTCATCTGTGGGTTTCCTACTGCATCTACTAACACACCCATGCCGTACTTAAAATCGATAATATGAAGCTTTTTATCGCCAATGATGATGCAGTCACCAGTTCCGAACCCCTGTGGTACATAGCAGGAAAAATCAAGACGTTGTTCAATAAGTATTAACGGGTCCGTACAGCTTTGTTTTGCCAATTCAAACTGCTCCATTACAAATTCAACATAGGCATCGCTGTGTTCTTCCATCTCATCGGTGTTATAAGCCGAGACGGGACGCTTACTCCTCATGTGAAGTGCTTTTTTAAGTTTATGTTCACAGAGAGCATGGGCGGCTGTACCTTCAGCGGCTGCATTGGATTCACTATTTTCAAATTCCAGTTCCAATCTCGCAGACGGAAGGCAATTAAGCCATCTATGGGACCCCGATGCTGAAAGTACTGCGTGATCACCCATTACCTAGTACCTCCGCATCTTTCAACATATCTGCATAATGTTTTGGGTCAACTTCGCTTAATTTAGAGCCACCGTACTTTTTGATAATTTCTCTCACTTGAGAAGTAAGACCGGCTTGACTCTTTTCAGCGAGTTTTGCTCTGACTTCCTCCAGAGTGATCTCCTTTTTCTTTGGCGCAGGTTTTTTTACAGGTGTAGTCGGTTCTTTTGCTTCGACAGGTTCATTGCCCGCCATTGCATCAGCAACCGCTTGTATACTGTCTGCCAAAGAGCGCATATCAGAAACCACATCAAGAAGAAGTTTGATTTTGCTCATGGTTTAATCCTCCCTCCTTAATCTCACTAATGGCGAGTTCCTTTACGGTGTCACCCGGGACAAGGATAGTCAGTTTCTGCTTATCACCAAGTAAGAAACGTAGGAAACGCTCCCTTATAGTGACATTACGACAGGAGACAATCCCGCCAGACTGTGGAGTTTTTGAAACACTGATTTTCAAGTTGTGTTTCATGTTCTTCACCTCTTTCTTGAGAGCGTTTATGTGCTGCCCTCTATCTATTAGCCGTGGCAAGAGGGGAAAGTTGAGGATTCTGGAAAAACTTTTTTGAAATTCTTCTTAGCTGTATCTAAACGGTGTGAAATGGCGCTTTTACTAACACCCTCACGCTCTGCATACTCAGTCATTGACATGCCATCAAGATATACAGCAATAAAAGGTTCTGAATGTTTTGGCTTGAGAATGGAACGAATAATCTCACAGTAATATTCATAATCTTCCTTTTTATTTCGTTCCACTTCTTGGAAATTATCGGGGAGATAGTCCATATGATCCGTTGCATCCTCAGATTCGTCGTCCTTACGGAATGGTTTTTTGGGCATCCCTCTGTGTCTATCAAATTTATGCCAGTTATTGTAGTCGGGCTTGTTAAAACGCTCGTCCATAATCTCCTGTGGTGAACGTCGAGTCACAGTTTCCTTATCTTCGGCACAGGACAGCCTGTCCTCATAGTCCATATCAATCATTACAGTGCAGTCCTCGTCTGGTACCTCCAAATAGGTAGGTTTGTTGTCGTACATAATTCTAATTTTCATTTTGCATCCTTTCCGCCGGACTGCATTGGCGGCAAAGGATACAAAAATAGGTCTGTGCCTCGAAGTACACAGACCCTTTGTCCTGAAAATGAGCGCAACAAGGTAAGGTACTTCTATTGCAACGCATAACAATCCTAAACGGACTGAAACGTAGCAATATGTATCCTTTGCCCTTATTGCAAATCAGGCATTTGATATTTTTTTGTAGACGAGGAATGGTCTAATTCTTGCTAACTACGAAGGACCTTTCCTTCATCTATCATTATTGTAGGTGAGAATTGGACAGCCTTGGCGGACACCTCATGCCCGTTAATTTCAGGCTCAAAATGACGCTTTTCCCAACAAAAACACCTAAAAACAACAATAAAAAAAGCCATACACAAACCCTTAAAAGGATTCATGTATGGCTTACTTAGTTAATAACTAAAAAGCGGACATCCTGTGTCCGCTTTTTCAAAAATATTATTGAATTTTATAATGGCTCTGCGCCATGTTCCTGTAAAAACGTTCTAATCTCATCCATCGATTTTGCATATAGGTGAGTTAATGCAAAGTTATACCAAATATGACTGTTATTATTGAAATTCAATGAAAATGGTGAGTTGCGAATTATATGACTGCTAATATTTGGCGGTAGATGAAGTCCAAGGCAAATCAATACAATGGAATTAATAGATCCCGGTTCCTCACCATTAACGATTCGTCTTATGGTACGCTCGTTGACCAATATTTTCTCTGCTAATTCTTTATAAGTTACTTTTTTCCACTCACGTACTATTTTGAGAGAGCTGGTATAGCTATTTGGCAATTCATTATAGATTCGCATTTCTTCAGCTATTGTTTCAGCTAGTAATTGGGCCTTCTTTTCTGGAGCCGCATACTCAAAACCATTACAATACTTTATATCAAAATCTATATTTGATGTCTTATCACGGTTGAGGAAACATTCAGTATAGTATCTTTCCCTACACCCGGATTTGACTGATAACTCGAAAACCAAGCAGCACTCTTCCATATGGGTTCGTGCGTAGTCAGTAAGTACCGTTTGTCCGAATATATCATGTGTTAAATATTTTGGATAGTTTAGCACAAAGTGAGAATCTACATATATATAACTTCCGTCTTTAACTAGAGCGGCCATTTCTGGATTGGTTATGCTTTGGATGGCAGCATCCTCGGCGCTTATAGAAAAGGTCTGATTTCTTTCAAGCGCACCCTTCTTAAATCTGTGTGGCTTGACGTAGCGACCATCTATATAAGTAAAAGTTCCGATTGCTTCCTCGTATCCAGCATCAATCATTCGAATTTTAGCTGCTGTCCGAGATACGCTGAAGAACGTTGCTAAGGCGTCAATAACTGGCTCCATTACATCTATAAGTTCAGATGTTCCCAGTTCTGAACTGAATTGCTTAATAAATTTGAACGCTTGGGTTTTAAACATAGCAAGTGGCATTTGTATCTTTGGGGCGAGGGCATTCGCCTGCCATTCCATCCAGTCAGTTGCATCTCTGGTATTGTCTTTTATACCTCCGACTACCTGACACTTGATTCGTGTGGCACTGCTATTATATAACCGTTCCAATTCAAATGCTTTTCTATGTTGGTCCCAATGAACACACTCATGCACAATAGTATTATTGACTGATCCCAGGTTACGAAGGAAGTAAGCTTTAGGATCCACGATTATTGTACGGCCACTCACATGGGTCTGTACCATTTCATCGCTATCTTCATCATAAAACTCTGCATCACAGTCGTGAAAGTATATCTGCCCAAAAACAGAGAAATCCTTTGTAATCTCTCTCATTTCTACTGTAAGGCCCATTTTTTCTGCCAACACCTGTGGCTCAACTGCCATTGGGTTTTTTAATGCTTCAGGGTAATGTCTTCTAAGGAAGTCTGTGGCAACAGATTCTAGTTGTTCCTTATGAATGATAGGGACAAGGGAGTCTGACATAGGTTTCGGCTGCTTATTTTTGCTAGTATACTCAGTTATACTAGAGATTGAAAAATCATCCAAATTGCAATCCAAATCTCCTGAGCATTCCAGCATAAACCATTGCCGACAATTTTCTGATTCATCATAACGATGATTTGATTCACGGACTTCGAATTCAGCTTCAACAGCAACATCAAATTCTATTTTCATGTCCGGTAAGTCATTAACAGATACGAACTTTACTTCTATATCTGATAACTCAATGCCGCCGATGTTTTGAACTCTGTATAGCCGTAAGTCTAAGCCATCGTAGTTTTCTTCGGTGAAATCCTGTATGGCAGCAAACATTTTATTATAGAATCTTTCTGCCACATATTCTTTAAATGAACGATTACCTGCCATACTCCCCCACATCCCCTTTATAAATGAAGTAAGCCTATATCCATTTTTTCATTTGCTAAATAGTGCGAGTATATCAATTCTGCGGGCAACTGTCTTATTTGAATATTCTGTAACCCGAGAGCATCTAACATTTCTATATTGACGTATCCCTTATTAATAATGCTATGTTGTTCGGTTGGCATCAAAAAGCAATTTTTAACATCTTGAATTCCATGATCATTAACAAAATTTTTATATGCCAACTGATATAGGTACTGCTTTGTAATATCACCAATTCCAGGTTGTCCCCGTAGTTCTTTTCCATGCTCAAGTTGAATATTATATACGTATCCATAACATAGTATTTTTTCTGATATGCTTCATATAAATCAATTGCCTTACCAGACTGAATTCCTTGGCTTTATTCTTTATGGGAAGCATACATTTAATTTCTTTTCCAATTATCAATAAAGATTTCTACTTTTTGTTTTTCTGATAATTTTCTTGTCATTCCGTAAAAGCCTTTTAGGTATTTCCACTTAAAATTATTCCCGTAGTTCAGTTAATGTAACATTCATTTTCTTTGCAATACACTTTGCTTCTTCTTTATTTATAATCATTATTAGATTTATACTTATATCTCTGCTTAATGCAATTTTATTAGATAAGACTATTCACTATTGTAGTCTGTTAATGACCAAACCATTCATGTTAATGGTGTAGAGCTGACGTTATCATAATTCAACCAGTAAGATTAGTTAATCTTGATGCATTTTAAATTCCATTAAATAAGTTAACGTATGATGTGGTTAGAGGTTTTTTCTGGTTGACCTATTTTTTAAGTACTATTCTTGAAGTAGCCGGGATTAAAGAACTGTTAATTAACAATAAGTTGACCTGTCAAAGGGGTAGTGTAAAGAAGGAATTGCGGTAGTGAGTGATGTACCTGCCGAGTCTTTTACCCATGTCAAGGATACGAAACTCTGCCCACAAATCCATTAACCCATTACTGGAAGGTGTACCCGTAAGACCCACAATTCGTTTTGCCCTCGGCCTTACTTTTAGTAAACTTTTAAATCTTTTTGCACCATAGGACTTAAAGGATGATAGTTCATCAATGACCATCATATCGAAATTAAAAGGGATACCACTTTTGTTTACCAACCAATCAACATTTTCTCTGTTTATAAGATAGACACTTGCAGGTTTCCTAAGAGCCGCCAATCGCTCCTGTTCTGTGCCGATGGCTACCGAAAACTCTAGCCCTTTTAAATGCTCCCACTTATTTATCTCAGCTGGCCAAGTATCCCTAGCTACTCGAAGTGGGGCAATGACCAGAACCTTTCCAATTTCAAAACGATCAAGACACAGGTCGAATATAGCAGTTAGAGTAATGACGCTTTTGCCAAGACCCATTTCTAAAAACACCGCAGCAATGGGATGCTCTAGAATGAAGTTCGTTGCATAGGTCTGATATTTATGAGGATTGTATTTCACCGAGTATCCCTCCAATCTGCTTAACATCATCAATGAC
>NZ_JADDIU010000081.1 GCF_016464375.1 Bacillus renqingensis
AGCAAAAAGTGTTCAAAACTACTTGACGGTTACACTTGCATGATATATTGAACACTCGTAAGTTTTGTATAACCGTATCCATCTAAATGAACACGTATATCACGGGGAATACTGATAGCATCATGGAATCGGAATGACCTATTTTTTCACCCTTTCTCGCATCCGAACCTATCAATAATAGGTTAAATATCGGGTCTTTTACCTCAACTGTTTCCGGTGAGTCTTTACCATCGGATTTTCCAGAGCCGATAACCGGAACTGTTTTGAAATGATTCTTTGGTTGTATTTGGTAGTACTCGTATCCAAAACCTGCAATCGCTAAAATTAGAATCCCTAAAAATGTGAAACCAATAATCTTCCATTTGCTTTTCTTCTTTTTTTTCATAGTATCCTCCGGTACAAATTGGAAATTTGCTAACTTATTAGAGTTGAAGTCATGGACTCATTTTACTATTTTTGGATAGAGGATTCAATATAAATCTGTAGGGATTTGAAGGGATATGTCGAATGAGGAGGGGGCTAATAAGAGCTAGACTTGAGGTGGTAGTTTGGCACGGATTAAAATTCTAGTAACAGCCGATGTCTATGTATAATCCTAGAAAAAGGAAAAAACACCTCCCATAAGTATAACATTGAAGTACAAGCCCGTTTATTCATTCTCAGTTTCCGACATTTTTTATCTATTTATAAACATAAAAGGCTAGTGTTTTAACGGTTTAGAGGCATATTCAATTAAACGTTTGTTTGACTGACAAAATTTGCAGCCCCCAATGAGCCGCAATCCTTTAGTAGCCAGCTTTCCACGACATCTAATTAAACGTTTGTTTGCTTTAGCTATAGGGAATCATGCTGAGATCTGTCGATACTTTGGCATACCAAGGGTGTTGAGCTTCTTAATAACGGAATGAACATACTGCATTCTCACATCGACGTTAAGATAAATGCGGAGTTTACAACACTAAGCTTATTTTCAAGAGAATAAATAACTCCATTGAGGGTCCACGACTTCTTCAATACGTGGATCCTCTGGAATTTCAAATAAACGCGATCCTGTTTTTATTTTAAAATTTCTTTTTAGTGCTGGCGAAACTTCCAAAACCACACTTCCGGACCGATTTGTATTACCAACTAGAGCTAGATAACAAGTAAGAAGGTCCAAATTATTTAATGCCTTCCTTTTGAGATTCGGACAGTCTCTCATCGTTAAATGGTGATTCAGATAACGGTTGCATAAAAAAGAATGTAAATGTAGCAATTACAAAAAATGTAATCAGTATGTATACAGTTCTTCGGAAAATGTATCGTATCATTTCTTAGGACCCTAAACTTAGATCCTAAAAAGGTTTACTTAATAGGGTAGTACTCGATTTTTATTCCAACGTTAAAATTTCTAATAAGTTTTTTAAATTTGCAAATATTTATATTTATTGAGTGTCAAAAATATTTAACACTCGTTTGTATAATTTTTTGGACTTTTCAAAAAAATTAACGGATATCTTTGATTTAATTCAGAAACATCTTCCTTTTCTGCCAAACCAACAACCTCTTTCTGCGCTTCATTAACTATTAAAAGTACTTCACTGTTGCACTGTTACATTAACAAATGTTACAAATTTCCAATGGTAAATTCAATAAAATCCAAAAACGCTAATGTAACAGTTGATGTTATTAGAGTTTCAAGTTTTTCAGAAATTCGCTGGAATTGGTGAGGGTGGTTGCTGAATTTAAAGTTGAACGATGTGAAGAATGGGCTCTTGTTTTACACCGAGCTCAGTCCTTTTATCCTTTATACAGCATGATAAAGGGTTGGTATGATTTTTGCATATAAACTTCCTAGGAGGAGGTGGGATAAGAAGCTATTAATCTGTTAATACTGCTTAGCAAAATCAATAAGCCTTTGGAGGTAACAAATGTAGATCTTAACAAAAATGGAGGGTTCCAAATGTAAAGGAATAAAGTTTTTAATTTAATTTTTTGACTTCGCTGTAACTCAGCTCACTCCTATTTTTTTGAGGGAATTTTCGAAGGGGCTCTTTTTTTATTGTCCCTTTAAAAAATGCTCAGCTGTCTTTCTCTCCTGCCTATATTAACGATACTGATCAACAAGTGATTATTGATGGAAAGTCCGCGACACACGTGGCAGCCATTCGGACAGGTACGAGGCGGTAGGTAATAAAGTACTGAACAATGAAACAATTCAATTCATACTCTACAAATCAACAAATTTATCTTTTTATTGAACACTAAATAGCGAGGAGTCCAAAAATTTTAAACAGTGTCTGAAAGTGAGACTCCCTTGTTTATCACAATGGCTTACCACAGCGAACTTTTCACCAGACTTCTAAATTTACCCTAGACTAGAGGAATGTATTCTGGAACATTCTAGGTTTTGTGAATCCTGCTGCAAAGTAGGTCACCTACATTCGCCAAAAGCATTTATTTTCTTCCCAAACTGACGGTTATTTTTAGATGAATAGGTATTGTTAACGGCTCAATAATTCCATATTTTCTAAATGCCAACTTGTTTGCTTTCAAGGAAGGAGATAATGATCCATGCAAACGGTCATGGTGAAATTGAGAATAACTTTGGGAGGGTTTAAGAATGGTCTTTAAGAAGCTTAAGTTGTTTAGCATCATCATGGTACTGATAACGATGACAATGATTCCAGTTTCAGGTAAAGGACTTGCCGTGCAATCAGAGAATAAAGGTCAGACAAAGGTAACTTTAAGTAATGCTCAATTTCACGGGCTGACCCAAATCGTGGTCGATACAGGGATCGAATTGAAAGGGGTTAGCAAACAACACATTATGATTACTGTTAAATCCTATACGGTACCTGAAAACTTAATTACCGAAGTCAAGGCAGAAGGCAACAAATTAACGGTTAATCTTGATCCTGCTGCATTTTCGAAGACCTCTTCTGTTGGGGCTACAATTTCTACCAAAGCTTTTGGTGATTTTGGATCCGGGGCAGCCGTTCCCATCTCACTAAGCGGCGATCCGCTTACAGGTAAAGTATGGGACAAAATTTCTAGTAACAACTCTAGTAGCGGCAGCGTATGGCATAATATTTCCAGTCAGACAACCCTTCATATTGATCCTACTGCATATACGCCGCCCGCAGGAGCCACTCAAAGCACCCCTTTTTACAAACAGATTGGTAAGCTCAAAGGATTGATGGTCGTCGTTGACTTTCCTGATGCTAAGGCTGCTGATAACACCGGGGTCAACGGTTCACCTGGTGAAACTCCCGAAGACTATGGCAATCGGATTCATGGTCATGTCCTAAAAACAGCTGATGATTATTATGACTGGTTTGTACCAAGGG
Organism: Bacillus renqingensis; assembly: GCF_016464375.1. Lineage (GTDB taxonomy): Bacteria > Bacillota > Bacilli > Bacillales > Cytobacillaceae > Neobacillus > Neobacillus renqingensis. The sequence continues at coordinate 3,330 of NZ_JADDIU010000081.1, forward strand.
CTCATGAGTTTTTTAATACTTCCTCCTACGGACAGTTGGATCTGGATGTTACTTTAGCCAAGAATCCGAATTCTAAGGATGGAGTCTTCACTGCTAAAAAAACCCTTTATGGTGACGGTGCAGCCGATAAGGGATATGCTTTTGACAGGGGCGGAGACATTAACACTTATCTTCAAGACGTACTTTCGGTAGCAAAACCGAATCTTAAGGACTTTCCCGGCGGACCTTACGATATCCTTTATGTTGTCGCCGTTGAAAATGCGAGCGGTATCAGTTACGGTCCTACAGATACATGGGGCGGCCCTGCTAATTCGTTAACAGGGAGGACCGACTTCAAAGGGTTAGTTAGAATAGGCTTTGATAGTTATTCCAGGTGGAGAACCAAGGCCTTTAACCATGAGACTGGTCATAACTTGGGGCTTGCAGACTATTATATCAATGGTTTCAGCGGTTACGGCGGCGGACAAACTGACCCGATTACCGGCACAGCAGACTACTACCCAATAGTCGGTCACTGGGATTCTATGGGGTATATTAACGGTCCGGCTCCTGACTATTTTGCTTGGTTCAAATGGAAGTTAGGCTGGATAAGAGATGACCAAGTGGACATTATCACCTCCCAAGGTACCACTGAACACCAATTGACTTCCGTGGAAACCCCGGGTGGTACCAAATTGGTGGCTATTCCCGGGCCAAGCGCAGGAGTCGTTTATTTAATTGAATACCGACAAGCGGCAGGAGTGGATAATACTGGTGTCAGAGAGGTGTCAACAGATCCTGATCCAAATCACCCTAATGAAAACTGGACCCACGCTTATGGCACCTTTCAACACCCGGGTATTTTGATGTATAAAATTGATGCCAGTGTGCCCACGTTGAGTGGCCCGTTGGTTGTCACAGAAATTCATCCCGACCAAACCACGAAGGAACTGGGAACCAGTCTTGATTCCAGTGTTCTTGGTGATTCTACCGGAATTTACTCTTATACGGACGAAGCTGCGGGAGTTACTGTTAAAGTAACGAAGGAAACCCCTGCTGTGGCTTCAATTAAGGTCTCTAATAATCCGCCGAATAACCCTGTCAAGCCGAAATTAAGCGAGGTAAAGTTTATTGACCCAAATACCGTTGAATTCAAAACGAGCCATGATCTTAGGGGCATCTATAAGGACAAAATTGTTCTAAAGAAAAAAAATGGAGAGAAAGTAACCGGGGTTAAAATCAACCAAATTACACCTAGAACGATGAGAGTTACATTTGACAGTGGTCAGTTTCCTGATGCAGATGCAACGGATGGCGCCTCTCTTGAACTCAAGGCTTTCTCCTTCTTCGGTTCAAGCGATCCGGTGCCCGTAACCCCATTAACAACTTTGGCACCGCCCCGATTAGACAAGGCCAAGTTCAAAAACTTGACCACGATCCAGGTGAAATCCGATGTCGATTTGACCGGCATTACCGCTCAAAATCTCGTGATCAAAAAAGTGGACGGCAGTACAGTTAGCGCAAACAAGATTACAGACGTCGATTTTGCAAATAAGGTTTTGACTATAAAACTGAATGCTGATCAATTTCCAAGTGCGATGGCGACAGCAGGTACAACCATCGCCACAAAACTATTTTCTAACTATTTACCGTCAGCGCTTGACTTGCAAATGGCCAAATTCAATCCACCTGTAAAAGTATATGAGCCAAGTGGTGCTGTTGAGATTATTGATTTGCTAAGTGCAGCCGAAATAAAGAAACTAGTTGAGCGTTTTGAGGAAGAAGGAGAATTTGCAAACCATGGTGCTTCCCGCTCCTTACAGGCACATTTGATTTCGGTGGATCATTTTGAAAAGAAAAAAGCGGCCAAAAAAGTAGTTAAACACATGAAAGGCTTTAACCTATTACTTAACCATCAGAAAGACCATAAATTGATTTCAAAGAAGGCGTATAACATCCTGAAGGCAAATGCTGATTCTCTAATTAAGAAATGGCACTAGACTTTTCACTTTTGAATTAGCAAAACCATCCCCCTGTGACAGATCATAGGGGGACTTTAAAAATCTCGATCTTATCATGTTAATGAACGATGTACCTGGAAGTTTGGCTTTTGTATTGTCTCAGCAGTTCGCTAAGACAGGGAAAATGATTTTATTAAAGTGAAAAAGTCTATTCGGGAAACATCATCTCTCTGACCGGTTGAAAAACCTTGAATAAGTCTAAAGTTAGGTTGGAAACCAACCTACACTCTTGAAACAGGAATTGTTCAAACCATTCAGTCGTATTTGGATAACAAGTGGTGGTGGAAGCAGATTATTAGTGGGGAGTATCGGGAGTACTTCAAGAAGCAATATTAGCTAAAATAAATTGATTTATAATTTACATTCCATACCCGTACTTATATTAATGTGACTGTGGGTTTTTAACTTTATTAAAATAGCATTCCCTTTTTAAGCCTGTAAGGGCAATTAAAAAATTTTGTGTGATTCTGGCGTATTACTTCTGTATTTACTTTTTTTAAGCGAGTAAGACTTCATTGAAAACGGAAAGAGGTTGAATTGCTTAGAGACATTTAACTTTTTACAATTTAGGTCTTGATAATTCATTCAACATTTTTGGGCTATTCTATCGTTATACATCACGGGAATGCGGTTTTAATGCGAATTTCACCCTATAAAACAAAAAAAAATGGCCCACCTTCCTTAATGGAGATGAGCCTGATTGGTCGTTTTTTCTATATAAATGAGCAATGAACGGTACCTTCCTTATCAAATTTATATGTGCCAATTAAATTTTTTTGAATTTTCCTCGATATGTAGTATAATTTAAGTAGGAAGAAGATAAACTATACTGTGATCCTTTACTTATAGTTTAGGATGAGCAAAGGCTTCGACCACTGGGCCAATAACCAGTGGCATTGACATTTTGAAATTCTTACTTGACATGTGTATTGAAGAGTACTATTATTAATATATAATCCTTTACTTACAGTAGGGGATCAGTAAAGGCTTCAACTACTGGGCCAGATAACCAGTGGTTTTTTTATTTGTTTAAAACCTTATATAAATCCAAAGGATAGCTATCAAATTATGATACTATCCTTTTCTTTATATCTTAACCTTCCCACACTGGACTATTCCTTATTTTTTCTGCTGCTGTTTCATTATCCACTATATACGCTGTTATGAATTTCCCTTCCCCTTTTTTATTAATATAGATAACGACCAGATAATTTTCCTCGCTCATGAATGTCACCCTACGAGTATTATCATATGTATCCTTAGCCTTATCATACCCTTTTCTAGGAGTTATATTCGGGTTTTGTAAAACGTGTTTAATCCAATTTAATCTTTCTCCACGCTGTGTTGAAAAGGTATCTTTTCCTGCCTTCCAACTCTTCCTACTTCTTTTGTAAAACGCATGGTCAAATGCATCTGGGTAAAACATAACTGGAATACCATCAAAAGTATCTATTGGACAAGCATTGCAATAATGTTCAATATAATGTTGCCTATACTCTTCTTCAGTCGAGTATTTCAGTAACTCAGGGAGTGCCATTATAAACTCCCCTTCCTTAGGTCAATCTTGAACACATTAAATTTCTTGTAACTTTTGGCTGTAGGGTGAATAGCATGTCCCAAGTATTCCTCAATTCTTTTAACTACAGCTTGTTTTGCAAAAGACTCACCTATGTCGCCGTGGTTAAATTTATAACCTACTGCACCCATTAACACATTCTGCAACTGCAATGGCAAAGACTCTTTTGAATTTATTGACTGTATAAGTTTTACACAATCGGAACGAGTAGCATTGTTTAATACCAATTTCAAGGAATTTAGACGCGATTTATTTTTATTGGTTTTATAATCAGTAAAAATATAGTAGTCATCATTAGGGTTAATCCAATGGTAAATTAACTGATAATAAAACTTGTAATATCCCAATTCATGATCAGAATCGTTAAAAGTATCATTATCAATATTTCCCGCATCAATAACAACCGTTCTGAAATCCACAGAGTTGTTAGTATCAAAGAATAAGTCTACTAATTCTAGATAGAAATTAACTTTATTTGTAGACACATTTCCCCACTTTAATTCCCCAAACAAATTATGTTTTTCTTTAAGATCTTTTATATCTGATTTTAACTTTTCCCTTTTGTCATTCGGAATCATAATTCCACCAATACACACGTATCGATTATGTGAATTTATTGATGTTTTCTTCACCAGCAAATCTTGTCTACTTTCATCACAATATAAATCATAAAGCATTCTATCACCCCGTTCTACCTACACAAGCCCGTTCAAATAATATTCTATTTAAAACGACTATCATTTTAGTATTAAAGTCATGGATTTATTTTACTATTTTTGGATAGAGGTTTCAATACAAATCTGTATGGAGCTTTTTGCGATGTTAAAATTTTTATCTTATTTTCACAAAAAAGGTGACTCTTACTCAATCTGATTTTTTTGAAAGTTAGTCAATAAACAGTCGAATTCCATAAATTGTTTTTTTAAACCCAAAAAAAGGGCGCACTAATCCTGTTATCCACAAAACTCTTTTTGTGGATTATTTTTAAATCGGCGGCTTATCCACATGGGGATATTTTGATTTTTTATGCGCTAACTAAACTACGCATCTTCTCAGGCTGGTTCTCTTTTATTCGGCCCAATGCTATGGCCAACATGACGCATAGCGATAGCCCTCATCGAAGTTTCATCTTATTCATGCCTCGAATGGTATGAAGCTCAAAACCAAAAGAGACATCCAGTCGACTATTCACACGCTCGACCGCCGTCCGCTTGTTATATTCCCTTTTCCACTTATGGCTTGATCGATCTATCGGCGTGAAAATGCGACGATCTTCAGACAACGGAATTCGTATCCCTTGCATAATCGGGCATTGAGCCTGGCCCTTACAAGTAATGCCCATTTGCTTTGCAGGGCAAAGTTTTTTTAAGGCGTTTCGATCCCTTTCAAAACCACCATTACACATCTCGCGCATCTTTCCTGTTTCTGGGCACACACAAGATACAGTCCCTTTATAGTCATAGACGGCATTCTCCCGTCCTTTCAGTAATCTTGTTTTATCAGGATCCTTCCACATATTACGGATATCAATGACTGGCTTAATTCGGTGATTGTCCCAGAGGTCAACGATAAATTTCGTATCGTCGTAACCCCTATCACTTGTCATCGTTTCGGCCACTTCCAAGAGTTTTGGCTGGTTCTCTTGCATTTGTTTTAACAGTGCGTGGCCTTCCGTGATATCGGATTTGGAAGCTTTCGTTACCTTGAATGTCACGGGTAATTCATAGGTCGCATCGACTACAAGATGTAGCTTATAGCCAAACCACTTCACAATTTTCTCCCATGGCTTGCCATCTTTAGTGATGCCGCGGTATTCCTTCTTGCCATAATCTGCCTCTACATCCCGACGTCCATCTGCCTTTTCATTTGTGTTCTTCTGTTTAGAAAACGACGAGATTGCCTTGCTGTCCATCGCTAAATGTTTGCCGAAATCTGGTAACAATTTAGACAGTTGATTCACTAATGTCAGGAACATCTCATCTATCATTGCTACATGATCCATTAACGTTTTTAGAAATCGTGTATAGGACCATGGAGATGGCACTTGCCCTTCAAAACCACACATATCTCGTAATTGACCATTGCGAGAAAGCTCCCGGCGTAACTTCTCAATACTTTCATGTTGAAACACGATACCCGCCAATACGGAATTCCACATGGCACGAACGGGATAGTCGTTACGACCTTTACCTCTTTTCTTTTCAAGGCTCTTCATTAACTCTTCATCAGGCATGTACTCTAGTAGGAGCCGAAGTCGTTCTAAATCTCCAAGTTCATCAATTTCTTTCCACGTAAATAGGCTCATTTGTGGTATAATAGCCATACAGGTGACCCCCCAGTGTTAAAATTTGTTTTTGTGGTTATTAACTATTTTAACTCACTGTTGGTGCGGCTTCACCTGTTTTGTTTTATTGGGGTGGATTTTTTATCCCAACCTTCTTTTTTATGTTAATTCCACTTATTTTTGCCTCTTTTTTGGGGGAAAGTTTTTTTAATCTCCTTTCCAAGTCCTTGGGCTACAAGTGGTCTGTAACATCGCAATTACCTCGTATGGATTTGTCGAATAGGAAAGGAAGCTAATAAGAGTTAGACTTGAAGTGATAGTTTGGCCGGATTAACATTCTAGTAACATACGATGTCCACATATAATCCCATAAAAGGGAAAAGATACCTCAGTAAGGATAACATTTGAAATACAAGACTGCTTTATTCTTTTTTATATAATCCAGAATTTATATCACTCGGCTTCGAGAATTGTCCAGCTCCAGCACCTAGCCTCTTGAGTCATAAGCCACTCCTGAATTGAAGGCAAAGAGCGCCTTCTATTCAGGAGCGTCTTATGCTTGTCGAGGCTGACCAGGGCGCTAGCGCTTTTCTTATAAAAATGACAGTTATAAGGATATTACACTTGTAAATTTTTTGATATCGGTACCGTCAACTGTAATTAATTGATCCTTGCCAGAAACTTGTCATATTAAAACTTCTCTAAAATTGTGTCATGCTTAGAATTTTTGTTGGTTCTAAGAATAGAAGAAGGAGATTCGCCCTTTTTTGGCGGGATTTAGATTACTGGAAAAAACCCCACTATAAGGATAATAACCAATATCATGGTAACCTCTATTTCATATATCGTCAATTTCATTTTTGCGCAGACAAATTTAGAAGTCGTGAAAACGATTATAAACACATTAGGAAAAACAGAATTGAATTTGTGAAGGATCGCTTAGGGCATAACAAACGCTATGCGATTGACCTGATAAAATTAATGAAATTAGACTGGAAACCGACGTTTTCATTTGAAAATGGCCCACTATTCAGTGGCATTTGGATAATAAATGGTGGTGGGAGCGGATTAAGGGATAGGTTAGTAGAAGTCTAAAAAAGATGCCCTCCTCGAAGATTGTTTAAGAGTATCGGAGTGGAATATCTGGAAGTAATATTTTAGAGAGACGATGTACCAGCTGCTTATGAATAAACTGAGGCGCCTACATAATGGATAATATTTGATGTATCAGAGTTTTTTTCTTCTCTGCTGCCATCCAATATATGTCAATATTTGTGGATTAAGTAGTTTTGTTGAATAATATTGATGAATAATTAGATTGGCTATAATGGTATAATATTACCGTGTATTATGTAAGTTATTGGGGTTTTATAGTATATTGTTATACTTTTAAAAAAATTATATTGTGGGGGAATTGGTTTTGAGAAAAGAGATAAAGAAGTTTATTACAGGATTTATCGTATTTGGATTTACTATTAGCTTATTGGCTGGTTGTGGCTCACCGAAGCCAGCGGACACCGTTAATGATTTTTTGACAGCGATTAAGGAAGCTGATTATAAAAAGGCCATTACGTATGTTGATACAAATAAAAAGGGGGACCTTGATTTTCCTGAGGTAACCAAAAAAGGTGAAGGCGGATTTGATGGAGAGAAGGCTTTTAATGCGATTACCAAAAGTTATAAATTTGAAGAGCCGGTGGAAGTCTCCAAAAAGGGTGATAAGGCCAAGGTAAAAGTAAAAATTACTTCGGTTGATATGCAAATTGCCATGTCTCAAACAATAAGTGAAGTAATGCCAATGGCTTTTGCGAGTGCTTTCAGCGAGGATCAGGAAAAAACGGATAAGAAAATGGAGAAACTAATGGAGGGTACTCTCTTAAAGAATCTCTCACCTAAAAATGCTACTATGGCCACACGTGAAGTTACATTAAACCTAAAAAAGGACAAGGACGGAAATTATAAAATTGTTTCAGATGACCAACTAATGGAAGCCATCTTTGCAAACGCTAAAGACCTTGACGAAATGTTTAATGAGATGGGAGAGGAAAATTAAGTTTAACATTTTAGTCGTACAAGAGGTCTGAGGCGTCAAGGCACCTGTCCATTTGCACAAATCGGGGTTAACACACTTTCATGTCCCAAAAAAGTTTGATTAATTTTTATAAAGAAAACCTGCTTACTACCTATTAACCGGGTAGGAGAGCAGGTTTTTATGTAATGGGGTAATAATCGACAGCAAGCGACATAAATAAGTCAGATTTCGTTTTGCTGGTAATTACCGATTCTAGAACGGTATTTCATTGTCTGATCATTAGCTTTGCATTAACCTGAATTGAATTTGTCAAGATTATTTTTTAAAAAAGATAAATGTAATTAAGTTGGAAATATGGTAATTACTAGTCTTTCTGGGTATAAAAAAATCCCTTATAATTAGGTTTGGTAGTCCTGTCCAAATCCCTAACTATAAGGAGATACCCATGGACAAGGATAACACAAAAACCACAATTAATGAACTACTAAAAGTACTAGATGAACAAACTTTTACCAAATTAATCAATGTCGTAGACATTGATAGGTATGTTAAGAAACTAACAGCGTACAAATTCTTACAGCTTCTTATTCTGGCGCAAATCAATGAATTAGACAGTTTAACCCATTTATCTAAGCATTCGAAAGATAAGAAAGAACTTCAGGTACATCTAAATATGGATGGTATTAGTACATCTCAGCTTTCCAGAAAACAGTGTAATCTATCTCCGAGATTGTTTGAGAAAATCTTTCACCATCTTGTGTTAATGATTCAGTCCCAAATGAAACAATCTCCGATTGTTCGAGATATTGGATGTCTTCATGTAATTGACTCTTCGACAATGAGTATGTCTATATCTCAGTATCCTTGGGCAAAGTTTCGCAAAACAAAGGCCGGTGTTAGACTGCATTTACGGGTCGTTGTAACGAAGGATTTAACTATCCCTGATAAAGCCGTTCTATTGCCGGCAAAACACGCCGACCGGACCCAAATGAATGAACTAGTAGAAATTGAGCCTGATGCTCTTTATCTTTTTGACCGAGGATATGTGGATTACAAGCAGTTCGATAAGTACTGCCTGGAAGGCGTTCGATTTATTACAAGACTTAAGAAAAATGCCGAAATTGAAGTACTAAGCGAACAAACTCCTGATTCCGAAAATTTGATCTATCAAGATGCCGAAGTATATCTAGGAAACGCACAAAACGGAACGAAGATGCAGCACACCCTTCGCCTCATCAAAACTAAAGACCAAGAAGGAAATCTTGTTATCATCGTTACGAGTTGTTTTGACCTTACTGCCAAAGAAATAGGAGATTTATATCGATATCGTTGGAAAATCGAGACCTTCTTTAAATGGATGAAACAACATCTGAAGAT
>NZ_JADDIU010000082.1 GCF_016464375.1 Bacillus renqingensis
TATCCTCTAGCTCGTTACCAAGCTAGACGCCCTTCTAATCAATTATCTCAAGAGTTGTAACACTCCTTGAGGCATTTGATTCGATTGAGCCAACATTGCTTGTGCTGCTTGTGCAAGAATTGAATTCTTCGTTTGGTTCATCATTTCTTTCGCCATCGTGCGAACATTTACTTTCATAAATGACTAGACTATATCTTCACCCTCTAGCAATCTAGTAGGGGTCGGGCACTTCGGATTCACAATGCTGATGACCATTGTTTCACCTATGGATTTCATCATCATAAGCTTAGCTTTTAGATGGTCTATCCTAGTCGTTGGACCTTCTCCACTCTTTCGAGACAGGAGCTTGGCTGCTGATTGCCCAATCTTTTCTTTTTTCAAACCATTACGTCTGTCGTTTCCAACTACGTTGTGGTAAGAAAGGCTCTAAGGGTTTTCCAGCAATTCACCCGATCATAATCTCTAGCCGTTACCAGCTAGGACGACTGTGCTTGTTACTGCTTAAGCAGCTAAAGCATAATCAACGTCACGGATACGAGATTCCGCAGCAGTCAGGTTCTCAGAAGATGTATTCAAGTTGTTAATTGTATGTTCCAATCGGTTTTGGTTAGCACCTAACTTAGAACGCTCTGCTGATACCTTATCTATCGCACTTTGAATTTTAGTAATGGCACTAGAAGCACTAGCATGAGTTGAAACATCTAAAGCTGTTTCAGTTGCAGTATTATTTGTACCATCAGTTACAGCAAGTTTAGTATTAGTGTTACCTGCCGTTGAAAGCCCTAGAGCGGAAGCTCTCATATCACTAATAGTAAGGGTTAAGCTTTGTTTTTCGTTAGCACCGATTTGGAATTGCAAGTCGTGGCCAGCACCGGCTGCTTTTGCTTCTACACCATCTTTAGTCACTTTAAAATTAGAGATATCTGTTCCTGATACAGTAGGTGCTGTTGCAGAGCCTACTTTTTGGGTCAAAGTGATAGTAGTAGTTCCACTTGCCGTGTACTTATCCATTAATCCTGCGGTATTACTGATTAAAGTTGCTAATGTTCCTGCATCCTTAAATCCCTTTTCAGTAGTTCCATCCCCATCACTTGCATATTTCAGTTTAACACCATCAATGGTAATATCAGAAGTAGGAGTGGCTAAGTCAAAAGTCGCTGTTCCTTTAACTTCCGGAATAGCGGCCGAACCATCTTTATCTCCATTTAAAAGCTTTTGCGTATTGAATTCAGTTGTATTACCGATACGGTTAATTTCAGATGTAAGTGAGTTTATTTCCTTTTGAATCTCTTCTCTATCGGTAGTTGTATTCGTATCAGTTGCCGCTTGTGTAGCCAATTCACGCATACGTTGAAGGATGTCATGAGTCTCATTTAAACCACCTTCAGCTGTTTGTATTAAAGATGTTGCATCTTGTGCATTTTTAGATGCCATATCCAACCCGCGAATTTGTCCACGCATTTTTTCAGAAATTGCAAGACCTGCTGCATCGTCGGCAGCATTATTAATCCGAAGACCTGAAGATAATTTCTCCATCGATTTAGATTGAGCATTAGTTGCATGATTCAACTGACGAAAAGCAACCTCCGAAATCAAAAATCTTCCTAACCGAGAAACCCATGTGACTCAAGGAATTTGCAGAAAGTGGAGTTGCATCATTAGGAAAACCAAATGGAATGGAAAGAACTCGTTCCAAAACATTTGGAAATCATAAAAAAATGGAAGAATGAAAAACAGCAGTTCATTAGGAAACCATTAGAACTGTTCATCATTTCTTCCATTTGAAAGCCATTTGCTAGGCATTTTGTTGTATCAATGTTTCGACTTCACGAGCATAACCATACTTCTGAAAAAATTCAATCAACGCAACCTCGAAAATCTCTCTCTGATTGATGTTCTTTTCCTTGCTAAAGTCTCTAACCATTTGGTCAAGCGTGTTTGTCATGTGAACCGATTTTGTAACAAATAAACCTGGAAGGGTAAAGCGGGGAATTTGTCCTGACGCTACTGACGCTCCTAACAGACTTTGTAACCCCTCCTTGTTTGAAGCTAACCATTCAAGTAAAGGTAGGAATTGTTCAACGCCACTATTTCCGATAGAAAGGGAACCCTCCAATGAAGCGTCACTACTGGCATTAGCTACACTTTCCTCACCTTTTGGCACTTTCGAGGAAGTAGAGAGGTAATTCCCTGCTTCCTGTGACCATTCAAACCCTTTCGATTTCATGTAACGAGCCATTTCCAAATGGTTTTCAAACCCTACCTTCAATGCAACCTCCTTCAAATCCGCTCCTTCCTTGTTCAATTCCATCACAATTCTTCGGACTCTATCCGTTGGAAAATTCACCATTGTTTCTAGCGGAGCTTTTAGTGCATCTGCTGGCACATAGGTTCCTTTCCACTTGTCCCATAGGAAGTTCTTACGATTCATAAAACTATCCATTGAACGATATGTTGAGTATCGAAACTGTTCTGCCACTTCTTCTCTTGAAAATCCTTCCCCCAACAATTGTAAAATCTTCTTAACCTTGTCATCATAAATTGGTTGCAACACTTCTACTCCAGCCATTTGTTACTACTCCTCCTTTACAACGTGTTTACGGCATCCTTCAAATCATCCATGTTGCTGTGGACATAAATACTCGTTGTTTTTAGGCTACTGTGACCTAATAGTTTTGAAATCTTAACTAAATGAACATCGTTTTTGACTAGCTTAGAAGCAAAGGAATGGCGGAGGATGTGTGCGGTCACTTTCTTTTTCCAACCAAGTGCCTTTGTCGTATCACTAAACACTTTTGCAACCCTTGTAGGTGAAAGAGAACCTGAAATCCTTGTAGCAAAGAACTTATCCGAAACAACTCTCCAGTTCTCGCTGTAATCCACTAGCAATTCCTTCAATTTCGAATTGATTGGAACAAAACGGTCTTTGTTGCCCTTCCCATGTCTAATGTGAATCAGATTATCTTCTAAATTCACATCTTCTACTTGAAGGTTTAAGCATTCGGAAATCCGCATACCTGTATAATAAAGAGTTTGTGCAACTAGACGAATGAGTTCATGGGGAATCGCATTCACAAACTGATTAACTTCACTTTCAGAAAGGTATTGCCGCTCCTTTTGTTGGCATTTGATTGGCTCCAATTTTGCTGTCACATTCTTGTCACACCACTCACTTTTGTAAGCATAGCCGAAAAAGGAACGCATGCTTCCTAATACACGTTTTCTGCTAATCGGCTGATAACTCTTAACCTCCTTGAGATAATAAAGATACTCTTCTACATCTTCTTGTGTAATGTCCTCTAAATAAACTGGACTGTTGTATTTCTCTTCAAGATAACGATTCAGAAGTGTTAAATCTTCATGATAAGCTCGTATAGTGACTGGACTCCGCTCAATGATTGCTTGATACTTTCCAAACTGTTCAACTGATTCCATAAATAACATAGTAAATATCCCCTTTCCATTTAGTACAAGCTAATAATATATTTTTGGATTCTTGGTTTGATTCGGGTAGGAGTTGCCTCACATAGCGTCAGTAGCAACTCTTCTTTCGCTACTGACACTACCGTTGGTACAAGCGGATGATTACCATCCCTCAAATTCATCGTAATCTTCTGACAGTTCAATATCTTTGACTTCATTTGAATCAGTTCCTGTAAGTTTCAATGTTCCTTGTTGAGGGCGCATTGGAATAACATTGCTACCAGACTTTTGAATGGATACCTTTTTGGAATCTCCTGCATGTCGAATGTCAAATGTAATTCCTACATCTTCTAAATTGGACTTCACTTCCTTTAGCCTTCTACTTAATATGTGAGCCGCTTTCGGAAATGTTTTGACTTTGGTATTAATTTTTTCTTGTTCGGCTACACGTTCTAGTTCACTTAGCAAACTAGCAACGGAACCTGACCATGATTGATTTTCCTTCATAAGAGCAACAACTGTTGCTGCAACTGGATGTGAAGAAATGGCTTCTTCATTGGATTGATTACGATTTTTGCGGTAAGCTTGTAAAAAGCGTTCCCCTCCATAGCCTAAGACTTCCGCAATCGCATACCCCCAACGAGTGAAATCCGCCATACGTGGAAGCTTGTCTAATTTCACATTAGGATAGATAGCCATTGCGTTTGCCAAAGTTTGCAAAGCTCCACCCACAATGCGTGCTCTGTCTTTTTCGAATGCTTCCCAAACATCTCGTTCTTCTTTCCGCTCATCTTCTGGAATACGGTCTAATTCGATGATAATGGAACGGTCAATTAAATCCGCTCTCGTCACCACTACATTGATACCTGTCAATCCAACGCAACGGCGAAGGTCAAGTAGGGTTTCATCATCGTCTGTAAACAATGTACGTTTGCTAAATCCACCACCTGTAGAAGCAATACATAAAAGGTCGCTTTTTTCAGCTGACAAGCCATCCAAATTATCAAAAGATGGCATGTAGTTATTAGCCAATGATAGTGCCAAATCTTGCGAACTATTAGGCATTGTTAACAAATCCTGTACAGCAGGGTCAACAGTTTGTCTAGTCAATCGCATAGAAGTGGACTTAGAAGCTCCCTTTTCACCACTGAATACGAGTACAGCATGCGGAATACTCGGAATAAAGCACGTCACAAGATAGGTAAGATAAAGAATTTGGTCATCTTCGTTTTTAATTCGAATGTGATTTAGTAATAGCTTCAAGTCCCCAGCAAAATCAGGCAAAACTTGTGCTTTTGTATTCTTATTGCGAGTAAATAAGATAGGAGCGTCTTTCAATACTTGGCAAGAACGAGGCTCCACCTTTATAACACTCCAATCCTCATTGGCTAGGTCGTAATAAAAGGTTCCATCCTTTTCTGCCACTCGTAACTGCAACCTATGTTCATCTCCATCAAAAGCTGCTTTCATTTCCATAACACCAAGTGCTTGATTCATGGCATCACTTGTTGGTGCTTTTTTCGTAGCGTCATAGTATTGCTTCGTCAGCCACATTTTGAATTTCTTGTTCTTCACTTTCAATACTTCCTTATGACCATTGAGTGTAACCACCGCATAAGCTTCTCCCAAATCATTTTGGAAAAACTCTGCTTCTTCGCCTACCCGAATCAAAATGTCTGCTTGTGATTCCTTTTTTGATTCTTCTTGGGATGAAGGATTCCAGTTCGGTTCATATTTCTTCCGTAAAGTCTGCCAGTTTTCTTCTGAACAGCTGTTATGATGGCAGCCTGCCGCAATAGCACCATTTTCAAACTGGATAATATATGCACTTTTATTCGTATGGCTTTCATTCCAAGGACAAGTAGACAATACATACTTTGTTGCGCCTTTTTGCCATGGAGCGGTAAAGGCTACATCTAATTCATGTTGTTCAATGAATCTTTCCAGATTGAAATCTGCTTCAGTGTTACTCTTTTTGGAAGATGATTTTCCTTTGTGATTCATGGTTGGACACATTGATGCTAATTCCTGTAATTGTTCCACTGATACTTCTTTCAGTTCTTCTGGGTAAGTTAAAATTTGAGACAACCGATGTGGTCGTTCCTCTGTATGGTCACCTTTGCAAGCCATCGTTCCATAAAGCTTCCAAATCCGAGCGGCATTAAACACACTCTTATCGACATTGACTGATTCGTTACTAAATTGAAAGTCCAATGCCTCTAACGCTGATTTGATGAGCATGGTACTTTCATCATCGTTTGGAAGGCCAATAGGATATAATAGATGAGCACCATTTCCGCTGTCTGCTACAACAGGTTCGCTCCAGCCTCTTTCTGTCAAAAACTTTTGTACTTCTTTTGCCATTGTGTGAGCAGCTTGGTGTTCTTCTTCTGTTGATGAAATACCTGCGGAACGTACAGGGTCAAAATCAATCGGAAACCAACGTCTGCATTCAATGTCAGTATCAGCAGTTGTGTGTTTAGCTCGTTGCACAATACGATTTGCCGCTCTTGAAAGCAAATCAGGCTTTACTGGATTTAGTGTGAAGTAGATTGCTGGAACTTTCCTATCATATTTCACTACATTTTCTGCAAGCTTTTTATTATCATCAAAGTAACCGCTAACTGTACCTTTAGACTTTTGCATGATACGTATTTCCGTTACCTCTCCTCCTTTTTTCAATTTAGAAAGGGATTCACTAATCATTTCTTCTGTTGTTTTTGCTGCTGTATGTGTCATTCTCGTTAGACTCCTTTTTGTTTTTTGTCTCGTGTAGCGTCAGTAGGGACTATAGCAACCGTTGCCGCTATAGTCGGTACTGTTGCTTCGCTAGGGTGTTACATGTCAGCGAAGTGGAAGTCATCACCATTAAATAATTGATTCATCATTTCACTATCTTCTTCATTCGATGCCATAGCTTGATTACCAGTTCCTCTTTTCTGGATTCTTACAATATTGCTATAAACAACATTGTCACGTTCCACGTTTTCAATCGTAGCTGTCACATTCATACCGACCAGTGAATTAATATCTAGTTCTTCACCCATAGCTGGAACTTTATCTAGGTCATGTAGCATTTTCATAAACTTTCCTTTTGGTGACCATGTAATGGTTGGTGCATAAAACAAGTAGACTAGGTCACCGTTCGGTTTAATAAATTCTACTTTAAGATTAAGCGCATCCCGCTTACCTGAAGCGTGATAGATACTATCAAACTCTTTAATTTCCACCGAAAAGATTTTCCCCTTTTGTGCCCCTTCATCTAAAACATTCTTGTTAGACGGACGAACTAATTTTGATTTATTCATTTTTAATGAACCTCCATTTGCTATTAACTAATTGATTAGCCTTTTTCAGTACTAACCCTTCACACGTTTATTTTAATTGCAAACAATAACAAAAAGTGGGACACAAAACAGAGCAATTTTGTCTCAAAAATTGAATGGATTAAGCTTGACAACTTTTGAGTTATTGGACTTCCTAACAAAAAAAAGAAACAGACAATCATCAACTGTCTGTTCCATCCGTATTTTTTAGATATGTATCCACATCTCTTCTAATCATTTCACTTATGACTTCTTCTAATAGGTTGTGGTCTTTTCCTTCCAAAACCTTTTGAACATCTAACCCTTTTTCGTTTGCAATCGCAATCATCTTTTTCTTGAATATCTCTCCCCTTAGGTCTGTATGTACATTTGCTCTCCATGTATTCATATGCGATGAATCTCTCAGTAATGAAAGATATTCCGTTGCCCGTTGCTCCCGTATAGAAAAGGGTTCTAAATCGATAAGAAGATTAATGTCTTGTTGCACTAACTGCTCTATCTCATCTTGTAATTGATAGAAGCGGTTCTCGCTATTAACCCGCTCAAGCAATAACTTATGTAATGGTAGTTCAGGATTTGCTTCAAATCCTTCTTTGAATAATTTAATTAACAATTCATATTCCTTTGCAGTTAATGTTTCTCCTGCTGCCATTCTTGCAAATAGTTCTTGTCCTTGCCCCGACTGTTCATTTTTTACCAAGTTGTACAAATTTCTCGTTATTATAACAAACGAATCCTTTTCATCTTGTGGAATTCGTTTGTTACTTTCGATGTTCCCCGTTATGTTTCTCATCACTTGGACTATTCGCTGTACAGCTTTATATTCAGCATCAAAATTATAATCGTCTTTTTTTACTCCTGTTATTTTAGGGACAAGTTCCCTAAGGGAATAGGACTGCTTTGTTTTCTCTTTTTTACTATTCTTACGCTTATGCTGCTCCTTTTTCATTTTTCCTGACCAACCTTCATTATTCGTTTTCTTTATCATATCATTCTTAGCAGAAAATTAAGAAATAGGATTTCACAAGCTTTACTAGAATAGCGTCAGTAGCGTCAAACTGTTGCTACTTACACTTCTGACCCTTCATTAGGAATTCAAATTGAATTGCCAAAAAAAACAAGAACCACAACGGATTCTTGTTCATTCGTTTGTACAAATGTGACTCATTTATTTTCTATTTTTCTTAGACAGTTCTTCTAAAGCAATCGTAAGAATAGCACATACTACTTTTTTAATGATAAGAACTTGCTTAGTATCCATCTTTTTCACCTCAATCAGTATTCATTAGGAAACAGCATGATACAATGGGAACCATCATCAATAATCCAAATGGTTGTATCAATAGGTTGACTTTCTTTGAGGTCTAATCGGACTACCATTTCCATTGGCGGCTGTTCCTGCTTGTTGGTAATCATTTGCATATCACTGATTCTTTGAAGATGAAACATTTGTAAATAGTCTAATGGTTCTTGATTGTTCCTTTGGTTGTCTATTATCGTCCAAAGAAGTACTTGTATTTCAACACTCACGTTAGATGCTATTTGGCGTGTTGCGTATCTTGGCTTTTCTTTTTCAAACATTTTTCCACCATCCTTATAGTAGATTAACCGCATCCATCTTCTCTTGCTTGGTTGTTTGGATGTAGAACCTTGCTGTCATACTTACAGTGGAATGCCCTGCCAGCTTGCTTACGGTTGTAAGGTCTACACCCTTTTTCAATAGCCTTGTACAAAATGTATGACGAAACAAATGAGGATGTAATTTAAACCCTAGTTCCTTTGAAATCTTTGCTAACCAATCCCTTACAGCATCACGATGCATTTTTTCTGCTCGCTGGCTTACTAATAGATAGTCGCTATGACGGAAATTAGACTCAGAACGCTCTTCCTTCATGTAGTCCCTTACTAATTGAAGCACATCCTGTCTAAGCCCGATTTCACGTCTCTTTCCGCCTTTTCCAATCACCGTCAATTGATTCGTTAGAAAATCAATGTCTGTAATCTTGATTCCGACTAGTTCGCTAACCCTTACACCCGTATAAAGCAGTAAATATACAATCAGCTTGTTACGAACGCTTACCTTGTTTCTGTTTTCAACATAGAAAAGTAACTGTTCCACCTGTTCATCTGATAAAGCTTCCACATTGTCCTCACTGCCAGCGGCAATTTTAATTCTATCTCGCTTCAACTGGATGAATGATTTACTTATAATTCCTTTGGTTCTTAGAAAATCGTTGTAAACTTTTAGGCTATTAATCTTTTTGTTAATCGTTGAAACAGCATAGCCCTCCTTCATCAAATGTTCCTTGTACCTAACAAATGAGAAGCGGGATAGGACTGGAATATCCTTCAATTTCTCTTGCAAATATGATTGGAACCCTTTCACATCATTTACATAGGACTCGATTGTTTTAGCTGCTTTGCCCTCTGCAAATAGCCATTGCTTAAACTCAGCTATTTCCAAGATTGATTCACCTCCAAAAATGAAAAAAGGCTATTGATGTACGCAGTTATACACCAATAGCCTTTTACGTTTTCTTTTTATTCATTTTCCAGTCCCTTTCTAGTCCGCTCACGACAGTTATATAATAATGTCGGCAGTTTTTTCATACGCAAATCATTCCATTCCCTTGCCGCTCATCCTTTCTGTTAAACATGATTCAAGTCATTTTAGTTTTGACGTGAGATTGCAGAAAGAAATGTCGTGAATCCCACTTGAAATTAACTTATTCGATGTACATCTCATAAGCAATTTGCTCACCATTTTTTATCCATACTTCGTACAGCTTTATTCTCGTTTCCTCTTCAAGTACATAACCAGCAATCCACTCGTATCCCTTATCATCTATATACGAAATTGTTTCAATGAGCAGTGGATTGGGTAGTTTTACTAAGTGTTCAGCAGGAATGAGCAAATCATCTATCTCTTCATGATAGAAATCATGGGCTTCATAGCCTATATCCTCTTTCTTAACTTCAATGTTAAATGTCTTTTTCATTGTTCCTACAAACCAGTCTAAGTGCATCATCTTTTCTTCCCCTTTCAAATGTAACCTTTTTCTTTTAGTGAAACGTACTCTCCATCGCCTAGCACGATATGGTCAAGAACGTCTATACCAATGATTTTACCTGCTTCTACCAATCTTTTAGTAACCTCCACGTCCTCTCTACTTTCAGCACTTTTCCCACTGGGATGGTTGTGCCCAACAAGGATTGATGCAGCATTACTCAAAATGGCAGGCTTGAAGCACTCCCTTGGATGTACTATGCTTGCGTTTAAGCTTCCAATGTGACAAATGTTAATCGCTGTTGGCTGATTCTTTGTGTCCAAACAAATCACAACAAAGTACTCCCTATCCACTTCCCCTAAGAACTGCTTCAACAATTGATAACCATCCTCTGGGCTTCGTACACAACGATTCTTGTAAAGCATGCTTGATTCCTTTACTAGCTTTAGGCTAACAATGTTCACACGTTTTGCAGATTGATTTTTCATTTTCACCCCTTTTTCAAAAAGCTCCAATTGTTTGATAGATTTCATTTCATATTGATTCATGATTTTTCCTCCTCTAAAAATAGAAATAGCTCTAATTCCCCGAAAGGAATTAGAGCTATTAGATAAACTTAAACATGATAATAATATATTCTTATTTTGTTTTTTATAACTTTAGCATTCAAGCTTTTATTATATACAGAGCAAATCATCGTATATTAAAGATATAAATCTGGACCATATTGGTCGTCTGGGTAAGGTAGTCTATCTAGATGATACATTAAAAAAGCAAGATATTTCTTGGTATGTGATTTAAAATCATCGAAGGTGTCTATTTCTCTACTTTTAAAAGCGTGTATTGCATTTCTTCTTTGTTGCATTAATAAGACCCAATCATCAAATTCTGAAGCTGAAACGCTATTCTTCCAAATTTTATTCCTAAAGTATTGCCGTAGTTTATCAAATGAAATTTCGTCAGGTTGCAAAATATCCCCTTTTCTATCTTTATAATTCGTGGAATCATCCAGATAATCATTTAAATATACAGAAAGAAATAGCTTTATAGTTCCTTCTACTAAAGTACCCAGATTCGCCCAAGCAAGTATTAAATCTCCACTTTCTGCTTCAGGACAAGAGCATTCATTCCATTTCTTCATTGAATACGACAGCGAAACTTGCCAATCCAATCTTGATTTACTTAATAAATTTGATGCTTCAATTGGTGCCCATCCTAATGCGTCTGACCAAAAATCTCTCGCATGTTTATTCAGTTCAATAATTTTATCAATGACCTCTAAATAAGTTAATTGATTTATTTTTGCAATTGGAATATTCATAAGTCCTCCTGTTTTTGATTATCATAATATCTTTAATTATCAATTGTTTCAAATAGAGAAAAAGAGACCCTAGTATGTGCACTAGAGTCCCTTTCAAATAATCTAAAATTAACGAAGAAGTTGTAAAACTCCTTGTGGTTGTTGGTTGGCTTGCTTTGCCG
>NZ_JADDIU010000083.1 GCF_016464375.1 Bacillus renqingensis
GGAGGTCGCGGGTTCGAGTCCCGTCCAGACCGCCATTATAAGAAAATGAAACAATGTTCCGGCTTTTTTGATATTTACAAAAGCAATTTTTGTTAACTACATATTGAATAATCCTACCTTAGGTAACATCCTAAGGTTTTTTTGTATAAAAATAAGGTAAAATGAAGATAAGGTTCTTTCAAGTAAAATAGGTGATGAGATGGAACAGTATGAATTAAAAACAATGAATTCTGAGGAAACGACCAGATTTGCAGAAAGACTGGCGGGGTTTTTACAATCTGGTGATGTCATTGCCCTTGAAGGCGATTTAGGGGCGGGGAAAACAACCTTTACCAAAGGTTTAGCCAAGGGATTGGACATTAAGAGGAACGTAAATAGCCCGACATTTACGATTATAAAGGAGTATAAGGGGAAACTGCCTTTATACCATATGGATGTATACCGGGTTGCAGATTCCTTAGAGGACCTAGGTTTTGATGAATACTTTGAAGGCAATGGTATCACAGTTGTGGAATGGGCTCATTTAATCAAAGAGCAGCTGCCATCAGAGCTTTTAACGATTTATTTATACCGTGAAGAAGACGAAAAGCGGAAAATCGTCCTCATCCCAAAAGGTTTAAGATATGAGCAATTATGTAAGGAGATTTTTTAATGACGATTTTGGCAATAGATACTTCCAACAACCCATTAGGGATTGCACTTTTAGAAAAAGATCAAGTAATTGGTGAATATATCACAAATTTAAAAAAGAACCACTCCATTCGCATCATGCCGGCTATCCAGACACTAATGGCTGATTGTGAGAGGAGTCCGGCAGAGTTAACGAAAATAGTCGTGGCAAAGGGACCAGGATCCTATACTGGGGTTAGAATTGGTGTTACCATTGCCAAAACATTGGCTTGGTCCTTACATATTCCTCTTGTGGGAGTTTCTAGTCTAGCCGTCTTAGCAGCTGCAACCGCAAGGCATTTTGAAGGCTATGTGTCTCCCCTGTTTGATGCTAGGAGAGGACAAGTCTATACGGGGTTGTATCAGTTTAAACATGGAAAGCTTACAGCAGTTGAACAAGATCAGTTAGTTATGGCGGTGGACTGGGCGCCAAAATTAGCAAATATGGATCAACCCGTTTTATTTGTTGGGAATGATCTTCTCCTTCATCGTACGACGTTTGAAGACCGTTTGGGACAAAGGGCCATTTTTGCGAGTCCTACAGAGCAAAATCCCCGCCCGTCTGAATTAGCATGGTTAGGAAAAGACAGGAAGGGTGAGGATATACATACCTTCGTACCAAATTATATTCGACTTGCAGAAGCTGAAGCAAAGTGGTTGGAGAAACAGAATAAAATTTTTAATGGATAGGGATGAAGATGGAAGATTCGTATGTTTTTCGCTATATGCGGGAAAAAGACATTGATCAGGTATTAGAGGTTGAACATGCTTCCTTTACATTGCCTTGGACTAGGGAGGCCTTTTACAATGAGTTATACAATAATAAATTTGCGGTTTATATTGTGTTAGAACATAATAAAAGGGTTATCGGCTACTGTGGGGTCTGGATTGTCGTTGATGAGGCCCATGTAACAAATGTAGCCATCCTTCCGGAATTTAGAGGGAAAAAACTGGGGGATGCTCTGATGAGAAAATTAATGGAAGTTGCCCAAGAGCTGGGAGCAAGAACTATGACTCTTGAAACAAGAGTGACGAATGAGATTGCACAATCCCTTTATCGAAAATTGGGATTCCAAAATGGCGGACTTCGGAAAAATTATTACTCGGATAATCAGGAAGATGCCTTAGTAATGTGGGTGAATTTATGAATAAGGATCAGTTAATTTTAGGAATTGAAACAAGCTGTGATGAAACGGCTGTTGCGATTATTAAAAATGGCCGCGAAATTGCTGCCAATGTGGTGGCATCACAAATTGAAAGCCATAAGCGTTTTGGCGGCGTAGTTCCCGAAATTGCCTCAAGGCATCATGTGGAACAAATAACGCTTGTATTGGAAGAGGCATTACAGCAGGCAAAAGTAACAATGGCGGAAATTACTGCGATAGCCGTTACGGAAGGGCCTGGCCTAGTTGGTGCCCTTTTAATAGGGGTTAACGCCGCGAAGGCATTGGCATTTGCTTACCAAAAGCCGCTGGTTCCGGTTCATCATATCGCCGGACATATTTATGCAAACAGGCTGGTGACAGAGCTGAAATTTCCCCTATTGGCACTGGTTGTATCGGGGGGACACACTGAGCTAGTTTATATGAGGGAACACGGGCATTTTGAGGTAATTGGTGAAACACGTGATGATGCCGCCGGAGAGGCTTATGATAAGGTAGCAAGAACATTGAATATGCCGTATCCAGGCGGTCCGCATATTGATCGCTTGGCTCATGAAGGCAAACCGACCATTGATTTACCGCGGGCCTGGCTTGAGGAAGGTTCTTATGATTTTAGCTTCAGCGGGTTAAAATCGGCAGTGATTAACACCGTTCATAATGCCGAGCAACGCGGTGAAATAATTGCTCCAGAGGACCTTGCCGCCAGCTTCCAGGCAAGTGTAATTGATGTATTAGTAAAAAAAACGGCGGATGCTGTAAAAGAATACGGTGTAAAACAATTATTGGTTGCCGGGGGCGTAGCGGCAAACAAGGGCCTAAGAACTGCATTAGAAGAGGCTTTCTCGGGGGCGGAGGTAGAATTAGTGATACCGCCAATGTCACTTTGTACGGATAATGCTGCGATGATTGCAGCTGCCGGCAGTGTGATGTTTGAAAAAGGAATCAGAGCTGATTGGTCCTTAAATGCAAAGCCGGGACTAGATATTGAAATGTATAATCATGCTGACCTCTCCTAAATAGGAGAGGTTTTTTTAACTAAACGTTTGGTTGAAAATATACCAGCAGGTGAAAAAAATTAACCAGACGTTTGATTAAATGGATAAAGACCTGATAAATATAGATTTCCTAAGTTGATTAAACGTAAAATAATGCCTTGTTTGTGGATAATTATTTTTATAAAAAGTACCTGCTTGTGGATAACCTCGTAATCCTTGTTAATAATGTGGATAAGTTTAATGTTTGCTGTGGATAATGTGGAAAACTGAAAGGATATATGGTCTGTAGCTATTCTAAATGTGTATAAGTATGTGGAAGAGTTGATTTTTAAATAGGATAGTTGGTTGAAAAACTTGTGGATAAATCAAAATGAATGGATTTTAACAAGTTGCAGAAAACTACTATCGTAATCGATAAGAGCTATAGGCGACTGAACCGGGAGAAGAAAGTGGTCCGAGGTCGCCTATAGTTACTCTGCCAGTTCGGCCCACTCGTCCATTAATTGCTCGAGCTCAGCCTTCGCTTTTTCATTATTTTGATTAATTTCCATTACCCTTTCATGATCTTGAAAAATATCCGGATCACATAAAAGCTGCTCAAATTCTTGAATTTGCTGCTCTAAATCTTCAATTTGCAGTTCAATCTCTTCTAACTTGCGCTTTCGCTGACGTTCTAATTTCTTAATTTCCTTATCCAGTTGATAGGTATCCTTCTCTAGGCTCTCTGGAGTGGCTTTCTTTTTCCCGATAGCAGCCTGCTCCAAGGCTGCCAGTTCCTCTTGCTCTCGTTTTTTCTCAATGTAATAATCATAATCACCAAGAAACTCGGCGCTGCCTTCACGGCTTAGCTCAACTACCTTGGTGGCAATCCGGTTAATAAAAAATCGATCGTGCGAGACAAACAGAATCGTTCCAGGGTAATCGATTAAGGCATTCTCCAATATTTCCTTGCTATCAAGGTCGAGATGGTTGGTTGGTTCGTCCAAAATAAGTACGTTTGCTTTCTCCAGCATCAGTTTGGCTAAGGCCAATCTTGCTTTCTCACCGCCGCTTAACGATGATACGTTTTTTAACACATCATCACCGGAAAACAGAAAATTGCCGAGCACGGTCCGAATCTCCTTTTCCGGTTTAAGTGGATATTCATCCCAAAGTTCATTCAGCACTCTCTTATTGGAGGATAAGTTGGCCTGCTCCTGATCATAATAGCCAATTGATAGGTTTGTACCGTACAATATGTCCCCGCCAAGCGGCTCTAGTTTTTTCATAATCGTTTTTAACAGGGTCGACTTACCAATTCCGTTTGGACCGACTAGCGCAATGCTGTCTCCGCGAAAGACACGGAAAGAAATGTCTTCCGCTACTTTGTCGCTACCGTAACCAATCGCAAGTGAATGAATGGATAAAACATCATTGCCACTTTGTTTTTCAATTTCAAACGAAAAGCTTGCTGATTTTTCATCACCTAATGGACGGTCGATGATTTCCATTTTCTCAAGCCTTTTGCGGCGGCTTTGTGCCCTTTTCGTTGTGGTGGCACGTGCGATATTGCGCTGAATAAAGTCTTGAAGTGCCGCAATCTCCTGTTGCTGTTTTTCAAAAAGCTTTAACTCGCGTTCATAGTTGGCCGACCTTTGTTCCAAATAGGAACTATAATTACCGGTATAGCGCCCGATCCGGTTGCGGGATAATTCATATACTTGAGTGACCACTTTGTCTAAGAAATAACGGTCATGGGAAACGATCAAAATCGCACCTTCATACCCTTGCAGGTATTGTTCTAGCCATGAGAGTGTATCAATATCAAGATGGTTAGTTGGCTCATCCAAAATTAAAATATCCGGCTTGGCTAACAGGAGTTTGCCAAGTGCAAGCCGCGTCTTTTGCCCTCCACTAAGGCTTGCGATCTTCATCGAAGGATCGGGAAAATTTAGTCCATGGAGTACGGAGCGGATATCTGCTTCAAATTGATAGCCCCCTAGTTCTTTAAACTGAACCTGTAGCTGGTCATATTCGTGTAAAACCCGATCGTATTTTGCAGGATCGTTAAAAGTATCAGGATTAGCCATTTGTTTTTCAAGCTTCCTTAATGATTGTTCCATGATTCGAAGCTCATCGAAGACACTGAGCATTTCTTCCCAGATAGATAAATTTGATTCCAAGCCTGTATTTTGGGCTAAATAGCCAATTGAAACATCCTTGGGTTTTATAATTTCACCGCCATCATATGACAAATGGCCGGCGATGATCTTTAATAAGGTAGATTTACCGGCTCCGTTACGGCCGACAAGGGCTACACGGTCTCGTGTTTGTAATTCTAGCTTTATATTCGATAAAATAAGGTCAGCACCATAATATTTTTGTAATTGATTAACCTGCAATAAAATCATTTTTCATTCACCTCTATGCTTACGAATAGTGTACCGTATTCCCGGAAGGTCAGCAATAAAGTGAGACTTCAATTTATCTGGAAGTCTTACTGATTGTTTAAGCGGGAAGGAAAAAAGGTGCTGCAGGATAAAAATTATCCGGTTCGTTCAAAGTATCACACACATCGGCACTAAAATATAGTATATTTATTTGGTAGGAGGCATTTATATGGCTGAGTTTACTCATTTTAATGAAGAAGGAAGAGCAAAGATGGTGGATGTTAGCGAAAAGCCGGAAACAGCACGGACGGCACTAGCTCATTCCAGCATTACAGTAAGTGATGATATTTATCGGAAAATTACAAACCATGAGTTAAAAAAAGGCGATGTCTTAGCCGTTGCCCAGGTTGCCGCGGTCATGGCAGCCAAAAAAACGTGGGAGATCATTCCGATGTGCCACCCGATCCCGCTAACAGGGGTCAATATCAGCTTCTCCTGGGAGCAAGTACAGCAGACTCAATATCGATTACATATTGCGGCATCAATCAAAACAAAGGGCAATACAGGTGTGGAGATGGAAGCGTTAACAGCAGCCTCTGTTTGTGCCCTAACTGTCTATGATATGTGTAAAGCAGTAGATAAAGGTATGATAATTGGACCAACTTATTTAGTAGAGAAAACCGGCGGTAAAAACGGTGACTTCAGGAGATCAGAGCAGAATTAAACGAAATTTAAAGCGGGGTGTTAGAGAAATATGACGAATGAAACGACGAAAATCCCACAGGCTACTGCAAAGCGGCTGCCTTTATATTATCGATTTTTAAAAAACCTGCATTCTTCCGGAAAACAAAGGGTTTCATCAGCAGAATTAAGCGAAGCGGTGAAGGTGGACTCGGCAACAATCCGCAGGGACTTTTCCTACTTTGGAGCACTTGGGAAAAAGGGTTATGGCTATAATGTTAATTATTTATTATCCTTCTTCCGAAAAACGCTTGACCAGGACGAACTAACCAAAGTAGCGCTCGTCGGCGTTGGTAATCTTGGCACAGCGTTTTTAAACTATAACTTTTTGAAAAATAATAATACAAAAATCTCCTGTGCCTTTGATATTGATCCTAGTAAAATCGGCACATTCATTGGAGAAGTCCCAGTGTATAACATGGATGATTTGGAGAAGTATTTAGTCGAGGAACAGATTCTAGTCATTATTTTAACCGTGCCGGCTCTGGCCGCACAAATGATTACCGATCGACTGGTCAATACAGAGGTAAAGGGCATCTTGAACTTCACACCGGCAAGATTAAATGTCCCACCCTCAATCCGTGTCCATCATATCGACTTAGCGATAGAGCTTCAATCACTTGTGTACTTTTTAAAGCATTATCCGAATGTGTTGAGTGATTAGGGTGTCAGGCACCATGTGAATTTTTCACATGGTGCCTGACACCAATTTTATTTTTTCAGTTGATCCTTGTATTTATAATGAAATATGATCATTTTTAGGCCTGAGCCGAAGTCGAAGGTGGCTAGGATGACGAGCAGGTAGCTGAAGAAGTCCCAGCCGTTTTTTTGCACTTCGTCGATGGCAAAGTAGGTAAATAAACCGCCTAATAAAAAATAGATGAATCCTGAAAATAAGGGTGAACGTCTCATAAAAATCCTCCGATAAAGTTTTGAACTGCCTCAAGCTGACGCTGTAGTCTTTCTATATCGTCCCGGTAAACAGATTGAACCAAGACTACCAAGGTATTCATTGTCACATGGGCAAAAATGGGCACGATAATCCGGTTGGTTTTCACATAGAGAAAAGCGAAGGTAAGCCCCATGGCCGTATAAAGGATAATATGGGGAAACTCCATGTGAGCCGCAGCAAAGATTACCGAGCTGATGAGCGCGGATAGGAAGAAGTTAAACCGTTGATAAAGGCTGCCAAAAATAATTTTTCGAAATACAATTTCCTCTAAAATAGGACCAATGATACTCGTTACAACGATCATTAGAGGGAAGGTCTCAATGAGCTGTAAAATTCCTTGTGTATTCTTAGAGTCGGGCTGAATCCCTAGTAGATGCTCGATGATGGCCGCAACATACTGGGAAAATAACGCCAGAAAAAAGCCTAAAAAAGCCCATAAAAGAGAGTGGCTTAATGAACTGCTTTTCTCGTCTTGGCCTTGAATAGACCATTCCTTTCTTAAAATCAAAAGAATAATGATTAATGCAAGTGTGAAGCTAATAATGAGCCAGATAGGGCCCACTAAAATTCTATTAATTCCCCAATATTGAAAACCCCATTGCAGCAGAGGGACTCCAATAATGGACGATAACTGCATCCCGATATAAACAAGCAAGATAATCCAATATTCCTTCTTCAAATAGGTAGTCTCCTTTGTTTATAAAATCACTAAGTACTATTTTACCTTTATTAGAGGCCCTGTTCAATTTTTGAAAACTTTAGTAGTCATAGTATGTATAGAAAGTCATGGTTTTCCTATACTTTATAAGGTGAAAAAAATTTTTTGCTTAAGACTTGCAAAAGATTTTCAGATTCATTATTATAATAATTGTGTTAGCACTCATCATTAACGAGTGCTAATAATGATCGAAAACACATATTTGAGGAGGTTGTTTTAAGTGTTAAAACCATTAGGTGATCGCATTATCATCGAACTAGTAGAAACCGAAGAAAAAACTGCCAGCGGTATCGTATTACCGGATTCAGCAAAAGAAAAACCACAGGAAGGAAAAGTGGTAGCTGTAGGTACTGGCCGCGTCCTTGATAACGGAGAACGTGCTGCTCTTGAAGTTTCTGTCGGTGATCGCATTATCTTCTCAAAATACTCTGGTACAGAGGTAAAATACCAGGGAACAGAATACTTAATTTTACGTGAAAGTGACATCCTTGCTGTTGTAGGACAATAAGGTTAAACGAAAAAAATAGTTTTAAACTTATGAGGAGGTTTTTGAACAATGGCTAAAGAAATTAAATTCAGTGAAGACGCTCGCCGCGCAATGCTTCGCGGAGTTGATACGCTTGCAGATGCAGTAAAAGTAACGCTTGGACCTAAAGGACGTAACGTGGTTCTTGAAAAAAAATTTGGTTCACCGCTTATCACCAATGATGGGGTAACCATTGCGAAAGAAATTGAACTGGAAGATGCATTTGAAAATATGGGAGCGAAGCTTGTTGCTGAAGTTGCCAGCAAAACAAACGATGTTGCCGGTGACGGTACAACAACGGCAACTGTTCTT
The DNA here is from genome assembly GCF_016464375.1 of Bacillus renqingensis. Taxonomy (GTDB): domain Bacteria; phylum Bacillota; class Bacilli; order Bacillales; family Cytobacillaceae; genus Neobacillus; species Neobacillus renqingensis. The sequence continues at coordinate 8,446 of NZ_JADDIU010000083.1, forward strand.
GCCCAAGCGATGATCCGTGAAGGCTTAAAGAACGTAACGGCTGGTGCCAACCCAATGGGTATCCGTAAAGGAATTGAAAAGGCAGTTGCTGCTGCTGTTAAAGAACTAAAAGGCATTTCTAAGCCAATCGAAGGGAAAGAATCTATCGCTCAGGTTGCAGCTATTTCCTCTGATGATAACGAAGTTGGTGAGTTAATCGCTGAAGCAATGGAGCGCGTTGGCAACGACGGCGTTATCACGATTGAAGAATCAAAAGGGTTCACAACAGAATTGGATGTTGTAGAAGGTATGCAGTTTGACCGTGGCTACGCTTCTCCATACATGGTAACCAATACTGATAAAATGGAGGCTAATTTAGAAAATCCATATATTTTAATTACTGACAAGAAGATTTCTAACATTCAAGAAGTCCTTCCTGTCCTTGAGCAAGTGGTCCAACAAGGCAAGCCATTACTATTGATTGCTGAAGATGTTGAAGGTGAAGCCCTTGCAACACTCGTATTGAACAAGCTTCGCGGAACATTCAATGCTGTAGCTGTTAAGGCTCCTGGCTTCGGTGATCGCCGCAAAGCGATGCTTGAAGATATCGCTGCATTAACCGGCGGTGAAGTGATCACGGAAGAGCTAGGCCGTGACCTTAAGAGTACAACCATTGAATCTTTAGGCCGTGCGGCAAAGGTTGTTGTGACAAAAGAAAATACAACAATCGTTGAAGGTGCTGGTTCAACGGAAGATATTCAAGCTCGTGTCAACCAAATCCGTGTTCAATTAGAAGAAACAACTTCTGAATTTGATAAAGAAAAACTACAAGAGCGCTTAGCTAAATTAGCTGGCGGTGTGGCAGTCATCAAAGTCGGTGCTGCAACAGAAACAGAACTAAAAGAGCGCAAGCTTCGCATTGAAGACGCCCTCAACGCTACTCGTGCTGCAGTTGAGGAAGGTATCGTTTCCGGCGGTGGCGTTGCCCTTCTTAACGTATACAGCAAAGTGGCTGAACTGCAAGCAGAAGGCGACGAAGCTACCGGTATCAACATCGTGCTTCGTGCAATTGAAGAGCCAGTTCGCACCATCGCTCAAAACGCCGGCCTCGAAGGCTCCGTTATTGTTGAGCGCCTAAAAAATGAAGAGGTTGGCGTAGGCTTCAACGCAGCCAGCGGCGAGTGGGTAAACATGATCGATTCCGGTATCGTGGACCCAACGAAAGTAACTCGTTCTGCCCTTCAAAACGCAGCCTCTGTAGCGGCTATGTTCTTAACAACAGAAGCTGTAGTAGCTGACAAGCCAGAACCAGCGGGTTCTGCACCTGCAATGCCTGACATGGGCGGCATGGGTGGAATGGGCGGTATGATGTAATATCAGCCCTCAAACGCTTAGTATGAGTGGAATTTTGAGCAAGATGAGAGTGGAATGCTAACATAGAGGATTTTAAAGAGGCTTCTCATGAGTTGAGCAAACTTGTGGGAAGCTTTTTTTTCATTTCTTGGGTTACGTGGAGGTAGACATTTTTCGTGATTTGGTCATCGGTAAGACCAAGACGGTTCATGATTTGTTCGAGTGATACACGTGCTATGGCAAGTAACAATTAGGAACATCAGGTCATCATTCTCCAGACAGTCATCCTCGGTTGTTTTTAAAAACAGGATAAGCTCTTCTTTTTCAAGTTACCTGGGAACTTCCTCCTCCAGTTGTTCAGTGGAATTTTCATTCTTCTTTACCAAAACAAACTCAGTCAGCTCCTTTTTAATTAGCTCCAATTCAAATTGCTTTTCGAAAAATCGTAATTCTGTACGATTTTATGCCCGATTAGAAAGTGAATTCTTCGTTATGGTAATAGCCTGACTTTTGCAGTTAAAATAAATAAAAACAGCCTTGAAGCCGCATGATTGCTGATTCTTTGGCTGTTTTTGTTTGCCAAAAAGTTGTAGGGTAATTCACCCTTTTTTCGTTGTCCCTAAAATTTTTTTGATTTCTCCAAGCACCATGTCCTTTTACATTAAATAAACTTTGGGTTTACTATTTTTTTATCCTTTTCAGCAAGAAGACTCCATCTGATTTGTATTACGGGTGAAGCCCAACAATTCAGGTGGAGATGAATTGCCGTCAGCCGATAGGCTGAAATCTTTTGTTTGGTTTACCTCATGACCCTCACTATTCAGGGAACAAATGTTTGCTATTTCTTTGTGCCAAGTGATATAATTAGACATAGATGGAAAGTGTATCATTACAAAATTAAATAGTAATAATCATTCAGTGTTCTCACTCTACTACCATTTGGTTTTCGTCATTAGATATTGCGAAAAGTAATAAACGGTGTTCTTTCAGACTACCTGAAAGAACATTTCATACGATGACTTGAGCCAAAAAGAATTACAGTAGAAAAATAGAACCATGACGGCGACCACGTTCATATTTTGTTTTATTCAGTTCCAAATATCGATTTGTCAAAAGCGATTAACAGCTACAATAGTGTTCGTTCTCGTTTCGTAATACGTGATTTCCCTCAGATAAAACAGTACCTGTGGAAAGAGATGTTTTGGTCTCGAAGTTATTGTTTTTTGACAATGGGCGTTGCGCCTATATGGAGTCTCAAGGAAATTAATCCTTATGAACTCTCTCTAGAAAGGTGGTGAA
>NZ_JADDIU010000084.1 GCF_016464375.1 Bacillus renqingensis
TTTGGATCCAAATTATTTAGTTCCATATATATAGAATGGTTGATTAAGTGAAAAATGGCGGCTGCCACGGCAAAGGCATAGGCTGAAGTTTCGTCTCCCGATCCGTTTTTGTACAGTGCGGCGGAGCCAATACCCAATAGGGTCATAATGAGGCCTAATTGGCTGATGGTCGAATAAGCGAGCAGCGCTTTTAAGTCTTTTTGCTGGACGGCGTTTATTGAACCATAAAGGAGCGTGACGATTCCTGCCCCGGAAACGAGCCAAAACCATTCGGTGCTGCCGCCAAATATTGGTGTAAACCGGGCAACCAAATAGATTCCCGCTTTGACCATGGTGGCGGAATGCAAATAGGCACTAATGGGTGTCGGTGCTTCCATCGCATCGGGCAGCCAAATACTAAAGGGAAATTGTGCCGATTTGGTAAATGCCCCTAATAGGAGGAGAATCATCGCCGGAAGAAACAGTTTGTGCGACGCTAACTCTTGAGTCATGCTCAGCATTTCACGAATACTATAAGTATCCGCCATTATGCTGAGCAAAATTAGCCCGGCAAGCATTGCCAGCCCTCCGGCAATGGTAATCAGCATCGCTTTTTGTGCCCCGTAGCGGGAATTTTTCCGCTGATACCAATAGGCAATTAAGAGAAATGAAGAGATACTTGTTAGTTCCCAAAACACATATAATACAAAGAGGTTATCGGAGAAGACGAGCCCAAGCATTGCCCCCATGAACAGGAGGAGATAGAGATAGAAATTGTGGAGCGCTTCTTTTTCCTTGGATAAATAATAGATCGAATAGAGGATCACAAGCATACCGATTCCAGTGATAAGCAATGCAAATATTAATGCCAAACCGTCCAGGTAGGCGGTGAAATTGATTCCCAACGATGGCATCCACTGTAGTTCATGAAGTACTGTCTCCCCTATTGCGATTGCCGGGATATAGCTTAAGAAATAAAGAAAGATTCCAACTGGTACGACCAACACGAACCAGCCGGTATGGATGCGCGGTGTGCACCATTTATGGATAAATGGAACAAAGGTAGCAAATAAAAACGGAATGAATAGGATGAAATGAAGTAAGGACATCCATATACCTCCTTTCTGTGGCGAAAAGTCTTTTAACAGAGTTGAATTCGGATATCTGCGGGTTTGGCTGATTTATCGGCGATTTGGCTGGTTTATCAGCGGTTTTTCAACTATATCTGCGATTTGTACATTTCGGTTGACGCTTCTAGCCGCATCGGCTATAGTCATGGTTAACGGAAGATGAAACCAATTGTTAACATCTAAACTTTGAGGTGAATCCATTGAAAAAAGTAAAAGGACGTATGGATGAAAGCATCCTCGTCTGCGTTTATTATGGACCAAATGGTGAACGGCTGATTCAGCGCGGCTGCAAGCTTTCTCATATGCTGGACTGCCCGCTCTATATCTTGACCATTGATCCAGCCCCTTTTGATGATCTCAACGCCGAAAAGTCGGATTACATCACTAGGTGGAAGCAATTGGCCGAACAGCATCATGCTGAGGCATATATTTTAAAAGATAATGAAAAACGTCCTGTAGCTAAAGTGATTGCTGAAGTCGCCCGTGAAAAGCATATTACGCAAATCATTCTCGGCCAGACTGCCCAGAGCCGTTGGGAACAACTGACAAAAGGGTCGATTATTAATGCATTATTACACGAAATCCCCTTTGTGGACTTGCATATTATTTCTGTCTCCCGTTCCCTCCGCGGCTATGAGGGACATTTTGAAAAAGGGGTCCGAGCCTACCTTTTAAAAGATGGGAACCAGTACCGGTTGAGCTTCGATCATAATGAGACTGCTGTGTATGAAGGTATTTTTTTTAAAGAACAAGGGACTGATTTTAATAATGGTGTTTTCAAGTTTATGAAGGGTAAAGAGACTCTCCAAGTTCCTGTTGTGGAAGACGTGGTGAAAGAGTTAATTCATGTACGAATGACCGAACCAATAGATAAAGATTGATACGCCCAGCTCTTCCATCATCCAAGATGGAAGAGTTTTTTAATTTTATAGATTCACATCCACCTTTATATACGGTTCTTCATCCTTGTCGATTCCAATATAGCGTAATGTTTCTGCATGTGTATGGTGGTTATATATATCCATCAGAATTGAAATCGCAATACCCTTTCGATAGGCATGGTAGCCGAATGTTTTCCTTAGCGTGTGCATGCCGATTTTTCCAGTAATCCCTACCTCTTTTGCTACCCCATTAATGATTCGGTAAGCCTGCTGGCGGGTAATCGGCAGATTGTTTTTTTTTGATTTAAAAAGAAAATCGCTGTCTTGTAAAGTGCCCCTTGCTAAATAACTTTCTAAAGCGGTTTTTACTTTCTGGTTTAGATAAAATACCTTTTGAGCTTCATTTTTTTCAGCTGAAATGGTTAGAAACTCCTTTACCCCTTCCCCATCCCAAACATCTGATACCCTAAGAGAAAGTAAATCATGGACCCTGATTCCTGTATTAATGCCAAAAACAAACAGCACATAATCCCTGAGTGACTGCTTCTGCAATTTTTCCTTTATCGCATGAATCTGGCTGATTTCCTTTATGGGACTGACACATTCCACTAAAACTCCTCCTGCAATGTTACTTAATATAAGATTAACAAAAAATTTGTAACATAACAAATAAAAACACAATCATTTTTTTAAAAGTGGAGTCATTCCTGAAAAACATCAAACGATAATGGATCGCTGCTGTGATAGCCAGCCTTCTCATTTTTGAGATGCTTCAATGTGCACCCCATTAGCAATTTTCCTTCCTCACGTGCACTTTGGGGCCTCCTAAGTGCGCGGTTCCTCCCTTTTTTCTTGCTCACGCGCACTTTGCGGCCTTCTAAGTGCGCGGCTCCTCCCTTTTTTCTTGCTCACGCGCACTTTGCGGACTTTTAAGTGCGCGGTCCCCCGCTTTTTCTTTGCTCACGCGCACTTTGCAGCCTTCTAAGTGCGCGGTCCCCCGCCTTTTCTTTGCTCACGCGCACTTTGCGACCTTTTAAGTGCGCGGTCCCCCGCTTTTGCTTTGCTCACGCGCACTTTGGGGACTTCTAAGTGCGCGGCTCCTCCCTTTTTCCTTCCTCACGCGCACTTTGCGGCCTTCTAAGTGCGCGGCCCCCCGCTTTTTCCTTGCTCTCGCGCACTTTGCGGCCTCCTAAGTCCGCGGCTCCTCCCTTTTTACTTCCTCACGCGCACTTTGCGGCCTCCTAAGTCCGCGGCTCCTCCCTTTTTTCTTGCTCGCGCGCACTTTGCGGCCTCCTAAGTACGCGGCTCCTCCCTTTTTTCTTGCTCGCGCGCACTTTGCGGCCTCCTAAGTACGCGGCTCCTCCCTTTTTTCTTGCTCGCGCGCACTTTGCGGCTTCTAAGCTTTCATAGTCATTCTAAAAAGATTACGAATGGATACGTCATAATTGGCAAATGCTACAACTAAAACTTGAGGCTGGAGGAATAATAATGTCAGAGCTCTTAGACCCCATTGAATATGAAACAGGTAGCGCAATCGGACTTTTAACATCATTGACACAAGTGTAAACGAAGAAGGGTACGAAGTTCTTTTGAATATTGATTTGGACAGCGGCTATGACCTGGAGAACGTAAAAATGAAAATGAGCTTTGAGGATTTAGAGGCATATGAAACAAAGGACATTCAAGAAGCAGTGAAATATGCGTTGGGATTTTTTGACTAATAGTTGAAAGCAACTCCAAAATGGGAAGATGACCGTCTTAGGAGGCATCTTCCCATTTTTATCATTTTTCTAAAAACTGGTGTGAAACAATGAGATCCTTTCTGCGATAAACGCTTAACACCACTCCTATTAAAACCGCGTTCAACACCGTAGGCATTAACCCATAACTAATAAAAGGCAGGGACATCGAGATGATTGGAAAAAGCCCAATCGCCATGAAGATATGGGTGACCAACTGAACAGAATATAATGTAAGTGCACCGGACAGCAAAACTTTTCCATAGGAATCCTTTATTTTAAATGAGATGGTTACGATTCTCACAGCTAATAGGGTGAGAATCACAATCAGTGCGATGGCAAACAACCATCCGTATTCATAAGTAAAACTAACGAAAACAAAATCGGTATGTGCCCCAGGAATATGTTCCTTACCCCCATGATTTCCAAACCAGCCGGCTTTAGCCAGTATCTCCTTGATGCGCAGGTAAAAATATCCCGCTCCATTTGGATATTCTTCAGGATGCAAAAAGGCAAGAAGTCTTTCGAACTGATAAACTTTTATAAAACGCCAACAAATCAAACCAAGCAGAACAAGGATTCCGGCTGCTGACGCCCAGATTGATATGATAGCTTTTCTGCTAAATTTACTCCACCATGACATCACAAATACCATCATTGAATAGATATAAAGATTGGCGAGATCTGGCATTGTGAAAAATAAATACAATGGAATCGCAAACAAAAGCACAAACTGCCAAACCCTTAGCCTTTCATTATTAAAGAAGGAGGCCCAGGCAAGAAAAAAGAACGGAATAGCCATCGAACTTTCAATCGTAACGGGAGGAATCCTCAAAATAGGCATACCATTTATCGTAGTAGATACAAAGAATCTTAACACGACTAGAAGCAGCAGACCAATCGCATAAAACAACCAGCCCCACTTTTGCCACTTCCGATAATCCAGCAGCATGATCCCTATAGCCCCAGTGATACCAAGAAGCACAGACACAGACTTGTAAATGAAAAAATGTCTTTCATCCATATAGCCTGGCGAAAACAACGGCAGGAATCCGATGAACAATGTTGCCGCCAGTAAAGATACCATCAGCCAGTCAACCTTTGGCTTGTGCAGCTTATTAAGCTGCTGCCCCAATTTAGCCGGGCTCCCCATCTGTTCAACTGCCTGTTCTTCAGCCTCGGCTTCCGTCAAGCCTCTATCCATTAAGTGTTTCTTTGCCTCTTTTACATGATAACTCAATTCATTGGCGACATATCTTTTTGCCTCTTTTGACTGGATTTGACGAGTGACTTCTTCTAAAAATAGTTGTTGTTTATTCATTTATGTATCACCCCTCAAGTGCCCCTTTTAAAACTAACTTCCTCCTACTTTTACTTTTCTCTGCTTTGTATAATATTTTTCTCCCTCTGTCAGTCATTCGATAATATTTCACTTCGGCTGTATCCCAGCTAGATTGCAACCAACCTGACTGCTCCAATCGATGTAATATTGTGTATAAAAAACCTTCGTTCCTAGCGAATGTTTGAATTCCCCTTCCCCTTAGCAAACTCAGTAATTCATAGCCTGTTTTTTCTTGGACAAGCAGCTGCATGATAGCTAGAAGAATGTCTTCCTCCCTTTCATCTTGACTATGTATTTTTTCATGGATCCTCTTACGATGCTGCTCCGAAAAATTTAGGTTAGCGAATGACGTTTGATCCATTGTTTTTCTTAAATTCTTTAAACGGTCTTCCATCACCTTATCCCTCCAATCTTTCTTTCAGAAGCTCTTTGGCCCGTCTAAGTCTGGTTTTTACCGTGTTATGGCTTACTTCCGTCAGCAGTGCGATTTCCTTGATCGGCTGATCCTCATAATAATGAAGATAGATTACTTCTCGATATTTAATCGGAAGGCTCATAATCGCTGAAATCAATTGCTCGTCTTCTTCCTTTTGGATAACTTTTTCTTCGACCATTTCCTTTTTGGTCACACTGATGACAGGTTCCGCTTCGGAAATCACCACATTTTTGTTATACCAGCTTTTTAAGAAGTCCTTGCAATGATTAATCGCAATCCGCCACAGCCATGTTCGGAGCTTCGCTTTGCCGCTATATGTATGAAGATTTTTATAACACTTAACAAAGATATCCTGGGTTAGGTCCTCCGCAATGGCCTTATTATTTACATAGGAAAAAGTAAGCTGGAGGATTTCCTGGCCATACCGGTTCATGATTTCATCTATCAATTCTTCTTTATCCTCTATCGCCATTGCTTCTACTGTTAGTTCGTCCAAGTCTGTTCCTCCTTTCTATTCTTAGACGATTCATCCGCCTTGGAGGTTTTTCTTTCGGTGCCTGACACCAAAAGAAAATGGCAGTGAAGTGGTTTCCCTCCCTGCCATCCCGCTTATTCTTTATACAAAGGCAGCTTTACCACTACCGTTGTTCCGGATCCTTCGGCCGATTCAATGTTCAACAGTCCCTGATGTTTTTTAACTATCTGATAAACAATCGCCAGACCCAATCCCGTTCCACCTTCTTTTCGTGTTCTGGCGCGGTCAACGCGATAAAATCGTTCCACGACCTTAGGTAGATCCTCCTTAGGAATCCCGGGTCCCGAGTCGTGAATCATCAACACAGCGGAGGCCCCTTCCCGCTTCAGCGTAACAGCAATGGACTTCCCGTTTGGTGTATAGCGAATCGCGTTATCAAGCAGATTACTGACCACCTGCTCCAGCCGGTCGGAATCACCGTTAACAATGAGATCATCATCGAGATTCTGTACCAATTGAATCTCTTTTTGACTAGCAGCTAAATCAAACCGATCGGCCACATCCGTGATTAACTGGGCAATGGGCAATGGCTCATCCCTCATCGGATAGGAGTCATCCTCCAATTGTGCCAAGTCCAACAAATCATGGACAAGCCGCTGCATCCGGTCCGTTTCGTTATGAATAATTGAAACATATCTTTCAACCGCTTTTTTGTCACCGGCCACACCATCAAGAATAGCTTCCGCATATCCTTTCATATAACTAAGCGGTGTCCGTAATTCATGAGAGACATTTTGCAGAAATTCCCTTCGTTTCTGGTCCACCGTTTCTAACGATGAGGCAAGAATATTAAAGGAAGCAGCCAAGTTGCCTACTTCATCGGATTGATCAACCTGAATTCTTTTGGAAAAATCACCTTGGGACATTTTTTGCGAAATGGATTCCATCTCTTTTAACGGCTTAATCAAGCGATTTGTCATTTTAAGACCCAGCCATACGACGATGGTTAACAGCAAAAACAAGGATATTGCTAACACAATCCGAATAGATCGGAACGGCTCATATATATCGGCAAGCGGCATATAGAGAAACAGCGCCCCTGTTAATTGGTTTTTTGCCAACAGCGGAATCGTGACCGCCAAGATATCCTGATGGAACCTCGGGTGTTCCCGGATGAAAATGACCCTTTTTCCCGCGAGCAGCTGTTGCCTTTCTTCAAACGTGATTAAATTGTTATCGGCCGATTCATCATAAGGAATACCCGCGCTCAATAACATCGGATCCTCGGTAAAAATCACCTTCGCGTCGGAAGCCTTATCCGTCCATTGCACCCGTTTCTTAAACTCTTCCTTGTTTGCAGCTTTATAATAGTATCCCCGGAGTTCTTCTCCTTGCATGATTAAGATTTCTTTTTGCTTTTCCACATAAAATTTTTCATATAAGAAATAGGTGAGTCCTGTTCCAAAGACAATTGCGGTCATCGCAACGATAGTAATTGTTATCCAAATTTTCTGCTTTAACCCAAAGTTTACTCTTCGAATTTGTACCCCACTCCCCAAACCGTTTTGATCAAAACAGCAGATGAGCCTAGTTTAATTCTTAACGTTTTGATATGGGTATCAACGGTCCTTAATGTTCCGGCGCTCTCCAGCCCCCACACATGGTCCAGCAGCTGCTCCCGCGAAAAAACTTGTCCTTTATGGCGGCAAAAAAACTCCAGCAGACTAAATTCTTTCCTTGTTAAATTCAACCTTTTCCCTCGTACCTCTGCTGTATGACTTTCCAAATCGATGACCAGACCTTCATGTTCCAGCAAATGCTGCTTTGGTTTATAGTCATGAGACCTTCTTAGTAATGCTTCAACACGAGCCACCAATTCCTTGGGGCTGAATGGTTTAACAATGTAATCATCCGCACCGATTTTTAAACCGCGGACCCGGTCCAGTTCCTCACTTTTAGCCGTCAACATCATAATCGGCACGTTTGAGACCTGGCGGATTTGTTGACAAACGGTAAAACCATCCACCTTCGGCATCATAATATCTAAAATGATCAAATGAAATCTTCCCTCGTTCCACCGTGTTAACGCTTCTTCCCCATCTGTAGCCATAACGGTTTCATAGCCTTCTTTTTCTAAATAAGAGCATACCAGCATCAGCATCTGTTCCTCGTCATCCGCAATTAAGACTTTATATTTACTCATTTTCCTCTCCCAGAATCATCATATGCGGCCCGTTGTTCAGCCGAATTTGCTTTAGTTTCGTAAAAGTGGAGCGATCAATAATGGCAAGGGAATCGCCATCCAAGCTTGTCACATAAATCCTTTGCTTATCTCCAATGATATCATATGGATTTGCCTCAACCTGAAGCGGCTTACTAACCGACCTGTTGTTTATATCTATTTTATAGACGCTGCTGGAGCCATGGCAAATCACATACACATCTGCGCTTCTATCGTCCCGATAGAAATCGACCGGCATTACTCCTACTTTTATGCGGTCCACTTCTTTGCCAGTTTCCGGGTCATATATATAAACATTTTCATTAAGCGAACCATATGGCCCATGACCGCCAACCCACACGTATTTTCCGTCAAAAAAGATTCCCTTCGGCCGCTCCACAATCGGAAACTGAGCGACTTCTCTCTTTGTGCTGATATCGATGATAGAGAGCGATGCCCCTTTTACATTGACCACGTATAATAAATTTTTCTTTTCGTTCAATGCCATCGATCCCGGAAATTTATCAGTGTTTATCTCCGTTATTACTTTATTTTTTCGAACATCATAGAAGCCCACTGTATTTTTCGTACCATTGGAAAAATAGAGCAGATGATCCTGTGGGCGATATAACAGCTCATTAATCCCTTTTCCGGTTTGCGCTAATTTTGTCAAGGTCCCCTGTTTTAATTGAAGCCGGTAAAGTGAATCCTCGTTTTCTCCCGCTAGAATGATTGTATCTCGATCGACTTTTACCATAGAAGTGATGCGAAAGTTTAAATCGCTGGCCGTTAATTTACCCGTCTGTAAATCGACAAAGGAAAGCTCCGGCTTTTTTAGATTGGAAACCACGAGGATGTCTTTCATCGATCGCGGGACTGCGATTTTCTCTGGTTGGCAGCCTGCTAATAGTATGAAAATAAGTATCAATGGAATGAGCCTGTTCATCTAATCCCCCTTTCAAGGAAAATACGCCTGATATTGAAATCAGGCGTAAACGGTTAGTGAATTGTTATCGTGTTTTCTTCATGTGTGTGGAGTTCGCCCTTTTCTACATGTACTTTGACAGTGAATTCCCCTTGGCTTGGAAAAGTGGTTTCCGCCTTATATTCTCCAGCCTTACTTTCGTTTGTCTCGATAAACTGATGGGTTTTTTCATCACCTTTCCAAACTTCAAACCTCACTCTGGCACCGTGGAAAGGAGAATCGTCTTTTTGCAAATGAACGGTTAAAGTTGTTTTTTCCTTCGCTTTTATTTGGTCATCAGCCATGAAATGCATGGCTAAACCGGCCGCATCATGTTCATGATGATCGGCATGATTCTTCTTGGCTTGTTCCTTCTCCGCCCTAACATCTCCAACGGTAAATTCCTTTTTCGGCATATTATGCATATCCCGAGCGGTTACGTGCGAAATCACAGAATACTTGCCCGCTTCCGGAAAGCTTTTTGAAATGGAGTAGATCCCATCACCTTTGTGCTCCGCTTTAATTTTTTCATGTTTTTCCTGGCCGTCCTTCCAAATCTCAAACGTTACTTCATCGGCATCATCAACTTTTTCACTACCTTGGGTCACTGTTGCGCTGAACGTTACCTCTTTATTTGGCTGTGGATGGTCCGGATTAATTTTTAAGTCCACATCAATCATCGCCGGCGGCTTTTGATTTTGGCTGCTTTTATCTTTTCCCTTACTGGTTCCGCAGCCTGCAGCGATAATCATGATTGATACGACAAATAGCATAAGTATTGATTTATGTTTCATTCTTTCACCCTTTGCTAGATTAAATTTTTTCAGTCCCTGCCTATAAGGATAAAGCACAAATGTGAAATCCTTGTGAAATAATTCCTTCTTTATTATGTTATTTTAGCTGTTTACATCGTCTTTTCCAACTCCCAGCCTAGAAGTGATAGGGAAAACGTTTTACATGCGGATACCGACTTTATTCAACTTTTTCCAAAAAATATTGACGCCTTATTCTATCTGTTATATTATAAATATAACAGATGACACAAAAAGGAGTGTGGGGTATGTGTATATTACACTTGATCTGGAATCGGAGGAACCGATTTATACGCAATTAAAGCATCAAGTTATTGCCGGGATTGCCAAAAAGGAACTGAGCCCTGGCGAGGCATTGCCCTCTGTACGGTCGCTGGCCGCAGATCTCGGGATTAATCTCCATACCGTCAACAAGGCTTATCAGCAGCTAAAGCAAGAGGGGTTTATTTTAATCCATCGACAAAAAGGAGTCGTAGTCAACCCCGATGGCGTCCCAAAAGCAGATGAAGGCTACTGGTCAGAACTAACGTCTAAGATCAGTCCATTAATTGCCGAAGCAGTTTGCCGGGATGTATCCGAAGAGGAATTTCAAAAGCTGTGCAGTCAAATTTATGCTGGGTTTCAAACAAAGGAGTGAATGTTATCATGTTACTGTTTTTAATTGTTTTGATGATACCGATATGTATCCCCTTCATCTTCATACCATTTTGGACACGAAAAACAGAAAGCTTCGGGGTTTCCATTCCAGAAGAGGCATACCAACGCCCTGATTTTAAAAAAATGCGCAGATCATATGCCTGGATCATGAGCCTGCTTGCGGTCATTATTACGGCAATACTTGCGTTTACGGCAAGCGGGCGTAATGAAAACTTCATCGGCATTATGTATACCATTTTAATCTTTGCTTACGTTACTTGAGTCTTGCAAAATTTTTGTCATATAGTAT
>NZ_JADDIU010000085.1 GCF_016464375.1 Bacillus renqingensis
GGACCATCCAGAAAATGATGTGAAAGCTGCTCAAAATGTTGCAATTAAAGGTATTTGGAAAAGAGATTATCAATGGAATAGTGTTGATGCTGATTTCATAATCGATGATTTGGCGGAGTTACCATTAATTATAAAAAATTTTAATAGTTAGTAAAGAACTAGTCATAATCCTGGAGTCTTGTCGGTTTTATGTATTAAATGGTGATTTTATAAAGAAAAGATGATGATTCTTAATCAAATAATGAAGTATTTAATCAAATTGATGTTTTAATCGCACCTACACTTCCAATTTTGCCTCCTAATATAGGAGAACGTGAAGTTGTTATTGAAGATACGAAAGAATCGGTTTAAGACGCCTTATTAAGATTAACATCGCCAACAAATTACACCGGAAATCCATCCTTGTCGATTCCATGTGGAAAAGCGAAAAACGGATTGCCGATTGGTGTGCAATTAATAGCAAAACACGGAGAAGAAGCACTGTTATACCAGTTCGGGGATGCGTTGGAAGAAATATTGGGAGTTCCTCAAATTTCATCAACATAGAAAAAAGTCCATATCATCCCGGTCTCACTTGTTGAGAAAATCCCCTTTTAGCAGGAATATAATTGCGTTTTTTAGAAATGTTGGGCCTTATGGTAGTAAGGGAAATTTTAAAATGATGAAGGATTTCAAAAAATCGTAATGAATTTGGAGTGTACGGAATTTCACAAGATAATCCTGAGGTTACTCCACCTAGTGAATGTAGGTACGATGTTGTAATTCCCATTGATGATGATACAGAAGTGAAAAGGCCAGCTATGTCAGGGGGATTTGAAGGGGGGAAGTATGCTGTATTTCCAATTAAGCATACGAAAGAAGCTGTAGAAGTATTCTGGAATAATTGGGAGACTGTAATTTCCCAAAATAATCTATCTTTAAGAGAAATGCCAATAATTGAACGTTACAAAGAAGAAGAGAGGGAAGATAAATATTGTAAATTTCTGATGATAGTTCTTTAAATTAGTAGTAGATGTAATCGAAATTAATAAGTAAATTCCTATGATTAAACATAAGGTCATTTGATGATTATTCACCGGCGGATGGCGTTTTCATTTGTAAAAAGAAAACCATACGCTGGGCGTATGAGGGCTGGCCAGTAACAGAGGCTTTCAGCCGCAGAACAAACCACCCGTTCATTCACACACGGGTGGTTTTGGTTTGTTTGTCGTAAAAGTACACTTTGATATTTCTTTTGAATAGACGGGTTACAGCCTAATGATGATTACCTATATTACTAATAAGTAAGGATGCTCTAAATAGTAGATTATCTTGCCCAAGAATTCTGCTGCTGGCGTTCCATCTATGATTTGGTGATCGAAAGTTAAGCTTAATGGCAGTTTTTGAATTTGGATCACACGATTGTCCTCTGCCAGAGCTAATTCTTTCAGCATTGTTCCAACCCCTAGAATCCCAATTTCCGGACTATTAATAATCGGGGTGAAATATTCCACACCACTCTTCCCAAGGTTGGTAATCGTGAATGTTGAACCTGTATAGAGATCGCCTGAAAGAGTACCTTGACGCGTATCATGGATGACAGAGTTTAAGGATTTTCCAAGCTCCGTTAACGTCTTGTTAGCGGCATTTTTGATTACAGGAACAACTAGGCCTTCATCAAGCGCAACAGCCATACCGATATGGATTTCGTTTACCTCTTCGTATGTTCCATCTTTATACCATGCATTCATGCTTGGTGTCTCTTTAAGTGCAAGAATTACCGCTCGTGTCACTAATGTATTTAAGCTTAATTGACCATCTACCAATGGAACACCAGATTTGACCTTCATCTCTTCGCGGAAAGTCATCAATGCTGTAATATCAGCTTTTCGATGGATTGTTAATTGCGCAGTTGTATGCAAACTAGCCATCATCCGCTGAGCAATCGTTTTACGCATGCCTTTTAAGCCCTTCCCAATTGCCACTGTGTCTCTAGGTGCTGCTACGGGTTTGGCAGCTGGTACATAAGCTTCTACATCCCGGCGGGTGATTCTTCCGTTGCCACCAGTGCCATTGATTTCTTTAAAATCAATTCCTTTTTCAGCTGCAATCTTACGGGCAAGTGGTGTGATGAATACTCGGGTTCCACTTGTTTTTTCTGATGAGTCCATTACTTCTGAATTCATTGTTTGCCATGCTGATTCTTCTTTGCCTGCTACAATAGGTTTGGTTTTTGGGTTTTCTTTCTCCCCATCTACTTGTTCCCCAGGTTCACCAATATATCCAATCGGTGCCTGGCATGGTGCATCCTCTCCTGCCGGCACGAGGATCTTGATGAGAACACCATCCATAGGTGCTTCCACATCATACGTTAATTTTTCAGAGCTAATCGTGCAAACCACTTCACCTTTTTTGACAGGATTCCCTTCTTGTTTTGCCCATTCATCAACTGTTCCTTCCGTCATCGTTAAACCTAATTTAGGCATGATTATTTCTGTCGCCATTGTGTCTCACCACCTTCGTGAATTTATTTTTTCAAGTCCTCGATTATTTCTGCAGCTTCTTTCAATACACGATCGGCATTTGGTAGATACAGTTGTTCAAGGTTAGTTGCAAAGGGCACTGGTGTATTCGGGGCGCATACACATTTCACAGGTCCATCAAGATAGTCGAATGCTTTATCGCTTACGACAGATGCAATATCTGTCGCCGTATTATTGTGAGGATTGGCTTCATCAATAACAATCAAACGACCTGTTTTCTTCACTGAATGAAGTACCGTTTGTTCGTCCCAAGGTGCAACTGTTACTAGATCAATGACTTCAACGTCTACACCATCTTTCGCTAACCGATCTGCCACTTCCAAAGCAACATAGAGCATCTTACCAATAGCTACGATCGTCAAATCCGTGCCTTCACGTTTGATTTTTGCCTTACCGATCTCAACGGTATAATACTCTTCAGGAACCTCATCCTTCATTCCATAAAGGGTTTTATCTTCTGAGAACACAACGATGTTGTCATCCTCAATTGCCGCAAGAAGTAAGCCTTTTGCATCGTAAGGATTGGAAGGTACCACGACTTTCACACCAGGAATAGCTCCCAGCATTCCATAATAGGATCCAGAATGTTGCGCGGCTGCGCTTGCCCCGGCACCGTGACATGTTCGAATGGTCATTGGAATTTTTGCTTTACCACCAAACATATATCGCATCTTAGATCCTTGTGCCAAGATCGTATCAAAACAAAACCCAATAAAATCATTGAACATTAATTCTGGTACCGGGCGTAATCCAGTAGCTGCCGCCCCTACAGCTGCACCCATATAGCCCATCTCTGAAATGGGGGTGTCAATTACCCGCTCGCGTCCAAACTTTGGCATCAATCCTTTTGTTACACCGAATACGCCACCCCATGCGTCTTCATTTTTTTCCTCTAAGTGTTTAACATCTGCTCCGCCAGCAATATCTTCTCCTAAGAGAATGACACGATCATCTTTTTCCATTGCTTGTTCAAGGCCTTCGTTAATTGCTTTCATGAAAGTAAGTCTTCTGGACATCATCAATCTCTCCTAACCTCTTAATTTAGTTCGCATACACATCTTCGAACAAAGCTTCTGGTCGTGGTACTGGACTTTCTTCGGCAAATTTGATTGCATGTTCAATGTCAGCCATTGACTGTGATTCAATCTCCTCTGCCTCTTTATTTGTTAACAACTGATGTTCAATCGCATAATCGCGAAATTGAGAAATACAATCACGATTGGCTTCTTCTTTTTCTTTACCGGATGGAGCTTTATATTTTTGTTCATCCCCTTCAAAATGGCCATAATTACGATAAGTCACACACTCAAGTAACGTAGGACCCTTTCCGCTGCGGGCTCGATCAATGGCTTCTCCGGCTGCTTCATATACCGCCACCAAGTCTTTCCCGTCTACGGTGACGCCTGGTATACCATAGGCAGCCGCTCTATCGGCAATTGTTTTAGAGCCGGAGGAATACCATTGTGGGGTGGCCTCAGCAAAGAAATTGTTTTCATTGACAAAGACAACAGGTAAATTCCAAATGGAGGCTAAATTGATTCCTTCATGGAAGGTTCCCTCGTTCGCAGCTCCATCTCCAAAGAAGCATACGGCAACGTCTTTTGTTTTCAAATATTTATTTCTTAAGCCGGCACCGACTGCGATTGGAAAGCCGCCGCCAACCATGCCATTGGCTCCTAACATTCCTTTATCGATATCGGCAATATGCATGGAACCGCCTTTTCCTTTACATAAACCTGTTTCTTTTCCATAGATTTCGGCCATCATGCCATCCAGATCACATCCTTTAGCGATACAATGCCCATGTCCTCTGTGAGTGCTTGTGATGTAATCATTATCTGTTAAATGGGCACAGACTCCGGTAGCAATTGCTTCTTCACCTGCATATAAGTGGACGAATCCGGGAATCTCCCCGGTCGTAAAAATATTGTGTACCTCGTTCTCAAAATTTCGAATATCATTCATCGTTTTGTAGACCCATTTTGCTTTATCCTTTGTTAACTTTTCCATGTCAGATTCCTCCTTATTAACCATGAATGGCTTTCTTCACAATACTATTGGCCACTTCGCCTGTTATCTCAGATAGAGAGGGGTGAGCAAAAATCATTGAAGCAATTTCATCTACCGTCCCTTCTGCATGACGGACACCTAGAATGGTATGAATCATTTCGGTTGCATGACTGCCGACAATTACTGCACCAAGAATTTGATGATATTGTTTTTCGCTGATAATTTTTACGAACCCATCTGTCTCTTCGCCTGCAATCGCTTTTCCGTTCCCTGCAAATGGCATTTTCTTCGTTACAACATCGTATCCTTTTTCTTTTGCCTCTTTTTCGCTAAGTCCAAAACTAGCGATTTCT
Organism: Bacillus renqingensis; assembly: GCF_016464375.1. Taxonomy (GTDB): domain Bacteria; phylum Bacillota; class Bacilli; order Bacillales; family Cytobacillaceae; genus Neobacillus; species Neobacillus renqingensis. Next base: position 4,886 of record NZ_JADDIU010000085.1, read on the forward strand.
GGCTCCGTATACAAACATCTTGGAACAAGCGTTGGATCTACCGGTAATTGCGGTTGTCCGCAGATGGCTTCAACAGCACGAATTCCTTCCGCGCTTGCGACATGGGCTAACATGTATCCTCCAATCAAATCACCGATTGCATATACATGTGGCAAGTTAGTTTGGTAGTGATGGTTCACTTTTACAAAGCGTTTCTGTTCGTCTAGTTCAACTCCTAACTGTGCTGCAAGAGTCGTATCCGCTTTACGTCCTGTTGCAACAAGTAAGCGATCAAAGCCGATGTTTTCCCCATTTTTCAGATTGACCGATGAAGTTTTTACAGCGTCGATCTGAGCAGCGGTATGAATCTTAATTCCCATCTTTTTTAGTTTTTTCTTAATGAGTTGTCTTGCCTCTTCATCTTCCGTCAATAAAATGTCTGGCGCTACTTCGATTAAAGTAACGTCTACCCCCAATGGTCTCATCGCAAATGCCAGCTCAACTGCAATGATACCGCCGCCAATCACCACCAGTTTATCGGGAAGTGTCTTTACGTCAAAAAATGTATCCGTTGTTAGATAATCTACCTCATCAATTCCATTAATGGGTGGAATAAATGGACGACTTCCTGTTGCCAGGAGAATATCGCGCCCATTTAATACTTTTTCTCCTACTTTTATCTTTCTTTCGGCTGTTACTTCTGCTTTACCTTCCATGTAATCTATTTGGTTCGATTGGAAGAGATGTTTAATTCCCCCTTGAAGCTTTGAGACGACTCCGTCTTTTCTTTTCACCAATTTACTGAAATCAATCGAGCCAACCGTAAGATTCATTCCAAATTGATTGGCTTCTTCAGCAGCTAAAACCCAGTGACTATGCTGTAAATAACTTTTGGAGGGAATACAGCCTACATTTAAACAAGTTCCACCGATTGCCTTTTTTTCAATGACTGCTACTTTTTTTCCTAGCTGTGCCGCCCTTATGGCAGCCACATATCCACCTGGGCCAGATCCTATAACGATGAGATCATAAGTCTGCATTTTCACCATCCTCTGCTACTTTTTTTGAATAACCTTTCCATTTATTTCTTCATGCATGAGCTCCTTTCGATTATTCTCGTTTATTTACTATGCAAAAATTATGCCAATAATGAAAACGCTTTATTTTCAATGATTTGTCGGCTTGACCACTTCTTTTCTTTGCATTTTTGAACCATTTTGTTTCATGTTGTGTGAGCATACCATTTTCTTTCTCATGCGCATTTTATCGAATAAAGCTTTTCACACTTATGCTCCGTGAAAAATATGGTCAAAAAAAGCAATCTCTTTTATGATCAAAAAAAGAAGCTTTACGAAACAATGATGGAGACGTTTTGTTTCATAAAGCTTCAGAAATTAACGATTCAATTGGTGTTTTTTCATCTTACGATACAGGGTCGTACGTGATATCCCTAAGTCTTTTGCTGTATTGGAAAGGTGGAACTGGTTTCTATGCAACGCATTTAAGATTTCATTTGCTTCGCGGTTTTCTTCACCATCCGATAGTGTACGCGGATTCTTGTTGTTAGTTTGTTCCTGCATCCGAATTTGGCCGATTTCGATTGTTTCAATGATCTGATCAATAGTTGGTTGTTTAGAACCATAAAATAAATAGAGACGTTCCATAAAATTATTGAATTCCCGAATATTTCCTTCCCAAGAGTAAGACTTGGCAGCTTCAAAAATATCATCTTTCCAATCGATCGGCCACACCTTTTTCTGACAAAAGTCTGAGATTAGATTCTTTAAGTCCTCGGGCCTTTCCCGGAGGGCCGGTATCATTAAAGGGCAAACATAGATACGATAGAAAAGATCTAAGCGAAATTCATCCTTTCGAACCAATTCCTTTAGATCTCGATTGCTTGCGGTCACTAACCGAAAAGAGACCTTCCGTTGCTGTTCCCCGCCGATTGGGACAATCCATTTGTCTTCCAATACTCGTAATAAGGCGGCTTGCATTTTTTTTGACATACTATCCACTTCATCTAGAAAGAGGGTACCACCGTTCGCTTGCTCAAGTTTTCCTTTGTAACCTTTTGGATTTGCCCCGGTAAATGCACCTGGTGCATATCCGAAGAGTTCGCTTTCCAAAAGATTTTCACTAATCGCCCCACAGTTAACGGAAACAAGCGGACCTTTACGTAATGGACTATTATAATGAATTGTCTGGGCGATCAGTTCCTTCCCGCTTCCCGATTCACCAAATATATGAATTGGAATGTTGCTTTTAGCAACGCATAGCACTTGTTCAAGGAAGGAATTATACGATTTGTTCTTACTTTTAACTCCAGGATAATAGAAATTGTTTCTGGAAAAGCCATCAGTGTAGATTCGGATAGCAAATCCAACTAAACGATCATGAAATTTTATGTCTTCTTTTGAATAAATCAGGCCATCATGGTCAACGATCGTCCGGACATCCTCTCCCAGCAACAGTTGTTCTTCAAGTCCCAAACCGGGAGGAATTCTAACAACTCGATACCGATCGTCACAAAGAATGCGATCATCTACATGACTAATTGCATATTGAAGCAGCTCTTGTTTCTTTTCGAGCCGGTTCTTCATGATTCGATTGGTAACGCTTTGTGTGAGGAGTTGCAGGAAAGTAGCCGAATCACGTGATGATTCGTTTTCATACGTTGAAACATCGAGTACCCCGATTACTTCTTTATCTTCATCTAAAATAACAGCCGCATAGCAGCTCCATTGATGCGAGGAGACGGAGTAGTGTTCAAATTGGGAGATAAATTCATTCTCCTTAGTCCGTAAGGCAAGTCCAATCGCATTAGTACCAACATCAAGCTCTGTCCAACGGCTTCCCTCTTTAAATCCAATTTGGTTTGCATAATTTTTAGCTTGATAATTTCCCGTTCGCCAAAGTATGTCTCCCTCACTATCAGTCAAAACAAAGAGTGGTTGTTGTAATTGTAAAGTGCTGGAGAGCTTTTTTATCTCCGCCTTCACATATTCTACCAATTCCTTGTTGCGTTTTTGTTTTTCACGTAGTTCACTTGCTGTTAAGATTCGTTTTGGTTTTACTCTATAAGGATCGACATTTTGCTTTCGGCACAATTCCCAGGAAGTTGCGATTTTTTCAGGTAGTTGAATGGATTTGGTCATGACACCGGATATAAAACGTTTCCAATTCTCTTTATCCAAAACCTATCCCTCCTTTTAACTTATATTATATCGAAAAAAGCAGTTTCGGCTAGAATATACAATTGCTAATCAGTACATCTAAAGCATGTCAATTTTGGGTAGATGTGAAGTATTCGCCATTTCCACAACATTCTGGGAAAGATGAATATAAGATATGTAATGAGACATAATTAGCCCCTGGTAGAGACGGGGGCTTTCTAAGGAGATGAAGCCTTATGGGATAAAGCGAGTACTTGAGCAGAAAGAAATGTCCCATAGAGAGGTCCTATGGGACAAACCAGGTGTCCGAGCGGAAGGAAATGTCCCATAGAAAGGTCCTATGGGACAAACCGGTTACCCGGGCAGAAGGAAATGTCCCATAGAGAGGTCTTATGGGACAAAGCGGTTGCCTGGGCAGAAGGAAATGTCCCATAGAGAAGCTCTATGGGACAAACCGGTTGCCCGGGCAGAAAGAAATGTCCCATAGAGAGGTCCTATGGGACAAACCAGGTGTCCGAGCAGAAGGAAATGTCCCATAGAATCAAATCATTTCCTCTCATTTCAAACAAGTGAATAGCTTAAACAGAAATACGAACGATTAAATATTTAATCTTAAAATCGTTCGTATTTTTTATTGACGAAATTATTTATCGCTGATATGATATAGGGGAAAAGAAGATATTGTCGATTTACGTCGTATAATATTGGGGATATGGCCCAAAAGTTTCTACCGAGCCACCGTAAATGGCTTGACTACGGGGTAAGTGTGAATAAAAGGGGGCTTTTCTCCGTAAATTACACATACCTAAAGTCAATGCTCTGGTAGAAAACGCCAGAGTATTTTTTTTGAAAAAATTAGGGGGGAAAGAAATGCAAAAGTATTTTGAATTTGAAAAGCTGGGTACGAATTATCGCCGTGAGTTTATCGGTGGATTCACGACATTCTTGGCAATGGCTTACATCCTAGTTGTAAACCCATTAACATTATCACTTGCTTCTGTAGAAGATTTTCCAGATGCGCTAAGAATGGATCACGGAGCGGTCTTTGTCGCAACCGCCTTATCGGCAGCATTGGGTTCCATTATCATGGGACTAATCGGAAAATATCCGCTGGCACTGGCACCAGGAATGGGATTGAATGCATTTTTTGCCTTTTCAGTCGTTCTTGGCAGCGGGATTCCCTGGCAGCATGCCCTTGGCGCAGTTTTTATTTCCGGAGTATTTTTCTTTTTACTAACCTTAACAGGACTACGTGAAAAAATTATCAATGCAATTCCGATCGATTTAAAATATGCGGTCGGAGCAGGGATTGGCTTTTTTATCACCTTCGTTGGTTTGCAAAACGCGAAAATTATTGTTAAAAATGATGCAACGCTTGTAGGATTGGGTGACTTAACATCGCCGTCAACCTTGCTTGCGGTTTTTGGAATTGTCATAACGGTTATTATGATGACCCGTGGCATTAGTGGTGCCGTGTTTTATGGGATGGTAATTACCGTTATCGTGGGGATGATTTTTGGAGAAATTAAAGTTCCGCACCAAATCGTCGGGCAAGTTCCAAGTATCGAACCAACCTTTGGTGCCGCATTTTCTTCCTTTAATGACAGCTCGTTCTATTCAACAGCAATGCTCGGAGTAATCTTGACTTTCTTGTTTGTCGACTTCTTCGATAATGCCGGGACACTGGTTGCAGTAGCGGGACAAGCCGGATTAATGAAAGACGGCAAGCTGCCTCGGGCTGGCAGGGCATTAATATCCGATTCGATTGCTTCGACTGTCGGCGCCGTGCTTGGGACATCGACAACGACATCTTTCGTTGAGTCAACGGCTGGTGTAGCCGCAGGTGCCAGAACAGGTTTTGCTTCATTGGTAACAGCTGGATGTTTTATTTTATCAATTTTCTTCTTTCCTTTATTATCAGTCATTACCTCCCCGGTTACGGCGCCGGCATTAATTATTGTCGGAGTGTTGATGGTAGCTAATTTAGGAAAAATTGATTGGACTCGTTTTGAAATTGCTGTTCCGGCATTCCTAACCATGATTGCAATGCCGTTATCCTATAGTATTGCAACCGGGATTGCGATTGGCTTTGTCTTCTATCCAATTACAATGCTTGTAAAAGGCCGTATCAAAGACATTCATCCAATTATGTATCTATTCTTTGCCATCTTTGTGTTATATTTTATTTTTTTACAATAAGCTGAAAATGACTGCTGGGAGGTTAGTCCCGGCAGTTTTTTTATGAAAATAAAAAATGGTTATTATGGATGTATGGATTAAGGCGGCAGATAGAGAAGGATAGAGGGGAGCAGTGGGAATTCTGACAGTAAGTAATTAACAAAAAAGCCTTTTGTAAGTTCGATGTTGTAAGGTAGAAACGGTTTCTGTGGCTTGGAAGTGTCGTATAGCTATTGGATCCTCCATTTTGCATCAGCAGCAAATTTTTATAATGGATGAACCAACGGTCATAATTTGGAAATTATACCTTGGGATCAGTTTCTTTGTTTTATCTGAAATAAAAGACTTTTAATTTAGTGTTGACAGTTTCTGTTAACGATGCTATTATTGGTAAGCAGTCGTTGATGACAGGTTAACAACATAATGATATTAATAAAAATGTTTAAAAAGTGTTGACAACCAATTAGCGATATGATATATTAATAGAGTTGCTTCTGTTAAGAAGTGGAATTGTTCTTTGAAAACTAAACAAACAAAAACGTC
>NZ_JADDIU010000086.1 GCF_016464375.1 Bacillus renqingensis
ATAGCCTATTTTAGAAAAGCCGTGAATAATTCAGGGGTAAAATGGTAGAAATTTATTGTGTGAAAATCTATAGCGCCATTTTCAGAAATTTGAGGATTTTTGTAAGAGGTGATAAACCCTAACTTCTAATAAAATTCATAGGATTTATCGTTTGCTTGCACCGTTACGTCGTATGCTAATCTAAATAAATAAGATTTTCTCCATCAAGAAAGGGGTAATTAAAAAATTTGGATTTCCTTCCTATCAAGTGCGAAATGTCTGATAGAATATGATTCATTGCATATTAAGGTGTTTTTATTCCATGAAATTCTAAAGCTTGTTCAACTAACGGGGTTAATTTAAGATTAAATTGGAGAGGGTGCGGGTTGTGAAGATACTTGAAACAGAAAGACTATATTTAAGGGAATTAGTTTTGGATGATATACGAGAATTATCAAAGGTTCTTTCTGATCCAGAATCAATGCAATATTATACCAAACCATTTAATATGGAAGAGGTGGAAAGCTGGATTCAATGGAGTATTGATAATTATAGAAAATATAACCACGGATTATGGGCAGTGATTTTAAAAGATGGAGAAAAATTCCTTGGAGATTGTGGTATTACAATGCAATTGATTGATAAAGAAACAGTTCCAGAGATTGGCTTTCATATTGTAAAAAACTACTGTAATCAAGGATATGCCACAGAAGCTGCAATTGCCTGTAAGGAGTATGCTTTTAAAGTTTTAAAGTATCCTAAAGTGTTTTCATACACTACAGTCAAAAATGTTCCATCACAGAAAGTAGCAGAGAAAATGGGGATGCAGAAATATAAGGAATTTGAGAAAAATGGGGAAAAACAAATTGCCCAAGTAATATATAATACGAATACTTAACTTTTCATTGTGTCAATGTCAAATAACTATCTATATTGTTTATACTGTTAAACAAGCGGGTGCTCAATTTCATCAGCATTTATAAATTCAGACTCTTTAGGTAAACCCATTTTACAATGGGTTAAATGTCTTTTGCTTTCTTGGACTTTTTGTTGAATAGGCTGAGTATTATGTTTATTTTGTGATCTAAACATACCCGTACTGGTATAAATAAATAGGGAAACAATGTACATGATTACGGTAAAGAATGATACCCCCATGAATCCCATATAATGAGCAAATAATAAACCACCTATTGCTCCGCCTAAAGTAGTACCGCCATACATTGCAGCATTGGAAAGAGCGGAGACGGTACCTCTAGCCGTAGTGGTAAGGCTTTGTAAGGTACTCATAAATACAGGGAAAACAAATCCACCAATTAAAAATATTATAAACATAACTATTTCCGCTTCAACTAAGTTATTTGAGAACGGCAAGATTGAATACAGTATAATTTGAGCGATTAGAGCAAAGAGAGATGGGAAAGTTTATGACGACATCTTCAAGGAATTGGAGGAAATTGCGTTGAAAGATGAAACGCTTCGTACAGCCTTTCAAAGTTGGGAGACATTAAGTAGCACACAGGAAGAAATTTTAGCTTATGAGGCAAGCCTGAAACATGTGTTAGACGAAGAAGCTGCTATTCGTGAAGCCGAATTGCGTGAAATGAAAGCTCGGCAGGAAGGGTTACAAGAAGGTCAGCAAAAAGAAAAAGAATTAACCGCCAAACGTATGTTGCAAGAAGGGTTCGATGTTGAAACTATTATTCGATTGACTGGGCTTTCTAATGAACAAGTTCATAAGATCGAGAGGGAAATAAATTAACAATTTGTATCTTTAGCGAAATGGAATCTACAAAAACCTTCAAAGAAAAAGTTGGAGGAAATTGCTAGGAAAGATAACAATCTTCACACAGCTTTCCAAAGTTGGGAAACATTAAGCAGCATGCAGGAAGAAACTTTAGCTTTTGAGACCTATATGCGAAAATTTTTTTCACCCGTCGCGTACAATATGGTTATTCTCAACAAGAACTAATAAATCAAAGACGGGTTTGAAAAACAATTTACCGTGAAAGGTGCTTTGGTAATCTCCCGAAGAAAACATACGATAAGATTTTTCGCGCTTTAAATTTGAGTGTTAGAGATGTAGCGGAAGCAATGATCCAATTGAAGTCTAGTGATGATAAGTTTACTGCTAGATAACTATTTTGAGTTTTCAATTTCAGAAAAAAGGGTCTAATGGAGTTAGAGAATGAATACACTAAAAACGACCAAAGGTGCGCTAACACCTTCGGTCTATGTGCAATAGCTCTTCAAGGGGGCAGCCCACAATAAGAGTTGGAAAAAGTAACCAACCCAAATGCTGGCTAGGTGTTTAATGGGTGGTTACTTTTTTTGTTGTGACAGTATGGCTACAATCAAACTTCCGAAAGAGATCATCAATCCCTCAAATACTTTCATGCTATCACCCCATTTCCGTTAGAAGCAAAGCGGCGACCGTAACGATCGTTTCTTTTTGCTCTGCAGTCATTTGATCAACTCCATCAAAATTCCCGATATTTTCAATTGCTACTGCATTTGCTTCAATGGTTGGTGTTACAGATTTGTTTGTCAGCCCAAATGAACCTTGAGGAGGTGTGTTAAATGGTCTCCCCGCTATCACTTTTCCATCAGGGAATATCGTTAATTGTTGGCTTATATCTGACCATCCCATATCATTTACATGATATTCCTTCATCCCCTTCATTAGTGAGAAATAATTGGAACCGTTAAAATCCTTATATGAGGGTGAATAGGTATGATGTTCTTGGAACCATGTAATTCTCCTCGTTATTTTTTGATTAAAGAGCCAGTCTCTAAATTGCTCCCTCGACATTAGTACAAACTGGTCATTCATGGTCAGCTTTACCGGATTAATTTTTAACTTTTGCCCTACAAATATAACATCAGAGGTAAGCCCATTTGCTGATTTAATAAGTTGGACGGATGAATTAAATGCTTGTGAGAGCTTCCACAATGTATCTCCTGTCCCAACTTCATACATAATCGGAACCCTTAATTTCTGCCCGGCGATTAGTAAATCTGGTTGTTGTAATCCATTGATCAACTTCAGCTCAGTTGCAGTAGTTCCGTAAGTATTGGCAATTTTCCATAACGTATCTCCCGGCTTTACTTCATATATGTTTCGTGGGTTATTTGCCGCATAAACAGGGGATCTATTCATTAGTAGTACCAAAGTTAAACTACATAAAAATACAAAGAGTTTCTTCATTTTTTAAATCCTTTCATTGGGAAAATGTCCTTCTTTTTCTGCCTCCCGTATTCTTTTATGCTTCAATATATAATAGTTTGAAAAACAGCATAGAAATTATTCAATTTACAAGTCCATTTTCATCCGTTTACTTCACCCGAAAATTTGGCAATGGAAAACAGAAAACTCTTTGCATTTCTTCTATATGTGGGATAAAGACTAGTGCTAAGAGGTGAAAGAGAAGTGACTGTCATTACAACCTTTAAAGAAAAACGACGTGAGAAGCAAATTAAATACGAACGATCTGTACTGCGCGAGCTTTCTATACAAACATTAAAAGAAAGAGTTCAACATTATTTTGGTTCATCAAGAATCGTTTCCAGCTTAATCATGAATTCAGGCATTGAAGAGGCTTGTTATGATATTGCCCTTGAAGCATATTTATTAGGGGCCAAATTCAGCAAGTTTGGCTATTACGGAGAGGATATGGAAAAGGTTCGCTTGCGCTGCTTTCATGAAGAAAAACATTTAATCGATACACTGTATAATTTTTTATTATATTGGGGCCACGGACAAGAGGGAATAATGAGCGAAGCGCTCTATTATAATTGTGAACAATATGTCCATGTCTGGTGGCTTGAGGGGTATGAGAAAGGACAAAGGCGGCATAAATTGCGGCTGCATTAATCTTAATCAAAGGGTACTTGTTTTCAACTTATGGATAAGTGCTCTTTATTAGCAAATCGCCTTTCTACGTGTACTCAACATTTCATTTCTTCCTGTTCTAAAATTTACACTTGTCCCATATATTTTACTGTTTAGGTAGAGCGGGAAGGAATGATTTGGTTTGTTAGAGCGCAGATGGAAAGTAATTATTTTTTCGATTGGATTAACGATCTTATTTCTTATTTTACAGCATAATTTTTCTGAAAATAGTTCGTGGAAAACATGGAATCTCCCTTTATCGGGAAAAATTATTTTGCTTGATCCTGGCCACGGCGGGCCTGATGGCGGTGCCGGAACAGGTGATACGCTTGAAAAAGACATTGCCTTAAAGATTACCTTAAAGGTCCGGGACTATTTACAGCAGCAAGGGGCGCTGGTAGTCATGACAAGGGAAACGGATAAAGATTTAGCAGATCCGGGTACAAGGGGCTACAGCCGAAGAAAAGTAGAGGATTTGAAAAAAAGGCTCAAAATGATTAACGACTCCGATAATGACTTCTTTGCCAGCATCCACTTAAATGCGATTCCATCTGCTAGGTGGAGCGGTGCCCAAACATTCTATGCCCCGCACCACGAGGAGAATGCCCGGGCAGCTAAATTTATTCAGGAAGAACTGCGAAAAAATTTGGAGAATACTACACGTAAAGCCAAACCAATCAATTCAGTCTATATTTTAAAACATGCGGAAAAACCAGGGGTATTAGTGGAGGTCGGTTTTCTGTCCAATCCGGCTGAAAGGGAAAATTTAAAAAAGGAATCCTATCAAGAAAAGGTAGCTGATTCTATTTATAGAGGAATTTTACGTTATTTCACAAATGAAAAGGAAATAAAGGAAACGGATTAATGGAAGGAGACTAAAACCTTCCATTAATTTTTGACTTTGAGAAATGTCCAGTCCAGTACCCTTGTGCTTATCAAATAATATGTGATGCAAATAACTGAATTAAAGTCCGGTTATGATATACTACAGGTGATAATGAATTTATTTAGTGAGGTGTTTTTTTATGTTAACAGAAGCTAGAGTCCGTGAGGTTGTTGGCAGCCTTAAAGAGCCATTTTTACATAAAACATTAGCTGAATTAGATGCTATTGAGGAGGTTAAAATCAAGGAAGAAAAAAACCATGTCAGTGTGAAGGTCCAGGTTGCCAGAACAGGATCTGCCGAGCAACTGCAATTGCAGACGCAAATCGTCAACGCATTAAAGGGAGCTGGAGCAGCAACGGTTGGAATCCGCTTTGGCCAGCTGCCGGAAGAAGTATTAGCGGCACACCGCAATAACGAACCTCAGAAGGAGAAAAGCTTGCTTCATTCTGAAAAAACAACCTTTATTGCGATTGCAAGTGGTAAAGGGGGAGTTGGTAAGTCTACAGTTTCTGTCAATTTGGCTGTTGCCCTTGCCCGCCTGGGGAAAAAGGTCGGGCTAATCGACGCCGACATTTATGGCTTTAGTGTTCCTGATATGATGGGGATTACGAAGCGACCGGTTGTCCGCGGCGAAAAGATTATCCCAGTGGAACGATTCGGAGTTCAAGTCATTTCTATGGGCTTTTTTGTAGAAGATAATGCACCCATTATTTGGCGTGGACCCATGCTGGGAAAAATGTTAAATAGCTTTTTTCAGGAGGTAGAATGGGGAGACCAGCTTGATTATTTGCTGCTGGATTTACCTCCAGGCACAGGGGACGTTGCTTTAGATGTCCATACCATGCTTCCGCATTGCAAGGAAATCATTGTAACAACCCCACATCCAACAGCAGCCTTCGTTGCTGCGCGTGCCGGGGCGATGGCGTTAAGGACAGAGCATGAGGTGCTTGGTGTCATTGAGAATATGGCTTACTTTGAAAGTAAATTAACGGGTGAAAAGGAATATGTATTTGGCCGTGGCGGCGGAGATAAACTGGCGGAGGAATTACATACAGAAGTTCTTGGACGCCTGCCGCTAGACCAGCCTGATTGGAATGAAGATGACTTTGCCCCATCCATTTACCAGAAAGATCATCGACTAGGAAAAATTTATACCGAAATTGCCGAAAAAGTAGTGAACCGATTGGCTCAATAATGTAAAAAGCCTCTTCCATTTCTGGAAGGGGCTTTTACAGCTGTGAATTAAGACCCGCCTCCGTCTTCGCTGCCGGAGTCTTTTTTAGCATCTGCCTTTGCTTTTGCATCCTCTGCTGCTTTTATGAGGAATACTTGCATTTTCGCTTTAAACAGCGGGCTGTCCATCGTTTCGGTAATAATCTTTTGCAAATGTTCACGGTATTCTTTACTTTTTAGGGCATCTGCCATCTCTTTTTGGATTTCAGGCTCTTTAAATACTTCAATCATCATCCCTCTATAGGCAGGGTCGTTCATTAAATCCTTCAAAAGTTTTTCGTTTTCGGACCTCATATGTTTGGCAACCCCTTGAGCGAATTTGGGGTCGCTGTATGTTTGTTTCCAAAAATTTATCGCTTTATCGGAGGTTAAGGTTCGTTGAATCGTATCGGTAACGATTTTTTGGTCCATTACTAGTTTTTCCTTCATGGTGTCATCATTCATCAGATCTCGAATGGCCTTCTTGCCGTCATCTGTTTTAAGAATATCAACCACCATTTTTTTGGTCTGATCATAGTCTAGCTGTCCTCCGTCGCTAGTATCGCCGGAGGCACAGCTTGTTAAAATCATTATGATAGGTAGGAGGAGTATGCTTTTGAGTTTCATTTTTAAGTTCCTTTCACATAAGAATACTTAATTTTATAATGAAGAAATTCCGGTAAGATTATTCGTCGATAATATAAATAATGGATTTTTCCGATTCTGCTTGGTACAATCAGGAGAGGATTTCTTTATCTGTGGAGGTTTATATTGTGACAAGCCGTAATTTGGTGAAACTGTTTATAAATACACTATTAGTTGGCGGGGTTACAACGGCTATTATCGGCTTGTTGGTGCAATGGCCTAAATTACAGTCTTATTTTGTTCATTTTGAAATTGTCAATATGGTTTCCGCCATCATCTGGTTATTTGCCATGGGGCTGCTCTTTAGTGTCATCAGCCAATTAGGTTTTTTTGCCTATTTAACCATACACCGCTTTGGATTAGGTATCTTCAAGTCACCTTCCCTATGGAATGCTGTCCAAGTCGTCCTGATTCTGTTTGCCTTATTTGATTTAATCTATTTACGGTATACCAATTTCGCCAAGTCTGGTGATTCGATACTGCCTTTCATTGTACCGGCACTCCTTCTTGTTGTTGTCGGGCTTGTTACCGCTTGGTTAAAAAGCAAACAAACAAATCGTGAAGCTTTTATCCCTGCCTTATTTTTTATGATTGTCGTAACGTTAGTAGAGTGGGTCCCTGTTCTTAGGGAAAACGCTAAAAACTGGTTTTATACAATGGTGTTTGCCTTACTTGCCTGCAATGCCTACCAAATCATAATCCTGCATAAACTGAATGCCAAATCAAAGCAGGAAAGGCAGCAAAGAGCGAGTCAAAAGGCCAGTCGACCGCCGAACCCTTCAAAAAAGAAGACGGAAAAAAGGAGCTTGTAAGGGGGAATCCCTTAGCAGCTCCTTTTTTACCTTATTTCTTTAGACCGGACTTCTCCATTGGCAATCATTTCCGAAACGGAAACAAGCTTTATACCCTTTTTGTGAATCTCTTGTAAAATGAACGGCAATGCTTTTTCCGTTTGTTTAGCTGCATCTGATGCATGGAGAAGGACAATTGCTCCATTGTCTGCTTTTTTTACATTTTCAACAATTTTCTCTACCCCCGGGTTTTGCCAATCTTTCGAATCCACACCCCAATGGACAACAGTATAGCCATATCGTTTTGCAATTTTCAGCGTGCGCTTATCAAAATGTCCAGTGGGTGCACGTAAGACCTTTATATCCTTTACATTCAGTTTTTTGAATACCTCTTGGGCTTTCGAAATGTCCTGGCTGATTTTTATATCCTCCAGTTCGGTATAATCCTCATAGTTATAGCCAAGAATGCCAATTTCATAACCCTGTTTTACAATTTTGGCAACGATATCAGGATGACTTTCTGCCCAAGACCCTGCTAGAAAAAAGGTTGCATTTTTCACATTTTCCTTTTTTAATGTGTCTAAAATCGGTTCTGCCTTTTCATCCCCCCAGCCAATATTAAAAGTAAGGGCAATACCACTTTCACCGCGATAAATAGCTTTTGGTTCGTCTTTAGTTGAAAAGACAGGTATTTGGGTAAGGTTCTCAATATAAAGGAACCAAGCAGTAAAAAAAGCCGCAACCAAAATGAGTACTACATTTTTTAAAGCCTTTCCGTTTAAAATAACAAAGAAATTCATCTGGGATTCCACCTCGTCCATACCATCCTTGTCTCAATCTATGATTACCTACTTCAAAATATGAATAAAGAATAGGATTATAAAATTTTTGAAATGGGAAAAGACTACTATAACAGAATTTCACGGAGGTTATTCTATGTTTGGACTTCTCATTAATGAAAAGGAAGTAAAAGAAATGGAATATCTGCTTAAAAGGGAAATGGATGAAATACTTTTTGATTTAGGCGATGACCGAATTGATCCTATTGTAAAACGGGCGATGGAAGAAAGGTATAAGGTGTTATTTGCCTTATTTAGAAGGGTAGCCTCACCAGATGAATGTATAAAATATATTTGGAAAGGTAACAAGAATCGCTTAAAGGGTTAATCTGGTTTTTAAATTTTTTTTTAAATTTAGTTGACAATTATATTCTATCTTGATATAGTAATAAACGTCGCTGTTGAATGAAAAGCAACTTAATAAAAAGTTGTTGACATTGTTAGCGGTGGGTGATATACTAAAAAGGTCGCTTTAAGTAAAGGGAACCAATTAATCCTTTGAAAAAGGGCGAAAGTTCATTAAATTGTTCTTTGAAAACTAAACAAACAAAAACGTC
>NZ_JADDIU010000087.1 GCF_016464375.1 Bacillus renqingensis
ATAACCGCCATCGAAGGTGGCTGCGGACAATATAGGTTATATTTCCCCCAGTTTTTTACCGCAAGTTCTCTTGTTTTCGGATTGTAACGAATCAACTTGTGAGGCTTGATAAATCGTTCCATTAACGAGTGAACACTCTCAATCGAATAACCCAAATCAAACGCCTTTTGTTTTTTCGTAATTCGATAGATTCCACTTTGAGTCGTTTGAGGATTTGTCAGAAGATAGAGGTAAAAATACTTATCCTCCGGGGTCATCTCTTCGATAACAACCGGATTGTTCCAAAATTCAGTACGCACCATCCTATACTTGGCCATCATCAACACCGTCCTTGCATTTCATAAATTCTATCCGTAGTCTATTTATCGTTTTATGATGAAAACGGATAGGGTGGTTTTTATAAAAATGTGAATATTTTATGTTGCCCCCTTTTTATCGAAAAAAAATAGAACGTTGGACATATTTCCCTAAACAAAAAAACACCCACAAAATGCTGATTTAACAGCAATCGTGAATGGTTTATTCCAGATTCGAATAATAATTCTTTCTAAAAAATGATAACATTATAATTGTAATAATTCTTTGGAGGCTATTGATGAAAAAAATAGTTAAAGTTGTTGAATATGTACTTAAAATAACCAAGAAGTAGAGTTGAAGAGATATTCTTTAAATTAATGTGGAAATTATCAATATTGGTTTTAACTTTGCTAAAATAGCACAGATTAGCTGGTATAAGCGCGGTTTTCAAAACCGAAATTACACCAGCCCATTATCAGCTTAAAATAAAACTCTAATCAATTGTTCATTTGGGAAAAAATCTAAAGCTTTATTCAAATCCATGTCTAGAATGGTAAATTTTCGCCTTTTTAAACTCAACTATTAATACTTTTTGGATCAACCTGTGTGGCTTTCGATTGTATTATTTGTTCTATAAGAGTACTCTTTATTTTTTCGAATGATTGTTTTGACTTATATGCTATCCATCTTGAGTTTTAATCGGTGTCTGATTTGGATGTGTTTATCGGGCGATTATTCAAAAAATTTATTTAAACTCAATTTCATGATTGTGATAGAGTAGTACCAAAAGGTAAACTCGAAAGAAGAAATATTTACTTTACAAAGCCAAGTGGCTTAGTATAACAAACATCGGCATGGGTAAGATAAGGTAAAAATAAGCGAGGTTCTTATGACTTATGAAAAAAACCTTGTAATATTGATTGCCTGCCTAACTTTTTTCGCTTCTTCTCCTGTTCAAGCAGAAACCGTAACTAAAAATGATATACAGTTGCGTGATGACTTGATTTTTATTATGCTTTATCCCTCAATTCAACAAGAATTGAAGAAGCAATATGGCGAAATTAAACAAAATTATTGTGGTAAAATAACCCGAATTAAGAAGTTGCCAATAGGCACTTACCTATTTAATGTCACCGTACAGGTAATAACATTTGAAGGTGCTCACGGTCCTCCCAATGATTTAGTAAAGATTACTTTTAGCAATTTTAAAAATCCACAAAGTGGAAGGCTATTGATTTCAAAAGAAAAAGGCTAAAGCCAAATGAAGTAACTAAATGCCATTAAAAAAAGTTATTTTATTACGAAGAAAATAAAAAAACGGATACAGTTTATAAAATGGGCCCTATAAAATAGACACGGATAAAAAACTACTTATCCGTTCTGTTTGAACTCAACTAACTCAAGCAGTCTATCCGAACAAGCCAATCCCCCTAATTTAAGGGTTACTTAACGTTTCGTCGTGATGTCCACAGTTCCTTAAGATTAATTTGTCTGGTTTTTCAATTTCAAACGTGATTCTTAAATCCATAGTGGCGCTTGCTTCCCAAACATTTGGGTTACGATAGCCTTTCATTTTTTTCACACGCAGCGATGAATGAGAAAAGTCGTTTTCTAAGGTGACCAATGTATCCTTGATGATTCTTTAAGATTGTTGATCTAACTTTTTGTACTTTTTGATAAAGGGCTTCGTAAATTCCAATTCCATTTAATTTTCCTCTTTCGCCCACTTTTCAGATTCATCGCTATCAAGCCAATTGAATGCATCATCTAGATTATTAAAAGACTTCACATTTCCAGTTCTGATGTTCTCGTCCGCTTCACGTTCGCCTTTTTGCCATTCTTCCGTCCAAAACCAACGCTGACTCGCAGGTACTTGAACCATCGGAATTACCACAATATCTCCGTTTTCATTGACGGATAACTCTAACGTATCCCCTTCATCCAAGTTGAATCGATCCAAAATGGATTTTGGTAAGGTCACTTGCCCACGTTTACGGATTGTCAAACGTTCTTTCATGGAATCCCTTCTTTCTGGTGTTCTTACTGCCATTGTATGCTTTTCCCTTTTCAGTGTTTCCGAATTTCTGAAATTCATACTATAATTATAGCACAGAACCAAACGGAATAGTAAGGCCCTATAGGGAAAAAATTGCATTGATTTAAACCATAAACCACCAAAGCTTCCATTTGAGGTGCCTGTTTCAATTTATGTTATTAATAGGATATGGGAAAATTTTACCATACTTATTTATGGTACGGTTCACCGTTTCGTTTCATAAGTAGTTACTTTTAATATACATTGTTCAGGTGACATATCAATCAGCCGTTGTTTTGCTCCCTTAGCACGTTGGGTCATTTCCCGTTCTATTTGTTCGTCATCCCCAAAAACACCTCCGCATTTATCCCTAAATATATTATAGTTTAGAATATAAATGAATTTTTCCCAAAGGAGTATAATGACATGATAGATTTGAATTATGGGAAGTATTCTATACCTAAAACACTCAAAAAAATCATTGATTTACAGAATCAGTTAGTCAATGAGGGATTGTTAGAGTACGGGGATTTATTGGGGTACTATTTTTCCTACGAGGGTCTTGATTCCCGTTACCTGAACACACCGCTTGATGTCATTTCATTTGCCAGACCTGGGGTAGATGGGATTCACTTCGGATTTCTTACCGATTTTGGGCAAGTGGAGGATCTAGAAAATGCCTATATTGTCCGTGTTTCCCCCATGGACTTTGATGGTCCAGTCAAAATAGTCGCCAGAAATATCCAAGACTTTTTAAGAATAATTTTACTGATTGTTTCATGTTTTGTTATGGCTGTTTTCTTTTGTAAATTCACGTATGATGTTCAAAGAAAAAAATGAAATAGATATGTTGACTCTTACCTTACAGGATACTTTAGTATAAAGAACATTGAAAGGAGGAAAAGAATTGTATACCGTTCATGAGGTTGCGAAGATCGCTCATACAACAGTAAAGACGCTACACCATTATCACAAAATAGGTCTTTTGATTCCAGTACAAACGACAGAAGCCGGCTATCGTTTATACGAAAAAAAAGATTTAGAACGATTACAGCAAATACTTTTTTATAAAGAATTGGATTTTTCTCTTAAGGAAATTAAGCAATTATTAGATGGAGAAATCGACCGGGAGAATACGTTGATTCAACAAAAGTATTTGTTAGAACAAAAAGTTGAACGATTTAAAGGACTGATCAGGACGATCAGTTCCTCTATCAAAAGTGCTAAAGAAGGGGTTGATTTAGATATGGAAACCTTGTTTAAAGGTTTTGAAACTGAAGAAGAATGGCAAGCAGCCTTAAAAGAACAAAATGACCATTTAAAAAAAGAATATGATTTGGACTTGTCGAATGAAACCATTGATGTAGAGTCAATGAACGACTCTGCCATGGAAGCACGAGCATTTAATGAAGAGATGATTCGATTCTTGCAAGAAGGTTTTTCTATAAATGATCCAAAAGTTTTGGATTGTGTGAAAAAACATTTATCATTTTTGGAAAAAAAGGGTCATCCATCAACACCGCAAGACTTTCTAAATCAGACAGAGTTTTTCATTGTTGACGACTATCATAGGAATATGCTTGAGCAATGGCAGGTGGGTTACACTTATTTTTTAAACAAAGTAGCAGCTAGTTATTTAGCAAATAGTAAATAAAACCAATACCAAATAATACAGGTTAATTCCGTACACCCGGTTCGACTGAAGAAATGATAATGACGGAATTTAAGAATGTTTTTTAATATTTATTTTATCAATATGTTAATATTGAATACATCGATAATTTGAATTGCATTGTTATCAAATGAATGTAATAGTAAATATGAATAATACCTGAATATGCCCGGGATCTTCTGGGCTTTTTTTTATTGTATTGTATGTAAACATGTAGTAATCATGTTCTTATTCATCATTTATAAAAATAGGATAGGGGAAATGCAGTTTGATGAAGCTTTATCAAAAAATCTTCAAAGAATATTGGAATCCCTATGTGGCTATTAGTATTGCCGGATTGGCAAGTGCACTGTACTTTGGCATAACCGGTACTGTTTGGGCTGTCACTGGTGAATTCACCAGGCTGGGCGGACACATTTTGGGATGGTTCGGTGTCGACGTTTCACAGTGGGCCTATTTTAAACTTGTAGGACTGCAAGGCAGTCCTGTCAGCCGGACAGACGGCTGGATTGTCATTGGGATGCTGGTTGGCGCAATGATTACGATTTTACTAAGTAATAGTTTCAAAATCCGTGTTCCAAAACAAAAGCGCAGGTTAGTGCAGGGATTCATTGGCGGAATTATTGCCGGATTTGGTGCCCGCCTTGCCCTTGGCTGTAATTTGGCTGCCTTTTTTACAGGGGTCCCGCAATTCTCGTTTCATTCATGGATCTTTATGGCTGCTACTGCAATTGGGACCTTCTTTGGCGTTAAGGTCGTGAATACAAAATGGTGGCGGGGGAAACCAGCCTTGATGAAAGGAACGATGAACCCGGTGGTCACCGAGCATGTCAATAAAAGGAATATTCAGCCAGTCTTAGGTTTAATTTTTGCCTGTGTTTACATTGCAATCATCGTTTACTTTTTTGTTGCTGCCAAACCCCTCTTGGCGGTTGCATGTATAGCGGGGGCGTTATTCGGCATTTTAATTGAACGCGGGCAAATCTGTTTCACTTCAGCTTTCCGCGATTTATGGATCAGCGGGCGGGCCGTGATGTCAAAAGCGATTGCCATTGGAATGATGATTAGTGTTGTGATTACATTTTTCTATATTCAACATGGCTCTATCGCCCTCATCAAAGTGGCTGCTCCCAGCACCGTAATTGGCGGTCTGTTATTTGGATTTGGGATTGTTCTTGCCGGCGGCTGTGAAACCGGCATGATGTATCGCGCCATGGAAGGTCAATTGTTATTCTGGGTTGTGGGTGCAGGTAATATCGTCGGAGCTACTTTTTTAGCCTATGGATGGGATCATCTCGGTATTTATCATGCCCTTGCGGAAAATTGGCCAAAAGTAAACTTAATCGAACAATGGGGACCTGCAGGAGCTTTATTTGGAACGATTGCCATGCTGGCCGTTTGGTTTATGCTATCGAATTGGTGGGAAAAGCGATTCCGTTACGGGACAGGAATCAAACAGCAGCAGACGGAACGGATTTCCCATGTTACGAAGGAGGCTTAATCTATGTCCCAAGTAATTGATGTTAACTATACTTTGGACATTCGTGGCGAGCCTTGACCATACCCTGTTATTTATGCGCTGGATGCGCTAAAAGACATGAAAATCGGGGAAGTATTACAAGTCATCGCTGATTGCCCGCAATCATTTCGCAGTGTTCCGGAGGAAGCGGTCAAACATGGCTATCAGCTGCTAACAGAACCGAAAAAGGTCGGGCAGGATATTTATTTTTACATTAAAGTGATAAAATAGCTGGTAAGAAAAATCGGGCAAAACCGTAACGGGTTTGGTTTAGAGGTAGAAAACGGAAAATAGTAATATAATTAGGAATCCAATTCGCATATGAATTGGATTCTTTTTATTAAAACCCAAGGATTTTGCTTACATGCCCCGATGCCGATAAACTGCTTGTAAATAAGGTGTTAGCTCCATGCTTCCCCCCAATTGAGGGGGGACTGGCTGTTTTGTATAAAAAAATGATTTGTACACATCTAGCTAAGTATTTAGCATCATGCGAAAAGTGGAAATCCTATTTACAGAATTCCATATCCTCATTTTCAAAGTAAGCTATGTACTCCAATAGTTTTTAATCATCTTCCACCCGCTCTTCCCCTTGACCCAATTATTGCATTGGATTGGCAAAATCATTGATCAAAATCTGGACTTCATCATTTTCGTGGATTTCACCTGGCCTTTCCACAGCGCAAACAATCCCCCGCCGTTTATACCCGCAACGGACAAAACGAGCAGATAACTTCTCATGATTTTGATACTGCTTCTGGATTTCACCCCCAGGTAACGTACAAGGCTGGTTTTCTCCCATACAGATTAATCCTGCTCCACTTGGAAACAAAATCCGCGAGCCCATGGTAAGCTGCGTTAATTCCGGAAATCCCTGTATCAAAAGATTGGCCCCTAACCACTCAGGCAGCACTTCTTCAACATTTAATTCTTCAGCAATCTTAGCCAGTTCTTCCACAGACACTATCGTGATTTGACGGCGGTTTAGGATCTCCGTTCCTCTTGGATACATCGGCTGTCTTGAATCTGCCTTGCTGGTTAGACCAAAGTGGCGGTCGCCGGCAATTCCTCCGAATTCAAGATTGACATCTGAAATCCTTCGGGTGACAAACGTTTCCGGATTATCTGCAATTAAGAGCGCATTGATAGTGGCTGTTGCTTTTTTCATAAATAATACTTCCCTTCATCCAAACTTTTTCCTATAAAAAATATCTTATAACCTTGGTTGAGCTCGCCCAACTTGGTATATTATGAATTATTTCGAATCGGAAAACACCAAGTTAAACCATCAAATTGAAAACAAAGGGTGTTCTGCATTCGAGTTTTGACTTTTGTAAATATCTCCAGACTTCAAATCAATAAAGGGTGATCCTCTTCTGATTACTATCTTACTTTTCAAGGAAAACTCTAAAAGGCACAAATACTTTTCGCCTCTCCCTCTGGAATTAATAAGGCGATTAGTTCCTATTACGATTTATCTAACGTTTAGTCCTCATAATAATAGTCATACTGATCGGGTGATTCTCCATTTCCCTCCTTTACATATGGCTGAAACGGAACCGAATCAATTTCCTCTATATGATCCACTTCCACCACGAATGTCCATTCATCACCATAATCATATAAATATAAGAACCGCTGTTTTAAGCTAAAACCTACTTCACCAATTTTAACCTTATCAGCATTAGGGTGAACATAATCATCGTATGGGGAAACAATACAATCATCCGACCATTTTATTCCATCCATAAAAAAAGAATAGAGATGATCTTCATCAAAATCAAAGGCCTTTAAAATCATACCGTGCAAATCGTCCATTGTATGCTTCCCTGATGTAACAATCTTTCGCCACACGGAATTCGAAAAGTAAACCTTAAAGGTATAGATGCCATCGATGAATTTTCTCGTATCTCTCGGCAACGCCCGCTTCAACTTCTCATTTGGAAAAAGCGCCACGAACGGCTGAAAAAATGACTGTGCACTCTGATCCAATTTCATCCTATCGTACAAGGCATTCACTAATCCCGGTGGTATATCTCCAAACATCATGTCTTCCAATTTCGAACCAGGAATAGGATTAATTTCTCCTGTTTCACGCCTCAGTGCGATATTCCATAAATTTAAGTTACGCTCAATTAAAAGAATCGGAATCATTTTTGCACCAAAATTCGTTAACGTAATTGACTTAGCAAAATAGTGGTTTTTCCGAAAATAACTATCTATCTTCACTTGATTTGCTTGACACTTCCAGAATCCGAACCATTCTAAATAAAGCTTCCTCGCTATTTAGTGTTTAGTTTAAAATCTC
>NZ_JADDIU010000088.1 GCF_016464375.1 Bacillus renqingensis
CACCAATTAGCAATTAACGGCTTGCTGGGCACGCCAAAAGCAAAAAACTCCCGTCTCTATAGAAAGAGACGAGAGTTTATCATTCCCGCGGTACCACTCTAATTGTTCAATATGAACCAGCTTATTTTGATAACGGAGTGTTCTCCGGCGGGACCGTTCGTTTCAGGCTCGCATCTCAAAAGTGCGGTTCATTATCTCGTCCGTATCAGGCTTCCACCATCCCTGACTCGCTAGAACATCCTAGATAACTACTCTCTTTTTCATTGATTTTTCGTCATACTCGGTTACCAGTTATTATACTGAATGTCAAACGATTTATCCAGTCATTGCTGATGATTTTTTTTACTCTGGGTATCCTAAAGGGGAAGGAGGGATTTTGAATGCCGAGAAGAAATAAAATACTTGTCCCTGAGGCCAGAAAAGGATTAGATCAGTTAAAGGCTCAAGTTGTTCAGTCAGAGAACCCTGAAGCGGCGAAGTTTGAAGCCGCCGAGGAGGTCGGTGTACCGTTGAAAAAGGGCTACAACGGGCAGCTTACTTCTGAACAAGCCGGAAAAGTTGGCGGCAGACTTGGCGGCAGCATGGTCCGTGAACTCGTTAAGATGGCACAGGAGAACTTACAAAACAAACGTTGAGGTTTGAAGGCTCTTATGAGGGGTAATTTACCGTTTTCCATATAGTAGTGTAGTCCCCTGCTCCTGTCCTCCTGTTTCAAGGGGGGTAGAGCCTTCCCGCTGCCTAATCAGGCAATCAATCCGGTATCCCTTTAAGCAGGAACACCTTCATAGTTTGTGCAATTTGCTCCGAAGTTAATGGCTCATGGTTTCTTTCCCAATCGGATACAAGTGCGATATACATTTTTAACAGCAAAAAGCTTGTCAATTCGGTATTCATCGGTGGAATGGCTTTCTTTTCAATTGCAGCTTCAAGTTTTCCCCTTAAATAAGCGATAATCTCATTTTCCACGTGCTGGAGCATATCGGAAACCGCCACCGTTCCCATTTCTGCTTCCTCCTGTACCAGCTTAATCATCAACTGGTGTTTGGAACGAAATTCCAATAAGCGATATAATGCATCGTGAACATTTTTTGTTACGGGCTGCCCCGGCTGAATCGCCGCATCCGCTTCGGCGATCATTTCTTTTACCAATGAGGAAATAATTTCCTCAAACAGCTCTTCCTTATTTTTAAAAAAGGTATAAATAGTTCCCTTTCCGACATTGGCTAGCCTTGCCACCTGGTCCATGGTTGTCGCTTTATAGCCAAACAATGAAAAAGACTTCGTCGCTGCTTCCACAATCAACCTTCTACGATTAGGGGCCACACGACCTCCCTCCTTTTTGACTAATTTAGTTTTCCAGTCACTAAAACACACCTTTACTATAGCACAACATTTATTCGCTTTCAATTTTAATGTAAATTGGTGTCAGGCACCATGTGAAAAATTCACATGGTGCCTGACACCAATTACCTTAATCTTACTTTTCTTTTTGGGATGTTCCCGAGTTTTTTAATCTTCCCGATTCTTTTAACGCTTTTTTTATGATTAACTCAATTTGCGCATTTACACTGCGGAATTCATCCTCTGCCCATTTTTCCAATGCATCATATATCTTCTGATCAACACGCAGTAAAAATCGCTTTTTTTCGGCCACTATATCACAACCTTAGTAAATCGTTCCTGTATTGATTACAGGCTGGCTCCCTTTCTCTGCTACGATTGCAACCATCAAGTTATTCACCATTTGCGCTTTCTTTTCTTCATCAAGCTCTACAATTCCTTCTTCCTTCAATTGGTCAATTGCCGATTTGACCATCGTTACCGCCCCGTCAACAATTACTTTTCTTGCAGCTAATACAGCTTGGGCCTGCTGTCTTTGTAACATTGCTGAAGCAATTTCACTTGAATAGGCTAAATGCATGATACGAGCTTCAATAATTTCTACTCCAGCAAGTTCCAACCGCTTTTGCAAATCCTTTGTCAATACATCCCCGACCTCATCTGAATGTTGACGTAATGAGATTTCGAAATCATTATTCACATTATCATAAGGGTATTGACTCGCAATATGACGCAGTCCTGTTTCACTTTGAGTATGCACAAACTCCTTATAATCTTCTACATCGAAAACAGCTTTTGCGGAATCAAAGACCTTATATACGACAACTGCAGCTATTTCGATAGGATTACCTTCCAAATCATTTACCTTCAATTTATCGCTGTTAAAGTTGATTACCCTAAGGGAAACCGTTCTTCTTACCGTTAAAGGAATCGTTAAATAGAACCCTTCATGCTTGATTATGCCAAGATAACGCCCAAATAAGGTAAATACCTTCGCCTGATTCGGTTGGACAATCGTGAGACCTGTAAGAAGTAGAAACATCACTAAACCGCATAGAATCCCAAGAACTAATAGTAAATAGTTTCCATTTGAGTCGAATTGTATGATTGCCAATACTGTTGCCGCCCCCAGCAATAAGAACAATACAATCCCTAGAAATCCATTGACCTTAAACATATCTTTCTCCTTCATCCGCGCCACTCTCCTGTACAATAATATCTAATTCATATCATTATGATATCACTTTAGTATCATAAAAGGAAGAACATATTGGAAAAATGGTTAAAAAAAATTGGTGTCAGGCACCATGTGAAAAATTCACATGGTGCCTGACACCAAACAGTTAGAAGTTTTTGTATTTGTTTTCTGATTTTGGTTTCACTGGGAGTATCTTTTGTTCGATTTTTTCGTATTGGCTGAGCAGGCTTTTTAAGAAGGTTAGCTTTGGTACGAGCCACTGTATGATTAAAGCTGAGATTAATCCTATTAGGGCGCCAGTGAGGACATCCCCAGGATAGTGGACGCCAACCATGATGCGGGAGATGGCTACAGCAAATGCTACTGCCAGCCAAATCCATCCTTCTCTTTTCCGTACGAGCCAAATGGTAATACAGATTGTAAAAAATATAATGGAGTGATCACTCGGGAACGCATTATCGATTTCGTGTTCTACAAGCTTATTTACATTAGGCAGCTCGGCAAACGGCTGATAATGGGAATAGAAGGTTCCTGCAATTTTCCCAAGGATTTCTGCGAGAATAACAGCAAAGACACTCTGAATCATCATCATCCGATTTTTCGTGGTGCGTGTAAACCAATAAATGATCATCCCCAACATTAACGCATACACCATATACTCTGCCAGAAAGACAGCAATTGGTTCTAGCGAATGATATGTTTTTCCGACATCATTGATGGAACGAAAAACTTCTATATTTAATTGCGAAATAGACATCAACATTTCCCCTCATTTGATTTTTAACAGCCATATCTAGTAAAACACAATCCAATAAATTATACCATCTTCAAATGTTTCAAAAAAGGGGGTGGACATTTTTTTACTAAATCTATGATCGATTCATCCGCTCTATAAAGGATCTTTATAAAACTTTCTTTTTCCTTACCTCTACCAAAACATTCACCGTCATCACCATCATCAAAACTAAAACCCCGCCACCAACAAAGAACTCAAAATTCGGCTTAACACCGAAAGAATAGGTCCAATAAGCCGTTCCAATAAATAAGACGATTAAAAACAATTCAAATAATAACGCCATCAAAACAAACATAAGATAAGGGACGACAATTTTTTTATTGGAAACATACTGTAATGTTAGGCCCTCCCAACAAAGATCTGCTAATTTTCCCAATATTATCACTCCAATGAATATACTTATTATACAGTATGTCCAAGGGTAATTTTTTAGAAACCAAAGCTCACTTATATTGTTTGATAAGGGTAAAAATTGATGAGAGGTTTAAACCAGCGATATTTCCCTCACCCTAACCAAATATCCATTAAACTAGAGCAGCTTTGGTATTTCTATTACCATAGCTTTTCTTTAAATTAGAAAAGGCCATCCAAATTTGGATGACCAACAGCTTTCCTGGACTGACCCTAACCCTAATATTCATTCATCATCTGCATCCTCTTCCTTCTTCTGCCTTAAACGGTATATATAATAGGATGGTATAAAACCACAGATAAATAAAATGACTGCTAATAATAGGCCGTCTTTCCAGCTAAAGTTGGGTGTAATGGCTGTGAGGTAGCCAATAACTGCCACAATGGCCGTAACGACTACGATACTTACAATAAATGATCGATTAGGGCTTTTGATTTCTTTTTCCTGTTCTACACTAACGCTCATTGATAAATAGCCATAGACAATAGACGTTACCATACCGCTACGATGATTTATGAACCACCAGGTGAGCAAAATGAAAATGGTCGAAAGCGTGTAATCCATCTATACGATCGGAAAAATACAATTCTTCAATATTGGCCGGCGCTAGATTTTCGTACAATAACATACCGCAATCCTGGAGTTCTCGATCCAGTTCAAATGGATCAAAACCGGTAATAATCGGTTCACCGGAACGGGCGGTAATTTGCCGCATCTGGGTCATTTTCTTTGCCGCCGTTTCCTCAATAAGAGCTGCTGTATCAAGGTAATCAAATACGAAAGAACTTCCGTTTATCGCTAAAACTGAAATATCAGACAAAAGCTGAAAAAAATCCGCTTTCTTTAGGTACATCACAACACCCAACAAGCTAAAAAAGCTATACTTTTGTTCGTCAAAGCCGCTTTTCTTTAATGCGTCACAAAGAGAATCCGTTTTAAAATCAACAGGAACAAATTTTACGTTATGAGGGATTTCCATCCCCATTTCTTGAAGGCGGTTTTGTTTAAAGGCTTGGGTTGCAGGGTGATCTACTTCATAGATGGTAAAGTCAGATGGAAGGTTTTCCTGACGAAAGGCAAACGTGTCAAAGCCGGCACCTAGAATGACATACTGCCTAAAGCCCCGGTTGATGGCCGACATGAGAGCCTCCTCAGCATATCTTGACCGGCTTACTAGTTGAGGAATCGTCTGAGTATTCATGACCCACTCCAATTTCTCATCAATAGTCTTCAGGGTCTGCCCCTTTTCCTTGTCAAAGAAGCTAATGGCATTGGCCCAATTCAAACCAATCATTTGTTTTTCTTTCTCATGCAAAAGAGAATTAGCCACATCATCATAGAAAATGGGCTTTAGACATTTCGATGCATGATATCCTCTGGCAAAGCAGCTCACTAATGCAGTTAGACTCTTTTCCAAAAAAACTCCCCCTTTGAATAGAAAAACTCCCAGCTTATAACAGCCAGGAGTTAATAGTAAGGGAAAGTTAATTTATTGTCAATAAAATTTTTATTTTAACATATTATTTACTATTTGTCAATATATTTTTCAAATTAATTTTCATTAACCTCAGGATCAATAGACTGTTTACTATTTTAAAATGTTAACAAAGAATTCATTATTTTGGTCGGTTTTAATGAGGTTATTTTATAAAATGAATTTGGAAGGCAACAAATGACGAAAGGATGTGGAGACGAATGATTAAAAGGTCGCTTAGTAAACCTACTAAGTTAATTCTTTTTGAATTCCTGAACAACCGCTTGGATTTGCTTAAAAACGACAAGCTTTACTTTTTAAGGCTTAAAAAGGGCTATGAGGGCGAGGTGATGTTTAATTCTTTAACAGAAAAGCTTACATGTAACTGTTATATACTAAATGGGCTACGGTTTGAATTCAACAATACCCACTTTCAAATTGATTCATTGATTACCATGGAGCAAACCTTGTACCTGAACGAAGTGAAAAACTTTGAAGGCGATTACTATTATAAAAATGGAAGATTCTATTCGATAAATGGTGTGGAACGCAAAGACCCGATCGTCCAGTTGGAACGAAGCGCATCCCGAATTCACCTGCTATCAAGTTCCCCTTGATGCGCCAATTATTTTTCCAACACAGGTTCATCGTTATGTTCATAATTTAAACCTACTCCCCTCTAAACTGGATCGAAAGCATGAGATATTAACTGATAAATTAATTTCACTTCATGTAGAAGAAGACCCTTACGCCCAGCTTCCTCCCTATACATATCAGGGGGTGCGAAAAGGGATTACTTGTGGAATATGCCATTCATTTTCGATTTCGGTACATGGATGGAACTGTGTTTGCGGAAATTGTGGTCATGTTGAAAGTGTTGAGTCCGCTGTGTTGCGAAGTGTTATGGAGTTGAAGATGCTTTTCCCGGAGTTGAAGATTACAACTAATCTAGTGTTTGATTGGTGCAGGGTGATTGATTGTAGGAAGCGAATAAGCAGGATACTTGGGAAGCATTTTAAAATGGTCGGAGTTCACCAATGGACCTATTATGAGTGAGATTCTTGCTAACTAATCAGTACAACTAAAGACTTCTCTCATAAAAGTGCTTATGAAAGACATTTTGATCGGGTTTCCCAGATGTTTTGTCCTTCAT
>NZ_JADDIU010000089.1 GCF_016464375.1 Bacillus renqingensis
GAAGGCAATATCTAATTCCTGTTTTCTACTCTACTGATATTAATTTTTCTGTCAAACAAGGAGAAATGGTTGGTTATATTGGAGAAAATGGGGCAGGGAAATCCACAACGATTAAAATGCTGACAGGAATCTTAACTCCAACCTCAGGGCATATCCAGGTTAATGGGATGAACCCCCATAAAGAACGGGAGAAGTTTGTTCGGACGATTGGTGTTGTTTTCGGACAACGTTCCCAGTTATGGTGGGATATTGCCGTTCAAGAATCATTTCGGCTGCTGAAAAAAGTCTATAAAGTAACTGATGAACAATACGACGATCATATGCAGCATGTCATTCGAACGCTTGATATTGAGCCGCTTTTAGATAAGCCTGTCCGTAAGCTTTCTCTCGGTCAAAGGATGAGGTGCGAGTTGGCAGCAGCGCTTATCCATAACCCGCCGCTGTTGTTTTTGGATGAACCGACCATTGGTCTTGATGTGCTTGTAAAGCTGAAAATCCGCGAATTTTTAAGGGAAATCAATGAGAAATATAAGACTACGATTCTCCTAACTACACATGACTTGTCCGATATTGAGGCATTGTGTGAACGAGTCATCATGCTTGATGAAGGAAAGGTTATTTACGATGGTGCCTTACATGACTTAAAGGAAAACCTTGCGGACGGAAAAGAGCTGCATTTTCAGTTTCTTGAAAACGTGGACCTTTCGGCTGTGAGGAAGGTAACCAGCGGGATGCCGGTTAAATGGGAGCTCGATGAAAAGGACCAGGTGTTTATCGCGAATGTCGACAGTGATGATCTATTGATTTCTCAGGTGATCGCGACAGTGGTGGCGGCTTTTAAAATAAAGGACATTAAGATTAATGAGACCTCAACGGAAGAAATCATTCGCAATATTTATGAAAAGGGTGCAGTCGAAGTTGGATAAATACGTAGAAATGATTCGAATCCGCTTTTTGATGATGCTCGCTTATCGGACGAACTACTACACAGGAATTCTAATCTATAGCATTAATATTGGCGCCTATTATTTTTTATGGCAGGCTATCTACGGAGGCAAAGAGCAAATCCAAGGGCTGTCTGTCACGCAAATGACAACCTATGTGGCAATCTCCTGGATGGCCCGGGCGTTTTATTTCAACAATCTCGACAGGGAAATGGCGATGGAGATTATGGAAGGGAAAGTCGCGGTTGAGCTGATTAGGCCTTATAATTATTTAGGGATGAAAACGATGCAGGGGCTCGGAGAAGGAATCTTTCGCTTATTCTTTTTCTCATTACCCGGACTTGTGATTGTGTATTTTATTTTTCCAATTCAATTTACTTGGGATTTACGTGTCTGGAGTTTATTTGCCTTTTCCACCTTTTTAAGCTTTTTTATTAATACGCAGCTGAATCTATTAACCGGGATTACAACCTTTTTCTTATTTAATAATGCCGGTTTAATTCGCGCTAAACGAGTAATTATTGATTTATTTTCAGGGCTGCTTCTGCCGATTAGTTTCTTTCCCGAGTCGGTCCAATCTATTATGAAATTTCTGCCGTTTCAAGGCATTAGCTATGTGCCGAGTATGATTTTCACGCAAGCCTTTACACACCGAGAAGCAATGACAGCAATCGGTCAGCAGTTTTTTTGGGTGATTATTTTAATCCTGCCGATCCAATTGCTCTGGTATATCGCCAAGAAACAGCTGGTCATTCAAGGGGGATAAACCGTGTTTTATGTATCGATGTTTTTTCAATATATCTCTCAATATGTAAAAACTAGGCTTCAGTATCGGGCTGATTTGCTTGTGGAATTTTTATCTGATTTACTGTCGCAGGCGATTAATCTGATCTTTATTTTAGTTGTTTTTGGTCATACAGATTTACTTGGCGGCTGGAGCAGGGATGAAATCATTTTCATTTATGGCTTTTTCCTCGTACCTTATGCCGTTTTTTCTGCGTTTTTTAACATATGGGACTTTAATGAGCGCTATATTGTGAAGGGGGAGTTGGACCGGATCTTAACAAGACCGATCCACAGCCTTTTTCAAATTATCTTAGAGCGGATTGAACTGGAGTCATTATTAGGAGCAGTTACCGGAATTGCCGTGATGATTTATGGCGGCAGCCAGCTTGGACTGACACTTTCGTGGTATGATCCGTTTTTATTTATTGTTTTTGTCATCGGGGGTGCCCTAGTGTATGGCGGGATCTTTGTTATGCTTGCCTGCATCAGTTTTTGGGCGGATGCCAAAACATCAATCATACCGATGATGTACAACATCAGCAATTATGGTCGCTATCCGGTCAATATTTATAATAAATTAATCCGCTTTGTACTAACATGGATTTTACCATTTGCTTTTGTCGGCGTCTATCCTGCCTCCTTCTTTCTAGGAAAAAAAGAATGGTATTGGTACTCGTTTTTAACACCCGCAATCGGCATCGCCTTCTTCAGCCTATCGATCATCTTATGGAATCAAGGGGTAAAAAAATACCGCGGGGCTGGGAACTAATAAGTGGGTGTCAGGCACCATGTGAAATTTTCACATGGTGCCTGACACCTTTGCTCTTTTTGATATTTTATTGTCCAAGCTCGCATAGATATAGAGTATCTACCTGTGAGGTTAAGAGGTGATCGTGGTGATTATTTTCTTGCTGCCAATTGTTTTGTTTTGTATTTTTATGAGTATCCGAACCTTGTTTATTCCAAACACGATTAAAGGGAAATTAGTGTCAGTTGATAATTTCTTTTATTTATGTACGGTTTACACAACCGTTATCATTGGATTTGGGCTTATTTATTTAATCCTGCAATTTATGGGAATATCTGTCCTTGCCGAAGCACATCAAGAAAATCAATACAATATTTTTGAGACAAGCTTTTACTTTAGTGCGATGATGCTATTTTCTGTAGGAAACGGCGATGTTATCCCACATGGAATTGGCCGATTTATTGCTGTGACAGAAGCGCTAATCGGCTATACTTTACCTGCGGCTTTTGTCGCAAAGGTGATGTATCAACGGGAAAAATAAACCTTTTTAAGGCAGGAAAGTTGTTTTACTTCACTACTTTGGTTAGGCTATGGATAGGAATATATTTCAAAATGGAGTGAAATAAGATGACAATTGAAATAGGGCAACAAGCACCTGATTTTACTTTGGAAGCACATAATGGAGAGTCGGTAACATTATCGAATTTAAAAGGGAAAAACGTCGTCCTTTACTTTTATCCAAAGGATATGACTCCAGGGTGTACAACAGAGGCTTGCGATTTCAGAGATCAATTCGAACAATTTCATGATGTAAATGCGATTATCTTAGGCGTTAGTCCGGACCCGGTAGACCGGCACAAAAAGTTTGTGGATAAATACGGACTGCCATTCCTGCTGCTTGCTGACACTGATCATCAAGTTGCGAAAAGCTACG
This sequence comes from Bacillus renqingensis, assembly GCF_016464375.1. GTDB lineage: Bacteria > Bacillota > Bacilli > Bacillales > Cytobacillaceae > Neobacillus > Neobacillus renqingensis. The sequence goes on from NZ_JADDIU010000089.1 coordinate 3,413, forward strand.
GAGTTTGGAAGCTGAAGAAGAACTTTGGCAAGGAATATATGGGGATTGAGCGATCGACTTTTATTATTGATAAAGAAGGTACTCTCGTAAAGGAATGGAGAAAAGTACAGGTAAAAGGGCATGTCGAGGAAGCGTTAACCTACATTCGTAAAGAACTTTGAGCTTTTTTGCCTATTTTTAAGATAAAAGGCTTTTGTCCAATGCAATAAAGGGTGATTTGAATATCATTTTATTAGGGCATACCTCCTCAGATAAATTTTGGGTCCATTATTGGACCCCTTTTTTATGTCTAAAATAAGCTACATATTAAGAAGTGAAATTTCCGATGAAAAGAAATATTTGAGGAAGTTTAACATAAAATACAAACAAACCGTTTCATTTGTTGCGTTTGCGATATTACAATATTGACAAAAGTACTAAATAATGAGTAAACTAATTATAACAATTATAATTTAATAATATGTTTTAGAAAAGAGGTGCATGGCGATGAATCAGTTAAAAGAAGCGTTGGATACCCTTAAGGATACAGGAGTAAGGATTACTCCGCAACGTCATGCGATACTTGAATATTTAATAAACTCGATGTCACATCCCACTGCAGATGAAATTTATAAAGCTCTAGAAGGAAAATTCCCAAACATGAGTGTGGCAACAGTTTACAATAATTTACGAGTATTTCGTGAAGTTGGTCTTGTTAAGGAATTAACCTTTGGCGATGCCTCGAGCAGGTTTGATTTTATTACAACCCACCACTATCATGTCATCTGTCAGCATTGTGGCAAAATTGTTGATTTTCATTATCCTGGTTTAGATGAGGTAGAGCATCTGGCTTCGCATGTAACTGGCTTCAAGGTTGACAACCACCGCATGGAGATTTACGGGACATGTCCTGATTGTGCTGAAAAAGAAGTGCATTAATGTCTTTTCACTTAAAATGGTGACTTAACCATTATGGGAATAAAAACCATATGGTTAAGTCGCCTTTTATTTGTTGTACGACCTCTTATTATATTTTTCATCAAACTCTTTTCCCTCAAGCTTTGGATCAAGCGTCAGTGGCTCTCGGCAATACATACACATATCTACTTTGCCTAGCATTTTCGTTGTTTTTCCGCAGTTAGGGCAAATTACCTGAATCGTCTTGGTCGAAAGCATCCCAATCCAGAAATAAACAACCGTACTTGCAATAATAAATAGAAGTCCCAAAATCATAAAAATGGTCATAATAATTGGTGAAGTACGAAAAAAGATACCGACATACATAACGATAAAACCAATAAAGATTAAAGAAAGTGCAAAGGTACGAATTTTATTAATCTTACTTGAGTATTTTGCCATATTCACTCCTCCTAAAAAAACTATACCATAATTATTTTAAAAGAGAAAAAAGGAGTTAGATTGAAGGATGTCGAATATTGTCTTAAATTTTAGAAGGAGATTTATCATAACTGTCGAACATATATTGCTATCGAGAAAAATGGAGGTAAAGATAAATGGAAGACATTCTTCGGCCCATTTATCAAGAAAGGGCAAGCCAATTAAATACCTTAGGAGTTTTATTGGTAGAAAAGAAGGAAAAAACAACGCTTACGACAGATTCATTTGATGTCATTCTGTTAATTATCGTGAAAGAGGCGGATCAGCCATTATTTATAAAACATTATACTTTCGAGGAAAAAAAAGCGGCTATGCATGTTGTTTCAGAGGATCAGCTTGAGGAATGGCTCTTATTAGGTACGAACCGTAAAATATTCGAATGGCTGTATCACGCTAAAATTATTTTCGATAGGAATGAATATGTTGCCAATTTAAAAACGGAACTTCAAGAATTTCCGTTTAATGGCCGAAAAGTGAAAATGGGCTTGGAATTTGCAAAATTAATTCGCCGTTTTGTCGATGGAAAAACGCTATTTGAAAACAAACAATATATAGATGCATACAATCACGTTGTTCATTCTTTGCATCATCTTGCAAGATTAGCTGTGATTGAAAATGGGCTGCATCCTGAACTGACCGTATGGCATCAAGTGAAACAAATTGAGCCTGAAATTTATAAATTATATGAGGAGCTTGTTAATAGTGAAGAGACACTTGAACAAAGACTTGAACTGTTGTTCCTTGCCAGTGAGTTTATGATTCATTCAAGAATGGCAATCGGTTCAGCTCATTTAATTGACGTCCTTAGTTCGAAAGAATGTTGGATGTATAATGATATGATGAATGAAAAAGAATTAAAACCATACTCAGTTGATATGCCGGTCTTACTTGAATACTTAATAGATAAACATTTAGTAGAAATCGTCAATATTGAGACAAAAGGTCAAGGAGTTTTCCATAGATGTTACCGCGTGAATAAAAAATAATTCTAAAAAAGTATTGACCGATAATAAAATTCTTGGTATATTAGTAACCGTCGCTGCGAAACAATTAATAGTTTTCGTGGTTGACGGTTGAAAAAATAAAGTGTTGACATAATGCTTTTTTTTATGTTATATTTTAAAGGTCGCTCTTAGCGATGATGATTGTTCTTTGAAAACTAAACAAACAAAAACGTCA
>NZ_JADDIU010000009.1 GCF_016464375.1 Bacillus renqingensis
GAAAACAACTTTGACCCAATTTTCCTATACGCGCGTGTATGCGTGTATGCAAGGCTACTATTACTTCTTTTTATTATTTATAAATAAATAGGTTACTTCTTGTTCCACTTGTTCCGAACCGTTGATTTTCCTTTTCATTACTAACTTTAGGGAAATAACAAGTATGGGAACAAGGTAAGATACAACTTAGCGTTGTTCCTCGACTCGGGAATAAGCTCGTTGCTTTCCGTAGACAGGAAACGTTACAACACCATTCTTGTTCCCAGTGTACTTGTTCCACTCACTGATCTTTCTCATAATGGCACCGATGGCATAGGAATCTGAAGGCTTTAGCAATGATGCCTCTTTACCGAAACACTCACACCAAATTTCCATATTACAAACAAGGGTCCTTTTTACTGTTCCAACACGGGTGCCGCCGCCAAATTCGCTACCGCCAAGGAAATTTCTACGCTCGTACAAAGACATCGTGTCCCAATCATCCGGCAAGAGCGTATCTAGATAGGTCAGTCGTCCTCACGATTATTAAACATTTTGATAACCATGACTTGCTTATCCAAGGTCATTCCCGCAGCAACACCCATAGCTCCAGATTGTCGTTTTCTACGCTATAAAAAAACACTTGATCCACATAATTTTCAATATCCCATTCTCTTATTCCCCACTCGTTTGTAGTAATTAGTATAATTTTCCTAGATCTATTATTTTTTAAATCACAAAGGAACTTTCCAAATCTTTTAGGATTATCAAGAACTGTTTGCACTGGATGAAATATTGTGAAAGTATTTTCATTACCACTGGGATTTGATTTTGTATGAGTCACATAACTATTTATATTAACAGTCATTCTTCCTAATTTATATGTAGTTGTTGACTTAACTGTATAGGGTAACAATTCTTTGTTAAAAGCTCGATTAATATGATCTGATATATCGGACATAGAACCTGTTCTTATGATCCCCTTATCAAACTCCCTATTCAAACAAGAGAGAACTACCCTTAACTTAGCATCATTATCATATCCTCTTATCAACAATATCCTATTACTTTCATCACGTAAAAAATCCATTAAGGCTGAGATAGCCTTTTGTTCATCGCTCATTAATAACTCCCTCCCATATCAATATATACAACAAAATGTGATATTCTCCTAAAATCTCCTAATATATTAAATTATACCATAGGCAATAGTTTATTTATAAATTCAAAATATAGCTTCCACCTTAAATAATCGTGTTCAAAATATGGCCAGTTTATGGAAGACCCTAAACTTATTGAAAATCCACAAGGTATGGTATGTTATACAACTGTCATTCATTAGTAAAATGGGTCGAGGGCGGTACAACATCATTGCAATCAACTGTATAGTCCAATCTATGTTATATATGTAAATGAGTTATATGTTAATATTTATCTGTAATTATCATTCTTAAAGTTAGTAGGGATTATATGAGAAAAGTGTATTTGTTTTTAGACTTTGACGGTGTAATGGTCACAAAGTTCTCCAGTTTCTCAGAATTTCATGAGGGAATGGAATTTGACGATAAATGTATAAACACATTAAATCAACTTATTAAAATTATTAGGAACAAATATTCATTTTCATTGGTCATCTCAAGTAACTGGAAATATGAATTAACCAAATCTGAAATAAAACATATGCTTATTGAGATTTATAATATTGATATAAGTGAAAACGATATCCATTTTACCAAAAATACCGGAAATAAATACAATGAAATAAATTCATTTATTGATAACCTTGATTCAAAATGCTTAGTGATTATCCTTGAGGATGATCCACTTCCAAGAAATCTAAATTACTTTCAAATAAGAACCCGCAGTGAAGATGGTATACGTGCAACTGACGACATTCTTAACGCAGTAGATGAATTAATTAAAAAGCAATAAAGCCTTCTGATACTATTTCCCCCAATTAAAGTAACAGATGATTTTTACTAAGTATAAAAACCAATAACACGTCAATAATTATAAAGTTGTTCAGGTGGGATTCTCTTCGGATCAGGAGAATCATGTTAGTTGCCTAGTACCCTACAAATTTAGTCGATCAGAGGGTACTGGGTGCTATTTTTATTAAACGTATGATTACAGCCACTGAATGATACGAAATGCACCAGTAAATGACAGGTGATTACCACCTCACATTTTCTAAATGATTAAAAAGTAAAAAGCCATACGTATATTCAGTTATAAACTTTTATGCTTGTTGTACTAATTTGATTGGTTTCAATAAGAGCCGTAACAACAAACGGCCCGATAACGAAAAAAAGGATAATCACCTTATAAGTGTTCGAGACATATGATGGGGGTATAATCATGTATCTCTGGAGGTATATCACAATGAATAACTTTTATTATATGTATCCTCACCTAAACCCTTATTACGGTTATGTACCAATGCGTAATTTAAATTATATTTGGGATCCCGGTTATTGGGATATGCCAAATACAGAGGGCTATGGTAACCAATTTTCTCCACATCCAAATATTCAAAGGGATATTAGTAATCCCATATTAAAAGATCAGGGAGATAACCCTTTTGTAATAAATATCAATCAAGCTGCCAAACAAAATAACACTTACCGTGACACTATATGGACTGGAAAGCATTTACAAGTGACTTTAATGAGTATTAATGTTGGAGAAGATATAGGTCTTGAAATTCATCATAACGTTGATCAATTTTTACGTATTGAGGAAGGTCAAGGACTTGTTCAAATGGGTAAGGAGAAAAATAATTTGGACTTTGAAAAATATGTAGGTGACGATTTTGCCATTATGGTACCTTCTGGTACATGGCATAATGTAACCAATACAGGTAATACGCCGTTAAAGCTTTACTCCATTTATGGACCGCCTAACCACCCATTTGGTACTGTTCATATGACAAAAGCAGATGCTGAAGCCGCTGGAGATTAAAGTCTAGGTATTCTAGAATCGGGCGCTTTTACTGCATAGCAATGTATTGGTTCGGATAACAGAAGAATTTCTATAATTAATCTACTGTATTCTTGGATAGCTTTTTAAATTCCTTGTCAGAGATAAATCTATGGGAATAGGACAAAACGCTATAATTAGTGTTTTGCTCCCCCGGTATACGAATTGTCATTCGAATTAGCTTAAATGGTGGGTTAAGTGGTCCTTCGAATCCAATCACCCTTAAAGAGACATCATATGAATCATTTGCAATGTCCCTTGATATCTTTTCAATTCTGCTAGATGTAAATAACTGTTTATCATTGTGGTTACTCATTATGTCAAGAATAGTTTCACCGAGATACCTTAAAAATGCTTCTTCCATAACGCTAGGGGGATGATTTTGGGGTATTATCTCAGTTTCCGTTTTTGCTTCTGTAATAATTTCGCTGTAACCAAGTGAAAGAAAGGTAAAAATGAATATGGATAGTAAGATTTTATTCATTAGCTCAACACCTTTTTGAAACTATAATTCCCATAAAAATGGGGTTTATTCTTATGTTGGAATTGGAAGGGGTATATTTAAAACAAACGGGCGCGATTTTTGAACATCAAAAGCCTAATTCCTTGTTAAAGATAGGCAGGAATTAGGCTTTTTTTTCTACGTTATTTTTTTAACCCCCCAACTGGTAAATACGGTGGCAACAGGTGGTAAGTTCTGTGGCAATCACTGGGAAAAAAGATGACACAAGTGGTACATTTCTTTGGCTGTAATCAAACGTATCATTCTTCCATCTTAAAATATAATTATCCCAAATTTAAAACCTTCCGCTATATTAACTACCCATAAATCAATCCAATATTACTATTCAATAATAAAATATTGTTAAATGTCAATAATGATATCAGGTAAACACTGTTACATCTCAAAAACAAGCTGAAAGGACCTGAAAAACAATGAGATGTGCAGTTTATATTCGTGTATCAACTGATAAGGAAGAACAGAAAGCATCATTAAAGTATCAACAAGATTTGTTCTTCAGACATATTGAAGAGAAAGGCTGGGATATCTTTAATTTCTATGTGGATGTACAAACGGGTACCACATCCAAACGAAAAAATCTCCAAAAGATGATTGAAGATGCTAAGGCTAAAAAATTCGATGTTATTCTTGCCAAGGAACTATCGCGATTAGCACGTAACGGTGAATTATCTTATCAAATTAAAAACTTGTGTGAAAACCAAGGAATTCACATCATCACGTTAGACAATGCCATAAATACCTTGACCGGTAATACACATATGTTTGGCCTTTATGCTTGGATGTATGAGCAGGAATCACAAAACACAAGTAATCGTGTAAAGGAATCGGTTAAATCCCGAGCCACAAAAGGGCTATTCAGGGGTTCCATTCCACCATATGGATATGAACTAAGGGATGGCAGGCTTTTTATAAGAAATGATGAAACACCTAGTATCGTTAAAAGGATTTACGATGAATACCTTGCTGGTTCCGGACGTGTAAGTATTGCAAAACGATTGTATAACGAAGGAATAAGAACACCTGCTCAGGTGTCAGGAAGGTCAAATGCTAGTGACAAATGGCATGATACCACACTGCGATTAATCCTAACTAATCCTCATTATGTAGGTGATCTTGTTCAAGCCAAAACAGCCACCGTCAGTGTAACAAACAAGAAACGTAAAATTCAGCCTAAAGAGGAACAAATTATAATTCCAAACACCCATGAGGCTATAATTCCGAGAGACGTTTTTGATGCGGTGCAACACCAAGTAAAGCTTAGAAAAAGATATATCACTGCACCAAAACTACATTTGTTCACTAATATTCTTTTCTGTTCCGATTGTGGCTCCGGTTTGTGGTATCGAGCCAATAGACAAGGATATATTTGCGGTAGTTATTCTAGGCACGGTAAAAAGGCCTGTAGCAAACATAATATTAAAGAAAGTTTGCTTATCGATACAATCATATCCGACATAAAGATGTTAATTGAAAAAATTAACAAAGAGAATTACATCAAAGAATTACAAAGCAAGACCGAAAAATCAAAAACGAAACTACAAAGGAAAGCTGAAAAATATACTAAACAAATTGATGTACTTAAAGCCCGAAAACGAAAGTACATTAAGCTGTTGGCGGATGATCAAATAACCCAAGATGATTATCTCGAAATAATTGAATCCGACAATGCTGAATTAGCTATGTTGGTGGAGAAAAAAAGTGAATTACTATTCTCATCAGAAAGTGAACAGGTTTTTGAAAGTATTAAAAAGCTAAAAAAAGAGCTTCTTCAATTTCTGAATTTCGACGAATTAACACCAGAAATGTTGCACCGATTAATTAGTCGTATCGAAGTAAAAGAAGATAGTACACCCGTAATTCACTATCGATTCAACCTACCAAGATTTGAATAGAAGCAAAGAACCTTAATCGGTTCCTGCTTCCTTTTTAACTATCTGCGAGACGCACTCAACGTGCGCCGTCTGTGGGAACATATCCACCGGCTGGATATAGTTCACGTTGAATTTAGAACTTAAAGATTGAATATCTTTTGCTAAGGTTGATGGATTACAGGAAACATAGATTAACTTCTCAGGCTGTACCTGTAAAATCGTTTGGATCAGCTGGCTGTCAAGGCCTGTCCTTGGCGGATCGACTACAACCACATCTGGCTTCCAGCCTTTTTTCACCCACTTTGGCAACACTTCCTCTGCTTTTCCCGGAACATATTTCGTATTGGTAAACCGATGACGCTTTGCGTTTTTCTTGGCGTCCTCAATCGATTCTGGAATTACATCCATTCCACGAACTTCCGCTGCTTGATCTGCAAGCCATAACCCGATGGTTCCAACACCGCAATAGGCATCAACTACTTTTTCCGTTCCCGTCAGACCGGCTGCTTTTTTCACCTCATGATAAAGTTTTAATGTTTGAGTCGGGTTTAATTGAAAGAAGGTTCGTGCTGACAGCTCAAACTGCAGGTCACCTAATGTTTCTTGGATAAAATCTTCACCCGCAAGCTTGAATGTTTCCTCACCAAAAATCAGCGACGTTTTTTCACCATTGATGTTTTGCACAATCGACTTCACATTTGGCAGCCGCTTGTGGATTTCTTCTAGTATGAGCTCCTTTTTGGGCAGCTGTTTCTGCGATGTGATTAACACAACTTGGAGTTCACCGGTTTGCACGCCAACACGGGTCACAATCGTCCTTACGACCCCTTTCCGCGTTTTTTCATTATATATTGGAATGCGTAGATCTTGTAATATTTGCTTCACCGTAGCAGTTGCTTCATTTGTTTGGGAATGCTGAACTGCACATTGGTCGATATTGATTAATTGATGGGAATTTAAGCCATATAGTCCTGCCAGCAGTTTGCCGTTTTTTTCAGCAACTTGAAAACTGCTTTTATTGCGGTAGCCCCATGGGTCATCCATCCCAATTGTTTCACGGATATCTAGCGTATCAAGCTTAAGATTCGTATGACGTTCGAGTGCCTGGACGATGATATCGCGTTTTTCCTTAAGCTGCTGATTGTAGGCCAGATGCTGCAGCTGGCAGCCGCCGCATTGTTCGTAAACAGGGCAAAGCGGCTTGACTCGATGCGGCGACTTGATGCGAATTTTTTTAAGCTTTGCTTCGGCATATTTAGGATGAATCTTTGTGGCCTCTACCACTACTTCTTCCCCTGGAAGTGCTCCTGGCACAAAGACAACTTGTTTTTTAAAATAACCGACACCTTCGCCATTAATCCCCAACCGCTTAATCGTCAACGGAAACGTCTGCTTCGGTTTGAGTTTAATTGAATGCTCTGTTTTCATAACGTTCACTCCAAATTTAGCTAGCAAATGATCTTTTCTTAGAAAAGCTTTATTTATTATCACCGTATTATAGCACGAAATAAAGAGAAACCGAATTTCAGCAGTGGAGTGTCCACCCCAGGAGGACAAATGTCCACGGGTGGTGCCTGACACCATGATATTTATGCACTTGGAAATTGGATGGTGAAGGTTGTGCCTTTTCCGGGTTCGCTTTGGACAGTTACTTTGCCTTTCATTGCTTGAATGAGTTGAAAGGATATGGTGAGCCCAACACCGGTGCCTTTTTCTTTTGTTGTGTAGAATGGTGTGCCTAGTTTTTTCACTTGGCTTTTGGTCATGCCTTTGCCGTTATCAATGATTTCAATGGAAATTACACCATCATTTTCAAATGTGTGTACAGTAAGAATTCCTCCCGTATTCATCGCTTCAATGCCATTTTTGATAATATTGACTAAAACCTGCTTCATTTCCCCTTTGTTACCTTTTATATAGAGCGAATCTTGAATATTTGATTCAATGGTTATATTTTGGATATTGGAATAAGATTTCATCAGTTCAACTGTTTTCTTAACCTCTTCCGAAATATTGATAAAGGATAATTCCTCTGTATGAGGTTTGGCAAGAGACAAATAATCATTTATGATAGATTGGGCATGGTCTAATTCATTTAAGGCAATCTTAATATAAGACTTCTGTGATTCCAGCAGGTTTTCCCCATCGGACATCAATTGTAGGAAGCCACGAACACTTGTTAATGGGTTTCTAACTTCATGGGCAACTGAAGCTGCCAATTGACTGACCACGTTTAATTTTTCATCTCTTTGCAATTTTTCACGGATGGCAATTTGCTGATTAATATTTTCAATTATTAATACCACCATCATCAAGCAAATCCATGTAATCGTATAAAATATCAGCATAAAACTCACTTGCGAACTTTGGTTCTTAAAAAGCAGAGTAAGTATAACAATCAATGTATTGGCCCAAAATACGATACTGACAAACACAAGTTTGTTTTTTTTATGAAAGGATTCTATTTTATTTCCCATAAAAATCAGCACTGCGCAGGTGAGAGAATAATTCACGAAAACCACATAAAATCCTTCCCCGCCCATCATAAATCGAATAAGCAACAAAATAATTCCCGTAATCAGACCAGGAATAGTTCCTCCATATACGAATGAGATAATAAACGGGATAATCCTGAAATCATATACATATCCCTCTAAATTGAATTGGAAAAGACATGGCAAGAATTAAGATAATGATGGAAATGATGGTAAGTTTTGAATAAGGCTTTCTCCGTTCACGTTCTTTTTCATTAAAAAATAAATGATAGACAAGGATAGGAAAGAGGATCACCAGAACTTGATATAAAACAACCTTAAAATAGATTGACATGTACTAACACCCCAAAGGTATATGACATAATTGTTATTCTCAAAATAATCTTATGTTTTATTTGTCATGGTGTAAATCATTTTTCGAAAAAGAAAAACCGGACTTCAACGAAATCCGGTTTCCTTTTTCTTCATTAAATGATCAAGGCTTTTGAATTCGTAGCCTTTCCTTTTCAAGTCCTGGATGGCTTTTTCAAGGGCATCGGCATTATCCTTTGAAACAGAGTGTAACAGCAGAACACAGCCAGGGTGAATCTGCTTCATAATATTATCATAAGCGTATTGCCAGCCTTTTTGCTGATTAATATTCCAATCGACGAAGGCAAGCGACCAGAAGACATGAGTGTAACCCTCTTCTTTCGCAATTTGCAGCGTTCTTTCACTAAAAATTCCGCGTGGCGGGCGTAAATATTTCATTTCTTTCTGCCCGGTAACCTCTTTGGTTTTAACCTTTACCTTGTCAAGCTCCTCACGAATTTTTGCCTCATTCATTGTGGTGAAATCGGGATGACTCCACGAATGGTTGCCGATGATATGGCCTTCTTTTACAATCTGTTTCGACAGCTCCGGCTTTGACTCTAAAAAATGCCCTGTCACAAAAAAAGTTGCCGGAACCTTTTCCTTTTTTAACACCTTAAGAATTTTGGGCATCAAGCCATTTTCATAACCAGCATCAAAAGTTAGATATAAAGTTTTTGTGCTAGGATCCCCTTTGTAGACAGCACCGTATTTGGCAAGAATCTCATTGTATTGAGCACCTGCATCTGGCGGCTGTTCATTAACTGCTTTTTTAAACCCCCAGTGAATCGGTTGATTAGATACTGCGTATGTAACATTTGGTCCCAATAAGAGCATCATTCCCATGAGGCAGATTGCAAATTTCTTCATCTTTGTTCCCCCTTATTTTTTTATAGTGTTGGTTTTTTTCGGGGAAACATGATTGGTAGATTGTGGTTAGGGTTGTGATAAATGCGATGTTTTCTCGTTCCAGTACAAGGGAAATTTAATAAAGAAAAAATGTAAGTTGCTGTTCTTGGGGAGGGGATATGCAGGAATCTACATAATTCAGCGTTGGAAATGGTGGTATTATAAATTAAAAAATAGTCATTTATAGCTTTAAGATAAGCATCGTGTGAGACAAAATGGCAATGTGGGCAAATCCAATTCATCCTGTTAAAGATCATCGGGAGGTGTAAACAGTTAGGACAATGTACCCCTGTAAGTATATCGAGTGGATCAACAGCAAACATTTCTAGAATGTCGTATTCATTTGGGGTATGACTGTTTAAAAGAATTCTGATTATATTTTCAATCGTCTGTTGACTTAGAATGTTCCGTTTATATTTTTTTTGAGTAGCTTCGATGATCTCTAATAAGTCCCCTACTTTATAAATCCTCTTATAAGCTTCTGAATAATCTGGGCTTATAATCACCTCAGTTGACGGTTTGGATACTACTACAAAAAATTCAGTTGGGATAGGTGGAATTTGGTATTGCTCAAGAAAGTAATTTAATAATAGTTTGTGCCGATTTGCCTGTGAAATAGGGTTCTCATATACTTCCCGATTACCATTAAATACTTGAATCATTTGATTTTTTTCAATATGGAGTGTCCCGGAGTGATTTTTCCCTTCAAGTATGAGGTTAAGTTTTTCCGAAAGAAGGAAGGCGTCAATTTGGAAAAACCCATTTCCATATGGCAGGCGAAGATCATGGAAAATGTGATACTTTTGATTAGGAATTTGCTGTAGATAATAGTTCATTGCCTTTTCGCCATTGTAGCCAGATCTCAACGATTTGATTTTCATTTTAATTCCAGGAATAGAACGATGGTTCTCTGGTAATCTTCCTTCAACTGCCTCGGCTTGTAATAACAGTTTAGGGGGCAAAATTTCTTTTTCAAACAAAAAAATTCCTCCTCAATATCTTTTTACTGTTTAATTTCTCCGGAAATGTTGTTATTCCTTCCATTAACACGTTTTTAATTTATGAACGTTTTATGTCTAAACTTATAGCTTTTCTTGTTTGAAAATTAGGTTTTTGAATCTCCTTTCTACAAAAATGGTGGATCTATCTACAAATTCTGGGCCTCTTTCTACAATTTTCCCGCTCCTATCTACAATTTTTGGAACTTACTGGAGTTTTTACAATTTCTATAGCTCCTTTCTACAAAAATGACGGCTCTATCTACAATTTCCAGGCCTCTTTCTACAATTTTCCCGCTCCTCTCTACAATTTTTGGAACTTACTGGAGTTTTTACAATTTCTATAGCTCCTTTCTACGAAAATGACGGCTCTATCTACAAATTCTGGGCCTCTTTCTACAATTTTTCTGCTCCTATCTACATTTTTTAGAATTTACTGGAATTTGCGCAATTTCTATAGCTCCTTTCTACGAAAATGACGGCTCTATCTACAAACTCTGGGCCTCTTTCTACAATTTTTCTGCTCCTATCCACAATTTTTGGTGCTTACTGGAATTTTTACAATTTCTATAGCTCCTTTCTACAAAAATGACGGCTCTCTCTACAATTTCCAGGCCTCGTTCTACAATTTTTCTGCTCCTATCTACATTTTTTAGAATTTACTGGAATTTGCGCAATTTCTATAGCTCCTTTCTACAAAAATGACGGCTCTATCTACAATTTCCAGGCCTCTTTCTACAATTTTCCCGCTCCTATCTACAATTTTTGGTACTTAATGGAATTCATTCAATTTCTATAGCTTATTTCTACAAAAAAGATAGCTCTATCTACAATTTTCAGGCCTCTTTCTACAAATTCCCCACCCTTATTTACAATTTTTACAAAAAAAAAGACTCGCCGAAACGAGCCTACTTTCTCCTATTTAAAAACCGGTTCCTTAAATTGTGCTAGTTTTTCTAAAGAAGACTTTTCGACATCAGCATGAAGGCTGTTTCCGTGTGAGTCCATGGTAACGACCGCACGGAAGCCTTGTACACGAAGGTGCCACATCGCTTCTGGGATACCAAATTGTGTAAGGTCTACGCCTTCGACCGCTTTGATACAGTCAGCATAATATTGTGCTGCACCGCCGATGGCGTTCAAATAGACGCCGCCATGCTCTTGCAAGGCCGCCAAGGTACGAGGTCCCATACCGCCTTTACCAATCACCGCGCGGATGCCAAATTTCTTCATGATGTCGCCTTGGTATGGCTCTTCACGAATACTTGTCGTCGGGCCGGCTGCCTTTACATGCCAAACACCATCTTCATCCTTTAACATAACCGGACCACAGTGGTAAATGATTTGACCATTTAAATCCACCGGTGCATCGTTGTCCATTAAATATTTATGAATCGCATCGCGGCCCGTATACATTAAACCATTTATTTCCACTACATCGCCAACTTTCAACGAACGAATCTGTTCTTCTGTAATGGGGGCTTGAAGAGAAATGACTTCTTCTGAACGGGCAGCTGCTGTTTCTTTTTCTGCCTCACTCGTAGCAAAATCAATAAACTCCCCATCTTGGTATCCCCATTCAAGGATTTCACCAGTCTTAGCATCAATACTCACACCCATGCGGCGGAAGGCCCAGCAGTTATAGGCAACGGAAACATAGAAACTGGCCGGAATCCGGTGCATCACACCAATTTTACAGCCTAACAGAGTCGCTTCACCACCGAAGCCCATTGTGCCAATGCCAAGTTTGTTGGCATTTTCCATAACATATTCTTCAAGCTTGCGCAGGTCTTCATTTGGATTTACATCTTCAACAGGACGGAATAATTGCTCCTTGGCTAAATCATAGCCTGAGGAACGGTCTCCGCCAATGCCAACGCCGATGAATCCGGCACTGCAGCCTTGACCTTGAGCCTGGTAAACAGAATGCATGATACATTTGCGAATGCCATCAAGGTCGCGCCCGGCACGTCCTAGTCCTTCTAGTTCACATGGCAGGCTGTATTGAATATTTTTATTTTCACAGCCGCCGCCTTTCAAAATTAACTGAACATCAATTTCGTCTTTTTCCCATTGCTCAAATTTTATAACAGGCAAACCTTCCCCAAGGTTATCACCGCTGTTTTTGCCTGTTAGGGAATCAACCGCATTTGGTCGTAATTTCCCATCCTTAGTCGCCTGAACAATCGCCTTTTTAATCGCTGCTTTTAGTTCTAACTGGTTTACCCCAACAGGTGTTTTAATTTTAAAGGTTGGTAACCCTGTATCCTGACAGATCGGTGACACTTGTTCGTCCGCCATTTTGATATTGTTCGTTATCGTTGCAAGGCTCATTGCCGCTCTTGTACCGGCATTTTCTTTTTCCTTTGCCGCCTTCACTGCCCGGCGAACGTCTTTCGGAAGCTTTGTAGACGTTTCAACAATCAGCTTGTACATGCTGTCTTCAAATTTTGCGATATTCACGAATCTGTTCCCCTTTCCCTTGTCCACTTCGTACTTTATTTTTAATTTTACAACTATTCGATAGTGTTCATTATACTCCTATCAGCAACTGATTTAAAGGATAAGCTTGCAATCGATTACAGCGATGCCTGCGAAAAAAAGAAGCCTGTCATTAAACAGACTTCTCCACCTCGCGGTTATTGAATTCGCGGCATTTTGATTCCATTTCATCAAGAATGGAAATTAACCGATCAATATCTTCAAGATCCGTATCTTCAGGATCAATTGCATCGAGTACGTCAATGAACATATTTAAACGTTGCTTTAAAAAACTTACTTGTGTATTTTTATCGTAGGTGGGGCTCCCCATCTCCTTCGCTCCTTTCATTACCGTTTTTATCCTATCTAATTTTCACGGTTTTGGCAATGAATTAAGGTGTCCGCCTAGCGGCAACAAGCACAGGACGAGCCGGCTGGAAGGCTGTTCTTTAGCCTTCTTGAGGACCCACTTATAACCTCGAGCCGCTGGCGACTCCTCGAAAAAGCTATCACTTTTTCTTCGTACGATGCTGATGCTGTCGAAGCCTTCCTTGTGGAGAAAAAGACTCCCGCATAGAACGCATAGGAGTCCTCTCATCCTATAGAGATTATCTTGGCCTTTCCGGGGCTACAAAACCAAACGAAACGTAGTCCTCTACAGGTATCCACGCGCCAATTCCTTGCGAGGTGACGTTTTTAATCACAATAAATTTACGATTTCCTTTTAGCATTAAATAGACTTCTCCGTAGGTAACCTTCCCTTTTTCACTAATGGCAGGGGCATATGCGTAAAGATAACCTAAGCGCTTCGCCGGAATATTGTAAAAATGATCATTTTTTGTACCGGCACCGATTACCGTATCAAAGGTTAACGGAAGATTTGTCTTTTTCATTGCCTTTAACAGCATCATTTTCTTCACTTCTTCGGGGTTCGCAATTTTGGCTGTTAAACCGCCTCTAACGATTTTTTGTGACTCTTGGACATATTTGATTTTATAAGGCGAATTACCACCTCGATTATCATAATAATTCGTATTTATTTTTTGATACTCCCAATTTGGGGAGGTTTCAGAGGATTCATAATTCAATGCCCATTGCCCGAGATAGATGATAGCACGATAACCAACAGCAAACGGCGTGCTATTAATGCTGGTTTCATTAAGCATACGGATTAAATCTGGGTTTTCAATTTTTACCTTCGAAGAGTTAATCAGTTTTTTCGTCAGCTCACTCGGCTGCAGATATGGTAAATCCTCTGTAGAATTAGGATAAGTATTTTCCTTCGAAATACTACGAACAGATGCGGGAATTTGATATTTTGCCGGCTCTTTTTTGGCAGGTCCCTTTTCAGCGAAGGCTACAGGAACAATCAGAAACATTAGAAGCAAAGCCATAGGGACTGAGATTATTTTTTTCACCGAGTTAAACTCCTTTCAGTTATGTCTGCTAGTAGTTTTTTCGGAGATATTAAATATTATCCATTAACAATCAAAGCATTTGAAATAATTTTGTAAAAAAGGCGGTCTCCCCCTTTTAAAAAAGTAACAAAACTGTAATAATTCGAACATTTACAAAATTCTAATTACCATTTATAATGTAGCTAACCTTTCAAAAAGGAGGGCTGTAGTCAATCGGCTAACCATATCCATAACGAATAAGGAGGTTGGGGTTCTCACTTACATGACAGTCAACACTCGTGTTTGCCTTTTAGAACAATAAAAACATGAAGGTTGGTGATTGATGGTCCCATAAAAAGCGGTTGATATTTACCCTATTATTGAATGAAACTAAAGATATTTAAAAGACTCTAAGCTGCCAAGCGTTAGAGTCTTTTTGGTAGTACCAGAATTTAGATCATTCGACTTTGAGAATTGTCCAGCTCCAGCGCCCTAGCGGCTAGTGTCCTTCGCTCTCCGCCCTACGATAAGTCAACATCGGTTCGCTACGCTCACCGTGTTTCCTTTATCTCAGTTGGAGCGCTCCAGGCCATACGCCGCTGACCAGGGCGCTTGCGCTTTTCTTATGTCAGGCACCATGTGAATTTTTCACATGGTGCCTGACACCTTAAATTAGATAGAACCCAATTCCCATGATGATATAGGCCGCTAGTAAGGTCAGTCCTTCAAACCAGTTGGTTTCACCATCGTTGGTGATGACGATGATGAGGAGGGCGGAGGAGGCCATGGCGATTAGTTCCTGCCAGGTGAAGAGGAGTGGCATGGACTTTTCGAATAACAATGAAATCAACACAAGGACAGGAGCAACGAACATGGCTATCTGTAAGGTGGAGCCGATGGCGATTTCAACAGCTACATCCATTTTATTTTTCATCGCCATTAGCACAGCAGAAGCGTGTTCTGCGGCATTCCCGACGATTGCGACAATGATAATCCCGATAAACAATTCTGACCAGCCGAATGAATTGGCAACATATTCGAAAGTATGGACAAGATGCTCCGAAATATATCCAACGGCAAGGGTCGCTAATAATAACACCAAGAGTGCTCTCCCTTTCCCCCACTCCGGCTCCTCATTATGATGTTCAGTCTCTCCATCACTTTGGTACACGCCACGATGCGTGACCAGCTTGAAAAACAAGGCAGCCATATATAATAATATCAGCGTAATGGAAATGCCAATGCTTAAGGATAATTTTTTCGTATCATTCATATCCATGGAAAAAACTTCAGGTATGACAAAAGCAACGATGATGGCAAACATTAACAACCCAGAATTATGACGGGCATCATATACATTAAATTTTTGCCTTTTAAATTTCACACCGCCGACAAAGAATGAAAGTCCGGCAACAAGCAGCAGGTTGCCTAAAACGGAACCTGTTAACGACGCAAGGACCACTCCTACTAAGCCCTCCTTTAACGCAAATAAGGAAATGATCAGCTCGACAGCATTTCCGAAGGTCGCATTGAGCAACCCGCCAATCCGCGGACCTGCCACAATCGCCAGGCTTTCCGTTGCCCTTCCCATATAACTGGATAAGGCAATAATCGTTAAACAGTAAAGAATAAATAATAGAATACTTGGCCAATGCATAAACGTGGCAATAATGGAAAGTGGTACGCCAATAAAGGTCATCAGCATAAAGAGTTTATTTGTCAATTAACATTCGCTCCCATAATTTATTTTTTTATCTTCTTTCACTTTTTCGCTAAGAAATTTACCACAACTTAATTGCTTAGGGCAACTTTTTTCTTGCATATATGGAATATACCCGTTACCTAGCTATATCATTTATTATTTTCATTTTCGGAAAAAGTACACAGACCCCTCCCAAAACATATTGTATAAATGGCTGTCATTATTTAATGACAGCTTTCTAGTTTTTTAAGGGGATGAGATTGATTATTTTTATCATTTCCATTTAAAATAAATATTTTTAAATAATAATGATTATCAATGTGATTAAAGAGATTATCATATATATCAAATGATATACATGAGTATCATTCTCAATTACAACAAATTTTATCAATTAAAATTGACCGAATTTTTATCTTGCGCTATAATCTGATTCAAGGGGGAGAAACAAATGGGGTCTGAAGCAAAGTCTCTTATCAAGGGGATGGTGAAAGTCCGCTTGTTTGAAAAATTAAAACCGCACGCCGAACTGATTGCAGCTTGTCTAAGCGGTGTGTTGATTGCCGCCGGGTGGCTATTGGATCGATATGGGCAGGGTGTTGATTCGATTATTGCCTATTTACTGGCATTTGTGATCGGCGGTTTTGCCAAAGCAAAGGAAGGCATTGAAGCAACCTATAACAATAAAGAATTAAATGTGGAAATGCTGATGATTTTTGCCGCGATAGGATCTGCTATTATCGGCTACTGGACAGAGGGTGCCATTTTAATCTTTATCTTTGCTGTCAGCGGGGCACTCGAAACCTATACAATGAACAAAAGCCATAAGGAAATTTCCTCACTAATGGAGCTGCAACCGGAAGAAGCACTCCTCATCTCAAATGGCTTGGAGAAACGTGTAGCCGTTTCAGACCTGTTGGTAGGCGATCAAATCTTGATTAAACCTGGTGAGCGGATGCCGGCTGATGGGATTATTATAAAGGGATACACTAATATTGATGAAGCAGCGATTACCGGTGAATCAATGCCTGTTTCCAAAGGGAGCGAGGAAGAAGTTTTTGCTGGAACCGTCAATTTGACCGGAGCGATTACTGTTCAAGTGACAAAAACAAGCAGTGATACGCTGTTTCAAAAAATCATTCAGCTTGTCCAATCGGCCAAAAGTGAAAAATCACCGTCACAGCTGTTCATTGAACGCTTTGAAGGAAGCTATGTCAAGATCGTCCTTCTTGTGGTCATTGCCATGTTTTTCCTTCCTTATTTTTTATTTGGCTGGAGCTGGCATGAATCGTTTTATCGGGCGATGATTTTATTAGTTGTCGCCTCACCTTGTGCCCTTGTTGCTTCGATTATGCCGGCAACCTTGTCGGCGATTTCTAATGGGGCAAGACATGGAATATTGGTAAAAGGCGGTGTCCATTTAGAAACTTTAAGTCACTTAAGAGCGATTGCCTTTGATAAAACAGGCACGCTGACGAACGGAAAACCAGAGGTAACGAAGGTAATTGTAAAAGATGGCCTAGACCCAAAGAAACTAGTATGGAAAGCCGCTTCGATTGAAAATCAGTCCAACCACCCACTGGCACAGGCCATTGTAAAATATGCAAAGCAGACCACTGACGAAGACTTGATCCCTCCTGACAGTCTTGAAGATGTTCCGGGCTGGGGGATTAAGGCGGAGATCAAAGGGGAACAATGGAAAATTGGCAAAGCGGCCTTTGTTGGGATTGAACAGGCCGATCAGTTTGCTGATGGAAAGGCCAAGGAGCTTGCGAGCCAGGGGAATACCCTTGTCTTTATTGAAATCAATGGTGAGCTTAGTGCCATGATTGCCTTAAAAGATGTTGTCCGCAAGGAAACAAAGTATGCGATTGACCATTTGAAAAAACAAGGGATTCGGACCGTTATGCTTACCGGCGACAGTGCAAAAACAGCACAGGCCATTGCCGGCGAATGCCATGTTGACGAATTTTTCGCAGAATGTCTCCCAGAAACAAAGGTGGAACATCTGAAACAATTGAAAACAAACTATCAAACCGTGGCAATGGTAGGTGACGGAATCAATGACGCACCGGCGCTTGCGATTGCTAATGTTGGAATTGCGATGGGAGAAGGAACAGACGTCGCTCTTGAAACGGCTGATATCGTCCTAATGAAGAATGACTTGTCGCGGATTGCAGAGGCTGTCCGACTATCACGGCGAATGAATAAAATCATTAAACAAAATGTCATTTTCTCAATCCTAGTCATTATGGTGTTAATCTCGTCGAATTTCTTTCAGTTCATTGATTTGCCATTCGGAGTCATCGGGCACGAAGGCAGCACCATACTCGTTATCCTCAATAGTTTGCGGCTGTTAAAATCTTAAAACCGGGTGAATTTCACCCGGCTTTTTTTGACCTTTATATGGTTAGTGGTATCCGTTAGACCCGTTTGCAGAGCCGGAAGTTTTATTTCCCTTGCTGCCTTTCCCTTTTTGTTTCGTGCCGCCATCTTTTTTCATGAGTTCCATCAATGTTCAAACCTCCCTTTATGCTGTAGACTACATGTCCACAACTATAGTTTGAACAGATAAAACAATTTCATAAAGGGAACTATTAGCAGTTGGAACGTTTTTTTTCACTGTAAAAAGCATTAATTTCTCCACCTAAAATCATAATGAATGCAGAAATGTACAGCCAAATCATCAGTACAATGATCGCCCCAATACTCCCGTAAGTTAGGGAATAATTGCTAAAGTTCGCAACATAGAAGGAAAAACCTAATGAAGAGATCATCCAGCCGAAGGTTGCAAAGGCTGCCCCAGGAAAGGCACTGCGGCAGCGAAGCTTCACATTCGGTGCAATCCAGTACAAACCTGTAAAAACAACAAACAAAATAAGCGCACTTAGTGCAATACTTAAGGTATTCCAAAGCTTTATAAATTGATCTGTATAGCCAAATTGCGAAAAGATAAATACGCCAATTTGCCTGCCGAATACCGGTAAAATTAAGGCCAATAAGAAAACAAAAATCATCGCAAGCGTTAAAAGAATTGCCATTCCCCTTGCAACAAGGAACGACCTGCTTTCTGCCACATTGTAAGCTTTATTAAAGGCCCTGACAATCGCATTAATCCCGTTTGACGCGGACCAAATCGTCCCGATAATACCAAATGAAAGCAATCCGCCGCTGCGATGACTCATAATTTCCTTTATTGTTTTTTCAATAAACTTCGACGTTTCAACCGGTGCAAACTTCCGAATCATTCCCAGCATATCCTCTTGCGAAATTGGGATATAAGGGATTAATGTAAATAACACGATTAGGAGTGGGAAAAGTGAAAGTAGAAAATAATAAGCCAGTTGCGCACTTAATCCTGAAAGGTCATCTTCATTAATCCGATTAATGAGCATTCGTATTAAGGAGCGAACATTCCCTTTATTCCCCATCATCACCTCTCCTTTTTAATCATTTGTTCCTTTTTCCTCGAGGAGTTCCTCTAACAGTTCATCATCCTTGTTTTTGGAGAAGGTATCCTTGGTTTCCCTTATCATATCAGTTACTTGCGGTGTTAATTCGCGAATTTCGTCTACTTTCTCGGCAAGATAAGAAAAATCTTCACTCACCTGTTCAATCACGGATTTTATTTTTCCCACGGTTTCTCCTGGATGGCGCACCGTTTCATAAACCTTACTTGAGGTCTTTTGGACGCCCTCCTTCATCACTTCACGTGTATGTTTATCAAATAAACTAATGGCACCTCCGGCTAGAGCACCGAGGAACATTCCCCTCCAAAAAAGATTCTTCTTTGTCATTTGTACCCTTTCCTTTCTTTATCAAAACATGTTCTTATTATTTATTTTGCTTGATACCGACTCTCGATGCAAGTCTTGTCCGCTACTTAAATGTATGTATTGACAGAAAACTAATATAATGAAAAGATAAACTAAAAGCTTGAAGGGGTGGTATGTACATTGGATTTATCACAAAAGACAGTGGAAAACGTCGAATATATGATTGAAACAATAAAAGACAAACTTAGGGTCTTAAACCTTGGAGCCATCAAACCCTCCCACTTTGATGAGGAAATGTATGAGGAACTAAAAGAAATTTACGAAATGGTACAAAGGAAAAACTCCTTCAGCCCAAACGAAATGCAGGCACTCGTTGAAGAATTAGGAAACTTGAGAAAAAAATAATGGCTGATCAAGAAAAGCTTTAGCGCCTAGGCGCTAAAGCTTTTCTTGATCAGTTAAAATAAGCGGGCCGTCTTTTGTGATGGCAACGGTGTGCTCGTATTGCGCTGAGTAGGTGCCGTCAACCGTCCTTGCTGTCCAGCCATTGTCGTCCATCTTAGTATAGTGCATGCCGATATTGACCATCGGCTCAATCGTAAACACCATTCCTTCCTTAATCCGTGTCCCTTTTCCCGGCAGACCATAATGAGGAACATCCGGTTTTTCGTGAATCACTGCCCCTATTCCATGGCCAATGAAGTCGCGGACAACCGAAAGCCCCTCACCTTCAACGTATTTCTGGATGGCATGGCCAATATCGCCAATTCGATTACCGGCAACCGCTTGTTCAATTCCCCTATATAGGGCTTCCTTAGTTACTTTTAATAAATGAGCGGTTTTATCAGAAACTTGCCCAACGGCATAGGACCAGGCTGAATCCGCAAGCGCCCCATTGTAATTGACAACCATGTCAATCGTAACAATATCACCGTCTTTAAGTGCTTCTTTTCGTGGAAAGCCATGGCATATTTCGTCGTTAATACTCGCGCATGTTGCATACTCGTAGCCTTTATAGCCCTTTTGCTCCGGAGTAGCGTGATGTTTATTTAAAAACTCCTCCACAAATTGATCAATCTCCCACGTCGTTACACCAGGCTTTATCAATTTGGCAATTTCTTTGTGACAGGCTGCGAGAATTTCCCCCGCCTTTTTCATTGCGTCTATTTCACGCTGTGATTTAAGGACAATCATATAGCACGGTCCCCTTCCTTTAGTATATGTATATATTGTGTGCTTCACAAAAGTACCATAGAACACTTTTAATATTAACCTTATCCCGCCTATTTTTCAAAAATAGTTTTTTGTTCGATATATGGTGCTTTTTACTTCCTTTTGATAAAATAAACATAAATATTTTATTAGGTGTGTGAGGCAAATGATTGGTGACCGTGTAAAAAAATTCCGCACAGAAAGGAAAATGTCACTGTCCGAACTTGCAGAACAAGCTGGGGTAGCAAAATCTTATTTAAGTTCGCTCGAAAGAAATTTGCAAAAAAATCCTTCGATCCAATTTCTTGAAAAAATTGCTCATGTATTAAATATACCTGTTGAAAGCTTAATACATGAACAAGTTGACAAAGCCGAATTAGATAGTGACTGGATGAATTTAGTCAAAGAAGCAATGGCTTCCGGTGTATCTAAAGACCAATTTCGTGAGTTTCTTGAATTTAACAAATGGCGAAATAATCAAGGGAATCAATAACTTGCCAAACAAAAAAGCATTCTGCAAAATGGTTCTATTGCAGAATGCCTTTTTTGTAAACGTCACAAAAGTAAAATCGATATATCTAAGTCTTAGTGAAATTTATACGTAAACGATGGGAAAAGCTTACTTTTCTCCCATCACCTTTTCATCGTTTTGATGTAAAAAACTCTGAATCTCCTCTATTGATAATCCTAGTTTTTTTGCTTCAGATATCAGTGTCAACCACTCCTCATCGATTACCTCAATTACTTTCTCTTGTACAATCACAGTTTTCACTCCTAAAATACATTTTTGTATTCCAGGTAACCCGGCCATCCTAGTAAGTATTACTTACCTTAGATCCTCGGCTTTGCGTCCCCACTTTTCAATAGGTTTGCCTTTTTCTGTGTCCCATTGCTTTGGGATAATCCCAAAAGCAATTTTAACTAGGACTTTTTTCTTATCTGTTAAATATGTCCATTATACCTAGTCCTTTTTTAATAGGTTGTTACATTTTGTCTGTTATTTAACATTTTCTAACTACTTTTTAACTCAAATTTTCCCAAATTTCTACAAAAAAAGAGGAATCTCGACGATTATTGTTAAAACCTACTCCATTTTTTCAAAAAAGCTACCTAAAATAATGTTGAAAGGCTTCCATTAATTTAGAAGGGCTTAATTCAGGATTCACCGTCTCACTTGATTGGATTGTAACTAATGAGCAGGAAAGACCTATTTTACAGGCATCATTCGTATTTAGACCTTTTAAATAACCAAATAATATCCCTGCAATCAGAGAATCACCGGCACCGGTTACATCAATAACAAAAATATCCGGGGCAACTAATGCACCTGCTTCCCCCTCTTTTGTAAAATAAATCAAGCCTTGATTTCCTCGAGAAATCACTACCTTCTCGGCTCCCTTTTTTAAAATTTCCTCGGCCGCTCTAAAAAAATCCCCTTCTGTTCTAATCTCTAACTTTGATAATGCCTCTGCTTCTTTATGATTCGCAATTAGCCAGGTCACTCCTTCTAGTGATTCCGGCAGTTTTTCTACCTTAGGTGCAGAAACGGTAGCAATGCAAAGCGGGATTTGATTATCTTTACAGTTATCAATAACCTGATGAATGATGTCTACAGGAAAATTGGTGTCAAGTAAAACCATTTCTGCGTTTTGAAGGAAGTGCCGATTTTTCTCGATAAAATTCACTTCTACTTCGTCATATATGGCCATGTCTGAAAGTGCCAACAGCATTTGACCTTCCTGATCAAGGACAGCCGTATAGGTTCCGGTTGATTTTCCCTGAATGACTTTTGATGGATTCACATTCACAAACTTTTTCGTGTTTCTCAGCAGCCACTCGCCTTCCTCATCTGCCCCAATATAGGCCAACAATGAGGTTTGAAGTCCTAACCTGCCTAAATTCTCTGCCACATTGCGGGCTACGCCGCCTCTTGACTTTATGCTGACAGCGGGATTCGAGGTTTCATATGTCAACTGTTTTAGTACCTGAATTTTTTGATCAATATTTGCCCCGCCAATACAAAGAATTTTCTTCTCCTCTGGAGGCATTTTTCCGGTTTGAATCAGGAACGAAATGATTTCATTAACCTTGCCAAGAGGTAAACCGGTTTTTTCCACAATCGCCTGCTTTGAAATCGATGGGTTTGCTTGAATTATCCCTAGGATCATTGCTTCGTTCTTACTCATTGCAGGCCCCTCCTTTATTTAGTAAAAAACCCGAAAAAACATTTGTCTAAATTTCAACAAATAGAATATAATGTAAACAATATATAAATATACCCAATATTACTAATATTCTTACTATTAGAGGTGATTAATCCTATGACGGTTGTCCACGTATTAAATTTTTCCATTCCAATAGCTTTTATTATATTTGCTGGTTTCATGCTTGACAAGATGTGCAAACCGGCTAAGCAAGAAGAAAAAGCTGGCGAAGAGTAAATTAGCTTCCTTCGCCAGCTTTTTTTCTTTAAGAAACCTAATAGGTTCATTATAGCAAAGTTCATTCAACTTGAAATAATTTAACTATCAAATTCTTTTGGTCATCATTTACCTTTTATTTGGGAATGCTACCATTGAAGACGAAAGGAGTGTTGACATTGGCACGTGGAGAACATTTTAACCATAAAAACAAGAACCACCCTGGCAATTTCCCTGAGAGCAGCCGCCCAGCAAAAAAAATTTCAAAGGAAGAACTTGGGGACGAAGAATTTCTCGTGACCCGGGAAGCTTTTAAAAATAGAATGGAAGAAGAAGAAACCCGGGGAGACACTGCCCGCCTGCTTCCGAAACAAAGTAATTAAGAAAAGCGCAAGGCGCCCGCCTAGCGGCGACAAGCACAAGACGAGCCGGCGAGAAGGCTGTTCTTTAGCCTTCTTGACGGATTGGCTTGTGACCTCGAGCCGCTGGCGCCAAGAGCTAGACAATTCTCAAAGTCGAAAAATTTCTTTCTTATCTTCAAATAAAAGGCGTGATTTGTTCACGCCTTTTTTCATTAACTGAGACTTAAATTCCTGGTGAAACGGGAAAACTCCATTGTTTTCAGCCATTCCGCTAATTTTTCGATATCCTTCGAGAAGATTCGATCCTTCTTAATAGAGCTGACCTGCTCGCGTCCTTTCGTATAGAAATTCTTTGTATGTGTGGCCATTTTATCGACACCACGATATTCCACCGCCTGCATCGCACAGATCATTTCGATCGCCAGCACCCTTCTAGTATTTTGGATAATTTGATATGCATGCCTCGAGGCAATCGTTCCCATGCTAACATGATCTTCCTGATTGGCCGAAGATGGAATGGAATCGACGCTTGCCGGGTGCGCCAATGTTTTATTTTCAGAAACCAATGATGCCGCCGCATATTGCATAATCATCGCCCCTGATTGCAAACCAGGCTGCGGGCTTAAAAAAGGTGGCAGGTCATTTAATTGCGGATTCACTAATCGTTCGATCCTCCTTTCTGAAATATTGGCCAGCTCCGCAACAGCAATTTTCATAAAATCCATTGCAAATGCTATCGGCTGTCCATGGAAGTTTCCTCCTGAAATAACGACCTCCCCATTATCAAATATCAATGGGTTATCCGTTGCCGCATTGATTTCAATTACCAGCTTTTCTTTCACATAATCCAGCGCCTGCCATGTTGCCCCGTGAACCTGTGGAATGCAGCGAAGGGAATAGGCATCCTGAACCCTTAATTCCCCCTGTTGCGTAGTTAATAAACTGTCGCTTAAGTACTTGCGGATTCTTGCTGCTGTATCGATTTGCTGCTTATATCCCCGTGCCACCTGCACTTCTTCTGCAAAGGCATCAATAATCCCATTCAAACCTTCCATCGTCATAGCTGCAATCAGTTCGCTCTCGTAGGCGAGCTGCTCTGCCTCTAAATAGCCGACCACCCCCATGGCTGTCATCGCCTGTGTACCATTGATCAAGGCAAGACCTTCTTTTGCCTCTAATGTAATCGGTAGTAATCCTTCTTGGTGAAGCGCTTTGTCGGCAGCCATCCGCTCACCCTTATAAAAAACTTCACCCTCCCCAATTAACACTAAAGCGAGATGGGATAGCGGTGCTAAGTCACCGCTTGCACCAAGGGACCCTTGCTGGGGAATGACCGGGATAATCTCTTTATTTACCAGTTCTAACAGCATCTCAATAACCATCGGTCGAATACCGGAATAGCCTTTTAACAGGGCATTTGCCCGAAGCAGTACCATCGCTTTTGCAACGACTTCCGGGAATGGTTCGCCGACACCGCAGGCATGCGAGCGGATTAAATTCAGCTGCAGGTCTTGGACATGGCCTTTGTCAATTAGAACATCGCTAAACTTGCCAAATCCGGTTGTAATGCCATAAACGACTCTCTCTTCTGCAACGATTCTTTCCACGGCCGCACGGCTGTTGGCTGCGGCCTTGATACTCTCCTCCGAAGCACGCACCTGTTGCTGGTGAAATAATACTTCCTTCATTTCCTCTAATGTTAAGCTATTTCCTGTTAACGTAATCATTAAATTCCACTCCTCTACCACTTTAGTAAAATAAAGAAAGAGGCTGGATTCCATATCTCATTAGATTTGGAGTCCAGCCTCTCTCTTGTCCATTACGAAAAATAAATTTAAATTTAGGAGATGCAACATGCCTATCACCTATTCGAAATTGATTTGTTAATCATAATTGTATGTGAGGGAAACCGATTGTGTCAATATCATTTTCCAAATTTTAGTACAATAATACTTTAATAAGATAGTAAATGAAAGGGGATTTGCACCTGATTACAAATTTACTTGGTTTTCCGTTATACTTATAGAAAGGTTTAAAATGAGGTTTACCTGAAAGGAGTTATTATGAAATCTCTTGTACTCGCAGAAAAACCAAGCGTGGCACGTGAGCTCGCCCGCGTTCTTGGCTGCACACAAAAACATAAAAGCTATATCGAAGGCAATCAATATATCGTAACTTGGGCGCTTGGCCACTTAATCGAGCTGAAAATGCCGGAGCATTACGATACAAAATATAAAACATGGACTTTAGAAGACCTGCCAATTATCCCATCAAAAATGGGCCTAAAGGTAATCAAGCAGACCCATCACCAGTTTCGGGCAATCGAAACATTAGCCAAACGCAAAGATATCAAGGATTGTATTATTGCTACCGATGCCGGTCGTGAAGGCGAGCTTGTTGCCCGCTGGATTCTTGAAAAACTTCATTGGAGCAAACCAATGAAACGACTGTGGATTTCTTCGCAAACCGACAAAGCCATTAAAGAAGGCTTTAAACAATTAAAGCCAGGTAAGCAGTTTGATGATCTCTATCACTCTGCCGTTTGCCGCGCTGAGGCTGATTGGTTAATTGGCCTTAATGTAACACGGGCGTTAACGACGAAATATAAAGACCCGCTCTCAGCCGGACGCGTACAAACCCCAACGCTGGCAATGGTGTTGGAGCGCGAACAGCAGATTCAAAAATTTGTTCCGAAAGAATATTGGACGATTCGTGCGGAAATTGGTCCGCTGACAGCAGACTGGGAGCGTGGCAACGAAAGGCGGCTATTTGATAAGAGTGCAGCAGAAGGCATTCTTGCGAAAGTGAAGGGGCAAAAAGCAGTGCTTGAAAAAATAGACCGCAAGAATAAATCGGAGCAGCAGCCGCTCCCTTATGACTTAACCGAATTGCAGCGGGATGCCAACAAGCGCTATGGGTTCTCTGCTAAGAAAACATTAAATGTCCTGCAACGGCTTTATGAGCAATACAAGTTAGTGACGTACCCGAGAACCGATTCGCGCTACTTAACAACGGACATGATGAGCACCATGGCTGACCGCCTGCAAGGGATGGCTTCCGGGTATAAGGATGAGGTCCGCCCGCTCCTCGCCAATAATGGGAAAGTTTTAGCTCGTCGTGTCTTTAACAACGAGAAGGTTACCGATCACCATGCGATTATCCCGACTGAGCAGCGGTTAAACTTAAGCGAGCTTGATTCGGATGAACGAAAAATCTATGATTTGATTGCCAGACAGTTTCTGGCACTATTTTTACCAGCCTATAGATATGAAACGATTCATGCCGTATTTAAGGTCGAAGGTGAAACCTTTACTGCTAAAGAGACAAATGTGCTTGATTTAGGCTTTAAAAAAGTCTTGGGCAAGGAAGAGTCGTCTGGCGCCTCCTCCGGTCTGCAAAAATTAACCCAAAGACAGGCCTATACAGTGAAAGATGCTATGCTTAACCAAAAATGGACCGAGCCGCCGCTGCGCTACTCTGAAGCAGATGTTCTCTCTCAAATGGAAAAATACGGACTTGGCACCCCGGCAACAAGGGCGGAAATAATTGAGAGGCTTGTGGAAACTGAGGTTGTCGAACGGCAGAATGGGCGCTTCCATCCGACTAAAAAAGGCAGTCAGTTGATCGAATTGGTTAACGATGAGTTAAAGTCTCCGGAGCTGACGGCAAAGTGGGAGCAGGAGCTGGAGCGTATTTCAAAAGGAAAAGCAGACCCAAAAGCTTTTTTGCGAAAAATCCGCCACCAGACCGAGCAGCTTGTTTCTGAAATTAAAGCAAGTGATAAATCATATCGGGCGCCTAATTTAACCGGCTCGAAATGTCCGGAATGCGGCTCGTTCTTAAAAGAGCGAAATACGAAGGACGGAAAGATCCTTGTTTGCTCAAGCCTTGAATGCTCATATCGCCGCCGGAAGGATCCAAAAATGTCGAACCGCCGCTGTCCGCAGTGTCATAAGAAAATGGAAATTCATGAGGGCAAGGCAGGCACATACTTCCAGTGCCGCCGCTGTAATATCGTAGAAAAGGCCGAAGGAAGAAAAAAAGCGGTCAATAAGCGCGAAGAGCGAAAGCTTGTTCAGAAATATACTCCAAAAGAAGACTTCGGCACCAGTCTTGGTGATTTACTGAAGCAGGCTTTGAAGGATCAGGATTAGGTTTTAGATAGGTACCCCTTGGGGTGCCTATCTTTTTACATTCATTGGACCTCTCCATGAAAGCTTCGCTTGTATCTTTTTGCAAACCTCCTTTGTTTGCTTCGTTAGCCTTTTTTCTTATTCCATTATGCTTTCGTTTTCTTTTTCCTAATAAAACCGCTACAATAGTAACAGGAAGATTCTGAAAAAGGAGACTACATAATATGAACGATTTTCAAAGGAATTTGGAAAAATACGCGGAGCTTGCCGTTAAGGTCGGCGTTAATATTCAAAAAAGGCAAACACTCGTAATTAACGCGGCTATTGACTCCGCAGAATTTGTTCGCCTCGCCGTCAAAAAGGCATATGAACAGGGAGCCTTTAATGTCATTGTCAATTGGAGCGATGATATCGTTTCAAAAACAAAATATGACTTAGCCCCTGATGAAGCATTTAATGAATATCCGGAGTGGCGCGCGAAAGAGCAGGAAGACCTTGTTCAAAAGGGAGCGGCTTTTATGTCCGTTGTCTCCTCCAGCCCCGATTTACTGAAAGGTGTGAATCCTAAACGGATAGCCCAATTTAACAAAGTCGCCGGTAAAGCGCTTTCGAAATTTCGCCAAGCGATTCAATCGGACAAAATCAGCTGGACCGTCGTGGCTGCCGCTTCATCTGCTTGGGCTGCCAAAGTTTTTCCCGATGCCCCAAGCGACCTTCAGGTGTCCATGCTTTGGGATGCGATCTTTAAAGCAGTTCGTGTTAATACCGAAAATCCGGTTGAAGCATGGAAAAAGCACGACGAAACCCTTCATGCGAAGGTTGACTATTTAAATAAAAAGCGGTACAAAACGTTACATTACAAAGCTCCTGGTACTGATTTAACGATTGAGCTTCCAAAAACCCATCTTTGGGTGGGCGCCGGCAGCACCAATGAAAAGGGCGACCCATTCATGGCTAACATGCCGACCGAGGAGGTTTTCACCGTCCCACTTAAGACAGGTGTGAATGGTACCGTTGCAAGCACGAAACCACTTAGCTATGGTGGAAATATTATTGATCGCTTTTCGATTACATTTGAGAATGGAAAAATTGTCGGTATAAAGGCGGAGGAAGGTGAAGAAGTACTCAAACATCTCGTAGAAACAGATGAAGGTTCTCACTATCTTGGGGAAGTAGCCCTAGTCCCTTATGACTCACCCATTTCTCAATCCAACATCCTTTTCTTTAACACATTGTTTGATGAAAATGCCTCCAATCATCTGGCGATTGGCAGCGCCTATGCCTTCTGTATCGAGGGTGGCAAGAAAATGTCATCTGAAGAACTAAAGGAAAAGGGCCTGAACGAAAGTATCACACATGTTGATTTTATGATTGGTTCTGCGGAAATGGACATTGATGGTATCACTGCTGATGGAAGAAGTGAACCAATCTTCCGAAACGGAAACTGGGCATTTTAAAATGAAAAAGAGCAGCTAGGCTGCTCTTTTTCGTAAATATCAGTTGCTAAAGGTAACAAACTCTAGGTACAATTTGATTTAACACTCAAATTGGAGGTAGCATTAGATGTGGAATGAATTTAAGCAATTTGCAATGAAAGGAAATGTCCTTGATCTAGCTGTCGGCGTTATCATCGGGGGCGCATTTGGAAAAATTGTTTCCTCTCTTGTGGGCGATATCATTATGCCTATTATTGCTTTATTTACGGGAGTAGTCGATTTTAAAGACCTTGCTTATGGGTCATTGAAATATGGCCAATTTATTCAAAACGTGGTTGACTTCTTTATTATCGCCTTTTCGGTTTTCCTTATTGTAAAATTTCTTAACCGTTTCAAGAAGAAAGCGGAAGCACCTAAGGTAGAAGTCGAAATCGACCGTACAGAGGAGCTATTAACCGAAATTCGTGATCTTTTAAAGGAAAATAAAGATTTTTTACGAAAAAATGAAACATCTTGACCATTTCTTCGTATAACTTAATATAGACATTATTGCTGAGGTGAAGAAAAATGTATAATACACAAACATCGTCTGAATTTATGCCTTCTGTATTACGGACATTTGCCCTCTCCCTTGCCATCGCCTTTTTGGGCACTATGGCCGGAGTGTATGTCCCGCCTAGTTTATTCTTACCATTATCGATTTTAGAATTAGTCATGATTATTGCGGCTGTCTTCTTCAGACGCAAAAAGGCGATTTCTTATTCGTTCTTATATATTTTCACCTTTATTTCAGGGGTGACCTTATATCCAATCGTCGCTTATTATACAGCAACTTCCGGAGCAAATGTGGTCATTAATGCATTTGCAACTACAACGGTTGTATTTACAGGTATTTCTATTTATGCGGCAAAGTCGAAACGGAATTTTTCCTTCTTAGGCGGATTTTTATTTGCTGCCCTGCTGGCATTAGTGGCCATTTCAATTTTCAACATTTTCTTCCCGCTTAGCTCAACAGGAATGCTTGCTTATTCATTTATCGGTGTTCTTGTATTCAGCGGTTATGTTCTCTTTGATATCAGCCGGATGAAGCATTACGGAGTTAAAGCGGAAGATGTCCCATTGATGGCATTAAGCTTGTATTTAGACTTCATCAACCTGTTCATCAGCATCCTTCGAATTTTCGGGATTTTGGGAAGTAAAGATTAATGGTAAAAAGGAGCTTGAGTTTCAAGCTCCTTTTTTCGTTTGCAAAATCCCTTTCATGAAAAAAGTAACGCCAATTTTCTTACAGATGGTTAAATAATGCATCAATGCGAGCAGCACTGATTCCGTATTCATCCCGATAATTACCCCATCCATCCGCCATTCCGGCATTGAGCCAAGCAAAAGGATCAGACCAAATGAAAGCGCCGTTGACCAAATTATATGAATAAAAGCCTCTTTAATCATATCTAGACCAATCATAAAGGCCTGCATTGGCATGATAAAATAATGAAACAGGAAAAATGGCCAAAGCAATTGCAGATAATTGGCAGATGCTTCCGATTTGAAAAATAATGAAGTCAATTCAGGTGCGAAAAAGTAGAAAATGACGACGGCGACAATCCCATATCCAAGCGTGAGAATCATGACCTGTTGCAGCATTTTTTGCAGGCTGGAGAAATTCCGCTCTGAATGTGTTTTAGATACTGCCGGGATTAGTACAATTAATAAGGAATGAGCAATAAATGCCGGAAAAAAGCCAATCGACATCGCCACGCCCATTAGCATCCCGAATTGTTCTGTCGCCTGGACAGCGGTTATGCCTGAATGAACGAGTGCAGCCTTAATAATGAAAGGCTGGATTGCATTTGTAAACGCCGAGAATAAACGCATGCCAGTTGTTGGAATGGATACCGCCATTAAGTTTTTTCGAACAATCTTACGGTTTAGATTGGAAAACGGCTGCTTCTTTACCTGCTGGAATTGAATGATAAACATGAAAACCAAATAAAGGAAGACGACGATTTCGCTGCCAATCAGGGCACCGATGGCGATTAACAGCGATGATTCGGAATTGAATTCGAAAAAACGAAACAGGGCAAATAGTACTATGAGTTGAATGATTTTTCGCAAAAAGTTCGCGATGGCGATTTTCCCCATCTGCTGCCTGCCCATAAAATATCCCCTGGCAACAGAAGTAAATGAGATAACGGGTATCAAGATGATGACAAGCCAGCGGACATAAGGATGGTACGAGTTAAACACCGGAATAAATGGCAGTAGCATTGTACCTACTACCAATAACAGACTGGTAAAAATAATCGTTATCGCGATGGCATGATAGAGAATATTGCGGTGATAGCGCTCTTCACGTTCGGCAATAATCTTGGAAATGGATACCGGCAGCTCGAAGCTCGAAATGAGGACAATCAAAAATATGGTCGGCAAAATCGACATATATAAACCTAACCCATGGGACCCCAGCTGACGCGCTAGAATCATATTGACTAAGATTTCAATTCCTTCTCCTAAAAATGCGGTTACGACTAAGAATAAGATACCTCGATAATAAATTGCCAATTTCAGATTCTCCCTTTGTTGTAGTCTCACTGATTAAAGTTTTACTTTACAATTTATGAGACAAGTCTGGGGAATAGTAGGAGAATTTTTAAAAAGGGTGTCAGGCACCATGTGAATTTTTCACATGGTGCCTGACACCAATGAATGCTTGAATGCGTAAATTACTGCCTGGGTACGGTCCTGGACGTTTAGCTTGCTTAAAATGTTGCTGACATGGGTTTTTACCGTTTTGAGCGCGATGAATAATTCATCGGCAATTTCCTGGTTTGTTTTCCCTTCGGCCATCAGCAGTAATATTTCCATTTCGCGGCTGGTAAGATCCTCGTGTGGCAGATGTTCTGATTTTTTCCGCATCTTCATCATCATTTTGCCGGTTACCTCCGGTTCCAAGATGGACTGGCCTTGATAGGTAGCGCGGACTGCTTTGGCAATCTCACTTGCTTTTGAGGTTTTCAGCATATAGCTCGTCGCTCCGGCCTCAAGCGCTGGGTATACTTTCTCATCATCTAAAAAGCTTGTTACAATGATAATCTTAGCTTCAGGCCACTGTTCAATAATTTGCCTTGTCGCTTCAATTCCGTCCATTTCTTTCATCACCAAATCCATTAAAATGATATCTGGGCGAAGTTGTAAGGCCAGTTCGACACCTTTTTTACCGTTCTCGGCCTCACCGATAACTTCGATATCCGGCTGCGCAGAAAGATAGGAGGAAACTCCAATTCTTACCATTTCATGATCGTCAACAAATACTACTCTAATCATTTGTATCCTCTCCATTTACCATTACCGGAACTTTTACTTCCAGCCGCGTTCCTTTATTTTTCACACTGATAATCTTTAAGGTACCGCCGATTTCAAAGGCACGCTCATTCATATTCTGCATCCCGTATGAGCCAGCTTTCTCCTCTTCCGCTTCGAAACCAACGCCATCATCAACAACCCTCATAATGACAAGATCCTCTCTTTTAATCAACAGCACATCAAGCTTTGCCGCTTTTGCATGCCGAAGGGTGTTGGAGACCGATTCTTGGAGAATCCGGAATAAATGGTCTTCCACACCTTTATCTAGCGGGAAGTCCTCCACTTTCCATTTTATCTCCATTTCTACCTTTTGTGATAATTCGATTAACAGCTCCTCAATTCCTTCCTGGAGCGATTTATTTTTCAAGGCTACTGGCCTTAAATGCAGCAAAAGCGCCCTCATTTCAAGCTGTGATTGATGGATCATCGCCTCGACCATCTTTAATTGTTTTGTTTCGTTTGTTTCCTCTGAAACTTGTCTGGTTTCATTGATAGCGGACATCATCATCGATGCTGCAAATAATTGCTGACTGACCGAATCATGTAATTCACGGGCAAGCCGATTCCGCTCCTGCTCGATAATTTCTTGAATTCTTGTTTCCTGATCTTCTACTTTTTCGGTAGCTAGCCGTTGTGCATGTCTTGTCTGCTCCGCAATTTGTTTGCCGATTTTCTCCATTCGTTCTGCGATCGATTGTATTTCCGAAACGGAACCAGAACCGGCGTTTTTTAAATCAATATGTTTTCCTTCTTCTAATAGATGGAGCGAGTGTTCAATCAGGTGAAACTGTTTTCTCCAATAAAGACCAGTTGCCGCTCCGACAATGATTCCCATGGCAATGCTAAAGGCAGGAATAAAAATCACAATGGGAATATCCATGAAATGTCTCGTCCAAATTTGCGACCAGCTATTTAACGGGAAGACGAAAAAAAACACGGCACTGATAAAAATAGCCATTAGAAAGGCGAATCCGACACCCCAGACAATTTGACGCCCTGTTGTACTCATATCCGGCTCACCTCAATATTCCCAACGATAAGTGAGGTGAAGATTTTCACCTTCTGCTCAGCACCTTCATAGCCCGGCGTCTTCACTTGAAAAACTTGATTGAACGTCTTATTATTTTGATTTTCAAACACAGTCGTTTTTCCGATTACAGCTGAATGATTAACTGTCACCTCAATATCATACGGGACGAGGATTTGAATATTCCCAATCAGATTACGGATAAAAATCACCGTTTCCCCTTTTGGGAGCATTGTGTAACTAAGGTCAATAATCGTATCGCCAATGCCGGCCTGGATGTTTACATCGTTCCATTCATAGACCTTTGGCGGCGTTTTTTGCTGGCCAAGAAAAATATTTTCAAATAATGGCTTTGTTTGAATCAGGGATTCTGGTTGATTCGTTTCGTCCGGTTCACTAATATCAAGAGAAATTTTTTGGGGTTGCCTTTTCGAATTTAAAAATTGAATAAAAAAGTGCAGTAAAATTGCTAATAATACGAACCTAAAGGTCATCATATTTAAGACACTAATGGCCAAAAAAATAATCCCACCGAAGAACAGCCATTTCCCAGTCTTTTTTCCCTGCTTTTTCCGGCCTAAATAAATCATCCCGCTCGCGACAAAAAGAGAGAATATAAGCCCCTTGTTGAAAAATAATATTTCCAAAAGCAGAATGGCCACACCAAATATAACCAGCCACTCAACATAGTCATTTTTGTAGTTTTTAAACACTGGCTCCCTCCTCCCTTTCTGTCGTTTATCCTATTGTGAAAAGGCGCAGAAACTCTACGCCTTACTTATATTATCAAAATGTAATTATCCAGCTCCACAAGGAAGGCTTCGTCAGCATTAGCATCGCACGAAGGAAAAGCGATAGCTTTTTCGAGGAGGCCATACGCCGCTGACCAGGGCGCTTGCGCTTTTCTTATAAGGTAAGAAAGTATAAAATTTTCGACTTTGAGAATTGTCTAGCTCCAGCGCCCTAGCGGCTAGTGTCCTTCGCGCTCCGCCCTACGATAAGTCAACATCGGTTCGCTTACGCTCACCGTGTTTCCTTTATCTCAGTTGGAGCGCTCCAGGCCATACGCCGCTGAGCAGGGCGCTTGCGCTTTTCTTATAATATCATGTTTTAGCTTTAAATAGACTTGCTTTCATCCAATTTTGGATTTTTTTCTAGTTCTGCAATCCTTGCATCAATCGTGCTGCGGTAATAGGAGCTGTTGACTTGATGTTCTAAACGATCAAGATAGTTTTCAATCTCCTTAAAACGGGAATAGGATTTGTTTGAATACGTATCTGAATCTAATACTTGATTGATCCGTTGGTTGGCGCGTGTGACATTCTCGCGCCCCATTAGCTCTAACCGGCGAAGCTGCATATCCTTTAATTTATGCTTCATTTCTTCATATTTACTTTCTAATTCCTCGAGCTGTCCGTCGACCTGTTCAAGTGAAGCCCTTAAGCGCTCTGCGCGGTCAGCATATTGCTGATGCTCTTTTGCGGCAAATTGAGTTAGCTCTGTTTCCCCGGCTTTTGAAGCAATTTCGGCTTGGTACTTTCTTTTCTCAGCCAGCTGATTGGCTTCGTGGTACTCTCTTGTAAATTCGTCTTTTAATCTATATTGACGCTCCAGCAATTTTCTAACCTTTTCTGTTTCTTGTTCAGATTGACGCAAGTACTGATTAAGCAATGCAATGGGGTTTTGTTTTTCTTTTTGGTCAACAGCCTCATGCAAGTCAGCCATCACAACGTTTTTAATTCTTGTAAATAAATTGGTCATGTTTAAAATCTCTCCTTTAATTTTGAATAAATTTGTAATTTTTATCCAAGTTTTGTTGATAGAGCGCTGGATTTTGTAGATAACACCGCTTATTTTGTAGATAACACCTAATAATTTGTAGATAGAACCTTAATTTGTAGATAACGCCTCTTATTTTGTAAATAGCGCCTAATATTTTGTAGATAGCACCATTAATTTTGTAGATAAGCCACTAAGATTGGTTACAGCACGATAATTAATAATTTTTTAGGTCATTCCACTGTTTTTCAAAATTAGCAAATGGGTCGGATTCTTCTTTGATCTTGGTGATTTTATGCCCGTTCCATTTTTTATAAACGAGATAAAGGACATAGGCTGCACCTACGCCAATAATGGCAGGTACATTATGAATCGATGCTGCAAGGACAATCACTCCAATAATCGCCAGCCCAATTTTTGCTCCGGTTGATTCAGCCTTTAAAAACTGTTTAGCAATGAAGTAGAGAAGGACTAAGCTGACCGCTAACCCCACCATCGGACCGATTGTTGAAAGTAGAACAATTGCAGCGATTCCCCCTGCTAACAGTAAACCAAACTTTTTCATTTCATTTTCCACTTCCTTTCTTTATCTTGATACCATCATACCTCGTTTCCTGAAATTCCATAATTGCGCTAGAGCTTGATTTTTATCTCAGACCTAAGACGTAGAAACGATCAGCCTCTTTAAGAAAACTGACCCTATTCCGGTAAATATATTTTTGAATTCAGGTTCACAATAGATAGAAGGAATGGTTCATAGGTGGAGGACGAAAACTTGAAAGAGATTTCCTGGATAACTTATATTATGTTAATTTTAGCTAGCTACCGTTTAACCCATTTAGTCGTTTTCGACAAGATTACCGAATTTATCCGCAAGCCATTTATGAAAAAAGTACAACTGGAAAAAGAAGATGGCGAAATCGAAACGAAGGAAGTCCCTAAATCACTGTTTGGTTATCTATTGAAATGTTATTGGTGTGCAGGAGTTTGGAGCGCAATATTACTGGGTGCAGCCTATCTGCTTTTCCCGAATGTGACATTTGTGTTTATCTTGATTTTTTCAATTGCCGGCGGCCAGTCAATAATCGAAACCTTTGTGGGGGTCAATATTAAAAAGGTCGATTATTACTCTGAGCTTAAGAAGAAGGAGTAACAGGGTCATTCCAGCCGGCCCTAAAGCATATACCTTTAGATAGGCAAACTATCCATGGTAAACTTGTATAAAAAAGGAGGAAAGATATAAATGGCACTTTGGTGGATAACGTTGATTGGTTTAGTTATCATCCTAGTTATTTCTGGAGGAACCATCATGCATTTCCTACGCCAAGCACTTGATTCAGAAGATGCCCATCGAATCGATAAAATTAGCACCAATGACTCCGATAAATCGTAACCCTTTCAAGAACCTTGAATCCATCAAGGTTCTTTTCTTCTATTACATGATTTTCTTCTATTAGGAAAAATTAAACATGAAGTTATTATGAAACTGGAGGGTCATTAATGAGTGCATCTAAAAAACTGCCACAATTTCCAAAACCTTATTGGCGCGATATAGAATTCCCTGCCTTTCAACAACTAAACGAAGATCTGTCCGTCGATGTAGCAATTGTGGGTGCCGGAATCACCGGTATTACGGCGGCATACCTGCTTTCGAAGGAGGGTGTAAAAGTAGCGTTGCTAGAGGCTGATCGCGTCCTAAATGGAACCACCGGCCATACCACCGCGAAATTAACTGCCCAGCATAATGTCATTTATGATGAATTGATTCAGCATTTTGGTGAGGATCAGGCAAGACATTATTATCAATCACATATGAGTGCAATTGCATTTGTCGAAAAAGAGGTAACAGAAAAAGGAATCGACTGTGACTTCAGCAAACAGGATGCATTTGTGTATGCAACAACCGAAGAGTATATGCAGAAGCTGGAAACAGAAATGGACGCCTATCAGAGACTGGGGGTTGACGGCGCACTGAAGGATACCATTCCTTTTCAAATCCCTGTCAAAGGGGCGTTAATGATGCGCAATCAGGCCCAGTACCATCCGCTGAAATTTTTACAAGCATTATTGCAGGAAGCCGTTAATAACGGCTGCACCGTGTACGAACAGACCACGGCAACAGATATTGAAGATGATAAAACGGAGCCGAAGGTTTATGTGAAAGGCGGCCATAAAGTGACATGCAAACAGGTGATTATGGCCTCACACTTCCCTTTTTATGATAAAATCGGACTCTATTTTGCAAGAATGTATGCGGACAGGTCGTATGCCATTGCTATAAAAACGGACCAAGCATATCCAAGCGGAATGTATGTAAGTGCCGACTACCCGGCCCGTTCAATTCGCTCTACCCCGCTTAACGGAGAAACCCTTTGGATTATCGGCGGAGAGAGCCACAAAACCGGCCAGGGTATTAATACGATGAAGCATTATGAACAGGTCGCCGAATTTGCCGAGGAAACCTTTGGGATAAAAGAATATTTGTACCGCTGGTCTGCCCAGGATTTAGTGACTCTAGATAAAGTTCCGTTTATCGGGCCGATTACTGAGGAGCGGGAAAAAGTACTGGTAGCAACCGGTTATAAAAAGTGGGGCATGACAACCGGAATACTTGCCGGCCATTTACTAACAGATTATGTGCTTGGAAGGGAAAATCCTTACAAAGAACTATACTCGCCCTCAAGATTTCCGGCAGACCCCAGCCTGAAAAAAGTCATCACTACCAACGCGGACGTTGCCAAGCATTTGATCAAAGGGAAACTGGAATTTGTACCGAAAGATGCCGATGAGCTGCAGGCTGGAGAAGGCTCAGCCGTGACATATAACGGCAAACGAGCAGGGGCTTATAAGGACGAAAACGGGAAACTATTTGTAGTGGACACCACCTGTAAACATATGGGCTGTGAATGCGAATGGAATGCCGGGGAAAAAACTTGGGACTGCCCATGCCATGGTTCGCGTTATTCGTTTAACGGCGAGGTCATTGAAGGACCGGCATTAAGTGCACTTGATCTGCTGGCGGAAGAGTAGGATTTTTTATTAGTTTAAGAACAAAATTTATGCCTCCCAGCTTAGTGGGAGGCGTAAATTATTTACCATGCGGGCGATTTCGTTTTAATGCTTCACCGGTTTCAAACTCTACCAGTTCAGAACTTGTTTTCATTGCTTTTTTGCGATTATTATTACGCTGGGCATTGGCGTTGCCAAGTTTTGTTTTACCCATACTGGATCATCTCCTTTTGAAGAAATTCATTGATAGTATGAGTGTAAACAGTTGGACTTATTCTATCTTCAACAGCAGCATCTCTCCTGTTCCGCAATAGCAGGTCCCTATAATATATCTGCGATTTCGCCCGATTTGCCGGCAAACTACTTGTTAAGAGACGCAATTTGTCCCTTATAGAAGATCCGTTTATGGAGTGGAAGGTTTAATTCGCCGCAAAATCGTTTTAATTCACGTTCTTCTCTTTCCGTTACAAGCGAGATCACTGTACCGCTTGCTCCCATTCTTCCGGTTCTTCCTGCACGGTGCACATATTGTGAAACATTCCTTGGGAAATCAATCTGCACCACATGGGTAATTCCCTGAATATCAAGTCCCCGTGCAGCCACATCCGTAGCCACAAGCATTTTTATTTTTCCTTCCCTGAAAGCTTTTAAGGCCGCCTGCCGCTCCAATTTTTTCATATCGCTATGCAGAATCCCTACTGAAAGCTCTTTAAAACGCAGCTTTTCCTTGAGTACCTGAAGCTCACCGATATCATTAATAAATGCCAGCGATTTCGAATCGTCCAACCGGGCGATTTTTTCAAGCAGCTTGATCTTATCCCTGCGTTCACAGAGAAAATAAATATGCTCTACTTCTCCCGACGCACTTCCTTCATCTTTGGTGATTCTTATGACTTCAGGAGCAGTCGTCATTTCCTTCGCCAATTGTTCCGTTTCCTGTTTCAGCGTTGCCGAAAATAACACCACTTGTCTGTCGCTCATCGTCGATTTGACAATGTTTTGGACAGAGCCAATATGCTCGGAGATTAGCAGCTGATCCGCTTCATCTAACACAATCATTTTTACTTCATGCATTTTGACCTTTTTCTGTTTAATCAGCTCTAAAAGTCGTCCAGGCGTAGCAAAAATGACCTGCGGACGTTTTTTCAATTTTTCCAGCTGACGTTTCGGGTTGGCACCGCCAATGATGGAAGTTCCTCTGATGCTGCTTCCCTGAGACCATTTTTGAAATTCTTGAAAAATTTGCATCACTAGCTCTTGTGAAGAGGCTAAAACGACTGCTTGTAACGAAGACCGGCTGGCATCAATCTTATCCAGAAGCGGCAGTAAGTAGCCCAATGTTTTTCCCGTCCCTGTCGGTGACTCGGCAATCACATCTTTCCCTTCGAGAATCACCGGTATGGCCGCTTCCTGAATCGCTGTAGCCGTGTCAAAACCAGACTTGTTCCATGCTTCCTGAATAAAGGGCTTTAAATGATTTATCATATTTGACTCCTTTGTTGACTCATTTTCCTAAAATTGATACTAACGTAATCGTTGGTTGGTGTCTAGTTTTGCTCATGTTAAAGTATTGAGATAGA
Source organism: Bacillus renqingensis (assembly GCF_016464375.1). Taxonomy (GTDB): domain Bacteria; phylum Bacillota; class Bacilli; order Bacillales; family Cytobacillaceae; genus Neobacillus; species Neobacillus renqingensis. The sequence goes on from NZ_JADDIU010000009.1 coordinate 39,783, forward strand.
GGACAATCCAGACCATGTGATACACAAGGACGGAAAAATACAGAACACAGGCAGAAATCAATAGGATTCTAGCCCTTCCTTTTATTGGGCAAAGAACATATAGGCCGATAAGGATGAGCGGCAGAACAATCTTTACGACATAAAATTGGGGCCAGCCTTTTTCAATGACAATGTTCAACATCGGATTGGCTTCCTTAACAATTCCTGAGGCAATCCCAAAATGGGTCAAAACAGCATCCATTAAACCGGCGAACAGGAGAAACAAGCAAAATCTCATATGCCCCTCCCTTCTAAAATTCAGTCTTTCTTTTCATTCATATGCTGATACATGTTGAATCAATTTTACCACATAAGAAACAAAACTGTTCTATTTTAAGAACAAAACAACCAAAAAAAGCGCCACTATAGGGCGTCTTAATCAAAAATTCTTTGGGCTAATTGATGAATCCGGCACTCAATTTCACCGAATTGAACTGCAGTCTCTCTAAATTTAATTTGGACTTTGCCGCTGCCTTTTAAAATTTTTACCTTTTCCACACCGTCAAACTTTTGGATCCCGCGTTTTATTTTACTAATACAGCTTGTGCAGGCGATATGATTCAATGGCAATTCAACAACCGTCATGCAGACCACTCCTTTTGCTGTCCATGTAGTTTTTCGACAAAAGACCGGCCAAATCGAATGCATTGCTCTTTCTCTTCAACCGTTGGCGCCAGATCAATTTTTAACCCGTCGAGCACAACATCTGCCCCTAATGCCGTTAACTTTTCAATTAAAAGGTCCACCGCTCCCCCTCGATGCTCATAGAAAGAATCACAAGAGCCAAAGGCGGCCGCAGCTTTTCCTCTGAGGTCTAGCGCATCCATTTCTTCGTAAAAATCTAGAAATTCATCCGGCAGACTTCCATTGTCCCACGTGTAAGCACCTAAAAGAATGCCATCATAATGTTGCAGTTCTGCTGGATCGACCTCTAAAATATCTTTGACTTCAACCGTGCCGCCTGCTCCCATAATCCCTTTTCCTATATCAAATGCGATTTCTTCTGTATTTCCTGACATACTGGCATAAACAATTACACAAGTAGTTTTCATTAAAGTTCACCTCTTATTTTCACTTTAATGAAAACAATTATCATTAACATTGATTTAGATCAAGTATTGATTTAAGTTGTTGTAAGTTTATGTCACAAGGGCTGGTAAATATGGACGGAAGACGGCAATATCAAATTCTAGAGTTGATCAATGGAAGCAGATTACTGGATTAAAACTGATTTAGTTTTTTAATTCCAATACTTGCGTAAAGTGTATTTTTTTGGAATATGATTAGTTTTGCTGTGCAGTATTTATAATGTTGATTTCTTTATATTGGCTATCTCCGTTTTCAGGAGATGTTTCATAAATAACCCAGTTATCAGACAGCATTTGTTTAAGAGTGGTGAACTGCTGTTCATCCACGCGCAATCCTGTGATTCCTTTTTCTAGAAGGAGATAATCAGAGTCGGGCTTTTTATTGAACTTAAGTCTTAATAAATTTTGGATCCCTTTGATCGTTACAAACTTTATTTTATAGCCATTAAGTATAATGGATTGAAAAGCTTTTGGATCCCGATCAGCAAGTTTTACCAAGCCTTGAAAATCGAAATTAGTCTTTAAATCCGCCCACGGACTAACATCTGCTTTTTCCACCTGACTCAGTATTTCTCTATCTGTTATACCGTTATGGCGCAGTGTTTCAATCATATAGGCATCCATTAATGAAATCTTATTTATTGGCATCTTCGAAAACCTCCCTAACCACTTACTAAGTTCCTTAATTTACAACTGATCTAGCTTTTTCCGCCGGCTTATGTTCAACAGGAAAATAACAGGAAACAAAGTGTTCTTCGCCCCTCTTTTCTAGTGGCGGAGTATTTTCCCTGCAGGAATCTTGTGCAAACGGACATCTCGTATGAAAAACACAACCTGCCGGCGGGTTTGCTGGAGATGGAAGATCACCTTTTAAGACGATTCGTTCACGTGTTTTTTCTTTTTCCGGATCCGGCAATGGAATGGCGGAAAGTAATGCATTGGAATAAGGGTGGCAAGCTTCTTGAAAGAATGTTTCATTTTCCGACATCTCCATGATTTTCCCCAAGTACATGACCGCCACTTTATCGGCAATGTGTTTAACAACTGAAAGATCATGTGAGATGAACAGATAGGTCAGGTTTAGTTCTTTTTGCAAATCTTTAAATAAATTGATAACTTGTGCTTGAATCGATACATCCAAGGCGCTGACCGGCTCATCGCAAATGATTAACTTTGGTTCTAAGGCAATTGCCCGCGCAATCCCGATCCGCTGTCGCTGCCCTCCGGAAAACTCATGGGGAAGGCGATTGTAATATTCCGGCTTAAGTCCAACAAGTTCCATTAATTCCAGTACCCGATGTTTTACATTTTTGGTCGTTTTATAGGCCTTTAATGGTGCGGCAATAATATCCCCCACCTTCATTCGGGGATTAAGGCTTGTAAATGGATCTTGAAAAACCATTTGAATATCGCGGCGGAGCTGATGCATTTCTTGGTGATTAAATTCCAGAATATTTTTCCCCTCAAAGAGAATTTCCCCTGATGTCGGTTTTTGCAATCCGATAATGGTTCTTGCCAGAGTGCTTTTTCCGCAGCCGGATTCCCCGACAATGGCAAGTGTCTCCCCTTTATTTACAGTTAAACTGAGACCATTAACAGCTTTTACATAATTCGTTGTTTTTTTGAACATTCCTTCTTCTATCGGAAAGTACATTTTCAAATCACGAATCTCCAGTAGACGATTGGACATTACCCTCGAACCCCTTCCCGTTCAACGGCTTCCAGCTGCCGCTTCCGTTCATTAAATTCTCTTTGGGACAAAACACATGCTGCCAGATGGCCATTGCCTCTTTCAGCTAAAACAGGGTCTACCTCTAAACATTCCGGCCCAGCAAACAGACACCGTGGGTTGAAATTGCACCCTTTTGGCGGTGTGATAAGATTAGGCGGCTGTCCTTGAATAGGAACGAGACGCTCATTTCCCGCTGAACCAATATTGGGCATCGACCGTAAAAGAGACCAGGTATACGGCATAGAAGTACGATAAAAAATATCCGCTGTACTCCCTTCTTCGACAATTCTACCGGAATACATAACCATTACCCTATCCGCTAATTTGGCAACAACGCCCAAGTCGTGTGTAATGATGATGATCGCAGTGCCATATTTTTTTTGAATGCTGGCCAACAGCTCCAAGATTTGTGCCTGAATCGTCACGTCGAGTGCCGTTGTCGGTTCGTCAGCAATCAGCAATTTGGGGCGGCATGCCAAAGCAATGGCAATCATGACCCGCTGTCTCATTCCGCCTGAAAATTGATGCGGGTAATCCCTCATCCGACGCTCAGGATCCGGTATGCCAACATCAGTTAACAACTCAATCGCCTTTCTTTCTGCATCCTTCCGGGATAGATCCTGATGGGTGCGAATGGCTTCAATAAGTTGTTTTTCAATTCTGAAGATAGGATTCAAGCTTGACATTGGATCTTGAAAAATCATTGAAATTTTATTACCGCGGATTTTGCGCAGCTCGCTTTCCTTCATGGTCAGCAAATTCTGACCCTCAAATAAAATTTCCCCCTGCGGATAGAACACTGGCGGTTTCGGATTCAACTGCATTAGCGAAAGAGCAAGGACACTTTTGCCGCTGCCGGATTCCCCGACAATCCCCACTGTTTCTCCTGCCTTTATAGAAAACGAAACATCATCGACAGCCTTTACAACACCAGCGTCTACGTCTATATAAGCTTTTAAATTTTTTACCTCGAGCACAGTAATCCCCCCAGCTCTTTCATTTTAGGCAATCTTTTGTTCCCCGTTGCTAACCATGCTTGTTCTTTTCTTTCTTTTTGCTGGAGCATGCGGGTCGAACGCATCCCGCAATCCGTCTCCTAAAACATTCAAAGCAAGTACGGTCAAAACAATGGCCACACCTGGAAAAATCGAAAACCATGGGGCAATCGTAATATACACTTGAGCCTCTTGAAGCATATTCCCCCATGTGGGGGTGGTAGGATTGACGCCGACCCCAAGAAAGCTGAGAGCAGCTTCTGCTAAGATTGCCTTCGCAAAAATAAAGGTCCCTTGAACAATAATCGGCGACAATACATTCGGTAAAATATACTGAAATAAGATAACCGGATCACTCACACCAGTTGTTTTCGCCGCTTCTATATATTGAATATTCCTTATCTGCAGTACGGCAGAACGGACAACCCTTGATACTACAGGAAAAAAAGCAAAGGTCAGGGCAATAATAATATTGGTTATATTGCCGCCCAGTGCTGCCACTAATGCTAGGGCGAGCAAAAGGGCAGGAAACGCCAGCATCCCATCAATGATTCTCATGACAATAAAATCAGCCTTCTTATAGTAACCCGATAATAACCCGATAACAGTTCCTACTATCGTTGAGATCACTGCTACTACCACACCTATAAATAGAGAAACCCGGGCAGCCACAATCACTCGGGAAAAGATATCACGGCCAAAGTGATCGGTTCCAAACCAATGCTTAGCAGAAGGGCCAAGTAATCGTTGGTGTGAATCGATATAAGTGGGTGATTGCACAAGCCATAGTGAAGCGGTAATCGTTGCTACCGTAACCAGCAGCAATACCCCTAATGCCAGCAGATTTCGCTTTTTCTTAAACATTCGGACATCTCCTTTGCTATTTATTCAGATTGATCCATTAGTCATAGCGAATTCTTGGGTCTAAAAAGGTATATAGAAGATCAACAAATAAGTTTACTAAAACATAAATGGCTGCAATGAATAAAATAACGCCTTGAATAACTGGGTAATCTCTTCGATAAATAGAATCAATTAAAAGCTGGCCAATTCCCGGGATGGTAAAGATGGTTTCAATAATAACGGTTCCTCCCATCAAACCGGCTACAATGGTCGCAATGACCGTTGTTGTTGGAATGAGCGCATTGGAAAATACATGTTTCATTAAAACAATACTTTCTTTCACTCCTTTTGCCCGGGCAGTTCTTATGTAGTCCTGATTGACCGCCTCCAGCATTCCGTCTCGAAGCATCCGTGCTACAAGTCCGATTTCCACAGCAGCCAAAACGAAGGCCGGTAAAAATAAATGATAAATCCAATTCAAAACTCCATCTCCAAATGCGGCGTAACCGGCTACCGGAAAAATGGGAAAAGTCACAGCAAAACCTAGTACAAGTAAGATGGCAAACCAAAATTCCGGAATCGAAACCCCCAAAAGGGTAACCGAAATAAATAACGGATCCAAAAGGCTATTTCGTTTCCAAACGACAAATATCGCTGTCGGGATAGCAATCAATAGAATTAAAATAAGGGCAAAGATTGTCAAACTAAATGTTGGACCAATATGATTCAAAATGATACGTAAAACAGGCTCAGACGAATATACAGACTGTCCAAAGTCACCCATTAGGATGTTTTTCAGCCAATAAAAAAACTGAACTAGTAATGGTTTATCAAGTCCTAGTTGTTTTTCTAACTGTGCAACACTTTCTTTCGTAGATTCTTCTCCTAAAATGAGCGTTGCGGGATTTCCAGGTGTAAGATGAACAATCATAAATACGATGATACTAACAATAAACATGACAGGTATTAACGAAAACAGCCTGCGCAGCGTATATTTAATCACTTAACTCCCTCCCAACTTCTAACTTATTAAGCGAAAAAGGGAAGCTCGTCAGAATGGCTAACTAACGAGCTTCTACAAATTAAATTGAATTATTTACTCTTCCATGTATTCCAGAAACGCTGTCCCAACCAGTTGTCATACTCTTGAAGTTTATGGCTCTTAATATCGAGTGATGTTTCATTGGCAATTTTATAAAATGGAAGTTCCTCGTAAACGGTTTGATTCATTTTTGTTAAGATGTCTTTTTTCTGCTCCTTTGTTTCAGCCTTACCCCATTGGTCTAACAAATCCTGCCAACGGTCACTTTTATACCAGCCGCTGCTTTCGGTACCTAAACTAAGCATTCCCAGTTCACTCGGAGCGAAACGAGTAGACCAGCCGACAACTTCCAAATCCCAGTTTTTAGGGTCTTTCCATTTATCAAGGAACGTTGCCCATTCATATGGAGCCAGTTCTACTTTAAAACCTACTTCTTCCATTTGTTGTTTCACAATTTGGGAGATCTTTTTATAGTTTTCATTATTGTTGGAATAAATGATTTTTAATGTTCTGCCATCGTAACTCGATTCCTTCAGAAGTTTTTTCGCTTTTTCTTTGTCATAGGCTAAATATCCATTTGTTCCTTCTTTGGAATATAGCTCCGTTTGCTCTGGATCAAATAACGCTCCATCTAAACTATAAAACTTCTTATTTCCATATGTTGCTTCCGCAATGGCCTGCTTATCCAAAGCATAATTCAACGCCTGACGTACCTTTAGGTCATTGAACGGGGCTTCAGATTTATCTGGTGTCATGGTTGAATATCCATTTATATACGTAACCGGATCAATATTTGGTGTTGATGAGACGACATCATACAAGTCAGCAGGAATATTTTGTGCATAGTCATATAATCCTGTTTTTAGCCCGTTCAACATTACCTGTGAATCTTTTACAATTTGAAATTCAATTTTATCAAAGTGAGCCGTTTTCTTTCCTGTCAAACCGCCCCAATCTGTTTCCGTGCGAGCCGAGTAATCTTTAAATTTGGATAAAATAATCTTTTGCCCTTTATCCCATTTTTCAAATTTGTAAGGACCTGTCCCAATTAATTGTTCGGGTTTAAGAGGCTGCTCTCCCGCCTCATTGGCAATTTTGGCAGGTATAACGATTAAAGCTGATTTCGGTGCGGCCATACTGGCAATGAATGGCTTATAGTCTTTTTTCAATTTAATTTCAACTGTTTTGTCATTAACAGCCTTGACAGTGTCCATATACGCACCCGTAATTTTACCTACTGATGATACCTTCCTCCAGCGATCAATGGATGCGGCAGCATCCTTCGCCGTAACCGTTGACCCATCATGAAAATGAACTCCCTCACGCAGGTTCATTGTATAGGTTAAGCCATCCTTACTGACTTTGTAATCTTTGGCCACCATTGGTTTAATAGCAAAGTTCTTATCCAGTGCGAATAGCGTTTCAAAAATATGCCAGCCAATATCCCTTGTTGGTGAAGCCCCGGTATACGACCAGTCAAGTGTATCTGGCTCTGATTGGTAGGCGACTTTTAATAGGCCTCCATTTGTTGGTTCTCCGGCAGATTCTTCACCGCCTGTTTTAGCTGTCTTTGAAGTAGTATCTTTGCTACATCCTACTAAGCTAGCAATAACAAGCAAGCAAAGTACAAAAATGAAGCCAACTTTTCGATGTTTAGCAGTTTTCAATTTCATATCCCCCTATAGTTATTTTGATTTTGGTGAATTTCCATCTGATTACTTGGTTTTAAAGGCCAAAAAAAATCTTTCTTTAATAATTAAAAACCTATAAGATAACTTAGAATTATTATTTATTTAATATAGATGGTATTTTTTCTATTGTCAAGAGTTAAAATACCGAGAATTAGAAATTATTAAAATGAAAGCAGCCATCTACAGGCTGCTTTCCAAACTTTATTAATGCCCCACATACCTGGCATAGGGAATCAACTCTTTCCAATCTTCATAGGTCAGGATGGTATTCCAATGGCCTGTTACTTTTGCAACCCCGACAACTACGAAAAAGAGGGCGATGAACCCAACAGGAATGAACCATTTATTGACCTTTTTATTAACAACCGTCATGTTTAAAGTATCTTTAATCGGACAGGCCTCTACACAGGACATACAGGCATTGCAGTTCGGGCTGACGGCTGCCTTCTTGGTATGTACCTTAATTCGCTGCGGACATACCTTGGTGCACATTTCGCAATTGGTACAAGTATCTGCATTCCGCCGTACTTTTGTTATTCTAAAAAGCGAGCCAAGGCCGATCATGGCTCCATATGGACAAAGGAAACGGCACCAGAAGTTTCTAAAGAAAAGCGATAATACAAAAAGAACAAGAATGACTTTCAGCGCAAAACCGCCAATATGTAAAAAGAACAAAAGCATCTTAACGTCTGATATTTTATTATATGGATCCTCCAGAAAGGTCTTCGCTTGAAAGGTTGGCATTGAAATAATCATGCTGATAAAGAAATAAAGCAATAAATATTTCAGCGAAGTTAACAGCCATTCAAGCCAAGTGGGAATCTCAAAGTTTCGTTTAAAAATCTTTCTCCCCAGCCACGCCGCCATTTCACTTGCTGTACCAATCGGGCAGAACCAGCTGCAAAATGATCTGCGAAAGATAACTCCCGATGCGATAAAAAAAGTAAGTAATACCAGGCCGGCAGGATGGATCATATCAAACTCCCCGCTCTTCAACCACACCTTTAAGGCGACCAAGGCACTGACTGGCAGAAACCCTTCTACGGCTGATGGCCTGGCCACAAATGGCGTCGCTCCTGCAGTTTCAAAATGTTTGTAAAACTGGTAGAATCGCAGCCCTACATATAGTAAAAACAATAGAAACCCAGCTTGGACAACATATCTGGTTATTTGGACAGGCTTACGTTTCAACTGTTTTTTATACCAAGCCTTCGATTTCATTCATTTTCCCTCCATTCCAATATCTTAAATATAAGGAATTGGAACGACAGGAAATGTGATTTTTATCAATGAGGAGAGTCAATTCATAAAGATGTCACATTCTATTATTACCATCATAGCTTGGTTAACGGAGCTGTAATCGTCAAAGTGTCGATTTGTTCTAGAAAAATGAAGCCGATCGAAGAGCTGCAATTGAAAAGGAAAAGAACCAGTGGATTACTCACTGGTTCTCCTTTTATTTTTCCGTTCCAAAAATAATGTCATTTTGCTGTCGTGCTTCTTCCGTTATTCGCAAAACAATCTTGCTCCTAGTTTTTAATGCTTCATATTCTGCATCATTCTTCGACTCAATGATCCTTGCAAAGGTTCTGCATTCATAGACCATATCTTTACTCTCTTGCTCTACACTCAATACCTGTGCTTCTTTTGTATGGCTATCATAAAAGGTAATTTCAGAAATCGGGGCAACATCTGCTAACACGAACGTTCCTTTTTCCCCATGGATCTCGCACGGAAGAACCGAATGGGATACCTTTGAACACAGAATCGTACAAACAAAATCGTCATACGTGAGCACAAGTGTACCACTGCCATCGATCCCGCTTCTTAAGCGGACAGGATGGTACGAAACCTGCTTCGGTTCACCAAACAACCCAACGGCTAAAGAAAGCGGATAGACACCTAAATCAACCAGTGCCCCGCCTGAAAATTCAGCAGTGAAAACATTGGGGTTCTCCCCTTTTAAAAATGAATCATAGCGGGAGGAGTATTGGATATATGGCAGCACCGTGCTTCTTAACTTGCCTGCAAGATGAAGCTTCTCCTTTAAAATCTGAAAATTAGGCGTGTGTACATTTCGAATGGCTTCAAATAAGTAGACGCCATTTTCATCTGCTATCCGGTAAGCTGCTTCTAATTCAGCCAAATTTGAAAAAATCGGCTTCTCGCAAATAACATGTTTTTTATTCTTCAAAAAGACTTGTGTCTGTTTAAAATGAACGGAATTGGGGGATGCAATGTAAACGACCTCAATTTCAGGATTTGCAGCCATTTCCTCAATATCTGTATAATACCGGTAAGCATGGTAAGTATCTGCGAGTTTTTTCGCTTTATCAGCTGACCTGGAATACACCCCGACAAGCTTAAGGTGCTTACTCTCCAGCGCAGCCTGGATAAATGACTCAGTAATCCAACCAGTTCCAACTACTGCAAAATTTAGCATTTGAATACTCCTTTCTGATTAACACCATTCAACATACTATTGTATTCTTTTTTAGTGTATCTTTCCAATAACAGTATTAAAAAAATCATTATTTCACTGTTTTTCTGTTGAATTGTCGGGAAGAATGGAAAAATATCAATATTTATGTTATTTATAAATAATAGACAAGATGAAAGAGGTTGAAAAGAGTGGATAAGCAAAACTCTAATTTTATAAAAGATATCATGATGAAAGATTTGGAATCCGGAAAACACAAAACCATTTTGACGCGGTTCCCGCCGGAGCCGAATGGGTATCTGCATATCGGCCACGCGAAATCGATCGTCCTTAACTTTGGTTTAGCCGATGATTTTAACGGAAAAACAAATCTGCGCTTTGATGATACAAATCCGGCGAAGGAGGATATTGAATTTGTCAATTCCATTAAAGAAGATGTAAAATGGCTCGGCTATGAATGGGACAACTTATTTTTTGCCTCCAATTATTTCGATGAAATGTATAATCGTGCTGTACTTCTAATCAAGAAGGGGCTTGCCTATGTCGATGACTTAAATGCTGACGAAATTCGTGAATACCGCGGTACACTTACGGAACCCGGCAAGAATAGCCCATACCGGGACCGCTCTATTGAGGAGAACCTTGATCTATTTGAACGGATGCGTGCCGGTGAATTTGCCAATGGTGAAAAGGTGTTGCGAGCTAAAATTGATATGGCTTCGCCAAATATTAATTTGCGTGACCCGGTCATTTATCGCATCGCCCATATCACGCATCATAATACAGGAGATAAATGGTGCATCTATCCGATGTATTCCTTTGCACACCCGCTCGAAGATGCGATTGAGGGGGTAACCCATTCTATCTGCACGATTGAATTTGAAGATCAGCGTCCATTCTATAATTGGGTGGTCGAACAATGTGAAATGAAAAACAAGCCGCAACAAATCGAATTTGGCCGCTTGAACTTGACGAATACGGTAACGAGTAAGCGCAAGCTTAAACAACTGGTCGAAGAAGGCTATGTTGATGGCTGGGACGATCCACGGATGCCGACCATTTCCGGGATGCGCCGGAGAGGGTTTACGCCTGAATCGATCCGTGCCTTCATTAACGAAACCGCTGTGACAAAAAACAATGCAACGGTGGATTTCGAAATGCTGGAACATTTTGTCCGTGAGGATTTAAAATTAAGAGCACCGCGGACAATGGGGGTTATTCATCCACTTAAGGTGGTTATTACCAATTATCCTGAGGGACAAATTGAATTGCTTGATGCCGAAATCAATCCGGAAAATCCGGAAATGGGTACACGGAAGATTCCGTTTTCCCGTGAAATCTACATCGAGCAGGACGATTTCATGGAAAACCCGCCAAAGAAATATTTTCGCCTCTTCCCAGGAAACGAGGTTCGTTTGAAGCATGCCTATTTCATCAAATGTGAGGAAGTCGTTAAAGATGCGGATGGGAAGGTAGTGGAACTTCGCTGCACGTATGATCCGGAAACCAAAAGCGGCACCGGCTTTACAGGAAGAAAGGTGAAGGGTACGATTCATTGGGTGGAAGCAACACATGCTGTTCCTGCAGAATTTCGTCTCTACGAGCCGTTAATTTTAAATGAATCAGAAGACGACGAAGAGGGCACTTTCCTTGACCATGTAAACCCAAATTCACTTCAGGTATTTCAAGGTTTTATCGAGCCTAACATGAAGGAAAGCCGTCCACATGATAAATTTCAATTCTTTAGACATGGCTATTTCAACGTCGACCCTAAAGATACAACCATTGATAAGCTAGTATTCAACCGGATTGTTTCCTTGAAAAGCTCGTTTAAGCTATAAAAACAGGTGTCAGGCACCGCCAAAGCGGTGCCTGACACCTGTTTTATTTTCCTATTTCACTCGGTACCTCTAAGATAATTTTCGTTCCCTTTCCAGGGTACGTATGGATGGTTAGGCTCCCGCCAACAGATCGTGCCCGTTCATCCATGCTGAAAAGGCCGACACCGGAGGATTGCTCCCTCAAATTTAAATCAAAGCCTTTCCCTTTATCTTCAATCATGACACGAATGGCATCATCCATCTCCCTGATTGTAACCGACGCATGAGAAGTGCCGGCATACTTGCGAATATTTGTTAAAGCCTCTTGAATAATCCGATAAATTGTCAGTTCAATGCTGATATCAAGCCGTCTATGTAGCACACAATCAAAATAAACATCAATATTACTGTATTCAGAATAACGGGAAAGATAAGAACGGATTGCCGGAACAAGTCCAAGATCATCTAAGACAGACGGGCGCAGCTCCCATGAAATTTCACGAATCTCTTCAATTAGCTGGGCTGCCTCTTTTTGCATATGATGAAGCAATGGATGGTCAACCTCAGATAACAGCCGATTAATTGTAATCAAGTGGCTGTAGAGATTTTGACCGATACCGTCATGCAGGTTTCGCGACAGACGTTTGCGTTCTTCCTCTTGAACATCAATAATTCTTGTCATCATTTTTTTAAGTTCCTGCTCGAAATGCTTTCTCTTCGTTATTTCATGGCGAATCGCGATATATTGATACGGCTTGCCCCCCTCATTTAAAAACGGAACAATCGTCGTATCCACCCAATAATAGGTTCCATCTTTGGCACGATTGCGAATTTCACCTTTCCAAACTTCTCCTGAACCAATCGTTCTCCACATATCTCTGAAAAACGCTTTAGAATGGTACCCGGAATTAATAATCCGATGGTCCTGCCCCAATAATTCCCCGCGGGAGTATTTTGAAATATGACAAAATTGGTCGTTTACATGTGTAATCACACCATGCGAATTGGTTATGGCAACAATTGAAGAGGCATCAAGGGCAAATTTATAATCGATTAACTCCTGTTTTATCTGCTGAAAGTCCCTATCCATTTTTCAAATATGCTCCTTTAAGAGCTGTTCCAGGATGAGGGCTGAATCGTTTACCTTTTGCTGCACCTCTTCACTAAATACGTATGGTTCGCGTTTTCCTACGAGCAAAACACCTTTCGGAACGTCATGAAAAAATAAAGGGACCGCATAGGAAGAAACAAGCTTTTCCGCAAGCATAATCGGATAATCCGTTATTTTCCCATTGATCTGATGGGGAAAATCGGTGATCATCATCGTGCTGCCGCTTGAAATTATTTTTCCGGCGATTCCTTTTCCAAAACGGACCGTTATTCGTTTATACTTATCATTTAAATTGCCGGTTGCATAATGCCATCTTACATCCGGACCTGTTTCATTTTGAATCGCAAGCCCGACAAATTCACAGCCTGCAGTCGTCTTAAGGTTATCACAAACCTCCATCACCCCAGGAAGTTCTCTTAATTCTGTCATCCTTGTCATTCTCCTTAAATACTATAGCCTAATAACCCCTTTTTAACGGCATATTCTACTAACTCCGGCCGCGTCTTTAGCTGAAGTTTCTCCATTAAGTTACTTTTATGGGTCTCGACTGTTTTCACACTGATGATAAGCTGCTTCGCAATTTCCTTATTCGCATAACCTTTGGCAATGAGTGTTAAAACTTCCCTTTCCCGTTCCGATAAGAGATTGTAACTGTCATGGTCATCGTGTTTCACACCGGATAAGTATTCTTCCATTAACCGTTTTGTGGCTGACGGGTGGAGATAGGCATCCCCTTTTGCCACGGATTCAATCGCCGACATTAATTCATCTTGCGGTGCGCTTTTTAAAATGCAACCGGATGCCCCGCCTTGAATCGCCCTAAAGAGATATTCCTCATCATCATGCATGGTTAAAATCAGAATATTGATCTCCGGCATTTGCTGCTTCAATTCCGTTGTCGCTGAAAGTCCGTCTTTTCCATGAGGCATGCTTAAGTCCATCACTACCACATCAGGCTTTAATTTCAATGCCTTTTTGATTCCTTCATTTCCTTCAGATGCTTCCCCTACTACTTCCATTTCAGGATTGGTATTGAGGAGCATTTTTAAACCGCTTCTAACAACTGCATGGTCGTCAACCAATAGGATTTTGATCAATCTTAACTCCCCTTTAATCACCCATTAGTGGAAGGGATAATTTAATCTGGGTTCCCTCTCCTATTTTAGAGGATATGGTACACCTGCCACCAGTGAGAAGCATTCGTTCTTTCATCGCTTCCAATCCTAAAGAATGCTGTTCAAAATCTTCAGGCTGAAATCCCTTTCCATAATCTCGAATCGAAATCGTTAGCTCGTCTTCTTTCCAGACGAAGTTTATTTTTACATTGGATGTATCAGCATATTTTGCAATATTCATAAAGGCCTCTTGACAGACACGAAAAACAGCAATCCGGTTTCTCTCCGGTATCGGTTTCTCTTCACCGGTTGATTTGAAGTCAACCAAAATGCCGAAGGTGGAGGTATAAAGCTTGCAATAGCTTTTCATTGCCGGCAGCAAGCCAAGGGTTGTAAGAGCAGGCGGATGTAATTCAACTGAAAGCAGCCTAATCTCTTGGATGGTCTTTTCAATTAACAGGGTCATTTCATGCAGGTAATTTTTCATCTCTGGCTCTTTCGTTCCAGATTCAACAACCTGCAAGCCTGTCAAAATACTATATAGATTTTGCCCGACCCCTTCATGCAAATCCAATGCGATTCTCTTTATTTCTTCTTCCTGTGAAGCAATAATATAAGAGCTGATTTGCTGTTTGGACTTTACATCCATCGCCCGCCCCCCTTAATTTGATTTATCGGTAATTCCGGATGATATCTGCACTAGGCCATACGCCGTTAAACGGGCATTTCCGCTTTTCTAATAGTATAAGTTAACCTGCTCTCTGAATCAAATGCAGTCCACCGTTCTTCCGATTCACTTACTTGGCTTGTCAATGGAACGGCGAGAAAGTAAAAATCATCAAAGTAAAAACGAATATGGGTAGCATCCGGACAAACCTGAACCCGCTTAATGGTTTTTATTACTGCCGGTGCCTGTTCACCGCCCTCTTGATCATGAATAACTATTTCAACTGGAAACCCTTCTGCAAACCGCTTTACATCTTCAATATTAATGGACACCACAGCTGGTACATCCCCTCTTTACAGGATAGATGAACATTTTATAGCCCTGCAGATACTGCCAGAATATCTCTTCCGCCTGCTCTTCAAGGAATTCAATCGTTTCATCTTCAGAACACCAATTGCTCATCCCTTTTATCTCAGCGATCACCATCTCCACTCCGTCCATCGTCTTTTCCTCCAGATACCAATCGAGACGTTTCTTCGCAAAGATTGTTTTCAATAGGTCATCAATGACTAAAGCAAAATCACCAGTCTTTGGACGGACAAAGCAAAGGTCAATATAGGTTTCACTCGTCATTGACATTCACCCCTTTTTTATAGAGGAGGAAGGCGATGGGGAACAGGATAACATTAATGATGGCTGCAATGATGGTATTCGAATAATGTTGATAAAAATATTGATGGACCATATATTGGGTAAAAATAATGTTCAGCATTAACACCGCGAGCAGCAGTGCGACAGGAACGTAACTACGCTTCATACCGCTTCACCCCCACAGCATAAACCGTGCCATTCTCAACCTTCAGATGAATTTCCGGAAGCGGACGTCTTGGCGGCCCAGCAATAGGTTCTCCGGTTTTGACATCAAATTTCCCGTGATGACAAGGACAGATCATTTTTCCCTCTTCTTTTTCCCAAAAAACAGGGCAGCGAAGATGTGTGCAGGCATTTTGATAGGCAACGTAATGATTTTCGGATAGTCTGATTAAGATTGCACTGTCATGCTCCCCGGGAAAAGCAAATTCAACGGCGTCACCAACAGCTAAAGACTTTACCTCGGTGATTTTCTTCTTTGGATATTTCTTATCGCCCAAACCTGTGAGTTCCTTTGCGGCAATCGCTCCCCATGGAAGGGAGGAAACAGCAAATACTCCTGCTGCGCCAACCAATGTCTTCATAAAGCCGCGGCGGTCAAGCTTTCTTTCAT
The DNA here is from genome assembly GCF_016464375.1 of Bacillus renqingensis. Taxonomy (GTDB): domain Bacteria; phylum Bacillota; class Bacilli; order Bacillales; family Cytobacillaceae; genus Neobacillus; species Neobacillus renqingensis. The sequence continues at coordinate 55,630 of NZ_JADDIU010000009.1, forward strand.
AATTACGATGAATATTATGTGTGTAGTTATCTTCACTGTACGGGATTTTGTTATTTTTATCGCTCATATGAATCCCTCCTAAAACAATTTCGTGACACCCTGAAGGATTCCAGGGAGATTCACTCTTACATTTGTTTCGCCTTCTAAATAAGGCATGCTTGTTACCCACTTGCCATTATCAAGATTGAATTGCTGATTCTTCGCTTCAATTTCTTCATCCGTCAGCCATTGTAAGGTGTTGGAAGGACATACACTTTCACACATTGGCGGGATTCCATCCTTTGTACGATCGATACAAAGGTCGCATTTATACATTAAATTCTGCTCGGTATCGAATTTCGGAATCCCGTATGGGCAAGCAATCGTGCAGTTTTGGCAGCCGATGCACTTTTCAACAAGAGCCGAAAGAACAGCCCCTGTTTCATGAATTTGGATCGCTTGAGCTGGACAGCTTCTTGCACAAGCTGGATTCACGCAATGAAGACACATAAGCGGCATGGTTTGCCGATTCACAAGCGGATTCACGTCGTACACATAGTTTCGATTCCGCTGTTCATGCCCGCCGCATTGTGTGCAGGCTGCTAAACAAGAACGGCATCCGATACAGTTTTCCAGTTCCAGGTATAACCTCTTTTTCATCCTACTGCACCGCCCTTTTTTCGCGTTTTTCAATCTGTGCTGCACATGCCTTAAACTCCGGCATCCGGGACATGGGATCGAGTGCGTCGATTGTTAACAGATTAATAGATTGATCATGGCCAAAATGGTAGGGAACAAATACCGTATCTTTACGGATCGCTTCGGTAATTTTCACTTTATACTCGGCTTCCCCTCTTCTTGTGTAGAGGCGGACAACCTCTTCATGTTCAATTTGATATTTCGCCGCTGTTTCCGGATGTACTTCCACATAGGCCTCCGGGCACATATCTCGTAAAAATTGAATGCGGCGGGTTTGGTTGCCCGACAAATAATGATAGACGACACGTCCTGTTGTTAAGCGCAGCGGATATTCTTCATCCGGTTCTTCAGCAGGCGGGCGATAAGGCAGAGCACAAATTTTCGCCTTCCCATCTGGATGATAAAACTTTTTATCTAGGAACATATGCGGTGTACCTGGATCGGCTTCATCCTTGCAAGGCCAGAACACCCCGTCCTGCTTGTCGATTTTGTCCCATGTTGCTCCGTAGTAATCGGCATAACCCCCTTTTGAGGCTAAGCGGAACTCATCGGCTACATCGCGGGCCGTTTGTAAATGAGAGAAATACTTTCCTCTGCCAAGGCGTTCTGCAAGCTCCACTTGGATCTGCCAATCCGGCTTAGATTCTCCCAGCGGCTCTTGGGCCTTATTGATTTTAATAATCCGCCCTTCCAGATTGGTGACTGTTCCTTCATCTTCTGACCACGTTACAGAAGGAAGGATAACATCCGCAAATTCTGCTGACTCGGATAAATAGAAATCAGCACAAACCATGAAGTCCAGGTTTTTCAATGCTCTGCGAATAAAATTTTGATTTGGTGCGGAAACGGCTGGGTTGGAACAAAGCAAATATAAGCCGCGGATTGTTTTTTGTTCCATTAATTCAAACATTTCATAAGCAGAAACACCCGGCTGCGGCATTTCTTCGGGAGGGATGCCCCAGACCTGACAAACTTCGCGAACATGCTCTGGATTGGTTAGCTTACGATAACCTGGAAGTAAGTCTGACTTCTGTCCATGCTCGCGGCCGCCTTGACCATTTCCCTGCCCGGTAAATGTCGCCACACCTGATTTTGGACGGCCGATTTTCCCGGTAACTAAGGCCATGTTGGTGTAGGCTGATACGTTATCTACCCCTTTGTGCTGCTGCTCGACCCCGCGGGCAAACATCACGACGGCATTGGGGGCTTTTCCGTAAATTTCTGCCGCACGAATGATCTTTTCAGGGGCAACCCCGGTGATTTGGCTTGTATATTCCGGTGTAAATTGTTTCACCAATTCCTTTGTTTCTTCAAAACCATTTGTATGATTGCCAACGAAATCTTCATCCACATAACCGGCTTGGATCAGCAGGTTTAAAATGCCATTTGCCAGTGCAAGGTCTGTTCCCGGCCTTAAATCGAGATGGACATCCGCACGTCTTGCAATTGGGGTCTCACGAGGATCAGCTACGATCAGATAGCCGCCCCGTTCCTGCACATGCCAAACCCGGAACATCGAGGTGGGGTGGCATTCGGCTGTGTTGCTGCCGGCAATGAATAAGCAATCTGTTTCATGGATATCGGTCCATGGTAAGGTAGAGCCGCGGTCCACTCCGAAAGAGCGCAGGAAGCCGCCCGCCGCACTTGACATACAGAAACGTCCATTATAGTCGATATAACGTGTTCCAAGGGCCACCCTGGCAAACTTCCCAGTCAAATAACATTTTTCATTCGTCATCGACACGCCGCTGAATACGGATAAGGCATCTTTTCCATATTGCTGCTGCAGCTCGGTAAACTTCTTTGCAATTAAATCATAGGCTTCCTCCCACGTCGCTTCGCGGAAGCCTTTTTGCGTTCCCTTTAAGGAAGCATCATCACGGATTAACGGTTTTAGGATGCGGTCCGGGTGGTTTGTCTGCTGATAAGCCGTAACTCCCTTTGGACACATTTTTCCGACTGTTACCGGCCAGTCATAACGGGGTTCAACCCCGATAATTTGATTCGTTTTCGTATTGACACGTAAATTCATCCCACATTGCATTCCGCAGTAGCTGCAGTGCGTCTTTACGAGCGTTTCATTGGGATGACGTACATTCTCAATTTCCTTGAAAAATTGATCTCTCGGGGCCTTTGTATTAACCTCTTGCATTCTGATTAGCCTCCTTGTGCTTGACTTGGTGGGTAGGAATTCCTGAGAATCTGGAAATTCGATATTTTCTGCGGCATGGCAGGCATAGTTCGGCTAAATTGAAGCCATCTTCCATATTGAAATGGATATCATTCACATCCAACACCTGAATGACATCATTCGATTGTTCAACTGATACGAAATGGTTGCCGCACACTTTGCATTCTTTCATATGCTGCTCTCCATAATGTTCACGATAGTTCCTGGCAAACACGCTCATTGGACGGAAAGGGATATGAGCAAGCTTCCCGAACGGCAAATAAATTAAGGTTACAATTACCGAAAATTGGTGAATCAACGACATTTGTGGCTGCAGAAAGCCTGCCAGAAATACGTTCTGGACGGTTAATAAAAGACCGGTAACGGAAATAAACAATAATAGATAAAGCGGCAGAAGATCGTAGATGAATTTTTGCTCAGCCCTTGCCTGCATGTTTTTCATCCGGCGATATAGCGCCATACAAACACCTGTAATGACCATGATGGCTGAAATATTCAATGCGTTATAAGAGAGCCAAGCGATAATGCCATCTGCTTTAACCTTTATTACGTCCATTCCCATCACGACGACAGTGTAATAGCCATTGTCCGCCATCGTAAAATACATCCAGCTAAACACGAGCGGAAAGGTAACTAAGCAGGCTAAGATACAGCCCCAGCCAATTAGCACGTGCTGAAGCCAGCGGTAAAATCCGCGTTTTTTGATAAAATCATAGATGGCCAAGTGATTCACGGCAGTTTTGACCGTTTTTTTTCTAAATAAAAGCTTTAAACCTTTTTTGATAATTATTTTGGTTGGCGGCCTTTCTCCCCATGCAATAAAGCGGTAGAAAAAACCACCGATGAAGACGATGGTTCCAACCATATATCCATAGAGATTCAAGTCGATATGGGAAAACATTCTTGTGCCAATAAACACTAAAATCGCAAGTCCGACAATGGTGAAAAACATCGATTTAGCAAAATGAGAGGCAAACGCGCTATTAATCGAATGTTCCGTTTGGTTAGCCGGTGAAATAGTTGACTGCATTTCATGATCCTCCTTCAAAAAAATAACACTTTCGTTTTCTTACCCTCATTGTAGGAAAACGGAAGTGTTATCTATATCGGGGAACTCCCCTAATATCGGAGGAAAAAACCCCTAGAAATTTTATTTTAGACAAATTTTTGTCACAATCACAACAATCACAAGCATCTCACAAGGACGATAAGCACAAGACGTACGATCGAGAAGGATCCCTTTTAGCCTTCTTGACGGATTGGCTTATAAACTCACGCTGGAGCCGGACAGGTATTTCTTCCGCCAAGAATAGAGCAATAGCAGCAAGACAATTAGAATTTGCAGGGTGAATATGGCTGCATCCCAAAAAGGCAGCGTGCCAATCCCAGCGGAAAAGCCGGGAACTACTTTTTTCCAGGCAAACAATAATTGTGGAATATAATAAATAGCAAAAAGGAAAATCGTTAGACCGACACCAATTACATAAAAGATTGAATAGATAAAAACAGTTCTTCTTTCGTCAGTAAAAGTCACTTCTTCCTTTGCAGCAGGTTTCAGAAATGGAACAAGCTTTCTTAAGCGATACTGGGCATTTTCCATTAGGTTATAACAGCCCGAGACATTTTCAAACACGTAATAGAAATCGGTTTTCATATAGATACAGCATTGGTACACCATGCGAATGAATGTGTCTAACACCATTACACTGAGGACACTAAGGAAGATGCCGGAACTGCCCGAAAACAGCAGCTGACACATTAACGCCAGAAAAAGAATAACTATATCGAAGCAAAGTCCCGCTATATACAATACATTCCTGTCCTTGGACGGGAGCTTCCACACCGCACCCATGTCTGTTTCAAACACCACAAGAAATAAACGGTGACCAACCTCTAGTCTGGTCGGGAGGTTAAAGGCTCTCATCGCTAACACATGACCAAACTCATGGATGAGTACTAGGACAAATGATATACCAAGCCAGACGAGAATGTTCATGAACATATAATCAAAGATAAATAGATCCTGATAATATGGGAAAAAGGACGGATTGGCAACGACAAGAAATAAGTTTACAATAAATAAGACACCATAAATAAGATACGTTATTTGATTAAAAAAGAATTTTCCAACTTTCGGAGAAATCCATAAAAAACCTTGCGTTTGTTTTTCCTGTTCTTTGATATCAATCTTTACGCCGTCAATTTCTGAAACAAGCTGCATTTCTAATAGCTGCTCGGCAAAATCAAGCATGTCCACTTCTTCGGTTGGATATGTACTTTTAAGTTGCTGCTCAATCCTACCTAAAGTTTCGCCACTGTTGATCAACTCAATGGCAGCAACACAAATCTCCGGCATTTCATAAAACTCACCTGAGAATTTATCTTCAACGATATAGTGTTTTTTGTCTTTGTGGATTTCAAGAGATATTAAAGAAAGAAGTGAATTATTTGTAAGATTCATATAAATACCGTCCTAACAATTAATAAAAAAGAAGGATGCCTAGCATTTAAGCTAGGACATCCACATCCATCAACCAAATGGCTTCCATCCTGGAATATACGGACACCACCAGCATGTTGTTTTTACCTTTTTCAGCTTACGGATTTTCATTTCCTCACCCCCTTAAAAATCTCTGTTTTTTTATTCCATGGATATTGTTTATGAAACTCGACCCATGCTGGAAAAACCTTTTGAAATTTGTTTACCAACATTGGATCAAACTGTGAACCACTACCATCAATAATTCGCTGATAGGCTTCTTCAACCGGTAATGCTGCTCGGTAAGATCTTGAAGATGTCATGGCATCAAATGAATCTGCTATAGCAGTTACTCTAGCAAGTAATGGGATTTCTTCCCCTTTTAACCCATCAGGATACCCTTTTCCATCCCAGCGTTCATGATGAGAAAGAATAACACTTATATTATCCTTTATTCCTTCTACATCCTTGACTGCATCCGCACCAACAACAGGGTGAGTTTTAATGATTTCAAATTCTTCATTTGTTAATTTCCCCGGTTTCATTAATATGGAATCAGGTATATGAACTTTTCCAATATCATGAAGTAAACAGGCATAATAGAATGATTTTTGTTCTTCAATTGACAGATTTCCCAATTCTTTTATAAATAGCAAAGCATAACTAGCCACTCGTTCACTATGACCTCTTGTATATGGATCTTTTAACTCTAATGTGGCTATTACACCTTTTACTATTCCTTTCAACTGTTTATCATATAAGGAACTTATCGATTTAACATAGCCTTGAAAACGGACTAATAAGAAAAAGGACATAGTAGATAAGATTACTAATAATATTAATGCAACAATTACATATGATGATTTCAAAATAATACCAATTAAAATATACTTTAGGGTAAAACCTAAACTGACTAACCAAAAGTATTTTTTACTTAAAAAAAGAGGTAAAGATAATATCAAAAATACTTCAACAATATTTCCACTTGTATAGGAATCTCCTCTTCCATAATACATCAATATATCAACTATAGATGCAACAATCAAATAACTAGTAAAAAATATATATTTAACCAACGATCCCCTATTTACCTTGTTCAAGTAAAAAACAATAGGAAGAATTATAAACATTACTAAATATGTGAGATACATAAAATTACGAGGAGGTATAAAATTCTTATGCCCTATTATTACTGGAAAAATATAATAATAGAAAAAGTCATATCCTATAAAAATAATATAAAAAAATAAAAGAAACCATTTAACCGTTCGTTTTTCTTCATGCGGTATCATAAAAACCTCCAAATATATCCAACACATCGCGAGCAATCTTAAGAAGTTACAAAATCTATTAACATTCGGGGTTCCCCTACATTATATCCCATAAGCAAATAGCTTGAAATACTTTTTTTTAAAAATTCTTACAGATTGTCGAATTATTTCTTCTGCGATATTGGTAAAGTTATCGTGACCTTTGTCCCTTTTCCCGGATCACTTTCTAATTTTAATTCACCATTATGTTCCTTAATTATTTGATGCGTTACCACTAAACCTAAGCCGGTTCCATCCTTCTTAGTAGTATAAAAAGGAACCATTAGTTTAGAAATATCCTCATTATTAATCCCACAGCCTTGATCATTGATTGTTACAACTACTTTAGAGTCTCCTAGGGGCTGAGCTATAATTTTTATTATCCCCCCCTCTGGCATGGCTTCAATGGCGTTTTTTAACAGATTAATAAATACCTGTTTCAGATGCCTTTCATCACAATCTATTAGTGGGATTTTTTCTGCAAATATCGTTTCAACTACAACATCTTGAGCCAGTGCCTGTTGTTCCATAATGGATATCGTATAGCTAAGGATTTCTTTCATACTTGTCTTCTCAATTTGCGTTGCCTTCGGTTTTCCAATATACATCAAATCATTTACAATCATATCAATCCGATCAATTTCCTGAATCATGATGGGAAAGTACGTACCACTTTCAGGGAATCGCTCTTGTTGCAATTGTGCAAAACCTTTTAATGATGCTAAAGGGTTACGAATCTCATGGGCAATCGTCGCCGCCATTTGTCCAATGACAGCTAGCTTTTCTTTTTGACGCAGTTCTTCATGAGCACTACTTAAGGAATCAATATAAGAAAAAAAGCGAATTAATAAAACATAGGAAATCGCTATTAAAACAATGATTGTTCCAATTGCGGGAAGAACATCTGCATCTTGTAAAACAATCCCTAAGAGGGAATATTTTCCAACAACACCAAAAGAAACAGTCCAGAAATATTTTTTATTTACAAATATCGGAGCGAATAATATAAATAACAACTCTACGATATTCCCTGAAGCAAACGGTCTTGCAGTGCCTAGATACCTAAGAAGATTATCAATCAAATCGATCAAAATAAAACCAAAAAAGATAAAGTTTTTTATAATATATGGGTTTTCTTTTTTATAAAAATAAATCGATACCGGAAGAAAACACAAGACAATAATATATTGCCAATACCCCAGCCCTTCCTTAATGTACTGAGCATTTCCGTATGTAGTGTACTTTGGAATGATAATATACCAAAATATAGAATAAGTTAGATAAAAGATATAAAATAACCATAAAAAAAGCGTAATCGCCTTTTTCTCTTCAAATATTAACTTAGGGCTTTGGTGACCTGCGTCCATAATACTAACTCCTTAAATATTGTAATCTGAAAAAATTACAATAACGTTCCTAAACTTCCCCAACTATTTTACCACCTTTCCGCGGGAAATCGGTGTTTTTCGACAAATTTTGATATTTGGAAAATAAATAACTACCTTATAACTTCAAAATGACTTATTGACAAAAGCTAATTTTATATATATAATAAATAATTGTGCTTTACTATGCAGGTAACTTGAGATAGATGAACAATGTAAGAATGTTTCTGGCTTTCCACTAATGTTTTATCGGAAAGACTTATTCACACTGGAACGGCTTCGGAGCCGTGAGGATATGAGAGAGGTAGGGCTTATATCGTTTAGGTTATAAAACCTACAGTGGAAAAATGTACCGCGGCAATTTAAATAAACATATTATTTTTACATTATGAAAGCAACTAAATGAATTTGCAGCATTCAAGTTACGATATAGCTATTTCACTAAATAAAGCAAAATCCGAAGGCAGAGGGAGACGATATTCCTCTGCCTTCGTCCATTTTTGCAGTTATTTTTCAATCACTATTGCCTGTTTACCCATTTGCTCCCACGCTTTAATAAAGCTTTGCCGGTCACACTTGCGATTTTTCACGCCGTATGGGTCATTCACATAGATATAATTCTCATCGTACCCCGTGATAGCGACACTGTGCATACTAAAGGTAATCTTTATTTTCCCTTGCGGCGTATCCCACTGTTCAAACTCCGTTACCGGGGCAAGGTGAGTTGTCGTAATGATCCAAACCGGTAATCCCTGGCTTACCTTTTTCAATATATCTGTAAACGGGCTATTGGTTAAATTGACAGCCTTATCCCCTACATATTTTTTCGCAAGCTCATACACTGGTCCATTATAAGCACCAAGACCAGGTCCTTTTGCCATATTTCCAACAAACCCATTATTCGGATTTCCTTTTTGTCCATTCTGGTACGTTAATGGCACCGTTTTTATTTTTTCGGCCAGCTCATTTTTCGTTACCATTACTCCATGATAGTTTAGAATCATCGCCAAGCTGGTAACTTCGCAGCCGTTGTATAGCCTCGGTTGGTCCATTTGATTGATTAATGGAACATTTAACAGCCTGCTTTTTGGTAAAATTGGATCGCCTTTTTGAATGGCTGCTTCAAGGGTCTTCAATGGAGCTTTTAACGCCTCTAGGGCAGACTGATCTCCCCTAACAGCGATGATTGTTTTTGCACCAAAAAGTAATATTACTAGAATCATAACGAATAAAAACAACTTTTTCATATAGTTCATTCCTTATATATAGTTCAGCGGTTTGTTCCAGACCCACCATTTACGAGGACGGTGCGTGTACCCAGATTAACTATTTAGTTTCTCCCTTTTGAAATCGGTTATCTTGCGGATGATTTGGTTAATAACCTCTGAAAAGACAAGCCCAAAGGCAATCGTCCCAGCCAGCATGAAGACCTTCGCAGCCAAGGCGATGGCTGTATTATAATCGTTTTCAACAAAGTTCCGCATAGCATCATAGGCAAGTCCCCCGGGGACTAATGGAATAATCCCGGCAACACTGAATATAATGACCGGGGTTTTATAAAATTTGGCTAATTGCTGACTTAAAACCGCAATAAATATCGTTGCCGCCAATGTCGCTAAAACAGCATTATCGGAATAAGCGGCAAGAACATAATAGATCAGCCAACCGCCCATTCCAATCAGACCGCATTTTATTAACGTTTCTTTTGGTGCATTAAAAAGGATGCCAAAGGCTCCGGTTGCAATAAAGCTTGTCATTAATTGGGCAAGTAGATCCACCTTATTTTACCTCACCTTCATGCAAATGATACGACAACGGCAATTCCGGCTCCAATCGCAAAAGCTGTCAGAAACGCTTCCGCTCCTTTTGATAACCCGGCTACCAGATGTCCCGCCATTAAATCCCGGATGGCATTCGTCACTAATAGACCAGGGACCAATGGCATAACAGAGCCGATGATGATTTTATCTAATTGCTGTCCCACACCTATTTTGACAAAAAGAAACGCCAGTAATCCAATCACAAACGATGCCAAAAATTCAGAGAAAAATTTAACAGAGACAAAGCGGTGGAAATAGACAAAGCTAAGATAGCCCATCCCTCCCGAAATGACAGCTGGAACGAAGTCATTCCAGCCTCCACTAAACATGATCATGAAACAGCCGCTTGCTAGCGCAGCCGCAGCCACCTGAATCATAAATGGAAAAGATACATCCATAGAGTTCATCTCGTTTAACTGCTCCATTGCTTCTTTCAGATTGATTTCCCCGCTGCTGATACTTCTTGAAATGCTATTGACCATGGCAATCTTCTTCAAATCCGTTGACCGTTCTGAAATCCTCATTAGCTTTGTTTTCGTTGGCTCCATGCCTTCCGCTGAAAAAATAATCACGGTTGGGGTGACGTAGCTATGTGTTTTTCCGAGGCCAAAAGCGGCGGCTATCCGTACCATCGTATCCTCCACCCTATACGTTTCCGCGCCACTTTGCAGCATGATTTTCCCAGCCAGCAAACAAACCTCGATAATCTCATACGTTTGTTCTACCTTTTTTTCCATCTTCTCACCCATTATCTCTACGTTATCTATTAGTTTAATCAAATCAAAGTTCTTAGGCAATGAATTTCCGGTGTCAACTGAAAGTCAAAATAATGGAAAAATAATTGATTTAGTGGCTAAATGCGTAAAATAGTTTTATTAACGTGGTAAATTCAGTACAATAAGGTTATAAGAAATTATTTTTCTTACACATTTATTATAGAGGAAAAATTTTTTAATCATATACCAAATTAAATTAAATAAAGGAGATTATCCCATGGCTCAAACTTCATACTTTCTAGGCACTGATATTGGAACAACCAGTACAAAGGCAGTCCTGTTCGATGAATGGGGAAAAGTCATCAGCATGCACCATGTTGAATATCCCTTATCCAGCCCCACTCCGTCGATCGCTGAGCAAGACCCGGAAGAAATCTTTCATGCTGTCCTTGACGCGATGAAACTAGCGATTGACAAAGGGGGAGTAGATGCTAACCATATTCAGCTTGTATCGTTTAGTTCTGCGATGCACAGCGTGATTGCTGTAGATGAAAACAATAAACCACTCACTCGCTGCATCACCTGGGCTGACACCCGTGCCGCCTCTTGGGCGGAAAAGATTAAAAATGAATTAAATGGACTTGCCATCTACAGGAGGACTGGTACACCGATTCACCCTATGTCACCGCTTGCCAAAATTGCCTGGCTCAGAAGCGACCATCCGGAAATTTTTAATCGAAGCGCCAAGTTCATTGGAATTAAGGAGTACATTTTCTACAAATTATTTGGAAAATATGTTATTGATCATTCGATAGCCTCGGCAACAGGGTTGTTTAACCTTGAGCAGCTTGCATGGGATGCAGAAGCATTGACTGTTGCCGGGATTAGTCGTCAGCAATTATCCGAACCGGTACCGACAACCTATTACCTGACAGGCATACACCAAGAATATGCCCAAGATTTAGGAATCCCTGCAGAAACACCCTTTGTCGTTGGCGCCAGCGACGGGGTCCTTTCCAATTTAGGCGTCAATGCGATTGACCCTGGTGTTGTAGCCGTTACGATTGGGACAAGCGGCGCCATTCGCACCGTTACGGACAAGCCAGTAACCGATCCGAAGGGGAGAATTTTCTGCTATGCATTAACAGAGAAACATTGGGTTGTCGGCGGTCCTGTTAATAACGGCGGCATGACCTTCCGCTGGGTGCGTGACCAGCTCGCCTCTGCGGAAGTGGAAACCGCAAAGCGCCTTGGAATTGACCCCTATGATGTGTTGACCAAAATTGCAGATAAGGTGACACCTGGCGCAGATGGACTCATTTTCCATCCGTACTTGGCCGGGGAACGTGCCCCGCTATGGAATGCCAATGCCCGGGGTTCCTTTTTCGGACTGGGCCTCCATCATAAAAAGGAGCATATGATTCGTGCCGTCCTCGAAGGGGTTATCCTCAATTTATATACGGTCATGCTAGCGCTGCAGGAGATGATTGGTGTTCCAAGCAAGATTCAAGCTACCGGCGGCTTTGCCAGATCGGAATTATGGCGGCAAATGATGGCTGATATCTTTAATCAAGAGGTGACCGTGCCGGAAAGCATTGAAAGCTCCTGCTTAGGTGCAGTGGTCCTTGGCATGTACGCCCTGGGGAAAATTGAAGATTTCTCGATTATGTCGAAATGGGTTGGTTCTACCCATGCCCACCAGCCGATTGCAGAAAATGTAAAAATATATGAAGATTTGATTCCGATTTATATTCGTCTCTCCCGTCTATTAGGAGCCGAGTATGAGGCAATTTCAAGTTTTCAGCAAAAATGGGTGAAATAATGTGAACCAAGCTCCCTATTTGGGTGCTTGGTTCACAAACGTTCATTCTTTGCTCAATTTTTTAATATATCATTGATGCTAATCTAGATTATTCAGAGAGGAAATTTTGCATGGGGCAGAAATGTTTAGGAAAAATTCGTTCCCATTATGGGAGACTCAGCGAAAAAGAAAAGAAGATTGCCGACTATATAATGGCAAATCCAGAATTGATTATCCATAGCACGATTAATGAATTAGCAGAAGATTTGAATGTCGCCGATGCCACTGTTTTTCGGTTTTGTAAACGAATTGGCTTTAAAGGTTTTCAGGCTATGAAAATTGCCCTTGCATCTGAAATTATTAAACCGATTCAACAGATTCATGAGGAAATAAGCGAAGAAGATAATGAGAAAACAGTAGCGGAGAAGGTGTTCAAGTCGAATATTAGAGCATTGGAAAACACCCTTGAAATCCTTAACGGATCTGCGGTGAAAACAGCGGTCGAGCTGCTTATGCAAGCAAAAAGGGTGGAATTTTTCGGTACAGGCGGTTCCAGCGTTGTCGCTCTAGATGCGTATCATAAATTTGTGCGCACAGGAATTAAGGCCTTCGCCTTTATTGACTCCCACTTCCAGCTCATGTCTGCCTCCCAGCTTAGCAAAAAAGATGTTGCTGTTGTCATTTCTCACTCCGGTTCAAATAAAGATACCATCCATATATTGAAAACTGCCAAAAATAATGGAGCAAAAACGATCGGCATTACAGGTTATCCGAAATCGTTTATCGGACAAAATGTCGATGTCGCCCTCTTTACAAGCTCAGAGGAAACGGAATATCGCTCCGAAGCGCTATCATCCAGAATCGGTCAATTAAGCTTGATTGATGCACTGTACGTTAATATTATGATTCAAAACAAAGAAAAGGCGAGAAGATCACTTGAAAAGGTGAGAGAGGCGATTTCGAATACCCGAATGTAAACAGAGGATGCCCGAATGCGGGCATCCTCTGTTATTTAGACAAACATATTGATGATAAGGGCACCAATAAAGGCAACAAAGGAAAGAATCGTTTCCAATACTGTCCATGTTTTAAATGTCTCTTCAATCGATAATCCTAAATATTCTTTCACCATCCAGAAACCCGCATCATTCACATGCGAGAACATCAACGATCCTGCACCTGTTGCGATAACCAGCAATTCCATATTAACGCCCGACATTTGTGCAACAATTGGAGCGACGATTCCGGCAGCCGTCGTTAAGGCAACGGTAGCAGATCCTGTTGCAATCCGGATCAACCCGGCAATTAGGAAGGCCAATACAAGCGGTGAAAGTGATAGATCTTGGGACATGGAGCCGATGACTTTGGCGATTCCGCTATCAATTAGGATTTGTTTGAAGCCGCCGCCGGCCCCGATGATTAAGATAATCGATCCAACCGGTAAAATACATTCTTCGGTAAATTTTTTAATAACTTTGCGATCCATTCCTTGACGGAAACCAAGGAAGTAAAAGGCTAAGAAACAAGAAATTAAAAGAGCAATTACTGGACTGCCGATAAACGTAAGAACGGACTCAGCCGTTTTTGGAACTTTTAAATAAGGGGCGAATGTTCCTAAAATCATTAAAATAACCGGCATTAAAATCGATATGAACGATATGCCTACACCAGGAACTGATTTTTTTCCAGAAAGGTCTTCGACTTTAACCAATTCCGGCTCACCAACGGGTACGACACGTCTATTGATGAACTTCGCAAATAACGGCCCGCCGATAATTCCAGCCGGAAGTGCAATAATTAATGAGTAGAGCAAGACGTGTCCCAGATTGGCATTATAGATTCCAATGGCGGCAATCGCCCCCGGGTGCGGCGGCACAAGTCCGTGTACGATCGATAAACCGGCAATAGCAGGCAGACTAATCAGTAAGATATTTTGTTTTGAAGCTTTTTGAACGGAAATAACAAGTGGTAATAAAATTAAGATTCCAACCTCAAAGAACACAGGAATACCGATGATAAAGCCCGAGAAAAACATCGCCCATGGGAGCTTTTTTTCGCCAAATACTTTAACGAAAAAGTTTGCGATTTGTAAACCGGCACCCGATTCAGACAACATTTTCCCTAGTATGGTCCCTAGTGCCAAGATGCCGACCAAGTGCCCTAAAACACCGGCGACCCCGGTTTCATAGGACCCAACAATCTTATCCCAGCCCATTCCTGAGAAAATTGCCAAAAACAAGCTGGCAACCATTAGACTAATAAATGCATGCCACTTAAACCAAGAAACCCCTATAATGACGATGACAATGGCCAGCAGTGTGATGATTAACAAATAGGCATTCATTTGATTGCATCCCTTCTGAAAAGTTATTAATTGAAAGCACTTTCATTTCATTTATTATACGAAAAAAATTTTCTTTGTACAATACATTCTTTCAAAAAAAATTTATTTAGTTCTTTCCAATCGTATGGTTTTCATCGATACTTAACATTCCACTAGAAATAAATTGTCATTCAAATTGTAACTTGGGACAACTGACGGATTGAATTTTTTGAGAATTTAGGTATTATACTATTTAGTATATCGAAGTAAATGACAGAAAGAAGTGTTATTTTTGTGAATCAACTGAAAGAAACAAAACGAAATTTGTGGATTATGTGGTTGGCTAACTTCTTTGTTTCTGGAAGCATGACCATGGTCCTCCCGTTTATTTCCCTTTATATTGAGTCATTTGGACATTTTTCAGCGACATATGTGCAGCATTGGTCAGGGTTAACATTTGCTGTAACATTTGTATCAGCATTTATTTTCTCCCCTATTTGGGGAAAAATCGGTGACAAGTATGGCAGGAAAAAAATTCTGATCATTTCCGGACTTGGAATGGCTTTATCTATTTTTCTTATTGGATTTGCACAATCGGTATGGCAGTTATTCTTTCTCCGCTTTTTTATGGGCTTTTTCTCAGGCTTTATTCCCATGTCACAGGCATTTATCTCCACCCAAACCCCGAAGAAAATTGCCGGTCGTGTTCTTGGCACCCTGCAGACGGGAAGTATTACCGGTTCTTTGTTAGGACCAATGCTGGGCGGTGTTTTAGCCGATACGCTTGGCTATTCTACCACCTTTAAATGGACATCGATTGCCATTTTGATCTCCGCCCTCCTGGTGATGACCACGAAAGAATTTCGGATTGAAGTGAAAAAGGGGGCAAAATCCCATTATTCCAGTAAAGAGGTTTTATTGCACATCCTTAAGAATCCTGTTCTGCTGACAGTACTGCTCATCTCGGCACTTGAACAAATAGCTCACTTTAGCATTCAGCCAATTCTTTCCCTGTTCGTCAGTGAATTGCATGGAAAAGCAAATATTGCCTTTTATTCGGGGATTGCTTTTTCCGTGGCAGGCTTAGGGAATTTGCTGATGTCACGGAATTGGGGACAAATCGCCGATAGGTTTGGCTATATTAAAATACTGGTGATTCTTCTTTTTTCGGCGGGAATTATTTATTTACCTGGTGCTATCGTTACGAGTTTTTGGCAGTTAGTCTTAATCCGCTTTGTTCTTGGGGTCGCGATTGGCGGCGTCATTCCGGTGAGGATTGCCTATATCCGCCAGGAAGCGCCGATTGCCATGCAGGGGGAGGTACTTGGCTATAACAACAGTTTACGATTCTTTGGTAACATCATCGGCCCGATGCTGGGCGGCTTCGTTTCCGGTTATCTCGGTTTCTCAGCCGTATTTATCAGTACAGGTGCCCTACTCATTATCAGCGGCTTCATTCTGCTTGTGACGATGAACCGCCATCCAAAGCTCGTGAAACATACGGCGTCCTAATCTCATTTAACGGGAGCTTGATTTCATGGACGGTCGTGATGACTTGAGACTAAGCTGGATTGTCCTCATGAAAAAAAGGGCGGTCCAAAAAATCGATTTTCGACTTTTGGACGCCCCTTTCTCTGTTCAAAAATGTTGATATAACAGCATTCCTTGATTTTTTAATTTTAGGGGACTTGCCCTTTTTGGACAGCCCACTTTCCTATTTCAGCAATTGCTCGTAAATTTTTAAATTCGCATATACAGCTTCTAATGCCGGGACAGGAATTTGTTCCTTATGAGCAATGTTCAATAGATAACCATGTAAATGATCGGCTTCCACCCGAGATAATTTTTCCATATCTCTTTGCATGGAGGTTTTCATTGAAAAACCTAACGAATCAATTTGCTTCATTTGCAACATTTCAGCATTTTCAGGGAACTGGGCTCCTGCCCGTTTCATTACTGTAACAATCTCTTGTAAAAGCTCAGCAATTACAGCCCGTCCGCTCGGTTCTTCACGGATTGGACCAATCGGTGCTCTCATTAAGGTTGTAATTCCCGACATTGCAGAAATAAATAAATATTTATTCCAAACATCTTGATTGATATCGTCACTCAACCGATACCCAACCTTCGCTCCGGAAAAGGTATCTTCAATTTTTAAAATTCGTTCTGTCCGTTCACCAGAGCGTTCACCAAACACCAAATCATGTTTTGAACTTGTTTGAATAATCTTGCCCGCAGCATCAAGGGTGGTTTCAATAAAGCAAAGGCCGCCAATGACACGATCTTCACCAAACTCCGCTGCTAATGTCTCAAAATGAGAAATCCCATTTAACAATGGTAAGATCACTGTTTCTTCGCCTGCATATTTGCGAAAGCTTTCGATAGCCCCTTGTAGATGATACGCCTTCGTTGACACTATAATTAAATCAAAAGTTCCAGCTTCCTCACCGGATAAAATCATATTGGGGTTAAGGGACAAATTGCCATGAACACTCTCAATCACGAGTCCGGTTTCCTCTAATTGTTTCTTTCGCCCCTCTCTTACTAGAAAAGTGACGTCTGCTCCCTTTTCCTGCAGTCGCCCACCAAAATAGCCGCCAACTGCACCTGCACCAACAATCAATATTCTCATGCTAAGCCCTCCTCTGTATAAAATACCTTTCATCCTAGTATAAGGGAAATTTTCTAAACACAGTAGAGAGAAATTTTTAAAAAGCTGGCTCTCTCCCCCGCTTCATCCATTACCTTTTTAATAGTGCCCGCCGATTTGAAAAATCAATATCTTGGTAATAGCTTTTCTTCACGAGAATGTTGGGTCCCAAGCATGAGACCGCCGGACAATGGCAGTTTAATTCTTTTGCTAACCTTGTGGATTGCCACTTCTCATATGCATCTAGTAGATTAGTCGTTTGGATATTGCCAAGCGGCGGTGTGTCACCAAAATCGGTCACAATAATATCGCCGCTAAAAATATTTACATTTAGCCGGGAACGGCCATCAGGGTCGTTTCTAACGGTTACATTTTTACTTGTATAAAGCCGTTGTAATAAAACCAGATCCTCTTGAATACTGCTGCAAGGATAAAATGGAAGTGTCCCAAACAGCATCCACACATTTTCATCCCGGATATCCAACAGATAATGAATCGCGTCACGAATCTCTTGCAATGTTAATACTTCAAGATTGCTGGCAAAATCGCTTGGATACATAGGGTGCACCTCGTGCCTTTGACATAACATTTCATTGACAATCTGGTGATGGATTTTTTCTAAATATGGCAGAGTCCGTTTATTTAACATCGTTTCAGCTGATACCATTACTCCGGCTTTGCTCAACGCACGGCTATTGTCTATTATTCTTTCAAAATATTTAACCCGCTGAGAATAATCAGGCTTCCTTTCCATCCTAGCAAATCCGCCCTGGGAAAAATCATTTACTGTCCCCCAATTGTGCGAGATATGCAGAACATCTAAAAATGGAATGACTAATTCATAACGGGCAAGCTCGAGGGTTAAATTGGAATTAAGCTGTGTCCTAATACCGCGTTCATGAGCATACTTTAAAATTGGTACGATATATTTTTTGACCGATGACATGGATAACATCGGTTCGCCACCGGTAATGCTTAGGGAGCGAAGAGTGGGGATATCATCCAGCCTTGTTAAAAGGAGATCCAGCGGCAGCGCTTCCGGATCCTTTGGTTGAAGTGTATAACCTACTGCACAGTGCTCACAGCGCATATTACAAAGATTTGTTGTCGTAAATTCAATATTGCTGAGCAGTGCATTCCCGTACTCTTCGATATCCAAATAGGCCTCCCATGGATCATACGAGGGGGAAATTTTTCTCAATGTTTTCATCACAATCACCTTTAAATCAGTTTTTTAAAAACTCTACTATTATAGATTCATTGATATACTTATGTACACTAAACAGCATATATGAACAGTTGCCATATCGACAAAATTGCCGGGGAAATATCGCAAAAACTGCCCAATGCCGACAATTAGAACCCTATCAACTGTAAAGAAAAAGCTGTCCTCTCTTTGGACAGCTATTAGAAATTCCATATTGTTTTATAGGCTTGTTTCCAACCCAAGATTGTACTAATGACCATTACGGCAAGATAAATCAGCACACCAAATGGAACCAATGAAGCAACATAATGAACCACTGCGAAAACAGCGATTAACAGCATCGCCAGAATCACCTTCAGACCGCCACTTTGCTGGGCGTCTTCAAACGATTCCGAGAATGGCAATGTTCCATTCAGCGTAAGCGAACAAATTACGGTAAATAGAATCGAGACAACGAATACGACGAATAGATCAAGAATGATTTTGAAGCCGAAAATAGCAATAAATATAACGCTCAAGATCAAGAAAATGGGAAAAAAGAGATTGACGATAAAGACTTTCAAGGCTGCACTATATAATGGTGCCAAATTGGCAATCGGGGCAGACCGATAAATCCACGCTCCCCTATATTTCCCCGAGTATTTCAGCATGGTAATCGCACTCGGCATCATTAAACAAGACATATAAATCGCCAAATACCATTTACTTGCAACTAAATGGGCATAAGAATTCATTTGAATTTCATTTAACATAAAGATAAACGGGAATACCAGCGACAACCCTAATGCAGGATACACCTTTAAACGAAATTCCCTCTCATTTCGCATCATGTTATCGGCAAAGCGAAAAAATACCCTCTCTTCCGTACTGCGGCACACCACCCGTGCAATCCAATTTTTCCAACGGCGCTCCTTTCGTCTGCTCTCCCCATTTTGATTCGTTAGTTTTTGCAGATTTCGTTCAAACGAAGGCATCATCCGGTTGTAGATAATAATTGAAATAATGGGGATTACCAAAGCAAGCAGCGAAAAGCCGACGAGATAAAGATTCGAATGGTGCTGTAAAACAAGTTCAAACGGTGCCCCAAACCAAATCGGCGGGAGGAGGAACTGCCACCAGCTAGGGGAAAATACGATTTCCATATCAACAAAGTTAAAGGCTCTCGCCAACACTTGATAACCGACAGCAATCGAAATTGATAATCCGATTTGAACATAATTGATGATATCTTTTAATTTTTCCCCATCAAAGAATCGTAGGATGAAATAGTAGATGATTGCGGTTAATACTACGATAAACAAATCAAGCAAAATCAACCCAATGATTGCCAGCAGTAAAAACAAAAGACCATGCCTCAGCGTTCCAGCTATTAATGGGGCCGCTGCTATCGCGGCAGTCAGAAAGAATAAGTAAATGGAAATATGCACTGTTTTCGCTGCACTGATTGTCTTTTTGCCAACCGGTTTGGTCAGCAAAATTCCCTTGTCGCGGACATCCAGTAGGACATTGGAAAAGTCCGAAATCATCGAGGTCATGACAAGGAACATGACGATTCCATAAAAGATGCTCATTTGGAAAAAATAGTTTTTTCCAAATACCACAATTGGAATAAGAAAAAGACTCATTAATACGTACATCCCGAGCGATTTCATAAACCCGTTTTCTTCCTGCTTCTTCTTCTTTGCCTGTTGATTAAAGATTGTCGGAGTCCTGCGTCCATCCATTGTTAATTTAACCGCTAGGATTTTCCGCATTGTTGGGTAATCAACACCAAGTCTCGCAAACAACACCTTAAAGAAATCTAAAAATTTTAATGTTCGGAAATCCTTCACAGCCTACACCTCTCGAACAATCGCGACAAA
Source organism: Bacillus renqingensis (assembly GCF_016464375.1). Taxonomy (GTDB): domain Bacteria; phylum Bacillota; class Bacilli; order Bacillales; family Cytobacillaceae; genus Neobacillus; species Neobacillus renqingensis. Next base: position 76,052 of record NZ_JADDIU010000009.1, read on the forward strand.
TTCCTCGGCGATGGTTTTATATTCATTAAATCCTGTCAGCTGATTAAAAATTTGTTCCAATGTCCCTTCTGTGTTTTGCTGCTTTAATTCTGTGAAACTACCATCGGCAACAATTTTTCCATCGTTAATCAGGATGATCCGATTACTAATTTTCTCAACGACGTCCATAATATGTGAAGAATAGAAAATCGTCTTGCCTTGGGCGGCGAGAATCGCAAGAATCTCCTTAAACACCATCACACTATTGGCATCAAGCCCGCTTAATGGCTCATCTAAAAACAAGAGATCGGGATTATGTAACAAACTGGAGATCACGAGCACCTTTTGGCGCATTCCCTTTGAAAACGAGGCAATTCGTGAGTGATACACCGCTTCTAAACCAAATAGTGTCATCAGTTTCTCTGCCTTTTCGTCCGCAGCCTGAAAGTCCATGCCGTATAGTTCTCCGATAAAGGTTAAATATTCTTGTGCAGTAAGATTATCGTAGAGTTCTGCTATTTCCGGGACATAACCGATTTTCCTTTTGTAGTGATAATTGTCGGCTGTTACTTCTTCTCCGAAAATCTCAACCTTTCCAGAATAGTCCCCCTCAAGGCCAAGAATAATCTTGATTGTGGTACTTTTACCGGCCCCATTCGGGCCAATATAACCAATAATTTGTCCGCGATAGACCGTTAAGTCAATCCCATTTAGGACATTTTTGCTGCCATAATTTTTTGATAAACCTTGTAAACTTAGTATGACTTCCTGATTGGGTAAAATTTCAATCACCTTCCAAAACTGCTTTTAGGTTCATTTTACCATAAAAATAGAAATGGCTAAATAAGGTTTAGTTCCCTTTTATTAGCCATCTTGTTTCGCTATTTGCTGATATAATAGAGATACACTTTAATCATAAAATAACTGACTTCTTCCGGAAGCAGCTCCTTGATTGGCTTCAAGCGTTCCCGCCCCGCTTCTGCAACGGCCTTTTCGAGAAGCGGCAGATAGGTGTCAGGCACCAAAATGGAAAAATTAACCGCTAATCCATCCCGGGAACACTGAAGCAAATGATTTTCAATTGTGCTAACGGCGAGGTTTCTTTTTTCGGCAATCTCGTTTATCGAAAGACCAGTTTGGTGCAAACTGAATGTTTCCAGGTGGGAATCTCCTACGGTTTTAGCTGTTTTTTTCGGTGCCGCCGATTCTACTTCGATTTCAGTGCGGTAATCGGGATTGGCTTCTTTGAAAGTACGGATAGCTTGAATAAACTCAAGACCATATTTTTGCAATTTATGTTCCCCGACACCACTCACCTGTAAAAATTCCTCGTTAGTTTGAGGAAGCCTAGCACACATGTCCTTTAATGCAGCATCCGAAAAAATCACAAATGGCGGTACATTTTCTTGTGCTGCAATTTGTTTCCGCACGTCCCTTAGGGTTTCAAATAATGGGTCACTCTTTGAAACTTGTTTTACCTGCACCATCTCTCTGCGAAACACCTGCGCGTTTCCTAGTAAAATGTCTTTTCCTTTTGACGAAACATAGAGGGTCGGAAATGTCCCCTGTTCTATTCCGATTATCTCCTGTGAAATTAAAAATTCAATAAAGTCACTGACATCCTTTACCCCTCTATCTTTCATGATTCCATAGGTTGATAGTCTGTCAAAACCGAGTTCTATGACTTTTTTATTTTTCGAGCCGGTCAGCACCTGGGCCGTTAATGTCTTGCCAAAGCGCTGACCCATACGAATTACACAGGACATGACCATTTGCGCTTCTTTGGTCACATCGATGCTGGTTCTCGAGTCCGTACAGTTGCCACATCTGCCGCACGGTTCTGTTTCCGTCTCGCCAAAATAGTTTAAAATAAATTCCTGCAGACAGTTTTCTGTATGGCAATAGTCGACCATCTGCTGCAGTTTCTCTAACTCTTGGGTCATCCGGGTTCTGTCACTTGATTGGTCGATTAGAAAGCGCTGAATTTGGACATCCTGTGGTGAGTAAAGGACGATACATTCGCTCTTAAGCCCATCCCTTCCGGCACGACCCGCTTCTTGATAATAGCTTTCCATATTTTTTGGAAGCTGCCAGTGAATGCAGTATCTGATATTCGATTTATCAATTCCCATTCCGAAGGCAGAGGTCGCCACCATGACGGAAGCTTGGTCGGTGAGGAAACGTTCCTGTTCACGGTTCCGTTCTTCATCCCCCATGCCGGCATGGTAGTGGGCCACGTTGATATTTTCCCTTTTTAATCTTTCATAAAGTTGATCGACATTTTTTCTTGTTGCCGCATAGATAATACCTGATTCTTTGTTGTTTTTTTTCAAATAGTCTAGGAGAAATTTCGTCCGGTCTTGTCCCTTAATGACGGAAAAAGAAAGGTTTTCGCGTTCAAACCCTGTAATGATTGCGTTTCTTTCATCAATTTCTAGTAAGCTACAAATATCTTCCCTGACCCTTGGTGTGGCCGTTGCGGTTAAAGCGAGCACACTGGGTGTTTGCGGCAGACATCGGATCATCTGCTGTATTTGCCGGTAGCTTGGACGGAAATCATGTCCCCATTGCGAGATACAGTGAGCCTCATCAACCGCTACTAACGAGATTTCCATCTGTCTTAAGTCCTCGATAAATTCTCGTGATTCCAAACGCTCAGGCGCTATGTATAACAATTTGTACTTTCCCTGCTTAGCCTGTTGAACCCGTTCATACGTCTCATTAGGCTTTAGCGAACTGTTAATATAGGTTGCTGGGATGCCTGCCTGAACGAGGGTATCGACTTGGTCCTTCATTAAGGAAATCAGCGGGGAAATGACTATCGTGGTGCCAGGCAGGATTAAAGCAGGGATTTGGTAGCAAATCGACTTCCCGCCGCCGGTCGGCATCACACAAATGGTATTATTACCAGCTAATACCGAGCGGATGGCCTGCTCTTGGCCTTTTCTAAAGGAGCTGTAACCAAAATAGGATTGTAGCAGGGGCTGTGCTTTTTCAAACAATGTTGTTTCTCCTTTCGTTCGATTAATTTATTTACCTGGTATTATTATAACGCTTATCTTTTGGGATTGAAAAACTTGTTTTTGAGTGGTTTGAGAAGGCGATTTATTCTTTTCCTACGGGGATTTTTCCTGCTGGATGATTTTTAGTATTTCCTCGGACAATAGAAGCCGGTTGTTTTTACCGTGGGTCCCCTTTTGATTCCTTCTCGGGTAAAATCAACACTCTTTTTTACCGTACACCGCCATTTTGGAGCCTTCACGGGCAAAATCAGATCCTCATTTCCCCAAAAAAAAGATCTCTTTTTTAGAGACCTAGTTCAAAGATTAACCGCTCCGGCGGCAGTCCATGCAATGATATGCTGCAGACAACAATGCCGATATTATCTTTTCTAAAGGTAGGAAACGTTTAAACATTCAATTGACTTTTCTAAATAAGACTGGTTGAATTTCTAGATATTTAATAAAACTATTTTTATAAACCCGGGGTAAATAAATCCTCAAGCTGCTTCCGTAATACAAATTTCTGGATTTTGCCGCTGGCATTGCGTGGCAGCATATCACAAAAAACATATTTACGCGGGCGCTTAAAATTGGCAAGGCTGTCACTATTTTTGCAGAATTCATCTAGTTCTTGTTCCGTCACATTGGCATCTTTTTTGACAACAAAAGCGGTGACGGTTTCCCCCCAGCGATCATCCGGCTGACCGACAACAGCAACGTCTAGTACACCGGGATGACCGTGCAAAACATCCTCAACCTCCCTAGGATAGATGTTTTCACCACCGCTGATAATCATGTCATCGACACGGTCATTGACATACAGGTAGCCTTCATCATCGAGGTAGCCGATATCTCCCGAATGGTACCAGCCTTTATACATCGCCTTTTCTGTCGCCTCTTCACGATTGTAATAGCCAAGCATCATGCAAGGTCCTTTCACAATGATTTCGCCAGCCTCTCCGGCCGGAACAATATCATCGGGATCGGATGGACCATCTTCCTTCGGTCGAACAACACGGAGATCATGATTTAGAGCGGCCTGACCTGCTGAACCTGCTTTTCGTAGCTGGTCAGACTCAGACAGAAACGCAATCGCTGGTCCCATTTCCGTCATTCCATAGGCTTGGATTAAAGAAATGCCTAAACTCTCATGCAGGGCATGAACAAGGGATGGGGCCATTGGGGCTGCTCCATATAGGCCAAGCTTCAGGCTTGATAAATCGTACACGCTTAAATCCTCCTGAAGAAGCATATTCCACATAGTCGGTGCCGCAAACAGTTTTGAAATTTTTTCCTCTTCAATTAATGAGAGGATCACTTTTGGATTAAACTGGTGCAGGATAACGTTTTTAGCACCTACATTTACCCGTGGCAGGAAGGCACAGTGTAACTCGGCACAATGGAACATTGGGGCAGTCACTAGGCCGACATCATCTTTTTCAAGCGTCTGGGATGCAATACATAGGACACTTTGGTCCACCATATTGCGGTGGCTATGCATAACCCCTTTGGGTCTTCCGGTTGTCCCGCTTGTGTAAATAAATGCGTATAGATCATTTTCATGGACATCAACCTGAACATCTTCTACTGGTGCGGCCGCCACTTTCTCTTTATAGCTGGCAGCATAGGCTGGCTTTGCTTCATCAATGAACCAGAAGGAGATGGTATCAAAACGGTTGGCAATCGCTGCAATGACGGGCTCTAATGCTTGTTCAAAAAGCACAACCTTCGGGGCGGCATCGGATAATATAAACGCCACTTCCTCGGAAGTCAATCGGAAATTAATCGGATTAAAGACAGCACCAATTTTGGCACAGGCAAAAAAGAGCGTCCCTAATTCTTCTGTATTAAACGTGAAGATAGAAACACGGTCTCCCTTTTTAATACCTTCTCTTAATAAGGCATTGGCAAGACGATTAACTTGTTCACTCCACTCCCTGTACGTGTAGCGGAGATTTTTCCGAACATCATAAAGTGCTTCTTTGTTTGGATACTTCTTTACTGTTAAATCAAAGATTTTTCCGATTGTTGTCGTCATGCTCATCGCCTCCATTTTTTTCGATTCGCGGATATATTGCTTATTTTCGCGGATAATCCATATCAATTCGCGGATAATGGGTCCGTGTGTTATGTTTCCAGCGAATCATATTTTAAAAAATCCGCTCTAGTATCGTTGCGTTTGCCATGCCATGGCCTTCGCACATCGTTTGCAGCCCGTAGCGTCCGCCCGTACGCTCTAATTCATGCATCATCGTCACCATTAACCGGGCACCGCTTCCGCCCAACGGATGACCAAGAGCAATTGCCCCACCATTGGGATTGAGTTTTGCCGGGTCGGCCCCAGTTTCTTTCAACCAGGCGAGCGGGACAGGAGCAAACGCTTCATTCACTTCGAACACATCAATCTCATCAATGGACAAGCCGGCTTTTTCCAAAGCCTTCTGTGTTGCCGGAATCGGCCCAGTCAGCATCAGAGTAGGATCAGAACCAACAACGACGCGCGTATGAACACGGAAGCGAGGCTTCAGCCCGAGCTTCTCAGCCTTTTCAAGGGACATGAGCAGTACAGCTGCGGCGCCGTCGCTGATTTGACTTGAATTTCCGGCGTGAATTACACCATGCTCTTTAAACGACGGTTTAAGTCCGGCCAACTTTTCCAGCGAAGTATCTTTTCTTGGTCCGGAATCCTCCTTAACAATTGTGGTCGTTCCATACGGCAACATCACTTCTATTGGAAAAATCTCTCTCGCAAAATACCCTTCTTCCTGGGCCTTCAGTGCCTTTTGATGGCTTTCAAGTGAAAAACGATCGAGCTCCTCGCGGGTAAATTGATATTTTTCAGCAATTCGTTCAGCAGACAGGCCTTGATGAATCATTTCATACTTACTCCTTAAATTTGGGCTAAACGGTTCTTCGGCCCCATGATAGTTAGAACCCATCGGCACACGGGACATACTTTCCACACCGCCGGCAATGACCACATCCATGTCACCGGCAAGAATGGCTTGGGCGGCAAAATGGACAGCTTGCTGGCTCGAACCGCATTGGCGGTCGACCGTGGTGCCAGGCACCTCAACCGGAAAGCCGGCAATTAACGCAGCGACCCTGGCAATATCGCCTGCCTGTTCCCCTGATTGTGAAACACAGCCTAAAATCACATCATCAATCATCGCCGGGTCGATACCGGCGCGATCGGCGAGCTCCTTTAACGTTAAGGCTGCCAGATCATCAGGACGAATATCCTTTAGCATCCCATTTCTTCTTCCTACCGGAGTACGGACACCCTCCACAATCACTACCTCACGCATTTTCATCATCTCCTCTTTTTATAAGCCTAAGTTTTTCAACAAAGGAAGCCCTGCTCCCCCATCTTTCTCCAAAAGGAGCGAGGTATTATCCGGTCCTCTTCCCATTGATCATAAAAGGGGTATGCCTCTTTTTCTAAAAACTTTCTTAATGATTGGCGAAAAATTTTATGGTCTTCATTTAAGTACAGGTGTTTCACTCAATCAACCTCACTTTCCGATTGACAACGCTTTCAATTATTTATTATAACAAATATTTTTGAAAATTTTTACCATTAAATTAGTTGGCTCCATTAATGCGGATTACTTTGTCATTCAATAATACCGCGCGATTCACTTATATTTCCAAATGCCTCCTATAACGGCCTCGATATAGAAAAAAACTAAAAACCACAATGTAAATGATTATCTTTTTAGAATAAATCCGTTTATCATTGAAGTAACCAAACTTGTTAAACGGAGGGTTCATTTGATGGAAAAAAGAAAATTGGTCATCACCCAAAACCTGGAACAAGACCTGCTTGTTCAAGTTAAAGCGGTCATTCCTGACTGGGAACTGGTTGCATCGAAGGAAAAAGAGGTCTGGCAAGAACAGGTAAAGGATGCGGAAATCATTGCCGGCTGGAGAAGAGGGCTTGATGAATATTGCCTGGGTCCGGATTCAAAGCTTAAGTGGCTGCAGTCTTGGAGCGCCGGAGTCGATTCGATGCCGCTTGAAAAATTAGCAGCCCGGAAGATAATGTTAACCAGTGCCAACGGCGTTCACGCATATCCGATATCAGAAACCATTTTTGCCTTGATGCTCGGCTTAACCCGAAAAATCCATACATATGTAAAAAACCAGCAGGCACGAGTCTGGGATCATGCTCATATGAAGCTGGAAATCCATGAAAAAACGATTGGGATTATCGGAGTAGGTGCAATTGGCAGTGAAACCGCTAAAATTGCCAAAGCATTTGGGATGAAGGTACTCGGGGTAAGAAACTCAGGGAAACCGGCTGAGTTTGTTGATGAAATGTATACAACGGAGCAGCTGCATCTTGTGCTGCCGCAATGCGACTACGTTGTCGTTACACTGCCCCATACAAAAGAGACCCACCATTTATTTGGTGCTGAACAATTCAAACAAATGAAGTCTACCGCCTTTTTCATCAATATTGGCCGCGGGGAGATCGTTGTCGAAGAGGAATTAGTTGTGGCATTGCATGACGGGACGATTGCCGGTGCCGGTTTGGATGTGTTTGAAACGGAGCCGCTAAGTACAGAGAGTCCTCTGTGGGAAATGGATAACGTGATTATTACACCGCACACGGCCGGTTCCACCGAACATTACAATCAACGCGTGGTGGAAAATATTTTAATTCCCAATTTAAAAAACTATCTGTCAGGAGAACCTCTTTCAATCAACCTGGTAGATTATTCAAAAGGGTATTAATCATACATCAAGCCGCTCAAATTGGTTGAGCGGCTCTTTTTCATCTTGTTCCGCTATCAGTCCTTTAGTTTAACAAGATTGTTTACAGCGTTCCTTTACAGGGATGCTTATTTTTTGTCAAAACTTAATAAAAAAATAATGAAAATAGATAATTATTTATTGTAAAACGATAAATAGGATGTTATAGTCAAAATGAAAATAAATGGGAGAGGTGCTTATTTATGAAACAAGTGTCAACGCTCTTTTTAAAGATTGCTGTTATTCTTATTGGAATTCCGATTCTTGCTTTGTGCATCTTTTTGGTGCCTGAACTAGGGAATCTTGCCGCAAAATTGCTTCCAGACTTTGCTTACATACACTATTTCGTTTTCATCGTTTTTTATGGATCGGCGATACCTTTTTACGCTGCTCTGTATCAGGCGTTTAAACTTTTACGCTATATTGATAGGAACAAAGCGTTTTCGGAATGGTCAGTAGAGGCCTTAAAGAAAATCAAATACTGTGCCATCACAATCAGCTGCTTGCATGTCCTCGTCCTGCCGCTTTTCTATCTCTTTGCGGAAAAAGACGATGCCCCAGGTGTCGTTTTTATCGGATTGGTTGTTCCTTTTGCTTCCATGGTAATTGCCGTCTTTGCTGCTGTTCTTCAAAGGCTTTTAAAAGAGGCGATTGATATAAAATCAGAAAATGATTTAACGGTCTGAGGTGAAAATAATGGCAATTATAATCAATATTGATGTGATGCTGGCCAAACGAAAAATGAGCGTAACAGAACTTTCGGAGAGGGTTGGAATCACAATGGCAAACCTTTCTATATTGAAAAACGGAAAGGCCAAGGCGATTCGATTATCAACATTAGAGGCGATTTGTAAGGCTTTAGAATGTCAACCCGGAGATCTTTTAGAATACCTAAGTGACGACGACACCCACGGTTAAAAGCGAGGAGCATGTAACATTAAAAGAAAAGAAAGATTTCCTTTTCACAATCAATCAAATCCATAAAAGAGGAGTTACCGATGAATTTAACTATACACGAAGATTCTCTGAAAAAACCGTTTAAGACACAAATCAGAAAATCAGTAGAACAACTCGTTCGTTTTGGTTGGGAGCAGGCGCTATCCTGTTTGTTTCCTGTCGTTATTTTTGCCTCTTTGGCTTTTACACAAATCATACCGCTTCCCTTCCTGCCGCGGTATGATTGGATGCTTATCATCTGCCTGCTCATGCAATGGGGGATGGTGCGTTCCCGGCTTGAAACAATGGATGAACTAAAGGTTATTACCTTGTTCCACCTTATTGGACTTGCTCTTGAACTTTTCAAGGTACATATGGGTTCCTGGTCGTATCCGGAGGATGGGTATTGCAAAATTTTTGGAGTGCCTTTGTATAGCGGATTCATGTACGCAAGTGTAGCGAGTTATCTTTGCCAAGCGTGGAGGCGGTTAAAGGTGGAACTGGTTAAGTGGCCGCCGTTTTTGATAGTTGCCCCTCTCGCAGCTGCGATTTATTTGAATTTCTTCACCCACCATTATTGGATTGACGTTCGCTGGTGGTTATCCGGACTTGTCATCATCGTCTTTTGGCAATCATGGGTCACATACGAGGTGGGTGGAACACGTTACCGTATGCCACTCGCACTTTCTTTTGTGCTCATCGGATTTTTCATATGGGTAGCCGAAAATATCGCAACATTCTTTGGAGCTTGGAGATATCCAAACCAAACCGATGCATGGAGTCTCGTACATCTAGGAAAGGTGAGTTCATGGCTCTTATTAGTGATCGTTAGCTTTCTTATAGTAGCGACCTTAAAGCAGGTTAAGGGGGAGAATTCCACAAGGATAGCTGCTTATTATAAAAAAGAAGGACGCCCCCAATAGACGTCCTTCCTTAACCCTTCTAATAAACCGTCTGGATTCCCTTCCCAGCCACCGTCATCCATTCGAATTGGCGCAGGCGCACTTCAAACAGTGTCAGCGGGTCGCGGAACATTTCCGGATTCGAATTTATTTGATCCAGCATCGCTTGATTCTTCTGAATTTCAGCACTCGTTTCTTCAACAGAACGATTCAAGCAACCGAGCGGTTCTTTGAAAAACAGGCTCACATCGCGCTCAAGCGATTTTTCAAACAACTCAAACTGCTGGAAAAATCGCCGGCTGACCGCTTCGGCTGTATCGGAATAATCTTCATTTTCCACAAACGCTTTATACTTGTTGTAAAGCATCGTTTTATTTTGCGACAGGGCTCCAAATAATTTGCCGGCGCTTTTTAAGATAAATTGTGACGGCGTTCGGCGCAGGAGAATATTTACTTTTTCAAGCTGGAAGCCGCTCGTCATCCGGTCGGTATCACGGCGCCAATCATCAAGAACTTTAAAATCGCATAAAAGTGTTAAACGTTCTTCGCCAAACATACTATTAAAGCCGACAGCAAGCTCGTCTAGGAATTCCTGGCTTTGCACGAACTCCTCTTTACAATTCTCTATCCATTCCTGAAGGGCTTGGTAATATTTCGGCATCACTTGCTGCTCTAAGTATTCCTGTAGTCTCTGATTCATCTCATCATTTAAATCTAAATGAAGCTTGCTGAAGTTGCTATCCTCCTTGATTAAGGCCGAACATTCCCGGAGCATTTTCGGAACGGTACTGGCAATCTCCTGCGCAATCGATTCCTTGATCGTTCGATACGATTCTGCTACTGTCTTTTGTTTATGGGCAATCGTATCATGTAATTGATTGACCGCCCCATTTAGCTTCATATGCATTTCTTCATTCCAGCTTATGGCCTCAACCAACTGATTTTCGACTTCCATCCGTTTTTGTAAAAAGCTTGAGAGCGTTGAGCGAATATAGAATAAAAGCTTCGCCAAGCGTTTATCAGCTAGATTTCTTGTAGACTTAATCGATTGAATAAACGCCTGCAAATCGATCAACTGCTGATTTCGATCATATTGGGGTGAAAAGGCAAATACCTTTGCATCCGGCAGGAATGAATGAATCGTCGCCTGCGTCTCCTGATAAATGCGAATCGCTTCCTGTTCATTTGCAATGGTATCCATCTTACTTAATAGAAAATGAACCGGAATATCCGGGGCAAGTTCCTGGATTTGCGTGATGATCGCCCTCTCCTTATCCGTTAACGGAGCATTGGCATCCAAGACAAATAAAATTGTATCGGCAACATGAAAATTCTTCAATACTTCATAGCGGTCATCATGGTTGCCTTTCAATCCAGGGGTATCGATAATCGCCAAACGATTTTCCTGTAAAAATAAATTTGGCAGCTTAAATTCAATTGTAGATTCTAACGCATTCCGCATCCGATCCATTCGTGCTTGGAAATCAGAAAATTCAACGAGTCTAGTCGTCTCACTATCGGTGATTTCACTAATTTCTAACGTATCGGCATGTTTAAACAGCACCGTCGTAGATGTCGGACCATCCTGCAGATCCTCATCAAACAGCGTGTTGATAAAAGTGGATTTCCCACTGCCGCTAAGCCCGGCCACGAGTAAATGATAAGAATCAAAATCAATGAGCTGACGGGCAATCCATTTAACTTTGTTATTGTTGCCCATATCATGCGCATCCGCCCAGGTGATGATTGAATCAAACAGCCTTAGGCACTCTTCCAGTTCATTTAACTCGATTTCGGTCGTGCTGATAAGATTCTCGGCCTCTTTGACAATTGACACACTGAGACTTGCCGGGAATAGTTCATTCCACGACAGAACCGCTGCTGATGCCGGCACAACATGCTCATGATCGGCTAAACGGAGCCAATTTGTTAACAGATCCGGGATAAAGTCACGAAGCTGTTTAATAAAATAATCTCCGCCAATCAAGCCAAAATAGGCCTCTTTATGCTGATTGGAAAGCACTGTCCAGTTATCACGGCGACTCAAATCAAGATTTAATAACAGATGATTGATTTCGTTGACCCAAGTAAAATAGGCATCCTCATGTCTGCAGCTATTCCAAAACGCTGTTACAAGCTGTTCAAACTTTTTCTTATCACGGTAAAAAAGAATCGCCAAGGCCTGAGCAAAATAACTAGGTGCAAAGACTTTTGTTACACCTTGTTCGACATACCCGCCCAGAATATCAAACCATACAAGCGACTCCGTCCGTTTTGCTTCATTTACCGCCAGTTCAACGGCATTTTCCCAATCCTCCCGCTCTTCGAAAAATCGGCGGGCAATCGTTGTGACATTCGGATAATCCGGATTCAACTGAATCGTCTTTTTTATAATGGAAATGGCGGCGTCCAACTTGCCGCGGTCGATATACAGCGAAAATAATTTTAATGCTATTTCCGCTTGAAGTGTCGGGTCGTCAGTTTCAATCGTTGTATAGATGTCTTCTGCTGTCGATAAAATACCTAACTCATAGTAAGCATCTGCTGTATTTTTCCGGGCCCAGGGTTCAAGTTCATTGATGATGTTTTCCCATTTAAAAATGGCCGTCTCAAAATCTTTGTGATGAAAATATACCTCTCCTTGGGCAAAACGGATATTCGACAAGTCTGGTAGATCCTTTTGCGCCTCTTCTTGAAAGGCCTCCCCTAACACACGAATCGGATGTATGTCTTCATGTTCATTGATGAACATTTGATAATAGGTTTTATGGATTAATTGCTGCTCTAACGCCATTTCTTTCCCCTCCAGATTGCTTACACTCTATATCATTCATATGGAAAAGTGACATATTTATTCTCTATACTGTTCGATGGAAACACCAATTTTAAGTCTTTATTTTTCCATTTTAACAAGATATTCGTTCAAACTCGATACAAAAAATGAAAATAGGGGGCTGAATAACAGCCTCCCCACTATTTTACAACACTTTACTTAAAAATGCCTTTGTCCGCTCTTCTTTCGGGTTCTCAAATAACTCCTTTGGACTCCCCTCTTCAACGATCACGCCGCCATCCATGAAAAGCACCCGGTCGCCAACCTCGCGGGCAAAGCCCATTTCATGGGTCACGACGACCATTGTCATCCCCTCTTTGGCGAGCTGTTTCATGACCTCCAGCACCTCACCGACCATTTCCGGATCAAGTGCTGATGTTGGTTCATCGAAAAGCATAATCTTCGGCTCCATTGCCAGCGCCCGGGCGATCGCAACCCGTTGCTTTTGCCCGCCGGATAAGGAATCTGGATACACCTCCGCTTTATTCTCTAATCCGACTTTCCGCAGCAGCGTCATGCCTTTTTCCCGCGCTTCCTTAGCCGGAACCCGCCTCACCTTCATCGGGGCAAGCATAATATTTTCTATCACCGTTTTATGCGGGAATAAATTAAACTGTTGAAACACCATGCCCACTTCGGTCCGTACCTGATTAATATTCGTTTTTGTATCGGTAATATCGATTCCCTCAATCAAGACATGACCGGCTGTAATCGTCTCCAACATATTGATACAGCGGAGGAAGGTAGATTTCCCTGAGCCAGACGGTCCAATAACGACAACTACTTCTTGTGGCTGTACCATCACATTTATTTCTTTCAACACCTCGTTGTGACCGAAGCTTTTTTTCAACTGTCTGACCTCAATCATTCCGTTGCCAGCCTCCTTTCAAGGCGTGTAAGCAGAAAGCTTAAAGAAAGTGTCAATACAAGGTAAATGGCCGCGGCGGTCAAGTATGGCTCCCATGCCCGCATATATTGCCCCTGCATCGCCCTTCCCCAATACATCAACTCTGGTGCTGCCACTAGGGCTGCAAGCGATGAATCCTTAATTAAGACGACAAACTCATTTCCAAGCGGCGGGATCATCCGCTTAAACGCCTGGGGTAAAATAACGTACCTCATCGCTTGTCCCCGAGTCATTCCTAATGAGCGAGCTGCTTCCGTTTGCCCTTTGTCTATCGATTGAATCCCCGCACGGAAAATTTCTGCGATATAGGCTGCCGAGTTAAGGGAAAGCGCCATAATAGCAGCGATAATCGCATTGGTTGTCCCCATAAAAAGCGGAACAACGCCGAAATGGACTAAAAGGATTTGCACCATCAATGGCGTGCCGCGAAAAAAGTTAATATACCACTGAAACGGCAGAGCGACGAGTTTTCGTTTCGTCATTTTCCCCAAGCCAATAAATAAGCCAAGTATGCCGCCAATTAAAATACTTGCAAGCGAAAGGCCTATCGTCAATAACGTTCCCTTTAGAAAAAAAGGACCATACTCTGCAACAAGCTCCCATCTAAAATCCATCTATCGACCACCCCTGTATTGTTTCTATCCTATAGGCAAAAATTGCGTAACTGTCTGGGATGAGTAGTTACGCAATTTTCTCCTATTGCTGGTCCTTTAAAAACTTGATATCCGGCTCTTTATTAAACCATTTCTTATATAGTTTGGCGTATGTACCATTATCAAAGATTTTATTAATGGCTTTATCCAATTCCGGTTTCAGCTTGCTTCCCTTAGAAAGCAGCAGACCGTAAAATTCTTTTTCAAATGCAGCATCGTCTTCGATTATAGTGAAATTGTCTTTTGGATTATTTTTTACATAGGTGTCAACTACTCCATTATCCGCAACAACTGCATCAGCCCCGCCATTTTTCAGTTCTAAGATCGCTAGGTTATTATTTTCAAACTTTTTAATCTTGTTGCTGTTTTCACCCAATATTTTTTCAACTGCATCCTGCCCTGTTGTCCCATTTTGAACTGCCACCACTTTGCCTTTCAAATCTTGAGCCCCTTTAATCGGACTGCCTTTCGGAACCAGGATTTCATTTTTTGATAAGTAATACGGAACGGAAAAATCATAGCTTTGCTTTCGTTTGTCGTTGATCGTAATCGCTGAAACGGCGATGTCGGCGGTTTTTCCTTCAATTTCAACAAAGATAGGGTCCCAGCCGATGTGTTCAACTTTCACGTTATAGCCTGCTTCCTTTACCACGGCCTTAACGAAATCAATATCAAATCCAACCACTTTCCCTTTGTCTTGGTATTCAAATGGGGCGTAGGCCGCATCCGTTACCACCCTTAAGGTTTTCTTTTCACTCTCTTCCCCGTTCGTTTTACTTGTCTTACTTGTCCCACAGGCAGAAAGTAGCAAGACAAAAGCAGCTACTACCATGATCAAGATCAATTTTGCGTTTTTCACTTTGGGCCTCCTTCTATTACTTTTTAAATAAAACAATTTATTAAAATGTTGATAATATTTTGAATACAAAAAATTATACCCTTTTTTTAAAAAATATTCAATCATATTTTTCTTTACTAGATTAACGTGTTAATAGACTTATCCACTGGCATGTTTTAAACGAAATAGTTTAGTACCATCATATGCTGCTACTATTCAAATATGCCTTTTTACCTGTGCCAAAGGCCTTGAATTGTTATCGAATAGCACTTACCAAAATAATGAATTTGTAAGAATGTTAAAGGAACTCTATTGGTAATACATGCCCGAGAAAAGTAGGGAAATGCGCTCTTTGGAACGGCCAAAGGACGCGCCGGACTGAAAAAGATAGAGTAACGCGCTTTTTGGAGCGGCCAAAGGACGGGCGGGAACAAGAAAAATAGAAAACCGCGCCCTTTGGAGCCGCCAAAGGACGGGCGGAACCGAAAAAAATAGAGTAACGCGCTCTTTGAAGGGCCCAAAGAACGCGCCGGAACAAGAAAAATAGAGTAACGCGCTCTTTGAAGGGCTTAAGGGACGCGCCGAACCGAGAAAAATAGAGTAACGCGCTCTTTAAAGCGGCCAAAGGACGCGCGGGAACAAGAAAAATAGAAAACCGCGCTCTTTGGAGCCGCCAAAGGACGCGCCGGACCGAAAAAAGTAGAGTAACGCGCTCTTTAAAGGGCTCAAAGGACGCGCGGGAACAAGAAAAATAGAAAACCGCGCTCATTAATTACCACCGGATTTTTTCATGTGAGATTTCCTCTCCATAACAAGCATCATTTGTAAAAATCTCTGTAAAATTATCTAACAGAAATCATGACAAAGCCATAAATTTCAGCTAATTTTTACCTATAACCTGCGAAAGGAAGATAACAATGTATCGGAAAAGCGAAATTAAATTAGCTGAAACTATTCTCCAATTAGATAGACTGCGGGATGAATTGTACGAGGAACTTATGCTTGTGCTTGGTTCCAAGGCAAATGAGCTCCTCCGGGCACTCCAAAATCACTAGAGGGGGAAGGGCAGGATGAGAAATAACTTACAAAGAGGGTTGGAACAGCTAAGGAACTTTTATATTCAACAATTACTAAAAACAGGCGATTATACTTTCCAGGAATTATCCACCTTTACAGTCAGCGAATTAGCTGCTGGTTATAAACAATCCATTTCCTCTGCCAAATACACGAAAAAAATTTCTTTATAGTGAATTCATTATCTTTTCCTTTTTTAAAATTATGTGAGAAAATATAACATAAAATGTAACATAAAGCGAGGTGGAGAAAAATGACGAACGAGGCGTCTTATAAGGATAAAAAAGTGATTACAATTGGAATCGTCAGAGAGCTAACCGGTCTATCCGAACGGCAAATCCGTTATTATGAGGAACGAAAGCTTATTTTTCCCGAAAGAACACAAGGGGGAAGCCGGAAATATTCGTTTACAGATGTGGAATTGCTGGTGGAAATCGCCAACAAAATAGAAGATGGGGTGCAAACCCACGAGATTAGAAAGGAAATGATTCGTTCGCAGAAGAAACTTAATCATGAAGAAGTAAAAAGAAAAATGATCCAAGGGCAGCTAAATGCCCAGTTCGGCTTCCGGAACGGGCCAGCTTCCTAAGGGGGCTAGGCTTTTTTTCATCAGATAATCATTTCATCATTCAAAAAGTATGTTAGATTTCCTTACAATGTTATGGAACATAACCTCCTTTCATGCCACAATATAAATCAATATAGATGTCATATAAAGTGACATCTCAAAAGGAGGAGAATGGATGGATACGGTATTTTTAATGAACAGTATGTGGGTCATGCTAGGTGCGGTGCTTGTTATTTTAATGATTGGAGGATTTATCCTGTTAGAAACAGGATCAACCAGGATGAAAAATGCCGGTCATATTGCCGGTAAAACGATTCTTACTTTTTCCATCGGGTCCATTTTATTTTGGGCTGTAGGTTTTGGCTTAATCTTCGGAAAAGGAAATTCACTGATAGGATTCTCTCATTTCTTTTATTCGGGATATGACATTGACAGCTTATCGCTGTCAGGCGCAGTCTTCTTTTTATTCCAACTAGCATTTGCGGGAATCTCTTTAACCATTGCATTTGGGGGCTTTGCTGAAAGGGCCAAATTGAGCGCCTATCTTGTTTTTGCGGTATTATTTTCAATTATTGTTTATCCTCCAATTGCCCATTGGATTTGGGGCGGCGGCTGGTTAGCTGAACATGGAAAACAAGACTTTGCCGGTTCAACCGTTGTTCATTTAACAGGAGCAATGGCTGCCTTAGCTGCAACCATCATTTTAAAACCACGGATAGGTAAATACAATAAAGATGGTTCCGCTAATAATCTCGCTGGTCATAACCAGGTATTCACAGCCCTTAGTGTATTGCTATTATGGGTCGGCTGGTTTGGTTTCAATGCTGGCAGTACGTTATCTGTCGATAAAGGATTCTTCGGTTTTGTTGCCGTTAATACCAACTTAGCCGCAGCTGCCGGGACTGTTGCAGCGATGATCATCTCTTGGATTGTATTAGGTAAAGCAGATGTGCCGATGATGTTAAATGGGGCATTGGCCGGTTTAGTAGCGATAACAGCTTCTTGTGCCTTTGTCGAAACCTGGGCTGCTGTCGTCATTGGATTTATTGCTGGAATCCTCGTATTTTATAGTATTCGATTTTTTGAAAAAATGAAAATTGACGACCCGATTGCGGCCCTTTCTGTTCATGGAGCCGCTGGAGTATGGGGGACATTATCCACCGGCTTCTTTGCAACAAAAGAATTAGCAACTGTCGGTCAGCCGGGCTTATTTTATGGCGGCGGTCTCCATCAACTGGGAGTCCAGGCACTCGGTGTGGTAGTGTGTGGAGCCTTTGCCTTTATCGTCTCCTTTATCCTGCTATCCATCATGAAGGCAGCCATGAACGGACTTCGCGTAACTGAGGAAGAAGAAATTATCGGCCTTGACATGAGCGAACATGGCAGCTATGGCTACCCTGAACTGGTAAAGTCAGAACAAAAACTACACGCTTAACAAGAAAAGCGCAAGCGCCCTGGTCAGCCCCGATAAGCATAAGACGCTCCTGAATAGAAGGCGCTCTTTGCCTTCAATTCAGGAGTGGCTGTAGACCATAGAGGGCTAGGCGCTGGGGCTGGACAATTCTTCAGAGACGAAAGATATAAATTCTCTAAACAACCTCCTGCCGTCCGTCGGCAGGAGAAACCTTTTCCATTAAAGAGGGGTGAAACATTTGTCTCGCAGCAGCTACACAGAAATACAAAAATTCCGCTTCAATCAAATGGATGAGGCCGCCATCGATCCATTAAGCTTAAATCGGCTCCATGATGAAATCTTTCAACGGGTAATCACTCAGGCAATGGGACAAATAGCAAAAGACTATGGCCCTCCCCCCTGCCCATTTTCGTTTTTCGTAACAGGAAGTGCCGGCCGAATGGAACAATCGATATGGAGCGACCAAGATCACGGGATTATTTTTCACGACGATGGTCATGAGGAGCAATTCTACTTTTTGCAGCTGGGACGAGAAATTTCAACCGGTCTATGCCAAGTAGGTTATCCTTATTGTCATGGCGGTGTGATGTCTTCTAATCCCCTTTGGTGCAAATCCTCCTCACAATGGCAGAAGCAATTAAGCAAATGGATGAACGAGGCCGATTGGGAAGCCACCCGGTATTTACTCATTTTTTTGGATGCAAGAAACCTTTTTGGTGAACAAACCTTTGTCCAGCAATTAAAAAAACACGTCTATCATACAGCCAATCAATCACTGCTAATGCCAAACCTACTTGCCAATACGATGTATTACAAAAAAGGAGTCAATGTGTTAGGAAAACTATTAACAGAAACACATGGACCATACGCAGGATCACTAAACATAAAGGAGATTGGTCTTTTTCCGTATGTAAACGCCGTCCGGCTAATAGCGATTAAGGATCATATCGTCGAAGCATCCACCCTTTCACGTCTTGAAGCAATGTCCGAGACATCGTTTCCAACCATTGATAAAAAAGGGTATATCCAGCAGTTTCAAAAGCTATTAAACTACCGCCTTTTATTTGGCGACCAGACAAACTATACCTCCAGTCATTATTTACCTATTAAACAATTAACAAAACAACAAACAAAAGAAGTGAAAGACATTATTAAAGATGGTGCCGCCCTGTATCACGCGGTAAGAAAATCTCTTGAAAAGGATGTTTCCAATGGGATTAAATGAGTTTATCCAATTTTTCAAAAATTTCTCAGGAAAACTGCCTCCAAATCTTTATCTGGGGATGCAATCTCCGTCAACCATGCAGCAAATGGCCTTCATCAAGAATCTGCAAAGGGAAGCACGACAAAAAAATGATCTGGATCTACCGCTAAATGAGTTAAAAGTGGTCGTGTTTGACCTGGAAACAACCGGCTTTCACCCCGAAAGAGGAGATCAAGTCATCTCCATCGGTGCGATTAAAATGACCGGTTGGAAAATAGAGGAGGCTGATACGTTCTATTCACTGGTTAAAACAGAACTCCCCTTATCGGCGGAAATTACCGCCTTAACCAATATTCACAGTGAACAATTACAACAAGCAGCCGATGCTTCGGAAGTAGTAATGAACTTTTTTCAATTTATGAATCATAACATTCTCGTCGCCCACCATTCGCACCATGAAAAATCATTTATGCAAAAATTGACATGGGACTTGCTTCGGATCAGATTTGAACAGCGAATTATTGATACGTCCTTTTTAATCCGACTCTTCCACCCCTCCTTGACGACTTGGCCTTTGGAAGAAGTTTGTAAAGATTGTGGAATTGAGGTCAAAAATAGGCACCACGCCCTGGGTGATGCCATCACAACCGCACAAATTTGGAGCCACTATTTGCAAAAGGCACATGTACAAGGGTACAAAACCTTAAGAGAGATATATGAATATCTTTCCAAATTACGATAAAAAGGGAAAAATTCCAGGGTTTTAACGCGTGCTAATCCATATGGCTCAGGTCCCCTCATTCCCCAGCTTTATCCAGTATTTGTGCTGCCTTTTTACCACTTTTCTCTCTAAAAAAAATTTTCATAATTTTTTTATGTTCCTTTGCAACCTTAATACAACAGGATTGTAACCGCTATCAGTATTTCCGACTAATTTGAATTGTCTGATTTTTGTATTGACCGAGTTAGCATTTGGTTGTATGATTATCGGAAACAAAGACCTTATAAAATATTTCTTACATCAGACGGAGGGGGTTTGTTCCCCAGAAACAGCAAACCATACCGTAGTAGTTGAGTTAGGAGGCGCTTATTGATGCGCAGCGATATGATTAAAAAAGGAGTTGACCGAGCTCCCCACCGCAGTCTTTTATACGCAACCGGGATTAAAACGAGTGATTTAGATAAACCTTTTATCGGTGTTTGTAACTCGTTTATTGAAATCATTCCCGGACATAAACACCTTAATCATTTCGGTGAAATCGTGAAGGAAGCCATCCGGGAAGCTGGTGGAATCCCATTTGAATTTAATACAATTGGCGTTGATGATGGGATCGCTATGGGCCATATTGGGATGCGCTACTCACTTCCGAGCCGCGAAATTATTGCCGACAGTGCCGAAACCGTGATTAATGCCCACTGGTTTGATGGTGTTTTTTACATTCCAAACTGTGACAAAATCACACCGGGGATGCTGATGGCGGCTGCAAGAACCAATGTGCCATCCGTATTTGTCTCAGGCGGCCCGATGGAAGCAGGGGTGAGTTCCTCAGGCAAACAGCTTTCTCTTACTTCCGTATTTGAAGGAGTCGGTGCCTACCATAAAGGCTCAATGACCCAGCAGGAGCTGCTTGAAATTGAGACAAGTGCCTGTCCTACATGTGGTTCATGTTCAGGAATGTTTACGGCAAACTCGATGAACTGTTTAATGGAAGTATTAGGCATGACGGTTCCCGGTAACGGAACCATTGTCGCCACTTCCGAAGAAAGGCATGAACTAATCAAACAGGCGGCAAAACATTTAATCGAACTAGTAAAAAAAGATATTCGTCCACGTGACATTATGACAAGAGAAGCATTTGATAATGCCTTTGCCCTTGACATGGCCATGGGCGGATCAACCAATACTGTTCTCCATACACTGGCAATCGCTCATGAAGCCGGAATTGACTATGACTTACGTGATATTAATAGAATCGCGGAAAAGGTCCCTTATTTAGCAAAAATTATGCCGGCATCGGATTACTCAATGGATGATGTCCATCGGGCCGGCGGTGTCAGCGCAATCCTTCATGAACTCTGTAAAGTGGAAGGTGCATTAAATAAAGACTGTATTACGATTACTGGAAAAACTTTAGCGGAAAATGTGAAGGATGCTACAATCCTGAATGAAGCGGTGATTCGTCCGAAAGACAATCCATACAGTCCTGTTGGCGGTTTGTCTATTCTATATGGAAATATTGCACCAGACGGCAGCGTCATCAAGGTTGGTGCCGTTGATCCATCGATCAAGACGTTCCTTGGTGAAGCAATTGTATTTGATTCCCAAGATGAGGCACAAGAAAACATCCATAATGGTACCGTCAAGCCGGGCCATGTCGTGGTCATTCGTTATGAAGGGCCAAAGGGTGGGCCTGGGATGCCGGAAATGCTCGCCCCAACCTCAGCGATTGCCGGAAGGGGCTTGGATAAAGAAGTTGCCCTTATTACGGATGGCCGCTTTTCCGGTGCAAGCCGCGGGATCTCGATCGGCCACATCTCACCGGAAGCTGCGGAAGGTGGACCGATTGCCTTCGTGCAAAATGGCGACAAAATTTTGATTGACCTAGAAGCTCGATCTATTGAACTGCTTGTCGATGAGGAAGAACTCGCCGAAAGACGCCGCAATTGGGTGAAGCCAGAGCCGAAAATCAAATCTGGTTATCTAGCAAAATATGCGAAGCTTGTTACATCCGCTAATACTGGCGGAGTTATGAAAATATAAGAAAAGCGCAGGCGCCCTGGTCAGCGGCGTATGGCCTGGAGCGCTCCAACTGAGATAAAGGAAACACGGTGAGCGCAAGCGAACCGATGTTGACTTATCGTAGGGCGGAGAGCGAAGGACACTAGCCGCTAGGGCGCTGGAGCTGGACAATTCTCGAAGCCAAGTGAAATAAATTCTGGTACTATAAGAAAAGTGCAAGCGTCCGGTTAGCGAAGCACACTCGGCTAGCCCGGTAGAGCTGGACATTTGTCAAACTCAGAACTTATCTTTTGGTAAAACAGGGAAAAGTTAGTGCCCCTCCCCTTCTTTATAGAAGTTAAGGTACTATTACATTTGCCAAATAAATAATCGTAAATCGATGACGGGAACAAAAGAATAAGAAATTGTATTTCCAGAGAGCTGGGGTTGCTGGAAGCCCAGTAATACAACTTATTTTGGTCTCATCCCCGAGTGTTAAACTGAACGGTACTGCCTAGTAGGTTTAATCAGGTGTATATACGCGCACCTGTTACCAAAACGAAGCGGTTTTTGTTTTATTGATCGCTTCATGAGGCAGCATTTGTAAGGATGCTGCGAATCCGGGTGGTACCGAGAAAATATTGGCCTTTTCTCCCCGACTATTCTGCATTTGATCATTTAGATTGCAGTTTATTTGGAGAGAATCAGGCCTTTTTCTTTTTAAAAAAGGGACGGAGCGCTGCAAAGGGAATCAGTAGGAAATAGCATTTGATTCCAGCCCTGCTCGTACCGCTTTTAGTATCTATAGCCCAATCGTATACAGAGTTTTTAAAATCTTCAAATACTCATAAGGAGGGTATTATGACGTGAATGTAGAAGCAAAACTGGAATTCCAGACCAGTACCGCACCAAAAACAGGTGCAGACCTTCTAATCGATTTATTGATTAAAGAAGGAGTTGAAACAATTTTTGGCTATCCGGGAGGTGCCGTCTTACCAATCTATGATGCCATCTATCGGGCAAAGAGTCGGATTCACCATATTCTTTTCCGTCATGAACAAGGAATGATTCATGCCGCAGAAGGTTATGCCCGAATTACAGGCAAACCAGGGGTCGTCCTTGCGACTTCAGGTCCCGGTGCAACCAACCTGGTCACTGGAATTACAGACGCCATGATGGATTCCTTGCCGCTCGTGGTATTTACAGGGCAGGTTGCACGCGCTGTTATCGGAACAGATGCCTTCCAAGAGGCTGACGTTATGGCCATCACCACCCCGATCACGAAACATAATTATCAAGTGCAATCGATTACCGATTTACCAAGAATCGTAAAGGAGGCTTTTCATATTGCTTCTACCGGAAGGCCGGGACCAGTATTAGTCGATCTTCCAAAGGATATAACGTCAGGAGTTTTATCCGAAGAACCCGAAGAGGCAGACATCGATTTACCTGGCTATCAGCCAACGATTAAGCCAAACCCGCTGCAGATCAAAAAATTAGCGGACTCATTGGCAAAAGCCAAAAAACCTGTCATATTGGCAGGTGCTGGTGTACTGCACGCTAAGGCCTCCGAGGAATTAACGGCCTTTGTTGAAAAGCATAAGATCCCAGTTGTCACGACATTGCTCGGCCTTGGGTCATTCCCTGCTGACAATCCCCTTTCCTTAGGAATGGGCGGCATGCACGGAACCTACGCAGCGAACATGGCTTTATATGAAAGTGATTTATTAATTAATTTCGGGGCCCGCTTTGATGACCGGCTGACAGGAAATCTACAACATTTTGCACCATTTGCAAAAGTAGCACACATTGATATTGATCCGGCAGAAATTGGGAAAAACGTGCCAACGCAAATTCCAATTGTGGCTGATGCTAAAGAGGCTTTAGTTGAACTGCTTGATCTGCCGGTAAGTCCTCCGGAAACCGTTGAATGGCTGGAAAAACTAAAGCAATATAAGCAGGACTTCCCGCTCTGGTATAAGCATGATCCAAACGGTATGTGCCCGCAATGGCTCATTGAAGCCGTACACAAGGTAACAAATGGCGAAGCCATTGTCGCTACCGATGTCGGCCAGCATCAAATGTGGGCAGCACAGTACTATACCTTCAATCAGCCGCACCGCTGGATTACGTCTGGAGGACTTGGAACAATGGGCTTTGGTTTCCCTGCTGCAATCGGGGCACAGATTGCGGCGCCTGAAAGTACAGTGGTTGCGATTGTTGGTGACGGCGGTTTCCAAATGACACTGCAAGAACTATCTGTCATTTATGAACGAAACCTTCCAATTAAAATCATCATTGTCAACAATGGTGCGCTTGGAATGGTTCGTCAATGGCAGGAATTAATGTACGACAACCGGATTTCGGAATCGCTTCTTCATACCCAGCCTGATTTTGTCAAATTAGCTGAAAGCTACGGTATCCGCGGCGTGAAGATTGACAATCAAGAGGACCTGATCGCCTCTCTGCCTGAATTGTTTGCCTACGATGGCCCGATTCTTATTGACTGCCGTGTCCTGCAGCAGGAAAAAGTTTTTCCAATGATTGCTCCCGGCAAAGGGCTTCATGAAATGATTGGGGTGAAACCAGAATGAAACGGATCATTACATTAACCGTTCAAGATCGAAGTGGTGTTCTAAACCGCGTCACAGGTCTATTACAAAGGCGGCAATTTAATATTTCCAGTATTTCCGTCGGACCTGCAGAAAAAGAGGGCGTTTCAAAAATGACCCTTGTTGTCGAAGTCGAGGATGATCAACGTCTCGAACAAGTGACAAAACAATTAAACAAGCAAATTGATGTGTTAAAGGTTTCCGATATTACCGATAAGGCTATTGTTGCCCGGGAACTGGCATTAATTAAAGTAGCATCGAGCTCCCAGCTGCGCAGTGAAATCAACGGGATTATCGATCCCTTCCGCGCTCTTATTATCGATGTAAGCAAGGACAGCTTAGCGGTGCAAATTACAGGCAGACCTGATAAAATCGATGCCCTGATTGAACTGCTTCGCCCCTATGGCATTAAAGAAATTGCCAGAACAGGGCTGACCGCCCTCCAACGCGGCCATCAGCCACAAGTAAACGAGTTAGCAACATTTTCACTATTAAAATAAACTATATTTTTTCGAAGGGATGATTCAGAATGGTAAAAGTACTTTATAACGGTGATATTCAAGAGGAAGTTTTACAAGGGAAAAAGATTGCGGTAATCGGCTATGGCTCACAAGGTCATGCTCATGCCCTTAACTTACGGGAAAGCGGCTTTGATGTAGTCGTTGGACTAAGAGGCGGTAAGTCCTGGGATAAGGCGGTTGAAGATGGTGTCGAAGTTAATAGTGTTGCTGAAGCAACTGCCAAAGCGGATATTGTGATGATTCTGCTTCCAGATGAAATGCAGCCTAAAGTATATGAAGAAAGCATTAAACCCAACCTTAAAGCGGGCAACGCCTTAGTTTTTGCCCATGGCTTTAACATTCACTTTAATCAAATCGTTCCTCCAGCCGATGTCGACGTATTCATGGTTGCTCCAAAAGGTCCAGGACACTTAGTTCGTCGTACTTACACTGAAGGCGCTGGGGTACCTGCCCTTTATGCCGTGTATCAAGACTATTCCGGCCAAGCGAAAGATCTTGCCCTTGCCTATGCAAAAGGGATTGGCGCTGCCCGCGCAGGTGTATTGGAAACGACCTTCCAAGAAGAGACCGAAACAGACCTCTTTGGCGAGCAAGCTGTCCTTTGCGGCGGTACAACTGCCCTTATTAAAGCAGGCTTTGAAACACTTGTGGAGGCCGGCTACCAACCTGAAGTTGCCTACTTTGAGTGCCTGCATGAGATGAAATTAATCGTTGACCTTTTATACGAAGGCGGCTTTGAAAACATGCGCTACTCGATCTCCGATACAGCTCAATGGGGCGATTTCGTATCAGGACCACGTGTAGTCAATGAAGATACAAAAGCACGCATGAAGGAAGTATTAAAAGATATCCAAACCGGGGTGTTTGCTAAAGGCTGGATCCTTGAAAATCAAGCGAACCGTCCACAATTTAATGCTATCAACCGCAGTGAAAATAATCATTTAATTGAGCAAGTCGGCCGTGAACTTCGTGCGTTAATGCCATTTATTAGAAAACCTGCGAATGAGAAGAAGGAAGTGGTGGTTAATGGTTCACGTTAACATCTTTGATACAACATTAAGGGACGGCGAACAGTCCCCAGGTGTAAATTTGAACCAGCTTGAAAAATTGGAAATTGCCAGGCAGCTTGAACGGTTTGGCGTTGATATTATGGAGGCCGGTTTTCCGGCTTCCTCTCAAGGAGATTTCGAAGCGGTAAAGTCCATTGCCCAAACGATCAAGAATTCTTCCGTTACTGGTCTTGCTCGGGCTGTTAAATCAGACATTGACATTGCCTGGGACGCCTTAAAAGATGCAGCAGAACCAAGATTACATGTATTTCTAGCTACCTCCCCTATTCATATGCAATACAAATTGATGAAGACACCGGAACAAGTCGTGCAGACAGCTGTTGACATGGTCACCTATGCCAAGCAAAAGTTTTCGCATGTGGAGTGGTCGGCTGAAGACGCTTCGCGTTCTGATCTTGATTTTCTCGTAAAAATCATTACGAAAGTCATTGACGCCGGTGCAACAGTCATCAACCTGCCTGATACAGTAGGCTACACAACACCGGAAGAATATGGACGGATGTTCCGCTATATACGCGAGAATGTTCCAAATATTCACCGAGCTGCGTTATCGTGCCACTGCCATGATGACTTAGGAATGGCCGTTGCCAATTCTCTTGCTGCGATTGAAAACGGGGCTACACAAGTTGAGGGTACGATTAATGGAATCGGAGAACGTGCCGGTAATGCCTCATTAGAGGAAATCGCCGTCGCCTTGAATATCCGAAAAGATAAGTATCCTTATGCTACGAATCTCGTATTAAAGGAAATCAAACGCACGAGTGACATAGTAAGCCGCTTTACCGGGATGAAGGTCCCTGGCAATAAGGCCGTTGTCGGGAAGAACGCCTTTGCCCATGAATCAGGGATCCACCAAGACGGCGTATTAAAAAATGCCTTAACCTATGAAATTATTACTCCGGAAATGGTTGGCGTTCAGTCCAATGACCTTGTCCTTGGCAAACACTCAGGCCGCCATGCCTTTAAAGATAAGATCGAACAAATGGGCTTTGTTTTATCTGCAGAGAAGCTAAACGAAGCATTCCAATCATTCAAACAATTAACCGATCACAAAAAAGAAGTAACAGATGAGGACTTATTTACGATTTTAATCGATATTCAAACAGCGGCCGTTGATGTTAAAAAATATGAACTGGTCGCCTTCCAAGTACAATACGCTTCGGCAAACCTGCCTACAGCAACGGTTGCCCTGACAACGCCAGAGGGTGAGCGTGTGGAAACCGCCCGCACCGGCAGCGGCAGCGTCGAAGCATTATACAACACATTAGAGGCTCTAATGAAGGAGAAAATTCATCTTACTGACTTTAACTTAAGCTCTGTCGGAAGCGGCCGCGATGCCCTTGCCGAAGTCCATGTCAAAATGACCGTAAACGGCACAACTGTCAGCGGCCGCGGCTCCGCCCAAGACGTACTCGAAGCAGCAGCCAAAGCCTTCATCAACGCCGTCAACCGTGTATTCTTCAACCAAAAAGCTGCCAAAGAACCAGCAACGCTGTAATGGTGTCAGGCACCACCCGTGGACATTTGTCCGTCCCACGTGGACACAGTTCTTGCCATTTGGTGTCAGGCACCGTGATTTTTTCAAATTAATAAGGAGGTTGCTCTTATGAAAAAACGTATTGTCTTACTTCCCGGTGATGGGATCGGTAAGGAAGTTATGAATTCCGCCAAGGAAGTATTGTCCGCCATTGCGGAAGAGTTTCATCACACATTTAGCTTTGAGACCCATGAAATCGGAGGAGCAGCCATTGACAAGTGCAGCACACCCCTGCCGGATACAACTGTGGACGCCTGCAAGCAGGCTGATGCTGTCTTACTAGGTGCCGTTGGCGGGCCAAAATGGGACCACAATCCCTCCCACCTCCGCCCGGAACGTGGTTTGCTCGGAATCCGCAAAGCCTTGGATTTATATGCCAACTTACGGCCTATCAAAGGATTCAAAAACCTGCTTCACGCTTCCCCATTAAAGGAAGAAGTAATTTCAGGCAGCGACCTCCTTATTGTTCGTGAACTAACAGGCGGGCTTTACTTCGGTACTCCGAGCGAAAGACGGGAAAATGGCCAGGCTGTGGTTGATACACTTGCCTATACACGACAGGAGATTGAGAGAATTGTCGATAAGGCCTTCCAGGCAGCACAAGGCAGACGCGGTCGCCTCGCTTCTGTTGACAAAGCGAATGTACTTGAATCGAGTAAGCTGTGGCGCGAAATTGTTGAAGAGAAAAAGGCCCAGTATCCAGACGTATCGGTTGAACATGTATTGGTCGATGCAGCAGCAATGAAACTGATTACTAATCCAACCCATTTTGATGTCATTGTCACTGAGAACATGTTTGGTGATATTTTAAGTGATGAGGCATCCGTGTTGACGGGCTCCCTTGGGATGCTTCCTTCTGCCAGCTTAAATGAGTCCGGAGTTGGTCTTTACGAGCCGGTACATGGCTCCGCTCCTGATATCGCCGGAAAAGGTGTCGCTAACCCGCTAGCGATGATTTTATCGGCTGCACTTATGCTTCGTTACTCATTTGACTTGAATGTCGAAGCCAAATTAATTGAAGCTGCCGTTCAGACTACACTTGATACCGGATTCCATACTGCTGACCTGCAAGTGCCAAACGGACGTCTTGTAGGTACAGAAGAAATGACTCATTTAATTGTTGATTTTATTAAAACTCAATCAGCTTCCAAGTGTATCGCCAGCTGTTACTATTAATATGATAAATAAATGGGTAAACCGCAAATGTGTTGGCGGTTTACCCGTCATTTTTACTTCTCGAAAAAAATCTATTAACGTGAGGAAGGAACACTATGCAAACACCAAAAAATATTATTCAAAAAATTTGGGAACAGCATGTTGTCCATCAAGAAGAAGGAAAACCGGATCTTCTTTATATTGATTTGCATCTTGTCCACGAGGTAACCTCTCCTCAGGCGTTTGAAGGTCTTCGAATGAACGGCCGTCAAGTTCGCCGGCCGGATCTTACTTATGCAACAATGGACCACAATGTTCCAACCCGAGAACGTCATATTATCAATGATCCGATCTCAAAGAAACAAATGGACACCTTAAAACAAAATTGCCAAGAATTTGGCGTAACGCTTGCTGATATCAACCACCCTGATAATGGGATTGTCCACGTCATCGGTCCAGAGCTTGGGCTTACCCAGCCGGGAAAAACCATTGTCTGCGGTGATAGTCATACTTCTACTCACGGGGCGTTCGGTGCCCTTGCTTTCGGAATCGGGACAAGCGAAGTCGAACATGTTCTAGCAACCCAAACATTATGGCAGGCCCCTCCGAAAACCTTAAATGTAAAAGTGAATGGCAGGCTTGGGACAGGCGTAACAGCTAAAGACTTGATTCTAGCCATTATTGGCAAATTCGGGGTTAAGTTTGGAACCGGCTATGTCATTGAGTATACGGGTGAAGCGATTCGCGCCATGTCCATGGAAGAGCGGATGACGGTTTGCAACATGTCCATTGAAGGTGGTGCTAGAGCAGGACTCATTTCACCAGATGAGACAACGATTGAATATCTGCGCGGCCGAAAGAATGTGCCGCAAGGTCAAGCCTTTGAAGAAGCCGCTGCCCGCTGGAAGGCTCTCGCTACCGACGAAGGTGCTGCTTATGATACGGTTGTAGAAATTGATGCGGCTGAAGTGGAACCTCAGGTAACCTGGGGAACGAACCCTGGAATGTGTATCCCTGTCACCGCAAACGTTCCTAACCCAAATGACTTCGAAAAACCGAGCGAGAAAGATGAAATCAATCGGGCGCTTGAATACATGGGACTTGAAGCCGGACAGCCTATTTCCAGCGTAAAAATCGATCATGTCTTTATTGGTTCCTGTACAAATTCCCGGCTTAGCGACTTACGCAAAGCGGCTGAAGTGATTCGTGGTAAACAAGTGGCCCCTTCTGTCAAAGCGATGGTTGTTCCTGGTTCATTTAGTGTTAAACTGGCTGCCGAAAAAGAAGGCCTAGACCAAGTCTTTAAAGCGGCCGGCTTTGAATGGCGCGATGCCGGCTGCAGCATGTGCTTAGGAATGAATGATGATATCATCCCATCTGGAGAACGCTGTGCTTCTACTTCCAACCGGAACTTCGAAGGCCGTCAAGGGAAGGGCGCTCGCACTCATCTTGTCAGTCCGGAAATGGCAGCAGCAGCAGCGATTGCCGGTCATTTCGTTGATGTTCGAAAGTTCACTGCACAGGAGGTTATGTAATCATGGAACCACTACGTATTCACCAAGGGCTAGTTTGCCCAATAGACCGGACAAACGTTGATACGGATCAAATTATTCCGAAACAATTTTTGAAGCGAATTGAACGCAGCGGTTTCGGACAATTCCTGTTTTATAACTGGCGTTTCGATGACGATGGCAATCCGCGTCCTGATTTTCCATTGAATGCTCCCGAGTATAAAGGTGCCTCCATTTTAGTGGCAGGCGAAAATTTTGGCTGCGGCTCTTCCCGCGAGCATGCACCATGGGCCATTCAGGATTTCGGCTTCAAAGTCCTCATTGCCCCAAGCTATGCTGATATTTTTAAAAACAACTGTGTAAAAAACGGTATCCTTGCGATTCAAGCTAGCGAAGAACAGGTACAGACCATTATGAAAAAAGCGAAAACTGAGGGTTACACTTTAACGGTTAATCTTGAGGACCAAATCGTTTCTGACAATGATGGATTTACGTTTCATTTCGATATCGCGCCGTATCCTAAAGAAATGCTGTTAAACGGCTGGGATGAGATTGGGGTTACCTTAAATTATGAGGATAAAATTAAGCAGTATGAGCTTGCACATGGGTAATAAGGAATGAGTCTGGATGGATTCCAGACTCATTTTTCTGTTAGCGCTAATTCTTTTTTAATTGTTTCCTTAATTGCTCTATTCCCATAGGCATTCTGGCCAAAAGCATTTAATTTCTCCTGATTTTCCCCAATACAAGTGCCGAAAAGATATGCAATTATTAAATTCACTTTCCAGAAAAATTAGATTTCCGGCAAAGGTATTATCTCTATTCAACTGATCTGTAGCCTATTAATTTAACTCCAAACCACTTTCCCAAAATTTTTCATTGATATCATTGGATGAATTAATCCCCCATTTAATTAACAGGTGTAATGGGGATTGATTATTCTGACGATAAAGAGTAGTGCCACTTTGAGGGCAACTTCGAGTCTTTAGAAATTACTTTTTTTACGATTTGTATACTCTTCAAAATATATTCCTTTACAAATCCGATTCATTATAATTGATAAAATAATCCCCATAATTAATCCTAAAAAAATATCGACCATTAAGGTAGTAACGAACGTTGTAAGAAAAATAAGTGCCTCATACGGCGCCTTCCTTATTAAGCTAGGGAAATGTTTTATTTTGATTAGATTGACAACAGCAACAATAATAATTGCTGCCAGTGCAGATTTAGGTAAATAATAAAACAGCGGTGTTAAATAAAGTAATGATATTAAAACGAATAATGCTGTGAACAAAAGAGAAAGGCTGCTCCTGGCACCGGACTGATAATTAACCGCTGTTCTTGAAAGTGCTCCTCCAACTGGGATAGAACCTATAAATGAACTTACTATATTTGCTAATCCCAAGGCAATTA
Organism: Bacillus renqingensis; assembly: GCF_016464375.1. Lineage (GTDB taxonomy): Bacteria > Bacillota > Bacilli > Bacillales > Cytobacillaceae > Neobacillus > Neobacillus renqingensis. Next base: position 107,661 of record NZ_JADDIU010000009.1, read on the forward strand.
ACTCTTGATTCGCATGAATCGGATCTTTTTCCTTACCAGAAAATACTTTCACGACTGTAAACGATTCTAGGAAAGAGATAAAGGCAATCATAAATGCAAAAGGTAGCAATAATTTAATAATATGAATTGATGGGATCTGGAGAGAAAGCCTTGGCAAGCCCGACGGGATTTCCCCAACAATCTCCACTCCCATTTTATGCAAATCAAAAGCTTGAACTACAACTGTAGTCATTACGACAACTAGTAAGGACCCGGGAGAACGGGTTGTCTTTTTTTTAAAAATGACCAATAAAAAAATACTAAATAAACCGATTGCCAATGTGTAAGTATTTGCCTTCGGAAGGTTATGGATGACCACCATAGAGTATTGCAATAAATTATCATAATTAGGAAGTGTAACCCCCATCATGGCCTTAATTTGATTCACTGCAATGATAATCGCCGCTGCTGATATAAAGCCATTAATTACACTGGGAGAAATATATTCAAATAAGTCTCCCATTTTTACAATCCCCATAACTAGATGAAGGAATCCTATCATCAAACCAAGCACTATAATCAGCTCCAAAAACTGGTCCGTTCTAGGCTGAGCAATACTGGAAACCCCTGAAAATACTATAAGCGAAACAATTGAAACTGGCCCTACTGATAAATACTTTGAATTTCCAAATAAAAAATAAATAATAAGTGGAAAGGTTGCAGCGTAGAGGCCCATTTCAACAGGAACACCAGCGATAATGGCATAGGCCATACTTTGAGGGATCAAAAGAACAGCTACAATAAGTCCTGCAGTCAAATCTCCCGATAAGTTTGAATAGGGATAATGCTTTAGCATTTTCAGCCCTGGGATTAACTTAGAGCCCAAATTCCAACCTCCTATTCTCGATTTGAATATAAATAGTAAAAGAAAATAACCCATCCTATATGTATGAGGACGGGCCCCCTTAACCGCCCGCCGAAAGCGACATGCCTAGGGCGGAATTCAACTACTAGTTTTAACAGAGTCCTATCTTATAGAAAACGCTATAATCCCCTCATTAGTAGCTAATTTTTCGACCACTATAAAAACTCAACCATTACTTATCCTTCGTAACTGCTACCTCAGAAACGGGCTTTTTCTTATTAATATTATGAACAACAAATGTTGCCAAAAATGCTAAGACCAAAATGGCAAAAAAGACGATGTGATGTAATTCAAAACCCAACACACTGGCGAACATTTTTACTGAAATGATAGCAATTAAAATAAACGCCGTAGTTTCCAACTCAGGTACTCGGTCAATTAAAACCAAGAAAAACTTAGCTACGGTACGCATCATCAAAATACCTATCATACCTCCAATAAGAAGGATCCATACCTGTTCTGATACCGCAAAGGCCGCCAAAATACTATCTGCTGAAAAGGCAATATCCATTAATTCTACTGAAATAACAGTTCCCCAGAACACGCCAAAAGTTCGAACTAACCAGCCTTCTTTTTTTACTCCTTCTACATCCTCTTCTTTCTCACCAATCCAGAAATGTTTTACAACAAGCCAAGCCAAATAAGCCGTACCTAAGACCTTAATCCACCAAAATTTAATTAGCAGCGTTCCTAGTCCAATTAAAATAAAGCGGAAGAAATACGCACCAAACAAACCATATGTCAAAGCCTTTTTACGGTGTTTTGGTGGAAGATGTTTTACCATGATTGCAAGCACCAGCGCATTATCAGCCGAAAGCAGTCCTTCCAATATAACCAAAGTACCTATGTATCCCCAAGAAACGGGATCTGATAAAACTTCGACCCACATCCCCCAATCCAAAAAAGATGCATAGGTTGACCAGATTTTATTTAAACCGTCCAAGAAATATCTTCCCTTTCTTTACTAGCAAATAACTAAAAAAAATTTAACTTCTTTCGTTAATAGGTACCAAGGAATGCTCAGTGAAGGTATTTACCGATTTCAACGTATTCGTTTTAGTTTCAAAATTCTTTTTACCCTGTTTAGATCCCCCAATTATATCTTTAAGAGTTGCTAATAAAACGTACTAATTTTTGCCGCGTCTTGTGCTTCTTCACTAGTTACTGAAATTCCTACAATACCTGTATATTTTTGTCGGTTGTTTACTTTTAGGGTTTGTCCCGATAATATGACCATATTGCCAAAAATAACTCCGCCACTAAATGGCTGGTTAGATACAGGTATACTAGAGAGTAGGATATTTAATTCTTGTCTCTTCGATATTCATTCAGTTCTCTCCTTCTTTAGACCGGCTGATTGTGTGTATCTTCCAACAACGAAATGTCTTTAAATTGGAATGCCCGGTGAGTATAATAAATTTTTACAATTGCCCGATTATCACAAAGTGAACACTTTACAGAGCAGCGAGCTTTGCTTATATGAGGAGTATCCAATAACGTTAATACCTTTTTTAAATGTTTATCACACGCCCACATACTATCACCTCTGTTTAATTATTTTCAGCTACTTAGTTAATTCTTTCTTAAACTCGAAAAAATCGGGGGTGACAAGGCTCGAACCATCTGTGTGAACTCGCTTTTTACCATTCGTTCAAAACATCACCTGCTCATTAAACGGAGGAAAATTCCTTTTTCAGACGGTCTGGTTTTCGCTTTTTGACTAGTTCAGTTACTTCCTCATCCCAAGAAATCGAAACATCTCCGTTTGTCACAAATGTTTGACAGCCAAGACGATACCCTTTTTCCAACCACTCTTCGCCTAATTTTCTTCTCTCTTGAACTTTCACTTTGTCTAAAAATTCAACACCTTCCTCCACTTTACACACACAGGTTCCGCAAATTCCGCCACCGCAGCGATTAGGTAGCCCACCATCGTAACGAAGTGACATTCTTAAAATATTGGAGTTATTTGGTACATTCAATTCCTTGTTGCTGTTAATAAAGTGAATTTTCGGCATAATCTTTCCCTCCTTGAATTATTAATGGTATACAAAGTGCCGTTTGTTATAAAAAAATAATGTTCAACTTTTCTTGCTATACAATTTTTCTTTTAAACTCTCAACATATGAAATATACGCCTTTTTTGAATTTTCAATATGAATCTTCATTAAATACTCGGCCATTTCGGCTTCTTTATCACGCAATGCTTTCATGATATCAATATGTTCTTTTAATGATTCTTTTCTTCTTCCTCGAGTCTCATAGCCCATATTGGCAGCCATATGAATATAGTCAATAAGACTACTAAGAATTTCAAATAGTTTGGGGCTTTTAGAAGCTTTATTAATAAGGAGGTTCATTTGGATGTGTTCAAAATTAAAATTTTCCTCATCCTGCCCTTCCAATGCCAGCAGCTCTTTTATTTTTTTGTCTAATTCTAATTGTGTGTCCTGATCCATTCTTTTGGCAGCCAATTTGACTGCAAGTACCTCTAAAGAAGAGAGAATCGTAAATACTTCAATCACTTCTTGAGCGGAAATATTCGAAACTACGACACCTTTTCTTGGAACTGTTTTAACAAAGCCTTGTGACTCCAAGCGAAACAACGCTTCACGTATTGGTGTACGGCTTATTCTTAATTTTGCAGCAAGCTCCCTTTCCACAAGCCGATCACCAGCTTTATATTCTCCCTCAAGAATCAATTCTTTAAGGTAGAGATATGCGTGTTCTCTAATCGATAGTAGTTTGTTTTCCTCCCATCTTATTTCCATTATTCACACCTGCTTATTTTTGAAAAATTCAGGAGAGAAATACTCCCCCGTAAATTAACGTACAAATAATTAACAAGGAGGGATGAACCTTCCACTTACCTAATGCAAAAAAACTGATTACTACTAACAATGTAAGGTGCAGGATTCCACTCTTTTCAAAAGCCGTTAAAAGAAATTGATAGGCCATAACAGCTAGTAAAACAGCAATTATAGGCTGGATAGATTTGGTCATTAACTTAATCTTTGGAGAATCCTTGAATAAATGCAAGAACTTAAATAACAATATAACCGCAATAGCAGAAGGAAGAATAGTAGCAATGAGCGCGACTATTACACCAAAAACTCCACCCATTTGATAGCCGATAAAGCCTGCCATTTTCGTCGCAATAGGCCCTGGTAGAGCATTCGCAATGGCTAGCATATCGCCAAACTCGGATACTGTCATCCAATGATAATGATTGACGACTTCATTTTGAATTAATGGAATGGTGGAAGGACCGCCACCATAACCTAGCAAATTAGCAATAAAATTCGACCAGAAAATATGCCAATATATCATGAGCTTTTTTCCTTTCTTTGGAGAAACAGCTTAGTTTCAGCCATTGCCGCCTTTTCTTTACGACTTGCAATGAGATAGGCTGTAAGAAGAAATACGGCAATTAAAATACCAGGATGTATGCCGAGAAGCTGGAGAACGATGAAACTACCTGCCGATAACAGCAGCATTTTTGATAAACCCAACCCTTTTTGGCCGTTTTTAAAAAATCGGTAAGCCATCTCCAATAACATATAGCCAATGACAGGGGTAACGCCTTGAACCATCCCCCCCACTATAGGAGATTCTCTAAATGAATAAAGCAATCCCAACAAGCCAAGCATAGCAACAATCGAAGGTAGAATGTGCGTCATAATTGCCACTGTCGCTCCTAAAGCTCCGTTTACTTTGAAGCCAATATAGGCGGCCATTTTCGTAGCAATCGGTCCTGGCAATGTATTAGCAAGTGCCAAGATTTCCCCGAACTCCTCCTCGCTCATCCATTTGTATCTTTTAACAGCTTCGTATTCAATCAACGGGATAGTCGAAGGTCCCCCGCCATAACCTGTAATACCGGTTCGGGCAAATCCAATTGCTAATTCAATATACGCCTTCAAATCATAATCCCTCTTTTCATAACCAATAAACTTCTTGGACTCCATTGTGTCTAAAAAATGTCTCCACGAATGAAGTCCAAACCATTTTTTCTTAATATCAAACTAGAATCCCATTTTACTTTTTTATGTCCGCATCTGTGATGACGTCGAGCCCCTCACTTGCCAAATACTCCTGTAACGCTGTTAGAGCTGCAGTACCTACCGCCGTATCTTGTTCACCGTTACCGCCGCTTACACCAACTCCGCCTACCACTTCACCATTTATCACAATTGGAAAACCGCCTACAAAAATCGCAAATTTTCCTGGGAGCATTTGATGTATTCCAAAGGCCTCATTCCCTGGAAGCGCCGGCCCGTTAGGCTCCTTATTAAATAAATGAGTAGAACGTTTATGTCCGGCAGACGTATACGCTTTTGCAATTGCAATTTCCGGACCGGTGATCCGGGCACCATTCATCCGTTCAAGGGCAATTAGATTACCGCCATCATCCACCACGGCAATTGTTTCTAGGACATTTAGTTCCGCTGATTTTTTCTTCGCTGCCTCAATAATTACCTTTGCCTCTTCTAATTCTAACTTTAAAACTGGCTTCATTTCTTTTCCCCTTTTCGTTTGTTTAATAGCCAATATAGACAGTTTTTAGTTGCGTAAAGAACTCAAGACCGACTCTTCCGGATTCGCGGAAAGTAGAGGTGCTTGATTTTTTTAACCCGCCAAATGGTGCATTCATCAAATTTCCTGTGGTAGTCCGATTTACTTTTACTGTTCCGGCTTGAATATCTTTTGTAAATTGGTGCGCGGTTTTTAAACTATTCGTCACAATCGAAGCAGATAAACCATACTCCACATCATTTGCAATCAAAATGGCTTCCTCATATGTATCAGCTTCTAAAACCGCGATAACTGGTCCGAAAATTTCTTCTTTGGCAATCCGATGCTGAGGCTTAACATTTGTAAAAATGGCAGGCTGAACGTAGTACCCCGTTTTATAATCATCCGTTGTTAATGGTTCTCCACCATATACTAGTCTTGCGCCATCCTCCTTACCTATTTCAATATACTTTAAAACATTTTTTAATTGTTTTTCGTTTGCAAGCGGGCCAATTTTGACCCCCTCCTTAAACCCGTTGCCGATCTTTAACGTCTTTGTTTTTTCAATGAGTTTTTGAACAAATAGTTCTTTTATCTCTTTTAAGACGATGACACGGCTCGTTCCAGTACATGCCTGACCAGTTAGCGAAAACCCGCCGTTAACAGCAAGGGTGGCGGCCAAATCAAGGTCAGCATCAGCCATTACAAGCAATGGATTTTTCCCGCCTAATTCCATCTGGGTACGAGTTGTGATTGCTGCTTTCCGATGAATATCTTCACCCGCTTCGGTTGATCCCGTAAACGTGACAGCTCGAATGGCTGAATGAGTAACCAAAAGATCACCAACCTCAGAAGCCCTGCCAGTAACTAAATTAATAACACCGTTTGGAATACCGGCATGATGAAGTGCTTCTACCAGGCGTACGCCCATAAGCGGGGTATCAGATGAAGGCTTAAACACAACTGTGTTGCCTGTTATTAATGCTGGAGCGATTTTTCTAGCAGGAATGGATAGAGGAAAGTTCCACGGTGTAATCACACTAACTACGCCAAGCGGTTCTCTTTCCGTTGATACCTTCATATTTGGGTCATCATTTGGAAAGGTTTCCCCTGTGAAGCTTTGCCCCTCAATCGCATAAAAGCGAAGTGTTTGCGCGGATCGGATTACCTCGTTTTTAGCATCATTAATATGTTTACCCTCTTCCCTTGTTAGCTCTTCTGCAAAAGACGCAGCATTTTGTTCTAGGAAACTAGCAGCTTTATTTAAGATGGCTGCCCGCTTTGATGGCGGAGTATTCGACCACATTTGAAAGGCCTCTTTCGCAGCTAAAATTGCCGAATTAACATCTTGTTCATTGGAAGCCTGAAAAATACCGACAATATCCTCAATATTCGCAGGGTTTATACTGAAAAATGTGTTATTGCTATCGGATTCCTGCCACATACCATTAATAAAATTTTTGTATGTTTCTATTTTTGTAGTAATCACTACTATCACCTTTTTCATGTATTTTAGCTCAGAAATGATTCTTGTTTCCTTCATTAAAAAAAAGGCCGTCACCTTTAAATTACAAGATTATATTTGACGGCCGTATCTTTGAAGAAGAGGATTACAATTTTTGAAATAATCTTTATCTAGTTTCGACTAAAGCGCCCAAGTCTTGTTCCAAGTACTCTCTCCATAGTCCATCCATGTACATGCGACGCATTTTAGCTCCTGTGCGTACAACCTCTAAGCACCGCTGCTGTAGTTCTGGAGTATCCGCATGGTCAAGCACAATTTTGTAACCACGTTCACCATGGATTTCATCTGAAACAATGTGCAAGTCGAAGAATTCAATTTCTTCATCCGTAAATTTATATTTTTCGCGTAATGCCGGTGTTTGTTTCCGATAAATATCAGGAACTTGAGATTCCAGCCCAACTACTAGTGCGGCTGTTGCAACAACAAAGTTCTCACGGGCCGCTACAGCATAACACCAGCTCTGTAGTCCTAATGTTGTTGGCGCCATATTTGCTGGGTCCATCACACGTTCACGAGTCGTGCCACAAGCTTCAGCAAAACGAATCAACAGGTCAGTGTGACGATCCGCTGCGATTTCTTCTTCATACATATTTTGCAGTGTGAAATCCTTTGCAGCTTCGAATTTTTGATCAGTTGGAGTATTGTGGTAGATATACGCTAAGTAGTCTGCGAATGGTCCGACATAGTGATAATGGTTTTCTGCCCATTTGGCAAAATGTTTTCTTTCTAATTTTCCTTCAGCCCAAGCAATAGTAAACGGAGCCTTCTGGCTATGATTTCCTTTAATTGCTTCTTCTAATTGCCTGCGAAATTCATCCTTTGATAATAATTCTGCCATCTAAATCTCCTCCTCTAATTTTTTCAGTATGTCTTAGATGTTTTGGTATTTGATATTTTGTATACCAATTAGTTTTAAAAATAAAAGAATTGCTGATTTTATTAGTGTCAAACATTCTTTAAATCGTTTAAAACTTAATTTGGTATACCTTAATGAATATACTAAACTATTTTTTAAAATCTGTAAACATAATTTTCGGAATTTTTTAAAGTATTTTTTAACTTATTGCATAATTCTTTTCTAAACACTTATATCAGTTTTTAATTGAAATAGTTTTTGCAATTCATCTGAAATATTATCCAATGCCTCTTCAACAATATCACAGCCTATGTCCCGGCTGGCTTTTGTGGCGTCACCAATACAACCATTGTGCGTCATTTCTTCATAATAATAAAATCCTTGAAGTGCCTTGCCCGGTCGCAATTGTTTCCATCTTCCCTCCTCCTGGATATCACCTTTGGCAAGCTGATCATGACGAATAAGTTCTGGAGCTAAATACAATGCTTCGGATACTTCCCGTTCGCAGCTATGACCAAATAATGAGGAGGTAATTGAACTTTGAATTGCCTTTTTGGCTGATGCAGTCGTTTTTGCATAGTAGATTTCTACATTTAGTTCTTTGGTAAGTATCATCGACGCAACGCTAAGAGTAGCTTGATTGCCACCATGCGAATTTAACCATAAAAACTTGTTAATCCCATGTTCCTTCAAAGATCCAACAATATCTTTTAATAAGGAAATTAAGGTTGTTGGCTGCAGAGAAATAGTTCCCGGAAAATGGAGATGATGCTGTGAAACCCCCATATTGACAGTTGGGGTAATAATGGCAAAGGGATACAGCCTTTGACCAAGCTTTATAGCCATTTTTTCAGCCAGTACCGCATCACAACTTTCTACCATATGCGGACCATGCTGTTCATGGGCGCCAATGGGTACAATGGCAAACTTCACAGTTTGTAATGCTTCTTCAACTTCTTTCCATGTCATCGAGGTTAGATTATAACAATCCAATATAAATCACCAACTTTTGTATTTTGTGTACCAAAAAAATATATAATTAAAATTCAACTAGTGTTGGATAACCGATTGCTTCTTTGGAACTTGGATAGAAATGTTTTCTTGTGAAATTTCAAGATCCTCTTTTATAGTCAATTGGCAAGTTAAACGGTACCCTTTCTGTATTTTATCCCCCAGCATTTTTTCTTCCTTCCAATTTGGCGACGCCAAATTTTCTGCTCCATTGATGACAACGCAAGTACATTTTGTACACCTTCCCATACCACAGCCATACTTAAGCTTTGGCAGCTGTCGTGTTGCAGCTAATACTACTAAATTAGCATTCTCTTTTACCTCTTGTTCCACCGTCGTTCCATCAACATGAATAATTACTTTTGGCATACCATTGCTCCTTTCCCTCTATTCTAAAAATTTTGATACTTTACTGAAGTATACATTTTTTTTAAGTAAGAAGCAATCTAGTTTTTTGGTTTGAGGGTATTGTTTCTAAATTAAAGCGCCAACCTATTTAGCAAAATAAAAAAACTTTAAAATAATTCAAATATTCGGACAAGACTATTGAATATTTTATCATACTGATTTAAAATACATTTATAGCAATTGGTATACAATGTTCCAAGGCGGTGATAAATGAAAAAAAGTTCAATGGTTTAGATACTTTCGACAATAGCGATTAAAATCAATCAATAAAGGAGTGTTCTAATTGGGAAAATATATCGTGTTGACAAATAAAAATACCTTCCAAACAATTCTTGACAATGACGGTTTAGAGATTGTAGAAACATACCATTTCTATTTCTTTGAGGAATTAAAAGCAAAGTACACAATTGCTAAAGTATTGGATGAAAATATTAAAATCCAGCTTTTTGAAACATATGAAGGAAAAGATTACGTCAATTATATCAACATAAAGTTTTTTGAAAAGTTTGATACGATTGAAGCAGCACGTAATGAATTAAATGAGATTGTTAAAGCATCAGGTAACAGCGAAGATTCCCTGCACTCAAAACTAGTAAAATCCGATGAGGTTGCCGTTTAGCACGAAATATAGGAACTACTTTTAGGGTTTAGCTTAATGGCATAGGTATGAAATAATTAAGTGTTTCAAAGAAACTAAACTCCGGAGGGGGAAGAGCGTCTCTCCGGAGTTTAGTTTCTAATTTCGATTTTAATAGATCGAAAAAAAACCGCCCCTAAAGGAGCGGAGTAAAAATACGTAAATAAAATTGATTAAAATTTAAGTATTTTTCGTAATGAAGCTAATTTTTTTCCAGCTTTTTCAGCAGCCTTTTTCGTACTAAAAAGTGCACGGAACATGTAAATCACCCCTGTTTTCATGTTACTTATATTATATAATGGAGCAATAGAAAACACAATCATTTTGTATACCAAATACCAAAATGGGACGATAATTTTGTCTAAATTGTGACGTTTTTGTGCTTATTTGATTAGTTTGGTATACCAATAGGTTCTTTATTTCAAGTATTTTATTCGAAAATAGTGAAGCATCTTGTTAAATATCCTGTAAAGTCTCAGAAATATTCAAATTCACAGCAAACAGTTGAGAAATATAACAACCTAAAGGATGGGTGATGCTATGCTAAGATTGATGTTAATTTCGGTTATTTTATTGTATATGCTATCTGTACTTATACCCGGATTCAAAATGGATAATTTTATCTCCCTCCTATGCTTCGCCATTGTCCTTATGACGATTTTTCAGGTTAAGCCGTTTGTGAAAATATTAGGTAGCATCTTTTTGTTTTTTGGAGTTGCATTATTGTGGATTAGTGGAGCATCCTGGCAACAATACATCCTATCCTTTGGGCCAATGCTTGATTTGATAACGATGTTTTCTCTTATCCCCATTTTAGGAATACCGATTCAGTTAGGGGGATACAGCGGGGGGATTCAAACGATTATTCAAAAAAAAGTAAAAACCTCTGGACAGCTTTACATAATCACATCAGGAATTTCCTATTTTTTTAGTATTTTTATGAACCTTGCGTCCTTACCAATGACGTATTATTCAATCCGGACCGCTTTGGACGGCTATGAAGTCCAAAATAAAGAACAATTTATGAGTAGATCGATTACTCGTGGGTTTGCGATGCCACTGGTGTGGGCACCTGTTACCCCGATCGTCGGTATTGTGATTACCATGACAGGGGTAAGCTGGGCCTCGCTTCTTCCTTATGTGATCCCATTGAGTATTGTAGGAATCGGAATGGATTGGTATATAGCCGCCCGCAACTCGAAAAGACAGCTAAAAGCCAGCAGTAATGTAATAGCTAATGAAACAGCTGCAGCCATTGAAACAGGGATAAACAACCGTTCTTCCAAGGTTTTGCAAATCCTGTTAGCCATTATTATCTTTAATGTTTCCATTTCCCTTGTAGAGACCCGCTTACCTTATCCATTTTTAATTTGTGTCTCGCTACTGGTCATTCCTTTTGCTTTTTCTTGGTCTTTCCTTTTAAAAAGAGGAAGGGAATTTGGAACACAGCTGAAGAACCATTTTTACTCACTGCCGAAAACGAAGGATCAGTTTTTTATTTATTTGTCGGCGGGCTTTTTCATTTCAACAATAAACGTCTCTCATACAAATGAATGGCTGGATCACTGGATTAGCAAGTTTATTACTGTGGCAGGGGCTGATATCTTTTTAGTGATGCTGCCGCTTATCCCTTTGGGATTCGCCTTTCTTGGGCTCCATCCAGCAGTGTCACTTGCGCTTATGACGGAGGGATTAAATCCCGCATTAATCGGTATTTCGCCACACCTCCTGACAGTCGCAATGTTGGCGGGAGCTGTATCCGCTTTTATGGTTGGACCATATAATGCCACATTGGGATTGATGTCAAGTATTGTAAAGGAAAGTTCCTATAAAGTGTCCAATTGGAATCTCCCATTTGCCGGTCTTTATACAGTATGTGTGATGCTTTATTTATTTATCTTACAAATGTTTTTAGGGTAACGGCTTTCTCAATTTTTATAAAGAAAAAGGGCTTCCCTAAAGTTAGTGAAGAACACTAGCTTTAGGGAAGCCCTAGATTTTTCTTTTAACTTATTAGAATTTACCAAATGACTACTGCAAGAATAGTGGCAATCAACAAACCCGTAACAACCGGTATAAAGTTTTTCCTCGCCAGATCTATGGGTGATACCTGTAAGAATCCTGCTACAGCCACAAGGGAGGACCAGGCAATAATCGTTCCTCCGCCGCTCCAAACTGACCCCATCTGTCCAATCGCCGCCATTACCGATGGATCGATATTGCCGCCTTGAGCCAGTCCACCGGACAAAGCACCCGTTAACGGAAGTCCGGCGAACCCTGAGCCATCCAGACCTGTAATAATCCCAACTAACAAGATACTTAGGGCCGCAAAAATAGGGCTATGAGGAATATACTGTTGTCCAGACTGGATTATATCAAATAGAAATGCAGGTTTGGTCGCATCATCACTTAATGAAAGAATTGATGTAGAGAAGTCGCCGCTCCCCATAAAGAAAAAGCCGGCAATTGGAATGACGGGGGCCATCGCTCTAAACGCAAACACAAATCCTTCCGTAATATGCTCGCTAATTTTATCAAGAGCCTTAAGGCGATTAAAGGCTATCGTTGCCAAGATTAGTAGAATGGTGGCAACACCACCGATAAAAGCGGCACCATCTCCGCCTTCAAATCCAGATCCCCCGCTAAATTTATTCTGAAACATGAAAATCATAACAGCTAGCATAGCTAAAGGCACAAGGATGGCAAATATTTTCCCCCAGGTTTTTTTTATACGTGTTACATTCACACTCTCTTCCACCGTGGCAGCCAGCTCATTATTAACTTGGATGAAAGCAATTTCACCTTTATCTGCCATACTTTCGACTTCTGATTTCGTCGTTATTGCCTTTCGATGCATTACATACACAATTACGAGGGAACTAAGTCCTGTAATGAGAGAAAGAATCATTGCTTTATCAGAAACCAAAGATTTTTCAATTCCAGCTGCTTTCGCACTAAGCATAGGAGCTACCTGCATAATATAGTCTGATGAAAGAGCCATTCCTTGGCCGGAAATAACAATTACCATTGCGGAGGTCATCGCCGGGAGTCCAGATCTCACAGCAGCCGGGACTAATAACGCACAAATTAGTGGAACAGCGGGAGTTGGCCAGAAAAACAATGAAATGATATATGTTGTTGCCATTAAGACTAGAAAAGATATATGACCATTCACCATGATTTTTTGAATTGGTACTACCATACGTTTGTCAGCACCAAGGTCCTTGAGAGAATTAAGTAGACCAATCATGATGGAAATGATTAGAAAAATACTAAATAGCTCTTTTGCCGCAACGAGGTTCGCGTTAAACACCGCCTGGAATCCCGAAATCACACTTCCTTTATACACTGCTGCTACTAAAAAGGTTCCAATGATGAGGGGTAACACAATGCCCTTTCTAAAAAGCATGATTATAATTACAACTACAGTAACAACAAGATACACCCAATGAGCCAACGTCAGTTCCATATATTTCCTCCTTTTAAGTAAATAGAGTAATACAGGTTATTTGGGTTATGTAAATCTTGAAGATGATAATATACCTGGGTCCATAATAACCAATTTTTTAGGGATTATTTTTGTATTTTGTACATTGTATACCTAGATGTGAGATGATGATTAATAGAATTCTGTCTCTAGTGGATATCCCTTGCTTATACATGCTAATAGCGGCATCACTTTAAAAATAAAAAAGAATGCAAGCTTTCCTGTTTTTCTTCCAATAGACTATTAACCTGCTTTAAACGTGTGATTTCTCCCTTATTTTAATAAATCCCTCCTTTTTTCACTACGAACATAGTGAAAATACATAGATTGATATTAATATACCATTATTTTTAATATTACCGCAATCACTTTTTTGAAAATTTGAATATTTTATTAAATTCACAATAATCTTGTGTTTTTATTGTTTATTTAGTAAAATGAATTGGTATACGGTATACCTCATTTTAGGAAACAAATAACTTGAGAGCTAAACTTATTAATTGAGGTGATTTTAATATGATTAAAGTGGGGATTATTGGTTACGGAACACTGGGAAAAGCTATTTGCGATTTGATTCAGACTGATCAGGCTGAAGATGTTGCACTTAAGTCTATTCTTGTTCGCAGGCCAGTAACATCTATCAATGAAACAATTAAAAATGCTTTTTTTACGACAAATGAGGAGACTTTTTTCAATCAGGAACTGGATGTCATCATTGAAGCAGCAGGGCACCAAGCATTGGAACTTTACGGAGAAAAGGCCCTTTCTTCAGGCAGCCATTTAATCATTCTATCTGTCGGAGCCTTAGCTGACCATTGCTTTTATGAGACTTTACAATCTGCCGCATTAAAAAACAATAAGAAGATTTTTATTCCTTCTGCCGCAATTGCTGGCTTAGATAGAATTGCTTCGGGGGTGTTGGGTGAAATTGAGGAGATTACCCTTATTACCAGAAAGCCAACTAAAAGCTGGTACGGGACCATTGCTGAGGAACGGGTAGATTTAGAAACGCTTAAAGAGGCATATTGTATTTATAATGGTAATGCAAGAAATGCAGCAAAGTTATTCCCTGAAAGTGTAAATGTATCTGCTACATTAAGTATTGCTGGTATTGGTTTCGAAAAAACAAAGGTTCAAGTATATATTGACCCAACCATCAACAGTAATGAGCACAGCATTGTCGCAAAAGGGACCTTTGGCCGGGTAGAAATATCTGTTCAAAATACACCCTTCAAACAGAATCCTAAATCCAGTCCAATAGTGGCAATGAGTGTTGCAAAAGTGTTAAGAAACCTGACAACTTCAGTGGTGATAGGTATCTAAATGAAAAGCTGTCAGGCAATCATACTTCAATTTGCCGGCGGGCATTTTTGACGTTAACAATCACCGTATTTCAAATGTTAATTTCTAAAATCTACTGTAATAGGAAAGCTTGGTATGAATGAAGGAAAAAAACTGTTTTAATTAGGTAGAACAGTTATTTTCCCTTTTCTTTACTTTTCCTTACTGCTTCAACGTATGCTTTTTTGGAATTTTCGATATGGATCTTTGTTAAATACTCGGCCATTTCCAACTCCTGATTGAGGATCGCCTCCATAATGGCCAAGTGCTCTTCCATTGATTTTACCGGTCTGCCGGGGTTTTTATAGCCGGTCTTTGCAAAGGCACTGATATAATCTGATAGCCCGCTCAGTATTTCGTAAAGCTTTGCATTCTTCGCCGATCTGTATAATAGATGATTTAAGTCCCTGTGTAAATCTGAGAAATCATCATCTTTATTATTTTTTAAACGGTCTTCAACCTTTTTGCAAAAAGCAAGATATGTGCTCCTCATTTCATCATCTAATTTTTGTGCAGCTAGTTTTGCAGCCAGTACTTCAAGAGAAGAGAGGATTGTAAATACTTCAATAATTTCCTTCTCGGAAATATCAGCAACAATTACCCCTTTTCTTGGGACTGTTTTGACAAAACCCTGTGATTCTAAGCGGAACAAGGCTTCCCGAATAGGCGTCCGACTAATCCTCAATCTTTCCGCAAGTTCCCGCTCTACTAAGCGGTCACCTGTTTTAAATTCACCTTCTAGAATGAGATTCTTAATGTGAAGATAGACCCTCTCACGTAAAGATATGAGATTATCTTCTGACCAGTTAGTATCCAATGATTCCCCTCCTTCCTATTTTGGTATACACTATACAAATTATAACGTACTAATTTTCAATATAGCAACCTTTTAGATTACTCAAGGAAATAGAAAAAAGCAGGGAATGATTTATTCTTTAGAAGAACTAGCCTCCATTACTGCACGATAAATAATCTCTGTCATAATTTCAGCTAGCTTGGTTACATTATATAATCTCGTACTATTCAACGATTTGGCTGGTTCAAATGGATCAAGGACATTCACAACTGCTTTCAAATGGTAATCACCTACAATTGGTAATACTTTTTTAAGCGCATTTCCCGGTATAAACGAGCCCTTTTCTAAAATAATGGAGCCAATGTGTTTTTCAGTCCCTAAACAAGCATCAATTCCAAAAATAAACGCCTGATTATGTGCTTGCTGTATTTCATTTAAAACTTTTTTAATATTTAATGCGTGAACAGGCTTTTCCAATGTTCCGTAGACGGGAAAAGGAATCTCTCTTTCTATTAACATGGACCCTACAAAAGGACCGAGTGAGTCACCGGTTGAACGATCTGTTCCAATGCATAAAAAAACAATTTCATTAGACATTTTGCTAAATACTTCTTTAAGATGATTGGTCATTTTCTCTATTTCCTTCTTCTCATTGACTACATTTTCTGAAAGATAATATAGCCTTTCAAGCGTTTCTTTTTCTATTTTTTTGCTTTTAAAAGGCCACATTGCACAACCCCCATCTTTACTCGTTTTCTTTATTTTATTTGAAGGGGAGCACTTTTTTCTAGTTTTTACTTCCTTTATTTTTATAAAACAAAGAAGTCCTTGGAGATTAATATTTGTAATCTTTGAATTTGAAATGGCATTTTTTATGTTTGCGATAGGTAACGGAACCCGTTATGGCAGTAGAAAAGTGAATTGGGTCTAGAATGTTTTATAAATAGGATTCCTTTCGGATAAATTCTTATAAACTCGGGGATGAATATAGATCTTCCAGAACCTGATACATCTATCTTAATCAACATCGTTGGCTTTTAAGCGGTTAGTATTAAGATTGTTCTACCGTGCTTCCACTTGGTGGCCATGGAATTTCTAAATACTTTTGTAAACGAGCACATTTTTTCATATCCTCTTTTTCTCTTTTTTCGTTAGAAAATCTGATTTAATATCCTATTTTTTTACTTTATTTCAGATTATATAAATTCCAAATCAAATTATTCCAGCTTTAAAGTAATAATAAGGAACCCCTAAAAAGGGGCATCCACCGGGATATAATTTTTGTATTTTTACCCGGATCTTGCACACTTTCTCTGTTTGAAGAAGAAAAATTGTATCATTTAATTGATCCCAAAGAATAAACCTGTTAGTCATCAAGGTATCAATACGAGAACAGCCTTGAGATCGCAATGTAATAGCTTTTGTAGTATTTTAGGTGATGAAGTGCATCCTTTTTGATGACCATTAGGCCATCCAAAATGGGTTAAGACTGCAGGCTTGGCTGGGTGAGGATGATTTTATCATGGGAACTTTCTCCATTGTGAAAAAACCCGAGTATGAACTTAAACTCCGGCTTTGTATTTCGAAAATTAGCCCACTGTACTGAGTAAAGCATATATGCCATAAAAAAGACGTTCCAAAACTGTTGCCAGTTTGAACGCCAATTTAATATGTCATTTTAATTTTTCAAATTCTTAACTGCACCCGTTACTATTACAACCGCTAGAGCCGTTTTCGATAAGGCCCAAACTGTTTTTTGGCGGAAGCTTCGCGAATGGTTTTAATATACCGGAAAAAAAGTAATGTAAGGCATTGAATGATTAAATAGACAGGAAAGGAACGGGACAAATTCCATCTTTTATAAGTAAACACGTTAAAATGCTCGCTTAACCATTCAAAAGCAATGGCTGCTAAAGACCCAGCAACGATATAAGCTACAATCCAAAGGCCCCTCATTCGCAACCTATCAAAAAAATATACAAATAAATAACCGAATGGGGCATATAATACGTAAGTCAATAAGTCAAAAAGCTCATATTTAGGTCCATCCATGACATCGTATAAGTCCCAGCCCTGTATCGCCAACAGATGATCTAAAAACCTTGCTATTATAGTAGAAAATAGCATCATCATGATGGTCATACTAAAAGGGAATTTCTTTGGCAACAGAAAAACAATGGAAAAAGTAACGAAAAGCCAAAAAAGAATATACCATTCATTTATGTCAAAATGATAGGGAAGTGCCATCAGCTATTTATCCCCTCTTTCCGCAACATTATTTTAAACCATATCTGAAGAATATAGGCAATAAATAAGATTCCAAAAAGGGACACAAGTGTTTTCCAATACTCCCAGCTAATAAAAGTGAGGATTCCCCACTGAACAAATTGAAATTCCTTCACAAAAAAGATTACAAATACGAAAATAGTTAAACCACACTTGTAAATTATCGATTTTTCATTACTGATAAAGTCCAAGTACCATATACAGATCAACGGCTCAATTATTAGTTCATAGGCTCTAAAGAGGAGAAGCGTTCTTATGTCTCCACTAATTTCAACCGCACCAATATTTAAATTTATTATTGAAAAATAACTTGTGATTAAAAATTCTAAAACAAAATAAGTGAAGATATTCACGAATATATGAGACTTTTTTCGGACAGTAAAGAATGCAATTAAGAAAATGATATATAAATCCAATACAATAAGAAACTTCATTTTAAATTCAACTCTTTATTGGAAATGGCCTCATTAATAAAATATTTATGGATCATTCTCATCCACCTTTGAAACACCAAAAGCGTGATTTTCCCAAAGAATTTGTACGATCTGATTCGACTGATCCTTTGGACAGTCAATCATTAAAACGACTTCAGTTTTTGAATGTTTCGTTTTTTTCTTTGAATGTAATATGACCCCTAAGATTTTTATTATACATCCTAGAATAAATCCTCCTGCAAATCCTATCAATCCCCATATAACAGGGCCCCAATACAGCACAAACCCATAAATGGTTCCAAGGGCACAAAAGAAGGCAGCCAAAAGGGAAGGGATATCAATAAATGATTTTCCATCCGAATGATGCATGGTGTCGACTGAAATGGAAGATTTATCTTTACTCTTATCGACTGGAACAGCAAATAGTTGTTCTTTAGAAATTCCCTGTTCTTGAATGTCCATAAGTGCTTTTTCTAAAAATAAAGAATGATCAAAAACGGAAACAATCCGCATTAGGTTCCCCCCTTTGTTTAAACGAAATGGAAAAGTACCGGATTGATAGACATTTTTCAAAAAATTTGCTTGTTGTTTATCAAACAGCTTATTTTGTTCGGCTGCGTAAGTATAGGAATTAAAAAAAGAGTATCCATAAATGGATGGTAAAAAAAGCGTCCACTCTACATTCAAAATGGATGTGGCTTGTTTGAATTGGCCGGTAAATGTATACATGGTTGCAGGTAGAAAATTTGAAAAATAGACGATAATGATCCACCAACCGAGCACAAATACATAAGACGTAATTCGTCGGTTATATAACTCTCCAAGTCCCGGCATTAATAAAGACCAAATCGCAGCGATCCAAGGATTTTTTTTATTAAAATAGTTAATCTGAACCGCATTTATTTTAAAAATCTCAATAGGGACATTCTCTCTATAAGCCAGAGCATACATTTTGTTTCCATCTAAAGACAGATGATAGCTTTCAAATAATGTATAACAAAAAACGGAACCATATAGGAGAATCCAAAATTTCCCCTCTGTAGTTAAGATTTGAATGGATTCTTGAAATTTACCTGTAAAGGCCAACATAATCGCATAATTAAAGTCCGCTCTAACATTGACAATCACTTCCCATAAAAATAGCAGCCACCCTTGAATAAATTGACCGAGCAAGAAATGACCGAACCCTGGAAAAAAAAACGACCAAGCCATTATTATCCATGGATTGGTATAGCTCATATGGTTAGTACTCAACATTCCAAGGCTAGCCTGTTTCCTAGTGTAAACGAATTTCACCTTGTTCTTTTTCATATTTTTCTCATCTTTCCCAAATAATCTGTTAACTATTAAATATTTTCCCCGAACATCTGTTAGTATTTTTCCTTTTCACTAAAAATATTCGGTGTCAGGCACCATGTGAATTTTTCACATGGTGCCTGACACCAAAATCCACTATAATAGCATTATTAGGTTTAGTGAAGCGGGGTGGACAGTGTGTTGTCTTTGGGAAGATCGCATGATGCGCGTAGGAATGCAAAATTGCTTACAGAAATTACGGGTAAACGGTTAGATATGAAAAAGGTGATTCAGGAAACAGAACGGCTGTTTCAAGAATGTCTTGTAAAAAAACCAGTACCTATCATCCAAGATCAAAACCCTCCTATTCCTATTTCCCAAAAAATCGGTGAGGGATTATTCCGGCCTTTTTCTAAGCCTGCCAGGATAACGGAACCATCGAGGATTCATGTCGATTCTAAAGGGAATCTGTATCCGGCTTGTATGGAAAAACTGCATCAAGAAAACGATCAGTTAAAGAAGATGATGACCAAAGAGCTGAATGTTATCGATTTCGGTGCGA
The DNA here is from genome assembly GCF_016464375.1 of Bacillus renqingensis. Taxonomy (GTDB): domain Bacteria; phylum Bacillota; class Bacilli; order Bacillales; family Cytobacillaceae; genus Neobacillus; species Neobacillus renqingensis. The sequence goes on from NZ_JADDIU010000009.1 coordinate 127,719, forward strand.
TTGGTGACGGAAAAACGGACTGTACTGCAGCTTTTCAAAAGGCAATCGGTTCAGGCCGAGTGAAAGTAGTCGTCCCCGAAGGTGTTTTCATCACTAACGGCATTCGCCTCCCCTCTTGGACGTGGCTTGTAGGTTCCGGAAAAGGAGCTACCATAATAAAACTGGGGAACCGTGCTGCTAAAAGTACGAGACTAGTGACCAATGCCAACCATTGGCGGGGTAACCACCACATTATGGTACAGGGCCTTAGTTTGGATTGGAATGTTGAACGCTTTGACAGCGAAGCAAAGACAAGTACGTGGGGTCATCATTCAAGCTGTTTAACGTATGCAAACGTTACATATGGCTGGGTAAAAGATGTTGAGGCAATCAATCCGGGGCTTCATGGTTTTGATATTACTTCACCGCTTTACAATTATGCCGGAGATGGATACCGTGCCCGCAATGGCAGCAGCTATGTGTGGCTTGACAACGTAAATAGCTATGGTTTTGGCGATGACGGCGTTACAACCCACCACAGTGAGTATATCTTGATTTCCAACTCCCATCTGTGCGATCCAAGCGGCCGGGCCCATCGAAAAGGTGTTTCCAATTCGAATGGAATTGAAATCGATGACGGCTCACAGAATGTCGTGCTAGTGAACAATTCAACCGCCAGATGCTTTGGCGGTGTCGAAATCAAGGCCCATCAGAATTCTTCTGCCGCCTCGAATGTACAGATTATTGGGCATATTTCTGTGAACGACAACCGTTCCTATAACTTTCGCCATATCGGTCATCATAAAAGCACAGACCCTGAATCGAAGACGGCCTACAATATTATGGCGACTAATCTCGTTTCGATTGGACCCGTTTTTTCAGAATTATATAAGGATTCCAAGCCGCGCGGCTTAGTCGTTTCCGGCTATAAAAATGTCGTGAGCAATTATTTTACCTTAATTGGCGATCCGGATTACGATTATCGTGGCGGCCCCGTCGCCGCCATTCAGTACCGCGCAAGAAACGTGGTGCTGAACAACATCTGTTTTCAAAACTTTACAACCGCCGGTTCAGGGATTAAGGTGTTCGGCGGCAAAAACCGGGCAGATTCGGTTTGGATTCGCAATGTTGAAGTGAGCAGTTCAATGCTAAAACTGGTTACGGCCGGTTCGGATTGTCAAGATATTCATATTATGAATGTTAAAAAATCCCCGATTCTAACCAAAAGATAAAAGCGCCATACGGGTTATTTTGGGCGCTTTTCCTCTGTTTCAGCTGACATTGACAGTTCATCTACGAGCTTTTCAGCAACCTTGCGATATAAACTGCTCATATGAACGAGGGAGGAAATCATCAGCACCTGCTCTAAATAGCGAGATTGGCCATCTTGCCCACCAACGATTTCATCCTTCACTTCTTTTTCCCGTTGAAAAATATCTTCCTTGAAATCCGCGGTATTTCTCTTTGTCAAATTAAGAAAGCTCGTATAAAAAGAATCTAAATCGATGTCCTCGTTTTGGATCTTTTTATTCATCCCATCCAGGGTCGTCTTAATATCATTAATAGAAAGCGCCCCTTTTAGCTGATAAATAAGGCTGATTAAAATGAGATGCTGCTTTGAATATTTTTTGTTTTTGATTGGAAAAATAAGCTTACCTTTAGCATAATTATTAATCATCGTTTTCGTAAGCACTTTTTCCTCATCATTCCGCTTCGAATTGGCAAATTTATTTTCAAACAACTGAATCACTTGGTCCATATATAAATCAAGCTGCGGTATTTCCTCTAATGATAAATTTGCTTCTAAGTCGAGCTGCTCAATAATTTGATTGATTGTGTCCATTGTCTTATCTCCGTTCATTTTTTCATTCTCTTTTTTATTATACATGAGGAGTTTAGCATTGACTAGATGTTGATACTAATGTATGATAATAAGTAGTTATAAGAACTACATGTTACATTGGGGGCATTATTCATGAACAACTATATTCGGGAACCTATTAATGGATTGACACATTTAGCAGGAGCTGTTTTTTCCTTTATCGGCCTTTTGGCCATGGTCATCAAAGCTTCAATGACGACACCAACACCGCTTTCGATTACGGCTGTTATTATTTTCGGCATCAGCATGATCTTACTTTATTCTGCTTCGGCAACCTATCACATGGTGATCGCCAGAGACAAAGTCATTGCCTTTTTAAGACGACTTGACCATTCGATGATCTTTATCTTGATTGCCGGAACGTACACACCATTTTGTTTCATTAGTTTAAAGGGGACAACGGGTGCCATCCTATTTTCAATTATTGCAGCGATTGCCATCAGTGGTGTGGTGTTTAAAATGGTCTGGTTTCACTGCCCCCGCTGGATTTCAACAATATTGTATATTATCATGGGCTGGATGATTGTGTTTGTCTTTTCACCGCTTGCCGGTAGTCTAAACCCCATTGGGCTGTTTCTTTTAGTGCTTGGAGGAATCTTCTATACAATCGGCGCGGTCATTTACGGAGCAAAGCCGAGATTTTTAAAATTCAAGAATTGGGGCTTCCATGAAATTTTCCACATTTTCATCTTGCTTGGAAGCTTAGCGCATTTCTTATGCGTATACCTCTTTGTTATTTAACTATTCACCTTCTCCAAGAAAAACGTCCTTTCTCAAGAAAGCGGCGTTTTTTATTTTTCTAAAAAAATTCGGAAACTCTTTCCCTATAACAGGGTATTTTAGCTTAAAATAAGAGTGTTGTTTTTTGGAGAAAACTACTGGAATTTTATTTAATTGAGGTGTTGATTTTGTTACGGCTGTTTTTTCAAGTAACTGTCATTGGACTTTGCGCTATTCTATATGGATTTGCCTTTAATACTTTCCTTATCCCACACCAATTAACCTCTGGTGGGGTTACCGGGATAGCCTTTTTCATTCATCATTTTTTACATATCAATACAGGCTCAGTAGTCTTTTTGCTCAACATCCCATTATTTGTATTAGGATATTTTTATTTAGGAAGAAAATTTGTTTTACTTACGATTTATGGTGTTACGATGATGTCATTAAGTATGAAATTTATTCCTATTCACCCGATTAGTTCCGATATTCTGCTATCCTCCATCATCGGCGGCGCCATTTATGGAATTGCTGTTGGTATTTTAATCCGAATGGGAGGTTCAACGGGCGGAACTGATATCATCAGCCTTACGCTTGCAAAAAGGAAGAATTGGCATGTTGGTTTTTTAAATACGTGTATGAATCTATTAGTTGTCGGTATTTCCGGCCTTATTTTCGGCTGGAATATCACGCTTTATACCATTATCGCCATTTATGTTGCTGGCCGTGCCGTTGATATGGTTTATACGACTCAAAATAAATTAACCATAACAATTATAACGGATAAATATAAAGAGCTAAGTGACGCACTGATTAAGCTGCATGAACGAGGAGTTACCATAAGCGATGCCGAGGGTGCCTATACACATAAACCTAAAAAAATCTTAACCACTGTCATCACGAAATTCGAGTTAAATGAAACAAAACATACGATTCGGACGGTTGACCCTCATGCGTTTGTCAATATAACCCAAACATTGGAGGTAATGGGGCGGTTTCATCAAAATTAGTATAAAGATAATGTAAAGGCCATAATGGGTGGGGATGGCTGCGGTATTGCATCCTTTAGGAAAGCCTTAAAAAATCGGTCGTACTCTGCGCCGATTTTTTAAGGCTTTTTATTTTGGCTTACCCGCTGCAGCTCCTCATACAATATTACCGCATGATTGTAGACCGTATCTTTTGCACCATAAAGAAGCGTGACCCTGTCGCTTTCCATAAGATCAATGATTTGATCGACAGCTTGAATATGCGGCTCGCTGGTATACAGTTCATCAAGATATCGGTTACGAAACTCTTGAAACCGCTCAGGCTTATGCCCAAACCATTTTCGCAGGTCGGGGCTCGGAGCTACCTCTTTCAACCATAAAGACAACTTGGCATTCTCCTTCGAAATCCCCCGCGGCCACAACCGATCCACCAAAATCCGGTACCCGTCCGCTTCATCATAAGGATCATACACCCGCTTCAGAAAAATGTTTGCCATCATTTCACCTCCTTTGGTGTCAGGCACCACAAAAAGACAAAATCGCCATTTTGTCCACCTCAGATGGACACTCTCTTTTCACTTGATTAGTGTCCACTGGAGGCGGACAAATGTCCACGAGTGGTGTCAGGCACCATTTTTAGTCTTCGTCCTTTACGTCTATATCTTCCGAAAGGGGTTCGTTTAGGATTTCTTCGATTAGTTGTTTGTATTTTTCCATTTGTGTTAAATGGGTGTTAAATTGTTCTTTATAGATGAGGTATTCGCTGCCGTCATATAGGGCGCGGATTTTTTTCTGCTGGATAAGTTTTTCAACTGTTGCCACAGGTATTGATAAGTATTCTGCTGTTTCTTTCACTGTAAGATACATGGCTTACTCCTCTTTCAAAAAGTCTAGCTGTACAACTTCACTGTTCGTCCCACTACTTTAGTTGCGGCTTTCATTCCCTTTTCCCTGGCAGATGATCCAGGAAGTTTTCGGAGGAAAATCCCCTGACCTCATCTTCCGAATAATGTTTTAATAATTCATTGATCAGGTTTTGGCTCTTAGAGGCATCCTCGAGATTTATAACAAATTGTGAAATTCCATCAAAATCCGAACCAAGCCCGATATTTTTAACGCCCCCTAAAGAGCAGAAATGATCGATATGCTTTATCAAGTCGGAAATAGTTGCCGCACCCGATTCTTTTATAAACGGAGGATGGTAGACCACATGAATCATGCTGTCTTTTTTAAACATCGCTGTTGCCTGATCATCCGTGAGGTTGCGTGGATGATTACAAACGGCCCTTGCATTTGAATGGCTGGCAATCGGATACTTTGCTAATTCGATGACCTCCCAAAACCCCTTATCGCTCAAATGGGAAACATCAGTAAAAATTTGATGTTCATTATTAAAAACTACAATTTCCTTTCCAAGTTCCGTTAACCCGCCGCCACGCGGTTCACCGGCACCATCTGCCGCCAGATTTGCATTATTCCAGGTCAAGCCGACTAATCGAACACCGAGCTGGTAAAGGATTCGAAGTTTCGATATCTCGTTGCCAATGGCATCAACCCCCTCAAGCGTTAGTATCGCCCCAATCTGGCCAATTTTTATCCGATCAAAATCAGACCATTCCTTAATATGTACCATGTCCGGGTTTTTCCCCAGCACTTCTTTGTAAAAATAATCGATTTGCCCCAGTGCGGCCTGATATTTTTGATCGGAAGGCATGTTCGGCTCAATAAAAATCGCAAAACCTTGCACCTTCACCTGCCCTTTTTGTAACCGGGCTTTGTTGGTCTGTAATTCAGGGGCATCCGCAAATCGAAGTCTACCTTTTGCCTCCCAAAGCTTAAGTAAAGCATCACAATGTAAATCGATAATATTCAAATAAAAGTCAACCCCTTTTTAGAGATTTTATCACAAATCGGTCGAAGTAGTGGAGGATGTGATATTGAATAAACAATTAAACTTTAATAACTAAAGCTTCGGAGTAAAAAATTTTTACATATTTAAGAAAAATAAGAGATGGTGTATCCAATTTTATAAATATATTTCCAAGATTGTACAATATAGATATACTATAGTTATATGAAATAGATGATTGGCTGTGATTTATCTCATATGAATAATATTAAGGTGGTAAAGCGAATGAAAAAAGTTAATTTTATGTTATTAATTTGTATCTTAGGGATAGTGCTGTGTTCTTGTGGCCAGAAAAGTAGTGAATATAAAGACATTAAATCAGAGAAATCCACAAAAACGGCCACAGCATCGGAAACACCCGTTAAAACTGGAAAAATCTCTACTTCAAAGGAAACAGTTCTTTCAAAATTAAAAAAATACTTACCTCAATATGTTCTTGACAATATGCCGAATTTCAAACAAGAAAGAACGAATGGATCTACCCTATACCTTTGGAGTAAAAATGAACCCGACAGTGATAACTATATTCATAAAATCGAAATAACCTTCAACGAAAATGGATTTAACATGTATCATTACAAGAACTACTCTTTCTCTTTAAAAGAGAATAAGATTTCAGTAGATGCAGCCAAAAAAATGGTTGAAAATTTTGCAAAAGATTTTATTAGTGGTAAAGCCAATTATCTTTTGTAAATAAACCAGCATATGATAGTCTTTATGAGAAAGGTGTAGTTGAAAGCTGGGTAGCAGAAAAAAACAACAAAGATTACATTGTAATGGTGAACTTGAGATTTGGTTATGTAGAGTTTTTTACAATCGAGGATAAATCAAATTAAATACAGTTCGGTCGCCTATAACCCTTATTGGCGACCCTAAACTCTGTTTTTTACCAACTCGGTTGCTTATAACTCGGATATGCGACTCGATTCCCTGTTTTTTTACCGTCACGGTCGCCTATTCCCCTTTCAGACTACCGTTAAGTTTTTCCAAACCCGAAAGAAGCTAGAAGCGTACGCCTCCTAGCTCTTCTAAACACTATTTTCCCTCATCATTCTCCACCACATATTTCAAAATCGAAAGTTTGTTGCTCCAGAATTGCTCGTAAAAGCGCCGCAGTTCCATTAACGGTTCCGGATGAAGCCGATAGACTTTTTCCCTGCCTTGCTTACGTCCGCTTACTAATTCAGCATCCGCAAGCACCTTTAAGTGTTTGGCAATCGCCGTGCGGCTCATTGGAAAATGCGAGGTGATTTCTGAAATGGGTAACTCTTTTTCTGCCAGTAACTTTAATACCTCTCGGCGAGTCGGATCAGCAATTGCCTGAAAAACATCGTGCTTTTGAGCCGTTTGTGACACTTAGCCCTCCACCAGCTTCTTAAGCTTCTCAAGAATTCCAATCCAGCCTTGAGACATAGTATCACGAACATCCGATGCCTTTCGCTGCGCTTTTCCAACCATTTCATCCGATTGTTTCCAACCGCCGTGAATCAATGTAAACTCGGTTCGATCCCCCAGCTCTTTTAAAATAAACGAGACAAACCAGCCATCTGTGTCCCAGGTAAACGAAAGCCGATTGGGCGGGTCAAATTCTGTCACTTTACATGGTGATGGTCCAAATGGGGACTGCAAATGAAACTCATACCCCAGCTCTGGTTTAAAATCATTGGGCATAAACCACGCCGCAATTCCTTCTGAAGTCGAAACCTGCTCCCAAATCTTTTGAATTGGTGCCTCGATGACGATTGTCTGCTTGATATCTGGTAGTGTATTTGCCATAGACTCTCCTGCTTTCTTGAAAAATATATAACCCTTTAGTTTTACTTTAACAGTATATAAAACCTTTTGGTTTCATGTCAATATAAATCTCCTTTTATAAGTGTTCCAATTTTTCCTAAAAAAATATCCCCTCACCATCCATGGTGAAGGGACGCAAATTAATGTTCCGCCTGTACTGAAGGTTTGCGAATGGGAAAAATAACATGTTCCAGCAGTAAACATAGAATCAATCCAACAATAAGACCGTTTGAAATAATATTCCGAAGCCATGGGGCAACACTTACAAAGGCCTCTGGCGGCAAAAACATCATACCGATTCCAATCATTAACGAAAGTCCGATGACTAATAAGTTCCTTGAAGAAGGTTCAATTCCCATTAAATCACGAATGCCGAAGCCCAGCATTTGTGAGAATGGAATAAATAATGAGGCATATGCAACCTCCAATGGCAAGGTAGCTAAAAAGCCGCCAATAAACGGGAAAAATCCTGCGACCATAATGAGTAAGGCACCAATAATGAGAGGCTGTATTTTTTTAATCCCTGTTGTGCTAATAAATCCTGCCGAAACGGACAAAGGCACCACGCCGACAACCGAAAAGATTCCGGAGACAAACAAGCTCACACCGTTACCAAAGATCCCTTTTTGGTATTGTTTCGCAGTAACATCCCTCTCTAACGCAATGCCCACCACCAAGATACTGGCAATGACATTTGATACCAAAACCACTGAGGTAATAATCGATGTCAAAACAATCCCAAAGTCAAACTTCGGCATTCCCCAATCCAGGAGCCGCGGAATTTTAAACCAACTGGAAGGCTCATAAACTTTCCCTCCATCCATCAATCCGAAAAAGTGAAACAGCAGCCAGCCGACAACAATCCCGATTAATGGACCCATGCTTTTTAAGATGCCAGCAGCCTTGAGTGAAATAAGTAAAATAATGATAATTTCTACAAAACAAATCAAGGTAATTTTTCCACTCAGATGGCCCGTCGCATTGATACCGAGAATACTCTTAAAAAACGAGCCGCTTAATTGGCTGACAAGTAAAATTAAATAAACTCCGGTCACAATCGGGGTAAAAAGATTGCGGGCCTTTTCAATGATCGGCAAAAATCCGATGACTGCCAAGAATATTCCCGCAATGATTAGACCCATTTCTAATTGCTTAAGCAATAGTCCCTGATCTTGCGGGGCGCTCATCGTACCGAGAAGAATGAAAATCGCCCACCACATTCCTGCCGCTCCTTCAACCACAGGAAGACGATGGCCAAAAAAGATTTGAATTAAAGTTGCCACCCCGCTGACAAATAGCATCCTTTCCATAAAAGTTGAAATGTCTGCTGGTGACAAATGAAAGGCCGCACCGACAACAACAGGAACGGCGATAATGTTCGTTAACATAAAGACAGCCCACTGAATCCCCTGTATCCCTGTTAGCCATCCACTCCCCTTTTTACTTAAATCTGTCATAGCTTGAAACTCCTTCTTTCTCTATATAGGAATCTTGTTTTTCCAAGTTTCTATTATACATGGAATCGAAAACAAGAACCAAATTCTACGCCCCAAGCCTTAGAAGGAAATAATCCCCTTTAACAGAGAGATAAGCAGCTCCCCTATTTCCAAGGACTTTCCACTCACCTAAAAAGGAATCACCGAAATCACATTAACGAAAAACACAAGATTGATCTAGATATCTCTAGTGAAAACATCCGAATCTGGCCTTGAACCCGCTATTCAGACGCCTTTGTTCCTATTTTGCCCGCAAAGGTACAAAGTACCAATTAACCCTAATAGACATACCATATAATGCCTTGTGTTTTTTGATCATGAAGGAGAGTAATCATCATGAATTACAACCCTTATCACTATCCGGTTAATCCTTATTTATCACCTTATATGATGAACTACCAGCTGGCGCGTACCTATCCGCCTGTGAACACGAAAGTTTTTTCCGAATCAATTCAATCACTCCAGCGGTTAATGGAACAAGGGCGTATTCTCTTGGATCGATTGGCCAATCCTCAATTATCACAAAAAGTGATGAATGCGGCCCAGCAAGGAAAGCACGCCGAAGTAAATCGGCTGATTCAATCTCTTGGCCTAAAGGCTCACGTCAAAACGACCTATACCCCATCCAGTGTAAACTTTGAACTAACAACACCCCCGACTCCGGTCAGCCCGGTCAGCTGCTGTACGTTAAATATAAATATGAGATGGGGACGTTAAGAACTAAACCTGCAGCTGATGCGTCTGTATTCCTCTCTGTAGGATTTTTTTATTTTTCGGTCTTCCTCCAATCCTTGAAGCGTATGATTGAAGATATGGGATATTTAACAGTTGTGTTAGCTGAAAAAAGAGGTACAATTGAATGGAGATTTTACGATTTTAATAGAAAAAAGGAGTTACATCTTGGAGGAACAAACGACAAAATATCAAGAACAAACATTGTTCAGTATTTCTTGGCCGCTTTTTATTGAACTGGCCCTTCACATGGGAATGGGCATTATGGCGACCTTCATGTTGGGTCACTACTCAGATGCTGCCGCGGCGGGGGTGGGCGTTGCCAACCAGCTATTAAACATATTTATTCTCGTCTTCAATGTCACCTCCATTGGAGCCACCGTTTTAATTAGCCAAAATCTCGGTGCCGGCCGCCTGAAACAAGCACGGCAATTATCACGTTCGGTTTTCGGATTGAATTTCTGGTTTGGTCTGATCGTTGCTGTGATTGTATTTTTCTTTGGTGAACATCTACTAAGATTATTTGACATTCACGGAAAGGTCTTTGATTACGGCCTTATTTTCGTTCAAATTTGCGGTATCTCCCTCTTTTTTGAATCCATCTCGCTCGCATTAAGTGCCACCTTAAGGAGTTATGGTTACACGAAGGAATCAATGGTAGTGACCGTCGTGATGGACCTGATTAGTTTAGGAGGAAATATTATTGCCATTGGTGGAATATTTGGAATGCCCATAACAGGGGTGACAGGGATTTCATGGGCAATTGTTGCGGCACGTGCCTTTGCTGTCAGCGCCTTAATTTACTTGGTGTACCATCGACTTTCATTAAACATCACTTTAAAAGACACAATTCATGCCAAAAAAGAGGACATCAAAGGGGTGCTGTCGATTGGGATTCCCTCTGCAGGCGAAAACCTTTCCTATCAATTATCCCAGCTCGTGATCACCAGCTTTGTCGTTTCGCTTGGAACAGCTTCGCTTGCAGCGAGAGTGTATATTTTGAATATTAATATGGTATGTTTTCTGTTTACTTTGGCGATTGCTCAGGGTACCCAGCTGTTAGTAGCGCGATATATTGGGGCAAAACAGTTTGATCGGGCTCTTCTACGCGGAATCCGTACCCTTAAAATTGCCATGGCCGCCTCGATGCTGACATCCGTGATCATCGCATTAATAGGGACGCCGCTTTTAGAAACATTCACAAAGGATCCAAGTATTATTGCTGTTGGAATCCCGGTTTTGTGGGCGATCGTCTTCGTTGAACCAGGGAGAGCGATGAATATCGTCTTAATGAGTTCACTAAAATCTGCCGGGGATGTCCGTTTTCCAGTCATCATTGGCATGTTGTCGATGTGGGGTGTCGCTGTTTCTTTAAGCTATTTACTGGGGGTTCATTTTGGATTAGGTCTTTTAGGAATCTGGCTGGCCCAAGGTGCAGATGAATGGCTGAGAGGAATCTTTGCCGCCAAGCGCTGGCTGTCAAAGCCATGGGAACGCAAGATAAGAAGAAAAGAAGTACCTGCTTAAAGAGGACTATCACCATTAGGGCATACGGCACATTCTGAAAATATTAAAAAGACGATTCAAGAGAAAATTCCCTGAATCGTCTTTTTTGTCCTATATATGGTATACCCTTGTCTCGTAAGGTTTCAATTTAATGGCATGAAGCGTTTCGTGCTCTTCTACATCATAGTTATTTAACAACAGCTGATCATATTTGAAGGAAAAGCCTTCCACTTTGGCATCACTTGATGAAAGATTCGCCATAACCATTACCTTCTCTTCATTCAGCGTTCTGGTATAGGCAAAAAGCTGTGGATCATCCTGTAACAACAAATCGTAAGTCCCGTACGTAAACACCTCATTAGCCTTCTTTAAGCGAATCATTTTTTTATAAAAATGTAAAATCGAATGAGGATCTTTTTGTTGAGCTTCTACATTAATTTTCTTGTAATTCGGATTCACCGCCAGCCAGGGAATACCTGTGGTAAATCCAGCATTTTCATCGGAGGACCATTGCATCGGTGTACGTGAATTATCACGGCCGGAAGCCCAGAGGATCTCCATTATTTCCTGATGCGGCACCCCGGCTTCCCGCTTTAACCGATACATATTTTTCGCTGATACATCGTCATAATCATCTATCGAAGCAAAATGAACATTGGTCATACCAATTTCTTGGCCTTGATAAATAAATGGCGTTCCCTGCATCAGAAAATACATCGCCGCGAAGGCGGTCGCACTTTCATACCAGTATTCCTCGTCATTTCCCCAAGTCGAGACAACCCTTGCTTTATCGTGGTTTTCAATGAAGAGCGCATTCCAGCCTTTGCCGTCAAGCGCCTTTTGCCAGCGGGATAAGACATCTTTTAGTTCAATAATATCAAGCTCTTTTTTCTTTTCGGCATCCCATAGGCTAAGATGTTCGAATTGAAATACCATGTTAAATTTGCCCTGCTTTTCCCCAACCCAAAGCTCTAAATCTCTTGGCTCATCAACCGTCACTCCGTTTGCTTCAGCTACCGTCATGATGTCATATTGGGCAAACGTTTCATCCTTTAACTCTTGAAGAAACGTGTGAATTCCGGCAACATTCATCATCTTATCAAAAGCGGGAACATATTTAAGCCCTTTTGGATTCGACATATCCATAAGGCCTTCCTCTTTTTTAATATGACTGATGGCATCGACCCGGAACCCGTCGATTCCTTTATCAAGCCACCAATTAATCATCTGATAAAGCTCAGAGCGAACGGCCTTGTTTTCCCAATTTAAATCAGGCTGTTTTCTCGAAAAAATATGCAGGTAATACTGGTCCGTTTTTTCATCATATTCCCAAGCTGAGCCGGTGAAGATACTTTCCCAGTTATTTGGTTCTTTCCCATCTTTCCCGTCCCTCCAAATATACCAATCCCGCTTCGGGCTGTCCTTAGAGGAACGCGATTCAATAAACCATGGGTGTTCATCACTAGTGTGATTGATGACAAGGTCAAGAATCAGCTTCATCCCACGCTTATGGGTTTCCTTTAATAAATGGTCAAAATCTGCCATTGTCCCGAAGTCCGCCATGATTTTTTGATAGTTGCTGATATCGTAACCATTATCATCATTAGGGGATTCGTACATGGGGGACACCCAAATCACATCAATCCCCAAATCCTTCAAATAATCTAGCTTTGATTGTATACCTTGAATATCGCCAATCCCATCCCCGTTTGAATCCATAAAGCTGCGGGGATAGATTTGATATACAACTGCTTCTTTCCACCATAATTTTTTCATATTGTATCCTTTCCTATCCTGGCTTTAGTTTAGTTGGGCACAAGATGATCGTTCTACTAAACGATGAGAAATAATGAGGCGTTTCGTTGGCTCTTTCTCATTTTCAATCATTTGAATTAAATTCTTCGCAGCTTGGTACCCTAGCTCAAATATATTGATGTCTACTGAGGTTAATGGCGGCTTCGCCATTTCCGCAAGCAGCACATTATTGAAACTGATAATCGAAAGATCTTCGGGAACCTTTAAGCCAAGTTCATCAAGTGTATTTAACACGCCTAGCGCCATGAAGTCATCGGCAACAACAAGTGCTGTTGGAGGCACGTTTAGTGCCATTAATTCACGAACAGCTTCTTGACCGCCTTCTCGTAAAAACTCTTCATGAACAATATATTCATTTTTTACCGAAATACCCGCTTCCCTTAAGGCTTTTTCATATCCGTTCTGCCGGTCCACTGTAACGATCAGTTCCCTTGTACCACCGATAAAGGCAATCTGCTGATGGCCTAGTTGAATTAAATATTCAGTCGCCTCTTTCATCGCTCGAACATTATCATTATCGACATGGGTAATTTCCTCCATATCTTTGTAAGGCTTCCCAATTAGGACGAATGGAAACTTTCGAGCCTTTAAATACGAGATAACCTTATCCTCGACCCTTGAAGTAAGTAACACCACCCCGTCAACGCGCCTTCCTTGCACCATCTGGATGACAGCTTCAAGGATCTCTTCTTCTGATTTACCTGTTGTCATATGCAGGGCATAATGTTTTTCCTGAGCCCCTTCACTAATCCCCTGCAAGGCAGTTGGAAAAAAAGGATTTTGAAAACCGACATCCTTCGAGCTTGGCATGACCAGCCCAATTGTATGTGTTGATTTACTTGCCAAATTTCTTGCATTTAAATTGGGATGATAGCCTAGCTGTTCCATGGCGTTTTTTACTTTTTGCTTTGTTTCTTCACTAATACGCGGGCTGTCCGCTATCACTCTTGAGACCGTTGACGGTGCCACGTTTGCAAGCCTTGCCACATCTTTAATAGTTACGGTCATTCTGTTCTCCCCTAGCTAAATATTAATATAATACTCTTACCCTTTTGTACCGCCGGCTGTCAATCCCGAAACAAAGTAGCGCTGGAAGGACAGGAAGAGAATCGCAATCGGCACCGCAATTAACACGGCTCCTGCAGCAAAGGTGGTAAATTCCGCACCAAACTGCTTGGCAACAAGGTCGTAAAGCCCAACCGCCAACGTGTAATTTTTTTCCGTACGCAGCAAAATGCTGGCGATGATAAAGTCAGCAAAGGGCGCGATGAAAGCGAACAGGGCGACAACAGCAATAATTGGTGTCGCCAGCGGCATGACGATTTGGAAGAAAATTCGTAAATGCCCAGCACCATCAATCTTTGCCGATTCATCAAGCTCTTTCGGAATCGTATCCAAGTAGCCTTTCATCAGCCATGTATTCATGGGAATTTGCCCGCCGACATAGACAAGGATTAATCCTAAATGAGAATCAATTAAATGAGTCAGTGTTGCTAAAATATAAATCGCAATTAAGGCAGCAAAATTTGGAATCATTTGTAAAATTAAAAATGTCATCAACCCATTTTTTCGGCCGAAAAAGCGGTAACGTGAGAACGCATAGGCCGTTAAACTTACCAGAATAACAGTAGAAACCATCGTCAGCACACTAACTTTCAGCGAATTCCAATACCAATAGAGATATTTACTCTTACTCGTATCAAAAAGCTCTTTATAATGAGCCAATGTAGCATTCTTCGGAATAATGCTTGAACCGGATAAACTTTGCCCCGGGTTAAACGATGATCCTACAATCCACGCCAATGGATATAAAATGATGACAAACATTACAAAAACAACCAAATAGGTTAATGTAAGTCTAATGATTTTCTGTCTCTTCATACTCATATTACATCATATCCTCTTCTTGGAATGATTTTGTTCTTTTAAACTGCCAAATCGCAACGGTAATCACAATAATCGATAATAACATTGTTAGCGTTGCAGCCTTCGAATATTGAGCCGATGTCATTGTCAGGCTATAAATCCATGAAATCAAGATATCTGTACCGCCGGCGTTTTGTCCAGAAACTGCAGGACCGCCCCCGTTAAATAAGTAGATAATACTGAAGTTATTAAAATTAAACGTATACTGCGTAATCAATACAGGTGCTGTTGAATACAATACGAGCGGCAGGGTGATCTTTTTAAATTTTTGAAAATTAGATGCTCCATCAACAGTAGCGGCTTCATACAAGTCCTGTGGAATAGATTGCAGGACCCCGGTGACCATCGCGAAAATGAACGGAAATCCCAACCATGTTTGAATCAGGATTAAAGCAATTCTCGTAAGCATCGGTTTCGTCATCCATGGCAGTCCTTGAATTCCGAAGAAGCCAAGAATGTCTCGGTTGATTGCACCGAATGATTCATTAAACATTCCAGCAAATACAAGGATGGAAACAAATGCCGGTACAGCCCAAGGTAAAATAAAGACGGTTCGCATAATGGCCTTTCCTTTTACATCCTTTTGATTGACAATGATGGCAAGGAAAATCCCTAATGCGACTTGGAAAGTCGTCGCAACGAACGTCCATACTAATGTCCAGGCCAGAACCGAGAAGAACGTATCACGCCACATATCAACTTTAAAGATTTCCACAAAGTTTTTAATTCCTACCCAATCAACTAGCTTTGCCGGCGGTGAATGATATAGATCATAGTTTGTAAAGGACAGTAAGATCACAAATATAATTGGAAAAATAACGACAAACACTAACAATAAAAATCCCGGTGACATGATTAAATAGGGAAATCCATTATCAACAAGGTTGCGGTACTGTTCCTTCATCGTACTGATTGGTTCATGGGCATCACGTTTTTTCCCAACCTTATAAGCATCACGCAAATTAAAGCAATAGAAACCGAGGCCAAACACAACGACAATAAGTGCTAATATCCCATATACTAATAGAAAAATCGAATGGTCCTCAAACGGGATTTCCCCCAATGTCACTAACCCCCATAAGCCGAGGTTTAATAAATCTTTAAAGACAAGGATGAACGCTGCACTCAAGACGAGGAATGAGACACCTTTTAAGATTTGTTTGTTATAAAGCTGACCTAGCCCTGGGATTATGGATAGGAACAACGCCTTTTTGTGATGACTGGTTGAATCGGAGACTCCTTCTTTTGACATCCTATATTCCCCTTTCTTAAAAATCGAACTTTGAATACTCATAGACTAGAGGCTTTATCAAGAAGAAAAGGCTTTTCTTCCTCATAAAGCCCCTAAGATTTCTTGAATTAGGGCAGTCCCCCGAGAAATAGAAGTACTGCCTGTCTTCTTAGCTTGTTTCGAAGGCGCCTGCGCTTTTCTTTTGTCTAGCTCCAGCGCCTAGCTCCTCGAGGTCATAAACCGCTCCTGAATTGAAGGCAAAGAACGCCTTCTATTCAGGAGCGTCTTGTGCTTGTCGGAGCTGACCAAGGCGCTTGCGCTTTTCTTTTTATTTTGTGGACTCGATATTTGTCTTAATTTGTTTCACTGCGGTATCCAATGCCTTTTTAGGCTCTGCTTTTCCAGTTACAATCGTTTGTAAAGATTTTGCCATTGGATCCCATACCTGAGCCATTTCTGGAATGTTCGGCATTGGAATTGCGTATTGCGATTGCTCTGCAACCGCTTTAGCACCTTCGTTATCTTTGATAACGGGGTCATTAATTAATGCCTTGTTTGTTGGAACTTCAGCTGTTTGTTCGAAACGATATTTCGAGTTGTCATCGTTTGTAATAAATTCCAGGAACTTTGTTGCCCATTCTTGGTTTTTAGAATAAGCCGATACATGCCAGCCTTTTACACCCATGAATGTTTTAACATGTTCACCGTTTGACAGTGTCGGAAGGGCAGTCACACCAATGTCAATCTTTGCATCCTTATATGGCTTGAATGACCAAGGTCCACTCATTACAGATGCAACTTTACCTTCTTGGAAAAGACCATCCAAAGCAGAACCGCCATTTTCACCAATGATCCCTTTAGGGAATAATCCCTCTTTGTACCATTCTTGAATATACTCTGCACCTTTAACTGCACCTTCGTTATTTAAACCAATATCCTTAGGGTCAAGGGTGCCATTATTGTCTTTAAATACATAACCGCCCATACCGCCAATAATGCCGTGAGCAAAATAGTAGTTATCCCAAAGTGCTAAGAAGCCGTATTTACCGTCTTTACTGAAATTCTTAGCGAAAGCGTGTACATCATCCATTGTCTTTGGAGCTTCTGACATTAAATCTTTATTATAGATAAATATTGGGGTCTCTGATGATTTTGGAAGTCCGTAAAGTTTTCCATTATAAGTTTCAGCAGCAATAGATGAATCTGAAAATTTATCTGTCACTGCTTTGTCTACCTTAAGTTCTGCAATTAGGCCTTCGTTAGCAACCTGACCAACCTGGTCATGCGGTAATGTGACAATATCCGGGCCCGTCCCAGCAGGGCCGTCAAGACGTAACTGATCACGCATTTTTGTCGCCATTTCTACTTCTTTGTATTCAATTTTAATGCCATTTTTCTTTTCAAAATCAGCAGCCACCTTTTTGAGCCAGCCCGATTTATCTTTGTCTTCCCAAACAACAAGTTTTTCTGGCTTTGCTGCTGTTTCTTCCTTTTTACCAGTATTTTTTGTACCTGAGTCTCTTTTCGGACCACAAGCCGAAAGAACACCAAGCATTAGGACAGCCATCAATAAAATAGAAAGTGCCTTCTTCATTTTTGTCCCCTCCTGAATTATCTGAATGTTTTGTGCTATGCTAAAATCGCCTTCCAAATATGTATTAAAGAACGCATAGATCAAGGAAAACGATTGCACAACTTAACTCAATTATAACGCTTACATTTAATTTTACAACTACTTTTTTGTGAACTTTATAGATTAATATTTAAAATAGGAATATAAAATTTACTTTGAAAATCCGTATCTTTCTAGTAGAATAGCCTTAAAATAGTTAATTAGGAAAGAGGGTTGAATGAATTGTTTAAAGAAGCGATTTACCACCGACCAAAAGATAACTATGCATACGTTTGCACCAATAATGTGCTGCATATCCAGATCCGTACCAAAAAGGATGACCTTAAAAAGGTTACCTTACTTCATGGCGACCCGTATGACTGGGAAGGAAAACAGTGGCAGCCAACCACTACAGCTATGAAGAAAAGCGGTTCAGATCAATTATTTGATTATTGGCTTGTTGCTGTCACACCTCCTTTTAAACGGCTCCGCTATGGTTTTATTTTAGATGACGGCACTGAAGTTGTTTGTTATACGGAGAAGGGCTTCTATTCTGAACCACCAGTGGATGACACCGCTTATTATTTCTGTTTTCCATTCATAAATCAGGCGGATATTTTCCAGGCTCCAGCCTGGGTAAAAAACACCGTTTGGTACCAAATCTTCCCTGAACGGTTTGCAAACGGCAATAGGGCTAACAATCCTGAAAATGTGATTCCTTGGGGAAGTGAAGAGCCATCAGCAACAAATTTTTTTGGTGGCGACCTCGAAGGTGTGATTCAAAAGATTTCGTATTTAAAAGAATTAGGGATTAGTGGAATCTACTTTACACCGATTTTCAAAGCCTATTCCAACCATAAATACGATACAATCGATTATTTGGAAATAGATCCGCAATTTGGAACGAAGGAAACGTTAAAAACCTTAATTGAAACCTGCCATCAGAACGGTATTAAGGTAATGTTGGATGCAGTATTTAACCATAGTGGCTTTTATTTCCCTCCGTTCCAGGATGTGCTCCAAAACGGAGAAAACTCTCGTTATAAAGATTGGTTCCATACTCATGATTTTCCATTGACGACTGAGCCAAGACCGAACTATGATACATTCGCATTTACACCCTTCATGCCAAAATTAAAAACGGAAAATCCGGAGGTGAAAGAATACCTACTTTCTGTTGCCCGCTATTGGGTAAAGGAATTTGACATTGACGGCTGGCGCCTTGATGTGGCAAATGAGGTCGATCATGCTTTTTGGCGTGAATTCCGTCGGGAAGTCAAAGCGATCAAGCCTGATTTGTATATCCTTGGAGAAATCTGGCATGATTCAATGCCATGGCTGCGCGGGGATCAATTCGATGCCGTCATGAATTATCCTTTCACCACGAATATCCTCAATCTGTTTGCGAGGCAAACCATAACGACAAAGGAATTCATTGAAAATATGACAAATGTAATTCATATGTATCCGAAAAATGTCAATGAAGTGGCCTTTAATCTTGTCGGCAGCCATGATACGGCAAGGATATTGACACAGTGTAGTGAAGATATTGATCGAGCGAAACAGGTATTTACACTGCTATTAACCTTTATAGGTACACCTTGTATTTATTATGGAGATGAAATTGGCATGACAGGTGAAATGGATCCCGGCTGCCGTAAGTGCATGATCTGGGATCAAGAACAACAGAATCGCGAACTGTTTGAACATGTACGAAAATTGATTCACCTGCGCCGTGAGCATCCATTACTGGCAAATGATGGCGAGCTGCGCTTTGTTTTAAGTGGATCTGATGATAGTTGTTTGGTTTATACGAAGTCTGATGTGAGTAAAACCGTAGTAGTTGTTCTTAACACAAGCAATAAAGCGGTTAACTATACCGTACCGGTTAATATAAGCGGGAAGACAGTGGTGAATCTTTGGAATGATAAGGCATTGGAGATTTCTGGGGGAAAATTAGAGGTTTCTCTGTCGGGTAAGGGGTTTGCTATTTTATTATTTTATTAAAGGTATTTCAAGCATGGAGGGGAAAACGATGAGCATTAATGATGAATGGTGGAAGAAAAGTGTTGTCTATCAAATATACCCGCGCAGTTTTATGGATTCTAACGGAGACGGAATCGGAGACATCCGGGGAATTATTGAGAAACTGGATTATTTAAAGTTATTAGGTGTGGATGTGATCTGGTTAAGTCCGGTATACGATTCGCCTAATGATGATAATGGCTATGATATCCGCAACTATCAAGCAATTATGAATGAATTCGGGGCAATGGCGGATTTTGACCAAATGTTAACCGAAGTGCATAACCGTGGGATGAAATTGGTGATGGATTTAGTAGTGAATCATACATCTGATGAGCATGCATGGTTCGTTGAGTCGAAAAAGTCAAAGGACAACCCTTACCGTGATTTTTATTTTTGGCGAAAAGGAAAAGAAGGCCAAGAGCCAAATAATTGGGGCTCGGTTTTCGGCGGCTCAGCATGGCAATATGATGAAACAACCGATGAATATTATCTCCATCTGTTTTCGAAAAAACAGCCTGATCTGAATTGGGAAAACCCTAAACTCCGTAAAGAAGTGTACAACATGATGAGGTTTTGGCTTGATAAAGGAATTGACGGTTTCCGGATGGATGTCATCAATATGATCTCGAAAAATCCGAATCTGCCTGATGGTGATAAGAGTGAGGGACAATTATATGGTGACGGCGGCCGTTATTTTATGAACGGACCGAGAATTCATGAGTTTTTACAGGAAATGAATCAAGAAGTGCTGTCAAAATATCCGGTTATGACAGTTGGTGAAATGCCTGGTGCTACCCCAGAGGATGCTGTTCTTTACACTGATCCGGAGAGAAAAGAAGTCAATATGATTTTTACCTTTGAGCACATGGATATAGACAGCGGGCCCGGCGGCAAGTGGAATTTGAAATCGCTTGATTTGGTTGATTTAAAAGAGAACCTGACAAAATGGCAAACGTCTCTGTGCAATAAAGGCTGGAACAGCTTGTATTGGAACAATCACGACCAGCCGCGGATTGTATCACGTTTTGGAGACGATGGCCAGTATCGTGAAAAATCGGCGAAATTGTTAGCCGCCTGTCTCCACTTCATGCAAGGGACACCTTATATTTATCAAGGCGAAGAAATCGGCATGACAAATGTGAAGTTTACGTTGCTTGAAGATTACCGTGATATCGAGACCATCAATATGTATAATGAGCGTAAAGCATTAGGGTATGCTCATGAAGATATTATGAATTCGATTTACGTCAAAAGCAGGGATAATGCGAGAACCCCGATGCAGTGGGATTCAACAAAAAATGCCGGATTTACCACGGGAACTCCGTGGATTAAAATTAACCCTAGATATAAAGAGATAAATGCGAAGGCAGCTTTAGAAAATCCCCAGTCTATCTTTTATTTTTATCAAAAATTAATTCAGCTTCGGAAAGAAATGGATATCATTACCGAAGGGGACTTTGAGTTGCTGTTGAAGGACCATCCGCAATTGTTTGTATATGAACGGAAGCTAAACGATGAAAGGGTGCTTGTTGTATGCAACTTCAGCGGGGATGAAGTAACGGTCGAAGATGAAGCAGTTAGTACAAAACTAAAAAAAGATCATATTCTTCTTGGGAATTACGAAACGAAAGGAACTAATGTACTTCGCCCGTATGAAGTAATTGTGTTGAAAAATAGTTGATTCAAAAAAAGTGGCTTCCGTAAAGAAAGTAGGAGCCTTTGTCCCTCATCAATTTCAAGAAAAAGCGAAATTCGAAAAAAATCCTCACCCCTTTTAAAAAAGGATGAGGATTTTAATTTTATTCTTCTGAATCCGTTAACCATGATGCCGGCTTGTGCAATAGAAACCGCTCCAGTATTTCATTTAATTGTTCCATCACAGGAAATATCCTAAACACTTTTTTGCATCTTCAAGATATTTCGACAAATGGCGGATGATGCCACTAAAAGTCATTTATTTTGATACTCATTCAGGAGATTTGTGATTGATTTGTTCAACTTACCTATATTCACATTCCTCACTTTTGCATTATTAATTCCATAATTATTTTTTAACGCAAGAATTTTGCCAACGCTATCATTTATCCTTTGTTCGGAGATTTCACCATTAAGAACAGCCTTCTTTAGAGAAGAGATGATTTCGACTACTTTGTTATAATCATGTCCCACTAAAATGATATCACTGCCGGAATTAACAGACTCCACTGCTGCCTGCCCGATATCAAAATGGTCAGTAATTGCCCCCATAGTCATATCGTCCGTAATGATCACACCTCTGAACCCCAACTGATTTCTTAGAATATCCGTCATAACCGTTTTCGACATGGATGCGGGATATTTGGCATCCAGTTGAGGTAATAAAATATGGGCCACCATGACAACATCTGCCCCATTATTGATCGCACGCTCAAATGGAATTAACTCAAGTTCTTTAAGTTCTTTAAGGCTTTTATTTACAATAGGAAGGTCTAAATGAGAATCAACCGATGTGTCGCCATGGCCGGGAAAATGTTTAATTGTTGTAATAATGTTTTGAGACTGAATGCCTTTCATCGTTTGAATCCCTAGCCTGCTAACTACTTCCGAATTGTTTCCAAATGATCGGTCTCCGATAACAGGGTTCGCTGGATTGCTGTTGATATCAAGTACCGGTGCGAAATCAAGATTTAAACCAAATGCTTTTAATTCCTGACCTAAAATGGTTCCAACTTTATATGAAAACTCAAGGTTGTTTACCTCTCCAATACTTTTATTTGGAGGAAAGTTAACAAGTCCGCCGGGAAGCCTAGTAACCCGTCCTCCTTCCTGATCAACACTTAGAAGAAGCGGCAGGCTTGGATCACTTTTAGATTTAATTTGATTCACAAGCTGGACGGTTTGCACAGGATTTGCTAAATTATCCTGATAAAAAATAATTCCTCCCACCTTATATTGGTTAATTAAATTCTGTGTATTTGTATCCACTGTGGTTCCATAAATACCTGCAAGGACCATCTGCCCTATTTTCTCCTCCAGGCTCATTTCGGAAATGGTCTTGGTTTCAGATCGGCTCAGATGCTGATTTGGTTGCTTATCAACATGAGTAAAGACCGAAATGTGATCCACTTTTGGATTCGAATTCTGATCTGTTGGTTTTGGCAATATCCATAATAAATCGGTCTTCGTGGTAACATGGTAGACAAGAATAATTTGATTATTTGTTGCATCTTGATAATACCGAACTTGGTCAGGCTTGCCGCCTGCCTTCTTGATCTCATTTAAGGATATGCTTTGTATTTCGGAGACATACGATCTAATATCATTCACAATTTCACCAGTATAACCAAAGACAACATGGTATTTATCGTATTCTTCGTATTTGCCCCTTGCAGTTTGTGATATGTGATTCGGTTTCCCCCATTTCTCATTCACTTCTTTCCGATTGGTTTTACCGGAAATGAAGGCGGTGTGTACAACTTTCCCATCCTTGGATAGGGAAAAGGTCTTCTTGACTAATGCCTCTATTTTTAAAGTCTGGTCATTACTTGTATCCTCCGGTTTTTTACTGCCCTGAGACGTTTGTTTATGGTCGGCTTTACCGGATGGCTTCCCACTGTCAAATGTGCCAATCGCATAAAGGGCCGTGATCAATGCTAAAAATATAAGAAGAAGCAAAATAATAATTCCTTTTAACCGAAAAGCCTTTTTATTGGACACTTCCCTTATCCCCCTTTCCTATGTATAGATGATATGGTTCATATTGTATTATTTTATAAAGGACTATTCCACCTTAACATCATATTACTTCCTTATTTTCGGAGTACCTAAGTTACACCAATCACTTTACCCGCGAACTGTTAGCATTAATGAAAATGGCAAGCTATGAAAAATTGCCCCCAAAAAAGTAAAGTTCCTGGGCGAGCCTCATCTGGTTGCCAAAATGGGGCAAACCGTAACAAAGTAAATGGGAAATTAATTTAGTTTTTTCAAAATAATGTCATTGACTGGTAATATGCTTTATATTATTATAGTAGTTTGTAAGTATACAGTGGTTCGTAACCATCCCACTATAAAAAACTAAGGAGAATAAAATATGGAAAAAACAACAAACACTTTTCCGCAGCAAGTGGCTGCAGAAAAAAACAAGTCTCACGGGGCGCAATCAAACGTGCAAGCAATTGTTGTGAATGGAATTGTTGCAGCTTTGTATATTGCTGTCTCGGCAGTCATTGCGCCATTTGGCTTTAGCCAAATCCAGTTTCGGGTATCTGAGATGTTTAACCATCTCGTCGTTTTTAACAAAAAGTACTTTTTCGGCATAATCCTCGGTGTGTTCCTCACAAACTTGTTCTTTTCACCGATGAAGGCTTATGACCTGATTTTTGGTGTCGCTCAATCGCTGCTGGCGTTGGGGATCACGATTCTATGTGCCCGCTTTGTGAAAGGAATCTGGACACGAATGATTGTAAATACAGTGGTTTTCACATTTACAATGTTCCTGATTGCCCTAGAATTGCATCTAGCTTTCAAATTGCCATTCCTATTAACTTGGTTAACAACGGCAGTTGGTGAATTTGCCGTGATGGCAATCGGTATGCCAATCATATATTACATCAATAAGTCTGTCCATTTTGATCATATCGTTTAATGAAAAGGAGCTGTTACTTTAAACTAAATAGTAACAGCTCCTTTTTATTGATTAATTAGTAGCGAAAATACTCTATTAATATGTTTAATAAAGATTTTATGGTAGGATAAAATCAATTTATAAAAAGGGGAGATTTTCATGCTGCAGCGACCTACCGAAAATGAGTATCCGAAATATTATGTACCTTACGTTCAGGCTGTTTCTGAAGGAGGGTTGACCGAAATTCTTCAAGAACATTTAGAGAAAATGACTGAGCTTTTTGAAGGGATTTCCGAAAAAGATGGCCTATTCCGCTATGCCGAAAATAAATGGAGCATCAAGGAAGTCCTTGGTCATATTACCGACACTGAAAGAATCATGAGCTATCGCCTTTTAAGAGTAGGACGCGGTGATCAAACAGAATTAGCAGGCTTTGATGAAAACTTCTTTGTCCAAGGGGCTAAATCCAATCAACGTTCTTTAAAGGATCTTCTTGAAGATTTCAACGCAACAAGAAACGCTACTATCAGCTTAATTAAAAATATGCCAGAAGAAGCCTGGAGAAACAAAGGCTATGCTAACAACAGCCCAATCACAACCAGAGCCATCGCCTACATCATCGCCGGCCACGAAGCCCACCATAGGAACATTATTAAAGATAGATATCTTGCCAAACTTTAATGGTGTCAGGCACCACTCGTGGACATTTGTCCACGGTGGGTGGACACTTATACTTTTTCTTTTCTTCTGTGAACGTGGGAGGAAGAGATCCAAAACCTAATCAATGGCTGATTAGGTTTTTACCCCAGCTTCGCCCGTGATGCGGCTGGCTGGTATCTTCTCATCGGTCCGAAGTCCAGGACCTCCTGCAGATAAAGATTTCCCTTTGGACTTGTTCTCTTCAACAGTTCCATCAAATATGTAATATCGTCCATTGCCCTATGTGTTTGATAGTTTGTAATATTATGCGCCTCCAAGAGGGTGATCAGTTTCCCGTTCGGGAAGCCATATTGTTTCCAGGGGATATTCCTCATCGTACAAAACCACTGTAACTCATTAACCTCCGGATACATTTGATAAAGAAAGCTGCGGTCAAAGGAAGCGTTATGAGCAAATACCGCATCTGCCCGATGAAAATATGTTTTAATCTTTACATCATAAAAACTTTTCCCTCTAACCGATTCATAAGGGATTCCATGTACTTTAAAAGCCCGCTCATAATTCCTTCGTGCCGTATTCGACAATGGCTCCCGCAAAAAGGAATCCTCCTCGAGCACATCGATAACCTCCCCAGTATCCGAACGATAGGTAAATAACTTCAATGCCAGTTCAATCACTTCATCCGTTTTCGGACCTAAACCCGTTGTCTCGACGTCCAGCACCAACCCTATTTTTTCCTCTATCCGCAAAACCAATCATCCTTTTATAATAAAATTTCTTCCATTATAACAAATCCTCTATCATCATCCTATCAACAACTCTTTCATTAATACATGATTTTTATTTACTGAAGGATGATTGCACTATCAGCATGTAACAAATTGTTCAAATCATTTTTACAAAACTGTGAATTAGTGAATAAATCTCACCCATTTACAATTAAAATTGATATATTAACAGTGTAATAATTATATAAATCTTAAATAATTAAGGGGTGTTTTAAAATGTTTACAAGTTGGTTAAGAGGAAACAAAGTGGCCGCAGGAATTTTAACAGTTTTACGTTTATACCTTGGATATACCTTTTTCACTGCAGGGTTTCATAAACTTACCGGAGGGTTCGATGCTTCTGGATTTTTAAAAGGGGCCATTGCTCATCCAGTTACAGGTCCAACAGGCGGTATGGAATATGGCTGGTACGTCTCATTCCTAAAAAGCTTTGCCTTACCAAACGTAGATATCTTTAATTTTGTCGTGCCAGTAGGTGAAGTATTAATCGGATTAGGCTTAATTCTAGGCTGCTTAACAACAGCTGCTGTGTTCTTTGCTTTAGTCATGAACTTCTCATTCTTCCTTGCAGGTACCGTATCTAGCAATCCGACCGATATCTTATTAGGATTCATTATCTTAACAGCAGGATACAATGCCGGTCACTTTGGCCTTGACCGTTGGGTCATCCCATTCATCCGCCGCACCGTTTTTAAAGGAAATCAACCCGTAAAACAAAATGCTTAACCTTAGGAAAAGCTCCTTGCCCTCTTAATAGAGTGAGAAGCTTTTTTTTTTGCCATCATTTAAAGAATGATTGAATTTTTTACTCTATCCTGTATAATTGTTCCGAAAACATTTAAGAAATACTGTTCACAGGGGAGGTAACAAATGGCAAACGCTAACATTATTCAATTTAAGCATGTAACGAAACAATATGATAACGATTCGCCTGTTCTTGATGATGTGAGCTTCGAGATTGAGCGCGGCAAATTCTATACACTCCTTGGTCCGTCTGGTTGCGGCAAGACAACGATTTTGCGAATAATCGCAGGTTTTACGGAGCCAACAAGCGGGGAGGTTTTTTTTAATGGAAAAAAAATCAACCAAGTACCAGCCAATAAGCGCCAAGTTAATACCGTTTTTCAGGATTACGCCCTCTTCCCTCATTTAAATGTATTTGAGAATGTAGCGTTCGGGCTGCGCATCAAAAAATTAAAGAATGCTGAAATTCAGACGAAGGTGAAAGAAGCCCTAAGTTTTGTCAATCTTTCCGGCTATGAAAAGCGGGAAATCAGTGAAATGTCCGGCGGTCAACGTCAGCGTGTTGCCATTGCTCGGGCGATTGTTAACGAACCCGAAGTCATTCTCTTGGATGAACCATTATCCGCTCTTGACTTAAAACTTCGGACAGAAATGCAATATGAATTACGCGAGCTTCAGCGCCGTCTTGGAATTACCTTTATCTTTGTTACCCATGACCAAGAAGAAGCACTGGCAATGTCTGATGAAATTTTTGTTATCAATAAAGGCACCATTCAGCAAAGCGGAACGCCGATAGATATTTATGATGAACCGATTAACCGCTTCGTCGCTGATTTTATCGGCGAGTCGAATATCGTAAAAGGAAAAATGATCAAGGATTATCTTGTGGAGTTCGTCGGCAGGCAGTTCGAATGTGTCGACATGGGCTTTAACGAAAATGAACCTGTTGAAATTGTCATCCGTCCGGAGGATTTAGAAATCACTTCATTAGAACGCGGCAAACTACAGGTAAAAGTGGATTCCCAGCTGTTCCGCGGCGTTCATTATGAAATTTGCGGCTACGATATAGATGGAAATGAGTGGCTGGTTCATTCAACGAAAAAGGCAAAGGTCGGCACGGAGATCGGGCTTTATTTTGACCCGGAAGCCATTCACGTGATGCGCCTTGGAGAGACTGAGGAAGAATTTGACCGACGCTTAGAAACCTATGCGGATGTGGACCGCCATGGAAAATAAACTGACCCGGAATTTATATAAAGTCCCGTATTTGCTGTGGATTTTGCTGTTTGTTATCATCCCAATTGCCCTTGTCCTCTATTATTCATTTTTTGACATTGAGGGTCATTTTTCATTGGGCAATTATCAGAAGTTTTTCACACCGGTGTATTTGCAAATGACACTTAGCTCCTTTTGGTACGCATTTTTAATCACAGCTATTTCCTTAATTATCGCCTATCCAACTGCTTTGTTATTGACAAAAACAAAGCATAAGCAGCTATGGCTGTTGCTGATTATTGTCCCGTCCTGGATCAACCTGCTGTTAAAGGCCTATGCCTTCCTTGGCATTTTTGGAACGTACGGGATTTCCAACAGCTTTTTAAAAGTGATCGGGATTGGTCAACAGCAAATTTTATTTACCGATTTCAGCTTCGTGTTTGTTTCAGTGTATATCTTTATACCGTTTATGATTTTGCCGATTTTCAACTCATTAAATGAATTGAATCCAACCTTGGTTGATGCCGCCAAAGACTTGGGCGCGTCAAAGTGGACCACTTTCCGCCGGGTTATTTTCCCATTGACGATTGACGGAGTCAAGTCCGGCTGTCAGGTGACGTTTATTCCGGCACTTTCTTTGTTCATGCTCACAAGATTAATTGCCGGTAACCGCGTCATTACTCTTGGCACAGCAATCGAGCAGCATTTTCTTGTGACCCAGGACTGGGGCATGGGATCAACGATTGCCGTGTTTCTAATCATTATTATGGTGTTGATCATGCTCCTGACGAACACCAGGAAGCGAGGTGTCTAACATGGATAAAAAAATAACTCCCTTATCAAAGCTGTTTTTGGTCATCATCTTTTTTATCCTATATGCACCCATTTTCTTTCTGATCTTCTACTCCTTCAACAGCGGGGAGACGATGTATGACTTTGAAGGCTTTTCCTTGGAGTGGTACCGGCAATTGTTTCATGACACAAGACTATTCATTATTGTCCTAAATACGATAGTGGTTGCCTTGCTTTCGTCTCTTTTTTCAACGATTATTGGCATTTTGGGCGCACTAGCGATCCATATGGCCAAAAGACGGCAAACCAAAAATGCGTTATTGTCGTTTAACAACGTGCTGATTGTCAGCCCAGATGTCATTATCGGAGCATCGTTTCTGATTTTGTTTACGATGGCAGGAGTTAAGCTCGGATTCTATTCTGTCCTTTTGTCCCATATCGCTTTCAGCATTCCGATTGTCGTGCTGATGGTACTGCCGAAGTTAACAGAAATGAGCCCGTCACTAATTGATGCCGCAAGAGACCTTGGGGCAAGCAGCTGGGATGTGATGTCAAAGGTGATCATTCCTTATATCTCACCAGGGATATTTGCCGGTTTTTTTATGGCGTTAACCTATTCGTTGGATGACTTTGCCGTAACGTTTTTTGTAACCGGAAATGGTTTTTCAACGCTTTCCGTTGAAATCTATTCGTTAGCGCGCCGGGGAATTTCCTTGAATATTAACGCCTTATCCGCAATATTGTTCCTATTTACGTTTGCTTTAGTGGTCATTTATTACTTTATTACCCAGCGCAATAAGCCAAACGACATGGGGGTACGGAAACGATGAACCACTTAATCCGATTTTTCCTGGTTATTGCACTTGCCTCTGCGATTATTTTATATGGAATCTCCAGCTTGAATAGCTCACAGGGCTATTCCGGCGGCAATACGCTGACGGTCTACAACTGGGGCGACTACATTGATGAGGATTTAATCAAGCAGTTTGAAAAGAAAACGGGCATCAAGGTCATCTATGAGACATTTGATTCCAACGAGGCGATGATGACCAAAATTGAACAGGGTGGAACGAATTACGATGTGGCCATACCTTCTGAATATACGATTGATAAAATGAAGCAGGATAATTTATTAATTCCGCTGGATCACTCGAAACTGCCAAATTTAAAAAATATTGATCAACGCTTTATGGATCTCCCGTTTGATCCTGAAAATAAATATTCCGTCCCGTATTTCTGGGGAACTGTCGGCATTGTTTATAATCCAAAAATGCTCAATGGCAAAAAAATCACCAGCTGGAATGATCTATGGAACCCTGATTTAAAAAATCAAATTCTGTTAATTGACGGTGCCCGTGAAGTCATGGGAATGGGGCTGAACAGCTTAGGCTACTCACTGAATGATACGAATAAGAAACATTTGCTTGAGGCAAAGGCGAAGCTTGACGGACTCACTCCGAATGTAAAGGCCATTGTCGGTGATGAAATTAAGATGCTGATGGCAAATGAGGAAGCGTCCATCGGTCTTGTTTGGTCAGGTGATGCTTCTGAAATCATGTCGGAGAATGAAGATTTAGACTATGTCGTACCTAAAGAGGGCTCGAATCTTTGGTTTGATAATATGGTTATTCCAAAGACGGCGAAAAATATCGATGCCGCCCATAAGTTCATTAACTTTATGCTTGACCCAAAGGTTGCCGCCAAAAATACAGAATACGTCGGCTACTCTACACCCAATAAGCAGGCCCTTAAACACTTGCCAAAAGAAGTCGTAGAGGATGAGCGCTTCTATCCGTCCCCAGAGCTGACGAAAAAGCTTGAAGTCTATAAAAACCTTGGCAAAAAGAATTTAGCTTACTACAATGAGCTATTTTTACAATTCAAGATGCATAAAAAATAAAATACAGAGGAGGTTCTTCTGCTTTTTTGAAGTAGAAGAACCTCCCCTGTCCCCTCTAATAACTGTTTTCTTCTTCTAAACGGTAAATATAAGAAAAAAAACAATGACCCTGCAACTGCAGCTCTAATCATTTCCCTCCCTCCAATATTTTACGTAAATCTATTTATGACAAGCAGTATTTTTGACAATTTTATGAACATTGATAATACAATTATATGCTATTTCGGTTAAAACACACAAAAAAATCACCTACTACATCTGTAATCTAGTTGGGTGAGGACTCTGCACATCTCCATTTATTTCACAATAACACGATGAACAACCAACTCCAAACTATTTCATAACCTGCATTCCCGATATGTATAACGAGGAAAAA
>NZ_JADDIU010000090.1 GCF_016464375.1 Bacillus renqingensis
TAAGTAAAACTGAAATATACAAGTGAATTTATTTAATCTCAAAATTTATCATAGACAATACCACGTAATTTCAATAATTCATCCTTAAGACGTTTGTTTTCTGCTTCAAGTATTTTTATTCGGTTATTTTTGACTACGATAAGCGCATCTTTACTGGCATCCGTCATATTACGCTTTATGGTTTGAGGTGAATTTAGCCCTTCTTGCTGCTTTCGTAATCCTTCTCTTCGGTTCCGTATTTCTTGAGGGTTATAGAGAAATGCCTTAGATACACCTGATTCCATCGCAACCTGATTAAAATTAATTTTAGCCTTCGTCTTGATAAGACTTTGTATAGCTTGGTCTACCTTTTGAGCAGTCTCTTGGCTTTTCATCTGGGCATGTTTTTTAACACCTTCGGTATTTCTAATATGCTTACTTGTCATAAGTGCGTTCCTCTCCAATATATTCGCGGCCCTTTTTCCCGGCTAAATGATGAGTTGTACCATTCTTCAAAGTTTCTAAAATAGGCTCTAGGCGATCTAGAGTGGTTTGATTCTTATCTATCCATACTTGTCGCCCCAAAGCCCTGCCTCGCTCAATTACATTTTTTACTTCCTTAATTTCCATTTCAAATTGGGGTATGAAATCGGGTGTTGTACAGAAATTACGACAGGATAGACATGGGTTTGCTTGAGTAGGGCATGGCTGCTTAATTGGTTTCATACAATAGCCAAGCTCCATCTTAACAGCATCTAAATTATGCCGTATATATTCCCATTCAATGATATCTTCAATCTCAATATCCGTAAGTTCAATTTTAACCGGACGTTTATTTTCAATGTCAATCCGAAAAATACCTTGTTTTGTAGCTTCTTCCCAAGATTTACGCATGGTAGTATCGAGAATTTTCGCGTAATGTAAGGTCATTTCAGGGGAAGCGTGAGCCATCCATTTTTGAACATGTAATATGTTCATTCCGTTATTAAGAAGCTCTACACCCTTGGTATGCCGGAAGGCATGATTTTTAATAAAAAAGGGATTCCCTGAATCGTCAACTATTTTTTGTTCTTCAGAAAAGCGCTTCAAACTTCTGTGAATGTCATAATAATTATAGGGTCGGCCTCTCCGGACACCTTCCAGCTGTACGAATAAATAATTTTTAGGATTATTTATTGTATTGCTTTGGTCTTTAGTCACTTGTATTACAGATTCTACTATCTCTGCTACTTCTTTTGTAATCGGTACACGATGATTCATTATATGCGTTTTTTTAATATCGCCGCATAAGTACCACCCTTGAGACGTTTGTTCTAAACAATTATCATATCGTAGATTAAGAATATCTGATATTCTCCAACCAGTAGCCCGAAGTAATACAACAATTGGTATGTATTTTGATGGCTTTAAGAACTCTAGTTTTTCCTCAATTTGTTGTAGAACCCCTTCAGGAATGTATTTGATATCATTTTCAGACCTTTTTATCGGTCTGGGGATATCTTCTTTAAATAATAATAGATTTACGGGCAACGCTGGTGCTTCATCTAATTGCAGTTTTTCAATTGTTTCCAGGAATACATTTAGGACAATTAAATAACTTCTTTTTGACTGTATTTTGTCATGAAACTTCTTATTATGAAATATTAGATAATCTTCGATATCTTTCCGTGTTAAGGCATTTAAATCCTTCCAAGAAGGGTTTTTATCATGTATAAATGTCAAAAATAACTTTAATATTCTAACGTCGAGATTACATTGGCCAAGCGATAAATGACTAATTCTAAATTTTAAATATCTTTTTGCTAAAGGACGAAAGGGAATAGGGATATCCTTGAAATTCAAGATATGTCTTGATTCGTGATCTGGAAACCTTGCACCAGGAATATTTCTAACATCCCAGATATCTTTTTCAAATTCATCTCTTGTATCATAGAAGTCTTTATAAAACAAAAATAAACGATTTAGTAGATTGTCGTAATTTGAAAGCTTTCTTCTCCCGTAAATTCGAATGCTCAAACCTAACTCACTTAAATGTGATCTTAACTGCATTAAAGCCTTGTTTATGTCTAAATCTGCAAAACTATTAATATTAGGATAATATTTCTTAAGAAATTTAGAAATCTGTTTAAATGACCTGGCATAATTATGTACTGCTGAATATAATTGCAGATCATCTTTTTGAACGCGAGTAAGAATAAAAAACTTAACTTCATTTTTAAGCTTAGATGGAAATACTGAAAAATCCATTTTACGATGAGTTTTTCCCCATTCCGATTTTCTAAAATCCTTAAAAGCCGTATCATCGGCATCCCAAATGTCATTTTTAAAGTACCCTGAGATTTTTTTGGTTATTTCACTGACTTTATTTTCTGGGAGTAGGTATCCAACAGATAAATTCATTCGTTATTCTCCTTATTTTCTTTGTTGATTTTCAGTCTCTCTTGAGCGTTTTCCCAATCTTTTCGAATGTCTTCATCCGAAGGATGGATATACATCTGCATTGTTGTTTGAATATGAGCGTGGCCAGCTCGATTCATTAAATGTTCATCTTTCCAACCAGCCTTTCTTAGTTCTGTTAATGATGTGTGCCGCAACATATGCGGAGTGAAATAAATGCCTGTTCTATCACGCAGGCGCTGAACCAGCGCCACTACATCGGAATATTCTAACGGTTGTCCTTTGTTTTCCCCCGACAACTTAATAAAGACGTGATTTGTATCCACTTCATCGGTATGAAATTGGGCAATATAATCAAAGTACATATTAATTAGATCCTCAGATACATCGATGCTTCGGGGACTGCATACCGTTTTAATTTCAGCTAGATTAAACAACTCACCCCGATCACGTATATGAATTTTTCTCGCATCAACCTCGAAATCTTCAAGCCATAAAGTAAGTGCTTCACCAATACGCATAGAGCTTTCCCAAAGTAGCTGTATTAAAAATTGATCCCGTATATTCACACAAGCATTCATAATTAATGCAATTTGATCTTTCGAGAGTGTTTTCGGCTGCTGTTTTGGCACTTTTAACTTCAAAATATGAGAGGTGAAGGATTTATTTTTGTTTATATGGTGCAGAAAACTTTTAAATCCCTTGCGGGATCCAGATACTTGTTTCTTTAAACGTTCTGTCAGCTGAATACTATAGTCCTCATGTCTCATTAGGTAGTCATAAAATCCAAGAACAGTATTGATGATGATATTTACTGTCTTTGCCTTTCTAATTGGCTGTTTAGGGAAGAGAGGAGCCACCTTTACATCCTGGTGCGGGTTTTGTAACCATCGCATAAAATCCGCCATTTCATCTATTCCAATATCACGATAATCCTTGTTTATTTGTTCTAAGAATTCAAAGAAATGCTTTAAATGATATGAGAATGACCGTAAGGTATTACGTGAGGAACCACTGTTGTCCTTAAACTTTAAATACTGTAAAACGGGCTGGACTGGCTCATTGTCATTATCTAATAACATGTACCGAGTCTTTCCCTCTTTTGTACAAAGGGTAATTACTTTCATGAAACCCATCCTCCTATAGCTGAATTGTCTAAAATGACATGATTCCCAATTGATCTTCTAATTCAGCTTTTTCTTCTTGTAGTTTTACAATTTGCTTTTTAAGTTCGTAATTTCTTCTAGTAATCTCCCAATCTTAGTTTGATCTTCATTGCCTTCCTCAAAGGCTGTACCTTCCCATCTGTATGCTTCTATAAATCTAAAAACCTCTTCCTTCAAAACTTCGTATACTCCACCGTTTTCAATGCTTTTAATATTCCCCTCACTTATCCAATGACTTACCAAGTCTGTGTCACATTTGAAACCATACGAATGTAACAGGGCTGTTGTTTCTTTTAGGTTGAACGTATTCATAATTGTATTGTTGAATCCTCCTGATTTAATGATGTTTCTTCAAGCCTTTGCTGCTTATTAAGGAAACCATCAAATCTTTCAAGTTAGCCCCTTAAACATAAGCTTTCTTAATTTACTATAAATACTATAAAACTGAATACAGTTATCTAGGATTTTAAGAAACAAAAAAACGGATAACTTTACATTAAATACTGTAAAGTCATCCGTTTTGGATGGTTAAGATAAATGCGGATTTACAACGTTAAGCGAATTTTCCTGACGATTACCCCGTTTTTAACAACGTCAAGAAAGTTTTAATGGTCTTAAAGAATCTAATGAAACCATTTTCTCATGACTAAAATGGTATTCCCCCAGTAAATTAATATGCTCCCAGCCTAAAGGAGACATATGGTGCAACAAGTCCTCTTTAAAACCCCCTAAGCCCTTTTGGTATTCCACTGCTTTTGACAGATGTAGCGTATTCCAAACACTAATGGCATTGATAATTATATTTAAAGCACTGGCCCTTTGTAGTTGATGCTGTATCGTTCGTTCCCGAAGTTCCCCTTGTTTCCCAAAGAAAATTGCTCTTGCGAGACCATTCATGGCCTCTCCTTTGTTTAAGCCTTTTTGAATTTTTCTTCTTAAAGATTCACTAGTAAGGTAATTAAGAATAAAAATAGTTTTTTCGATTCTTCCCATTTCACGCAAAGCTGTAGCTAAACTGTTTTGTCTAGAGTAGGAGCCAAGCTTCCCCATAAGAAGTGATGCCGTGACAGTTCCTTCTCTTATTGAATGAGCTAATCGTAAGACATCATCATAATTATCTTTAATAATTTTTGTATTTATTTGGCCACGAAAAATAGACTCTAATTTTGGATACTCGCTTGCCTTTTCTAATGTAAACAGCTTTGAATCTGACAAATCTCTTATTCTTGGCGCAAACTTAAAGCCTAAAAGGTGAGTTAATCCAAAAATTTGATCTGTATAGCCAGCTGTGTCTGTGAAATGCTCTTCTATATTTAAGTCGGTCTCGTGATGCAATAATCCATCTAGGACATGAATAGCATCTCTTGAATTAGTATGAATAATTTTTGTATAATACGATGAGAACTGGTCGCTGGTAAATCGGTAGATTGTTGTACCTTTTCCGGTTCCGTAATGCGGATTTGCGTCTGAATGTAAAGATGAAACGCCTACCTGCATTCTCATTCCATCTGACGAAGATGTTGTACCGTCACCCCAATAGGAAGATAAGTCTAACTTGTGGTGAAAATTTACTAATACAGCTTGAGCTTTGCTCATGGCATCTTCATGCATTCTCCATTGAGATACATTGGCAAGTTGTTTATATGTAAGATCCGGCGTTGCTTCAGCCATCTTACTTAGCCCAATATTCAATCCCATTCCTAATAGGGCTGCCATGATGATTACCGTTTCTTCTTTATCTGGTTTACGGTTATTTGAGGCGTGAGTAAATTGTTCATGAAATCCAGTTATATGAGCAACATCCATGAGTAAATCGGTTAATTTTATCCTAGGAAGCATCTGATAAAGTCTAGCACTAAATTTTTTGGCTTCCTCTGGAATCTCCTTCTCCAACCGTGCAATTGAAAGCTTTCCTTTCTCGAGCGAAACTCCCTCTAGTTTATTCCAATTGTTAGATAACCATTTTAGTCTCTCATTAAGGCTATTGGTCCTTTCTTGAATGTATGCTTCGAACGATAAGCTAACTGATAATCGTGTATGATCTTTGTCTTGGTTCCACGTATCTTGTGAAAACAAATATTCCTCAAAATCTCTATATTGCCTACTGCCTGAGATAGACACATCACCGGCTCGAACATGCTCTCTTAATTCCGTTAAAGCAGCCATTTCATAATAGTGTCGATTGATTGTACCGTCTTCTTCATATAAATGCTTTTTCCAACGATTTGAAACAAAATCTACAGGAGCTTCTATAGGGACTTTTCGCTTTCCGGAATCGTTCATTCCACGTATAATATCAACCGCCTGCAAAAGTGGTTCATTTGACTTTGTTGAATGAAAATCCAGAACTCTCAATAGGGTCGGTGTATACTTTCTAACCTGCATTCCCGATATGTATAACGAGGAAAAA
>NZ_JADDIU010000091.1 GCF_016464375.1 Bacillus renqingensis
AATACTATATGACAAAAATTTTGCAAGACTCAAGTTAAAAAGGTAAAAACAGACTCTAAAATAAGAGTCTGTCTTTATTCGTTCTTTTAATCATTACGCTTTATGAACGTTGGTAGCTTGAGGGCCACGTTGACCTTGCTCTATGTCAAAGGTAACATCTTGTCCTTCTTCAAGTGATTTATACCCTTCGCCTTGGATTGCTGAGAAATGAACGAATACATCGTCATCACCTTCACGTTCGATAAATCCGAAACCTTTTTCACTGTTAAACCATTTTACTTTACCTTTTTCCACTTTTTTGCCTCCTATTGTGTAAAATGTACACAATTGTTGATGATTGTTACACACCAAGATTTTTAAGGTATCTTGGTATAGTATATTATTACCAAGATGATTGAGAGTTTATTCAGTTTATTATTTCATACGAAACCATTCATGCGTTGCCAAGTTTTGTTGTATGTCATTGACTTTCCTCCATGGAAGCTAATACACTAGTGTAAAGCTGTAGGGCTAGTTAAGCCAAAATGATAATGCATGCAGAAAATTAAATTTTCGATATCAGAGAGGTTGATTGAATGAAGAAAAATCTTTTTACTGTTGGGGAAAAAGTAATTATCAAAGCGTCCGGTAAATCGGTAACCATTTTAAAATGCCAGTATGTCAAAAATATGAAAAGGTACTCTTATGTTGTAAATGAATACTCAAGCACCTTTTTCTTTGAAGAAGAAATAACGAAAGGATAATATCGTTTTATCATTAAGAATCATTTTACTCCAGATTTATGCTTGAATGAAAAAAGCCGAAAAATGTAAGTTTGGAATAATAACTTCCATTTTGTCGGCTAATAAATTTTACTCCTTTTTAGGTTAAAGATGTAATCATTCAACTATCTCAAGCTTGGATGAAATTTTCCTTCAAAACGTTTCGCAAAAAGGGGCTTGGTTCACCTACACTGTAAAGCTGTAAATAATGCATTGCTCTAGTACAGGCGGTGTAGAATACTCTTCTTAGGCTTTCATCCCCGTATACCTTCTCCGAAGCATCATAGATGATGACAGCGTCGAATTCAATGCCTTTGGACAAATACGACGGGATGACAACAACTCCTTGTTCATATTCCATTGAGTTGTTTTTCAAGAGCTTAATATCGTCGATGTTTGACAAGCCTTCATATGCGTTCCTACTTTCCTCAGTTGATTTACATATTATAGCAATGCTATTAAGCCCTAGACTTTGTAAATCTGCAACTTTGGATGCAATGCCTCGGTGAAGTTCAGCGCGATTGGACAATTGTGTCAGCACAGGCTTTTCTCCATCGCGTTCGAAAGGAATAATCCGTTCGCCGCCAGGCACAAGTCTGCGCGTAAATTCGATAATTGGTTTTGTTGATCTATAGCTCCGTGCCATGTTGATCACTTCTGTTTCTTCCGGTCCGTAAAGACAAGTAAGTGTCTGGAAATCAACCATTTCGCTGGCGTGGGCAAATATTGCCTGATGAAAATCACCTAACACCGTCATCCTTGCCCTAGGAAACAATCGCTTTAAAAACTCGAATTGAAACGGTGAATAATCCTGTGCCTCGTCAATAAGCACGTGCTTGATCGAGCTGTTTATCTGAAAGCCATGAATCAGCTCTTTCATAAGTAAGTACGGAGTAGCGTCTTCGTAAGATAATTTGCCTTCATCTAGCATTTCCAGCGTCGCTTTACAAATATCCGCCCATTCGCCGGGGATTTCCCCCTCTATCCACTGTTCAATCTTCAGTGGGTCAGTAAAAAGCTGTTTATATATCCCCTTCATGTCGACAAAATGAAACGCCCGAATTCGTTTTCGCAACGGCTTCACTTTCTGGCGAACAATCAATTGGGCAAGTGCTTCTGGCTCCATCTCATAATCGGCAATCGATTCTCTATTAAAGCCTCTTTTTTTCGCTAAGTAAGTACGTGCCTTATGGTAATCCTCGTTGCTAAGCAGCTCGATTTCCTCCTGTACCCAGGGCTTCGTCCGTTCGACCTTTTCGGCTTCATTTATTTGCTTTAATAGCCAATCCTTCAACTTTTCAAGTCGGTTAAGGAAGCGGAGCGATGTGTCGCTGCTATAAAATCTGTCTGCAATTTGCTCGGCGGTAATAATTGGCTTTCCCCTGAAGTTGATGCCCTTGAATACCATCCCAGATAACTCCAGCGACTTCCTGTATGCATAGATCGCCTCAAAAAAACGGGCAGATGCTTTGAAACGGATGCCCGCAACCCTTGACCTGTACGAAGGGGTATTCGCTTTCGTTAAAACATATTCCAATTGCTCGTAGGGATTTTCAACTTGAAACTCTTTACTTAGCCGGTGGTCCAAGTATTCCTGAAATGTGACTTGCTGCATATTCTCTTCGCCGAGTTCCGGCAGTACATTGGAGACATAACTGTTAAACATCGAATTAGGCGAAAAAAGTATAATTTGATCAGCATTCAGACTGTCTCGATGTTTGTAGAGCAAATAAGCAATCCGCTGCAGGGCGGCTGATGTCTTACCGCTGCCAGCTGCACCGTGGACAATGAGCAGCCTCCCGCGATCATGACGGATGATCCGGTTTTGTTCTTGTTGAATCGTCGCTACTATACTGTGCATATGTTTGTCTGTACCTTTGCCCAGAACCTGCTGTAAAATCTCGTCTCCAATGGTGAGACTCGTATCAAACATAGATTGAAGAACGCCGCCGCGGATAAGATATTGCCACTTTTTCTCTAATCTGCCTTCGATTACTCCCCCAGGTGTTGTATACTTAGCCGGACCGGGCTGGTAATCATAGTAGACACTCGAGATTGGCGCCCTCCAGTCGTAGATAAGGAAATGTTCGCCACTTTCATCTGTAAGCGAGGAGATTCCAATATAAACTTGTTCCCGAGTTGAATTTCCTTCTTCAATAAAATCAATACGGCCAAAATAGGGAGCATCTTGCATACGACGCAATGTGGATAATCTTTTGGATGCATGTCTATGGGTGCTTTGGCTAATGGATAAAGCTTGAGCCTCCTGTCTTAAGCCGATAATGGTTTCAAGATAATCATCAAAGGTATCGGTATTCACCTTGATTTCATCCCAAAAGTGTTTGCGGATATGAACCACTTCGTTCCGGCGCCGAGTAGTTTCTTTCTCCAATCTGCTGATTTGCTCCGTAATTATCTCCGTTACCCGGTCTACTCGTTTTTGTTCCTGTTGGTATTCGGACTTCATTGCAAACACTCCTTAAAAAAATAAATTTTTGGGGTTGACTAGGGGAAAAAGACATTGTATAATTATAATAGGGATAATATATAATTTTTTAGATATACAATGTTTATCTATATAAATTTACCACGGTTTCTCCTATTTTGCAATGTATTAGGAATGTATTAGGGCTGTTTTTTGGCGATTTATTAAAGCCCTCTTTCTTATAAAGTACGACGATTACCTTATTTCCTCCCCCATTATAATCACACAGCTTTTTTAACATTTCAAGGATTTCTCTCGGTTTGCCCATCAACTTTACCAACATTATATTGTTTTATTAAGGTGCATCTTTTTAGACAACAAAGGGAGTTGGAAAAGTAACCAGAAATAAATGTCCCCCACCTTAAGGAAATCAGCAAAAGACATTGACATTCTGCCCTTTTATCCCTCAATAATACTATCCAATGCCCCTTGTATCTCTGTTTCAAATGGAACACTATTTGAATTTAAATCCTGTTCATGTACATAAAAAATCAGTATATTTCGCTTTTCAAACATACTAAAAGAAACCAAATCCATCGTTGCAGTCTTTTCAGCAAATTCCTTTGCCCCCTTCTTACGGTCATTTTTTGTTGCAAATTCATAAATAAAAAATAGTTTCTCACTTAACTCATACGTTCCTGGCTTCACATTTTTTAATTTGGACCCAATGATTAACATTAGTCGAGTATTTTGAAGGTAAAAACGGTGAATTAATTAGCATAAAAGAGGATTTTGATACGAATAGACCCCAAGGGAAACCAACGCTTACTTTCTTTCAAGCATTCAGCCAATTCGAAAGGGATCTAATAGCTCAACGTACAAAAGAGGGATTGGAAAGTACAAGGGCAAGAGGTAGAAATGATAGCCGTCCAAAAGTTTTTCCCCTTTTTTACAATTCAAGACTTGATAATATACTACAAGTAATTTTCAAAATAATTTATCTTTTAAATAAGCGGTAGCTGTTGATTTTTATGATTAATTTGGCTCGACGTGTACATGAACATCGTATACCTTATAATCTTTTATCATGACTTTTTCAATATGGGTTGCTATCTCATGAGCTTCCTTAATATCTAGGGTAGAATTAACAAGAATCACAACATCTATTACTTCGTTATTCCCATAAGT
Organism: Bacillus renqingensis; assembly: GCF_016464375.1. Classification (GTDB taxonomy): domain Bacteria; phylum Bacillota; class Bacilli; order Bacillales; family Cytobacillaceae; genus Neobacillus; species Neobacillus renqingensis. Next base: position 4,375 of record NZ_JADDIU010000091.1, read on the forward strand.
TCTCCCTTTAATTTCCTTTATTCCTTCAACTCCATCCACTTTTAATATTACATTTTGATACTGTTTTATTTTAACTGGATCAAACCCATCAGAAAGTTCATGAGAAGCTTGTTTAAAAATATCCCAAGCTGTTTTACATATTAATAAACCTACAATAATAGCTGTTACTGTATCAAGCCAAGGCGTATTTAATTGTGAACCGAAAATACCCACTGCAGTTCCTATACTTACCCAAGCATCTGAAATGTTATCTTTAGCAGCTGCCATAACGGATTTGCTGTTAATTTTAATCACAAGCTTTTTATTGTAGCGATAGACAAAATACATGACAAGTGCAGATAAAACACCCACATAAGCTGCTATTATGTCGGGTGCCTCTTTCCCGCCTTGAACCATTGAAGTAACTGCATCAAGCAATACTTGTATACCCACTGCTACCATAATAAATGAAGCAATCATTGATCCAATGGTTTCACTTTTCCAATGACCATACCCATGATCTTTATCAGGTGGCCTTTGTGCAAGCTTTAGTCCAATAAGTATAGCAATAGATGCAATGATGTCAGTTGTATTATTGAGACCATCTGCTTTTAATGCGGCAGAGTGTCCTATATACCCAATAGCTATTTTTAAAATGGAAAGACAAATGTAAGCAAAAATACTAATGATTGCTCCACGCTCTCCTAATTTAAGATTATTATATTTTACCTCTTCCAAAAGTAACTCCCCCTCAACAAGTGCAAAATTATCATAACAAGTAAAAGTTGGGTGGGTCTAGAGCAACCTTTTTGCGCCATTCTATCTAACCTAGCCATACATAAATGTTTTGTAATTAGGAAAACTTACTAGTATTTATTTCTATCTTTACTTTCGAGTATAGCACCATAAAACAACCGTTTATGGTTATAAAGAGTGAATGTCATTAAAAGACTGCCGCTTTAAGAGATAAATGGCACCCAAATGTTAAGTGACGACAAGAGAGGTGCGATATCCCGCAGGTCATTCGCACTTGTCAACCGTAGACGTCTTATTTCATTGAGGGCTTCTTCAACGAAATCAGGGGACTTCATGATGGCAGACTGCACTACCTTCAATTGGTCAACCATATGACGCGGGTATTGCTCAGCTAATAGACTGATTAACTGGGATCTTATTCAGCAACAGTATTGAACAAATTATTAAGTTTGCAACTGCTCTACGGTTGGGTACTGCTTCTTCCGAGCCCATATTAATGTGCTGATTCACACTGTATCATAGATATCCTTGTAATGTAGAACCCTTTCTTCTTTAACTAAAGTACCCTTATCTACAGTATGTATTTCCACCGTATGCAACGTATTTTATGATATCAAAGAAGATGGTGTAACCGTCAAGTAGTTTTGAACACTTTTTGCT
>NZ_JADDIU010000092.1 GCF_016464375.1 Bacillus renqingensis
AATGATCCACTGTCAATATCGACATATTTAGTTGTAGCTTTAACAGTAACATTAGTTTGTTTGGAGTTCTCCGCTTTTTTGGCTGCTAGAAAGCTCGTGCTGACGTATCCCTCTTTGCCATTCGCCTTCACTTTTGCCCATCCATTCGCTTCCGAATAAACGGTAACAGCGGTTCCTTTTGCCAGAGAGGCAACGACAGCTGCGCTGTTCGAAGCACGTTTGCGCAAGTTTAATGATCCACTGTCAATATCGACATATTTAGTTGTAGATTTTACAGTAACATTTGTTTGTTTGGAGTTCTCCGCTTTTTTGGCTGCTAGAAAGCTCGTGCTGACGTATCCCTCTTTGCCATTCGCCTTCACTTTTGCCCATCCATTCGCTTCCGAATAAACGGTAACAGCTGTGCCTTTTGCCAGAGAGGCAACGACAGCTGCGCTGTTCGAAGCACTTTTGCGCAAGTTTAATGATCCACTGTCAATATCGACATATTTAGTTGTCAATTTGCTGTTAATGCTTGACTGTGTTGATTTTGGTTGTTCTGCAAAAATGGTTTCGTGAAAAGCCATGGTCGATAAGACTGCAAAACAAAATGTTGGGATAATCGCTTTCTTAACTACACTTCCCCGTGCTTGGGGTTCCCCTGTTTCAGCTTTTGATCCACTTAATTTTTTCATTATTCTCCTCCAATTATTTACATAATTATGTATACTTCTCCTTGAACTTGCCGATAATAGAAATGATTTTATAATAAATTTTACCATATTTACTAAATTAATAGCGGGTTTTGTTGAAATTTGTTGAAATAAATAAATATATTTTTATGAGTGTTGATTAACCAAAAAAATCCAACAAAAGTATAACAAAAAGGGCACCTTTCTTGTAGAATGGAGTTTGTAGAACAAACAAACTACAGAAGAGGTGCCCTCATGAAGAAGAATACCACATTCCACAATTTGTTTCAAAAGATTGTTTCAGAAGAAGAAATAGCCGTTATTCAAGATGCCATTGGCTATAAGGATACTGATCGTAAACTTGATGTGATAACCCTTATAAATTATTTACTCTGTACTGCAATGAATGAATTTAAAAGTTATCGAGACTGTGCAGACGTTGGCGACCAATATGGATTACCCAAGGTAAATTACTCTACTCTTTCTAAGAAAGCAGCCCATGTTGATTACAATATTATGAAGAACCTTTTCCATTTAGTTGTTTCCAAATGGAATCGAGCGACACGCAGGACATTAAAGATTCCAAAGGATCTTCTTTTAATCGACTCCACCACGATTACAGTGGGAAAGTCACGCTTCCTTGGGCCCTTTATCATGGGGAACGTGCTGGAATTAAATTGCATGTAAGCTACACTCCACATACCGAAATGCTTTTACAAGTAGTTGAAACTACAGGACTCGTTCATGATGGGCCAATTAGCGAAAAATTAGCGGATGCTCGATTTATCATGGTAAAAGATCGAGCCTATTTAAAAATCAAACGAATCGATCAATTTGTATCAGACCAACAAAAGTTCGTTATTCGCATGAAAGAAAATATAGAAGTTTTCCATCCTCATGCTTTACAACGCATCGGGCAGAAGGGTTCCCGTGTCACGCGTGATATCACCTGTCAACTAGGCACCAAACAAACCCGTTCTGAAAAACGACAATCGGGTGGTATTTTTCAAAGATGATTACGGCAATGAAATGCGTGTGGTTACCAATTTAATGAACGTATCACCAGAAGCTATCGCCGACATGTACAAAGCAAGATGGAGGATTGAAACGTTCTTCCGTTGGATTAAACAGAGCTTAAATGTCCCTGTTTTATTTGGTACGACCGAAAATGCCGTTTATAATCAACTTTTTCCCGCTTTAATTGCTTATGTCCTATTAAAATGGCTCTATTCCAAAACGGCTCAAGGCAGAGTATTTAAAAAGTTATCGTTTACTTCTTTTCAAAAAAAGCTACGAGAAGACAATCTACCTATTGACTGGTATTCTGAATTGGCTTTAGTTTTTAAAAAATACAAAGATTCCCAAGGGAGGAGTCTGCCTAATTTTGGATAATCAATACTCGTGAAAGAATAATTAACTTTTTCAAATATAATTTTCATCACTAGTGTTGTATAAATAATGTTGGAATTTTCGGTTATATTATTTATCCTTTTTAGAGCCAAAAAGTTAAATACCTAATGAAAGGTGGCTCTGTCCATTTGGAAATTTATTTACAATTAGACCTAATAGACCTGTGCGACAACGACAATTTGCGGGTTAAGGAATAGTTTTTCCTTCAATTTTCCGAAGCCAGATATGCGCTGATTTCCACAACGAAGCCCTTAAATATCGGCTGATTTGTAGGATTTTTCTCTTGCTTTTTGTTTCAATTTGCACGAGTACATGCAGGCAAAAAACAATGAGTGCAATGAACACTTGATTCTGAATCGCCCATTCGCTTTGACCGTAAAACTTTTTTATGCTGAGGTGCTGTTTGATCCATTTAAAAAATAGCTCAATAGCCCAGCGTGATTTGTACATCTCTGAAATTTCATCAGCTTCTAAATCGAAACGGTTGGTGATTAAATGGAGTTCATTTCCTTTTGAATCTAGAACTTTTATCAGTCGAAAATAATTTTCAGCACGATTTTGTGTCGTTCCAATCAACACCATTTGGTCTGATAAAACAGAAGAATTTTCGGGTAGTTTAAAGTTGTAAACTTCCCGTATAACAGCGTTTTTACGTAGCCTTGAAAGAAAAAAGTAACCATCATCGGTCATGCGGTCAAAACGTTCGTAATCTAAATAACCACGGTCGAACACATACATGCATTCTTTGTCATCTACCATGATTTCAAGCTGACCGCGGTCATGTTCTTTTGCCGTTATCATCACGGCTTTTTCCGGGTAAGAGGTGCCTTTTTCCATAAATACAAGCCGTAGATGCAGTTTTACTCCTGCCTTTGTTTTGCGGAATTTTGCCCATCTATGATTGGTCAAATTCAGTGGCAAAGTACTTGAATCGATGATTTTTAATGGCATCACAAGTTTTGTGTAATGCGTTTTGACATGAATTTGGGTTACCAAATCAAGAAAAAGCCTTTGGAATAGATCTGGAGTCAACTCATTTAAACGGCGTGACAGCTGAGAAATACTAATAGAATCAAGGTCAACTCCCTTTTGAAGCTGGTCATCGAAAAGGCAATCCCCCAGCGCATGAAGGCTTTCAACTTCTTGTAGCTGCGCAAAAAGCAGTAATTTTAGGAACGACTCCGTCGTTAATTTTTTTGTATAGCAATCTAATTTCATCGTTTTCACCTGTTCCTCAAATAATAATTGAAGATTTATTGGTGAAAACCACTGTCCAAATGAAGTTTTTCGTGTAATCTTGTCCATGAGTGTTGTCCTTTATTATTGGATTTGGACGGATTACCACTGACCTATCCATTATAAAGGACTTTTTCTTTGCATAAAACAATAAAATTGAACATTATGAGTATTTTTAATAGTGGAATTAAATTAATGCAACACTAGTGAATTTTCATAATATACTGTATACACTATTAGGTATTTATGGAAAATAATTAAGACTAGAAAACATTGGTCAAAAAGGAAAATATAGTAAACATATCCTACAAAATAAGCTTTAAGTAAATAGGAATGAACAGAAGTTAGATGTTTAGTAAAGTGTAATCTTGATCCCGGAATTGAAATTTAATATTATGCTCATTTTTATAGTGCTGTAAAATTTTTAATACCCTAAATTACCTTAAATTTTTCATTATTTGTTTAATAACATATTCAGTTGAATCTTCTAATGAATATTTACTAGTATCAATTTCAATGTCCGGATTTTTAGGTGGCTCATAAGGACTGGAAATACCCGTAAAGTTTTTTAAGTCTCCGATTCGAGCTTTATTATAAAGTCCTTTTGCATCTCTTCTCTCACATTCACTAAGTGGTGTGCTTACATAAATTTCAATGTATTCTTTACCAATAATATTTCTTATCATTTTACGGTCGCATTCATAAGGAGATATAAATGAAGCCAGTATTATTAGACCCGCATCATTCATTAATTTTGCAACTTCAGCAACCCGACGGATATTCTCGGTTCTATCATTCCTTTCAAAGCCTAAATCTTTATTTAAACCGAATCTTAAATTATCACCATCTAATAACATTGTATGTAGTCCTAATTTTACTAAACGTTTCTCAATCTCATTTGCAAGAGTTGATTTCCCAGATCCTGAAAGTCCAGTAAACCATAGTGTTACTGGTTTTTGCCCTTTTTGATTTCCACGAATCTCTTTTGTAATTTCAGTCTCATGATGAAATATATTTATTTCTTTATCGAGTGTATTATTAATGACACCGCAAGCAGATGTTGTATTTGTTACTCGATCAATTAGTATTAATCCTCCTAATGCTTTATTATTATTAAATGAATCAAATACGATATTTTCAGATAAAGAAATAGTACATTCTACAATTTCATTTTTTATGAACTTTTCAGATTTAATATATTGCCCAGTATTTATATCAATTTTATTGCTAATGGATAGAACGGTACCTGATACAGTATTTGTCCCTACTTTAATCAAGTAATTTTTACCCTTCTTAAGTGGGGCATCATCCATCCAGATTATTGTAGAAGAGAACAAATCTGAAACTTGGACTTCATTTAATGTAGTTAACACATTCCCGCGGGAAATATCGAGTTCTTTATCTAGTTGAATTGTGACTGGTTGCCCCATAGATGCACAATCAGTAATTTTATCGGTCACAAAAACCCTTTTAACTTTTGCTTTTTCTTTACTAGGAAGTGCTGTTATTTCATCTCCGATTGAGATAGTTCCTGTTTCAATTTGTCCTTGATATCCACGAAATTTATTACTTATATGACATACACGTTGTACTGGTAATATAAATTTATTCGGCTTGTCTTCACGAATATCAATACTTTCTAAATACGGTAACAATGCTTTACCACTAAACCAATGTGTATTAATAGACTTTTTGGTAATATTGTCTCCTTCAGTAGCTGAAACTGGTATAGCTTCAATACTTTTTAAATTTAGCTCATTTGTCAATTTCAGAAACTCTTCTTTTATTTCATTAAACCGAACTTGATCATAGTCAATCAAGTCCATTTTGTTTATTGCCACTACGAAATGCCTTATCCCCATTAGTGAACAAATCCGAATATGACGTCTTGTTTGTGTAGTAATTCCTTTCGTTGAATCAACTAAAATAATAGATATATTTGCAAACGATGCACCAACTACCATGTTACTGTAACTGCTAAACTAAAATCAACAGTTTCCGCC
>NZ_JADDIU010000093.1 GCF_016464375.1 Bacillus renqingensis
GCGCTATCAATTTTTAGTTTACTAGGGTGTAGTAGTATTGATCAGAATCAGGCAGAAGAAATGGAAAGTTTGTTACAAAAAAAATACGATGAAGAGTTTGTGGTAACGCATATTGGCGGCCGTTGGGGAACGGGCACAAACGATACAGTGACGACTTATGTACACCCAAAAAAGAAAAAGGATGTGGTATTTAAAGCTGTTATGAGTAAGGATGGGGAACTTATAGCTGATGGCTATATTCCGGGTTTGATTAGTCAG
>NZ_JADDIU010000094.1 GCF_016464375.1 Bacillus renqingensis
GCACAAACGATACAGTGACGACTTATGTACACCCAAAAAAGAAAAAGGATGTGGTATTTAAAGCTGTTATGAGTAAGGATGGGGAACTTATAGCTGATGGCTATATTCCGGGTTTGATTAGTCAGGCTTTTAATCAAATCGTAGAGTCGGAATTATCAAAGGAAGGGATTGTGAGTCATACAAATACAGCATCGATGGGAGCAGATAGTTCGTCTGAAACCAACACAAAGATCTCAGTGGAAAAGTATGTGAAGACATACAAGCCAGACTATTTTGCAGCCGACATGATTGTGAAGGAAGCAGCAGATATAACACCGAAGAAATTTGAAAATGCATTAAGAGCAGCTTATAAGGCTGGTTTAAATACCAATTATCAGGTAGGGATATATGTAATCGCAAAAGATGACTATGAAAAATGTCTGGAAAATTTTAAAATAGAACCCGATGTAACGGATGCCTGGTACATTGATTACGATGTGGTAAAACAAATTGATGCGGTTGTGGATGGCAATGGCTTCAATTATCTAATCAAAAAACCGTCTCCTAAGGAAGGTGAGTAAACTTGGCGGAAAAGGCCGAATTAACGGAAGAAGAATTGAAGTTCGCCACGGATGTCGCTTATTTAGATCTAGCTGCTCTTATGCATAGAAAGCATAAAGTGATTCCTGGCTCGGAAGCTGCTAAACAAGTAGATCATCCTACTATTGGGAAACTTTTAAAAATAGATAAGGATGGAAGGAAATGTTACCATCAAAGATATTTTGATCAATTATCAAAGGAAAAGTTAAGTTTAAGTGCTGATAAAATAAATCAACTCCCCGATGATGTACTATATTGGAAGATTGTTAAAACATTTGATCGTAATGAGCAAGGCCAATCCGGCTTCTACGGAGTAGTCATTGAAACAGATAAAGGTGCAATTGTCTCATTCCGCGGCAGTGAATCGCCGTCAGAATTTCAAAATATTGAGCAGGATTGGATTAACGCTGACCTTGCTTTAATAAAGGGAAGACTGACGGACCAGCAAAAAGATGCACAAAAGTTTTTAGATCAATTAAAGGCAGAAGGCTTTTTTGATAAATATGACCATATCAAATTTGCCGGGCACTCTTTAGGAGGGAATATTGCGGAGCACGCCACCTTCTATGCGGCGAAAATTGGCGTCATTGATCGGATCGACAGAACCATTAGTTATGATGGACCGGGACATTCCAAAGATTATTTGGTACAGCATAAAGAAGAGATTGCAGTAGCAACGAGCACAGTCCAGATGGATCATGTTTTACAATCACTTGTAGGTGGATTGCTGCAGCCTGCCGATGGCGTCAACTATTTTTACGCAGAATTAACCGGGAAGGGCGCAGTCCAGCATGGTACAGAAAATGTTCATATGGATGAGCATGGCAACATAGTTAGAAGCGATGGGCCATCCGAGGCATCAACTGCCCTCTCTAAATATTTAACCTCTCCTTTTAGCCAAGGAATGGATCGTCTCCTATCTCCTGAAACAGCCTCTGTTCTAGTGACAACGTTAGCCGCTGTAGCAGAAGGCGGATGGAAAATTAAAAATGCTTTTGTAAAAAACGGAAAGCTAACAACAGCTGGAAAAATAACGGTAACCGCTTTAGCAGTTGGTTTAACAGCTGCTGTGCTCCTAGCTCCTGCCGCTGTATTAGGAGCAACGATCGCCCTGGCAAATTTTGCGGTGACTTTGGCGGGATATGCAGTGGTCTTCATTGCCTCCGTCCTTGTTTACGAGTTTTTATCAGATATCGGCGATCAGCTAGCGGAATTTATCGGGGATGTGATCACTGAATTTGTCCCGCAAATTTTAGATACTGTAGCGGAAAGTGTTTCTAAGTTTATGAAGTGGTCAGCAGGCCAGCTGGCAGATTTCCGTGACATGCTTGTTGAGGGATATAAAAAGCTGGTTGGTGATTTAAGAAATCTGTTTGGATTTGGTCCAAAAGCTGTTGCTACACCACATATTAAGTTGGATACATATAAATTAAGGTATTATGCTGACCGACTTGAGTCGATTAAATCGCGAATTTCGTCAATTGATTCAAGGTTAAATGCCCTCTACTTTTCGGAAGGCCTGCTTGATATTATTCATTTAGCAATTGCTGAGAAATTACCAACCAAAAGGCAAATGAATAGAGTGATTGATTATTTAAATGGTACAGCAGATGACTTCGAGGCAGTTGAAAACAGAATAATGAGTATGTAAGAGCAAGGGGAGAAACGAATGGCAAGTGGTTTAAATGGTGTGAAATCAGAGTTAAGCAATATTATCTCAGAGCTTCATAGTATCGAATCCGGACTCATGTCTGACTTTCAAGGAATTGGCAGTGAAGTGGCCGCTGCTCGAATTCGCGAATTTATTGAGGAATGTGAGAGAGCCAGGAGAAGCCTAACCAAGGTGGATCCATCCAATCTTTCAGAAGCATTTTTGGCTAAATCCGCAAAACGCTAAAAAGGGGAATAAGTATGTCAGGCAGAATAAAAATCGACACAGACAGGGTTAGTGCTACAGCGAATCGTATTTCTACGATTAATAAACAAATTGATGTGGAATTTGAAAGACTTGAAACGGCGATCCGCCGATTGAATAGCAGCTGGAATAGCCGTGCGTCTGAAAATGTCATTGGCCGCTTCTATTCGATTCAGAATACCTTTAAAGATAGTCGATATAGGGTGATGAAGGACTATTGCGGCTTCCTTCAGCACCAGGTTTCCGCCGGTTACAATAGGGCGGAGACAAGCAATACGAGTTTGGCTGATGCCTTTAAGTAAGGGGGAATTCTAAATGGGCTTTTTTCTTGATGTTAATTATCTGGAGTTTGAGAAGGCAGCATCGGCGGTGGAAGATTATATCGCAAAGCAAAAACAAAAGATGGCAATGGCGAATCAGGAAATTGCCTCATTAAGTGCTAACTGGCAGGGGGAAGATTTCAGTCAGCTAAAAATGAAATGGAATGAACTTGATGACAGTTCCTCCACTGCTGGCTCATTACAAAAGAATTTAAAGGATTACGCTGAGACATTGCGGTATGTAGCCGCCCAATATAAAAAGGCACAAAAAAGAGCGATTGATTGGGTAAACAGCTTATAAGATTAGAATTTTGCTGGTTTTGGCCATCGCCTTTTGATCCCCCTAAGCTGGGCTTTAGGGGGATCTTTGGTATGTTAGAACATATTTGAAATTGCTTAATTTGTTGATCAGGCTTCACTAGAATCATCCGGAATCTTGAGTTCTTTGCCGGATTATTCAATCCTTTTTGTAGAAAAATGAAAGGAGGTAAATTCTGGTTTGTTATAGGATAAGGTAAATTCCACCATATTTTCGTCCTTATCATAGCCATAATAATGAAAGAAGAAAATCTTTTTCCCCTCTTTCATTTCTAATTGTCGTGCATATTTTTCGGGTACATCTTTAATTTGCAAATAAGAAATGATTTTTTTAGGGTAGTGGCCGTGGATTTCCATATAATCATATATCGATCCTTCGACAAAATCGAACCTCTCTGGTTCTTTAAAATGGGAACATGGAAAATAACACTCTTGGATTGCATATGGTTTGCCATTTATTAGGGATAATCTAATTAATTCATAAACTTGTGGAGAATTGGGAAAATAATCTTTCAAATCCCCAAACGCATCGATTTTTTTTAGAGAAAGGACAATTCTAGAAGGGGTCATTCCTCCTTTTCTAATGGACATACTTAAACTGACCTCATCATTGCCAAGTTCTACTTTATCTTGAACCTCTGGGATTTTATTGACAAAGGTACCTTTCCCTTGAATAGCCCTCAAGTATCCTTCTGTTTGAAGATTCTTAATAGCCTTTCTGACGGTCAGACGATTAATACCATACATTTCGGACATTGCTCTTTCGGACATGATTTTATCGCCGACTTGATACTCCCCTTCGATGATTTTCTTTTTTATACTATCCATTAATTGCTCATATAAAGCTTTATTCGTCATCATAAAATCGACTCGCTCCTAAATTTATAGAAATCCGTAACGGACACAATCTCAAAATATTCCAAGGGTTCATGATTGTGAACATAGGTCGTTCCCTTGATTAATAATACCTCAGAACCTTCATTTAAATTTAATAGTTGCCTTTCCTTTTCGTTTGTCTCAACAATCAAAATTTCCTCTTCACTCTGATTAATTTCTATCCCATACTCTCTTTTTAAAATGGCGTAAAACGACTCTTTGCTTAAATTAAAGTTTTCAATTCCAGGTATCTTCTGATAATCTATATATACTTTTTCAATCGATCTAGGTTTATCCTGTACCACTCTTACCTTTTCAAAACAAAATACTTTAGAAGCAAGCGGGATATTTAAAGCCTTGCTGATAAAACGATTAGATTCTAAAATAGATTTCTCCAGTACTTGGTAATGATATGAAAATCCATGAGAGATAATGGCGTCCGTAACGGATGCAAACTTATCAATATTGCGTATAATAAAGACATCTTTCTCCACTGGTTTACCCCCATTGTATACCACATATATACCACTATAATAATAAAGTTTCTATTATTATTCAACATTTCCATGTTTTTTTACCCCTTTTAGTTCAAATTTTTATAATATTTCGTAAAAAAAGTTATTGATTATAAAAGTAAAGTGGAATATACTATACCTAAGTGGTATACTACATATACCTTATAACCACTGTGTGAACAGCCGACGAAATTCACACAAAAGAAATAAGGAAATCTAAGGGTAAAGCGTTTGATGTTGTTTATGAAAACGCTTTATAAAATCCGTATTGGATGATCATGCTTCTGTTTTTAATGACTAACGTGCTAGAAAATGAACTTGAAAAAGTCCTGCGGTAATATGTCAAGTACTAAAAT
>NZ_JADDIU010000095.1 GCF_016464375.1 Bacillus renqingensis
AACAAGGATTTAAAATAGCAGCTATTGCGAAAAAATTAGGGATTTCTAGAAACACAGTTTACAAATATTTAAACATGAATTTTAACAAAGCATCTGAATGGGTAATATCAAGTGGTAGTAGAACGAAAAAGTTAGATGCACATCGTGACCTTATATTAAGCTGGCTTAAAGAACATCCAGATCTTTCTTCGGCCCAAGTGGAGGACTGGATAAAAGAGCAATTCCCAAAGATAATAATTGGAAGTAGTACTATTCGAGGATATGTTAGGGAACTAAGGGATATTTACCATATTCCAAAGGTTGTCCGGGTACGTGATCATGAAGCTGTGGAAGAACTACCAATGGGCCAACAGGTTCAAGTAGACTGGGGGGAAATAACCGTAAAGAATAAAGAAAAAAAGCCTGTTAAACTATATTTTATTACCTTTGTACTCTCCCATTCTCGTTATAAATACGTGGAATGGGTTGATAAACCTTTTACTACAAGTGTAATGTAGCCCTCTGTCAAGACACAAAATCCGGATTTTTAAGATAAACTACTTCTCCTTTCGTTTTGGTTTTTGATCGCCTTTCTTTAATTGTAGTTAACCCGGGCCCACCACCCTTGACCGCGTTTGTGTCCGTGGTAAGTTCCCAGCTGGCGGATGGATAAAAAAATGCACTTACGGCAACCATCCGCATCAACAGCGTACCACGGACAATCACTTTCTAAGTTCCCACTGGCGGGGCCCCGACCCCTTCCAGTGCTTACTAAGAAGTGGCACACGGTCAAGGGCAAGCAGCTACGCTGTGGTTCAGTCATCCTTGCCAAGCGTCGGCAAAGTGAATGTTGGATGGCGTGTTATAATCCAATGCCTGATGTGGTCTGTGCCAATTATAATGAGCGATGTATTCTCCTGTCATCTGCTTCAATTCCGGCACTGTTTCAGGGTAAAGTAAATAAAGCCTTTCCCATTTGTAAGAACGGAAGAAGCGTTCTGTCCTTGCGTTATCCTTTGCTCTTCCCTTGCCGTCCATGCTAATGCTAATGGTCTCATAACTTTTGATACAGTCGATGTAATCTTTGGATGTAAATTGGCTGCCTTGATCACTATTTATAATTTCGGGCTTGCCGTGTTCCCTAATCGCCTCCTTGATAGCCCGAATAATAAAATCTGTCTTCATGACATTGCTCAATGCCCATCCCACAATAAACCGGGAATACCAGTCAATAATAGCCACAAGATACATAAATCCTGTTGGTGTACCGCAATACGTAATGTCAATCCCCCAAACCTGGTTTCTCCGAGTGATACCAACATTTCGAAGAAGGTAAGGGTATGTTCGTTCTTGTAAATCACGTTTACTCAGGTTGGGTCCTGGATAAAAAGCCACGATATCCATTTCTTGCATGTATCTGCGGGTTAGTTTTAGGCCAATAGTAAAACCAAGCTTTTCCAAACTCTGTTGGATTCTACGACAACCGTATGCCGGCTCATTAAAATGTATTTGATCAATGGCATTTTTGATGTCGATTTCTTCCTGAGTAGGTTGCTTAATTTGAATGGGATAATAAGCTGTAGACCTTGACAAACCTAGCAATTCACATTGACGTTTGATGGACAACTCGCTATTTTCAAACTCAATTAGTTCCTTTTTTTCCTCCAGTCCGAGACCTGTTGTTGTTTTTTTTGAGCCAGTTCAACTCAACCGTAAGTTGGCCAATTTGATTGATAAGTTCCTCCTTTTCAGCTTCATATTCTTGTTTGAGTTTTTCTGATTCCGAAGCTTTTTTGTCAAAGACTGCTGGCATATTGTTCAGAAACTCTGTCCGCCATCTGCTGATTAACTGAGGACTTACACCATACTTTTGAGCAATTTCATTAACTGTACTTTCTTCCCTTAATATCTCTAAAACAATATTCGCTTTTTCTTTAGGTTTGTAGGTTCTTCGTTTTTTGCTCATACCATTATCTTTATCTTATTTTTTCATTTTTAGTGTCCAATGGTACGGATACATTATAAAGAGATACCATTCATTGTCATGAAAAGGCATTTCA
>NZ_JADDIU010000096.1 GCF_016464375.1 Bacillus renqingensis
CTTGATAAACCTTTTACTACAAGAGATACCATTCATTGTCATGAAAAGGCATTTCAATTCTTTGGAGGAATTACGAAGGAAATTGTTTATGATCAGGATCATTTAATAACTGTTAGCGAAAACTCTGGAGATATTATCTTAACAGGGGAATTCCAGGCATATAAGCAAGAACGTGGATTCCGAATTTATTTATGTAGAAAAGCAGACCCACAGAGTAAAGGGAGGGTAGAAAATGTAGTGAAATATGTAAAAATGAACTTTGCGAAACATAGAGTGTTTCCAAATCTTGATTCCTGGAACGAAAAATGTTTAGCATGGTTGAAAAGGACAGGAAATTACAATGTACATCACACTACAAAAAAAAGACCGGTTGAAGTGCACGCCCTCGAAAAGCAACACTTTACACCAGTCACATCCCTGCTTTCTTTCGAAAGCAACCTTGTAAATAGTATAACAAGAACTGTTCACAAGGACAATATTATCAAATATAAATCGAATCGTTATTCAGTTCCATTGGGAACCTATCGTCCAAAGGGAGATAATACGGTTTACCTTGAAATACAGGACGAAGAGCTCATTATCAGGGCAGATCTACAAGGAGAAATACTAGCCAAACACTCAATATGTCATGGAAAAGGGGAATTGATAAAGAATCGGCAACATTCAAGAGATCGTTCGAAAGGAATTCAAGCATACAAAGAGACCATTGTTCGACAATTCAAGGATCAGGAAAGTGCTTTAAGATTTGTCAATGAAGTAGCTCAGCAGTATCCGAGATACGTAAGAGATCAATTTCAAGTCATTCAATTCGCCATTACCCATTTCCGCCCTCAAATTGAGGAGGCCCTCGCTGTTTGCATAAAAGAACAGCTGTGGAGTGCAAATGATTTACGTGACATTGCACAGCATTTAACTCGGTTAAAAGACAAAAAAGACGATGAATCCCCTGCTTCTACCGAAGCTAAAGGAAATAGCCACGCAACAACTGCCACAGCAGTAACAAGGGAAATGGAATATTACACAAAATATATGAAGGGTGTTTTATAATGACTAGCAGTCTACATCTATTACAAGATCAATTCCGCCATCTTCGGATGGTAGAAACGGCTGATGAGCTACCGGTATTACTTCGAAATGCGGAGAAATCATCATGGACTTATCAAGAATTCCTAGGCGAACTTCTTATGTACGAAATGAAGAAACGGGAAGAAAAAGGTATTCAAAAGAGACTAAAATGGGCTAGCTTCCCATATTTAAAGACACTTGACGAGTTTCACATAGAAGAGCAAACATCTCTAAGTACACGCCAAATAAATCAATTAAGGGAACTAAATTGGCTTGAGCAACAATACAACCTAATTTTATTAGGACCGCCAGGCTCTGGTAAAACCCATATTACAATTGGGCTAGGAGTTGAAGCCATCCAAAAAGGTTTTAAAGTAGCGTTTTCGACGATGGGTGAACTCACACACCTATTAAAAACAGAAGAATATATTAGAAAGTCACAAATGAGGCTGAAACGAATAAAAGAATCGGATTTGGTTATTATCGATGACTTAATGTATATGGCGATGGATCAAAGGGAAGCCAATCTGTTTTTCCACCTGATAAACCATCTTTATGAACGCAGCTCTATTATTCTTACCTCAAACAAGGGTCCGGAAGAATGGGGCGAATTAATGGGAGATCAGGGAATTACTACAGCGATACTGGACCGTTTACTACATAGGGTAGAGGTTATCCAGCTGAATGAAAATGATAGCTATAGGATTAAGCACCGAACTACCATTTTCGGAAAAGAAAGTGTTGAAACGCAATAGTGTTTAAAATGGAGGACAAGCAAATGACTAAATTAACAGTACAAGAAGCGACCTCCCTCATGCATTCATATGGAATGAAATGCGATATGGCTAAGGTAAAGCAATGGCTCAATGAGGGTGAACTCCAAGGAATCCAAAATAATGGTATTTACACGATAGAAGAGGATGAGGTCTATAAATTCTTAGATGCCTATAGATGGAAAGGAACTGCATATGAAAAGGGAATTGATGATAAGACAAAGATAAACAGATTGTTGGAAGAAATTGAAGATTTAAAGAAGCAAGTCTCCGTTTTAAAGGAAGAAAAGGCAAATTTAAAGGGGCAACTTGGAATCATGCCCTTCTGATGTAAAGCACAATTTCCCCACCCATCTCAAGTGGATAGGTGGGGAAATGTAAATATCTAAAGTGTTCAAAATTAATTAGCAAAAAGTGTTCAAAACTACTTGACGGTTACA
>NZ_JADDIU010000097.1 GCF_016464375.1 Bacillus renqingensis
TAACGCCTTTTTTTTATCCGAAAGCGTGGACCCTGGGCTTTTCGTATTTGTTTGGGTAAGGGCCGGTACATGCTACCGGTCCTTGTGTCTTTGTTCTAAAGTTTTCAATACTTCTGTGAATGGCAAGCCCTGTTCCACCAGCAAAACCTGCAAGTGATAGAGCAGGTCAGCGGCTTCCCACTTCAGCTCTTCGTGGCTGCGGTTTTTCGCAGCAATAATGACCTCTGCCGCCTCTTCGCCGACTTTTTTCAAAATCTTATCGACACCTTTTTCAAAAAGGTAGGTCGTATAGGCTCCTTCGGGACGCTCTTTCTCCCGTTCCATAATCACCTTTTCAAGCGTTTGTAAAATCTGGTAATCTCCTAAACTTAGATTTCGCTCGGTCACTCCTTGTGAAAAACAGCTGACAGCGCCGGTGTGGCAGGCTGGACCTTTAGGTTTTACCAGCACGAGCAGCGCATCTTTATCACAATCATACTTTATGTCGACAACAGCCTGAGTGTTGCCGCTGGTTTCCCCTTTATGCCACAGCCCTTGACGGGATCGGCTATAGAACCAGGTTTCACCGGTTTCCAACGTTTTTTCAAGCGATTCCTTATTCATATAAGCCAGTGTTAATACTTCCATTGTTTCAGCATCTTGGATGATCACCGGAACAAGTCCTTTTTCATCAAATTTGATCTCGTTCGAATTCATCGAACCGTCACTCCCTTTTCACGCAAATAGCTTTTCACTTCATGGACCGAAGTTTCTTTATAGTGAAAAATCGAAGCAGCCAAGGCAGCATCTGCTTTTCCTTTTTCAAAAGCTTCAGCAAAATGTTCAGCATTGCCTGCTCCGCCCGAGGCAATCACCGGAATCGTGACCGCTTCGCTGACTGCTCTCGTCAGTTCTAGGTCAAAGCCATTTTTCTCACCATCGCTGTCCATGCTTGTTAATAAAATTTCCCCGGCGCCAAGTTCCATCGCTTCCCGCGCCCAGTCGATGACCTTTTTATCAGTCGGTTTCCTTCCGCCATGGGTGTACACCCGCCAAGTGTCGATGGCTGGGTCGAATTTTGCATCAATTGCGACCACCATGCATTGCGAACCGAAAAAGTCCGCCCCTTCTTTAATCAATACCGGATTCTGAACTGCCGCTGTGTTTAGCGATACTTTATCAGCGCCGGCACGGAGGATTTTTTTCATATCGTCAAGGGAATGAATCCCGCCGCCGACAGTAAACGGAATTGCCAGCTCAGAAGCAACAGCTTTCACAACCTCTACCATTGTCTTTCGCCCTTCCACCGAGGCAGAAATGTCTAGAAACACCAGCTCGTCCGCCCCCTGCTCATCGTAAGCCCGCGCCAGTTCCACAGGGTCGCCGGCATCGCGCAGCTGGACAAATTGAACCCCTTTGACAACGCGCCCGTCTTTTACATCCAGACAGGGAATAATCCGCTTTGTGAGTGTCATACGGTGTCCACCTCTTTCAATGCATCTTTTAATGAAAAGCGTTTTTCATATAAAGCCTTTCCGACGATGGCACCGCTAATGGTTTTGGTTGCAGCCAGGCTTTTTAGATCATCAAGACTGCTGACCCCGCCTGAGGCAATGACGTTTTTACCTGTTATTTCAGCCATTTCTTGGACCGCTGCAATATTGGGACCTGACAGCATTCCATCTGTGGCAATATCGGTAAAAATAAAGGTTTCCGCACCAGCGTCGGCAAAACGTTTACCAAGTTCGATCGCCTTTATTTTAGATGTTTCTAACCAGCCGTGTGTAGCGACATAACCATTTTTCGCATCGATGCCAATGGCGATTTGCGCACCATATTTTTGAATCATCTGGATTGCAAACGCCGGATTAGATACGGCGATGCTGCCGATAATCACGCGGTCGACCTCGTTATCAAGGTAGTGAACAATATCTTCCTCGGTACGGATTCCGCCGCCAATTTGGATATGAATCGTTTGCAGCCTTTTTGCAGCTTCTATTACAAACAGGTCATTGACCCGTTTGCCATCCTTGGCACCATCCAAGTCGACCATGTGAATCCACTTTGCTCCCTCTTTGGCAAACTGGCTGGCCATGTCAAATGGCGAATCGCCGTATACCGTTTCTTTATCATAATCCCCCTGAAGCAGGCGGACACATTTTCCACCCCGCATATCTATTGCTGGATAAATTGTTAAGCCCATCGAACCGCATTCCTTTCGTCCGCCATTTTTAAAAAATTGTTTAACAGGGCCATCCCAAGCTTGCTGCTTTTTTCTGGATGAAACTGCATGCCGAAGATATTGTTTTTACCAACTACAGCCGCTACTTGTTCATGATAGTCTGTTTTTGCGATGGTGACCGGTGAGTTTTCCGCATTAACAAAGTATGAATGAACGAAATAGACGTAATCTTCGGCTAGATTTTCTGTAAGCTGTGATGATTTGACGAACTCAAGCTGGTTCCAGCCCATATGCGGTACTTTGTATGATGATGTTTTTTTTCCGGGGAAACGGCGAACCTTGCCTGGGAGTAACCCCAAACCTTTTGTAAAGCCATTTTCCTCACTGCTTTCGAATAGCAGCTGCATGCCAAGGCAGATGCCGAGAAGCGGCTTCCCAGAGGCGGCAAATTCCTTAATAGTTTCTACAGGGAGCCGTTCCATCGCATCACGAAAGGAGCCGACCCCCGGGAGAATTAAAGCGTCTGCTTGTAATAGTTTATTTTTATCTGAAGTAATGAAATAGTCGGCGTTAAGCCGTTCCAGTGCCTTGCTGACACTGAACAGATTTCCCATTCCGTAGTCAACGATTCCTATCATGGTGTAATCACCGCCTGAATTTTGTTGGATTTTTACAGCATTCCTTTTGTCGATGGAACACCTTTGATGCGTGGGTCAACGGTTGTTGCTTCGTCGAGTGCCCGTGCCAAGGCTTTGAAGACCGCTTCAATCATATGGTGTGTGTTTTTTCCATAGTGGACGATTACATGAAGGTTCATGCGAGCTTCAAGTGCCAGCTTCCAAAGAAATTCATGGACAAGCTCGGTATCAAAAGTTCCAACCTTTTGTGCCGGGAATTCGCCGCGCATTTCGAGATGCGGACGGTTGCTGAGGTCAACGACCACCTGCGCCAAAGCCTCATCCATTGGCACAAATGCGTTGCCATAGCGCTTAATTCCGCTCTTGTTGCCAAGTGCCTCACGAAGTGCCTGTCCTAAACAGATGCCAATATCTTCGGTTGTGTGGTGGTCGTCTACATCAATATCCCCCTTGGCATCGACCGTTAAATTGAATTGTCCGTGCTTCGTAAACAGGTCAAGCATATGGGTGAGGAAGGGGACGCCCGTTTCGAGATTGGAGCTGCCTTCGCCGTCAATTGCTAACGCCAGCTTGATATTTGTTTCGTTTGTCTTACGTTCAACTTTTGCTACTCTTTCCATGGGAATGGCCTCCTTGATTCCGTATTTAGGTTCTTCTTCATGCTACTAGTAAAGACAATTTGCCTGTATTTTTTGGGGGTTTGTACTAAAAGTAATCCCAATAAAGACTGTTGCCTTTTTAATGTGCGCGCGACGCTGCCTTTTTCGTTGTTTCGCGTCCTTTGGGCCTCTCTAAGTGCGCGCCGCGTTACCTTTTTCTTCGTTCCGCGTCCTTTGGGCCTCTCTAAGTGTGCGCCGCGTTACCTTTTTCTTTGTTCCGC
>NZ_JADDIU010000098.1 GCF_016464375.1 Bacillus renqingensis
CCTCTCTAAGTGTGCGCCGCGTTACCTTTTTCTTTGTTCCGCGTCCTTTGGACCTCTCTAAGTACCCGCCGCGATACCTTTTTCTACGTTCCGCGTCCTTTGGGACCCTCTAAGTACGCGGGGCGATACCTATTTCTTTGTTCCGCATCCTTTGGACCTCTCTAAGTACGCGCCGCGATACCTTTTTCTTCGTTCCGCGTCCTTTGGGACCCTCTAAGTACGCGGGGCGATACCTTTTTCTTTGTTCCGCATCCTTTGGACCTCTCTAAGTACCCGCCGCGATACC
>NZ_JADDIU010000099.1 GCF_016464375.1 Bacillus renqingensis
TGTAATCTCGCACATTAATTCTTCTATAATCCTCTTATATTTTCAAAATATTTCAGATTTTTTAATTCACCTCTCTGAAACAATGTGCTAAAGTTTTAGCAAAGTATTTCAGAGGGGTGTTTAATTTGCAAATCAATCACGATTTTGGGGTCAGTCCAGAGATTTACTTAGAAAGGGGGAAAAATAATGACTTCCCCCATTTTTCTTCTTGCCCAGTATGTAAAATTAAAAAGAAGCTTTATAGGCACGGTTTCTACTATCGGTATGGAATACAGGAGGAGAATTGTCTTACGAGGTTGGTGTTCTGTAGGTATATATGTCAAAACCCAGCGTGTAAAATGACGTTTTCTGTCATTCCTTCTTTCATAGTTCCACGCTTTCAATTTCTACTGGATTCAATTTTATCGCTATTAAAAAGGAAATTGGATGGGGAAAGGTTTTCAGATGGCATTCGTCAAAGAGCTAACTTCTATTTCAAACGCTTTATTAGTGATGCTCATCAAAACTGGCTTCTTCAATTTTTTCGCCAAGAAGGAACATCTGAGACTGTTCCTGAAGATAAAACAAAAAAAGCCAGGAAATTATTGAAGATGATCCAAGATTTTGGCGAATCTACTTTCTTACGAAAGTCAACGGACTCATTTTCAAATTATTTCATGGCACCTTCATTGTACCAAATAAAAAAAATCCATTCCACATAGAATTTTCATGGAAAATGTCGATTCTCTTTTGTAAACTGTAAATATCGGATGGCCGGCCATCCTTCCAAAATGAAGGAGGTTACCGATATGAATGAAAAAGAAAAAAGAGATGTGGCGTTGTTTCGCTATTCATTAATTTCCCCATTACTTCACAATTATGAGAATCACAAGGATTATCTAGAGAAGATGGGGGAAAAAGTTCATGATGTCCCTCACCATGGAGAACGAAGAATAGCTGCCAAGACAATTCAGGAATGGTTTTTAAAATACCGACGTGAGGGGCTGGAAGGGTTAATTCCAAGGGGACGGTCAGATCGTGGTCAATCAAGGCGAATATCCCCAGATCAGCAGGATCATATATTAGATTTAAGAAAATCATTGATATCCATGCCTGTCACTTTATTTTATGAAAAGTTAATCAAAGATGGGGAAATATCACCAGATGAAGTATCGTATTCAACTATCAATCGACTTCTCAATAAAAATAATTTAGCCGGAAAGACAATAGTTGTTCAACCTGAAAGAAAAAGATTCGCACATGACAAGGTAAACGTTCTGTGGCAGGGGGATATGTCACATGGACCCTATGTTTCTTATAAAGGGAAAAAGAAAAAAACATTTTTATTTGCCTATATCGATGACTGTTCTCGCCTAGTTCCCCACGCGGAATTCTTTCATTCCGAAAAGTTTGAAGGGCTACGAAAGGTGACAAAAGAAGCTATAATTCGTCGGGGGAAACCGAAAATGCTTTATGCGGACAACGGGAAGATCTATCGATCTGAAACGCTACAACTTGCATGCGCGCAGCTCGGCATTACCTTAGCTCATACTCAACCCTACGATCCCCAAAGTAAGGGTAAAATAGAACGTTTGTTCTTAACTATACAGACAAGATTTTATCCATTATTGGATGCAGAACCCGCAAACTCGTTGGAAGAATTAAACGAACGATTTTGGCGTTGGTTGGAAGAAGATTACCACCGCAAAATACACGCATCACTTGATGGGAAAACACCACTTGAAGCGTATCAATCACAGCTAGATCGAATAGAGATGATCTCCGATCCGACTACATTGGATCCTATCTTCTTAAAACGAGAATACCGTAAGGTGAGACCGGACGGTACCATTTCTTTAGATAAGCAATTATATGAAGTTCCAGCCCGATTTGCAGGACAACGAATCGAATTGCGTTTTGATGAACAAAAAGTATTTATCTATGAGGATAACAAAGAAGTGGTAGAAATTCAGCCTGTATGTTTTGAAGTGAATGCGCATGTAAAGCGTGAGCATTCTCCCTTATCTTTCTCAAAAATGAGGAAAGAAACAGAGGAAACAGACCATGTATAAATCCTTTTATTCACTTTCCAAAACGCCATTTTCCAAGGAATTAGATGTGAAAGATGCTTATGTTTCTGCTTCCTTAAGTGAAGCGGAAGCCCGATTTGAATATTTAAAACAAACAAGAGGCATTGGGCTACTGATTGGTGAACCTGGTGCAGGGAAAACATTTTGTCTTCGCAGGTTTTCTTCAACACTGCATCAGGCACAGTATAAAGTGATCTATTTTCCTTTATCCACAGGCAGTGTCATGGATTTTTATCAGGGTTTAGCATATGGATTAGGAGAAGAACCGAAATTTAAAAAGACAGCGTTATTTCGTCAAATTCAACAGGGGGTCGAGCGTTTATACAGTGAACGCCGCATCACCCCTGTCTTTATCCTAGATGAAATGCATATGGCAAAGGATGCATTTCTTAAAGACCTGTGTCTATTATATAACTTTCAAATGGATTCCGTAAATCCTTTCATCCTATTGATTGCAGGTTTACCCCATCTTAAAGAAAGGCTAGGACTAAATCAGAATCGTCCCTTGGCCCAGCGTATAGTCACGCGCTTTCAAATGAATGCCTTAGAGAAAAAAGAGGTTCCGCAATACGTCAATCATCATATGAAACTAGCAGGTAGCCACATGCCAATATTTGAAGATTCAGCTTTAGAAGCCATAGCTCTTCGCTCCCAAGGGTGGCCGCGAATTATAAATACACTGGCGACACACAGTCTTTTAGTAGGCTGTCAACAACAGAAACCAATGATTGATGAAGAGGTTGTCCGCCTTGCGGCCGAGGAGGTTGGACTGTAATGGAAGGGATCATGGTTTATGAGCATGATTACGATGTTTGGGCCGTTTGGATTGGACAAGAATCTTATTGTGTCGAGGTTAATGATCGATTAGACATGATGATTGGCGATCATTATTTGGACGTACGAATTACACGTGATTTACAAGGTGATTGGAATGTAATAATCGAGGAATTGACAACACTTACTCTTAGAAACCACGAGATCTACAAAGTAAAATACACTTTATTTTCCTTCGAAGAAGAGGCTCCAATATAGATTGGAGCCTTTGGTATTTCCTTTTCCGTGTAGAAGAACTGAGGAACGAAGTTCGTCAGTTCTTCTACACGGCCACCAAGCGAAGCGCGGTAGCAAAAAATTATTTTCCAA